>CAVWNE010000001.1:0-30975 GCA_963756325.1 uncultured Acidimicrobiaceae bacterium
ATCACCGTCAACGATCCGCCGATCGGGCGGTGCCCACGTACGCGACCTACACCGGATACGGACGTTCCTATCGCTCAGCGACCGTCGATCTGACGATTCCCTCGACCTGAGCTCGTGACGGTCCGGGCGACGTGCGCCCCCGGCCAACAGTCAGTTCAGGCCGCCGCGTCATCAACGCCCTGGCCGCCCAGCGCGTACAAGACGACGAAGAAACACGCCAGGGCCCCGAAGGCCAGCACCGCCATTATGAACGAACTCGCGTCCTTGTTGTAGTCCAAGAAGCTTGCGCCGTTAAAACCCGCACCGAGCGTGAACAGGGCGGCGAGAATCGACCACCACGCGAGTGACCGGCGAGGAGATCGAAGAGATCGCGCGACGATGCCAATGACCATAATTCCGAGGAGCACGCCGAGCACCGTGTGAACAGCCAGCGTGAGAGCTCCGTGATCGGTGGCCCAGACGAGACTTTTGAGGGATCCCGTCACATAGTTATCTGGCTGCGCTCCGGAGTGCCGCGTCGGTAGTGACACGAACAGATTTACGAACATGCCGAGACCGCACTGCACGAGTATCACGACGCCCGCGCCCAGCACCTGTCGGCGCATCGATCGAACATCACCAACGGTGGACACTCTTTCATCGTGTCACACCGGGAGTTAGACGCCCAAGCTTCCCTTCGCCGCTCTCTCAAACAGTCGAAAGGGGAGAAGACGTTTCCCAAGAAGCCCGACCCGCTCGTCGAGTTTGCCCACCGACGCTCGCCGTGGAGGCCGGACACTGGTCAGGACCCGTTCGACACGTTTCGCCACGGCGAGCGGATCGGCGCCATTGATCTCGTCACGTTCCATCACCGCGATCGCCTTCTTGCGGGGGATCTTGTACGCGTCATTCTGGGGAGTCTCTGCGAGACGCCGGCTGGCGGTGAAGTCAGTCCTGAAGTTGCCGGGCTCGATCAGAGTCACGTGGATGTTGAAGGGCGCCACCTCGTAGGCCAGTGACTCGCCGTACCCCTCGAGGGCGAACTTGCTCGCGCTGTAGAACGCCTGAAAGGGAATGCCAAGAACGCCACCCAAGGAACTCATGAGGACAAGACGTCCCCCGCCCCGTTGGCGAAAGACGGGAAGGACGGCTTGGGTCACTCGCACCGCTCCCCAAAAGTTGGTATCCATCTGAGCCTTCGCGTCAACGATGGGCGTCTGTTCGACCGCGCCCGCGAGTCCCCAACCGGCGCAGGCGAGAAGCGCATCGTTGCGACCGTACTTGGCCACGACTCGCGCGACGCCGTCGGCGACGGAGTCGTCGTTGTCGACGTCCATGACGAGTCCTTGCCAGCCCCCACCCGAGGTGCCTCGCCGACTCGCGCCCACAACGCTCCATCCAGCTCGCGACAGATAGTCAGCGCACTCCTTGCCTATACCGGCCGACGCACCAGTCACCAGGATCACTCGGTTGTTCATACCTCCCCTTTCTTCCCGTGCCCGCTCGTCACGCCCGACAGACAGCGAATGGGTCCGTCTGACGACGTGCAGAATCACCCCTCTGACGAGGTGTGATAGCTCCTATCCGTGATGGGTCACTTTTACAAACGTCACCACCGTGGCATGAGACGAGACGGCGTGCGTCGCGCCCCGAGCGGCCCTCTCGGCGGTCACGATGCAGGTTCCTGCGCTTTTTGCGCTCAGTACCGCGCCGTGTAGCACACAACCCTTGGCACTCCCGTCGCGCACGCGGTAGGTAATCTTCCCTCCGCTGGCGTCACCCGACGTGCGCAGCGTGAGGCCGGCGCCGAGATGAGCGGTTCGCACGGTGATCGTGAGAGTTGGGCGCGGGGATGGAGCCGTCGTCGTGGTCGTTGGTGGGGACGTCACCGGAGGGCTCGTCGTTGTCGTCACGGGAGGCGTGACTCCACCACCCCCTCCGCCGCCGCTGGGCGTGGGCGTGGGCGTAAAGCCGGTGCCTGTCAGGGTGACAGTCTGAACACCATTACCGTCGTTCCCCTCGAGCAACCAGGTGCCCGTAAAGGGACCGGCCGAGGTGGGTGTGAACTGAACAGACTCTTCTATCGAGGTGTTCGGCGCGATTTGGTACGGCGACACCAACTGGGCGAAGGGATTGGTCAACGCACTAAACCCACTTGTGGGGTTAGGGGGAGTTGACTCGGTGATGTCCAGAGGAAACCCGCCTTGGTCGCCCAGTTCGAAGTTCAGGGTCGCTGATGATCCGACAGCGACGCTTCCAAAATTGAGATCGGGGGGCGAGGTAACTATCTGGGCCGGCGGGTCGGCCGAGCCGGAAAGGGCGATCCCAAAATTCCCCACGCTGGTCTCAATGGTGGTCAATCCGTTGAAATAGTGATCGAAGTCCCCCGAGGATCCGGGCGGAAGATAGCCCACGTGGAACGTGAAGGAGGAACCCGCCTGTCCACTCGGCGCCAGGGTTAGTGGCGTGGACGGATAGTCGCCCACGGCGAAGGGCGACTTCGGATCCACGAAACCGCTGACGGTGATAGCGCTCGAAGATATGTTGCTCACCGTGACCGGCAAATAGACCTGCGGCGCGCCAATGAGCTGGGGTGCGAAGGTCACCGCGTCGGGCGAGAAGCTCAGCGACGGGTTGGCCGTAGTGCCCTGGCCGCTCAACGCAATGGTGGCGGTGGCTCCGGTGACGTTGGCCGTCAACGTTCCCGGATTGGCCCCGAAAGCTTGGGGAGTAAGGGTGACCGGAACAGTAATCGATTGGCCCGACGCGAGTGTCGCGGGCAAGGAGAGGCTGGGAGTCCCAATGCTGTACCCCGCGCCCGACACGGTGAAGGACGACACGGTCGTCGCCGAGCTCGCGACAAATGTCGCGGTCATCGGCGAGGACGATTGCGCCACGATGGTGGAGGGAAAGGTGAAATCACTACCGGCGAGCGCGGGCGTGGAGGAAGGGAGCGCCCCGAAGCCGAGCAAGGTGCCGTCTTTGGTGCCCACGTACAGGATCCCGTTGTTCACGGCCGGTTGAGAGAAAATCGTCGACGTGAACGTGGGCGAACTCCAGACTTGTTCCAGAGTCCCATTGGATCCGGAGTTCTGTGGCACCGCGTTGAAAGCTTCCAGTTGTGCGTCATAACCGGTCGAGCTGCCGTCGTGAATGATCCACACGAGGGCTGAGTTAGCCGTCGAGCTCGTAGAGGTAATGACGGGCGAGCCGGACCCGAACCCGAACAGGTTTCCCGAGTTATTCGTCGATCCGACAACGGGGAGCGTGAGCGTTCCGTTGGTGTCCGTTCGTTGAAGTACCTCGAGCGCACCGCTCCCGGCGTCGAAGGGCGCGAGTCCGGCAGTCGCTAAGTAGACGTATCCGCCATCACCGGGCCACACGGAGGCCTTCCCCCACACGCCGCCGCCCGGGGCGCTTTCTGACTCCACCGCGTCTGTGGCGCCGGCGCCCTCCTCGTAACCACCCAAGCTGTTCATATTGAGGACATAGAGAATGCCGGACTTTCCATCAACCACCATCGGAGTTGGATCTCCCGTGGTTCCCATACCGGTTGGTAGCGCCACGGGACCACCGGAACCGAGGTCGCCGTCTTGAGTATTGAGACTGACGGCGTCGTCAGGAATAAAGAAGTCGACCGGTTCGAGTTTGCCGTTGGTGTTGGTATGCAGCTCAATGAGCGCTTCTCCATAGTTGGTGTTCGCGGTGTCGCTGCCTAGCTCGGCGCTAGAAGGAATGTCGCCGTTGCCGGTCGAGACGAAGATGTCGCCGTTGGCGTCGACGACCGGAGCCGAGCCGGACTGCCATATCCCCGCCCCTTGGTAGCCCGTGTCATTCTCCTCACTCGCCCACATGGTGGTGATGGCGTGCGTGGACGACGAGACCCCGATCACCCAGCCCTGCCACGTGCCGTAGTCGCACTGAGAACCGAACGACGCATAGATGACACCGTTCACCAGCACCAGGCCCGGTCGCTGGGTCTCCCAGTCCGGGTTGAACACTGTTCCCGTGGCGTTGTCGGCGTGCCCCACGATCGGCACGCCCCCGGCCGGCCAGCCCGCAGCCGCAACGCCGGTCGCCACATTGACGGCCTGCATGAAGTACGCGTTGTTGTTACCCGACTCTTCGTTGGCCGAGACGAAATAGGCAATGCCTGAGGAGTCGACGACGGGTGTTCCTGTGATGCCAAGGGCGCTCCCCACGTCGCCACAACTGATGTTCTGGAGCGGGTCGTCCGGCGTTCCGTAGTTGTTCTGCCACTCAATGGCGCCCGTCGTGGAGTTGAGCCCGTAGGCGTTGTCGTTCTCTGTCACGGCGAGCACGGTGTTCCCACTCACTAAAGGCTGGGCATAGATCTGCCCATTGAGTTGTGCGTCAAAGATCTCGCCGAAGCTTCCGCTGGTGACGTTGGCGAGACTCAGCTGCGCCTCGTTGGGGTACCAGCCGCTCACGGAGTTGTCCACGGACTCCTGCAAGGTGTCGGCTTTCGCGCTCGTCGCCCTCGCTATTGGAACGACCACCGCACCGACAGCCAGCAGAACGCCGAACATCAGGCGCAGCGCAACTGTCCGCGGTCCTGCCGCGTGACGTGGGCTTCTTGCGCCTTCCCCAGAAATCATTGCCGACACCGTACCCGGTACCCTTTCCTTTTTATGGTCGCAGAGAACAACCCTTCTGTCGAATGGCCCCTCCTGGCATGAGCCCTCAACGGAACGGCCCCTGAGAATCAAGTGATCTTCAGGGTGAAGCTCTGAGTCGTCACGCCGGCAGAACTTGAGGCGCTGATGGTGAAGGTGTAGGTTTTCCGATCTTCGAGACGCTGCCCGAGAGAACACCACTGGAACTTATGCTCACGCCGCTCGGCAGTCCGCTCGCCGAGAACGTCGGAGTCGGGTTGCCGGTGGCGCTCACTTGGAAGCTAAGGAAGTGGCTCACCACGGCGCTGGTTGAGTTAATGCTGGTAAAGACCGGCTTCGTGGTAACGCCGAAGGTGAGGGCGTTCGACGACGTCGAGCCCGCGATGTTGACGTCGCCGGCGAAGGTAGCTGAGACGCTGTAGCTTCCACTCCCCAGGGCACTGGCGCCGATCGAGCACGAGGCGGCCCCACTGGCGTTGGTTGTTGCGTTGCACGAGACGGAGCCCACGCGCAAGGTGACGCTGAGAAGCGAGGGCTTCTCTGCGTCGAGGTAGCTTGACGTTGAGTTTCGGTGTGCCGATACGTCTATCGACCGCACCGAAACCTTTTGGTTTACGAAGAATTCAGACGCAACTACGCCTGCCAGGTGACAGGGCCGACTCACACCCGACACTGGAATAATCACATCCGACGACGACGAGAGAGAGTCCGCGACGGTAAATGACACCGATTCGCTCGCAGTCCCCCAGCAGCCATACGTGTTGTCGATCACCGACACACGATTCCCCGTTCCGCCCCTGCAGGGGGAATGTCTATAGGAATCTCCGACGGTTGTCAAATGAGAGATATTGCATTGTGATTTTGTAGTGTTTTAAAGGCCTCTGAAAACGCCCTGGCCACTGGGGTGAAGGGGGTCTCGCGAAAATTTTAAATTCGACACGGGGTACTCGGGCACGTCGTACAACAATTTGGGGACGCCGTGCCCGAACGTTGCAATCGCCCGGGCACCACGCAGCGCTGCGCCTCCGATGCGACGCGGGCGGCGGGGATCACGAAAAGTCAGCATCAGGGCGGGGCGGCGTCGTAACGTCGAAGCGTGAACAGTCCGCTGAGCAAACGTGAGATCGAGTCGCTCACCGATCAATTACTGGCCCTCATCGATCAGATAGACAGCGGGGATCTCCGCGCGACCCCCGGGATGCGCCACCGGATGGAGGGGGCCCTCATTGGTCTGGACATCTCGCTCGGGCGCTCCCTCGAAGAGACACTGGAGAGTTTTCGGGGGCTCGATAAGCGAGCCGAATAGCAACGGGCGCAATTAACAACTTTTCATCAACGCCCGCGGGAAAACGGCGGTAATAATGCACTGGTGGCAAAAACGACGCGCAAGTCAGAAAAGACGGTCGGCGTCGTTGGCTACTGCCGCGTCAAGCCGCACGAAGAGTGCCCTCCCGAACTCAGTCTGAAGGATCAGGAAAAGGCGATTCGCAAAGAGTGTGACAAGAGGGGGTACGAGCTCGTCGCCCTCTATAGCGACGCCGGCCTGCCCGAGACGCAGGGTCGACCCGCCTTGTCGGCCGCGCTCGCGAGCCTTAACGAGGGCAACGGGTCGATCTTGATGGTCACGAAACTGGACCGGCTCACCCGCTCAATGCACGTGGCCGCGCGCGTTCTCGCCTCCGCCGAGCGCGCAGGGTGGACAGTCATTGGACTGGACTCGGCCATCGACACCACGACGACCGAGGGCAGCGCCCTCATTTCGGTACTCGCCATCTTTGACGAGATGGAACGCAAGTTGATCGGAGAGCAGCAGACCCGCCCAGAGCTCTCGATCCGGCGTCCCACGCCGCGCGTCGGGCGGCCCTCCACGCTCTCGGCCGAGATCGTGGAGCGAATTGTGATCGCCCGTAAGGGCGGGTCGACCTGGGCCGCGATCGCGGACGAACTGAACGAAGAGGGCGTCCCCACCGCTCAAGGTGGCAAGCAGTGGTACCCCGCGACCGTTCGTCACGTCGCGAACGCCGCGGAGTCGAAACACTAAAGCGAGCCACCGACTTCTCCTGTTCAGAGACGATCAGTGGCTGGCCCGAGTTTTCGAAGTAGAAGTGGCAGCAGCCTCTGAACATTTTCCGGGCTACGTGGGTATTCATTAGGAGACGAGTTAACCCATCCCCGACGTAAGGAGAAATTCAATGAGCACCACTTCACGCACTCGATTCGCATCGCGAGGCCGCAGCACCCTGCGGTGCGCCACCGCTCTCGCGGGGGCATCACTCATTCTCGCGACCGGTGTGGCGACGCTCGCCGGCGCGGCGGCGTCACCGACCACCATCACCGTCGCCCAGAACAAGACCTGGGGAGCGACGTTGACCCTGAAAAACGGTCGCACGCTCTACCGACTCACCAAAGACTCAACCAACAAAAGTGTCTGCACGGGCATGTGCGCGACAATCTGGACGCCGGTGCTGCTCGCGACGGGACAAAAGACGCCCGTCGGCTCTGGCGTCTCTCACCTCGGATCTTTTACCCGGGCGAACGGCACACACCAAGTGACCTACGAAGGAATCCCTCTCTACGCCTTTACCGGCGATAAGAAGGCCGACCAAGTGACCGGCAACATCAAGGACACCTGGGGCCAGTGGTGGTCGATCAACCCTGCCTCTCCGACGACCCCCCCGAAAAAGAAGGGCGGCAGCGGCTCGGCCACGACGACGACCGCCGGCGGAGGGATCGCCTACTAAGTCATGTCAACACTTGACACCCCCAGTTCTCGCCAGAGGTCGGCGTTTCAGCCGGCCTCTGGCGATGCGGCTCCCTTGTGCCGCAGGCTCGGACGACTCCTCGACGCTGCCGTAGTCAAAGACGCCGGGACCACCAAGGCGTGGTACGGCGTGTTGGCCCTCGTCAGCCTCTGCTCCTGGCTCGGCTACGTCGGGGTGCGCACTCTGATGAGCCAAAGCGACCTCGCGGGGGCGATCTCGAGCGCGCGCGGACGCACCGTCGGGCCGATCTTGCTGGTCTTTATCGGCGTCATCCTCTTGGCCGAGCAACTCTGGCCCGCGGTTCGCCGCCCCCTGTTCTCGCGCGCCCAAGTGGTCGACGCTATCTATCTGGCGCTTTTTGCCGTGGTGGTCCTTCCGCTCCTCACGGTGGTCGAGACCGGCGCGGCGGTGGAGATCGGTCAACACGCGCACTTCCTGGAGTTGGGGCGACTGCCCCTCGGTTCCCAAGTGGTGGTCGCTGGACTGATCTTGGTGGGCATCGACGCCGTGAACTGGGCCGCGCACGTCGCCAATCACCGTTCTTTGACGCTCTGGCGCCTGCACGCCCTGCACCACTCCCAAGAAGACATGAGCGTGCTGACCACATTTCGCACGCACCCGCTCGTTCACGCGTCCTACCTGCCCTCGTTGTTACCCGCCCTCATTCTCGGCGCCAGCGGGACGGTCCCGGCCGTCGCGATCATCGTCTATGGATGCCTTATTACTCTGCCCCACGCCAATCTCCGCTGGCGGTTCGGGCCGTTTGGGCGCCTATTCGTCTCTCCCGCCTACCACCGACTCCACCACGTGGCTGTCTTCTTGGACGACCGGGGCACCGTTAACTACGGTTTTGTGCTGGTTTGCTGGGATCAGCTCATTCACCGAGCGGTTTTTCCGACCGCCGGTGAGACTCCCGCGACCGGAATCACCGGTCGACCGGTGCCCGTCGAGCAAGGTGGACCGGCGACGCGCACACCTCGGGTCATCCTCGCCCAACTCGTTCAGCCCTTTACCCGCCGCGCGGCGACCGACGATCCCTCGTGAGAGATCTGCTCGCCCGGGTGAAAACGCTGACCACCTGGTTTCGCGACACCCGCGACCGGCCCGAGACGCGTGACCTTATTCTCCTGCTCGTTCGGGCAGGCCTCGCCTGGATCTTCATCTATCACGGGGCGGGAACGCTCTTTGGCGCGTTTCACCAAGCGGGCATCCACGGCGAGACGCTGTACTTCCAAGCCAATCACCTGAAACCGGCCGAGTTCTTCACCTACGTCGACGGCCTCACCCAGTTCGTGGGGGGAATACTCATTGCCGTCGGCATCTTTGGGCGACTGGCCGGGCTGGCTCTCGCGGGCGACATGATTGGCGCGATGGTCACCGTTACCTTTGCCCAGGGCCTCGCGGGGCCGAATGGCCTCGGCTATCAGTTGAACCTCGCCCTTATTCTCCCCTCCCTCGTGATCACCTTTTTGGGGACCGGACGAGTCTCCCTCGATGAACTGCTCCGCCGGTCATTTAGCCCGGCGGGCGCTTCTCGCTCGCCGCAGATAGGCCAACGACCGTCGGCGGCGACACCTTCCCCGGACTGACTCGAGCCACGGGCGGGCGTCCGACGGCGATGTCGTTCGCGGGGGTGACGTAAGACCACAGGGCCAGTCCCATGATCAGCGCGATCAGCGCGACCGCCGACCACCGAGGCAGGCGAGTCAAGAGCCACGCTCCAAGGAGCGCCATTAGCCCGAGGACGGGAACATAGAAGCGCACCACGTGGAGTGGGTTGCCGGGTCCGAGCGTCTGTCCCACGGTCCAGGTGTAGGCGCTGTAGAGACCCCACATGGCGAGCCATCCCGCTCCAAGAGCGAGAGCCACGAGCGCGTCGCGCCGCGCGGATCTCCTGACCGAGGCGTCAGCGCGCCCGGAAAAGAATCTCCCGGCAATCCAGAGCACCCCGAGAAGCGCGAGAACTCCCATGGGCAGGCTCTCCACCAGTCGCGACGGCATGCGGTCCAGATTGGGGACGATCGCTTTGGCGGCGAAGGTCACGATCCCGGGTCGGTACCCCGTGGTGAAGATTCCGCCATAGAGAAAATGGTTCAACGCGAGGTCAACGACCCCAAAGGCCAGAACGATCCCACACCAGCCCGTCACCGTGAGCCACCTCACTCGACAGACTCGAGCCAGTCCGATGACGACAACGATCGCGATCGCCAACTCGACCACGTCGGTGTAGCGAATAAACACTGCACCGTCCAGGGCCAGGAAGGCAAGGGCTCCCAAGGCGAATCGCCGCGCGGGGGGATCGTCTCGTCGCAGCAGCACGCCGAGGAGGAGTCCGGCTGCTCCGGCGATCAGAGACGCGTCGGTGAACGTGGACATCGTCGCTCGCCAGGCAAAGAGCAACGCCGCGCCAGAGAAGCAGTACAGAGCGGTGGCGTACACCCCACCCCCTCGACCGAGCCACGCCCGGGCGCCATAGAAGAGACCGGCGCATCCAAACGCCCCATAGAACAACGGGGCGGCCCGCAGGGCGTGAATCCACTGAAACACCACGGCAAAGAACGGGTATCCCGGATTCTTTTGACTGATCCACTTGCCGCTCGGAAGGTGCACCCACTGTTCTATGCCGGGGCCGCCGTGCGCGCTGAGCTGCGCCTTGAGGGCGAAGTACTGGGTGTTGGTGAGAAGCAGATGGCCCTGGCTGAGAGCGATGATCGAGGCGCGATAGGCGTAGTCGTCGGGCTCCAGCAACTGGGGAGAGTGCACCAGTACGACGAGGCACAGGGCCGCGAACACTCCCGCGGCGAGGACCACCTCCGTCGTCAGCGAACGTCGCTCGCCACTTTCACCACCGGCGACTCGACGTGGGGAAGAACTCAACGAAAGTCCCCTTCAATGGAGATGGCCCGATCTGGCCACCCTTAGGGTAAATCCTGACATGATCCCCCTCTCCGTACTTGACCTCGCGACCGTCGCGAGCGGCTCATCGCCGGCCCAGGCGCTGCGTGAGACGACGATGCTGGCCGTTGACGCGGAGCGTCTCGGATACCACCGGTTTTGGGTGGCCGAACACCACGCCATCGCGGCCGTCGCCAGTTCCGCCCCGGCGATTCTCATTGAGCATCTGGCCACCGCTACATCCACGATGCGAGTGGGTTCGGGCGGCGTCATGCTGCCCAACCACGCCCCCTTGGTTATTGCCGAGCAGTTCGCCACCCTAGAAGCCCTGCACCCGGGCCGCATTGACCTCGGGCTCGGTCGGGCGCCGGGAACCGATCACGTCACGGCCCGGGCGCTACGACGCAGCGCGGATCTGGGCGCGGATCACTTTCCGGACGACGTAGTTGAGCTCATCCGCTACCTGTTACCCAACGAGAGTCCTCCCCACCCCGCGCCCGTCCCAGGGAGCGGCTACTTGCCCGAAGTCTGGCTCCTTGGTTCCTCCACCTTTAGCGCCCAACTGTCCGGGATGCTCGGGCTGCCGTTCTCCTTCGCCTATCACTTCGCTCCCGCTCTTCTCGATCAAGCCGTCGAGGCATATCGGGCGAACTTTCAACCGTCCCTGCTGCTCGACGAACCTCACTTCATGGTCGCCGCGTCGGTCATCTGCGCCGATACCGACGAGGAAGCTCAGCGACTGGCGCTCTCGAGCGCTCTCAATATCCTTCAGCGCAGTACGGGCCGCATGGGACCGCTTCCTTCGGTGGAGGAAGCCTCCGCGCGGCAGTTTTCCGAATCGGAACAGGCGCTGGTTAACGAGGCGCTGTCAACCCACGTCATTGGGAGCGCAGAGTCAGTGCAGGAGGGATTGTCGACGCTGGTGAAGCGCACCGATGCCGATGAACTCATGCTGTCGACGAGAATCCACTCATTCGAGGCCCGGGCGCACTCCCTAGAACTGGTGGCGCAGCGATGGACGGTTCCGGACAAGTCATAACGACTCAATTGTGCGCCGGTCGCGTCCTTTTCGCGCAGCGAGCGGTACGGGTATCATCCAGCCATGATGGAAGGTTCCCTCATCGGGATAGACATTCAGCCCATCGCGGAAGTCGAACAGTCTCTCAAAACGTTCGGGGATCGCTATCGGCGACGTCTGTTCACCGACCACGAACTGGAGTGTTGCGGTGACGGCCCGAGAACTGCCTCGCGACTGGCCGAACGATTCGCGGCCAAAGAAGCAGTCATGAAGGTCCTCCACGCGGGTGAAGAGGTTCCGACCTGGAGATCCATCGAAGTGAGAGTTTCCAAGAGTGGACGACCTGAGGTCGTTCTCCATGACGGGGCCGCCGCCCTCGCTCGCTCACAAGGTATTCGAGGCCTTTCTCTCAGCCTCAGCCACGCCGGCGGCATCGCTGCCGCCACGGTGGTCGTTATCTGGGCACCTGACCCCGCCTGAAGCCGGGCCCGATGGCAGTCGGGGACCTCAACGACGACGGTACCCGACTCGAAGAGGAGCGCTACGACAGCGTTGCGATCACCGTCGACGCCGCCGAGCCAGAGTGAACAGCCCCCGCTCCAGAAATCGATATCGACCAGCCCGCAACGCCCAGTGCGGCGAGGCGCGCTTCTAAGTACACGGCCACAGACTGCGCGCGTGTTCGACCGAGCGCCGCGTTCGTCGCCACTAAGGCGGCATTACCCAGCTGGGCGGACGTGAGACCGTCCCCATAACCAAGCAGCGCTATCTGGGTGTAACTCTTCGATTTGACCATGTCAGCCATGTTTTGAATCTGACTCTCAAGAGCCGGGGACAACGACGACGACCCATGCGCGAAGGGACCGGCCGTGATTTCGGTCGCATTGGCGGATTTCCACTGGGCATAGAGGGTCACCGAGGCGTTGAAGGAGAATACGGCTCCATTCGCGTACGGGGTTCCTAGCCCGGTAGCCCCCGTGTTCCAGCCAGTGAAGGTGTAGCCGGCTCGCGTGAACTGATTGACGGTCAGATTTCGCGTGGAAGTGCTCGTTTCGACGGCCATCGTGCCCAAACCGCCGTTGGCGGAGAAGGTGACCTTGTGCGCAGGTGTGACGTGTGGTTTCTTCCACTGGGCGTACAGATTCGTCGAGGCGGTGAAGGAATACGACGCGCCGTTGACGTAGGAGGTCCCGTTCCCGTTCGCCATGGTGTTCCAGTCGAGGAAGGTGAAGCCTTTTCGGACAAAGTGATTGGGAGTGAGATTGGCAGTTTTGTTGCCGTGCTCTGTTATCGTCTGGCCGGCACCGCCGTTGGCGAAAAACGTGACCTCGCGGAGGGGCGCCGCCGGGATTTTCTTCCATCGGGCATACAGGGTCACCGACTTTTTGAAGTTGTACGTCGCCCCGGCCCCGAAGTGAGCGCCCGATCCCTTTGGTGAGCTGCTCCAATCGACAAAGGTGTACCCGGCTCGCGTGAAGCGATTGGGAGAGATGGCCGTCGGCGTGTTGTCAACTTCCGCGGGCATCGCTCCCTTGCCACCATTGGGCGAAAAGGTGATCGTCCGACGAGGAGACTTCCCCAACTTCCATTGGGCATACAGGGTCATCGATGAACTAAAGGGGAAAACTGCACCATTTGCGTAGGCGACCCCCGAGCCGTCAGCCGTAGTATTCCAGTCGACAAACGTATAGTTCGTTCGCGTGAACGTATTTAGGGCTAGTGCGGTCGGCGCGCTCTCACTCTGAGCTGGCATAGGCCCCGCTCCCCCGTTCGCCCCGAAGGTGACCGTCGACACCACAGCCGTGACACTCAAGGTATAGGTCCACGTGCCAGTACCACCCGACGTATCAGCGTCCGTTCCCGAGACAACATACGTACCGACCGTGAGCTGATTTGTTGACGTAATGAGACCTACTGCGCTGACCGTCAGTGCCGGGCTGGACTTCGTTGTAATGAAGGTCACTGGACCACTGTTACCGGACACCGTTATCGGACCCGCACTAAAGGACTTCGACGCAGTGTCTACTACCGTGCCGGACGTTGGTGACGTCTGAGTAATCGTCGCTCCCGATGTGGTAACCGTGGCGTTAACGGTGAGAGAGTAGGCCCACGACCCACTGTCTCCATACGCGTCCGAATCGGAACCGCTGACCGTATAGGGAGTGCCGTCCGCGGCGAGCGACCCGGTGCTCTCAAGGACGTCGCCGCTACTGATAGCGAAACCCGGGGTTGAGGTCGTGAAGGTGACCGGCCCGACGAATCCCGACGCCGCAGCGAGCGTCGCGGTGAATGCCGCGCTGCCCGCCGTAGTCACGGAACCCGACGTCGGGGCACCTTGCACGATGACATCCGGAGAAACGGCGAGGGAGTAAGTCCAGTTGCCGGTGTCGCTATCAGCATCGAGGTCGGTGCCTGAGACGGTGTAGGTGCCTACCGCCAAGGGACCGCCCGTAACGCTGATCGCGCCCGATGAGGACACGGTCAGGTTGGCGTTCGTGACAGTCGTGGTAAAGGTGACCGGACCGTAGCCCGGAGCGGATGACAAGGTAGCGGCGAAGCTAGAACTGGAAGCTACGTCTGTAGAGCCGCCGGTCGGAGAACCTTGAACGATCGTGGACGTAACGTTGAGTGAGTAAGTCCAGTTGCCGGTGTTGCTATCAGCATCGAGGTCGGTGCCTGAGACGGTGTAGGTGGCTACCGCCAAGGGACCGCCCGTAACGCTGATCACGCCCGATGAGGACACGGTCAGGTTGGCGTTTGTGACGGTGGTGGTAAAGGTGACTGCGCCGGTATTCCCAGTGACGCCTAGCTGATCGGTGAAGCCAGAACTACCGCCGACGTCGATTGTGCCCGACATCGGGGACGCTTGGGCGATTGTTGCTGCTGAGGCGGGGAGCGAAAAAATGACGGTCGCCGAGAGGCACATGAGCCCGACCGCGACTATTCCCCATCTCGCGAGTCTCGCCCTCAAACTCATTGGCGAAACCTACTACGAAACCTTGCGATGCGTACCAGCAGGTCGGCGCCTACTCGCTCAACTTCTCGTCCCGCTCAGTCAGAGCTTCGGCCCACTTCACGAAATGTAAAACGCCTCTGGCGGGCGCGCTGTCTCTCACGTACCCGTCGCTGCGTATCCCGCGCCGGGCAACGACGAAGTGTCGTGAGAGTATCGTTCAACGACGAACTGATCCAGTATGTCCACCACGTGGCGCCTTCCAAGGGTGCTGAGCATGGAGTGGTCCAGTCCGGAGACGATTTTGATGTGAAGATTTCTCACAGAGACCAATCGCCGCTGTAAGACGGTGCCGAGCACAGGTACCTGGCGAAGTGGAGAGAGATCGTCGGGACTGAGAAGCAATAGGACGTCGGAGTTTCCCGTCACTAACTCCCGGGGCATTTTGGGCGGATACGTCGCTGAGAGCAAAAACCTCAAGACCCCTCGGATCAGCTTGTCGGCTCGTCGGTGACGATTGAGGTACCGCTCGGCGCGGTGCACGATCGATCGAGTTGACTCTCGGCCCGACAGTTTCAGTCGATCAATGTTGGGAACATTTCCGGCTCCGACCTCAGGATTAATGACGAATACTCCTCGAGTCATGAGTTCCGTGGCAACTTCGAGGGCTAACTGTCCCCCTGAGCAATACCCGATTAACACGGTATTGCTCGGATTATCAGGTTCCAGTGACCGCACGGCGTCCACAATGTCGTGGCGCCTCGTTTCGTCGAACACGGGCCGATCGGGTTGACCCGGTAGCCACGGGCTTTCACCCAACTCACTCTGGTCAAATCGCGCACAGCGTATACCGAGGGCCGCCCATCGCCGCGCCAGTTCGACCCACATTCGCGCGGGACCAACGTGGTCTTCATTAACGCCGTTCACCATCACGATGGTCGGGCCCCGTTGGCCGCTGACCGGTTCGCTGACTATGGCGAACATGTGACTTGAACCGAGCTCCCACACACGCTCTCGCACCTGATATTTGTCTAGCTCTCTTGAGACGATGGCCGCGGGTGACGACGCTCGAGTCGTGAAGGACACCGGGAGCGGCGAAGGCAGGGTCAGCCACGCCCTTAGATTCGCGATAGCCAACTCTGGTTGCACCGAAACAGGCAGTTGGGGCTCTAAAAGTGCTTGCTGCTCGGACGTCGTGGCCCATTCGGCGTGTGCCGATTCCCACCGAGAGCGAAATTTACTTGAGATGGGACGATCTTCGCGTGTGACGACGAGGACTCTCTCGGCTATCCGATTCGTGGTGGGCTCGATGAGACTGAATTGATCCAACCGCTTCTCGGCAACGTCGCTCAAGGCATATTCCAACATCTTGGTCGGTTCATCGGACACGGTCTCCACGACCTCAGGCCCTAACGCTCCCAGTGCAACCAGTTCACGCACGTAGGCGCGACCCGACTCGCAGGGATCCCACATCGCGAACGATGCGAGGCCCAAGTCGACGTGTGACGCCGCCGCTCCAACGATGGTCGCACCCATTCGCATGCCTACCGCCGATACCGACGCAATCCCCAGGGAGCGCAGTAGTTGCACGCCCTGATCAACCCCTTCTATCCACGCGAGATCGAACCCCATATCGTCCATCGATCCACTTGAGTCTCCCGTCCCGAAATGGTCGTAGCGGAGCGAGACGTATCCATCTTCTGCCAGGGAGATCGCCAGGGTTCGAAGCGCGCGGCGAGCGAGCCGCGACTCCCGGCCAATTGGCGGTGACAACAGGACGGCACCTTTGGTCCTCTCGCCGGCTGGCGTCGTCAATCGACCAAAGAGAGTTCGACTGTCCGGACCAAACCAGAGACTCTGTTCACGAATCCGCTCCGATCGTGGCGGAGTGGTCACCGGTAGTCCAATACCTTCGTTGGTGGCGAAAATGCGTATTTTCCACTCACCACGTGCGGAGACAGGGTCGTGTGGGAGAACGGCGAGAAATAGTTCGGCGACGCAGAGTGCTGAGAGAGCCTATTGATCATCGAGCATTCGCGGCATCACGCAATGCCGCACCTTCGCGAACAAGAGGAATGAGGCTCTTTCCGAACTCGATCGCGTCCGCCAAAGGGTCAAAGCCCTTCAACAGCAGCGTCGTAATGCCGAGGTCGTAGTAACGCAGCATCGCTTCGGCGACCTGCTCCGGCGTTCCGACGAGTGCGGTCGAGTTTCCAGCGGCGCCCGTCAAATTTGCCACCTTCATCCAGAGTCTCTCGTCGAACACGTCTTTGTCGGCGGACATCTCAATGAGTCGCTTACGACCGACGGACGTGGTTCCACTCGTGTCTCGATCAACGGAAAACGTGGCGTTGCGTTGTCCGCCTAAGCCCTCGTAGGCATCTTTTTGCCCCGCCATTCGGGCCTTGGCTAACTCGATTCGAGCGGCCGTCTCTTGCGCAATCCACTCGGCCCTTTCCCACGCCTCGTCTTCACTGTCGGCGATGATCGGTCGCAGCGAGAGACTGAAGCGGAGTGTTCGACCCGCTCGAGCGGCCGCTTCATTGATGGTCTTCATTCGAGCAGCCACCTGATCGCGGGGTTCTCCCCAAAACGCGTAGACATCAGCCTCTGCTGCGCCTACCTCAATAGCGGGAGGTGAGGCTCCTGCAAAGTAAAACGGGATGTCGCCGGGAATGACGGGCTTGACGGAGCTGAACGCATTCTCGTAGCGATAGAACTCTCCCTCGAAGTCGAAGGGCGTGTCTTCACTAAAAATTCGACGCGTGATCACCATCGTTTCACGGGTACGTCGATACCGAGTGTCGTGAGGAACGAAGTCGCCCTCTCGACGTTGATCGGCTTCGTCGCCACCCGTGATGAAGTGGATGGCGATCCTCCCGCCACCAGAGAGATGATCAAGCGTGGCCGCCATTCGAGCGAGTACCGCCGGCTGCACGAAACCTGGCCGGTGAGCCACCAGGACTTTTAGCTTCTTCGTGCTGCTCAAGACCGAACTCGCCACCGCCCAGCCTTCGGGCCCTACGGCTCCGTACCCAATCAAGACTCGATCGAAATCGCTCTCATCGTGGGCTTGGGAAATAGCAGTTAAGTAGCCGGAGTCGATCACTGGCCCGTCCATCCAGTCGACAACGGGACCGTCCACCAAGGGCCCCTTGATTTCCGAGGCGTCTCTAGTCCCCACCATCCCAATGATCTCGACCGGCATCGTCTCGTGCTCCCAATCTTTGTCAGCAAAAGGCGTCAGACATGCCCCGCGACAAACCTCTGTCCTTAATCGAATGCCCAGTTCAACGCTAACATCCGGTTGATGCCCCGGACACGGCCGAAGAATTGACTCTCAATAACCGACCTCTAGTTGCTGTCGGCTACGGTCCTCGATGCGTTCCCGTCATGCAACTGACTGAGGCAGCAGCCGAGACGTGCGAACTGCTGTGGATGATCGACGGCACGCTGCCCGAAATGCGACAGATGACCGAACTTTTGCACCGTTTCGGCGCCGTAGTGGACATCGGGGGCCTTTCCGCCGAAGAGATTCTCAAGGAACTTGTGGCGCCCTATCGGCCCGACGGAATCGTGACCTACTTAGACGCAGGCATGCCCACCTTCTCTCAGGTTGCAGAAGCCCTCGGCCTTCCCTTCCACTCTTTTGCGACCTCGGTGGCCCTGACCGACAAGGCCGAACAACGTCGGGTGTTGACGGCCGCCGGTCTGGCCACCCCACCCTGCGCCGTCATCGCGCCAGACGACACCGACGGCGACATTGTCGCCTTGGGCTCGAGCGTCGGCTGGCCGTCGGTCTTGAAGCCACGCTCCGCCCAAGGCAGTCGCTATACATTCTTCGTTGACGACGAATCTCACTTGATGCAATACCTCCGAAACCTGGGCCCCACTCGTCCCGAGATGGTTCTCGAGGGATACCTGGCGGACGATCCTTCGCGCACCGGTGAACCCTACGCCGACTACGTCTCGGTGGAGAGCGTCGTGGCACAGGGCGTCATTAGCCACTTGGCAATCACCGGGCGCTTCCCCTTGGCCGAGAACTTTCGCGAGACGGGCTTCTTTATTCCCGCGGCGCTGAACGAGTCTGACCAAGCCGCGACACTAGATCTGGCGTCGTCGGCCGTCCAGGCGCTCGGTGTCACCACGGGGTGCCTTCACTCAGAGATCAAGTTCACGCCCGACGGACCTCGAATCATCGAGGTGAATGGGCGAGTCGGCGGGGGCGTCCCCGAGATGCTCGGTCGCGCGGCGGGAGTTCCCTTGGTAGAGCTGACGCTGCGCCTCGCGCTCGGAGAGGCCATCCGTTACGACGGTCTCATCCCCACCGAGCGCATCGGATACCGCTTCTTCTTGCAACCTCCCCCGGTCTCGGCGACGGTCGCGGCGATCAGCGGCATCGACGCTGTGAGCGACCACCCCGGAGTCGATACAATCACGGTGCACCAAGGCCCCGGCGCTGTGCTCGATTGGAAGGATGGATCTCGAAATCACATCATGGCGGTGGTCGGATCTGCCCACGACTACGAGGAGCTACGCGCCATCAACGAACTTCTGCTCCAGGAAGTAACGGTGACGTACGCCGACGTCAGCCACGACGGGTGAGCGTACGCCTCGCTAAGGCCTCGGCGCAGAGCCATTTCTCCGTCGAGGACACCGCCCCTCCGTCCCAACTGACCTGCGCGTTAGTAAACAACATGCCCGATGGCGCGTTCGACGCGACCGAACGCCAGTATGTGGGCTTGCTCGAGGAGGCCTCGGGGTCGAATGAACTCGAAGTGCGTCGCTACACCATGAACGGAGTGCCACGAGGAGAGCAGACTTCGGCGCGAATCGCTGAGGACTACTTACCGCTCGCGAACCTCTATCTCGACGCTCCGGACTTCTTAATCGTGACCGGTTCCAACCCGGTCGAGGCGCATCTTGAAGACGAGCTGTACTGGGATGATCTCTTTGAGCTACTGACGTGGTCGCGCCATCAAGTCCCATCGACCCTGTTATCGTGCCTCTCCGCGCACGCGGCACTCACCGTCTATGACCACATTGCGAGAGTCCGACTGCCCACGAAGTGCACCGGCGTCTTCTCCCAGGACGTAGACGTGACGCACCCCCTCACCGCGGGGATCGACGCCGAGATTGAGCTTCCCCACTCGCGCTGGAACTCAGTACCCCGCGAGGCGCTCGAGCTCGCCGGCTACGCCGTGGTCGTACAGTCCGAGACGACAGGTTGGGGTATCGCCACGCGCGAGGACGACGGGCACCAGTTGGTGCTGGTCCAGGGCCACCCCGAGTACGACCCCTCGAGTTTGCTCCGCGAATATCGACGCGATGCCGGCCGCTACGTCCACCACGAACGCGACGACTTGCCCTATCTGCCCTACCACTGCGCCTCACCAGACGACTGGACATCGCTCGAACGCACCCACAACGAGATACTCGATGGCGCTCGAGACCCGCTGCTCATTGACCAGTATCCCTTCGAGGACGTGGCCGCTCGCGCGCCGTGGCCCTGGCGACCGATGGCCACTCGCTTCTACTCAAACTGGGTGAGAGGTGCCGCGACTGTCTCTGAACTCGTTGACTAGCGTCGACAGAAGAGAGGAGTGACCATGCACGACGAAACAATCGCCATTCACGGGGGCTATCTGGCTGACGGAACGCGCGCCGTGGCCGTTCCCATCTATATGACCGTGGCCAACGACTTCATCGACGCCGATCACGCCAACTCCATCATGGACCTGGCGATTCCGGGATTCCACTACAACCGGATCAACAATCCCACCAACGACGTCTTGGAGAAGCGCATTGCCGCCCTTGAAGACGGAAGCGCCGCCCTGGTGGTGGCGTCAGGGATGGCGGCCGTGAGTTACGCAATACTCACCGTGGCCACGGCCGGATCTAATTTTGTGGTCGCCCCCCAGCTGTACGGCGCGACCTATACATACTTCGCTCACGTACTCTCAACGCTCGGAATCGAGGCTCGCTTCGCCCCCGACGATCAGGCCGCGTCGATCGGCGCGCTGATCGATGAGAAAACCTGTTGCGTCTTCGTCGAGTCGATCGGCAATCCAGCGGGCAACATCGTGGACTTGGAGGCCGTCGCAGAGGTGGCCCATCGAGCGGGGGTTCCCCTCATCGTGGATAACACCGTCGCGACCCCCCTCATGCTCAAACCCCTCCATCACGGTGCCGACATTGTCGTTCACTCGCTCACCAAGTTCATTGGAGGTCACGGCACCACACTGGGCGGGGCGATCGTGGATGGCGGAACGTTTCCCTGGACCGAGCACGCGGCTCGATTCCCGACCTTCAACGAACCCGAGATTGCCTTCCACGGTGTCGTGTTCGCTCGTGACTTTCCCGAGAGGCCCTTCATCGTTCGGGCTCGGGCGATTCAACTTCGAAACACCGGCGCGACGCTCTCGCCCTTCAACGCCTTTCAACTGCTTCAAGGCCTCGAGACGTTGGCGCTTCGCCTCGAGCGCCACGAATCCAACTCACGAGCAATCGCCAAGTATCTCGCGAACGACCCACGAGTGGAGTGGGTGAGTTTTGCCGGGTTCCCCGACAATCCCTACTATCCCCTCGTTCAGAAGTATCTGAAGGGGAAAGTGCCCTCGATCATCACCTTCGGTGTGGCCGGAGGCTACGACGCTGGCCTGACCTTCTTCGATTCCGTGCAGCTGTTTAAACGACTTTTGAACCTTGGCGACGCCAAGTCGCTCGTCATCCATCCTGCATCGACCACACACCGTCAACTCAGTGAAGACGAATTAATCTCGGCGGGGATTCGACCTGAGACCATAAGACTGTCCATCGGGCTCGAGCACGTGGACGATCTGATCGAGGACATCGACCAAGCGCTCGCGAAGGCGACCGCTTAAGCCGTCCCCCTATCCGATGATTCCTTCTACTGTCGCCTCGGCGTCATAGACGGCGCGTAAACGACTACGCGGCGACGGTAAGTAGTGGGTGAAGTAGCGTACGCCCTCAGTCAGGACACCAAGCAGCGACAGATTCTCCTGGACCCGACCTTCGGCGTCGTAGGGATGGAAATCCTCGCTGATCGACACACTGCCGACCGTTGTGCCCGCGTAACTGAATTGGGTCAAGCGACCCTTGGTGTAGAGGCGACTGAGCAGAACTGAACTCGATCGCGCCAACGAGGGAAGGTCCAGATGCCCACGCACGACGTGAGTAACGTCGGCCTCCGTTGACGTATCGAGCATCGTGGATCGAATGTGAACGTTTCCGTCATCTGTGCCAGAGACGTCGGGATTAGGACCGAAAGGAATTTTCACCACACCCGCATCTAAGAGACCCAGCAGCTGTTGTGAGCGAATTGGAGGTGGGCCGGCCTCAAGTCGATTGATTCGACCGCGAATGTTGGACTGAAAGTCAATGAACGATTGCATCGACAGACCCCCGTACTCGATCACCGCCCTCATTTGATCGCGGAGTATTCGCGTGACCTCTTGCGCCGCCTTCACCGGACTTCCACCCACCATGAGCGCCTCGTTGAGGTCGGACTCCACCATCTGTTGCACATGGGACTGATACGTGGCACTTGACCCAAAGCGTGCGCCGTCGTCAGCGAACACCACTCGCGCGGGATCAAAGGGCCCGTACGAGGGCTCAAGACGATCAATAGCCCGAGCAAAATTCCCCGCGGCCCAACTCGCCTGTAGTTGATCTCGCACGAGTGCCGCGGTCGACGCCCCGCTGTGTCGAAATGCGGAGTGGACGTAGTAGCGAACCTGCATTTCCGCATAGAGAAGAGGAAGCAAATCGTTTCGAAAGTCCACTCGTCGTCGAAGCGGTGAACCCAAGGGGTTCGTCATCTCTCGAAACGCCGCCGGAGTGCACACGATGGGCTGGTAGTCGCCGGTGGGATCGACACCGTGAGCGGACTTGGCGCAGTAGGGAACGCCCGATCGCGAGTAGATATAGATGTCGGGCTCACGGCGGGACGGCACGTAGCGTTTGCGGTCCCCGTCGTCTTTGTACTCACCACCGCGTCCGACGGTCAGCGCCGTGACGAGGTCGTACCCGACGAGACCCATCCCGGCAATGGCGACCGGCTCATTGGGTGCAAAGGCTTCGTCGAAATACTCAACGGGATAGGGACGAAGGTAGCGAACCTCTCCCGACGTGCCAGCTCGCTCTTCGTTCAAGGTGTGACCCGAGGTCAGCACCACGTGATCAACGGTCAGTTTTGAACCGTCGCTGAGCCATATGGTCTCTCGTCCGCCGATTTCTGGAGTGATGTCGGTAGCCGCTGCGTAGTGACGAACGATCTCGAGATTTGAGGGGGCGTCCGCGATAAGCGCTTCATAGAACCAGGCCAGGTACTCGCCCATGAGACGGCGAGGCAAGTAGTCGGTGGGCAGGATAGTTTCACCCTCCGAGCCGACCTTGTATTCGTAGCCCACGCGGCGATATCCCTGTCGAGTTGCCCACTCGTACAGGCCCAAAGCATACTCAGGATCCTCGTCTTCGTCGGGAGAGGCGTAGAGCGAGAGTTGACCACACGGGTTGTTCAGTATTAAATAGTCGGGCTGTGCGACGGAGTAGACGCCGCCACCGAGTTGGCCGGGCTCTACGACATGAACACGGACTGACGTTCCAATTCGTCGTGCCCGGCTCACGGTGCGTTCGAGTACGCAGAGGCCCCACGAACCGAGTCCGACGATGGCGAAATCGCTCATTGCGCTGTGCGCACCCTCGCCACTCGATACCGAAACTCCATGGTTGGGGCTATCCCTTCTTCACTCACGCAGTAAAAACTAGGTTATGCCGCCCGGACCGGACTGGATCAGGGTAAAGAAAGCCACCGCGGGAGGTACGATGACGTGATTCGGATCCCTTTTTCTAGAGTGGATCCCAGTTCCTATGTGCGAGAAGGAGACGGCTCATGGCAAATATCGAGACGATGGCCTTGGGCGCCCTGAACGTTCGCCGTCTTGGCTTCGGGACGATGCAACTCACCGGTCCGGGCGTGTGGGGTCCTCCCCGCGACCACGATGAAGCCATCAAGGTTTTGCGTCGAAGCGTGGAACTGGGTGTCAACTTGATCGATACCGCCGACTCCTATGGCCCGAACGTCGCGGAAGAGCTGGTACACGAGGCGTTGCATCCCTACCCTGATGATCTGGTCATCGCGACGAAAGCCGGATTCACCCGGTCTGGACCGAACAAATGGGAAGAGTGCGGACGTCCGGACTATCTACGTGCGCAGTGCGAAGGGAGCCTTCGCCGACTCGGCCTCGAGCAGATCGACCTCTTTCAGTTACATCGAATCGACTCTCACGTCCCTGCACAGGAGCAGTTTGGCCTGTTGAAAGCTCTTCGAGATGAGGGCAAAGTACGAGAAGTTGGTCTCTCGCAAGTGAGCGTGGCGCAGATCGAGTCGGCCCGGCGTGTAGTCCCGATCGCCAGCGTGCAGAACCTGTACAACATTGCCCAACGAGAAGCCGACGACGTCATCGACTTCTGCGAACAAAACGACATCGGATTCATTCCCTGGTTCCCGCTGGGCAGTGGCAAATTGTCAACAGACGGCGGACCGATTGAGCACATCGCGACTGAACTGGGCGCGACCGTGTCGCAGGTCAGTCTGGCGTGGCTGCTCCGCCGATCACCGGTCATGTTGCCAATTCCGGGCACGTCGTCGATTGCACATCTCGAGGAGAACTGCGGCGCTGACAAGATTCAACTCTCGGACGAGGCATACAAGGAGTTGACCGACTCGCGCCGGGCCATACGACGTTGGGCGTTGAGCAACTAGATGGACGTCTCAAACTCGTGAGTGCCGATCTGGTCATCCGAAACGGCGTCGTATACGACGGCACCGGGGGACCGCCGCAACACTGCGACGTCGCCGTTGAGAATGGCGTGATCACTGGCGTCGGTGACCACGTCGGTCAAGGTCGACGTGAGATCGACGCAGACGGACTGATCGTAACGCCGGGTTTCATCGACCCTCACACCCATTACGACGGACAGGCCACGTGGGATCCGTGGCTCGCCCCTTCGTCACACCACGGTGTGACCACGGTGGCCATGGGAAACTGTGGCGTTGGCTTTGCGCCAGTCGCTCCACACTTTCATGACGAGCTCATCGAGATGATGGAGGGTGTTGAAGACATTCCGGGAACGGCGCTCCACGAGGGACTTCAGTGGGACTGGGAGTCGTTTCCCGAGTATTTCGATGCGTTGGACCGACAAACGCGGACTATCGACGTAGCCACGCACGTCCCGCACGCTGCATTGCGCGCGTACGTCATGGGCGAGCGCGGAGGTGATCCGGGCATCCAACCCAGCGACGACGAGCTCGCTGAGATGGCGCGGCTCCTGGGCGAAGGATTGGACGCGGGCGCGCTCGGTATCTCTACGTCGCGCACGGAGCGACACCGCACAAGTCGCGGGGAAAGTCTCGGAACACTTCGCGCTCGAGAGCCGGAACTCCAAGCCCTGGCGTCGATGCTCAAGACGAAGGGCCGCGGCGTCTTTCAACTCGTCTCTGACAGCTACCGGACGACCGACAACGACTTCGCCGCGTCAGAGTTCTCGCTGGTGAGGGAGATCGCTCGCACGAGTGGGCGTCCCATCAGTTTCACCGTGCAACAAGACTTCGAGGCCCCCGAGAGGTGGCGCGATCTCATGGCCCTCGCTTCGTCTCTTCAACTCGAAGGTCTCGACGCGAAAGCCCAAGTCGCTCCGAGACCCATCGGGGTGTTGCTAGGTCTTCAGGCGTCGGCGAACATATTCACTCCCGTTCGCGCGTACGCACGAGTGGCCGCCCTGCCCTTGGAGGAGCGCGTGATCGCTCTACAAAACCCCGAACTTCGTCGCAAGATCATCGACAGTCACGCCGCGCTAACGACCGGTGCGGACGCGTTTGCCGGTCACCTCTTTTATGGACGATTCGACGAGATGTTCATCTTGGACGAGCCAGTCAACTACGACCTCGACGCTCGCGACTCACTTGGCGCGACGGCTCGGCGGTTGGGGGTCGATCCTCGCGAGTTCGCGTACGACCTGCAGTTGCAGCGAGATGGCCGCCAGCTCGTGTACACCCCGCTCTTCAACTTCGCCGACGGAAACTTAGAGGCGGTACGGGAGATGATTACGTCGCCCGTCGCGATGTTTGGGCTCTCCGACGGTGGCGCGCACTGCGGCGCGATTTGCGACGCGAGCATGACGACCAGTTACATGACTTTGTGGGCCCGTGATCGTTCAGAGGCCACGAGCATTCCCCTCGAAGCTGTCATTCACCAGTTGACGCGTCGCTCCGCTGAGCACTTTGGTTGGTTGGATCGGGGCATTGTTGCCCCGGGTCTGCTCGCCGATCTCAACGTCATTGACTTTGAGGGACTCGCCTGTCTGTCGCCCCGCATCGTGACCGACCTTCCCGCCGGTGGCCGTCGCCTGCTCCAATCGGCCACGGGATACCGCTACACGGTTAAGACCGGCGAGGTGACCTTCGAGGACGGCGAGGCGACGGGCCAACTTCCTGGAAGGTTGTTGCGCGGAGCGCAAGGATGAGTGTGCCCGGGAGTTCAGAGCCGGCGAATCCCTCTGTCTTACGCGCGATCATCGACACGGCTCGTCTCACGCCCGGTCATCCCGCGGTGAAGGATCTAGATCGTGAGTTGACGTACGCCGAACTCGTAGAGGACGTCGGACGACTTGGCGCGGGACTTCGAGCTCGAGGCCTCAGCGCGGGAGATCGCGTCGCCCTTTTTATCCCTAACTCCGTCGACTTTGTCACGATGGCCCTGGCCTGTCTGTGGGTGGGAGCAGTCTTCGTGCCGCTCGCGGTTACCGATCCGCTGTCTCGGCTCGAGAAAGTGATCGCAGATTGCGCGCCTGTGCTGATCATCACGTCCGCCGGCGTAGATACCGCGCCCTCGACATCCCTCGATGGCCGGCAAACGGTCGCGATAGATCTACTTCGTGAAGACGAGCCCGCCGGGCTGAGAGAAGCCTCGAACGGCGTGGCGTACATGATCTACACATCAGGAACGACGGGGGTGCCGAAAGGCGTGCAGATCAGCAACAGGGCTTTTTCGGCGGCCGTGCACTCGACGCTGAGCGCGCTCGAGCTGGGCCCCGCCACGAGAACACTGTGCGTCTCTCCCTTTCATTTCGACGGAGCGTACGCCAACTTGTTTCCCACCCTGGTCTCAGGGGGCACGGTAGTGACGAGACCCCGAGAGGCTCTTCTCTACCCTCGAGCGTTTTTCAGCACGGTGGCGCAGGAACACATCACGTACTCGGGATTCACGCCCAGTTATCTACGACTGTTGCTCGCCAGTCGAAAGGTGTCGGATCTTAAGGACTCGACGTTAAAAATGATCGCCCTCGGCGGGGAGGCGCCGTCCGTCGCTGACCTTCGTACGCTGTGGTCCCAGGCCCCGGCAGTTCGCGTCTTCAATCGGTACGGCCCAACCGAAACCACCATCGCGGTGACCAATGTTGAGTTGACACTTGAGACAACGAAGGACGGCACGATCACCATGGGACGTCCTCACCCCGGCATCTCCTTTGTCCTCGTCGACGACGAGGGACGAATAGTAGAGGCGGCGAATCAGGTCGGAGAGCTCTACATCGGCGGCGTTCAACTGATGGATGGGTACTGGGCAGATCCTGTCCTCACAAGCCGCGTACTGCACTGGAACGACGCGGCCAATCAAGTTCTCTACCGCACCGGAGACTTGGTCTATCGCGACGAACTCGATAACTACGTATTCGTGGACCGCGCCGATCGAGTGGTAAAACGAAGCGGGGTACGCATTTCACTCGTCGAGTTAAGTGCATTGATGAACGGGATTGATGGCGTCGAGTCAGCGGCGTGCGTGACGTTTGATCACGATGGCGAGCTAGGAATCGTCGCGTTCGTACTGACCGAGAGAGAGAACTCCGATCTCGATCTCCGACGCGCGGCCCGGCAACTAATGCCTGACAACATGATTCCCGATCGATTCGAGCGCGTCACAGCGATGCCTTTGAACCGGTCTAACCAGTTAAGCGAGAACGAACTAATTGCGGCTGCCGGCCTGAAGCCGTATCGAACCGTCGTCGCCTGAAGGTCAACCGGGAAACTACGAAGACGCAGTGACGCCCAAAGTATTCAAAGCGTTTCGCATCGCCGCGATCGACTCGAACGTGCTTTTCACCAAGAGCTCATCGGGGAACTCGAAGTCGTAGGCATCCTCCAGCGCCAGCATCACGTTGACGCTGGCGTGAGACGTGAGCCCGTTCTCAAAGAGATCATCGGTTTCTTGCAGGCCATCCACCGGGACTGGCAGGCGCCCGTGTGCCTCGAGCACTTCCCTTATCGTTGCGTCGACGTCGCTCATGGTGCCATGTTACCGGCGCACTTCGGGTCGATGGAACCAGCAAGTGCCACGTGTTCTTGAGCACGAACTGTTGCGGGGACCCCTCTTAATGGTCCAGCGCCATTGAGAGTCGTTGTTGGTTTTGCTGCATCCATAGCTCCTTGAACTCGACTGGCGTCAGGTAGCAAAGAGAACTGTGGAGACGTTCATGATTGTATTCGTGTCGCCAGTCTTCGAGCAGCACCTGAGCCTCGAGCAGCGACTCGAAGAGCTGTCCGTTCAAGAACTCGTCGCGCAGTCGTGAGTTGAACGACTCGATGTGTCCGTTCTGCCAAGGTGAGCCGGGATCGATGAACGTCGTCGCCGAGCCGTTGAACCGGCACCAGTCGGCAATGGCATAGGCCGCGAACTCGGGACCATTGTCACAGCGCAGGTAGGCCGGCACGCCATGTTCGGCGACGAGTCGATCGAGCAGTGTCGTGACGTCGTCGGCGGTGATGGAGCGTTCGGTCTTCACCGCCAGGCACTCCCTGGTGAAGATGTCTTGGATGTTGAGGAGCTTCAACTGCTTGCCGTTCCTTGTCTCGTCGAACTGGAAGTCCATGGCCCAGATGGCGTTGGGACAGATCGGGCTCATCGCGCCCACGTGGACCCCCACTCCGCGCAGGGGCTTCTTGCGCTTGCGATAGGGGACCTTCAGGCCCTCTAAACGCCACAGACGCTGGACGCGTTTGGGGTTGACGCGGTGGCCGTCTCGACGAAGGTGCTGGGCCGCGCGCTTCCAACCCCAGCGCGGGTGGTCCTTGGCGAAGGCGACGAGCCATCGGCGCAGTTCCTGTTCGTCGTCATCGGGCAAGGCAGTTGCCAGCCGCTGGGTCGAACGGTGCTGACCCACCACGCGACAGGCCCTGCGTTCTTTGACCCCGAACGTCTCTTCGAGCATCACGACTGCTCGACGACGGGCGTTCGGGGTCAGAAGTTTCCCTTGGCGACCTCTTTGAGCATCGCGTTGTCGAGAGTGAGATCGGCGACGATTCGCTTCAACCGTCCGTTCTCGGTTTCGAGCTCCTTCAGGCGCTTGGCGTCGTTCGCCTTCATGCCGCCGTATTGCGCCTTCCAGCGGTGCCAGGTCGACTCGGCGATCTCGAGTTGCCGGCAGACCTCGGTGAGTTCCTCGCCTTGGTTGAGCAACTTGTCGCCTTCGGCGAGTTTCCTGATGATCTGTTCGGGGGTGTGATGCCTCTTCTTCATGCTGTCCTCCTGGCTCCATTCTGGAGCATCGGGACTCTCGTTAGAGGTGGATCATTTCAAGGGGACCAGCGCACTGTGATTTCTTACTCGCTGTAATCGTCCGATCGCAGCTGATGTGCACGCGACCGGCGACGCCGTCGACTCACCGTCAACAAATCCTCGACTTAGTCCTTGGGCGGCGCGTACGGCTCTGTTCGCTTTAGCAAGGAACGAGCGCTTCGTCGATACGCGTAGTAGTCCGTTTGTACCGAGGGAAGGTCGTAGAGCCAATCAATTGGTTCTCTCACATCGTCGACGTAACCGAGTCCGACGGCGCCCCGCTGATAGCCCATGAGTCGAAGTAGTCCCTCAGGGAGAGTGCGAGCGATGTCGGGAGGGCACGCCAGATACTGGTTCTCCTCCTGTCGTAGCCACCCTAACGAGTATCCAATGTTCACGCCGATTCGATGAACCGTGGATCTGTTCGGACCACCACCGTGATAGAGAGATCCGACGTAGAGCAGCACCGAGCCTTTGCTCATGACCGCTCCCGTCGCTAATTCGGGGTCCACGTCAGAAAGATCGTCGTCCCAGAGTTGGCTTCCCGGAATGACGCGAGTGGCACCCATCTCTTCGGTGAACTCCGTCGCCGCCCACATCGTGGCGATCTCCGCTTCAAAGCCCTTCGGAAAGGGAAAGTGATCGAACGACCATTGGTCGCGATGGATCATCTGACCGGGCTCGCCCGGTCCAATGTCGATCAGTTGCGTTAAGTCGATTTGAAACGTGCTGGCGTGGTCACCAAGCGTGAGATCAAGCGTGCTCAGAATCGTAGGGTTGGTGACAAGAGCGCGGGCGCCGGAGAACGGGCAATGAGCGCGCCGGTACGTCTCGTGGCATGCCCGAGAAACTCGGTGTCTCCGCCTCGCGTGGCTTCTCGATGCGGCTCCACCTCGGCCAAGATCTGATCCATGGATCGGGCGAAGCGAGATTCTCAATGACGACACAGCCGTCTTCTTTCACAATCTTCGCGATGTCAGTGGGCGTGGATTCCGGGCCCACCGTCCTTACAAGTGTTGGCATGCCGCCTACTATACCGAGGAGTGAACAGTAACTTTGTTCTTCGACCGTGTTGCGCCCACTTAGCGAATGCAGTCGAAACTGGGGTTAAGAAGTTGCGACCGTTTCGATTCGCCATGCATTCATCACTGGCGCCCAGCATGTCCGCGTGGCGGGATCACGTTCCGCGGAGGAGAATTGGGTTACTCGGTGCTTTATCTGACGGACCACCTTGACGCACAGTTCGGTCCCCTCGTCGCCGCCACTGTGGCAGCGGAAGCGACCTCTTCTCTGCATATTGGCACCGCCGTCTTAAATAACGATCTTCGTAACCCGGTCGTTCTAGCGAAAGAGATCGCCACGCTCGGGCTCGCGGCCGAGGGCCGCATCGAAGTGGGGCTTGGTGCTGGCTGGCTCCGCAGCGACTATCAGCAAACCGGAATAGAGTATGACCCGCCAGGCGTACGAGTCGAAAGGCTAGCGAGAGTCTCACGATCATGAAGGCCCTGTGGCGCGAGGGCCACAACCTTCGAGGGTCGTTTTTACTCTGTAGAGGGGCCCGATGTGACCCCCGCCCAGATCGTTACCTACAGTCCTCGTCGGAGGCGGCAGCAAACGAATACTCTCCTTGGCAGCGACGCATGCGGACATCGTGGGAGTGAATACAAGTCTCGTGTCCGGCGAAAAGGGTGACGACGTGTCGCGCTCCGCTACTTTCGCTCACTTTGATCGCTGTCTTCAATGGGTACGCGACTCCGCTGGCGAGCGATTCGACGATCTAGAGATTCAAATCGCCGTTACCGCCACTGCGGTGGTAAATAGCCGGCGCGCAGCAATTCGCAGCGCAACAATGCTTGGATTTCCCGGAGAGGAAGCACTCGACCTTCCCGTTCTCCTCATCGGTACTCACGATGAAATCTGCGAGCGTCTCGTAGAGCGCCGCGAGAGGTGGGGATTCAGCAACATCGTGGTACCCGGTGAATCCATGGAGACGTTCGCTCCAATCGTGGCTGAGCTGGCAGGGACGCTGACACGGTACGATCTCCTATCGATTCACTGCGAAGCATCTCCGCGGTGACATCTGCTCCTCAAATTGCGT
>CAVWNE010000002.1:0-690327 GCA_963756325.1 uncultured Acidimicrobiaceae bacterium
TGTTCGCGGTGGACTTTAGCAACGCGATCGCGGCGGTAGTTGCTGAACTCGTTCGATATGCACGCTAGTCCCACAGTCACAACTGGGTGCGTGCAGGGATACAGCAACTAATGACAAGCTCAGAAGGCTAGTCCGTCACTAGTCTTCGAGACTAATCGATGTCACACCAGTGGCGTACGCTCATCTGGTGTCCCATCCGTTCTGCCAAGATTGGAATGCCTCTACTCCCAAATGCGGCAGGACCCGGTGACGATGCACTACGACGAGCTCGCTCAGCTACGGGCGCAGCACCCGGCGTGGGCGCTCCTTCGCTCCAATAACGCCGCGCTCGTCCTTAGTTTCCTTGGCCGCGTGTTCGTTGACAACAATTCCAGCGACCTTCCAGCTTCAGTCCTCGCGACGGCGCTGGACGAGGAATTGTACGCGCTTAACCAGCGTCTCGGTGAGAACGCATACCCCAAGACCGCGTCGGCATACTTAGACGATTGGGCCTCAACGGACCACGCCTGGCTTCGCAAGTACTATCCGTCGGGGTCTGACGAGGCACATTTTGACCTCGCCCCCTCCGTTGAAAAGGCGTTGCTCTGGGTGCGAGACCTCCCTGCGCGCGAGTTCATCGGAACCGAGTCACGCCTCAACATCATCTTCGACCTACTTCGCCAAATGGTGTTTGGCGCCGATGATGATCCCGAACACCGCCTCGTCGAGCTGCGCCGACGGCGTGCCGAAATCGATGAGGAGATTGCCCGAGCCGATCGCGGGGAGATCACGGTGCTTGACGCCGTGAGCCAGCGTGATCGGTACCAGCAATTCGCCCGCACGGCCAGAGAGCTCCTCGCCGACTTTCGAGAAGTGGAGGAGAACTTCCGGAAGCTCGACCGTAATCTGCGCGAACAGATCGCCGGCTGGAGCGGAACGAAGGGCGCACTTCTCGATGAGGCGCTCGGCAGTCGTAACGGCATCTCCGAGTCCGACCAGGGCCGAAGCTTTCAGGCCTTCTACGATTTCTTGCTGTCATACCACAAGCAGGCTGAGCTCACCGAGCTGCTCGAACGACTACAGGACATCGAAGATCTCGGTCGACGCGACGACCGACTCAGCCGTATTCACTTCGATTGGATCGACGCCAGCGAGCGAACGCAGGCCACCGTCCGCTTACTGTCAGATCAACTCCGACGCTTTCTCGATGATCAGGTGTGGCTGGAGAACCGGCGCGTCTTCGACCTGCTGCGCGCCATCGAGGCCAAGGCGCTGAGAGTCCGTGACCAAACCAACCCAGCCGTGAACATGGAACTTGACGACACTGGCCTCACGCTCGGACTGCCCATGGAACGTCCGCTGTACCGGCGAACGCTGCGAGCACCGCTGAAGAGCGAGTCTATGGAGCAGGGGAACAACGACTTCGACTCCTCGGCCATGCTAAGCCAGCTCTACGTCGACCGCGACATGCTCGCTCAGCGGGTGCTCAGTTCGCTGGGGCGTCACGACCAAGTCAGCCTAAGCGAGGTGATCATCGGCGAACCACTGGAGCAGGGCCTGGCCGAACTCGTTGGCTACCTGTCACTCAACCAAACCGGGCTCGCCGTGATCTTCGACGAAGAGCGACGCGAGCGCATCGAGTGGTGTGCTGCGGACGTGGAGCGCGTGGCCGACCTGCCACGAGTCAACTTCAGCCGCGACCCATTGGAGATGCCATGACCGACATGACGTCCGTCGCAAATACTGAAACCTCGGACCTATCCCTTGTTCTTATCCAACTCATGAAGGGACCCCTGTACCGCGACACCCACGAGAAGCTTTGGATCGTCTTGCTCGGAGTTCGCCACCAGGTCAACGACTACGTAACGGTGCTTGGACTGAGCGTCGTGGTCGACGAAGCCGAGGGCTACGCCTTCCTGCGCAGCCGTCCCATCGACGACGACGCCGCTGAGTTTCCCCGACTGGTGGCCCGTCGCGCCCTCTCCTTTCACGTCAGCGTTCTGCTAGCCCTCCTGCGCAAGCGTTTGGCCGAGTTCGACGCCAGCAGCGCGGACACCCGACTGATCCTCAGTCGCGATCAAATGGTAGAGATGCTCCGGCTATTCATGCCCGACTCCACGAACGACGCCCGACTGGTGGACACAATCGACGCCCACATCAACAAGGTGACTGAACTCGGTTTTCTTCGCCGACTGCGCGACGAGCAGGACCTCTTCGAGGTCCGAAGAATCCTCAAGGCCTATGTCGACGGGCAGTGGCTCTCAGAGTTCGACGCCCGACTGGACGAGTACCTGACTGAATTGAGCCACGTCGAGGAGTCTGGCTGATGTCGCCGTTGTTCAGCTTGATCGACCTCGACGACGGACTGCCCGACCGACTGCCCGGAAGTCGTCTGCAACGCCTCGAAGTCTTCAACTGGGGAACCTTCGACCAAAAAGTCTGGTCCTTTGAACTTGGGGGGCGCAACGCGCTGCTCACGGGCGACATCGGCTCGGGCAAATCCACACTCGTAGACGCGATCACCACACTGCTCTTACCGGCGAACAAGATCTCCTACAACAAAGCCGCCGGGGCCGAAACCCGTGAGCGCGATCTGCGATCCTACGTTCAGGGACACTACAAGTCCGAACGAAACGAGACGACGGGGGTTTCACGTCCGGTGGCCTTGCGAGGTACCCAGCACTTCTCGGTCATATTGGGAGTCTTCACCAACACCGGTTACGCCACCACGGTCACCTTGGCCCAGGTGTTTCGTACCAAGGATATGGGCTCGGGTCAGCCCGAGCGGTTCTTCGTCGTCGCCGACACTGACCAGTCGATCGCTAAGGATTTCTCTGAGTTCGGCACCGAGTTCAACTTCCTGAAACGCCGGCTGCGCGAAAGCGGCGCGAGAGTATATGACAGCTTCCCCGAGTACGGTCGGGACTTCCGACGCCGACTCGGCATCGAATCCGAGCAGGCTATGGAGCTCTTCCACCAGACAGTGTCAATGAAGGCGGTCGACAACCTCAATGACTTTGTTCGCAGCCACATGCTTGAGCCCTTCGACACCAAGAGTCACATCGCCTCGTTGATCGATCACTTCGATAACCTCACCCAAGCCCACGACGCGGTCGTGCAGGCTCGCGCCCAACTGGACCTGCTCCAGCCGCTCGTGATCGACCTCGACTCCTACGATCAGATGTCGAACTCGCGCGCCACCCTCGAGCACCAACTTGCCGCGCTGCCCTTCTACTTCGCTGACCGTACGCGCCAGGCCCTTCTCCATGAACTCGAATCTCTCTCGGTCCAGTTGCACGATCTGAGTCAAGAACTTGAGTCGCAAGAAGCCAGCGTCAGGGACCTGCGCGAAACCGAGGCGCAGTTGAATTTGCAGATTGCTGGAATCGGAGGTGACCGCCTAGCCGACATAGAGAGATCGATCGAGCACCACCAACGGGACAAACCAATTCGCCAAGCAAAGTTCAACCGCTTCAACGCCTTGTTGGGGCAGGTGGGCATGGACCAGGTGTCGGTCGCTGAACAGTTCCTCGCCACCCACGACCGGGCTGCCGTCAGGCGAGTGGAACTAGAGGGCGAACTCGCCGCCATCGAGAACAATCTTAACGAGCGACGATTCGAACAACGCTCGATCAACGAGCAATCCGAGGGAGTCAACAGGGAGCTGCAGAGCCTGCAGATGCGTCGCAGCAACATTCCCCGTAACAGCCTCGAGTTACGCCAGCGCCTGTGCGACGAACTCGCCATCGAACCCGACCAGCTACCTTTCGCCGGTGAGTTGATCCAGGTCCTCGCAGAAGCCAGCCAATGGGAAGGCGCGGCTGAGCGCGTACTGCACAACTTCGCCCTGTCCCTGCTGGTTCCCGATCAGCGTTACGAAGCCGTGGCGGCCTGGATCAACGACCACCATCTCAATGCCCGAATTGTCTACTACCGAGTGCCCACCCGGATGGCGCCTGCGACCCTGCCCGAACGCCGGTCGGCCCATCCCCTGCTAGTCGACATGCTCGAACTGAAACCCGAGTCAGGATTCGAGACATGGTTGATGGCCGAGCTCTCTAGGCGGGCCAACCATGCGTGCGTGGACACGGTTGACGAGTTTCGCACCACGCAGCGGGCGGTCACGCGAGCTGGACAGATCAAGGACAAAGAACGCCACGAGAAGGACGACCGCGGACGTATCGACGACCGCCGAGAGTACGTGCTCGGTTGGACGAATCAGGCTAAAATTGACGCTCTACTCACCCACGCCGGCACACTGCAGGAGCGACTGATCTCCCTCTCGAGCGTCATCGCGGACCTCGCGAATCACGACGAGACAGCTTCACTCCAACTCCAGTCGTTGGCTCGTCTGGGTGAGCACTCAAACTGGGACGACCTGGACTGGCAAGCCCTGGTGAGTGAAATTGCGGCGCTGCACGACGAACGACTTCGTATCACGTCGTCATCGGACACGCTGGTCCTCTTAACATCAGAGCGCGAACGAGTCCGACAAGAGATCTCCACCCACGAGCACTCACGTGACGGTTTGCAACGAGACCGGGGTGCTGCCGAGGGCCGACAACGCACCGCCGAGGCCGAGTTGGACCGCGTTGGCGCGATGTTATCCAATGCGCAGGCCGTGGAGGTCGCCACCGAATCGTTCACCTTGATCGACCTGGCGATGGCGTCCGAGCTCGACGGTTATGCGCCAGACGTGGTGCGCCTCACCACCGTTCACCAATCCATCAATGCCTCCCTCGTGCACCAGCTCAACGCGATCACCAAACAAGAGGGTTCGCTGGCGCAGCGCATCGTGAGGTTGATGGGCGCATTCCGGGGGAAGTACCCTCACGAAACCATCGAGTTTGACGACTCGCTCGCATCGGCCCCAGAGTATCGCCGACTCCATCAACGAGTAGCCGACGACGATCTTCCCCGATTCGAACGCGAGTTCAAGGACTATCTCAATCAAAACGCGATCCGCGACGTCGCCGGATTCTCGGCCCAACTCAACAAGCACGAGAAGCAGATCCAAGATCGCATCGGAACCATCAACGAGTCCTTGGCCGACATTGACTATAACGAGGGGCGCTACATCCGACTCATGGCCAACCAGACAACTAACACTGAAGTTCGCGAGTTCCGTGCTGACCTGCGCGCCTGCACGGACAACGTAGTTGGTGGGAGCGCCTCCGACCAGTACTCAGAAGAGAAGTTCCTTCAGGTCAAGCGAATCATCGACCGGTTTAAGGGTAGAGAGGGCACCACCGAACAGGATCGTAACTGGACTCGCAGAGTGACCGACGTCCGACAGTGGTTCCTTTTCTCCGCTTCCGAACGATGGCGAGCCGACGATGTTGAGTACGAAAACTACAGCGACTCGGCGGGAAAGTCCGGTGGGCAGAAGGAGAAGCTGGCCTACACAATTCTGGCCGCGTCGTTGGCGTACCAGTTCAAGTTGGACTGGGAGGCCGAGCGATCGAAGGCTTTCCGATTCGTTGTCATCGATGAAGCGTTCAGTCGTGGTTCAGAAGTCTCGACCCGCTATGCCTTACACCTCTTCACCCGTCTCGGATTGCAACTCCTTATCGTGACTCCGCTGCAGAAGATCCATGTGATCGAGCCCCACGTGGCGGCCGTTGGCTTTGTCGACAACGCCAACGGTAACTACTCACGACTCCAGTGCCTCACGATTACCGAGTACCGGCGCCGTCGTCTCGAGCGAAGTGTCGATGCCGCCAGTCAGAATACCGCTGAGGGCAACGGCGTTACCGGCGACCCCGGCGCATGACCTCTTGGACGAACGTCGATGACCTGCTGGCCACCCTGCGCAAGCGTTGGGCCACGGGACGTTATTTGAGGGACTACGCCGAAAAAGTTCCTTGGAAACCGATCGAACTCCTCGTGAAAGCGCCATCGGCGAACGAGTTGCTCGATCAATTTGATGACGCGATTCGCTGGGCCGAAAGATTCCAGCGCGACAGCCATACCGGTGGAGGCGCCACGCGCTTTGCGGTGACGCACCGTACCATAAAGGGCAAGAACCTTGGTGCAAACTTGGTGCCGGCCCGAGTCCAGATCGAGAGCTTCGAACAACTCTGTGCGCTGATCGGAACGAACCGAGACGTTCGCTCGCTCGATGCAATACTGAGACAAACAGAAGCCGCGGTGCCAACGCTCGTACCGTGGGTGGTCGCCCATCCTTTGAGCGCGGTTGAGAATCAGGCCATCTGGGGCGACTTGTTGGCCGCGGTCAGTTGGATCATCACGAACATCACGGAAGCCCTCTACCTTCGCGAAATCGACGTTGAGGGCCTTGACACCAAATTCGTCGACCGTCATCGCAAGCTGCTGGACGAACTCTTAACGGCCGTACTGCCCGAGGACCGGATTGATCCGCGCTACAGCGCCGCGGACTTCGCGCGCCGGTTTCGCTTTCGACCCAAGCCCACCTATACGCGGTTCCGTTTGCTCAACCCACAATCAGCGTTCCCGAAAGTCATCAGCGAGATCACATTGCGCACCGAGGAACTTGCCGCTCTCGAACTCGTTACCGACACCGTCTTTGTCGTTGAGAACGAGATCACCTACCTCGCCTTTCCCGCCGTTCCGAATTCAATCGTCATCTTCGGATCCGGATTCAGCCTTGCTGCCTTGCGAGACATCCCCTGGATGCATAGCCGGGAGATCGTCTACTGGGGTGACATCGACACGCACGGCTTCGACATCTTGCACCGACTACGATCTCAATTCGAATTCGCGAGATCACTAATGATGGATCAACAGACGTTGCTCGCACATCCGCGGCAGTGGGTAACCGAGCCCAGCCCCACCAATCGAGCGCTCACGAACCTTAACGATGCTGAGCGGGCGCTGTATCACGACCTCATTGAGGATCGTTACGGTCCGGCGGTTCGCCTCGAACAGGAGCGAGTGAGTTTCTCATGGCTGCAACAAGCGCTGCAGCCATGGATGTCCTGACCCGTTTTCTTCATTCCCGACTTATCACCACGCCCTAAGTTATTGGCCAAAATGCAACTTAGAGGACTAACGGCGACACCCCTCGTGCGAGATCGGTGAAATTGGTGATGGTTCTCGCGGAATTTTGGTATTGCCGGTCTGCGTGAATTTCGTGCTGTACGCTGCGTGATCGGACGGGAACGCCATAAGACCCTGGATCGCGTCGCGCCGAAGAGCAGTGGGGCCCGTGACGGCCGTCAACTCGAAAACGTCGAGATTCCAGCAAGGACGCTCGAACGGCTGACGGCGCCCGACTCACTTCTGAAGCGAGTTGCCTACCGCCGCCTCTATCGGCTCGTGGGTTCACCCACACCAGATCACATCGAACTGCGAGCCGCGGGGCTGCAGTTGGCTCCTAACGTACCCGCGTGGGAGCGCACTCCTGCAGAAGGCGTCGTGTCGCACTGGTCGGCGGCGGTGCTCTATGGCGTGGGCCACCTCCCGCGGACCGGCACGAGTTCACGCGAGCCCGGCGCAAGCAGAGCCGACGGCGAGATGTTCGTCTTCACCAGCGCCACCTCGCAGACTAAGAATGGATTCAACGTCGCGGACCGGCGGCGACCCGGCCGGCACAAATCGTCTCTGACCTGCTGTACGACCACGAGGACCCTGGGGCCGTCGCTCAGATTATTGTCGACGCCATCCGCCCGGGCTTCGACTACCCCGGAACTTTCGCGGTGAGCCTCGCCCCCCACGCCGGAAAAATCGGACTGCGCCGCGATGACGCTCTCCTTCGCTGGCTACTCGATCTCGTCGGTGATGAGGACACTGAGAAGTGGATGCAAGAGGCCCGCGGTTCGATTATCGCTCGCTCTGCACCGACTCGCACAGCTTCAGCACACGGGCAGTACCAGCGTGGGCGAACGCAAGCGTACCTATTCGAGTCCGATGGCCTTCCATCGAGCGCTCACCGACAAGCTCAAGGTGGTCGCGGAGACGAGTCGGTGGAATCTCCCGCAGCTCCAGCGGCAGATGGCCTACGACCGCTTCCTAGAGCGGCTATACCGCGTCGATGACGGGTGGGTGGCAAAGGGCGCTACGGCGCTCTTTGCCCGCGAAATTGGCGTTCGAGCCACAATCGAAATGGTCAGAAAACAAAAGGAATCAGCATCTTGGTCGAGCGCTTGTACGCCGGGTATTCATCCGGAAACAGGCGCTCCATGATGTGTTCCTCGACGGTCGCGCTGTAGATGAAGTACGCCCCCATGAATACGACGGCAACCAGCCAATACCAACTCACAGCGACCGCGGTCCCGATGGCGGCAAGTATTAATCCCGAGTAAATCGGGTTGCGGATGTACCGATAGGGCCCCGAAGTGACCAACTCCGCGTCCACCTTCTCGGACATGGGAGTGCCCCAATTGCGTCCCAGATAGACCCGTGCCCACACGGCCAGGCCTAACCCGGTCAAAAACAGTCCCATGCCTATGCCTTGGAGGACCGGGTTGCTCACGAGGGAGTGATGACCTTTAAAGGCTCCCGAGCGACTCACCAAGACAATAATGACGAAAACGACGATCCTCAGGCCGAGGAAATGTCGTGCTCGCGAGCGAGCCGCTCGCTTCGCCGTCAAGGCAGCCGCTAGCCACGCCACCCAGAAAAGGCCCCACACGGTGTAGATGACGTAATCGATGGCGTACATGGGCGGATGGTGATCGTACCAGAGTCAATGTCGAAAGGAGGGGTGACTCCGAGAGTCCGTCGCATCGCAATATTTGGTGTGCACTATGGGCCCGCTCTCTCATACTCACTCTGGACTGAACAACCGGGAACGATGATCGAGGTGTTCTTTGCATGGAGCGAGGAGACCTTGTTCCTTTGGCGACTTGTCTCCCGCCAGCGGGGCGATGCATGATTGCCAGGTGCTTGAAGTCACACCGTGCATGAACTCGCTCGACGAGTTGACCTCGCTGGAGATTTACAACTCGGTGTGGCCGCACGACGCCGTGACGATCGACGCGGTGCACTCATTCAGGGACAGCGCTCAGGATTACATCGACTATCTCGTGCGCGATGGTGGCGTCATCGTGGGATCCGGCGTCGGAGCCATCTTTGGCTATCGCACCGACCGGGTGATTTCGATGATTACTGTGCCCGCCACGCGGCGCAAACGCGGCATCGGGACGGCGCTGTTCGAGGCGCTCTCCGCGTGGGCCAAGGAGCGAGAGGTACGCGAGGTGGAGGCGTCAGTCGCTCACGATGACGCGGAGAGTCTTTCCTTCGCGCAGCGTCGCGGCTTCCTCGAGGAACGACGCGAAGTTCGCCTGGTGCTGAAACTTGCCGGCGTCACACCATCTCAGGTCGAACGTCCGAGCGGGATCGAAATCGTGACCTGGGCGGAGCGTCCGGAACTCGCGCGCGGAATGTACGCAGTGGACATCGAAGCTCGCCCTGACATTCCGGGCTTCGAGGATGTCTCCGCCGAGCCGTTCGAGGAATGGATGGAGCACTTTATGGAGCGGCCGACGGACTCTCCCGAAGCGACGTTCATTGCCCTCGCCGACGCGGAGGTCGTCGGCTTCTCAAAGTTGTCACTCACTGCGCCCACCGCCGCTGGAAACTCCATGACCGCCGTCAAGAGAGTCTGGCGCGGACGCGGCATCGCGCGCGCTCTGAAGTTGACTCAAATCAACTGGGCACTTGGAAACGGCTACACCGAGCTTCACACCAGCAACGAGGTACGAAATGATCCGATCAATCGCTTGAATGCGCGTCTCGGTTACCGACCCGAGGTCGCGACCATTTACTTAGTCGGCCCCACCGCTTGACTCAATAAGAAAAGCGATCAGCAATTTTCGCTCTGGACGTTGACGCACGGTTCAAGTGGTCAGTCAGTCGAGCGCGCGGCGCGGCTGACGCGACGCCAACTCGAGGAGCCGCCCAGACGAGGCCCGTGGCGGCGACCACCACCACCGTGAGATGGATGGCAATAAGCCCGATCATTGCCGACGTGGTCGTGGCGAACGCGATCGGAAGTCCGAGTGACGCAAAAAATGCAACGACTGCCACAGTGATCCAGGTCTTTCGAGGGTTTCGTGCTCGCCGTTCGAGGGCGGTGAGTAGGCCCCACCCGAGCAACGTGGCGACGCTGGCTGCAGCCACAATCGTTCCAACTCCCACCGTCGAAATGGCTGAATGAGGAAACTGAATACTGAGATGAACTCCCGCGACGTGGGCGACGACCGCCCAACATGCGGCGGATGACACCGCACTCGCGGCGACGGTGGCGTGTCGAATACGGCCGGTGGTAAGCATTGGATTCTCCTTGGGAAGTAGCCGGGCGATTGTCGCTCGGGCGGGATGTCCGCAAGAAAAAGGATCGCCCGCTCGCGCCTCATCGCGCATCCTCCGAGTACTGATTTCGAGACTGCACCACCGGCGGTAGCGAGATACTGCGGATGCAGTATTCCGCGCTTGCCGCCAAAGGACCATGACAACGGCGTGGCGTCGATCTACCCTTGGTGCTGATGCGCTCCTCACTGCTCCGATTCGTCACTGGACGGTGGTCCGAGCCCGCCGGGGTCGCACTCGTGCTGACACTCTGCGTCGTGGGATCAGTGGTCGAGGCTTACCCGGCTCACCGTTACGGCGGTCTCCATCTGCGGAGCCACCCAAACCCGGCCGCCTTCCTTCTGATCGCAGTTCCCGCCGTCCTCCTTTGGTGGAGACGTTCCCATCCCGTTGCGGTATTCCTTCTGGCGATTGCTGGGGTCGCCGGGTGGGCAGCGTTGGGCCAGGTCTATGGCGCCGCTCTGGTCACTGTGCTGGTGTCGTTCTATTTCTTGGCCGTGACCCCGTTAAGTCGGCTGGTTCTGGTCGGTCTCGGGGTCGCCGGCACGTTCACCATTTGGTTGGTCGGGGGTCTGCTGGGCCCATGGGGGTGGCTCGGGGGACCTCAACTCGACATGTGGTTTGAGATGCTCGCCGCCGGAGCCGTCGGTGCCGCAGTCGCCGCCCGACGGCAGTGGAAGGCAAGCGAACGTTTGCGATACGCCCAACTTGAGCAAGCGCGAGAGGAAGAGACACGAAGCCGGGTGGTCTCTGAACGGCTCCGCATCGCCCGAGAACTGCACGACGTGGTGGCTCACTCCATCGCCATGATTAATGTGCAGGCCAGCGCGGCGTCGATGCAACTCGCCGACAATCCCGAGCGCGTCGCCGACGCCCTCCAGGCGATTCGAGACGCCAGCAAGAATGGTTTGCGGGAGTTGCGATCCGTCCTCGATGTTCTCCATCAAGTCGACGGGGGCGACCAGCGGAATCAGCCGAAGACATAGAAGTTGTCGGGGAGGCGGCGGATGGCCAGACCGCGATCGACCTCGCTCGGCGCGCCACGGCCGACGTCATCCTCATGGACATTCGAATGCCCGCTGTCGACGGACTGGAAGCTACCCGGCGCATCGCTGCCGACCCGGATCTCTCTGGACTACGAGTACTCATCCTCACCACCTTTGAGACCGACGAGTACATCTTCGAAGCGCTCCGCGGCGGAGCAAGCGGGTTCCTCGTCAAAGACACAGAGCCTGAGGATCTGATCGCCGCCGTCCGCGTCGTCGCCCGGGGTGAGGCCCTCTTGTCGCCAAGCGTGACCCGCCGTCTCATCGCCAACATCGCCGGACGCGGAACTGGTCGCCCGATTGACACGGTAACCCTTTCGGTGTTGACGGAACGAGAGCGTGAGGTCCTCGCTCTCGTCGCCGCGGGCCAGAGCAACAGCGAGATCGCCGCCACTCTGTATATGAGCCCCCTGACCGCCAAAACCCACGTAAATCGATCGATGACGAAACTCAATGCCAGAGACCGAGCGCAGCTGGTGGTGATCGCTTACGAAACAGGATTGGTGACCCCGGGACTTGGATAGCGCAGCAGCTGTCTCAAACTATCGTCGCCCCGAGATCGAGTGTTACGAACTCGCAACCCGTGGGGAATCGGTTGACACCACAACCGTGTAGGCCATCTGAACGGAAGGCGATGTAGGACGCTTGAGCGTCGACCGTCGAACTCGATCGGGGTTAGCTATGGGGCCCCGAGCTCAGGCTGAGATCATCGGCCAGCGGGACTATTCCCCTCTTGAACGATGTATCGCGCGCGACGAATCCAGAAAATGCCGTGATACACGACAAGACCGTCTTCGAAGTTCAACTGCCCGCGGCGGATGAACTTCGAAAATCCACCCGTGTTCGGGCTGCCGAGCGTCACCAAGCCGGCGTGGCGTGGATAGGCGGCGAGTTGCTTGCCGGGATAGTGGAAGGGCCAATCCCGATACACGTAAACGTTCTGATCAGTAACGAGCACAATGCGATGAAAGTAGAACGTCACGACACTGATGGCCAACTCGATCACGTCACCAATCGTCGGTATGTACCGAGCGACATCCTCTACCACTCCGATCAGCAGCGAAGTAAGCAGATTGTTGAAGGCGAAGCAGACTGCCACACCCTGCTCATCGACGTGCGCGCGTCTGGCTACTCGCTGAGCCATCCGCTGGTTGTATCTCCGCACTGGCGTATTGGAGTAATTGGAGTTGAGGGAATCGCTCACGATTGAAACCTAGAGGACAGCCGACCGGGTGGGCTACATCCATGAAGATGACGACTAACCAGGATCCAACGCTCGTGTGGCTCTGTGGCCATGCTCGAGGGGAAAAATGGCGCGTAACTGAATCGAAGCGACTGCTGAGCGCCGCTCGACCGACTCACTGAGAGAAAATGACCGTCCTACGCCCCACCAAAGCAACACGGTCCTCGGCTATCAGCTTGACCGCCCGAGCGAGTACCACGCGCTCGACGTCGCGACCAATCGCCACGAAGTCCTCGGGCGCTCGAGCGTGACTTACCCGAACTACGTCCTGGTCAATGATCGGACCGTCATCCAGTTCGGCGGTGACGAAATGAGCGGTCGCGCCGATTAGTTTCACCCCCCGTTCGTGCGCTTGATGGTAGGGTCGCGCTCCCTTGAAACCAGGCAGGAAGGAGTGGTGAATATTGACTACCTTCCCTCGCCACTCTTCGCACAACTCAGGTGAGAGCACTTGCATGTAGCGAGCGAGCACGACAAAGTCGACGTCGAGCGCCTGAACCAGCTCTCGCAGTCGGGCTTCAGCTTCGATCTTGTTGCTCGCCGTCACGGGAATCTCGTAGAAAGGAACCTCGTGCCGTGCTGCGAGCGGTCCGAGGTCGGGATGGTTGCTAACGACCGCCACCACGTCAACGGGGAGGTCACCGTTATCTCGCCGGTACAAAAGGTCAGCGACGCAATGATCAGAGTTCGAGACCATGATGAGCACTCGGCGCTGGGTTTCTTCTCGACGTAGCCCGAAGGTGGGCGAAAATCGCGACAGGTCCGTGGCCAGGCGAGTCCTGATCCCCTCCATATCATCCGCCAGCGTCTCGAACCGTGTTCGCATACAAAACAGATTGGTAACTGGGTCAGTGAACTGATCATTTTCGAGGATGTTGCCCTTCACTGCGACGATGGCCGTGCTGATCGCGTGCACAATGCCGGGTTGGTCGTCGCACTGAAGTGTCATCACGTATATCAACTGTTTCGCCTCCGTGTTCGATACATCTTGCCCGACTAGACGCGTGTAGCACGACCATCCATCGAGTGGACAGGTCGAGCGTCGTTCGACCAGTCAGGAAGAGTGCTGCACGCTCGCTTCCCGGATCAACTCTGACTGGCACTGATGGGCGCTCAGCATCCGCGCCACGACCACTATCCCGAGCGCCGATATTCCGGCGCCGACGAGATACGAGACCCGAAAGCCCCCGGTGAGTGTTCCTCGCGCCCCGTGGGCCGTCGCCGCGGCAATAGTCGCAAGGAGTGAGAGTCCGACAGCCGATCCCACCTGTTGACTGGTATTGAAGATCGCGGCCGCCGATCCCTGTTGGCTCGGGTCGACGCCCGAGGTGGCGCCCACGGAGGTTGCCGGAAAGGCCAGGCCCATTCCGAACGCGGTGAGGAGAAGTCCCGGCAAAACGTTGACTCCGTAACTTCCGCCAGAGGTGAGATGAGAGAGCCATAACTGCCCGAGACCGATGAAGGCCATACCGGTAATGAGAATGGGCTTCACGCCCATGCGCGAGAGCAACCGACGGGTGAGAAGGGTCGACGTACTCATCACGGTCAGGGTCGACGGAATGAAGCACAGTCCCGTAATGACCGGGCTGAAACGGAGCACGAGTTGGAGGTAGAGGGACGAGAAATACACGTAGGCGACGACCACCGTCCCCATAATGAGCATGGCGCTGTCGGCGGCGCGTCGGGTTCGATTGGCGAGAATACCAAAGGGAACCATGGGAGACGGCACGCGTCGCTCGACCACGAAAAACGCGGCCCCGAGAAGTAGAAAGGCCGCCGCCGCGACGAGGGTGCCGAGCGACGTGAACCCCCTCTGTTCTCCATTGCTTAAGCCAAAGATCAACGAGGCCAGCGACACGGTGACCAACGTCGCGCCCAGGTAATCAAGACGAACTCCCTCCGCCGGGTTACTGGGCGCCAACGTTCGCGGAATGAAGAACAAAAGGATCGCGACAATCGGCACGTTGATCAGAAAGATGGCCCGCCAGTCGACGTACTCGACCAGCACCCCTCCCAAGACAACTCCGAGAGAGGCTCCCCCAGCCGCCGCCGCCTGCCATAAGCCGATCGCACGGTTACGGGCCGGCCCCTCGGGGTTATTGGTCGTGAGCAAGGCAAAGGCGGTGGGAGAAATCATGGCGCCGCCGATTCCCTGGACGATGCGTGAGAGCACGAGCATCAGCGACGACTGCGCGAGACCGCAGGTAAGCGAGGACACCGCGAAGAGCAATAGCCCGATCACCAGCAACCGGCGTCGCCCGAGCAGGTCCCCGGCTCTTCCACTCAGCAGAAGCAGCGAACCGAAGGTCAACGCATAACCCGTCACCAACCACTGAAGGTTGCCCGAGGAGAAATGCAGTTCGCGTTGGATGGTCGGCAACGCCACGTTGACAATACTGAAGTCGAGCGTCAGGACGAGTTGCGCAGTACACAGCAGCGCCAGCAAAGCATTGCTCGAGGGAGGTTCCCTAACCTTGGACGACGCATCCGAGTGTTCGACCATCGCCTCCCCTTCAGATGGGTTGCTTACGGTTGACTCTTCCTACTCGCGATCGTGGTAATTATCAAGAAGACACGTCTCGCGAGTTCGTAACGTGGCGTCTTCGTTCATGGTGACGCTGCCGTCCGACGCCACCGCACTCGCGTCGCCGGGAATGGACCGTCCATCATTTGAGCGTGGCGGGTCGGTAGAGTCCAGATTGGCTGGACGTAGCGGCCCGACCGAAAGGTTTCCGATGGACGAGAACGAAATACCGGGCGAGCCCCCTGAACCGGTCGAGCCGAATCGCCTCCCCCCGATGCCCGTGCCCGCAAGCGAGCTGAATCAAGCACTGCGGGGATCTGCCTCCAGCCACACCATAGATTTTCGACTTCCCTTGGTCGACGGACTCCCGCCGCTGCAACCGCGCTGGACAATCCTGATTCGACTTCTCCTGGCGATCCCCCAGTTCATCGTCCTGTTCTTCGTCGCTATCGGGGTGTTCTTTGTCGCCATCGCCGCCTGGTTCACGGCCCTCTTCACCGGACGCGTGCCCGACGGCATGGCGAACTTTTTTCAGAGCTTCATCCGTTGGTCCGCTCGCGTGACTTCATACTTTTACCTGCTGACCGCTGAGTATCCGCCCTTCGACGGCCAGCCCAACGCCGCGTACCCCATTGACGTCGAGTTTCCCGAGCTGACGGACCTCAATCGCGCGGCTGTGCTGTTCCGCATCTTCCTCGCCATTCCGGCGTACGCCATGGAGTCATTCATCGGAGCCGGCGCGGCGCTCTTCGCCATCCCTTTTTGGATCTGCGCCTTGATACTGGGACGACTCCCCGATCCGGTGTACCGCGCCCTCGGGACTCTCATGCGTTACGAGATGCGCTTGCAGGGGTACATGTTGATGGTCACCCCGGAGTACGCCTGGGGCTGGAAGGGCGACAACGCGAGTTTTGCCGACGCTGACACACCCTCGAGCAGCGGGACTACGTCCTTCAACTTCGTCCTGGTGGGCGCGGCTCAAGCCTGGATCTGGGTCTGGCTCGTCATCGGCATCATCTACGAAGTGGTCCTTCGCCGCCGCTAGACGCTCCTTGTCTAAGAGTTACGACGCGTGGGTCACGGCGAGCACCTGGGTTGCGGGCGTCGGCGCGGTGGCGGGCGCGGGAAAATGAACGAAATTGTCGGGCATCGCGGGTGAGTTCAGGGAAATGATGAAGCTATCGGTGAATCCCCCGGGCATGGTTCCCGCGCCGTAAGGCTGATAGTTGTCCGAGGTGATCAAGATATAGCGAGACGTGACCGCGTCTACGTAGGCGATGTGGCCGCTGTTCCACTGGGCGACCGATCCCGGGGCCGGGGTCTGGTTGACCGTGGCGCCGTGGTCGGCGGCGGCGCCGGCCCAGTCAAAGGCGTTCGAACTCCAGGTGAGGGTGATCCCCCGCTCTTGGAGCCGGAAGGCGACGTACAGCGTGCAGTTATGCGGCCCAAAGGAATTGTGACTGGGCTCGGAGCCGCCATAGAAGTTCCAGGCCCAGCCGCTCGGGTCAGAGATCCACGTGGCGTAGCCGCCGACGGTGCAGGCGTAGCTCGGAGAGACGGTGACGCAGCGCGACGACTGACTTACGCCCGGCTCTCCGGTCCAGGGCATCTCGTGGTAGGTCGCACTCACGTTGGCGCTGGCGACACCGGTGAAGGAAAACAGAGACGCGATCAGAATCGTTCCGAGCGTCGCGAATAAGGCCGACACTCTTACCGACGCGTAAGTCCACGTGAAACGGCTTATCGGATCCCCACCCATTGAGGTTCAACGCTTACATGCGGCCTCGACCCAGCGCAAATGGGCGGCAATTTCCCTTAAATAACTGGAAAATCGAGAGCCCGAATGTGGGGGGTTCGTCATGAATTCGTAATGTTCGCCTCTGAGGCAGGGGGGCGCTATCGTGCGCGAGATGTCGGTGCGAACTGTCCTCGAACGCGGACCGAAGGGCAAAAAGGTGGTGGCCTTCGCCCTCGATTGGCCCGGCTGGAGCCGTGGTGCGAAGACCCCTGAAGAGGCACTCGCCACCCTGGAGGCGTACGGCCAGCGCTACCGTCGGGTGGCGACGCGAGCCCGGATGACCACGGAGTTCGACGAGGCTGGTCCACTGGAGGTGATTGAAGACCGCGTGGGCACCGGGTCCACCGATTTCTGGGGTATATCTTTTTCGCCCTGTTCGCTCGAGCGAGGACCGATGGACGACCACGAGTTCACTCGAAAGGTGAAACTGCTTCGCTCGTGTTGGTCATACTTTGACGACGTGGCGATCCGAGTCTCCCCCGAGATGCGCAAGGGGATCCGCGGAGGGGGTCGCGAGCGTGACGAGATCATCCGGCACACGCGCGGCACCGAGATCGAGCTTTTCGCGAAGAAGGTGGGCATACGAGTCCCCGAAGGCGCGGCCCTCAGCGGAGAGACTCTCCTCGCGTACCGAGAGGACTATGTCGCGGCGCTACGCGCGCAGCACAAGGGCGCCCGCTCACCCATGCGCACCTGGACCCTTCCCTTTCTCATTCGCCACAGCGCGTATCACGTGATGGACCACGCGTGGGAGATGGAAGACAAGGACCTCTCGAACGTCACGGGTCCTTAAGTGTTCGTTCGATCCTGGTTCAGTGCCTGTCTAGATACGCGCTTGGGCGCACCGAGCGCGCAGGACCTACTACGAGGGCGTCACCGCGCCACCACGAAGTGCTCGCGCCGTTCCGGTCGCTATCACCACGACCGCCGTCAGCACCGGCAACAAGAACAACGCCGTCCGCAGCGAGGTCAGTGTCGCTAACCCGCCGATGAGGGGAGGTCCGAGGACGAATCCGGTCCAGCCGCACGCCGACACCGTGGCGACGGCCGTTCCTGGATGAACGTGGGGTATGTGCCCGCACGCGCTGAAGACCATCGGCACGACTAACGCCAATCCGGCCCCGAGGCACATGAAGCCAATGAGGACGCTGGCCGGGCTATTGATGATCAGCCCGAGGGCGAGCCCCACCGATCCGACGATCGCGAGCAGCGGCAGCGCCCAGTAGATGGGAAAGCGATTCATCACCTGGTTGCCGAGAAGGCGAACAATCATCATGATGAGGAGATACGCCGCGTACCCCACCCCGGCTACCACGGCCGACGTGTGGAGAGTTCCGTGCAGGTAGACGGCGGTCCAGTCGGCCACCGCGCCTTCGCAGAACATGTCGGCGAAGGCGATGGCCGCGAGCACGACTATCGCGTTCTGCAGGAGACTCCAGCGGACTTTCCCGGCGGGCTCCGCGTCGACCTGGGCCTGGTCGTCGGGGATCATTCGAGTCGAGAGCCACCCCACCACGAAGAGACAGGGCGCGGCAAGGATCAGGAGCTGCTCACTGAGCGACCAGCCGAGTCCGACCCCGAGCACCCCCACGCCGGCCCCGGCCAACGATCCCATGCTCCACGACCCGTGGAACCCCGGCATGAGTCGCCGGCCCACTCGTCCTTCGATGGCGATGGCTTGAGCGTTCATCGACACGTCGAACGATCCCTGAAACACCCCCCACAGCAAGAAGGCGATGAAGAACGTGACGAGCGACGTGCTGAGACCCACCACCGGGCCGGCGAGGCAGTACCCAACAAGCGCCACGCGCACGACGCGTCGGCTCCCGAACTTGGGCAGAAGTCGTGAGACCGCGAGCATCGCGAGCATCGAGCCAATCGGTGCTCCGAGCAACGCGATCCCGAGCGTTCCATCGCTCAGGTGCAGATGATCTTTCACGTGGGGGATGTGAGCCGTCCAGGACGCGAAGAGAAAACCCTGAACGAAAAAGGCCGAGACGACCGAGTGGCGCATCCCCCGTCCCGCGTGAGAGATCGTCACGCTCTCATGTGCGGCGAACGTCGACACCCGCCGCGATCAGCTCATCGACAATGAGATCGTCGGCTGAGGAGTCGGTGACCAAGATGTCGATGTCGCCGATGTCGCACACGTGACCGAAGGCGACGCGTCCAATCTTGGTCGCGTCAGCCACGGCGATGACGCGTCGAGCGGCCCTTGCGGCGGCGCGCTTCACTTCAGCCTCGGCCAACATCTGTGTGGTCACGCCCGCCACGGCGTCAATTCCACAGATGCCCATGACAAACGTGTCGAATCGCAACTGAGTAAATGCGTGCTCGCTCAGGCTGCCCACCAAGGACAGCTCCTTGGTACGAACTTCTCCTCCGGGAAGGAGCAGCTTGATACCTTGACACCCGTCAAGCTCCAGCACGGGCCGAAGGGCGAGCGGCATCACGGTGAGGCGGCGCTGGCGCATAGAGCGAGCGACCTCCATGGTCGTCGAGCCGCCATCCAAGATCACCGTCTCCCCCTCGACGAGCAGCTCGACCGCGGCGAGGGCGATGGCGGCCTTGGCTTCAATGTTCTCGAGCGCCCTGATGTCAAAGGGGGCTTCTTCGGCGCTGAGATACAGACTGACCGCGCCGCCATGTACTCTGCGCAGGCCCCCGAGCTCCTCCAAGGACTCGAGATCGCGCCGGACCGTCATCTCGGAGCAGTCCAACTCTGACGCCAGTGAACTGACGTGGACCTCCCCGTGTTCTTGGAGCGACTGCAGTATCAAGTGGTGACGCAGATGAACATCCATAGTGTGCGTTCTATCACAATTTCTGGTAGTTCTCACAGTTGGCCGTCTCCGCCCAGTGCCGCGCCGATAAGGATGGAGTCGTGGAATCATTCGAGTCCTTGCCCGCCCTCGTCGAACTTCTGTCTCGCGACGCGGCTCTGGTTGATCAGTCGTCGACCATTCCCTCGACTCATTTGGCTGCCTTCGCCGCGGCGGGGCTGTACGGGGCGTTCGCTCCCGTGGACGACGGAGGGCTCGACCTCTCCTTCACCCTGGCCTGTGACCTGGTCGAACGACTTGCGGCGGCGTGTTTGACCACGACCTTTGTGTGGCTCCAGCACTTTCGACTTCTGGGGGCGGCCCTTGACCCCGCGACCCCCGAGAGACTTCGCTCGATGCTGCCCTCGGTGATTGCGGGCGAGATCAAAGGCGGGGTCTCTCTCGGAGGACTGTTGCCCGGTCCCCCACGGCTCACCGCCGAAGCGGTCGGCGAGGGATGGCTGCTGCGTGGCGAGGCTCCGTGGGTCAGCGGCTGGGGAATCGTTGAGAAACTCGTGGTGACTGCGCGCGACGGCACGGACAGTGTCGCGAGTTTCGTGCTCGACGCGTCAGTGGGTGAGGGACTCAGCGTCGCGCCGGTGCACCTCTCAGCGATGAACGCAAGCTCCACGGTGACCGTGACCTTCTCCGACGTGCGGGTTTTCCACGACCGCTACCTCGGCAGCCAGCCCTACGCTCCGGGTCTGGAGAGACCCGAGGGTCTTCGCGTCAACGGCTCGCTGGCCCTAGGGGTCGCACGGCGCTGTTGTGAGTTAATCGGGCCGTCGGCTCTCGATGACGAACTCCGCGACGCTCGCGCAGAACTCGATGGCGCGGGTGTCGAGGAGATACACGAAGCTCGCGCCCGGGCGTCGGCGTTAGCCGTGCGTAGCGCCCACGTGCTGGCTGTCGCGACCGGGAGTCGAGCGGCGATCGTGGGCGAAGTGGCCGAGCGCTCCACCCGCGAGGCCTCACTGCTCCTCGTCTTTGCCAGCCGCCCCGCCATCAAAGAGGCGCTCCTCGATCGGATGTTTCGCGGGTCGTAGAAACACTTGACCAGTGGCTCCGTTTTGTGTCGCTCGGTACACTGAGGTCAAGTACGGAGGAAATCTACGTTGACATCAGACTTGCCACGCCTCACCAGCCACCATCGCGACACGCTTCTCCAGATCTTTCAACACCCTACGAGCCACAACATCGAGTGGCACGACGTCTTGTCCCTCCTCGAGGCGACCGGAACGGTCGAACAGGAGCACGACGGGAAATTCCACGTCCGACTCGGCGACAACGTCGAAGTCATCACGAAGCCCAAGCACAAAGACGTCGACGTCCAACAGGTCGTGGATCTTCGGCGCATCTATATCGCCGCGGGGTACGAGGCCGTGGTCAAGGACATGGAAGCTAAGGGCAAAGAGGCCTAAGTGGCCGACGATCTCGAAGGAAGGAACGTCGTCGCTGTTATTGCCTACCGTGAGGCCACGATCTATCCCACGGACGCCGCACCGGGCTCACGCCCCGAGCATCTCCTCGCCCCCGATCCCCTCGGGCGCTATCACAAGGTCCATCATCAGGCGGGGAATGCACGCGGCACCTACGAAAACGACAGTTCCCGGTATTGGCGAGAACTGACCGAGGTCCTCTCACCGGCGCTCTCCATCCTGGTGCTCGGCCACGGGAAGGGCAAGGCGAACGCGTCACACCACTGGGTCTCGTACGTCGAGAAGGAACGCCCCGACGTGGCCGCCAAGATCATTGCCGACGTGCGCGTCGATATCGATCACCTGGACGACGAGCAGGTGTTGCGATACGCGCAGCGCTACTACGACGATGAACCACCTCGAGACCAGCGGGGTAGCGACTAAAGCCAAGACTCGAGGCTGGTCTAGCGTTGGCTGGACAAAGGGGGCGTCGTGGACCGCGTGCAACTGGAGCAAAAGTTGAACGAAGATCGCAATTGGCTTCTGGAGAAGTTCAGCCAGTTGAGCGACGAGCAACGGCGTCGGCCGTTGACGACGAGTCAGCACAACCCCGAGAATAAATGGAACGCCCTTGATCACTTGGCTCACCTGGCCCTCATAGAGCGCGACTTCGCCGCGATGGTACGACGCCACGTGACGGGCGGTACGAATCCGGTGGGCCTGTTGAACGACGACCGCGGTCAGCAGCGCTCTCGGGCGGAGATCATGGCGATCGTGAACGAGAGAACCGAGTTGTTCCAGCAAGAACATCGAAACGACACCTTCGCCGAGGTCGTGGCTCTGACCGCCGCGGCCCGAGGCTCGACCCTGCAGTTGATCGCGGAGCTACGTGACCCGCAGCTGGAGGAGCCGCTCCCGGGAGCGCCCTGGGCGGACGGAACGATCGGAGGAGTGCTCGGAGCAAACGGTGATCACGGTCGAACGCACTGGAAGTGGATCGAGGAGGCGGGACTACACGCCGTCTAAATCAAGGGGTCGCGGTGCACGTGGGACGGTGCGGTCCCTCCGTGAGGACGACACCGCACTCCTCACACAGAAGCCCCGACCAACACGCGGGGTCGCCCCCTTCGCGTAGCTCGGCGTTGGACACTAACGCCACTAGTTCTTCTTCAACCACACGGAGCGGCTCGTCACTCCCCTCCGCCCGGCAAAGAATGAGTCCGCCCTCTACACCGGCAACGGAAATCACCGCAACGCGATGCGCCTTCGTCGCAGGTACCCCGGTGTCCTCCAACTGCGAAGTCAGTAGCGATACCCAGGCCTGAAACGCCTCGCGCGCGACGGGCAATAGTTCGTCCTCATCATCCGTGACGTCAATGGTTACTCCCGCGATGGCACACCCGGCCGCTCCTCTCGAAGCGACCACGACCTGACGAAAGAGCGCCATGAAATGGCGCAGCACGCCATGAGGGGTCGTGGTCGTCCCCGCGCGCATATATGCCAGTACCTGATCGGATGTCAAACGCATGGCGCACTCGCTCAACTGACGTTTGCCCTCAGGAAAATGGTGGTAAATCGATCCCCGGGGGGCGCCGCTGTCGGCCAGCACGTCAGAGAACGATGTCGCATTCATGCCACGCTGCCCAATAAGGGACGCCGCGCTTTGGATCATCTTGTCGCGGCTGTCACCCATCGTCACGCTCCAGTTGCTATGACGACCGTCATAGAATAGGCTTCGGCCCAATTATGACGCTCATAATAGTTGAACAGGAGGAATGAGATGCCAATGATCGATGTCTACGCGACCGAGGGCACGTTCGCGGACACGCACCAACTCGCTCAGGACGTGGCCAACGCGGTCATGCGATGGGAAAAGGTGCCGCCTATCGCTCTCTTTCGTGACAACACCGCAGGTTTCGTTCACGAGCTCCCCGCAGGGTCCATCTCCAACGCCGCAGGCGACACCAACTACATCCGGGTGCAAGTGCTGACACCGGTAGGTGTGCTCGATCGTGACAAGCAACTGGGTGTGGTGAAGGAGCTCACTGAGATCGTCACTGCGGCGTCCGGAGATCCGACTCAGGCCGATCGCACGTGGGTTCTCATTACGGAGTCGCCCGAAGGTGGTTGGGGCATCAACGGTCACGCCAATACGAGCGCGGACATCGTTCAGGCTGCGCGAGACGAACTCGCCAAAGGTGCCTCGCAGGAGCGAAGTGATGCCACGAAGTAGGCGGCATAGCATCGTGACGTGCGTGAAGAGGTGAGGCTGGCCCTCGAAAAGGGGAATTCTCCGGACTTCGCCGATCGCACGATCGACATCACCACCATCGGTCGACGCACCGGCGAACCTAGACGCATTGAGATCTGTTTTTATCGGTGTGGTGAGTCCACGTACCTAAGCGGTCGCCCCGCGCCACGAACGAGAGACTGGCTTCTCAATCTCACGGCCGATCCGCACTTCACATTTCACCTCAAGAGGGGCGTCGTGGCCGACTTGTCAGCGGTCGCGACTGTTATCACCAGTCCCGTTGAGCGTCGCCGGGTCCTCACCGACATCGTTGAGAGATTCAATCGTCAAGCGGGGCCAGTTAGTCAGTGGTCTCTGGAGGAGTGGGTGCAGAGCAGTCCTCTTGCCGAGGTGCATTTCGTGGACGTGAACTAGTGGCCCTTGCCGTAGGACAGCGCCCTTGATGTGACGGTCCCCACCACTCGTGACCCTGTCGGGTGGTGGGGACCGTCATGTCGATCTAGTAGTACATGTACTCCGGCATGAAGTTCTGCAGTGGGTTCTGCGCGAGTCCGTTAACGCCGTTGACCTTCTTGGCCTTCAGGGTCTTCAAGATCTCACCGGTCGGGTCAGCCTGGGGCTGGAAGAGAACCGGCAACTGCTTCGCCGTGAACTCCGCGTAGGTCTTCAGACTGGCCGTTCCGAAAGTGGTGGCCTTGATGTCCGCCGTCTCGGTGGCGTTGGAGTAGGCGCCCACGTTAAAGCCGCCACCCGGGGCGAAGAGGGTCTCACCCGAGGGGTAGTAGTCCGGTGCGTAGCTCCAGCCACCGCCCCACGAGCAGACCTGGAACTTGGTGCCCGCTTCGCAGGCACTGATCACGTCGTTGAACGTCTCTTCGGAGTGCGTGAACTTAAAGCCGATGGAGTCCCAGTCGGCCACCTCGGCGTTGAAGGTGTCGTCCAGGGCCGGAGTGCCACTGGCCCAGACGATGCTGAGCTCGAGTGGGGTGCCCTTGGCGATGCCCTTGCCACAGTCGGTCGCCCCGGTTCCCGGTGAGTCACAGACGTCCACGCCACCACTGAGCTTCCAGCCGTGACTGGTCAGCAACTTCTTCGCCGAGGTCAGGTTAAAGGGGTAGGGGTTGGGCACCGGCTCCAGGGCCTTGGGCAGTCCACTGACTGACTCAGGAGTGTTCGGAGGCAGCGGGCTGTCAATCGGCACGCCGTATCCCTTGTCCACCTTCTGGAGGATCGCCGTCTGATCGACGGCCTCTTGCAGGGCCTGACGGATGTAGAGCTGGGAGACCAGCGCGGCCTTGGGGTCCTTCGGGCTGAAGTTGAAGGGCGCGTAGTTGAAGGCCCAGGTTGAGCCGGTCGCCAGGTTGTACTTGGCGGAGATCGCCGACCAGTTGGGACCGGTCTTCAGCGGCGCGGGAGCGTTGGACGTCAACTCTGTGGGGTCGACTGTACCCAGGGTGATTGAGCCACCACGCAGCGCCGTCTCTTCGGCATTTTCGGTCGTGAAGGCATCTTCCTTCACGAAGTCAATGCCTTTCTGAGCCTTGGTGGGACCTGAGTACGTTGGGTTCGGCACGAACGTCGCGTTGCCGAGGTCGTCCATCTTCGTCAACTTCCAGGGACCATCGGCTCCGCTCGTCCACAGCGCGTCCGCAAAGTCCGTCTGAGTCGCCGCCTGGCTGTCGAGGTACTTCTCCACGGCCTTGCAGGCGGTGTCGGTCGACGCCGCGCCGTAGGTGCCACTGGCGCAGGTTGAGGTCTTGCCCGCGGCGGTGACGTCCCAGGTGTTGGGCATCGGGGTCAGTTCGGCCAAGTAGTTGTACAGGATCCAGTTAGGGTTGACCGAACCGGTGAACTTGATGGTCACCGTGTTGCCCTTGCCCGACGCACTGGCCACCTGGTCGGGAATGCCGTATCCCTTGTTGTAGCCGCAGTAAGAGGTGGGGTCGGCCTTGTACATGTTCAAGAAGAACATGACCGACTCAGCGTTGACGGTCTGGCCGTCAGCGAACTTCCAGCCCTTCATGTCGATCGTGATGGTCTTGTTGTTGTTCGAGAAGACTGGGGCCTTCGCGGGGGACAGGCTGTAGTCCACGGCCGAGGAGCCAGGTGTGCCGAACCAGTAGAGCGGACGATACGTCAACTCTTGGAACTGACTCAACGTCGCGACCGAGAAGTACTGACATCCCAAATACGGGAAGATGTAGTTCGGCGCAGCCCCGGGGGCTTCGGCAAACGTGATCGTGTTTGAGCTGCTGGACGTTGTCGTAGTGGTCGTGGGCGAGTTGGAAGAACTAGCCACCAGACCAATGGCGACGGCCGCCACCACCACAACCACAGTTATCGCGATAAACCACTTGGAGTTTCGTCGCATGATTATCTCTCCTGTTACCTACTTCGGCACCTACGAAGTCTTCGTAGTACCGCGCTGTACTCAACGTAAGTGCCGGTTAAGAAAGAAAAGACAGCAGCGCGTCGATTGTCATCGCACCGTCACGCGGCTCACAGAGTTTTCGAAGTGTCGGCAAACTTCATACGAATATTGCGATTCCGATGAATGGGTGCGCTTACATGGACATCACTCTCGCTATTTCGCGGGTTACGTCGACATCTTCTAAGTGATTCCAGAGGATGGGTGACCAGCAATACTGTTCACGTGAGCACAGGACACGCCACCTCTGAAGAGGTGGCCGCACGGGCCCTGGAGTGGGTTATCGACTCATCATTCGCCACCGAGAGCGGCCTTGCATGGGGAACCGTTCGCTCGAGTGCGGAACGAGATCCGAGTCTGTACGGAGGTGCCGCGGGAATTGTCATGGCGCTGTTGGAAGCGCACCGTCACTTCGGTGATGATCGTTTCGCAGACGTGGCGATCACGGCCAGCCACGAATTGGGTGCCTCACTAGGCGCGTGGGAAGATAGTTCTCTCTATTTCGGCGTCACCGGCATGGCGGTGGCACTGTGGGCCGTCCACGACCGTTTGGGCGACGTCGGCGCCTTCTCGGGCGCGACCAGCGCCGTGAATCTCGTGCGTAATCGTTTCGCTGGTCAAGGTTGGAGCGATCGATTTGAGTTGTTAGCGGGGAACGCCGGTATCGCACTTGGGGCCCTGTATATGGATGACCTAGACCTGGCCCTGACCGCGGTCGAACCCTATTTGAAGACGGCGGAGAGGACGTCCTGTGGGGTTCACTGGGCCCATCGAACCGGAGTGGTTTCTCGCCTTCATCACATCTCTCACGGCACACTGGGCATCGTCGAGGCGCTTGCCGCGGTCGGGGCGGCGACCAATAGAGCCGACCTCGTGGAACTCGCCCTCGCCGGTGCCGCCGATGTCGTGAGTCGAAACGAGACCACGGGTGATGGCTTCCTCGTGCCACACTCTGACCCGCCCTATCGCCCAGAACTTATCGAGCGATTCAGTTACGGCTGGTGCCACGGTCCGGCGGGGGACGCTCAGGTTTTTCGACTCTTGGCCGCCGCCACGGGAGGCGTCGAGTGGATGGATCTCACTGAGCGTTGTTGGCACACCGTCGTCGAGTCAGGTCTGCCCGAACGAATTCGACCTGGATTCTGGGATAACAGCGGCCGCTGCTGCGGGACCGCGGGAGTTCTGGCATTCGCGTGCGACCGTCACGTGGAAAGAAGTGAACCGCTCGATTTTGCGCGTGTACTTGTCAACGACATCTGTGTGCGAGCAACGCCCGAGGGCAATGGCCTGTGCTGGTCGAACTTTGAGCACCGATCGACGCCGAGCGACCTCGAGCCAAGGACGGGATGGGCCATGGGCAACGCGGGAATCAGTCGCGAATTACTCCGCTTTTCGCGCCTCGAAAACGACGGCTTCCCCGACTATTTCATACCGTGGCCCGATCAACCAGAGACAGGTCCTGTCGTCTTGGGACGAACTTCTTCTCGCGCGTAAGGGCTTACTCGAGCGTTACCAGTGATTTGGGGCAACTGCGGTCCCCGTACGCTGACGCCAACCACCGATCTCACCCAGACACTGGATGTGCGGTTAAGGCACTCTCAAGCACGAAGGAGACGTATGCCCACAAGCACTCTTCCCGGCGGAACCTACACACTCGCCGAAGGGCTCACCGTGACGCGCATGGGCTACGGCGCCATGCAGCTGGCTGGTCCCCACGTTTTTGGTCCGCCCACGGATCGCCACGAAGCCATCGCCGTCCTTCGCGAGGTCGTGGAGCTGGGCATTACCCATATAGATACCAGCGACTACTACGGGCCCTTCATCACCAATGAGATCATCAAGGAAGCGCTCTATCCCTATCCGGACTCTCTGCACATCGTGACCAAAGTGGGAGCGCTGCGCGACGCCGACGGCGGATGGCCCTCAGCGCGATCGCCAGAGCAGCTGCGACAGGCTGTTCACGACAATCTGGATCGTCTCGGCCTGGAGGCGATCGACGTGGTCAACCTTCGCGTCGGCGGATTTGGCAGTCCCATCGAAGAGTCCATCGCCGAGCCCTTCGGTGTACTCGCGCAACTCCAAGAAGAAGGTCTCATCAAGCACCTCGGCCTCAGCACCGTCTCGGCGACCCAGATCGCCGAAGCGCAGTCCCTCGCGCCGGTGGTGTGCGTGCAGAACTTTTATAACTTGGCCCATCGAGTTGATGACGAGATCGTTGACTCACTCGCCGTCCAGGGCATCGCATACGTACCGTACTTTCCCCTTGGTGGCTTCTCACCATTGCAGTCTGAGGAGTTGTACTCGGTCGCGAAAGACTTAGGTGCCTCGGCCATGTCCGTCGCGCTCGCGTGGTTGTTGCAGCGGTCGCCGAACATTTTGCTCATTCCGGGCACGTCCTCGCTCGCTCATCTCCGAGAGAACGTCACCGGCGCCGGGCTCGTCCTCTCTGGTGACGACCTCGATGAGCTGAGTAGCATCGCGAGCTAATCACTCGAATCGAGTTTGGCCACAAGCGTTTCGAGAGTGGCGATGTCATGAGAGGACAGCGAAGTCAGAGCCACCGGCGGTCGCGCGTAGATCCCATTGGCTAGCCGCGCGGCTTCTCGGCCCGCGAGAGTGAGTTGAACGAGTTTTCGCCGGTCGTCGTCGGGGTGGGCAACTCGCTCCGCGAAGCCGACGTCTTCAAGTTTGTTAACGATCACCGTGGCGTACGGTGCGTCGACGCCAAGGAAGTCGGCGATCTCGCGGAGCGTGGCGGGTCCCTGCACCAAGAGGAGAATGGTCTTCACTCGACCCAGTCCACGACCGAGGCCAAGAATCTCTTGCAGTTCTCTTCGAGGGTGATGGGCGTCGACGAAGGCCTGCAGGGCGGACCACACGCGAGCGGCGGCTTCTTCTTTTGCGCCCCCCGTCACGAGGCCGTCTGTTCCGCGCGTTGCCGCAGTCGCTCGCCGTTGCGCTGGGCCGTGTCGAGAGCCCAGGGGCCGGTCGAGAGCAGGCTCGCCGCGACGATCACCGCACTGCAGGCGGCGATGACGGCCCAGGCGCCGTGGCTGGAGGAGATGAACGCCGACCCCAAACCCGCGGCCACGATCGATCCCGTCACCGCCACACCGAGCGCGGAACCAACCTGACGACTGGTGGAGGCGATGGCGCCCGCCACGCCCGCTTGGTCAAGTGGCATTCCCGAGACGGCCGTCGAGCTGATCGGCGCGTTCACCAGCCCGCAGCCGATCCCGACAAGGAGATACGCGCCGATTAGGTAGTAGATCGGCGTGTGGAGTGATAGCTGAGTTAGCAACACGGCGCCCACGGTGAGAGGGAATCCCGCGATCACGAGCGGGAGTCGCGGCCCGCGGCTTCCGACGATCGACCCCGAGACTCGAGAGAAAACAAACAACATGGCCGCCATCGGGAGCGTAAGGAGCCCGGACTGCAGCGCGCTGTAGTGACGGACGTCTTGGAGGTAGAGAGTGTTGAGAAATAGGAATCCCCCCAACACGAAGAAGGCGAAGATCGCGATCACGCTGGCCCCGGCGAACGGCGCGCTTCGAAAGAAGCGCATGTCGATCAAGGGTTCGCGGCGGCGCAGCTCCACCGCCGCCAGCGCCGCGAGACCAATCGCGCTTAGGGTGAACAGTCCAAGGATGAGCGGCGACGTCCAGCCGCGCCGAGGACCTTCGATGATGGCGTAGGTCAAGGAACCCAGCACCATTACCACCAGCCCTTGGCCCAAGGGATCTAACCGACGAGTCCGGCCGGCTTTGGACTCGGGCACAAACAACTGGGCCAGGACTGTCACCGCGAGACCAATGGGCACGTTGATCCAGAAAATGGACCTCCAGCCAACGCCCGAGACGAGCACTCCGCCAAGGACGGGCCCGAGCGCCAAACTCAGTCCAAAGACCGAGCCCCACACGCCCATGGCCCTGCCCCTCTCTTTGGGATCGGTGAAGGTGTTGGCGATGATGGAGATGGCGACTGGATTGAGCATCGATCCTCCGACTGCCTGTAGCCCGCGAAAGGCAACCAACCAGCCAAGTCCCGGCGCGAGACTACACAGCAGTGAGCCGAGTACGAAGAGAGAGAGTCCGAACTGAAAGACTCGACGACGGCCAAAACGATCGGCCATTGATCCCGAGAGCATCAAGAGACAGGCGATCACCAGTGAGTACATGTCGACTGTCCACTGCAAGTCGCTGACCGACGCGTGAAAGTCGTGTTGGATGGAGGGGAGCGCGATGTTGACGATGGTGACGTCGAGGCCCACGATGAAGAGACTCATGCAGCAGATCCACAGCACCAGTCGTCGCCGACGATACGTCAGTTCAGGCATTCGCCACTCCCATAGGTCAGCCGCTCGGGTAATTATATTGTGCTAACACAATTGTCGCACCCGGACAATAAGGTGGAACTCATGGATCTTCGAATATTTTGCGAGCCTCAACAAGGCGCTTCCTACGATCAGATACTTCAGCTGGCGCTCACCGCCGAGCAGGGCGGCTTTGACGCGTTCTTCCGTTCCGATCACTATTTGAAAATGGGTTCCGCGTCCGGACTCCCCGGTCCGAGCGACGCCTGGATCACCTTGGCCGGGCTCGCTCGCGACACGAATCAGATTCGCTTAGGCACCCTCCTCACGTCGGCAACCTTTCGCTTGCCCGGTCCACTCGCCATCAGCGTGGCACAGGTCGACGCGATGAGTGGCGGTCGCGTGGAGCTGGGACTGGGAGCGGGATGGTTCGCCGAGGAACACTCCGCCTACGGGATTGACTTTCCACCTTTGGCGGATCGATTCGAGAGGTTGGAGGAGCAGCTCACGATTCTCACCGGTCTCTGGGACACCAACACCGGCGACAGTTTTGACTTTTCTGGAAAGCACTACTCGCTGACGAACAGTCCGGCCCTGCCCAAGCCCTTTCAGTCTCCGCGACCCCCGATCATTGTCGGGGGACACGGCGCCAAGCGCACGCCCCGACTCGCCGCCACGTACGCCGATGAGTTCAACGTCCCGTTCTCTTCTCTGGACGTGAGCAAAGCGCAGTTCGAACGAGTCGATATGGCCTGCGCCGTGATTGATCGTGACCCCGCGTCACTCCGGCGTTCATTGGCCGTCGTCGTCTGCTGTGGAGAGAGCGAGGCGGAGGTGAAGCGACGCGCCGCGAATATTGGCCGCGACGTCGAAGAGATGGCTCGCGACGGTCTGGTCGGGACCCCGGCGCAGCTGGTTGAAAAGATCGAGACTTACCGTGGGATGGGAGCCTCACGCGTCTATCTGCAAGTACTGGACTTTGACGACCTGGATCACGTCCGGCTCCTCGGGTCTGAAGTATTGACGGCGGTGAAGTAGGGGCGTGCCACGCTTCAGCGCTGGACTGCTCCTCTACCGCTTCAACGATGATGCGCAGATCGAGGTGTTTCTCGTCCACCCCGGAGGACCGTTCTGGGCCAAGAAGGACGACCGAGTGTGGTCGATCCCTAAGGGCGAGTACGACGCGGGTGAGGAGCCGCTCGATGCGGCCGAGCGTGAGTTCGAAGAAGAGCTCGGCCAACCCGCTCCTCCAGGGCCTCGCGTCGATCTCGGCGAACTGGTTCAATCCAGTGCCAAACGCGTCCACGCCTGGGCAGTTCAGGCCGACTTTGACTCAGACCACATCACAAGTAACACCTTTGAGATGGAGTGGCCGCCGAAATCCGGAACACTCGCCGAGTTTCCCGAAGTCGATCGAGCGGCGTGGTTCGCGCTCGCCGAAGCCCCGGCCAAACTCCTGCCCGGTCAGATCGGATTTCTGGAGCGGCTGCGTGCCGCGCTCTCTGAGTAGTCGTCGGAGCCCTTTAAGCACCGTCAACTTCGTCCCCCCAGTCAGCTCCCCGGAGCTGACTGGTACGTTCGGGGTGATGTCCACGAGACGAGCTCAGCTCCCTCACTGGCCCAGTCGCACAAACGGCGCGAGCGACTTATCGGGCAGCGTCACGCGACGCTCACGCTCTCCCGGCCGGGCCACGGTGGTCCTCGCGGTCGCCGTCGTGGCAATCGCCCTGAGCGCACCGAGCGCGTTTGCCGTCACCAAGTCGCCACGCGAGTTGGTGCCCGCGGGTGCACACGTATTGATATGGAGCTCTACTTCAGTCGTCGGCAGTGGCACCAACGCAACGATTGTCGTACGGAACTTGACCATCATCGCCGACGTTCGGGCGTTGATCAACGCGTTGCCGTTGACCAACAACCTGCACCATGCCTGTCCCGACGACATGATGCTGCCTATCACTCTTAGCTTCGCCGCCGCCCCCGGATCAACACCCTTCACCCGAGTCATCTTTCAGCTGGGCGGTTGTCCGAGCGCCGAAGTCGTCCAACGTGGCTCGGTCGTCTTACCCACCCTTGGCGGTCCCAATCTGTCGAGCACCTACGGGAAGATCAAGAAGCTGATCGGCTAGTCGTCGAGGATCAGTTCTTCTCGAGCACCGCGACGTACGGCTCTCCTAGGTGAGGCCCAAATACTCGGGCCACGTGCCAGCCCGTGCCGCGCAGTATCGCGCGCATCTCGCTGCGCCCAACGAAGAGCCAGGTGAACCATGCCCCAACCGAGTCCTCGTAGCGGTAGCGGGCTCGCAGTTCGCCCGGCGGAACCTCGTTCGCGCGATTGCGCCGATAGTAGGTTCGATCGAACCCCGGCGCTCCTCCGCCATAGGCGCTCGTACTTTCGAGAAATATTCGCGCCTCAGGCTTTGTTAGTCGCGCCCACTCCTGGAGGCGATCGTGCGCACCGCGGGGCGTCTCGAACAATCCAAAGTTGTTGCCGAACAAGATGATCGAGTCGAAATCTCCGACGCGCGCTCCGAGCTTCTCCAGTGATGTGCGCCACACCGTGTCGACACCTCGAAGCCGCGCGGCGCGCGCGGCGAGGGGTGACGAATCGACGCCTACCGCATCAAAACCTCGCTTTTGTAGTTCCAGGGTCACGCGTCCCGCGCCGCAGCCGACGTCAAGAACGCGACCTCGCACCTGGCGAAGCGCCTGGCGTTCACCGCCCGGCCAATCTCTGGACCCGGCCAGATATACCTCAGGTCCCGCGCCTTCTTCCATGTAGCCGTCGTCGCGCTCGACGATCTCAGGCATCAATCCACCGCGCACCCAGTCCCACACGGCGCGACCGAACGCGTCGGAGGTTGCCGCACCGTCTTCGCTCACGCGTGCGGGGGACTCTTCGAGTCCGAGAGGTCGAGCGACTCATAGAGATCAGGACGACGCAGGGACACGACATCGATCTGCGATCGTCGACGAGCCACCTCCTCGACGGTGATCGTGGCGTAGATGACGTCCTCACCGTCCACCTCCGACTCGGCCAGCACTTCACCCCAAGGCCCGATGATCAACGAGTGACCATAGGACGAGAGGCCTTGGTCGCTCGTACCCGCCTGGGCCGCGGCGATCACGTAGGCGTGATTCTCAATGGCTCGAGCGCGCAACAGCACCTCCCAGTGGACGCGCCCCGTGGCCACGGCGAAGGAGGAGGGGACGGCAAGAACCGTGGCGCCATGCAGCGAGAGTTGTCGATACAGCTCGCCAAAGCGAAGGTCGAAGCAGACCGACAGTCCCAGATGCAGACCGGACACCTCGACGACGGACAGCTGATCACCGGGCGCGATATGGCGAGACTCTTCGTGAACCACCCCTCCGGGCACGTTGACGTCAAAGAGGTGGCCCTTTCGATAGGTGGCGAGGATCTCTCCGTCCGCATCGATGACGACGCTGGTATTGAATGACTTATCGGGATGAGACGAGCGCTCGAGCATGCTGCCGATGTGAATGACCACCCCGAGCTCTCTGGCGAGGGCGGCCAGGGCCTCCGTCGTGGGCCCGGGAATTGTCTCTGCGACAGAGGAGTACCGCGAGGGGGCCCCGCGAAAGTTGAAATACTCGGGCAACTGGATGTACGAGGCGCCCTCACGCGCCGCACGGCGCACGAGCTCTCGGGCACGCTCGACGTTCGTCGCGGGATGAGCGCCCGAGGACAGCTGCGCTGCGGCGACACGAATCTCACTGTCCTTCACTGGTCACCTCCTCACACATGATCGCACGCTCACAGTAAGATCAAAACCTCGTGAAGAAAATCGAGGCGACCCCGACCGTCACGACGGCCATCTTTGGCGCGTCGGACGGGCTGGTGGCCACCATGGCACTCATTTTGGCCACCGAGTCGCACGGTCGAAAAGTAGTTCTCGCGGCCGTGATCGGCCTGCTCATCGCCGAGGGCTTTGGGATGGCCGCCAGTCAGTATCTCTCGGATATCAAAAGAGACCTCCGACTCGCCCTCATCATGGGGGTGGCGACCTCGCTCGCCATTGTGGTACCGGCCCTCCCCTGGTCCTTCACCGCGGGGGCCGCCGCCGTCGTGGCGTCGTGCGTGATCGGACTCATCCTCGCCGGAGTGATCGCGTATCTACGACCTGGTGGATGGACTGAGTGGGTTCAGACGTACGGCGTACTCATCTGCGTCGGGGCGATTGCCACGTTGGCCGGTCGCCTGACCTAGGTGTATTGACCACGTAGGTCATTAACACGGCTGATGGGTGGTTTGCCCCCGAGAGCGGTGTGACCTCGATGGTGATTGTAGAGGTGCAAGAAGCCTTCGAATGCTTGGACGCGCTCGGCTTCGGTTTCGTAGGGGCGGACGTAGGCCCACTCCTCAAGCATGGTTCGGTTGAAGCGCTCAACTTTGCCGTTGGTCTGGGGTCGATAGGGACGAGTCCTGCGATGGATGACGTCACCGAGGTTCTCGGCGAAGTAGTGGCTGCGATAACACGAACCATTGTCAGTCATGATTTCTGTGATCGTCACCCCCTCGAACTTCGAACCAGGCTTTCGCATGGCGGCGGTCTCTTTCATTTCGTCCGAGAGGATCTCGGAGTAGGCGAGACGACTGTGGTCGTCGACAGCCGAATGGATGAAGCCGTAGCCAGTGCGACGTGGACCACCGCGGGTGAGGCGGTCGCTATTGCGCTTGCCGTCGCCGCGACCGAGGACCTTCCAGCCCCCTCCTTCGGGGATGCGGCCCAGTTTCTTCACGTCAATGTGGACCAGGTCGCCGGCGTGGGCCCGTTCGTAACGGCGGATCACGCGACCCGTGGGCCGGTCCATCCACTTCAAGCGGTTGAGCCCGCGACGACAGAGCACCCGATGGACCGTTGAGGGCGCCACACCGAGGCGATAACCAATGCGCGCGGGACCGAGTTTGAGAGTCTGACGCAGTTCGGCGATCTGCGCTTCGATCTCCGGCGAGGTCTGGTGGGGGCAGTGGTGCGCTCGACTGGAGCGATCGACGAGTCCGAGCTCGCCCTCTTCGCGCCAGCGCCGCCACCACTTGTAGGCGGTGGGACGTGAGATGCCCATTTCATCAGCGACGTGGGCGACGGGTCGACCACCTTCAATTCGCATGACCAAGGTCAATCGGCCAATCGGGGTTAGACGAGCGTTAGCGTGCATTCGAGTCTCCTGGGAGTTAGTGGTTTCTGAACATCTCCACTTTGCTCCCAGGGACTCATCCCGTCAGCGAACGCCTGTTAACAACGTTCGTGGTCAATACACCTAGGTCGCGTTCTGGACGATCCCAGCCACACCCTGGACGAGACGATCAACATCCTCTTGATTGGAATAGGGCGCCACACCCGCGCGCACAGCCCCTTCCTCGCCGAGCCCCAATCGACGCGACGTCTCTAGCGCATAAAAATTCCCTGCGGGGGCGTTGACGTTCGACGCGGCCAGTCGTTGGCTGACCTCGAGGGACGAGACGCCGTCGATCGAGAACAACAGCGTTGGTGTGCGATGGTGTGCGTGGCCGTACAGAGTGACGCCATCGCCCGCCGAGAGGCGAGTCTCAAGCTCCAGAAACAAGCCTTGTTCGTGCTCTTCGACCAGGCCCATCGAGCTCACGATCCGCTCTCGACGAGTACCCGATCCACCGCCCACGCTGGCCAAGAACTCAACGGCCGCCGTGGTGCCCGCCAGAAGTTCGTAGGGCAAGGTTCCCAACTCAAAACGCTCGGGCACCTCATTGCTCGAAGGGAGCAGCTTGTCGGGCTCGAGTAGATCGAGCAACTCGGGGCGACTGGCGAGCACGCCACAATGGGGGCCAAGGAACTTGTACGGCGAGCAGACATAAAAGTCGACGCCGAGTTCGTTTACGTCAACACTCGCGTGAGGAGTCAGATGGACTCCGTCGACGAACGTGAACGCGCCCACCTCACGTGCAAGGCGACCGGCCTCGCTCACGTCGGGACGAGTGCCAATGAGGTTAGAGGCGGCCGTGACGGCCACCACTTTGGTGCGCTCACTCAGTTGATCTCGCAGTGAGGCGATATCCAACTCTCCCGTTACCGGGTCGAAGTCGACCCAGCGGGCGGTGACGTCTGCGCGGGCAGCCGCCTGCAACCACGGGCGGACGTTGGCGTCGTGATCGAGTCGCGTGACGAGAATCTCATCCCCGGGAACCCACCGCTTGGCGAGGGTGCGGGAAAAGTCATAGGTCAACTGGGTCATCGAACGACCGAACACAATTCCGGCCGGCTGCGCCCCCAAAAGATCGGCCATCGCCGCTCGCGCGTCCACGACCACCTGGTCGGCGCGACGAGCCGCCGGCGTCAGGGTTCCGCGATTCGCGATAGTCCCCACCAGAGTCGTGCGCACGGCGTCTCCCACGACCTCGGGTACCTGGGACCCTCCGGGTCCGTCGAAGTGCGCCGCCCCTTCCTTCAGGGAAGGAAAACGCAGTCGAACCGCATCAACGTCGTAGGTCACGACTAGGGAATCAACACGATCTTGCCGTGAGAGTGACCCGCTTGCAGTTCGCGGTGCGCGGAGGCGACCTCGGCCAATGGGTAAGTCGCGTCCACTATGACGCGAAGTGAACCCGCCTCCACCCGCTTCACCAAGTCGAGCCGCGCCGCCGCGCGAAGTTCGGTCCCGGGGTCCGAGCCCGGTCCCCCGCCGATCACTTGAACGCCCTGGGAGCCAGCCCGTCCCCCGCCGACGATGGTCACGATTCGCGAGCGATCGCGCACGAGTTCGAGCGAGACGTCCGCCGCCTCGTCACTACCGATCAGGTCCAGCGCAGCGTCGACCCCGTCGGGCGCCGCCGCTTGCACGCGGGCGAGAAGTCCCTCGCCATACGTCACCGGTTCGGCGCCCAGGTCGCGCAACAGTGGGTGTGAACTTTCACTGCCCGTCGCGATCACGCGAGCGCCGTCGGCGATCGCCAACTGAATGGCCATAATCCCGACCCCGCCCGCACCGCCGTGAATCAGGACCGTGTCACCCCTGGATACGGACACCTTGCTCAGCGCGTGAACCGCGGTCACCCCGGTCAACATCAGTCCGCTCGCTTCCTCAAATGAAAGCACCGACGGCTTCGCGACCACTTGCTCGGCCGGCGTCACGAGCGCGGCCGCGTACGCACCCGAGGCGCGATAGACAATCACCTCATCGCCAACGTTGATGGGCCCACTCGGTCCGACGGGATTACCTTCGACCCGGCGAACGGTCCCAGCGGCCTCAAAACCGAGCCGCATCGGTAGCTTCGACGGATCGTTGCCGTATGCGCCGATGCCGCTGTACACCTTGTAGTCGATGGGATTGGTGGCGGCGGCGCGAACGTCCACCAGGACATCACCGGGCTGAAGCTCCTTCAACTCGGCGGTAGTGACAATAAGGACCTCAGGTCCTCCAAAGGCAGGGGCGACGACGACGGTGGTTTCCATGAAACGGACCTTATCGGCGAGTCGGTGACCTTTCCGCGTCGACTACTGGGCCTTCGCGCGGCGACGAGACCACGCTTTGTCGCGTTCGTACAGGCTCTTGATGTCATTCCCGTGCGCCCGAGTGCTTCGCTCGTCACCCGAAGGCTCGAACACGGTGGCCTTGGGCGCGGGAAGGTCGCTGAGAGCGTGGTGACCGAGGACCGGCCCCGCGAGCAGCGCCACGCCGCGAAGTTGAGCCAGCAACGGCTGGTCAATCTGGTGCACCTCTCGGTTCAGCGTGTCCGCGAAAATCTGACACCACAAGGTCGACTGGGCGCCGCCGCCCACCATGCGAACGGGCGACAGGGTTCGACCCGCGAACTTTTCCACGTATCCGAACAGCCACGAACTGTTCGCGGCCACACCCTCCATGACCGATCGTACGAGGTCGGCACTGGTGGTCGTGATCGACAGATTGCTAAACCCCGCGCGAATGTGTTTGTTGTCGATCGGAGACCGCTCCCCCGCGAGCCAGGGCGTGAAACGCACACCGTTCGAGCCCGGAGGCGACGTTTCCGCCAGTCTGCCCAATTCATCGAAACTGAGCTTCGGGCCAGATCCGGCCATGATTCCCTGAAGCCACTCGAGCGCCTTCGCCGCCGTCTCTTGGTTGTCAATGATGACGTAGGAGTCGTTGGATAAGCCCGGCACCGCGGCGATGTTGTGATTCACGTCCGTCTTCTTCTTGGGCACCGGACAGCTAATCCATGACGTCGTGGACAGTGCCAGGTGGGTCTGGTACAGCGACGTGGCGCCCGCCCCGATCGCCGCGGCGTGCAGATCGGGTATGGCCGTCACGACGACGACGTCTTTCGAAAGACCCAAGTCCTCAGCGACCGGTTCGCTCAAAGTGCCCACGACCGATCCAAACTGCTGCAACGGAGGCAAAAACTTCTCGTCCAGTCCCACCAAGGAAAGTAACTGCGGGTCGTAGCGATAGTCGTTCAGATGACGATTGTCGGTCATCCACATGGCGAGGCGAGACGCGTGAGTAGCACTGGCAATACCCGTGAAGCGCATCGTCAAATAGTCGACCGGTTCCATGTACCACCGCGTGGCGGCAGCGACGTCGGGCTGAGTGCGCTGGATGAAGAGAATTTGGCCGAGGGGGTCAGCGCCCGCCGTCGACGGCACGCCACCGCTCTTTCGCACAAAGGGGAGAATCTTGCGCGGGTTATACCCCTGGAACCAACCACCTAGTACAGCGCGGGTGTACGTCCCACCGCGGGTGTCGAACCACGTCACGCAGGGACCGGTCGGTTCGCCGTTCGCGTCCACCGGAACCGTGGAGGCGTACTGTCCCGTCACGGTCACCGCTCGGACGTTCAACGCGGCGTTCTGCACCTCGCTGAGTAATCGCTTTGTCGCCGCGACGACAATCGTCCACCACTCGCGCGCGTCCTGGACTGCGCCCCCATCCTCACTGAAGTGCGTCGTGACTGAGTGAACCTCGTGGGCCACGATCTCTCCATCGAGGGTGACCAGCCCGACTTTCGGTCCGCCCGTTCCGAGATCGATGCTGAGACAGAGTTCGCTCGTCACGAAAGAATGGCGGACTGCTTATCCATCATGTCGGCCATGAAGAACTTGATGATGGCGTCGGACTCCTCACTTGGGCCTCCCGCCACTCCCCCGTAGATGGCTCCCGAGTGCGGAGCCTCGTCTTTGTGTTCTTTGGCGTAGGCCACGGCGTCAGCCAGGTCGCCGCGCCACCGCTCCACCACGCCCGGTTGGGTTTGTGGACGAGTCACCGCCATATGAAGCGCGTTGGGATACTGCTGCCCGTTGAGGCGCCAGCCTCGCGTACGCAAGAAGTCATTAATCAAGTAGATGTCGTAGTCATCAGAGGTGAAAGAGAAGAGAAAACTGGGTTTGCCCAAAATGCGTAGCGACGAGTGCTCCTTGACCGCGTCCTGCATCGCGGTCGAGGTGGCAAAGATGGCCTCCGCATACGCGCGGTACCCCGCGCGACCGAGGTGGACCATGGCGGCCCAGGTCGCGGCCAGCAGTCCGCCTGAGCGGGACCCGTCCATGCCCGGCGAGCAATACTTTCCGCCGGACCAATCAGTCAGGTAGAAGTACTGGTCGTTGCGCAACGCCTTATCGGCGAAGCACAGGACACTGGTGCCCTTGAGCGCATAGCCATACTTATGCGTATCCGCGGAGATCGACGTCACGCCGGGCACCGAAAAATCGAAGGGTTCGATGTCATGTCCGAGCTCGCGCCCAAAGGGAAGAATCCAACCACCGAGACAGGCATCTACGTGAAGGCCAATGTTGTGCCCAAGCGCCAATTGGCCGAGCTCGGTAATGGCATCGATGGTGCCATATCCGTAGTTGCAGGCGGAACCGATCAAGGCGACCGTGTTCTCGTCGATGTGGTCCCGCACCCAGTCGAGATCAACTCGCGTGGTGAGGGGATCAATCGGTGCGATCCTCATCTCGACCCCGAAGAGGTGACCCGCCTTGGAGAAGGCCGGGTGAGCGGTTTCGGGTTTAATCATGTTCGCTTGCCCGGGAGTTGAGTAGTGCTCGCGATACGCGAGAACCGCGTGAGCGATGGAGCCGGACCCGCCCGAGGTAACGAGTCCGACAGGCGTTGTGTCGGGGAGGCTTGAGGCGCCTAGCAAGTCCAGCGTCATCGCGATGATCTCCGCCTCGAACTTCGTATTGGACGGACACATATCGCGCTGCAGAGAGTTGACGTAGGAGAAATAGGAGAACGCCTCGTTAAGAAAGTCGTAGTGATCATGGTCACCGCAGTACATGGTGCCCGAGCATTGCCCGGTCTCCCAGGTGGGATTCTCGGCCTGAGACATCACCGCCAACGTAGCGAGCACGGCGTCCTTGTCCATCCCGTTTTCGGGAAGGGTCCGATGGACCTCAAACTGATCCTCGTAGGGAAACCCAGCCATCCCTGCCTCCTCGCTCCACGAAGAGCGTAAGCGACCCACGATCCCCACCCCGACACGTCAACCGTGACGAGAACTACGCTCGGATCTAGGTTGTCCCGACGAGTTGCCTCGTCGATCATTGAAATGAGGGCCTATGGATCTGAAAGATCTCCTCGCCAAAGCCAGCGAACACTTGTCGGTCAGCCGCGCGTTTGGGGCGGCCTACGAGAAGGATGGTTCGCTGATCATTCCGGTGGCCTTCGTCGCGGGAGGCGGCGGTGGCGGCGGTACGGATGATCTGACCTCACCCCAAGGGCATCGCCACCTCGACCCGGACGACGAGGATGAACTCGATGACGAAGATGAGTTCGATCCGATCGAGGCGGAGCGAAACCAGACGCCAGTTGGCGGTTCTGGAGGTGGCTTTGGCGGCGTCGTCATGCCCGTCGGCGTCTACGTGGTGAAGGACGACCAAGTTCGCTGGGTTCCCGCTTTAAACATGACGTTCATCGCGATCGCGGCACTGGGTCTCGTGCGAGTACTTGTCCGCTCGTCCTCGAAGCGACACCGCCGCCATCACTGAGACGTCGCGGGAAACCAGCTGCGCGGACGCACTTCTCAGCTGCTCGGCTGAGTACCTTGACCGTCGATAGCTTTGCGCAAGAGATGAGCAAGTTTTGAGCGATCCTCGGTGTTGAGGGCACCAAGAATCTCATCCTCGAGCGTCTGTTGCGCGGCTTCCGCCTGGTGCAGGGCCTTGCGACCTTGCTCCGTCATCGTCACAATGTGTCGCCGACGATCAGACGGATCGCGTCGGCGCTCCACCAGGCCTGATGCCTCCAGATCGTTCAACAACATGACGCAGTAGTTCGTGTCAATGCAGAGACCCTCGGTGAGCTGCTGCTGAGTGGGCTCGCGGTAGTCGCGTAGGTACGACAGTGTCGCTAGTTCCTTCAACGTCTGACCCAGAAGTTCAGGGGTGCTCTTACGACTAATCAGTCGTGACAATTGGGTGAGCAGAAGGATCGGTCCGGTGGACGAGTTTTCCTCCATGGAAATTAATGGTAGTGAGGTGTCGATATTCATGCTATAGTGATTATATCGATATCTGGATGATACCGAAGCATTATCTCTCCCGATTTCCATTTTATCCTCGAAGGACCTCTTTTATGACCGATTCTCCTGCCATCTCATCAGGGACAACCGCAAATCGCCGCCGCTGGATAGCGCTGATCGTGGTGTGTCTCGCCATGCTCATGAACGCCCTGGACTCCTCCATCGTCAATGTGGCGCTGCCGTCGATTCAGCACGACCTTCACTTCTCCCAGGCCAACCTGACCTGGGTGGTCGACGCCTACCTCATCGCGTTCGGCAGCTTCTTGCTCCTCGCCGGACGGCTCGGTGACCTACTCGGACGTAAGAAAGTATTCCTCAGTGGCGTTGCTCTCTTTACGGCGTCGTCCTTCGTTTGCTCGCTCGCGGTTAACCAGGCGATGCTCATTACCGCACGATTCTTTCAAGGAATGGGCGGCGCGATTTCGACGTCGGTCATCGTTGCCATCATCGTCACGGAGTTCTCCGGAGCCAACGAGCGCGCGAAGGCGATGAGCGCGTACATGTTCGTCGCGGTGGGTGGCGGGTCGATTGGCCTCCTCGTGGGCGGGATATTGACCCAGGCCGTGAACTGGCACTGGATCTTCGTGATCAACGTGCCGATCGGCATCGTGACCTTCATCCTTGGTTCCGTACTGATCAAGGAAAACGAGGGGCTCGGCGTTCGCGAGGGCATTGACCTCAAGGGATCGCTGCTTATGACCGTGTCACTGATCGTCGGTATCTACGCCATCGTGACCGCCTCCACCTACGGTTGGCTCTCGGCGCACACCCTTGGCATCGGTGTCGCGTCGATCGTCTTGATGAGCGCCTTTGCGCTTCTCGAGTCGCGTATCGCCAAGCCCATCATGCCGCTTCGCATCGTGAAGCTTCGCAGTCTCACCACCTCTAGCGTGGTGCGCGGCCTCTCCTTCTCAGCGATGTTCGCGGTCTTCTTCTTCGGTGCCCTTTACCTGGAACGGGTGCTGGGTTACGACCCGTTACGTACCGGGGTGGCGTTCCTGCCCCTGACTCTCGCCATGGCGATCATGTCCCTCGGTGTCACGAGTCGACTACTCGCTCGATACGGTCCCATGAAGCTCCTCGTTCCCGGGATGACGGCCGCCGTCGTTGGTCTGCTCTGGCTCTCGCGCTCGGGTGTGCACGCTAACTACTTGGTGTCCATCCTGCCCGCCTTCTTGTTGCTCGGCGTAGGAATGAGCGTGTCCGCCGTGCCGCTGTTGACGATCGCGATGGCCGACGTGCCACGCGAGGACGCGGGACTCGCGTCGGGCATCGTGAACGTCTCGATGTGGCTGGCTTCGAGCGCCGGTCTCGCCGTCTTTGGCACCCTCGCGGCGAGCAAAAGCAAGACTCTTCTCGCCAAGGGCTACTCGGGCAGCCAGGCACTCGTCGCGGGGTATCACGAGGCGTTCTTCATCGGCGCGATGTTGGCCGCCCTGGCCCTGCTCGTGGTCGTCGCGGTCTTGCGCGCACCCGCGAAGGAAGCCAGCGAGAACCACGAAAGCCTCGAAGAAGAGATGAGTCACTTCGAGATTGTCGCCGAGTTCTAATTCACAACGCTACCCACTGTTCCTCACAACGAAGTGAGCAGTGGGTAGCGTTGTGGTGTATGAAACTCGACGTGTATAGAAGCTGCTCTCGTCACGAGAAGCGCCAAGTACTAGAGGCCTTTTGGCACTCTCACGTCGAGACCTCAGCTCGCATCCGCGACGCGGCCATTCAATACGGTCCCTACGCGGTGGCCTGCCTGGTGGCGGTGGCCGCCGAACTCGTGGTCGTAATTGTCGCGTCGGCGCATCGAGCCTTCGTGATCAGCTGGATCGCCGTGGTAGTTGAGGTCGCCGTCGTGCTTTCCCTCTGGTGGGCGGTCGTGCGCTCAAGGGCCCTGCGGCGCGAACTCGTCTAGGCGCCCAAAGAGGCGCGGTTCGCGCTCGCTGATCCATCGGTGGAATTGAGCCCACGTACCATTCAAGAATGGCCCGACACCCACAAGAAGTAAGAGTCGCCGGCCGTTCACTCTGGACCGTGCTGATGGGGCGACCGCTGCGCGCGAGCGAAGCGTCGAAGGAACAGATCACTCCCTACGAGGGCCTGTCGGCGCTGTCACTGGACGCGTTGACCTCGGTCGCCTACGGCCCCGAAGCGATCATCGTCGTACTGGCGATCGCCGGCGCCGGAGCGCTTCACCTGATCCTGCCCATCACCATCGCGATCATCCTCTTGCTGGCGATTCTCGTGATCTCCTACCGCCAGGTCATCGAGGCCCACCCCGGGGGAGGTGGCGCGTACGCGGTCTCTCGGGCGAATCTCGGGGCGAACGCCAGTCTGGTGGCCGGCGCGTCACTCATGGTCGACTACACCCTGACCGTCGCGGTGTCCATTGCCGCGGGAGTCGCGAGTTTGACCTCGGCCTTTCCCCGCTGGAGCCCCTACAGCGTGGCGATCTGTCTCGGCATCCTCGCCGTCATTACCTTGTTGAATCTTCGCGGGCTGGGCGACAGCGCCCGCGCGTTCCTCTTGCCGACCTTTATTTTCATCATCGGGCTGCTCGCGATTATCGCCGTAGGACTGATCCATCCGCTCGGACTCCACGAAGCACAGCCGGGACGTTCGCTGCTCTCCACCCATGGTCTCCAGGTTGTCTCGGTTCTTCTAGTCCTGAAGGCGTTTTCCGCGGGCTGCAGTGCCCTGACCGGGGTCGAAGCCATCGCTAACGGCGTGCCGCTGTTTAAGGAACCTCGCGTGCCACGAGCAAAGCGTACCGAGCTGATGCTCGGTGTCATTCTCGGGGCCATGCTCCTAGGTCTCGCGGTGCTTGCCCACCGCTGGCACGTCGGACCGCGGTCCAAGGAGACCGTCCTGAGTCAGATCATGAGTATGGCGGTCGGACGACACTGGGCGTACTACGTCGTCTCTCTCACCATCACGGTCGTCTTAGCTCTCGCCGCCAATACCTCCTTTGGAGGACTACCTATCCTCGGGAGCCTGCTGGCTCGCGACAACTATCTGCCACACATCTTTGGCCTGCGCGGAGACCGACAGGTCTTCAATACGGGCATCTGGGTGCTAGCCGCGCTCTCGGCGGTACTTCTCATCGCGGTCGGCGCCAACACCAATGAGATGATCCCCCTCTTTGCCATCGGCGTCTTTACGGGCTTCACACTGTCCCAATCCGGACTCGTAGTGCACTGGTGGCGAGAGCGACCACCGCGGTGGCGGTATCGAGCGGTCGTCAACGGCGTGGGGGCGATGGTGACCGGGGCCTCGACGGTGATCTTTTTGATCTCGAAGTTTGCTCAAGGTGCCTGGATCGTCGTGGTCGCCGTGCCGCTCTTCATCGTGCTCTTCAAGCGCATCCACGCGTACTACGAGCGGGTGGCGATCTCGCTCGGCATCAACAACGTCCCGCCCCCACCCGAAGGTCGCGACACGATCGTCATCGTGCCCATCATCAATGTCTCGCTTCTGACGAGTTATGCCATGTCCGAAGCCCTCTCGCTCGGTCAGGAAGTCGTCGCCCTCACCGTCGTCGCGGACGACGGTGAGGTGAATCAGCAACGGGGAAAGGATCTCGTGGCGACCTGGGACCAGTGGAACCCGGGCATACCGCTCAAGGTCCTCCACACTGATTACACGTCGGTGGTCAGCCCCATCTGTAGCTTCATCGACAAGGAGCGCAGGAAGGGCGATCGGCAGCTGGTCGTACTCATACCAGTGTTGGTACCGGCCAAACTTCGCTATCGCATCTTGCACAACCAACTCGACGTCACACTCAGTCGGGCGCTTCGCAAGCGCACGGACGTGATCGTCGCGCGCGTCCAGATGCCCTTTCCCCCGCTGCCCCCTTCTCGGCGCCGTCGTTCTACGATGAAGTGAATTTGGTCCTTCGGACGTTGCCCGATTCGAGCAGCCTCGCTACGCTTCCACCATGACTTCGTACAGCCCCTCACCTGATCGTTATGCCACTATGAACTATCGACGCAGCGGTCGCAGTGGCATTCTTCTGCCGGCGATCTCCCTCGGGCTCTGGCACAACTTCGGCGATGACCGGCCCATCGAGGGCCAGCGCGCCACTTTGCGCCGGGCTTTCGACCGCGGTGTGACGCACTTCGACCTCGCCAATAACTACGGGCCCCCCTACGGGAGCGCCGAGATCAATTTCGGACGCATTTTGCGCGAAGATTTCTCGCACCTGCGCGACGAGCTGATCATCTCGACCAAGGCGGGCTGGGATATGTGGCCCGGGCCTTACGGTGACTTGGGATCACGCAAGTACCTTCTCGCCAGCCTCGATCAGAGCCTCGGTCGTCTCGGGCTCGACTACGTCGACATCTTTTATCATCACCATTTCGACGCCAGCACTCCCCTCGAAGAGTCCATGGGCGCGCTCGACACCGCCGTTCGCCAGGGCAAAGCGCTCTACATCGGCATCTCGTCCTATTCCGACGAGCGAACCAAGGAGGCCGTGGCGATTCTGCGCTCGCTCGGCACACCACTGCTCATTCATCAGCCCTCCTACTCGATGTTCAATCGCTGGATCGAGGCCAAGCTGCTCAACGTACTGGAGGAAGAAGGCGTCGGCTGCATTGCCTTCTCGCCCCTCGCCCAAGGCCTTCTCACCGATCGTTACTTGAACGGCGTTCCGGCCGGCTCGCGCGCGACCCAAGGTGACTCCTTCGAGATGTCCATGCTGAGTGATGAGAATTTGAATCACGTCCGGGCGTTGAACGACATCGCCCAGGCCCGCGGCCAGAAGCTGGCGCAGATGGCTCTCGCCTGGATTCTTCGCGACTCGCGAGTCACCTCGGCACTCATCGGGGCCAGCAGCGTGGCGCAGCTCGATGAGAACCTCGACGCGCTCAACAATCTCGACTTCAGCGCGGAGGAGTTAGCGGGCATCGATCAACACGCCGTTGACGCGGGCATTGATCTCTGGCGCACTCCGGCGACGAGCTAGCGCTCCAGGCGCGGGGGTCCCGCGAGGGTCAACTCGCGGGCGGCGGAGAACTCGATCTCGAAAGGCCCGATCTGCGCGAGCCGCCACGTGACGCCCGCTTCGGCCCAGGCGTTGACGTCATCGCCGACCGCGCCCAGCACCACGATGTCAAAGTGCTCGAGGTCGGCGCCCGCGTCGCTGACGCGCCGACGTAGCTCCGCTATGTCGGCCGGGTTACTCAGTCCAATGACAAAGACGCCCTGATACTTTGCCGCCCGGCGCAAAGGCGCCGGGTTGGGCCACCGTGACGCGAGCCACACGGGGATGCCGCCCGGCCTGGCGGCAACCGGCAGAAAGCGCACGTCGCTCGCCCGATAGAACTCGCCGTCGTGCTCGACCGGTTCGCCCGACAGAAGTGCCGTGAGAACCTCTAGTCCCTCGCTCAGCATCTGACCCCGCGCCTTCGCATCGACTTGCTCACCGAAGGACGACAACTCGCCCACGTAATCGTCGCCCAGGCCGAAACCAAGAACGAGTCGACCGTGCGAGACGTGGTCCAAAGTGACGGCCTGACGAGCGATCACGGCGGGCCGGCGTCGAACGAGAGGCGTAACCATGACCCCCAGCTCCAGGGATGAGGTGGCGGTCGCCACGGCGGTGAGGCAGATGTAGGGATCGAGGATGTCGCGAACGCGCGAGCCGTACTTGAGGTGATCCCAAAGGAAGAAGCCGTCCCAACCGGAACGCTCCGCGTCGATCGCTAGTTCGACAAGCCGATCGGGATCGGCGAGCTCGTCAAAGGGTGGCAGGAACAGACCATGTCGCATTGACCCCATATTGCTATAGAACGACCGACAGTTGCTCCGCTACTCGCTTCATCGCTGTGCGCGTTCGCTCGCCCCACCAAAACAAGTCTTTGCCGTCCACGAAGTACGTCGGCGCCACTGATTCGAGTTCGTCGCGGTGGCGCTCTCTAAAGGGATACGGCTCGCTCGGCGCCAGCACCACATCGGGTCGCCGCGCGCGGACCTCCTCCCACTCCACCCTGGGATAGGGAGCTCCCTCGTGGTAGATCGAGGAGAGGCCGAGATGCGCGAGCAGGTCTGCACCGTAGGTCGGGGTGCCCAGAGCCATCCAGGGCCGACGCCAGATCGGAATAAATGCGCTCGCTCTGGGAGTCTTGGAAGGACCGATATCGATGTCCTGCCAGCCGGTGTTCACTCTCGTCGCGAGTTGACTCATGGCGAGGTTCACGTCACTCAGCGAGCGCACGTGCAGCGCGAGAACCTGAAGTCCCTGATCCAACAGGGCGTCGTGGTCTTCACGGCGATTCTCTTCAGCCTCCATCACCACTAGGTCGGGCGACAGCGCCACAATGCGCTCAATATCAGGGTTCTTGGTACCTCCCACGTGCTCGAGGTCGTCGCGCTCGCAGAATCTCGTGCAGGCAACCGGCGTGCGGTCCCAGGTCGAGAGCGTTTCGGTGACCGAGGGCACCAGGGACACAATTCTCACGTCCCCAGTGTCGCCGATGGACAAACGGCGGACTAGAGGTTTTGTTCGAACTCCAGTAGTACGGCGTGCCGGTCTTCCTTCGGCGCCAGCTTGAAGTACGGATTCCTCTGCGACCAGTAGTAGAACATCGGGATCAGGCCGAGCGCCATGGCCCCCAGACCCACCCACAGGGTCTCTCCGTTGAGTTGCGGAATGGCCTCGACGAACAGGTACGCCATGAACACCGCGCCCACGAGGGGCCATAGCCCCATGAAGATAAAGTTCGACGGCGACTTCAGAAGCTGGCGGCGATAGAGAACAACCACGGCCAGACCGGCCAGGCAGTAATAGATGCAGATCTGCAAGCCAATGGCGTTGATGGCGTCGGTCATGATCGTGCCGATCGAACCAACCGACTGCGACCCAACGAAGAGCAGCAGCGAAATGATGGTCACTACCGCAGTCGCGACGAGTGGCGTCTTGCGGATAGGGTGCACGGTTCCGAGCGCCTTGGGCAACGTGTGGTCACGACCCATCGCAAACATCGTTCTCGTGACTTGAATGAGGGTTGTCTCGAGTGTCGCGACGGTGGAAAGTATCACGGCCAAGACGATGAACTTTCCGCCCGCGCCGTGCCAGACCTGCTGGCCCAGCACGCTCAACACGTCGGCAGGATTGTTGTTGATCTGGTGCGAGGTGAGGACCATATTGGTCGCGATCGTAAACACCTCGAAGAGGAGGAATACGATGACGATCCCAATCATCGCCCCGAGTCCCGGTGTCTTCTTCGCATTCTTGGTCTCCTCGTTGAGGTTGGCAGTAACGTCCCAGCCCCAGTAGTAGAAAGCCGCAACGAGAGCCCCCGCGACAAACCCCTTTTGACCGTGAAAAACGCTCGGCGAGAACCAGTGCCACGAGAACGTGTGCACATGATTGCCGTGGAAGATCGCGAGCGCCGCAAACAGCAACAACAAGAAGAGCTCAACGCAGGACATCACGATCTGCACGGTGACGGTGATGGTAACTCCGGCGGCGACGGCACCCACCATAAGCAGAAAGAACACCGCGCCGACCAGAGTGACTTCGACCTTGTTGTTAGCGGCCCCGTTAGAGAAAAGCCCAAGGATGACCGAGCCCGCAGGGAACGTCGCGGCCACCATGAAAATGAGAGCCGAGACGATGAGCGCCCATCCCGACAGATATCCCAGTACGGGGTGCAGGGCCCGACGAACCCAGGAGTAGGCCGCGCCGGCGTTGGACTCGACCCGACCGAGGTAACTGAAGGCGAAGACGATGCCAAACATGGCAATGCCGCAGTAGAGCAAAGCGGCCGCGCCGCCCAGTAGGACGGCGCCAAACAAGATCGCCGTGGACGCCGCAATTGAGTACCCGGGGGCCACACCTGCTATCCCCATGATGACCGAGTCGAAGAGCCCGAGGACCCCCGCTCGAAGACTTTGATCGGACGCCGCCGATTCGGGAAGGTCGAGGGTTTCGGTCATTACAACGGACTCCTTCTATTTATCACGGCAAGTAAATAATCGGGGTGCCGAAATGTAACACGTGTTCACAAAGATCCGGATGACTCAGACCCCGCGTTCTCCCGGGCGCGGTCGTTCAAGCGCCCCGTCGCTCCCGAGTAAATTCGTCTCCGAGCGTTGAGAGTGGGTTCGAGGCGCGAAGATTGAGAGAAACTAGACACTTGCCGCTCCTTCAACGATTTGATGACGACTCGACGGCGCCTCTGACCCCGGAGGAGCTGAAGGCTCGCTGGGTCCATTTCCATCAGGAGATTCGACGGCTCTCCGGGACGCGATTGCAGCGCGTCGCCGGCCGCATCCTTGGTGAGGACACCTGGCGCTACGCAACGGCCCGGACCATTTTCCGACCCCCGCTTCGGTGGTGGCGCGCCTGGCGCAAAGTGGAGAAGAAGGCGGTCGACCTCGTCCCGGCGCACCAAGCCGCTCAGGCTGGTGAGATCTATCCCGTCAACTATCGGCCGCGAAACATCAACTACGAGTTGGAACTGCCAAAAATCACGGTCGACCTCCATGACGTCGCCATTGTCGAGGTCGACGAGAACGGACCGAGCGCGGGTCCCGTGGTGGAGGCCCTAAATACCACGCTCAACGAAACGACGACGGAGTGGATCTTCCTCTGCGACGTGTCAACCTCCGACAATGCTCGTCGTTACAGCGTGGCCAAACTGCTGGCCCACGCGACTCGAGAGGATGATGTCGTTTTCGGCGACGAGGCGGGACCCAATCAGTTCGCTCCCATCTTGAAGAGCCCGGGCGTCGGTCCCCACACGCTGTTGAGTTACAACGTGGTGGGGCGCCCCGCACTACTGCGCGTCGAGACGCTGTTCGCCGCCGGAGGGTTCTCGGTGGAGGCGGGGTGGGCGTACGAGCACGACGCCTACCTTCGACTAAGCGAGGCGGGTGCCACCTTTCACCACCTCGCGCGGGTCTTGCCGGCGGGGCGGGGGGTTCAGGAGTTCGAGGCCGAGCGAGTTGACGCCGACTCCGTTCGCGTGGTGCAAAGGGCCCTCGATCGTCGCGGCTGGCGTGGCACGGCCACGCCCGGGGCCCGACCGGGGCTCGTCGCGTGGTCCCTGGCCCCACCAACGCCGACGCCCTCCATCGACATCATCATTCCCACGCGGGACCGCATCGAGTTGGTCCGCCAGTGCATCTCGGCCATCGAAGAGCTGACGACCTATCCCAACTGGGACATCATCATCTTGGACAACGACTCGGTCGAAGCGGAATCACTCGAGTATTTCAACGAGACCAAGTACGCCGTGATTCCTTGCCCCGGTCCTTTCAATTACGCCAAAATCGTCAATCGTGGGGTGAATCACTCCAGTGCCGACTACGTGGTCACCCTCAACAACGACACCATCCTCGTGACGCCCGACTGGCTGGAACAGATGGTGGCACTGGCGTCGCTCGCTGACGTGGGAATCGTCGGCGCCTGCCTGCTTGACGCCGGCGGACGACGCGAACACGAGAGCATCGTGATCTCGCCCTACCCTCAGCACCTGCGAACTGACTCGAACTACCCCCACGTGGACAACTTCTCACTCGCCATCCGCGACGTCGCCGCGGTAACGGGTGCCGTGCAAATGGTCGAGCGACGCTTTTGGCAGTCCTTGGGAGGCATGGACGAACTTTTGAAGGTCGTCATGAACGACGTCGACATCTGTCTGCGCAGCCAGATGGAGGGCCGCTACGTCGTCTACACCCCAACTGTTCGTCTTCTTCACCACGTCGGTTCCTCGCGCGGTGACCTTGACCCCCTCGATGATCGCAATCGTTTCATCCGACGCTGGGACATCTTTGGCACCTTCGTGGACCCCTACTTCCCTGAATCGCTGCTTCTCTTGGGAGAGAAGATGTACTTCTTTGTTCGTTGAACGAGGCACGGTGACCCCGAGCGGCCCTTGTAGCCTGAGAAGGTGAATTCGACGGGCGAACGATTGATCGGCGCGTACCGTCGACTCTCGCCCACGACCAAGGCCCTTGCGCTCATCGTGCTCGTCGTCCTGTTGGCCAACGGGATGTACGTCTTTGGACTAGCTAACGGAGACCCGATTTCCTGGACCGCGGGCATCTCACACCACCTCTGTCGCCTCACGTGTGGTCGGCCGGCCATTGATCCCAATGTCGGATTCGTGACCCAGACTCTTGGACACGAAGCGGCGATGGATATCCTGCACGGCCACTTCCCGTGGTGGACCTACACGCAAGGACTCGGTCAACCACTCGCCGGCGAGATGCAGTCGGCCGCCCTGTTTCCCCTCACTCTTCTGTTCGCCTTTCCCGCGGGGCTTTTATGGTTTCACATCACCCTCGAAGTCATCGCCGGCGTCTCGACGTATTTCTTGGCGCGCCGGCTCTCACTTCCCGTCTTCTTCGCCACGTTCGCGGGCATCCTTTTCTCCCTGAACGGGACGTACGCGTGGCTCGGAAACTCCGTCCTCAACCCCGTCGCTTTCTTACCGATGGCCATCCTCGGGGTCGAGATGGTCTACGACAGCGCGTCCAGCGCGAAGAATCGCGGGTGGTACATCCTCGCGATCGCCTTAGCCCTCTCGCTCTACGCCGGGTTTCCCGAAGTCGCCTACATCGACGGGCTCCTCGTGTTGGGTTGGGCCATCCTTCGCTTCTTCGACGTTCCACGACTTCAACGGCCGCGCGCCGCGCGACGAGTGGTACTGGGCGGCGCGATGGGCGTCGTTCTCGCCCTACCCATCTTGGTGCCGTTTTATGACGACCTCAAAGTCGGCTTTATCGGCAGCCACACCGCTGCGGCGGATGGGTCCCTCGGGCTTCCCCACTTCGCCCTGCCCTCGTTCTTCGACCCCTACGTGTATGGCCCGATCTTCTCCGACACGCGCGTGAATGCCATGTGGGGCGGCATCGGCGGTTACTTCGGAGCGAGCGTGTGCGCCCTCGCGCTCCTCGGACTCTTTGGATCGAAAAAGCGCCCCTTGCGCATCTTCCTCGGCTGCTGGACCCTCGTCGCGATGGCCGGAACTTTCAACTTCCTCGGCGTCCACAAGTTGTGGAATCTGATCCCCATCGTGAGTCGCTCCTCATTCGAGCGTTACAGCACACCGGGCTGTGAGCTCGCGATCATCATCCTCGCCGCTTTTGGTCTCTATGACTTCACCCAAAATGTGCGCGCGAAGCGACTGCTCACGACCACCACGGCCGCCATGATCCTGGTGGTCGGGTGGTGCGCCTACGAAGCCCGCTCGTATCAGTCGACCGTCGCCTTCTCCTCACGGGACATTCATATTGCCTACCTCGGCCTCCAAGCGCTCCCCTTTATTGCGCTGTTCTTTCTTCTCGTCTTTGGCCGACTCCATCGCTTCAGTTACACCCCGTTCCTCCTCGCACTGGTGGTGGTCGGGGAGTCGCTGCTGCTCTTTTTCGTCCCCCAGGCCGAAGCCCCCAAGCAGATCACGGTGGACTACTCCCCCATTGCCTTCCTGCAGAAGAATCTGGGCCAGGAGCGTTTCATGGACTTCGAGGTCTTGTATCCCAACTGGGGCACCTACTTCGGCATCAACGAACTCAGCGATATCGACCTGCCCTTCCCCAAGGCCTTTAAGAACTTCATCGAGACCAACCTGCTCCCCGGCCTCACCCCGGGCAACCAGTTCGTGGCGAAGGGCGGTCGGCCGGGGGTCCCCATCTTCGAACACGCCGTCCTCAACCACTTCAAGCAATACGAGGATGCGTCGGTCAAGTACTTGCTCATGCCCAGCTCCGTGTCACTCTTGCCCGGACTCAAAGAAAAGGGCGTGAAGCAGGTCTTCCACGACTCCCTCGCCACCATCTACGAGATGCCTCACCCGAGGACCTTCTTTTCCACGCCGTCGTCCTGCACCATCACCAGCTCGAGTGACAATCGGGCCACGCTGAACTGCTCGACGGCGACCACGCTATTGCGCACCGAGTTGTCGATGAAGGGCTGGAAGGCCTTCGTGAACGGAAAAGAAGTTCCCATCACCACGGTCCACCACGTGTATCAAGAAGTCTCGGTACCTGCTGGCTCGTCCACCGTGACCTACTCGTTCTCGCCGCCCCACGAGCGAGACGCGCTGATCGTCGGATTCCTCGGCGGACTCTTCCTCATTGGTTCACTGGTCAATGAGCGGCGTCGATTCATTCCCACGCGCCGACCTCCTCCTCCGCACTCCTGACACCCTCTGACTCCGTCGGCTACCTTGACTCCTATGGCCACGGAGACTCACGATCTCGTCGACGACATTGATCTCACCAAGACGATGTCCAAGGAGGAGTCTGATACGCGCGTCACCAAGGCGCAGCGTCGTCTGACCCAGCTTCGGCTTTTCTCAGCCGGCCTGCTCGAGCCGCGCGATCCAGGTCCCGGGCTCATTGTTCTCTTTGAGGGCTTTGACGCGGCGGGGAAAGGAGGGGCGATCCGTCGCCTCACCGCGAGCCTTGACCCGCGACACGTTCTGGTGCACCCCGTCGGTCCGCCGACCGAGGAGGAGTTGCGCCACACGTTCCTCTGGCGATTCCAGTCCTTCATTCCCGGCACCGGGGAGATGACCGTCTTTGACCGCTCCTGGTACGGGCGACTGCTGGTGGAGCGCGTCGAGGGAGAGATCAGCGACCAGGTGGCCAAACGCTCGGCTCAAGAGATTGTCGAGTTCGAGCGCATGCTCACCGACGACAACGTCACCGTAGTGAAGTTCTGGCTGCATATCTCGAGTAAAGAGCAGCTCAGGCGATTCAACGATCGAGAAAATGATCCCCTCAAGCGCTGGAAACTCACGCCCGATGACTGGCGCAACCGCGAGAAGCGCAAAGCCTACGAACAGGCCCTGCGCTTCATGGTCGCCTCCACCGACAACAAGCACGCGCACTGGGACCTGATTCCCGCCGAGAGCAAGCACTACGCGCGGGTCGCGGTGCTCGAGACCCTCATTGATCGCTGGGTTCACGACCTCCAACGACGCGGCTACGAGGTTCCTGCGGCCCGCGCCGGCGATTACCTAAAAGGCAACTAGGCCATGATCGATCTGAAACACTGAGTCCATGACTTCTCGCTACGGCATCACCATCCCTTTTGAGGGCGTCACGCTGCTCGAGCATCGCGAGTGGTTCCATCGTTTGGCCGACCTCGGCTATAGCGACGTGTGGTCGGCCGAGGTGGACGGGGCGGACGGCTTCACCCCGCTCACCGTCGCCGCGCTGAGCGAGCCACGCCTCAATCTCGGCGTCGCCGTGACTCCCACCTTTACCAGAGGTCCGGGACTGCTCGCCATGAGCATCGCCGCCATGGCCGAGGTCGCGGGTGGTCGCTTCACGATGGGGCTCGGTGCCTCTAGCTTCCCGGTGGTGGAGCGCTGGAATGGCATCGCGTACGAAAAGCCCTTCCAGCGCACGCGTGACGTGTTGCGATTCGTCAAACGCGCGCTGGACGGTGAGAAGATCGACGAGGTCTTCGACACGTTCGAGATACACGGTTTCAAGCTGTCGCGCCCCGTCATCGAGCGTCCCCCGATCCTTCTCGGGGCCCTGCGACCGGGCATGCTCCGCCTGGCGGGCGAGGAGGCCGACGGGGCCATTTTGAACTGGTTGGCCGCGAGCGACGTGGCCCAGTGTCGTAGCGAAGTAGGTCAGGACAAGACCATCGCCGCCCGGCTCTTCGTGATTCCCCTAGAGGACGCGGACACCGCGCGTTTCATCGCTCGACGGATGATCTCTTCGTATCTCACCGTCAACGCGTACGCCGAGTTCCATCGTTGGCTGGGACGTGGCGAGGCGCTGACCCCGATGTGGGAGGCCTGGAGCGCGGGAGATCGCAAGCTCGCCAACGAGGTGATTCCCGACTCGGTGGTCGATGAGTTGGTTATTCACGGAAGCTTCGCGGAGTGTCGCGAGCATGTCCAGCGCTACATCGAAGCCGGCGTGGAGATTCCTTCGATCGCGATCGTCCCCTTCGGCGTCGACCTCAAAGACGCCGTGGAGGGCTTGGCGCCCCGCTAGACCTTTTCCGACTCGAGAAACTCCAGCACCTCGGCGTACTTCAGCCTGGCGGCGGCGCTGCGAGTGGGAATGTGGTCGCTCGGCACTTCGTGCGCCTCGTAGTTCTTTAACGCGTGACGAGCCACGGTCTGGCGGTGCACTTCGTCGGGCCCGTCGTAGATGCGCGCCGCCCGCGCGGCGCGGTACATGGACTCAAGGGGCATGTCCGAGGAGTAGCCGAGCGAACCATACGTCTGGATCGCCCGGTCAATCACGTTGTGCAACACTTCGGCCCCGTAGTACTTGATCATGGCGATCTCGTCGCGCGAGGCCGACGCGCCGACTTGGTCCATCTTCCACGCGGCGTGCAAGGTCATGAGGCGCGCGGCGTGCATCTCGGCCTTGGAGTCGGCAATCCAGTTCTGGACCGTCTGCTTCTCGGCCAGGAGTGACCCGTGGGTGTAACGACTCAGCGCCCGCTCGCACATCATGTCAAAGGCCCGTTGAGACTGACCGAGCCATCGCATGCAGTGGTGAATACGGCCCGGGCCGAGACGCGTCTGAGCGAGGAGGAAGCCGGAGCCCTCAGGACCGATGAGGTGGTCAGCCGGCACTCGCACGTCGTCGTAGAGAATCTCCGCGTGGTTTCCAAAGCGCCCATAGATGACGTCGGGGTGGTCCATCGCGCCCACGTCCCGCAGGATCGTCACGCCCGCGGTATCCACCGGCACCACGAACATCGAGCTGCCCTGGTAGGGATGGACCTCGGGATTGGTGACGGCCATGACGATCAAGATGTCGGCCACCGACCCGTTCGTCGTGTACCACTTGCGACCATTGATGACCCACTCCTCGCCGTCCCTCGTCGCGCGAGTCTTTAACAGGCGCGGGTCACTGCCCGCGGTGTGGGGCTCGGTCATCGAAAAGCCCGAACGAATGGAGCCACTTAGCAACGGCGCCAGCCATCGTTCGCGAATGTCCTCGCGTCCGGTCATCTCCATGCCGGCCGCGAGCAGCTCGGCGTTCCCGCTGTCGGGGGCGTTGTTGCCAAAGACGACCGGGCCGTACATCGACTGGCCCAGAATCTCGTGCATGAGACCTAACTTCACTTGGCCAAATCCCATGCCGCCCAAATCGGGTGGCAAGTGAGCGGCCCAGAGGCCCCTCGCTTTCACCTGCTCTTGGAGGGGCTTCATCGCGGCGAGGATCTGTTCGTGGTCAAGGTCCAGCGTCTCCAAGGGGAAGACCTCCTCGCGCACGAACTCGCGCATCCAGGCCAGTTGTTCTTCGTACTGCGCGTCAGTGGAAAAGTCCCAGGCCATCGCCCCCCTCGGTCGAGATCAACTCTAGGACAACGAGTTAAATCGCCCGAGCGGTCAGCCTGGGCAACTCTCTACACTGACTGAGAGATCGGAGCACCATGGCAAAGAAGAAGAACGGCAAGTCCGACAAGGGCGCGAAGAAGGTCAAGATCGGTGTCGTTGACACCATGTTCGCTCGCTTCGATATGGGCGCCGCGGCGCGCCGTGAACTCACCAAGTGCCCGGGCTACGGCGAGAAGTTTGAAGTGATCAGCCAGACCGTGCCGGGATTCAAGGACCTCGCCGTCGCCGCGAAGAACTTGATTGAGCGCGACGGTGCCTCCATCGTGGTGGCCCTCGGGATGCCGGGATCGGCACCGATCGACAAGCAGTGCGCTCACGAGGCGTCACTCGGCATCATGCAGGCGCAACTACTCACCTCGACGCCGATCCTGGAGGTCTTCGTTCACGAGGACGAGTCGGACGATCCTAAGGTTTTGGCGAAGGTCTTCGATAACCGCTCGCGCGACCACGCCCGCAACGCGTACTGGATGTTGTTCGAACCCGAGCAACTCGCCAAGCGCGCCGGTCAGGGGATTCGCCAGGGCTTCGCCAACGTGGGCACGTTGGAGAACAACTGACGCGGGCCGAGCCCCGCTAGAACCAGTGGAACCACGGGTGGTTGTGTCGCCAGATGACCACAAAGACGCGGCCGATGATGTTCTTCGTGGGCACGGTCCCCCAAAATCGACTGTCGCTTGAGTTTCCTCGACAGTCACCCATGACGAAGTACTGACCTTTGCCAATGTGGGTGCGGGGGATATCGAAGTCCGCCTGCGCACACGACGGCGTAGCGTTCATCGCCGCCAGCCACGGTTCGGCGATGGGTTTTCCGTCTATGTAGATGGTGTCACCCTTGGACCAGATTGTCTGCTTCGGCAGTCCGATCACTCGCTTGACGAGGATCGGGTACTGCGGGTCGGTGTCGCCCGGGGCGCGATGAAAGACAATGATGTCCCCGCGGTGAATACTGTGGGCGAGCCAGGGAAGCTTGTCCACCACCAGTCGGTCGCCGACCTGCAGGGTGGGCAGCATCGATCCGCTCGGCACGTCAAACGTCTGAAAGGCGTACACGCGGATTAAAAATGACGCGAGGACAGCCACCAGGAGAACCGCGAACCACTCGAGACCCTGTCGTCTCGACATTCGACTTCGAGGTTGCACTTCCTCGTGGTTCTCGGTTGGTTCTTCTTGTAACGACACTGCGTTGTCTCCTTCGATTCGGCGATTGACTTACTTAACCGCGCATGACTTCATGACGAGTCGCCGTGCGGTGAGCGACCGTGTCCACTTTCTATGGAGCCGTCCGTCCGATCGTCACGTGCGCGCGTCCAGAGAAGTGACGGGGGAACGAGAGTCCGTAGGTGCAGCTGAAAGCTCCGTCCGAACACTTGCCGCGCAGCTCTCTGATCACGTCATCCTGGCCGACCGCTTTGGCAGATGTACTGACCGACAGTATTGATCCACTCAGCCTCGCGGGTGCCGTCCTCTCGGTCACGGTCACGCCGAAATGGTGGGCGGCGAAGGCGGATTCAAGTTGACGGGCCGCGTCCGCCGGCTTCGATATCACGATGACAACGTTTGTCGAGGTCGCACTGGCCGGAGTGAACGACGTCAGTATCGCCAAAGGTATCGCCGCGGCGCCGATGGCGAGAGTGGCCAAGGCGGCCCCTACCCGGACGCTCGGCGCACGAGCGACTCGCTCTTTCACCGCGCCCCCCAGAAAGCTCGTACTGATAGACCACCACGAGACGCCGTCGTCCAAAAGAGCGGTGGCGAGCCACCGGGCCTCGTCGCCGTGGCGCAGTCGCCAGGGCGCGGGATAACAACGCATCGCCAGGTCGATCGCGCGGCGCTCGCGCGAGGAACTCATCACACGGGCCTCAGTCCGAGTCGTTGGCGACCGGTCATGCTCACCCGCTCCAGGGAGTCGAGATGACAGATGAGCGCCGCGATGCCCGACGCGGTGACTTGGTAGGGATGACGGCGCTCGTCAGACGGCAGCTCCTCGATCAAGCCCAGACGCTCGAGTCGGTCAAGCGCCCCGTACAGCGTGCCCGGCCCGAGCGACAGGCCCGAGAAACTCTTGATGTCTTGGATGAGGGCGTAGCCATGCTTCGATCCCTCCGCAAGGCTCGTCAAGATCAGCACCGAGGCATCACCGGCGCGACGCAGTACGTCTCGAGGGTTCCCAGCTTTGTCTGCGCCCACTGCTTCTCCTATTACAGTCACCAATAGATCAGTCAACGTAATAGTAACGTGCGGCGGTTCGAAGGGCAAGCAGTGCTCGAAATGATCGATCGCGACCGTGATCGCCGACCGCCCAGGAGTGGGCGCTCGTCAGGGAGGGGCCGACAAGTTTTGACGTTGACTCATCGATAGCGGGTTCTCCGAAAGGAGCCGAAGACCGTGAATATCCGCTGCTCCAAGAACGCACGGTCCCCTCGAGGAGCCGGGCGTCTTCGACCGCGAAGAGTTTGCACTAGCGCAACAGGAGTCGATCTACGCCCATTTCATCGGCCACGAGATCTAGTCACGTCAACGACCGGTGATACGCGCGACGGGCGCCACAGTTAGATGGTCGCACAGAGTCGATATGCTCGCCAGAGTCGCGTTTGAACTCAGGAGATCTCCATGCCAGAAGCCGTCATCGTCGCCACTGCGCGTACCCCCATTGGTCGCGCTTTTAAAGGCTCGCTCGTTGAGCTTCGCCCCGACGACCTCACGGCCTTCATCGTTCGGGCCGCTCTCGAGAAGGTGCCCTCGCTCGACCCTCACAGCGTGGAAGATCTCATCGTGGGTTGCGGTCAGCCCGCCGGTGAGTCCGGTTTTAACGTTGCCCGCGTGGCGGCCGTTTTGGCGGGACTCGATGATGTTCCCGGCGTCACCGTCAACCGGTACTGCTCTTCCTCGTTGCAGACCATCCGCATGGCCGCGCACGCCATCCGCGCCGGAGAGGGCGACGTGTTCATCGCCGCGGGCGTGGAGACCGTGTCGAGATTCGGCAACGGTGCCTCTGACAGCGGCAACGCGATCAACCCTCGCTTCCATGACGCCATCGAGCGCACGAGGGGCCGCGCGGAGAAGGTCACCGACCCCTGGACCCCACAGCCGGGCCTCCCCGATATCTACATCGCCATGGGTCAGACGGCGGAGAACGTGGCGGAGTTCGAGAAAGTCTCGCGCCTGGAGATGGACGAGTTCGCCCTGCGCAGCCAAGAGCTAGCGGTAGAGCACCAGGAGAATGGTTTCTTCGAACGCGAGATCACTCCAGTCACCACCCCCGACGGCACCGTCATCTCAAAGGACGACGGTCCGCGAGCGGGCACCACGCTGGAGAAGCTGCAGAGTTTGAAGCCGGTGTTCCGCGAGGGCGGCACGGTCACGGCGGGCAACGCGTGCCCGTTGAACGACGGGGCAGCGGCCGTCATTGTGATGAGCGACACCCGGGCAAAGGAGCTCGGCATCACTCCCCTCGCTCGCATCGTGGCGAGCGGCGTCAGTGGGCTCAACCCCGAGATTATGGGGCTCGGCCCTATTGAGGCCTGTCGTCAAGCCTTGGCCCGCGCGGGCATGTCGATCAAGGACATCGACCTGGTGGAGATCAACGAGGCGTTCGCCGCGCAAGTTCTTCCCAGCGCCAAGCACCTGGAGATTCCGCTCGAGAAGCTGAACATTCGCGGTGGCGCCATCGCCCTCGGCCACCCCTTTGGCATGACCGGCGCTCGCATTATGACTACCTTGTTGAACTCTCTCGAGGACGCCGACAAGCGTTTTGGTCTGGAGAGCATGTGCGTCGGCGGCGGCCAAGGTATGGCCATGATCGTCGAGCGACTGAACTAATCCGCCTCACCGGTCAGTCGGGCCCCGGGGTCTCCTTCGAAGGTTCGGGCCTCGTCCTCGCCGACCTGACGTGCCTCGTCAGGCAGCATCACCGGAATCGAGTCACGCACTTCGTAGGCGACGCGCAAACGTGGGTTGTAGAGCACGTCGTGTGACGGCACGTAGAGGAGCTTTCCGTGATCGACGGGGTCTTCGAGCAGGTTAAGCAGAAAGTTGTCCAAGGGCATTAGCCGAACTCCTTAATCATGGCCACGACTTCGTCCACGTGGTGTTGAAGGGTTTGCTCATCGGGGGCTTCCACGTTGAGTCGAAGGAGGGGCTCCGTGTTCGAGGGCCGAAGGTTGAACCACCAGGAGCCATAGTCTGCGGTCAGCCCGTCCAGTAGATCCACCGTGACGCCCTCTTGTTCCAATCGTTTGCGAACTTTCTCTACGGTGGCGCCAGGACTCTTCACTTCGGTGTTGATCTCCCCGGAGCTGGCGTAACGCTGAAAGGGCCTCGCGAGCTGGGAGAGCGTCAGGTCAGACTGGCTCAGCAACTCAAGAACCACGAAGGCGGTGATGATCCCCGAGTCCGCGCGATAGTTGTCGTGATAGTAGTAGTGGCCGGAGTGCTCGCCACCAAAGACGGCTCCCGTCTCGGCCATGGTCGCTTTGATGTAACTGTGGCCCACGCGAGTGCGCACCGGAACTCCGCCCGACTCCACGATCACCTCGGGCACTGATTTGGAACAGATCAGGTTGTAGAGCACGGTCGCTCCGGGGTGGCGCTGCAGCATGACAGCGGCCACCATGGCGGTGGTCGTCGAGCCGCTGACGGGCTGGCCCAGCTCGTCGATCAGAAAGACGCGGTCGGCGTCGCCGTCAAAGGCCAGACCCACGTCAGCGCCCGTGGCGAGAATGCGGGCTTGGAGGTCGACGAGATTCTCGGGGTTGAGAGGGTCGGCGGGGTGATTAGGAAAGGTGCCGTCCAGCTCGCCATAGAGAATGTCCAGTTGGAAGGGCAGCCCGTCAAAAACAAGGGGGGCGACCAGTCCACCCATGCCATTCGCCGTGTCGGCGACGATCTTCAGCGGGCGAAAGGTGGTGACATCGGCGAAGGAGTGCACGTGAGTCACCCACTCGTTGGTGAGATCCAACGTCGCGTACTCCGCCAGCTCGCCCTCAGCCGGTTGCGCGTAGAAGTCGTTGGTCAAGGCTTCAATCTCGACGAGACCCGACTCCACGCCGATGGGTTTCGCGCCGGCCAGCGTGAGCTTGATGCCGTTGTACTTGGCGGGATTGTGCGACGCGGTGAACATGGCACCCGGCGCGCCCAGGTACCCCGAGGCGAAGTAGAGAAAGTCTGTCGAGGCGAGCCCAAGGTCCACGACCTCAACGCCCACGGCCCGCGCGCCCGTCGCGAAGGCGATAGACAGGGTCTCCCCCGAGGCGCGCATATCGCGCCCCATGACGATCCGGGGAGCGCTGACGAACGTGCCAAAGGCCGAACCCACCGCCCGCGCGAGGCGCTCGTCGAGTTGGTCGGGATAGGTGCCGCGGATGTCGTAGGCCTTAAAAACATCGGTCGTATCCACGGTTGGTCAGTCTACCGAGACCCTCTTCCGGCGCCGAAACGCCCCATAGAGAACGACGAGTCCCGCGATCACCGTGACGTCACTGAGGGCATTGCCGAGCGTCAGGGCGCTCGTACTGGCGTAGTTGAGTGAGACGTTCTCGGACGTGGGTACGACCACCATCAAATTGGGACTCACCCGATAGGGGCCAGTCGCCCCGCTCACGTGCCAGCGCGGATAGTAGGAGATCTTCACCAGCATCGGCACGCCGACGCGACTCACGTGAAAGGAAAGATCCTGCAAACCGACGTGCACGTGGCTCACCGTGACCGCCGGTAGGGGCGATGAGGTGGTCATCGAGTTCACGCTCGAGGCCCGAGGCCACGACGACGGGCCGGTCTCGGCGGCGTAGACACCCTGCAGGCCGGGCGTGAGCCACCACTTCTCGTTCGCGCTCAACCAGTTGTGCTGGGACGAGATGTTGGCTACCACGTTGGGCGTCGCCGAGAGGGCTTGGACCATCGGACTGTCTTTGATGAGATAGATCCGCCACTGCGCACCCGGCGCCGGAAAGGTCTTGGTCGTGGCGATGAGCTTCAACGCCGGGTCCTTCTTCGCCTGAGCGAAGACCGCGGGCGAAAAGGCCATGTAGTACTTGACGCCGAGCATCTGGAGGTGGCGCACACCCTCGGTGACGTTGAGAGGTCCGTAGTTAAGACCGACCTGGGGATTGCTCGGGGCGAGACTGAGTTCGGATTGGTCGAGGTAGTGATAGGGCGTGGTCGGCGAGGACTCCATGAGGAGACCTTCCATCGAGTCGACGCAGTTGTCGGTCCAGTACGGAAGAAGCATGAGCGCTTCAGGGGTCCCCCAGCGGTTCTCCGACGCGCTGTACTCCCACATCGCGCGACCGCATCCGTATCGATCAGAGACCTTGGTCATGGTCGTGATCAAATCGTGGTACTCCGGCCACGAAGCCTTGGCCTGGTAGCCCGAGTAGTTCCATTGGGCCCACGACGAGACCTGATTGTCGGTGAGGTTGAGATGAAGGTCATTCGCGAGAGGCGTAATGAGTCCGGGCAAGGTGGAGCCAAGACCGAGGACCGCGACAAAACAGGTGGCCCAGAACACCCGGGCCTGACCCCAGCGTGAGTCGTTCACCTGGCTCTCGCCAGACTCAGACAGGCTTCGGTTGACCACCAGTTCGCGCTCGTCCACCGCCCGTGCCGGCGCCACGTCCTGCTCAGGGTCTTCGGGCTCCGCGCGATGACGTCGGGGCACGTACTGGGCCCAGCGATGAGCCACGTACCCCACCAGCCAACCCGAGACTAAGTAGATCGAGATGTACCAGAAAGGGATCACCCGTTGATTCCAGATGGCGCTCTGGGGATCCAGCACGAAGGTCCAAAACGAAGCGATCGTAAGAGTGGCGAGGACCACACCGAGCCGGTCACGTACCGCGAAGGCCACGATCACCGACACCAAGGCCAGGACAATGATCCAACGATCCCCGGCCGCCCCTCCGCCTTGGTTGTACCAACCGAGCGTGGCGAATATGTCGTGGATGTTCGCCACCGGGACGTTCGTGTATCCGAGGGAGTCAGTCAAGGACTGGGAGACCCCAAAGGGAAACAACCACCACGCCGAGAGACCGAGAGAAATCACCCCGGCCCCGACGGCAAAGCGGACTGGGCGCGAGTAGTCGCCTCGCCGCTGTGCTAGTTCGTGGGACGAGCGTCGCCCGTGGCGCTGAAAGAGCTCGAAGGCCGTCATGACGAGGATGAACGCGAGCGCAAAGCGCACCGCCGCGAACAACGAGGCGATGGTCAACCCCAGGCTAAGCGCGCCGAACCACCAGCCACGCCGCGAGTACACCAACTGCGCGACGCGACCGATCGTAAAGAGACCCAGCAGGACCGAGAAGAGGAGCGAGTAGGGAGACTCACGCATCGAGAGAAAGCCCGTGGCGTTCGTCGTGGCGGCCGTATCGAAGAAGAACGGAACGAACGCGAGACAGAGCACCCCGACCCCCACCGCCGCGCGATTCGGCCGACTGTCCGACTCCCTAGAGGTGCGATCGCGAACGATCGGCAATCCATTGCCGTAGCGGTAGAGCAGCTCGATAAGAAGAACGACCACGATGGCACCCAGCGTGAAAAGCCAGGGCAGCACGTGAGCGGCCAGGGTCCCACTGAGCGCGAGAGCCGCCAGCCAGAAGCCTCGGCCGGTGCGCATGCCCCGCGCGAAGAGTCCAATGGTGAGCAAGGCGAGCGCCAGAGACAGCGAGAACGCGTACTCGCCCGCCATCGAGGAGAAGAGGTTCCCTCCGTCAATGGTGAAGGCGTTGGTGAAAAGGAAGGGCAACGTGGCGAGTGACAGAGCGACCGGGATGGGGCGAGGTGCTCGAAACAGTCGTCCGAGGGCGTAGGCCGTGATCGGCATCAGGACCGACCCGAGCACGGTGGCCAACTTGAAGGCCACGGCGAAACCGATGACGTAACTGGCGAAGGTGGCGAGTACGTCGGGCAACACGAAATAGTACGTGTAGAGGGGGAAGCCGGCGAACCAGCCGGGGTCCCACGGCGTGAAGTTAAAGGGATTGCCCGTGGAGCGCAGGTACGCCGGCGCCGCGAGGTGAGAGCCGGTATCGCCACCGGTAAGCAACGTCGACGAGACGAGCAGATTGGGATGCAACTCCCACACAGTGACGAAGATCACCATGAGCACGAGCACGGCGTCGAAGATTCGCTCCGTCGTCCAAAATGCTTTGAGTCGCGCCATCAATGACCCGAACGTAAGTGGATGACCATCACGAAGGCGGTCGCGTTGAAGGCCGCGTGGGTCAAGTAACTGGGCACAAGGCGCTTCGAGCGCGTGGCGACGAGCGCGAGCACAACACCGAGAGCGAAGAGGCCCGCGAACTCCAGGGGCTCGGCGTGAGCCAGCGCGAAGAGGACGGCACTTCCGAGGACGCCGAGCACCACGGCGGTGCGTCGAGTGACGCCGCGCGATCCCTCGGCAATCGCCCGCAACAGGACCCCGCGAAAGAGCCACTCCTCAAAGATCGGAGCGATTAGCACGGTCGCGACGCCGATCACCACGAAGCCCGTGCCGTGGGACGCGGCAAAGAGGTGGTTGACCGGCTTATCGAGACTCTTGAAGTGAAAGGGGTCATAGGCCAGGTCGACGCCGTACTGACAGGCGACGCCGAGCACGATGTACAAGAGATCGCTCGGACGGGCTCGCCACTGATCGGGCCACGCGATCAGTCCACCTCGGCGATAGGCGAAGATGATCGCCGCGGCGAAGCCCGCCCACACGCCGAGCAAGCCGAGCGAGTTGGCCCACCAGGGCGGGTTGGTCACCTTGGAGAGCGCGCTCACGCCACCGGGATAGTGCGTGAGGGCCGCGCCGATCGCCTCGAGAAGGGCCGCGAGTATCTGTCCGGCTAAGAATCCGATAAGTCCCGCGGCCACGATTGCCGCAACGCGTGGGCGTTCGGCCAGTGCGGGTACGGAAGAAGACATCAAAGGGTGGCGCTTTCGACTCTAGGTTTTGCACAGGCCAAACGACTTGTCGCGGTTCACCTCTAGATTAGATACGTGGCTGACGCACCGAACGATCAAAACGGATACAAAAAGTTTCTCCCGGGTGGACCGGGGCCGATGGCGCCTCAGATGAGGCGTCGCATGATCATCGTGGGTCTCATCGCCTTCGTCATTGGTCTGCTCATCATCAACTCAACCTTCTCGCACCAGAGCACCAAGACGCTTACCTATTCTCACCTGCTGCAGATCGCCAAAACGAAGAGTGGCGTGCTCTCCGCGACGATCAACAACGAGAGCGGCGTCATCACCGGCCAGCTCGGCGACGGTACCAATTTCACGGCGAACGGGCCCCTGCCGGTCTTCTCCCAAGAGGCGACCACCCTGCGAAATGACAACGTGTCGGTTACCTTCGCCAATCCGTCCAGCCTGCTGGGCGAGTTCCTGCCTTATCTCATCTGGATTCTGATCTTTGGCGGTTTCATCTACTACGCGAGCCGTCAGGCGCGCGGCCAGATGAACGGCATGATGTCGGTGGGCCGCTCGCGCGCCAAACAGTTCAGTGAAGACCGGCCCAAGACCACCTTCGCCGACGTCGCGGGATACCTCGGCGTCAAACAAGAGATCAGCGAGGTTGTCGAGTTTCTTAAGAGTCCCCTTCGTTACAAGACCATCGGCGCGACGATTCCCAAGGGCATCTTGTTGGTCGGCCCTCCGGGTACCGGAAAGACGATGCTGGCGCGGGCCGTCGCGGGCGAAGCCGGGGTTCCGTTCTTCTCGGTGTCGGGTTCTGACTTCATGGAGATGTTCGTCGGCGTGGGCGCGAGCCGCGTGCGGGATCTCTTCGCCACGGCGCGAAAGCAGTCTCCGGCCATCGTGTTCGTAGACGAGATCGACTCCATCGGCCGCAAGCGGGGCGCGGGTTTGGGCGGTGGTCACGACGAGCGTGAGCAGACCCTCAACCAGATGCTGAGCGAGATGGACGGGTTTGAACCCACCGAGGGCGTGGTGGTCATTGCCGCCACCAACCGGCCCGACGTGTTGGACCCGGCCCTCCTTCGTCCGGGACGCTTCGACCGCCAGATCGTGGTCCCCCTGCCCGACCTCGAAGAGCGGCTGCCCATCCTCGAAGTCCACGCCAAGGGTAAACCGCTCGACCCCTCGGTGGACCTCCACATGGTCGCACGGGGAACACCCGGGATGAGCGGTGCTGATCTGGCCAACCTCGTCAACGAGGCGGCGCTGCACGCGGTGCGACGCAACTCAGCCACCATCTCGATGGAAGACTTTGAGACCGCGCGTGACCGAGTGCTCATGGGCCAAGAGCGCGACACCATGGTGCTCCAAGACGACGAGCGTGAGCGCATCGCCTTTCACGAGAGCGGTCACGCGTTGCTGGCCTACGTCCTCGACGAGACGGACCCCTTGCACAAGATCACGATCATCCCTCGTGGAATGGCGCTTGGTGTCACCATGACGCTGCCCGAAGAGGACCGCCACATCATGAACCGTCAGGCCCTCGAAGACTCCCTGTGCATGCGCATGGGTGGTCGCGTGGCCGAGCTGCTGGTGTACGGTGACCTCTCTACGGGCGCGGCCGACGACCTCCAGCGCAACACGGAACTGGCGCGGCGCATGGTGCGCGAGTGGGGCATGTCCAAGGAGATCGGCCCGATGGCTTGGGGCTCGAACAACCAGGTATTTCTCGGGGAAGACCTCATGCACACCCGCGACTACTCCGACCACACGTCCAAGGTCATCGACGACGAGGTCGAGCGTATTCTGCGCGAGCAAGAGTCACGCGCCATTGAAGTCTTGACGCTGCACCGACGCGGACTCGAGGCGTTAACTCGCTCGTTGTTGGAACACGAGACGATCGACGGCGCCGAAGCGGCTCGCTTGATCGACGAAGCCAACGGCGAGCCCGTGCACCCCGTAGGAGCCAAGACCGTCAGTGCGCTCTCGGCCAAGAGCCGCGCGGCACTCAAGGAAAAGGCCCTCACCCCGGCGGCGACGGTTCCGGCTCCCGCCGCCACGCCGACCCCCACGCCTCCGCCTAACTGGCAGCCGCCGACGCTACCTGCCGTCTAAGGGCGCCACCACGTACAGCCCCACGGGGTGACTCGGCAGCGTCAGCGTCACGAGTACGGTCGGTCGCGACGACCTGACGAGATAGGTTCCCGCCGGTCGCGTTAAAGGCTTCGAGATCAATGACGACAGCGTCGTCGTCGCGCCCCCGCCCACGGTGATTCCCTTCGTGACCACCACCTGGCCCTTCGCCACGTACGTGGTCACGTGCACCGTCACGGGGTGCGACGAGGTATTGGTCACGCTGGCCGCGTCAAAGCCAAGGCCCGTAAAGTCCCGCACCACGTAGTCGCTCGCGGGAATCTGGGGTGAGGAGAGGGCAATCCACGTTCCCGTTCCGTTCGCCAAGCCCGCGACCACGGGAACGTTGGAGTGCAGGCTCACACTGGCATAGCCCGCCACGGGTATCGCCGAGTTGGGCGTAAGGGTGATGTCCCCGGTGGTGAAGGGTCCGAGAGTGGCCGTTTGCGGCGCGATCTTGTAGTTGCCGAGGGACACATCGAGACTGACGTGGGCGATCTGATTATTGGGATTGGAGAGACGAATCTCTGCCGTCGCCCCGTTGGCCGTCGTGACCGCGGGGAACCAGGCGCGCGTCGCCGGGGCCTGAACCCCTTGATCGAATGACAGGGTACCGGCGGAGTCCTCTTCCCCGACGATCGCCAGCGACCCTCGCAGCACTTTCACACCCACCGCCACGTTGGTCGTGTTCACGACGTTGCGACCGAGGTCGATCTCTTGTTGCGCGTGCGCGGGAACCGAGACGCCTTGAAGATTCTGGGGCGCCGAAAACCCCGTCGCTCCCACGACCGAGACGTTCAAGACGGCCTCGGTGCCGGTGGGGTTGTAGAGACTGAGGTAGGCGTCCGATCCCACCAAGGTGTTAAAGCCCGCCGCGTACCAGCGAGTGACCCCTTGTGACACGCAGGGCACCGACGTGTTGCCCTGAATCTCATCCGCCACCACTCCGCCCCCGCTTATCTGAACGGCGACGCCGTAGTTCACGGCCACGGTGGTGACCCGTCCCGACTTGGTGTGACGGGTGAGGGGCGCGTCCACGACGCTCGGTTGCACGATCTGACCGGCGTGGGCCGCCAGCTCAATGGTCCCACTCCACCTGCGACCGACATCGGAGACCACCGTGACGCTCAGACTGCGCGCGGTGTTCGCCGTATTGAAGAACGAGATCCGACCCGGCGTGGCACTGGAGAGGCCGGTGCAGTACAGCGCGGTCGACTCCGCGTTCAACGACACCGACAGGCCGTTGGGCAGCGTCGAGGGGTTGGCGGGATGATGAAGGGTCGTGGCGACGCCGGTCACGGCGAGCAGCACTGCCAAGACGACAAGCAGGGGAACGCGGCGCAGGCTACTCATCGCGAGCCCGCTCGTCTCTCGACTTCGCTCGCCGACGCCGGCCGGTAAAGAGCCACTCCAACCGATGGATCCAGCCAAAGCCCAGCCACACGATGGCCCACATACCCAGGGTGAACAGCGCGACGAGCCCGTTCAACGGAAACTGGCGCAGGACCAGCGTGCCGTGCAGAGTCGCGGGCGACGAGGGAACTCGGTAGAACGGGGTCCAGGTGCTGTCGGTAGTACGGGGGGTGGGTTTTCCATTGACCTCGAGCGCGAAAGCGCTGGCCGGGGCAAGACCCGCGACGACGGTCGATCCCGGTACGAGAAGCCCCGAGTTCGACGTGGTGGAGAACAGTGGCGTCAAGGTCGTCGAGCCCGGTTGATCGGCCGCCACGATGCCGTGGAACAGGGAGTTAGAAAAGACCTCGACTGAAGAGGTCTGCAGTACCAGTGACAGATCGCTCTGATCATTGAGCGCCGTCGCCAACACCCCCGGCGCGCTGCGCAAGGGCACGTTCTGAACACCCGTCAGCTCGGGAGCCGCTGAGTTCATCAACACAATGGTCGAGATACCCGCGGGAGCCAGCAGCGCGCCGAGCCGCACGGTATGTCCATTCATGGCGCTGGAGACGGCCTGCATAATGACATCACTCGTCCCCGAGTCTGGCGGGCTAAAGAGAGTCGAGCCGCCAGGCAGTCCGTCGGCGGAAGTGGCCGCTTCGAGTCCGGGCGCCACCGTCCAACCGGCCAACGGCACCACCGACGGGTCACCGAGCCACAGCACGCGATACCCGCCCACGACGCTGGGGGCCAGAGTGGAGAGCGACTCGGCGACGCTGTTGGTGGGCAGATCGAATCGTCCACTGCCGAGACTCTGGAGGAATGGGAGACTGGCGACCACGATGGTGGCGATCGACAGGACCGCGGCGACCTGGCGCCAACCGAAGCCCGCGTCGCGCAGGTCGTGCTCCAAGGCCCCGACGCCAAGACCCACTAACGAGGCCAGCGTGACCGCGTAGAGCGCCAGCAGAACGTCGATATCGGGTGAGAACGACCCCAACCAGTGCCGCGAGGCGAGCGTGACCAGAATCAATGTCAGAGCGGCAATGGTCGCCAACTTGGTGGCCACGCGTCGGCGATCCCCGCGGCACAAGACGAGCGCGAGCAACGCGGCCGCCGGCAACAACCACCCCCACCACGTTGCGCCAAAGGTACCGTCCACGTCACGGAGCAAGAGGGAAAACGAGGGCACCGACCACGGCCCTCGAGGCAGACCGAAGATCTCCACCGATCGGCGACCGGCGAAGATGACGTCGAGCGTCATGGGCAGGAGAAAGATAGCGACGTTAAAGATCAGCGAACCAAGGAAGCGCGGCGATCCGCGAAAGACGGAGTCGGGGTCCGGCTCAAAGAGTCTCGATAGTGTCACACCGACGATCACCAGTGCCGCCGCCACCAACGTCGCGGGAGCCATCGCCGTCGAGAGGGCAACGATCATGATGAGCGTCATCCGCTGGCCAGCCTCGGTCGTTCGCCACCCTCGATGACCAAATGGCACCGGCTCGCTGTAGGGCTTGCGCCGAAATCCCGGGACATCCATTAGCTCAAAGACGCGGCGCACGATGTAGGGCAGGCTCGCCACCGCGAACAAGACGTCAACGCGGCCCTGACCAATGGAGTTGAGACCAAGGGGCATGGCCGCGTAGGCCAGCGCACCGATCAGGCGGGCTCGGTTGGACGCACGATCCTTTAGCAGACGGCCGACGCCGATGGCCCCCACGGGCACGGTGAATATGAGAGCCAGTCGGGGCAACGCGCCCATGCGGCCGAGCACGAAGGTACCGGCAAAGCCCAACACGCCGTATCCGGGCATGCCCGGGGTGCCGGTGCCCACGCCGTCAGATGACCACGAAGCGAAGAAGTGTCGCCACGTCGACCACCACGAGTCGAGTGGAGCGAGACGACCCACCAGGGGCAACTGCATCGACACGAGGTTGCGCGATCCAATGAGCCACAAGAACGCGGCGACGGCAATCAGGATCGCTTGGGCTCGAAATGACGTCATGATGCGCGACGGTCGAGTGCGGATCTCAAACTGCTCGCTCTCGGCAATCTCGTCAAACTCTTCGTCTTCCGAGAACGCCGCGGCGAAGCCGACTCCCGCTTCCTCGCTCCCGGTGATCGCTTCGTGGGCGCCGATCACTTCCGCGGGCAAGATTCCCCTCGCCCGGTCGTACCCCTCGCGCGCCAGAGTCACGACGAAGTGACGAAGTCGCACGGCTCCGCCGATCTGCAGGCGATGCAGCTCGCCATCAGAGAGAACCCGCAAGGAGTTCAACTGCCGACGGCGTTGTCGCACGCGCCGGCGGTGCTTCAACAGCCAACGCCACGACCGGGTAATCGCTCCAGCCCGATCCGTGTCGCCACCGACCAGAGCGATGGTCACTTCAAAGACGTCGAGCACTATGAGTAGTGCCAGCGTCCACCAGGCGGTGCGGCGGTGCCAACCCGAAGCCACCACCAAAAGTTGGTGTCGGCGCTGGAGGTCCTGGCGACTCGCTCGCCGGGCGCCCAACGAGTTCGTCGGACGTTCACCGGTCGCGATGGTCTCGCGGTGAGCGACTTTCGCAAGGGGAGCGACCACGATGCGCGCGCCGGCCACTTGGGCGCGCCAGCAGAGGTCGAGGTCTTCACCAAGAAGAGTGATCAAGGGGTCGAAACCGCGCAGCGTGGCAAAGAGATCGGCGCGCACCAACGTGACCCCGCCCGGAGCGACGAAGACATCACGCTCGAGGTCTTGTTGGCCGTGATCGATCTCGCCGAGATCGATTCGCTCGCGAACTACTCCGAAGCGATCACTGGTCTGGCCCACGTGCAAGAGCACGAGCGGATCCTCGTAGGCCACAAACTTGGGCGTGACAATGCCGGCGTTCGTGCGGAAGGCCGCTTCGACCATCAGCTGCACGGCGTCGGGTTCCAGACGCACGTCGTCGTGGCAAAAGAGAAAGAAGGCGGAGCCCTCGACCATCAGCGCCGCCTCGTTGCAGGCTGCTCCAAAACCACGGTTCTCTTCCAAGACCCGAACGAAGGCGTGAGGCGCGACGGAAGCGACCCGCTCGGCGACCTGAACGGCGTCACCGTTGGCAACGACGAGCAGACTCAGCTCTTCGTAGTTCTGAGCGGCTAGCGAAGCCGCGGCCGCTTCGAGTCCCGGTCCGGAGCCGGTGGTAACGATGACGGCAACAACGGCCGGAGCACGAGAGTCCATCAGTTATTCAAGGCTAGTTGGCTGGGGGGATCGCGTTTGATGCCAATGCCGAGGAAAACATTCGAGAAATAAAAACTCTCTACCTGGCGCGCCGCTGTTCGACGAGATCACTCACGACATCATCCAGGGTCTGTTGCAGCGTGATCTGCGGCGACCAGCCGGTCGCGTCGTTGAGTTTCTGATAGCTTCCGCGAAATACTGGAATCTCTACCGGACGAAGTAGCGACGAATCAACTTCGAGTACTACCCCGGGAGCGAGTTGACTCACGAGTTGATGGGCGATGTCGCTCAGGGCCACGTCGCGTCCCGAAGCAATGTTGTAGACCTCGCCCGAGAGTCCAAACTGCGCCATTAGTCGATAGGCGCGGACCACGTCGCGAACGTCAGAAAAGTCGCGACGAGTCGAGAGGTCGCCGACCGCAATGTGATCGTCTCCGTGCTCGCGGGCATCAAGTAGTCGGGTGACCAGAGCGGGCACGACGAACGTAGTGGACTGACCGGGTCCCAGGTGATTGAAGGGTCGAGCGATGACTACGCGCTGTCCTCGCAGGCGCATCGCGTCGTGCGCCACGTGCTCTGCTTCCACCTTGCTGGACGAGTAGGGATTTGCCGGAGCGACACGAAACGTCTCCCGCAGTGGTTGGTCCTCTTCGCCTACGATCCCGTACACCTCGGACGTTGAGACCACCACGGTGGTCGAGGAGGGAACCGTGTCGAACGCGGCGTCAAGAACACGGTGAGTACCCACGACGTTCACCCGCGTGAACTCATTGGCGTGCTCCCACGACTCGCCGACGTGCGTCAGCGCCGCCAGATGATAGGTCACGTCCGGTCGATAGGTCTCGAACACCTTCCGTACCGCCGCCTCATCGGTGACGTCAACGTCGCGATCAATACCGAGCACCTCGTCGCCGTGGTCGAGAAGATGATCAATGAGATGATGACCGACGAAACCGCTCGAGCCCGTGACCAAGGCCCGCATCAGCTGAGCGCCTGTTCGTAGGCCACCAGATGTTGATCAAGGCAGGTGCCCCACGTGAACACTTCTGCGCGCCTGCGGGCCCGCGCCGCCCGGGTCACGCGCTCTTCGTCGCTGAGTTGCAGCGCGTCGCTCAGGCCCTGGGCCAGCGCGACCGGGTCGCCCACCGGGACGAGCGTCGCGGCTCCCTGGGATACCTCGGCCATAACCGTCTCCGAGGTGGTCACGACCATCGCCCCGCACGCCATGGCCTCCAAAACGGGCAGTCCAAAACCCTCGCCCCGCGAGGGATAGGCGACCACTCGAGCCTGGCGATATAACGCGGGGAGTAGGGCGTCGTCGACGAAACCGAGGCGCCGGATACGCGCCGCGTAGGGGTGGTTGACGATCTTTTCCTCGATCGGTCCGGTGCCCCATCCCGCCTGTCCGGCCAGCCACAGTTCGACGTCGTCGAACTTCCCGGCCACCTCCGTGAACGCGGCTAGGAGAACGTCCAGGCCTTTGCGCGGTTCCACGGTGCCCACGAAGAACAGATAGGGGGCGTGGCGCGAAAGTGCGTGAGTGTCGAACAGCGCGGCGTCGTCGGAGACGTCGGGCTGAAATGTGTCGAGCTCGACACCAAGCGGCGCGACGACGATCGGCGCATGAGCCGGAAGAATCTCTTCCAGTAGTCGCGCGCTGAAGTCGCTCACACAGATGAGCACTCGGGCGTGCCGACTGGAGTAGTCGATCGCCCGACGAAAGAAGGCGACTTTTGAGCGTTCGTGCCACTCAGGATTGGTGAAGAAAGTGAGATCGTGGATCGTCACGACGCAGGGCGTCGCGCGACGTCGCGGCATCGTGTAGTGAGGCGCGTGCCATAGATCACTTTTATGTGCAGTGGCGCTCTCTCCCAGAAGATAGGCCTCACTGACCAGACGGACAACGCGCGCGCGCGGAGCGAGAGGGGCGACCTCGGCCTGTGGCGACCACCCTCCCCAACGCTCGGCGTCGTCACGCCGCGTGACGAGGGTCGTGGCAACGCCGCGCTCGGGCAGTCGGCGAGCCAGCTCGACGATGTAGCGACCAGCGCCCGCGACCTGGGGAGGTACCGCCGACACGTCAAGGGCGAGCTTCACTGCCAGCTCGCGAGGTGATCGAGCGCGACATTTCGCCAGGTGAGATCGGCGACGCTTTCACGTCGTCGCGCCCGCATAGCATCATCGTTCGAGAGAGAGAGCGCGGCAACCAGTCCCTCTTCTATCGCCGCGACATCCAGTGGATCCACGACAATCACCTCTGCATTTCTAGCGACGCTCGGCGTTGTCACACTGGCTACCACCCGAGAGCCTTGATGCAACGCTTCGACTGGCGGGAGGCCAAAGCCTTCGGCCCGGGGCACGTAGGCAACCACGCTGGCGTCGCGGTACAAACCCTTCAGGGTCGCCCGATCGACCGTTCCGAGCACGACCGCGTCCGCGCTCTCCACGCTCCCCCATCCCGAGGGGCCGACCAGTATCAAGGGTCCGAGATCTTCGTGCTGCGCAAAGGCCCGGGTGTGGGCTTCGACGAGACGTTCGAGGTTCTTTCTCGGCTCCCTGGTACCGACGTACAGGGTGAAGGGTCCCTTGACGCCTTCTGCGACCAGACGGGCACGAACCTGGGCTTCACTGTCCGGCGCCACGTTGTCGTCGTCGACGCCAAGTCGAACTTCGTGAAGTCGCTCGGGCGCGAATCCCTCAGCGACCAGGCGATGAAAGAGACCGGGCGCGGTCAAGATGACGCGCACGTCACTGCGCCGACGCAGCAGCTGAAGACGCGTCTCGTGAAATCGGATGCCCCGTGGAGTACTCGCGCTCGGCTCGTCGCGCCACAGCAGATCATGCACTGCGAGCGAGTGCACCGCTCCACCCTTCCCGCCGCGGTAGGGTCCCGCGAGTGACGTAGCGTGCACAACGTCACTGGAACTTGGTACTCCCGGTGTTGAGTGCGCCCATACTCGCGTGAGTATCTCTACCGGCAGCATGGCGCTGACGTACTTCAGCGAGAGATCATCCAGAGACTGGCGCGGCGAGCCGGCGGGCTTAATCCCAATGAGGCGCAACGACTCTTCGTGCAAAGAAGAGAGCCCACGTATGAGTCCCCGGACGTACGTGGCGATGCCGCCTGGCTGGGGTCGATAGAACTGATCAAGGGTGATGCTGACGTCGCGAGTCACGGCTCCTAGCCTCGCACGACTTCGCGATAGAGCGCGACGTACGCGCGCGCCGCGGTGGCCGGGGCGAAGTCCTGAGCGCGAGAGCGTCCAGCCGCGATGGTGATCGCCCGCCGGGTGGGGCTATCCCAGAGATCCTCCAGCTGCGGCAGGACATCGTCGTCTCCTCCGGTCAACACGGCTGCTCCACTCAGCAGCTCCCGATTGATCGCGGTGGCTCGCGCGATGGTCGGCACCCCGGCCGCCAGAGCGGCAATGGCGAAGGAGGGAAAACGCGCGCCGTCGGAGATGTGCAACACCACTCTCGCGTCGGCCAGCGCGGCGCGCGCCTCGCCCCGCGATCGAAGTGTCACATCGACGCCCCAGGTGCGGATGCGTTGGGCGACCGTGGCGCTCGTGACCGCTTCGACCCGACTGCCGCGGGCGTGAGCGAAGGCCACGAGTTCCACCGAGAGCGTCAAGAACGGCTCCACCACGCCGGTCAGATTGACCACCAGGGTGCTTCCTTCGACCGTGGGGTCCACGTTCGGGACCGCCGGCGGTACGACGACGACGCGGGCGCGCTCGACGCCAAGCACCCTTTGCACCTCGTGACTCGCGCTGCGAGTAGAGGCGACTAACCACGCCCCGTGATCGACCGCCCGACGAAGCTGGTTGATCCTCTGGTGTTCGTGCGACTCTCCACGCAGCGGACGAAGGTCGTCGACCGAGATGATGAGCGGCGTCGATCTGGTGGGCGGCGTCGCTCGTCCGGCCACGTGGATCACGTCAAGTGGTTCGAGGAGCCGGTCCACCGAGAGCCCGAGTCCTCGGCGCCAGAGAGGGGCCCACAGCGCTCGCCCACCGAGACGGGCGACGCCGCTCGTTCGAGAAGCGCTGAGTGAGTGAAAGCGCACCAACTCGCACTCGTGGGTGGTGTCGAGGGCGTCTGCGAGGTCAGTCATCGAGTTGCCCAGAGACTCGAGCGATCCGTCGAGGTCGAGGCCGACCCGAGGGACGTCCGCGCTCACGAAGCAAGAGCGAGGGCCCGCGCGGCGCTCGTCCAGCGCGGCCAGAGCGACACGGCCCACCCGCCGAAGGGTTCGGTACTCGTGGCCACCACGGCGATGGCTTCATCGACGTTCACTAACAACAGCGACCCGCTCTGGCCGAAGTGTCCGAAGCTCCGTGGGGGCCAGTCGCCCATCCAATGATCTTTGTCTCCTCGAACTTCCGGCCCCATTCCCCAGGGACAGGGAGTAAACCGACCAAAGCCCGGCACGATTCCCGCGAGGTCGGGCAAGTAAGGCCGGATAAGACGATCGCGCGTGGCGGGGGCGAGCAGGTCTGAACGCATCCAGGCGAGGGCAAACGTCGCGAGGTCATCGGTGGATCCGCTCACACCAGCCGCGGGTCGATCGACCAGCGACGTTGTGGTCATGCCGAGAGGGGTAAACACTCGGTCGCTCATCCACTCAGACGCCGGGTTCTCGCCGAGCAGTCGGGACACCGCGAGCTCGACCCCGTAGTTCGAGTAGATCCTCTTCGTCGCGATCGGCGCCACCGGGTCGCTCTGTTCCAGCCCTAGTCCACTTGAGTGCGACAGCAAGTTGGCGAAGTTCGATCCCTGGGGTCCCACCATCTCGGTGTAGCTGTGAAGATCCCAGTCCATCTCCACGCCAAAGGCCATGGCCACGACCAGCTTGGAGATCGAGGCCCACGGACGCACCGCTTCTAGGTCACCGTGCTCGGCCACGCGCTCCACGGCCCCGCCGTTCATGCGCATCACGACGTAGGCGGGAGAGCCGGGCCATTCGTCGTCAAGCGTGCTCACCACTCGATGATATCTACGTGCCCCTAAGGTTTCGGAGGTGATCACGGTTCTCTCCGGAGGTGTAGGTGCGGCGCGACTGCTACGCGCACTGAGTGACGTGGTGGATCCGAGCGGGTTGACAGCCGTGGTGAATGTCGGCGACGACCTCACGTTGCACGGTCTGACGATCTGCCCCGACCTGGATACCATCACCTACACCCTGGCCGGATTGAACAATGACCAGTTGGGGTGGGGACTGCGCGGTGAGACCTGGCGGGTCATGGACGAACTGGCCGAGCTCGGTGGCGCCGCCTGGTTCCGCTTAGGTGACCGCGACCTCGCGACCCACCTCTATCGCAGCCAGCGTCTCGCCGAGGGAGCCACGAAGACCGAGGTCACCCGAGAACTCGCGCAGCGCCACGGCGTGAAAGTGACGCTGCTGCCCGTCAGCGACGACCCTCTCGCAACGGAGTTCCTTACCGACGAGGGTCGCCTCAGCTTTCAGGAGTACTTCGTCCAACGTCATCACGAGGTAGTGGTGCGCGGCGTCGACGTCGTGGGGGCCGCCAGCGCTCAGCCCAGCGAGGAAGCGAAACGGGCGCTGGCCGAGTGCGAACGGATCGTGATTGCCCCGTCCAACCCCCTTATATCCATTGACCCCATACTCCTGGTCCCGGGGGTGCGCGAGACCGTGCGCGAACGACGCGACGACGTGGTCGCGGTCTCGCCGATCGTTGGGGGCGCCGCGCTGAAGGGCCCGGCCGATCGCCTGTTGCGCGAGCTCGGTTACCAGTCAAGCGCCCTAGGGGTCGTGGAGTTCTACGGGGACCTGGTGGGAACATGGATTATTGACGAAGCCGACGCCGCTCTCGCAGAGAGCATTCGCGCGCGGGGCGTTCGCGTAGAGGTCACCACGACGGTCATGGCGGTGCCCGACAACGCGCGGCGCCTGGCGAAGGTAGTGCTGTCATGAGCGAGCTTCGTCTTATCTCCCTCGCCACGGCCGTCAAGGTTCAAAGCGGAGACGACCTCGTTACGATTCTGATCGACGCCCTCCAGAGCGCGAGCGTGACGCTCGCACACCACGACCTGGTGGTGGTGACGAGCAAAGTCGTGTCCAAATCTGAGGGTCAGGTCGTGCCCTACGACGGAACCGACGAACACAAAGTCGCCATCGTCGAGGGTGAGTCCGTGCGCGTGCTGCGTCGACGCGGCACACTTCGCATCACCGAGACTCGTCACGGGTTCATCAACGCCAACGCCGGGGTCGATCTCTCGAACACCGATGACGCAACGGCGGTGTTGCTGCCGAAGGATCCCGACCGATCCGCGCGACGACTCCGCGCGGAGTTATCTCGTCGCTTGGATGTGGACGTCGCCGTTCTCATCACCGACACGTTTGGACGCGTGTGGCGTCAGGGGGTGACCGACGTGGCCCTCGGGTCCGCGGGACTAACACCGCTGCTCGACTTGCGCGGCACGCTGGATGCGAATGGACGACTGCTCGAAGCGACCGAGGTGGCGATCGCCGACGAGATCGCGGGGGCCGCCAATCTGGTCTTGCACAAGGCGGCCGGCACGCCCTTCGCCCTCGTGCGAGGACTCGATGAGTCATTTTTTGGCCCCGGGTCGATCAGCGACAACATCGTTCGTTCAAAGAACGACGACCTCTTTCGCTGAGTTACACACCGCCCAGACGAACGTCACCGAAGAGTCGGGAGTCGGGCGCCACGTGCTCCTTGGCCCCCACCACGCAGGTGGGACCAAGCTGGGAGCCCGATCCGATGACCGCCTCCGGTCCAATGATGCACGAGCGAATCTGGCAGCCGCTTTGGACGATCGCCCCGGGGAGCAGCACCGAGTCTTCGAGCACCACGTCAGCGCCCACGACGCACCCCACGTCCACGACGGCGTTCGTGATGAGGGCCGACGCGTCGATGGTGGCCGAGTTCGCCCGCCAGCTACCATCCACCACACCCTGGAAGTCGTACTGAGCGTTTCGGCCCTTCAACATGTCGATGTTGGCTTGCAGGTAGAGCCGGGGCGTACCCGTATCGAGCCAGTACGCGTGATCGGCCATGGCAAAGAGGGTGCCGGCGGCGGCGAGCGCGGGAAACGTCTCTCGCTCGACACTGACTCGGCCGGTTGAGGCGATGCGATCGAGCGCTCGAGGCTCAAAGACGTACGTGCCGGCGTTGATCAGGTTGGTCGGTGCCTCGTCGCGCGGCGGCTTCTCCACAAAGGCGAGCACGCGGCCATCTTCGGCCGTCGGCACCACGCCGAAAAAAGAGGGGTCCTCCACCGGATGCAGGGCGATGGTGGCTTCGGCCCCGTGGTCGCGATGGAAGTCGAGCAGCGCGGTGACGTCAAGGTCGGTGACTACGTCGCCGTTCACCACTAAGAACGTCTCGTTGACCTCCGTGAAGTCGGCCGCGAAGCGAATGGCGCCCGCCGTGTCGAGCGGTTCTGGTTCCACGGCGTAGGTGACCCGGACCCCTTTGATGAGGTTCGACGGGTAGGCCTCGGTGAATCGGTCAGGTAAGTAGCCAAGCGACAACACCGCGTCGGTGACGCCGTGACGGGCCAGCGCCTCCAGGACACACTCGATCATCGGCACCCCCACCAGGGGCAACATCTGCTTGGGGGTCTCGTAGGTAAGCGGCCGAAGTCTCGTCCCCTTTCCCCCGACGAGAATGATGGCCTGCAAGTATCAGCCCTTGGTGGTGGTCGTCGATGGGGCCGTGGTCGTGGTCGCCGTTGCGGCCGTGGTCGTGGTGGTCGCCAAGCTAGTGGTCGTGGTGGTGGTCGGCGTCACGGTGTCGGTCACCATGTGGTCCACGGTCGATGCGGAGGGCACCGAGGGCGTGACACCGGCGGGCTCAAAGGCCAGCGTCAGTCGAAGCTCCTTGGTGAACTTGATCGAGGCGGGGTTGGTCGTGATCGTGGGTTTGGTTTGGGCCAACGTCGACCAGTACGCGTACTCCACCTTGCCAGGCTTCCCCGGATACTTCGTGGCGGGCCCACAGAGTTCGCCGGTCTTAAACGTTGCCTTGGGATTCGCCACCCCGCCCGCCTTGGGTACGGCCAGCTCCGTCGAGGTCACCTTGAGGCCCGGGTACTCCTTGGCGAAGGTCTTCAAGGTGGCGTTCTTCCCGGCATCCGCGCTCGTCAGGGGGGTCAGGCGGACCACGTTGTCGGGACCGACGATGAATCCCCCGCCCTTGTAGGTCTCATCGGTCAACAAGGAAGGCAAGGTCGTGCCGCAGTCCTGAATCGACAGGGCGGCGTATTGGACCGAACCAATGCCCGGGGCAATGGTGGTGGTCGTTGAGCGCTTGGCGGGGTTTTGGTACTCGTAGCGCGAATAGGCGGTCAGGGCGAGGCCCAGAATCACGATGACGGCGAGGGCGCCATAGAAGTTCGCCGGACGGGTTTTTTTGTAGGTCTTCCCGCCGCCTTGGGAGCCCACACTGCTGACTCGCTTGCCTAGATTGCTTTTCGCCACCCTTCAACGCTACTAAATATTGGGCGGGGCCCACGCTGCGTAGGGGCGAAGGGACTCGAACCCTCACTGGAGGCGGTTTAAGCGCCCTGCCTCTGCCAATTGGGCTACGCCCCCGCGCAGCAGTGTCGCGTCGTAACGCTAACGCATTGTTACGATTTCATCGAAACGACGAGTTTTTCAAGGCACGCTAACTAGGCTGGATTGATATGTTGCGCGTGCGTCGTCGGAGCACGATTCGGTCTCTTTCACTCGTCCTTGCGGTTGCACTGAGCGGGTCGTGGCTCGTGGCGCCCACACCGGCCGGGGCCCGATCAATCACTCAGACTCAAACGGCCATGAAGGACCTCTCCGCCGCCCTGGCCCGTCAAGAGCAGCGAAGCGAGACGTCGGCCAACCAATACGACTCCGACGAGGCCAAGCTGGCCTCGATCAACGGCAATATCTCCACTCTCGACACCAACATCGCGAACCTGAAAGTGAAAGAGGCAAAAAAGCGCGCCCAGTTCGACGCCACAAAGAAACAGGTAGTCATTGCGGTGGTCCACGCCTTCGTGCTCGGAGTCTCCCAGGCACAGATCATCTCCCTGTTCAACCAGAACGTCACACGAAGTGAAGCCGAGCGGATCTATCAGGACCAGATCATTGGAAATCTCGACGCACTCGAAGCCAAGCTCCAGCGAGAAAAGTCCTCTCTTGAGCACACCGTGGCCAAGGTGGCGAATCAGCGCGCGCGCCTGGCCAGTCAACGCGTCAAAGCTCAGCACCAGACCTACGCCATGAAAGCACTCCTCGAGTCCGAAGTGGCTCTGCAAAATGAGACCCAGGCCGAGCTGGCCTCGGTCACCGCGCAGTACCGCGTTCAGATCATCAACTACGAGGTCACTCAGGGTGTTATCGCGGCGAAGGCTCACAACACCTCCGCCGAGGAACAGGCGGTCACCGCGGCGTCAGCGGTCGGTGGACAGAACGCGGCCAACCAAGTCATTGAGGCTGAGTCGCAGGCCATCGCCCAGCCCACCATCGCCGAGGTGGCGGGTACCGCTCAGGGGGCGGCCGCGGTGAAGGCCGCGGAGCGAGAGATCGGCGTGCCCTACGTCTGGGGTGGCGAGACGCCGGGTGTCGGCTTTGACTGCTCGGGCCTCGTGCAGTGGGCCTGGGGGCAAGCCGGGATCTCCATTCCCCGCACCACGGAGACCCAGTATCCCGACATGGTCCACGTTCTTCTCACTGACCTCCAACCAGGCGACCTGCTGTTCTACTTCAACCTCGACGGCGACAACGAAGTCGACCACGTGGTGATGTACGTCGGATCGGGCCCGTGGGGCGTCGACACGACTATTGCCGCGGCGCATACCGGAACGAACGTCGCTCTGGCCCCGCTCTTCACGGCCGGACTGATCGGGGCCGCGCGTCCCTAACTCATGATCGACCTGACCATCATCATTCCGGCGTTCAATGAGAGTGCACGACTCCAGGCCGGTTTCGAGCGTCTCGCGCCGACGCTGGAGGTGATCGGAGAGTCGAAGGTCGAGGTCATCGTCGTCGATGACGGATCGAGCGACAACACGTTGCAGCGCGCGCACGCGGTGTACGGGCATCTGGAGCACGCCCTCTTTCTCCAACAGCCACGCAACTTGGGCAAGGGGGCAGCGCTGCGTCTCGGCATGGGACTCGCGCGCGGCACCAACGTGATTACGGCCGACGCCGACATGGCTATCGACCCAGGTCAGTTTCCGCTTTTCACGGCGACGCTCCGCGATACAGATTTCGTGCCGGGCACGCGTGCGGTCGCTGGACGAATTGCCTATGGCTCGCCGCTTCGCACGGTGGGCGGCAACCTCTTTCACCGCTTTGCCCACCACTACACACGCACGGGACAGCGCGACACCCAGTGCGGGTGCAAAGGCTTTCAGCTCGGCGCCGCCCGCCTCCTCGCCTCCTTCGCCATGGTTGATCGATTCGCCTTTGACGTTGAGCTCTTCTACCTCGCCGATCAACTCGGACTCAGCGTGAAGCCACTGCTCGTCACCTGGCAGGACGTGCCCGGTTCGTCCGTGCGTCCGGTGCGTGACGCGTGGACCGTGCTGCGCGATATCCGCGGAATTCGCACTACGCGCTACGAGAACATTGTGGTCGATCTCGACCCTAACGTGCGCCCCGAGGACGTCGCGAAGGCGGCCCGCGAGGCTCGTCTCCAAGGTCTGGTGCTCGCGCGCGGAGAAGAAAACGCTCTCTTGGTAGTAGGACGAAACGGCGGACCCGGGGGCCTCGGCGTCGCCTCGGTCTTGAAGGGCGGCTTGCGTACCGCCACGCTCACAGAACTAAGAGGACGTCTCTTCGAAGCGGTTTAGCGGTGCTGTGGAATGAGCCAGTCCGTCACGAGTTCGGGCGCTCGATCGCTCCACTCCTCTGCGGTGATGGCGTAGCGCGCGTGATCTTCCCAGGCGCCATCAATCTCCAAATATCGCTCGGAGATACCTTCAAAGCGCAGACCCAGTTTTTCCACCACTCGCCGTGAGGGCGAGTTGCGCGGGATGATGTTGATCTCCACGCGGTGCAGTCGCAGTGACTCAAAGGCGTACTGCAGCATCGTCACCACCGCTTCGGGCATCAAACCCTGTCCGGCGGCGGCTTCGTCAATCCAGTATCCGATGTAGGCCGACTGCAAAGGGCCGCGCTGGATGGATGACAACGTGATCTCGCCCACGAATCGGCCGTCGACGAAGATGCCAAAGCCAAAACCCGTACCGATCTGACGCTCGCGCTCGCGAATGGCGCAGCGGCTCACGAAGCTACGGCGATCTTCGGCCAGGTGCGAGGCGTGCGCCGAGCGCGGCTCCCATTTGAGGAGCCAGTCGCGGCAACGTTTACGAACTTCATGCCAGGCGTCATAGTCCTGTTCGTTCATGGTACGCAGCACGATTCGCCGCCCATGCAGGGTTATGGGCGAATATATGGCGCTTCGAGTGGTCACCATGAGCTGTCTCTCACCCTTTCATCGTGACAGGTCGTTGTGACCGGCGCAAAGTCATCGAGCGAGCAGCGAGCCGACGATTCCGTCCAGGATGTCATTTTCGGAACTTAATAGTTGATCCACGTCCAAACGTCGCATCACGGCATCGAGGATGTAGAGGCCAGCCGTCAACACGTCTTCGCGGCCCTTGACCATCCCGGGGTGGCCGAGACGCGCCTCGGGCGTCTCACTCGCTAGCTGGTCGCGCCACCGGTCAACCGTCGCCAGCGACAGAGTCCGGTGATGAACGACCTGGCGATCGTAGACGAGAAGATCGGCGTCCATCTGGGCCAAGGTCGCCACGGTGCCCGCGAGACCGACGAGCCGCACCCGGCCGACCACGGTCTCAAACTCCGGCCGCGCTCGAAAAGCCCGTTCAATCTCGGCGTCGATCATCGTCCGTGCGGCGAGGTCACTTCGTGCGCTCACCACGCCTCGCCCCAGTGCGCGCTCGGTAACGCGCACGCTCCCGAGTTGCATGGAGTAGCTCACGAGGGTGTCCTCCAGCTCGACGGCCAGCTCGGTCGAGCCCCCACCGATGTCGACGATCATGGTGGGCGTCTCCACCAAGTCGAGATCCTTCAGGGCGCCGGCGTAGGAGAGTGCCGCTTCTTCCTCGCCCGCGAGGACGCTCACCGGCACATCGACGATCTCGTGCGCCCGGCGGAGAAACTCGTCACCGTTCGTGGCGTCACGCACGGCCGACGTCGCGACCAGTTGTCCTCGGGCCACGCCCGCTCGCTCACACGCCGCGCGGTACTGGCGCAACGCGGCGAAGGTCCGCTCCATGGCCTCGGGCAAGAGCGTTCCCGAGGAGTCCACGCCTTGGCTGAGCCGAGTGATGTTCATCAAACGAACCATCGCGACACCCTTCGCGTCGGCTATGAGGAGGCGCGTCGAGTTACTTCCGCAGTCAAAAGCGGCAATCGCGTCAGCCACGAACGTCCACGATTTGGAGTACTTCAACGTTCAAGGTGACAGCGACGAGCTGTCCGACGGGGTCTTTCGCGCACACCAGATAGTTGGCCAGATGGGCGTGCAAGCACTTCACTCCCAACCGGGTTCCCCCCACCCCCCCGCTGGCCTGGGTGAGATCACGCTGAACGGTGGCCGCCCGGCGACGCCGCGCGTAGTCATCGTGAGTTCGCTGAAGTTCCGCCTCGTCCACGAGTGCCTCAAAGCGATGGACTCCGCCCTCACTCTCGAGACGACTCACCGCCGCGTGCAGCGCAGGATCGACCAACCAAAACAAAGTGGGCATCGGCGTCCCGTCGCGCAGATGGGGCTCGTTCTCAATCACCACCGGTCGACCGTCTCTGGCGCGCACGACCACCGCGAAACGCCCCGCCAGGGGACGACCGATCAGCCTTTCAATGAGAAGTTGATCGTCAAGCGAGGCGTCGCGAAACGTCAACGCCAAAACTCGAGCGTGCGCACCAAGCGCGAGACGAACCCGTGGCTCTGGCGATGCGTCGAGTGAGTTGTCGAGGGAGTCGTCGTGCCCGGCGTCGCGGCCGACGACGGGGAGACCAGTGGCTGAAAGCCGGGGTCTACCGAGTTGGCCGACACCTGGCCGGCCGAGTCACCGGGGAGAACCTGAATCAAGCTCTGTCCGGGGCTCACGAGTTGATACTGCGCGCGCGCGAGTTGAGTAGCGGCGGCTTTGGTATCGACCGTCTTCGCCTCACTCTTCAAGATCGCCTCCTGGCGCTCGACGGACTTGATCTCACTGGCGGTCGCGTTGAGTTGCGCCTGCTGGTGCCAGAGGGCGCTCGCCGGGAACCAGCCGACCAGCATGATGGCGGCTGTGATGAGGGCGAGGGGCAACATCCAGTGATTGCGATGAGGCGTGTTGACGCTATGAGTTGCTGACACCTGACGCTCCCGACAGTGACGAAGCCCCCACGAATCGGGCTTGGTCACCGAGCTGTTCTTCAATTCTCAACAACTGATTGTACTTCGCGACCCGATCAGAACGCGCCGGAGCGCCCGTTTTAATCTGTCCGGCGTTGGTCGCTACGGCCACGTCGGCGATCGTCACGTCTTCCGTCTCGCCAGAACGGTGTGAAATCACGACGCTGTAACGGTTTAGGTTCGCCAGACGCACCGTGTCGAGAGTCTCACTAAGTGTTCCGATCTGGTTAAGTTTCACGAGAATCGAGTTGGCGACACCCCGCGAGATGCCTTTTTGCAGAAGTTCGGTATTGGTGACGAAGACGTCATCACCCACCAACTGAACCGCGTCGCCGAGTCGCGAGGTCAGCGCAGCCCAGCCGTCCCAGTCCTCTTCGGCCATGCCGTCTTCGAGGGAGACGATCGGGTAGCGACCACATAAGTCGACCCAGTAGTCGACCAGCTCGGCGCTGGAGAGCACTCGCCCCTCACCATCAAGGTGGTAGGCCCCGTCTCGGTAGAACTCGCTGGCGGCCGGGTCCATGGCGATCGCGATGTCACTACCGGGCGTCCGCCCGGTCACTTCGATGGCTTCAATCAATGCCTTCACCGCGGACTCCGCGTCGGGCAAATCCGGCGCGAAGCCGCCTTCGTCGCCGACCGCGGTCGAGAGTCCGCGCTTATCGAAGATGCCTTTCAACGCGTGATAGGTCTCCGTCCCCCAGCGCAGTGCCTCGCTGAAGGACGCGGCCCCGATGGGCATCACCATGAACTCTTGAAAGTCGATGGTGTTCTTCGCGTGAGCCCCGCCGTTCACCACGTTCATCATGGGCACGGGAAGTACGTGCGCGTTCACTCCCCCGAGGTACTGATACAGGGGCAGATCGCTCTCGATCGCCGCGGCCTTGGCCGTAGCGAGGGAGACCGCCAGGATCGCGTTCGCCCCCAGTCGAGCCTTGTTGGCCGTCCCGTCCAGGTCAATCAGGGCGAAGTCCACCGCGCGCTGATCTTCCGCCTCGTATCCCTCCAGGGCGTCGTTGATCTCGCCGTTCACGAAGCGGACGGCCGTGGAGACGCCCTTTCCGCCCCACTCCTTGTCGCCGTCGCGTAGCTCAACCGCCTCATGAATGCCCGTGGAGGCGCCCGAGGGCGAGACCGCCCGCCCGATCGCGCCCGACTCCAGGTGCACCTCGGCCTCGACGGTGGGGTTGCCCCGTGAGTCGAGAATCTGGCGGCCCAGGACTACTTCAATCGCGCTCATGTGCGTCTCCTCAGTTTGAGACCAAGGTTACTCGGCGAGTTTTGTCGCTTCGTGCTCGCGAATCGTGTCGCGCAGCAACAGCGCGCGCTCACGCAGCTCTCTCTCGAGGTCAACCCCTGAGTACCGCGCGGCAACGACCAACGCGCTCAACGCGTCGCCCCAGGCGCGCGATCCGTCCGACGTTGAGTCCGCGTCACCGGCGCCATCACGATCAAACTCGAGCGCGGCGAGCGCCTGACTCGCGCGTCGCCGCGCCGACTCACCTGACTCACCATCCATGTCGACCAACGCCGCCTTTCGCAGCAACTTGGTGTAGAGCGTCAGCGAGGGAAGCTGCCACGCGATGCCATCGGTGACGCTCTCGCGACCCTTCTCGCTCTGCTTGATGACTTCCCAACGGGTCGCTACCTCTTCCGCGTTCGCGACCTTCGCGTCACCGAAGACGTGAGGGTGGCGACCGATGTTCTTTAGGCGCACGGCGTCCGCGATGGAGGCGAAGTCAAAGAACCCTTCTTCGCTCGCCAGCTCCGCGTGGGACACAATCTGCAGCAGAAGGTCACCGAGTTCTTCTTCCGCGTGGCGAACCAGTCCTTCGTCGGGCACCCCGTCGATCGACGCGCGGGCGAACGCCTCCAGCGCGTCCAGTGCCTCGTAGGCCTCTTCGATGAGATAGGGCGTCAAGCTCGCGTGCGTCTGCTCCTGGTCCCAGGGGCACTCGGCGCGCAGTCGTCGCATGACGGCGAGGAGGTCGCTCATCGCTTCACCGGCGTCACGGAACTCATTGATCCAGAGCGAGGTCAGGTGGTCGGCGCGGGCGAAGCCCGCAAGTTCGTCCGCTCGAGAGTTTACGATCACTTCGTCCTCGAGGCCCAGGTGATGGAGAATCGTGACCTCGAGTGACGGCGTAAGCCGGTCCGCGACGGTGGCGAGAATCTCGGGTGAGTACGTCTGGAGCAGGAGAATCGGGCCAGGTCCTCGCAGGTTCTCCACCGAGGCCAATGCGTCAACGATGCGCAGTCCCGCGCTCATGGGATCACGCCCGAGCGCCGCGCAGGCCACGTCGATCACTGACACCGCCGGCTCGGTGATCACGCGAACGTCGCCGCCATCGCGCAGCAGTTCCACGGTTCGTTCGGCGACCACCGGCGAACCGGGAACGACGTAGAGGACCTCGTGGTCTGGGGACTCTCGCGCGAGACGCACCAGATCGTCGGCGATCTCGTGGTAGAGCTCGTCAAAGGAGTGAGCGCGCTCGTAGAACTCGTCATAGCTCTCGACCTCGCCAAAGTACGGGGCGCTCGGATGGACCACGGTGCGAAAACGAACAACGGCTGACTCGCGTATCAGTCGCGCGGTGCGCTCGGTGATGTGATCAGCGGTGCTCGGACCCAGGCCGACGACGCGGACGACCGGCCTCACTGATAGGTCGAGGCGCCTGCGGTGAACGTCCCAACTCCCGTGACGTTCTTCGTCGAAGGAACGCTCGGAGCGAAGACCTCCGGTCCGGTCGTGTTCAGTCCCCACTGGCCCACCGAGGGGTCGACGTGGACGGCCGCGGCGTAGAGGAGCGAGTTCTTCACCTTGTCGGCGTTTTCGGCGTTCAAACTCTGCAGGTCACTGAGGACCGCGGAGGCCGCGGCGACGTACGAGGTTCTCGTGCGCTTGGTGACCGCGACGAACAGCGCGTACTCGACGCCACTTTGATCGGTGTACTGCGGCGTCGAGGGGAACGCGTTGAGGGGAGTGCTTCCCACGTCAGCGCGCACACTGGTGTAGTACTCACTCGAGGGCGAGTAGCACCCGTACGCCCCGCCCTTCGCGGCGGACGTGGGGTCTTGAGAGTATTTCTTCGCCAGCGTTGCCACGCTCTCGCCGGCCGCCTGCGCCTTCTCAAAGGTCGGAACGTCGGTCGGGGTCACCAGCGCGATCGAGACGCACAAGGTGTCGTAGTCCGCCACGTGGCTCTTGTAGTACTTCTCCAGGGAGGCCTTGGTGAGGGGCACCGTCTCGTTCAGTTTCTTCACCAAGTAGAGGGAGGACGCCTGGTCTTGGATCTCCGAACTGCGCATCTCCGCGGGCATGGCGGCGACCGCCTGGGCCGCGGTACCAGTGCACTTAGTGGCCGTGCTGTTCGCCGCCTCTCCCGTCATCTCGTCTTCCAAGGACGTCTTCGCGGCCGACAACTCAGCGGCGTCAGGGTGGTATTTGAGCGTCGTGGTGACGTACTGGTTGATGGCGAGACCCTCCACGCGCAGGTTGGCCCAGATGGCCGCGGCGCTTGACTTCACCGAGTCACTTCCAGCCCCCGCGGCGTAACTGGTGGGGTCGAGGGAACTGATGTAACAGGACAGGTTCGCGTTGTGAGAGATGGCAGAAAGTTCCGCGTTGAGGGTGTAGCTGGACACCCCTTGGTGATTCGCGCTCACCCCGGACGACGCTCCGCTAGCTCCATAGACGGTGGCACCCAGAAGCGCGACGACAAAAAGGGCTACAAGGCGACGCACCCAAACATGCTACCGAGTCAGACAGGGGCCTCTGTCGCCGCGTGAACGTCGTGGATCAGCGCCGTGATGGCGGCGGGAGTGATCTCGCTCGGCGCGCGCTCCACGCGAAACTCGTGCGTTGACTCGTTGTAGGCGGCCGATCCGTACGTCCGTCGAACCCGCAGCTGCTGGCTGAGCGCGAGGCTCACCGGGCCAAATCGTACGATCGGTCGACTTCTCACGCCGACCCGCGCGGGCATCACAATCACCGACGTGATGCCGCACTCCAGCGAGACCAGGCGCAACTGCGCGAGCTCCAACAACCCGAGCGCCGGCGGCGGTAAAGCGCCATAGCGGTCGATCCACTCCGTGCGGAGATCTTCCAACTGGTCGTGAGTCGTGACGCCGGCCAGTCGTCGGTACGCCTCGAGGCGCGCGTCGTCCGCCTCGACGTAACTCTTGGGGAGGTGGGCCTCGCCGGGCACGTCGAGGTTGATCGGGGTGACCTCAGGAATCGAAAAACCCTTGGCGTCGGCCACAGCCTCCGCCACCAGCTGGACGTAGAGGTCGTACCCCACGGCCGCGACCGGTCCGGACTGGTCGTGACCGAGAAGATTGCCCGCGCCGCGGATCTCGAGGTCCCGCATGGCGATCTTGAAGCCACTGCCGAGAGCGGTGTTGTCACCGATGGTGCGAAGACGCTCGTAAGCTGTCTCAGAAAGAACCTGATCCGCCGGGTGAAAAAGATAGGCGTAGGCCCGCTGGCCACTGCGCCCCACCCGACCGCGCAACTGGTGGAGTTGACCCAGTCCGAGTCGCTCCGCGCGGTCCACGATGAGGGTGTTGACCGAGGGGAGGTCGATACCCGACTCCACAATCGTGGTGCAGACCAACACGTCGAGGCGACGCTCCCAGAAGTCGACCATGACCCGCTCAAGCGAGCCTTCATCCATCTGGCCGTGGGCGATGGCGACCCGCGCGTCGGGCACGAGTTGTCCCAGGCGTCGGGCGACTTGATCGATGTCGGTTACTCGGTTATGGACGTAAAAGACCTGACCCTCGCGCAACAGTTCGCGACGAATCGCCTCCACGACCGCGGGTTCGTTGAACTCCCCGACGTGGGTGAGAATCGGTCGGCGATCAGCGGGCGGCGTGGTGATCATGGACAGGTCACGAATGCCGGTGAAGGCCATCTCCAATGTGCGCGGAATGGGGCTCGCGCTCAGCGTCAACACGTCGACGCCCACCGAGCGCGACTTGATTGCCTCTTTGTGCGTGACGCCAAAGCGCTGCTCCTCGTCCACCACCAAGAGACCGAGCTTTTTGAAGGCCACGTTCTCGCTCAGCAGGCGATGGGTTCCAATCACCACGTCCACGGTGCCATCAGCCAGTCCTTCCAATGTGGTTTTGGCCTCGACGTCGTCGACGAAGCGACTGAGCAGCGCCACCTTCACCGGAAAGCCCGCGAAGCGCTCGGCGAAGGTCGTGAAGTGCTGGCTCGCGAGCAGCGTCGTGGGCACCAATACCGCGGCCTGGTAGTTGTCTTGCACGGCCTTGAAGACCGCGCGTAACGCCACCTCGGTCTTGCCAAAACCCACGTCGGCACAGACCAGTCGGTCCATCGGACGCGGCGACTCCATGTCGGCCTTCACGTCGACGATGGCCTGGGCCTGATCCGAGGTGAGAGTGAAAGGAAAGAGCTCTTCCATCTCGCGTTGCCAGGCGGTGTCAGGACTGAAGGCGTGACCTTCGGCGACGGTGCGGAGTCGATACAGGTCCACCAGTTCTTGGGCTACGAGGTACGCCGCGGCCCGCGCCTTCGCCCGGGTCTTTTGCCACTCGGCGCCGCCCATTCGCGAGAGCGACGGCGAGTCGCCCCCGGTGTAGGGGGTGAGCGCGTCGATCTGCTCGGTGGGCCAGTAGCTGCGTCCGTCCCGGAACTCCAAAATGAGGTAGTCGCGCGTTACCCCGTTGATCGCGCGCGTGGTGGTGCCCGAAAAGCGGGCGACGCCGTGCTGACGATGCACCACGTAACTGCCCACCGAGAGGTCATCGAAGAAACCATCAACGTTTCGCGTGCGGGTTCTCGCCACGCGACGTTGCGGGCGCCGTCCGGTGAGATCGCTCTCGCTCCAGACGACCACTTCGGGCTCGTCCAAAAAGAAACCCGACGGGAGAGAACTCTCCAACACGCTGAGGCGCGCCTCGAGCACCTGCGTGGGATCAGTCGTAACGTCGAGGCCCTCGCCCCGCAACGACTCAGCCATACGCTCAATGGCGCCGGGCGTCGAGGTCAAGATCACGCCGCGGCGGTTTTTCGACCAACCCCGCACGTGGGCCGCGATCCGTGCGGCGTCTCCTTGAACCACCGGCGGAGACGTGAGAGTCGACTCCAGCGCCGTCGCGCCTGAGTCGAGGATCAGGTCAACTCGCCCCTCCAGAACCTGGTCGAAAGCGAGATGCAACAGGGGCACGTCTTCGCTCGCCCGCCAGGTCGCCGCCACGACGTCGGTGAGTTCGCGTTCCTCGCCGAGCAGCTCCTCGAGGCGCGAGCGAACACGCGAGGGCTCGACGAGAACCACGCGCGCGCCGGATATCTCGTCCAGCAGGGTGGTCGGCTCGGTGACGAAGAGCCCCATCCACCCTTCCATCCCGTCGAAGAGTTGCCCACTCGCTACACGATCAAACGTGGTCTCCGCCCAGGGGGCGCTATCAGCGAGAACTTCGGCTCGCGCGCGGGTCCGCGCACCAGGTACCCACTCGCGGGCCGGCGCGATCACCGCCTCGCTGAGGTCGTGGGTCGATCGTTGCGTGGCGATATCAAAGACGGTGAGGCGTTCGACCTCATCGCCGAAAAAGTCGAGACGGACCGGCTCGTCGTTCTGGGCCGGCCAGACGTCCACGATGCCTCCGCGCACGGCGATCTCCGCGCGATGCTCAACCAGCTGTTCTCGCCGGTACCCCAAGTCCACCAGCGCCTCGACAAAGCGATCGCGCTCAATCTCACTGCCTCTTCGCAACACGAGTGGATCGATGAGCGGCTCGGGCGAGAGCACCTGGGCGATCGAGCGAGCCGAGGCGACCACCACGCGCGGCGCGGCGCCTTCGCGAAGGCGCCAACGAAGGAGGGACCTCATGGCCATCACTTGGCTGTCGGGGCTGACGCGTTCGAGGGGATGAGTGTCCCACCCGGGCCAGAGGGCCACGTCGCTCTCCCCCAACCACGCGACGAGTGCGTCGCGCACATGTTCCGCCTCGGTGGAGGTCGCCGTGACGGCGATGAGCAGATCCTCTTCCAGGGCCAGGGCGGCGAGGGCGAGCGGCGTCGCGTAACTCGACGCGACAAAAGAACCCGCGGCGACCGAGGCGCGGACGCTCGGCGCGACGCGCTCGAGAACGCGACGAAGTGCGCCCTCGCTCACGATCCGTTCACGCGCTGTTGAGCGTCGTCGAATCCGTGATCGAGCAATGCCTCGATGGCCTCGGCCGCCTGGGCGACATCGAGAGCCAGCGACTCGCGAAGTTTGCCCGTCGGACGCTTCAGGACGTAGTTGGCGCCTTGCTCTTTGGTTGGTGGCTTTCCAATACCAATACGCACACGCGCGAACTCTTGGCTGTCCATCGTGTGAGCGATGGAGCGCAAACCGTTATGACCCGCCAGCCCCCCGCCGAACTTGATCTGCACGCGTCCGGGCTCCAGATCCAGCTCATCGTGGACGACGACCAGGCGCGAGAGATCATCGATGGAGGTGCGTCGTAGCAGCGGCGGTATGGCCGAACCGGACTCGTTCATGAAGGTGAGGGGAACCGCCAGAGTCACCGGCCCCTCGCTGGTCGCGATGGTGGCCGTGACGGCGCGCTGGTGACGTTCAAGCTTGAGTGGAGCGCCGCGCCGCGCCGCCACCAGACGCACGGCGTCGCCACCGACGTTGTGGCGCGACCCTTCGTAGTCGGGTCCCGGGTTGGCGAGACCCACAATCAGAAGTCTGCTCGACTGTCCTCGTCGGTCGTTTTCACGAGTGCGCCGAAGCGCCATGACGAACTACTCCGTGGGAGCTTCGCCGGCGCCGGGAGTGGCCTTGGCCGCGCGCCCCGCGTGAGTCGCCACCACCGAGGCTGAGGGATCGCCCGCAGCTTCCACGCCCTTGGGCAACACCAAGTCACTCACACGTATGGCGGAACCGACGGTCAGGCTCGAGATGTCGACTTCGACGAAGTTGGGAATCTGGTCAGGACGGGCACTGACTTCCAGGCTGAACATCTGCTGGTCGACTTCCCAGTCGGCGTGACGCACTTCCACCGCGTCACCGATGAGGTGCAGGGGCACCTCGGCGACCACGGCCTGGTTGGGGTCGACCACCTGAAAGTCAATGTGTGACACGGTGCCTCGCACGGGGTGACGCTGAAGCTCTCTCGCCATCACGGTGTACTTGGTGCCGTCGGCGTCCAGGGTAATGAGGGCGTTCAGCCCCTGGTCACCGGAGACGGCCGTACGGAACTCTTTGGCGTTGACGGCGACCGGGAAGGGGCCCACGCCGTGACCGTAGATCACGCCGGGAATTGCCCCTTCGTGGCGCAAGCGCCGCGAGCTCGCCGAACCCTGCGCGCGACTCGTCGTCGCCTGCAACGTGACCTGAGACATGAGTACTCCTCTAAGAATTATCTGGCGGCCCGAGGGCGACGCACAGGAGAAATAGTCTACTGCGCCGCGGTGAGGCCCCTCCAGTTCGCGCCTTTCGGGCTTACGGGGTACCTCGAAGCAGATCGCGTCGAACCTTGTAGTCCTCGGCGTCGATCTCTCCCTTGGCAAAGCGCTCGTCCAGAATACGCAACGCCTCGAAGGACGCGGACGCTCCTCCCGCACTGGCCAGTCGGCCGTGACGCTTCATCCGTTCCTGGCGCACGAAGAGGACGACCAGCCCGACGGCGGCGGCCAACAGCAGGAGCACCAAGAACACCGCGAAGGGACCGCCGCGCCCCGGTCCGGGCCCGAAAAAGAAACCGATCCGGTGCGCCCCGCCGGGGCCAAAGAACGGTGACGGACCTCGACTAATTCTCTCCATGACAACCTTTTCTCGTTGGCACCAAGGCTAGGCCCCGTGACGGGCGGTTCACCGTCACGTCGTTAGAGGAGATTCTCCCCGCCAAAGATGTCCGACACCGAGGTGTCGTCGAAGATAGCGGAGATAGCGTTCGCCAGAATGGGGGCGATGGAGAGAATCTCCAGGCCCTCGAATCGCTTCTCCGGCCCCAGCGGCAGGGTGTCGGTCACGATGACCCGGCTGACGGGGGCGTTGAATAGTCGATCGACCGCGGGCGGCGAAAACACGGCGTGCGTGGCCATCACCCATATCTCGCCGGCGCCGTGCTGCTTCAACAAGTCGCAGGCCGCCACGATGGTCCCGGCGGTGTCGATCATGTCGTCGATCAAGACGCAGTGGCGCCCCTCGACGTCACCCACGATGTGGCGCGCCTCAGCGACGTTCACCGCGCCGCGCGGACGCGTCTTGTGGACGAGGGCCAAGTCGCACCCCAGGTGCTGGGCGTAGCGTTCGGCGACTTTCACGCGACCGGCATCGGGCGCCACGACCACTAGTTCGTGGGGGTTGGCGTTCGCCTTCAGGTAGGCCTCCAGCACCGGCGCCGCGACCAGATGGTCGACCGGAACATTGAAGAATCCCTGGATCTGCCCGGAGTGAAAGTCGACCGACAGCACGCGCGTGGCCCCGGCGGTCTGAAGCATGTCGGCCACCAGCTTCGCGGTGATCGGCTCGCGTCCGGCGGTCTTGCGGTCCTGGCGGGCGTACCCGTAGTTGGGCACCACGGCCGTGATGCTCTTGGCCGAGGCGCGCTTGGCGGCGTCGATCATGATGAGCTGTTCCATGACCGAGTCGTTGACCGGTGACGCGTGAGTTTGCATGATGAATACGTGGGCGCCGCGAATTGACTCGTCGATACGACAGTGGATTTCGCCGTCGGCGAACTCGCGCAAGTTGGCCTCGGTGAGCTCAATGCCGAGTTTGTCGGCCACGTCCATCGCCAGTGCGGGGTGACATCGGCCCGAGACGAGTACCAGGCGACGTTTGGCGAGTGACTCCACGGCGCCAGCGTACAGGCGAACGCTAGACCCTAGTGAGAGCGGTTCGAGAAGGGGGTCACGATCTCACCCGCCGAGACGACGGTGCCGGGACTCAAGACGACGAACGAGGCGACGGTCGCGTCCGCGCCGACACGAACGTGCGCCGCGTCCACGGTCGCGAGTGTCGCCCCCTCCCCGACCTCGACGTCGCGCAGAAGGGCGTTCGGTCCAATCGTCGCGGCGCGCCCAATGACGCAGTGGCCCTTCAAGATGGTGCCCGGCAGCAACGTCACCTCGGCCGACAGCTCAACGTCGGCATCGACGTAGGTGTGGGCGGGATCCCACATGGTCACGCCCCGGGCCATCCACTCGTCATTGATTCGGGCTCGCAGAACTCGCTCAGCCTGGGCCAGCTGGCCCCGATCGTTAACCCCCAGCGCTTCGCTGGCGTCCTCCATCGGCCAGGACGTCACGAGGTGGCCCATATCGGATAGCTCTTCCACCAGGTCCGTCAGGTAGTACTCCTGTTGGGCGTTGTGGCGCCCTATGCGACGAAGGGCCGGACCGAGAAGGCTCTGACGCACCACCATGATCGAGGTGTTCACTTCGGTGAGTTCTCGTTCGGCGTCGGTCGCGTCGCGCTCTTCCACGATGCGCTCGAGCGTGCCGTCCTTCGCGTGCAGTACCCGTCCATAGCCCGTCGGGCTCTCGAGGTGCGCGCTCAACACCGTGAGCGCAGCCTGTCGCTCGCGGTGAACCTCAAGCAGTCGCGCGACGCTCGCGGCCCGCAGGAGCGGCGTGTCGCCGGGCAAGATCAACACGTCGCCGTCGGTGTCGCCAATGGCTTCGTCAACCGCGGCCAGTGCCGTCGCCACGGCGTGCCCGGTGCCGAGTTGCTCGCGCTGCTCGACAAAGGTGAGAGGACGAAGGGGCGAGGTGGCGGCGCTCAGCTCCTTTTCCACCCAGGTGGCGTGGTGGCCCACCACCACCACCGTCGCTCGGACGCCCTCTTGGGCGGCGGCGTCTAAGACAAAGCGCACCATGGCCCGTCCACAGAGGTGGTGGAGGGGTTTCGGTCGTGACGAGCGCATCCTCGTTCCCTCGCCGGCGGCGAGCACGACCACACACGTCGGGCGACTCACCCCTCTATCTCTAGCAGCGTTCCCCTACGCTTTGGTGCGTGGCAGAGAATTCTTACGATGAGTTTTCACTTTTTCACGAGAACATCGACGAGTGGGACCTGGGCGTCACCATCCCTCCGGTCCAGCGATTCTTCATCGCCGTCGACGGACTCCGTCAACTGAGTGGCCTGCGCTGGGGCGTCGGGGAACCCGAGCTGGTCTTGGTTCACGGGGGTGCCCAGAACGCGCACACCTTCGACACCGTCGCCCTCGCGCTGCAACGTCCCCTCATCGCTCTCGACCTCCCCGGTCACGGTCACTCTGATCCGTCGCCCTACGGCAACTCCGCCATCGCCTCGCACGCTCGTGACGTCGCTCGCGCGATCGAGCAGCTCAGTCCCACGCCGGTGCCCCTCGTCGGAATGTCACTGGGTGGCCTCACCTCGATTCTCGTCGCGAGGGAGAGGCCCGAGCTCGTCGCCTCACTGGTCCTGATCGACATCACGCCCGGGGTCAACGCCGACAAAGCCCGACACATCACGAACTTCGTGAACGGTCCCGCCACGTTTGACAACTTCGATGAACTGCTCGCACGCACCATCGAACACAATCCGACGCGATCGGTCTCCTCCCTGCGACGCGGCATCTTGCACAACGCCCTCCAACGAAGCGACGGTACGTGGGTGTGGCGCCACCAACAGCACGGACCCTCCACTCTCGAGGCGCCTCCCGTCAACGATCTGTGGGAAGCGCTCGGCTCGCTCACCATGCCCGTCACCCTGGTGCGCGGCATGGCGCGGGGATCTGTCGTGGACGACGAGGACGTGGCGGAACTTCGTTCGCGCCTACCCGAGGCGACCGTCATCGCCGTCCCCGAAGCGGGCCACTCGATCCAAGGAGATCAGCCTGTTGTGCTGGCGAGGATTCTCGACGTCATCAAATCCTAAGGCGCCGTCGGCAAGACTGGGTGCCGTGCCCGCGCCCAAACACCAACGCAAATCGAGTACCGACGGTCAAGTGCCCCTGTTCGGACTTGTCTTTCCCGCCCCCGTCGCGGCGAAGGTTCCCGAGACCATATTTTTGTTCTGGGTCGTCAAAATCCTCACCACGGCTGGTGGAGAAGCCACCTCGGACTACCTGAAGACCTGGGGAAATATCAAGGGTGGGGCGACCGAAGTCGGGGTTTTTCTCGTGGCGCTCGTCCTTCAGTTTGCCACCCGCCGCTATCAGGCGTTCGCGTACTGGTCCTTCGCCTTTGCCATCGCCATCTTCGGGACGGGGGTCTCTGACTTCTTGCACCTCGACGTCCACATCCCCTACGCCGGGACCACCGTCATGTGGGCGGTCGTGCTCGCGTGCGTGTTCTGGCTGTGGCAGCGAAACGAAGGGACTCTCTCCATCCACAGCATCACCACCCAGAGACGCGAGGCGTACTACTGGGCGACGGTCTTTGCCACCTTCGCCCTCGGTACGGCGCTTGGCGACTTCACCGCCACCTCGCTCAATCTGGGGTACCTCGGTTCGGCCATTCTCTTCAGCGTGGTCATCTTGATACCGGCCGCCGCAGGGCTGGGCTTCGGGTTCAATCGCATCGCGGCGTTCTGGGCCGCGTACGTGCTCACGCGACCCTTGGGTGCCTCGTACGCCGACTACTTCTCCAAGTCGGCTGCCCTCAGTGGCATCGGCTTCGGGGATGGACCCACGGCGGTGGTGTTTGCCCTTGCCGTATTCGTTCTGGTCGCGTACCTCGCCGCAGCCCGCCCCGATATTCAACGGGCGACGCACGGACCTACGTCCGGCACTCACCCCTAATCGATTCCCGGCCCACGAGTCTGCGATGTTCGTGTCGCCGGTCACTCAATGGGTTGGCGCGAGATCAGGGCCGGTTGACGTCCAGAGAAAATCCAACCACCGAGCGAGGCCACCAGCGGCATGCCCACCAGAAGTAGGAGCAAGTTCTTCACGGGAACAGCGCCCAGAGCGCCAAGTCCGCCGTTCAGCGAGTTCGTACGAATCCATCCGGCAACGCCGACGTAGGCGGCCACGGTGCCGAGGATCGCTCCCAGCAAGCCCAACGCACCGGCGGTGGTGGCGGTGAGGGCTCGCCGTGTCCAACGACTGGCGCCCGTGGCGGCGAGGATTCGAAGGTCTCCCGCCGTCTCACTGCGTATGAGTCCGACGGACATGGCGAGAATGCACAGCGCGAGGAGCATGCCAAAGAACGTGGCCCAGTCAATGATCTCGGAGGATGAGGGCAAGCTGTTCTTCGATTCGACATTCATTCCCGAGGCGGCGGCACTCAATCGTGCGCTGGAGATCTGCGCGGCACTGAGCGCGTTCGGCGCCTGGATCATCCACCCACCCACGATGGGGTGAAGATGGAACTCTCGAACCGCGTGCTCGGTGACGACCGTATTGGGCACGGATGTTCCTGACGGCAGAGCGCTGATCTCTTGAATGACGGGATTCACCAAACAGTCACTCGAGGCCGCACAAGGGACCGACGACCCGGGAGGCCCTTGCTTCTGTTCGCCGTAGGTGAGTTGCATGTGCGAGACACTCGAGAGTCCTGGTCGCATCGTGAGGATGTCGGCATCGGGCTCGATCTGCGACGAGGTGATGCCAAAGAATTTTAGGAGCTGAGGGGTCGCCACAAAGATCGGTCCCGACCAGCTTCTTCCGGGCCCGTTGTGATTGAGCGACGCGCTGGTCGTCTCCAACTCGAGGACGCGGCGACTGCCGAGCGAGGCTGCGATGGCGTCCGTGCTTTTCTTCAGCGCCCCGACCTTCGACGACGGCACCGCGTTCGCGCCGCCACTGCCCGGTCCGCTCGGGCCATAGGGACCGTTCGCGGTGTAGACGTTGAGTTGACTGGAGGTCATGTTCGGTCCCGCGTAATCGAGCACGTTCGCAAATCGTGCCGCCGATACCAGAGAAATAATCACCGCGATGAGGATCCCGACGCTGATGGCAGAGAGTGCCGATCCCGAGCGCGCCCGGTAGCGCGAAAGGTCGCGGAGCGAGAGACGGATCGCGAGCGGACCTCTGCGACAGACCTTGGCTAACGCGGTCAAGCAGAACGGAGCCAGCAAGATGATTCCCGGAAAGAGAAGGATGAGACCAAAAGCCAGTTCCGGGAGACGGGTATTCTGCGCGTTACCGCTGCCCGCGTATCCCAACAGCAGAAATCCCATGATGAAGCAGACGATGCCGGGGACGGCGGTGCGGTGAAGTTGGCGCGGTGGCGCGGGACGTCCGGCGAGAGCGGACACGATGGGGATCTTCGTGAGGGCGCGCGCCGGGCGCGAGGCGGCGAAGTACGTGGCCGCGATGGCCAGAATCACCGCGAGGATGACCACCAACCACGGCAGGGCGAAGACACCAATTTCGTGATGAGCACTGTGTATGAGGCTGGGTCGATAGGCGAGCCAGGCGACGAGTCCAAGCACCGTGCCGAGGATCGCACCGACGATGCCCACTATGGCGCCGTTGGCGCGCACCACGAGACCTACGTGCTGATCGGTCGCGCCGAGCGACTGCAGCATTCCGATCGAGCGGAGTCTGCGCTGAGCGAGAACCGTGAAGCCACCGATCGAGACGAGGGCGATCAACATCATCCCAAGGACCAGTCCCGCGATGCTGATGGTCTCGGGATTCAGTCCGTTGCTTTGTTGTGAGTTGACGTTCTCGATGTACTGACTGACCGAGGACTGGGGACCTGGCGAACGTCCGTTGAAGAGGACCGTAACTTCGCTGGGAGACTTCACCTGGCCGGGCGGAACGAGGGCGAACTCGTCCAAGAGGCTCTGGGGATTCTCGACGATGCCCACAACCAGTCTGGTGACGCCGGCGACCCGCCACGAGCTACCCACGTGCACATTGAGCGCGGATGCCAGACTCGCGGTCAGCGCTACCTGATGCGAACCCGTCGGGTAGCGACCGCTCACCAGTGAGAGCATGGGCTGGAGCAGCGCGCCGTGGGGACTCTCCGCGCGTAACTCATAGGTGTCGATGGAACCCGGAATCGTCAGGGTCTCATTGTCGATCACTTCACTTCGTGGAGAAAGCCTCTGCACGCTCGCGACGTCCCTCGCCATTTGGGTTTTCGTCAACCCGCTCCCGCCTTTCGTCGCCGATGACTGGAAGCTCGCGAGGTTCTGGGCGTTGCCGAATCCGAAGTCCTTCGGTTGTGGTGAGTTCGTGGCCACCGCCGAACCGAGAATCGTGGCTGCCGTCGCGACAACCACCAGGGCCAAGATCAGCAACTGTTGGCGCCACTCCCGGCGAAAGAGTCGCCAGGCCCATCGCACCACGGCGCGACGGGCCGGTGCGCCGCCGTTCGACGGCGAACGCGTCGCTTTGGCTCGATGGAGAACAGTGTTGGTCATGGGTGGGGCGTGGAGTGAAGCAGTGACTCAGGACCGGAGGGAGGGATCGTCTGGTCGACGACGCGTCCGTCGCGAAGGAAGACCACTCGATCGGCCCACGAAGCCAGCTGAGCGTCGTGAGTGACCACCACTGCGGCGACGCCGCGACGACAAGCCGCGAGAACGAGCCGCATGACGGCTTCGCCGTTCGCTGAGTCCAGGGCGCCTGATGGTTCGTCAGCGAGCAGAAGACGCCGCTCCCCCACGACAGCGCGCGCAATCGAGACCCGCTGGCGCTCGCCGCCCGACAGCTGATCGGGGTAACTCGACGCGCGATCCTCGAGGCCCAACTCTTCGAGCGCATTCATGCCCACAGCTCGGGCTTTCTTCGATGTCAGTCCGTCCAGCTCCAGCGGCAGAGACACGTTCTCCACCGCGCTCAGCCCCGCCAGCAAGTTGTAGTCCTGAAAGACGAAACCAACCGAACGTCGGCGCATGCGCGCCTTGTCGTTACGCGACATGCTCGAAAACAACTGACCACCGACCACCACGTCGCCGCTGGTGGGCTCCTCGAGGCTCCCCGCGATCGTGAGCAACGTGCTTTTGCCAGAGCCACTGGCACCCATGACGGCCACCAGCGAGCCTTCGTCAACTGACAGGTTGATCTCGTTGAGGGCGTGAACCTGATTCGAACCCTCTCCGTACACCTTCGTCACGTAGCGCATCTCGAGATAGCTCACGGTTGTACTCCTATGTGTCGACGCAACTTGGGTAGCGGTAATCCAGGAGACTTCGGTGACTCCAGCGAGGCCCGCTTGAGACGACCTTCTGCGGTGTCAAGCCATCGAATAACCGAGTCCAGGCGGAAGAGCTCCGCGTCAACGACCAGCGCAAAGGGCACGTCGAAGCCAGTCTCGTCCTCCTTCAACCGCGTCCACTGCTGCATTAATTGGACGAGGTAGCGCCGGTGGCTCTGGATCACTTCGAACACGTCGACGCCGGGGACTCGCAGGGCCACCAATACTTTGATAACCAACTCGTCGCGTGGTGGGGAACTCAGATCGGGAGGCGTGTGCAACCACTGGTCGAGCTCCCCTTCCCCCACCGAGGTGATGTGAAAACTGTTCTGGGGTCCCTCACCCTCGTCGTCGGACTCAACCAGACCGTCGCGTTCAAGGCGCTGAAGCGTGGTGTACACCTGGCCGACGTTGAGGGGCCAGACCTCGCCAGTCCTCGCTTCGAACTCCTTTTGCAGCTGGAGACCATATTTAGGGCCTTCGCTGAGAAGTGCCAGGAGAGCATGGCGAACGCTCACAGATTTACCTCCATCCTCGGTTGCATACTGAGTATGCTACTCAGTGATTTATATTTCGTCAAGTTAGGCCTTCACCTGAAATACCTCGTCAGGAAGGGGGTAAAACTTTTCCTGATCCGCTGATGAATACGGTCTGGGCAAGGAATGGTGTCGTATCCGTCGCGGGGCAACTCGGGGGCGACTCGACCTCGTTAATCGTGATCGTGAGTGCGAGCGAGCCCGTCAGTCCCCTGTACGCGCCCGTGCCTGATCCCGAGTCGATCGCTGCTTCCCCCGATACGTCCACCTCGCCCGAACAAGTCGCCCTGTTTGTCGGGAAATGCCCGGAGATGGCCGCGACAAGCTCACGCTCGAGGCTGGCAATGTTTAACCCGAACGAACCGCGAGCGAGTTTTAGGTCAAGTTCGTTGTACTCCCCCGAGGAACCTGGGGTGTTGGTACGAACAGCTTTTCCGTAGTCCCCGATCACCCCAGTTACCACGACCCGCGATGTGGAGCCGTCGTTGTCACTGTACGCCGTGATCTTCACCATTCCACCGGCCTTTGGAATATGAGGGCCAGTAGGTTCCCTCGAAGACGCGCTCGATGCGCTGGCCCAAAAGATCGGCGCGCCGAGGAGTCCCGCCAGTGCCGCCGCCGCGATGAACCTACGCTCTTTCACGATGCTCGTCTCTTTTCACCCTGCCACGTCTCTGAAAACGAAGATAAGCCTCGCCGGAGTCGGTGGCAATCAGGGATAACCCCCACTCACGACCAGGGAGCTCTTTGATCGTCGGGGTTGCCCCCGATAACCCGTTCACTTGCGAGCCTGGCAAGACCCTGGAGCATGTGAGAAGTTAAGAGCGCGGAGGTGCAGACATTTGAAGTTCGGCGACGAAATGCTCTTAAGCCACGTTTACGAAGACGGGTCGCCCATGGCCGACTTTCCCATGCGAGTTGTGGAGGAGACGAGCGACCGCTTAGTTGCCTGGCTAGCCGCGGAGAGCGAGATCCGATACTGGGCCACCGAGGACGGCCTTGAACCTCGGACGCTGCCCCTTGATCAGCGATTCCGTTCCAAACTCACCACCGCCCGACGGACGTGGGAGGGACCTGGCGTCCTTCGAGTGATCTTCAACGACGCCGTCTATCAAGTCATTCACTTTTGGACGCCCGAGGGAACATTTGAAGGCTGGTACGTCAACTTCGAAGCGCCGAGTCGGAGGATCGCTAATCAGGTCCTCACCTTCGATTGGCAGCTTGACCTCTTGATTGCACCTGACGGAACGGCTAAATGGAAAGACGAAGATGAAGCCGCGGCGGCCATTGACGCGGGCATGCTCAAACCGGAGGAATTGACCGCCTCGTTTTTGGCCGGCCAAGAGATTCTCGACGATTTCGACACGTTTCTTCTCCGCGTCGGCGACTGGCGGGAGTGGTCTGCTCCAGCAAGTTGGATCGCGATGCGGCTACCTTTTTAATCGCCGTCCGCCCCGTTAGGGCCCGTACTTGACGTTGAAGTCGTCATCTCTGCTGGCCCCGCGCTCGTTGGAACCGCGGCGAACTTATGCTGGCGCCATGGTCGACTTTGCGGGCACCATATCGAAGGCGGAAGCGACCAAGGTCCTCACGCGCGTCGGTGTTTCGAGAGAGAGGATCGCGGACATCCTGAGCCAGCTGGAAGATCCCATTGACGTCGATCGAGACACGGCGATCCTTGAGCACTATGGGATCAATAGAGACATTCTGGTGGACAGAATGGGCGGAAGTCCCTGAGTCGTGTCCTACTTACGGGCGAATAGCCAGTACAGGAGGGAGTTACCTGGGTTCAGAGAGATGAAGACTCGCCAGACATTCTTTGGACCGCGGACTTCCTGATCATCGCGACGCGCGAGGTCTCGCCAAGCCAGTGCGCAGGAAATAAATCCGATCACCGCGAGTACAGCGAACAAAATTTTTTGGCGCTCGCTCATCTTCGCGAACTTCGCTTTCCAGTGACGCACATACCAAACATAAACCGGTACTCTCCTTGAATCAATTACCCTGAGGGAGGCGACGTCGTGGGCCCAGAAACGCGAGTCGGCTCCAGTGACGACTTCGCCCTTGACAACGTCGTGTGGGAATCTCTGAACGGTCCACACGCTCGATTTGCCACGATGAGAAACCGCGCCGCCCGTTTCCCCGACGACGTCGCACCGTTCGTAGCGCTCGCGCCAGATTCCAGCGAGAGCGTCTGGGACGATCTCGCCGCACTGTTCGGTCCAGGTGGCGTCGTGGTTCTACTCGGAAGCGAGCTTCCGACACCGTCGAAATGGAGCGTGCTCAACAGAGTCGACGCCGTTCAGATGACGAGCGCGAATCTTCACGGCGAACTCGACTCCGAGGTGGTCCAGCTGAGTTCAGCCGACGTTCCCGAGATGCTGGCGCTCGTTGAACGAACGAGGCCAGGTCCCTTTCTCGCGCGCACCATAGAGTTGGGCAGATATCTCGGGATCCGAAGAGAGGGCAGACTCGTTGCCATGGCCGGGGAGCGTCTGCACCCGCCGGGCTGGACCGAGATCAGCGCAGTGTGCACCGATAGCGAGTACCGGGGACAGGGTCTCGGCAGTCGATTGATGAAATCGGTGGGAGCAGAAATCATTGCTCGAGGCGAGAGACCGTTTTTACACGCGGCGAGCACCAATACCCAGGCCATTCGACTCTACGAAAGCCTGGGCTTCTCGCTGCGCCGTCACCTCACCATTGAAGTGCTTCGAGTCCCTGACTGAGAGGACCTCGATGTAACTGGCTGGCGGGGGAGGGCTCGAACCTCCAACGACCGGATTCAAAGTCCGGCATTCTGCCAATTGAATTACCCGCCACTGTCCAAACGCACTGCAATTGCGGCAATCTTCAAAGATTCTTAAAGTATCCCTGATGAGCCTTAATACCAAACAGCCACACTAGAGCCTACGAACTAGACAAACGAAAGTCGCCGTGACCACCGCATCCACACCCAACTCGTACGTGGCCATCGTCGACGACGACTCGGCCATCCGCTCGGCGCTGGGCCGAGCGTTGCGCATGGAGAACTACGACGTCGAGCTATTTGAAGACGGCGCTACCGCTCTCAAGTCAATTCAGTTGCGGGCGCCGGACGCGGTGGTGCTGGATCTGCAACTGCCAGATATCGACGGGCTTGAGGTCTGTCGGCGCATTCGCCGCTCGGGCGACACGACGCCCATCTTGATGTTGACCGCGCGTAACGCGGTCAATGACCGCGTGGAGGGGCTGGACGTCGGCGCGGACGACTACCTGGTCAAGCCCTTCGACTTGGCCGAACTGTTGGCGCGACTTCGCGCGTTGCTTCGCCGTCACAACGTCAGCGATGTTGACGGGACGGTCCTTCGCTTTGAGGACCTCACCCTCAACCCCCAGACTCGAGAAGTGCATCGCGGCGGTCGCCTGATCGAACTCACCAAGATCGAGTTCGACCTGCTGGAGCTGTTCTTGCACCATCCGCGCCAGGTACTCACGCGCGATCAGATTCTTGACCTCGTGTGGGGCTACAACTTCGACTCCGGCACCAACTCACTCGCCGTCTACATCGGCTACCTGCGTCGCAAGCTCGAAGAGGACAACAAACCGCGCCTGATTCAAACCGTGCGCGGAGTGGGTTACGCCCTTCGAACGTCGTGACGTTTCGCACCCGCGTCATCGCGGCCACCGTGGCGGCGGCCGCCATCGCGGTCATCATCGCCTGCTTCGCGTCGTACTTCACCACGCGCAGCGCCCTGTTCAACTCGGTTGACCAATCGCTCGTTCAGGCGTCGAAGCAACCCTTGAACTCGCACTTCGACGACCGCCTCATTGGCGCGTCCTCCGAGATCGTGCTCCCCAACCGAGAGATGCTCAACAACTCGAATATTCCCACTGACCCAACGGTCATGGCCGCCGCCGAAGGCAAGACATCGGCGCAGGTCATTCGCACCATCACGATTGGAAACCAGAGCTACCGCGAACTCGTCGTTCCCCTGCCGGCCAACTCCATACTGGGATGCTCTGAGACCGGCGTGTGCCAGCAGATCTCTACTACCTCAGCCCAGCTGATCGTGGTTGACGTCACCGGACAAGTCGCCGAACTCAGTCACCTCGTCTCCACGTTGATGCTCGTGGCGGCGGGTGGACTCTTGCTGGCCTTCGGTCTCGGGCTGTTTCTCGCGCGCCAGGCGCTACACCCCCTGGAGGAAGTTACCGACGAGATCGAGACGGTGGCTACGACGAACGACCTCCAGTATCGATTGGTGGAAGGTGACGAGGACGAGTTGGGACGCTTGCGGCGAGTCTTCAACCGACTGTTGCGATCGGTGGAGAGCAGTCAAAGCCTGCAGCGCCAACTAGTGGTGGACGCGAGTCACGAGCTGCGCACTCCCCTCACCTCTCTACGCACCAATGCTCAGGTGCTCTCGCGAGCCAGCGAACTGAGCGACGAGGAGTTGCACCAGATCACCGACGACATGATCACCCAAGTGGATGAGCTAGCGGCGCTGGTGACCGACCTCGGGGAGCTGGCCCGGGGCGAACGCTCCGAAGGATCGCTCGAACGGCTTCGTCTCGACGACTGCGTGGATGAGTGTGTCGAGACCGCGCGTACCTACGCCCGCATCCGCGACATCACCATTTCCGTCGAGATGGAGACGTCCTATGTCGAAGCCCGACACGACCGCCTGAATCGAGCTATCTCGAATCTTCTGACCAACGCAGTGAAGTTCACGCCCGAGGGCGGACGCATCGCCGTGCACTCTGCTCACGGTCTCGTCTCGGTGGCCGACAGTGGACCCGGCATTACTGAGGAAGATAGCCAGTTCGTCTTCGACCGATTCTGGCGGTCCCCTTCGGCACGATCTCTACCCGGTTCGGGACTCGGGCTCTCCATCGTGGCTCAGGTCGTGGAGGAGTTTTCGGGAACCGTCACGGTCGATCGTGATCCCGATTTGGGCGGAGCGCGTTTCACCATCCAACTGCCCGAGGTCCCTTAGCCGAGGTTCTCCCCGTCGATCAGCTCCAGGCGATTTCCGACCGGATCGTCCACGTGACAGCGTCGCCGGCCGGGAATAGTGTCATCGGGCCGAATCGAGATACCCGCACTCGCCAGGCGCGACACCAGACTTTCGTAGTCATCAACGACGAAGGCCGGATGAGCCTTGGTCGCGGGGACGAAGTGCGGGTCCACTCCGAGGTGAAGAACCGCGTGGTCACGTTCATACCAACGCCCGCCTCTCGCGGCCAAGACTGGCGGTTTATCGAGCATCGTGAAGCCGAGTAGTCCGACGTAGAAGTCGTCGCAACGCCCCTCCTCGCCCGCCGGAATAGCGAGTTGCACATGTTCAAGGGACCACGCCATCGAACCTCCGTAAAATTGAGCCTGAGCAGAACGTAGTAGAGTCGATGAAGCCATGGGATCACTTATCAAGAAGCGCCGCAAGCGAATGCGCAAGAAAAAGCACAAGAAGATGCTGAAGCGCACCCGCTTCCAGCGTCGCGCCGCCGGTAAATAAGTCTCGCTACGCCTCTCTCGGCGTGGTAGTGGTCTGGCGAAACTGAACGACCCCCTCGGGGCCCATCACGTCCCACGAATCGACACCGGCCTCCAGATGTCCCTCCACAAAGAGCGTCGAACCTGAACCCGCCAGGTGCACCCGGTCCCCCAGTGTCGCCGACAGCCAGTCCATCGTTTCCGCCAGACGCGGTTCGACCCGTCGGGCCGCCGCTTCGAGGTGGTTGCGCCCTTCGGGGAACTCGCCGCCGGCTACCAGCTCATCGAAGGCTTGGTAGCACTGGGCCGTATTGACGCCGAAGCTCAGCAAGATGAGAGTCACGTCGCGGTGCTCAAAGGCCAACTCGCTGATGCGCTCTCCCACGCCCTCCACGAGGGCTCGCCCTCCAACCTGGCAAAAAGGCACGTCGCCGCCGAGGCGTAGCGCCTCCACTCGGCTCACTCCCCCGGCCCATCGAAGGAGCGCTCCGGCATCAGAACTTCCGCCGCCCAACCCACCCCCGGGAGGTATGAACTTGTGCAAGGTCACGCCCGCTCGTCGATCCACCAGGCGAAGAGCGCGCGACACCAGATTGTCCTCGTCTGCCACGAGGTGGGAGTAGGGACCTTCGAGGCGCAGATAGTCGTCGCCCTCCTCGATCTCGAGATGGTCGTTGAAATCGACGCTCAACATCTCGGCGCGAAGCTCGTGCATCCCATCCTCGCGCCGACCGGTGATCTCGAGGAACCAGGTCAGCTTGGCTGGCGCGCGAAGCTCGATCATCGGGCCGCCGCCAGCGCCGCAAACTCCTCGATGGTCAGCTCTTCGGGGCGCCGGGTCTCGGCCACGCCAGAGCGCTCGAAAACACCTTCGGTCGTCCACTCCGACAGTGAACGGCGCAGCATCTTTCGACGCTGGCCAAAAGCCGTGCGAATCACGGTAAAGAGCTCCGTCTCACTCACGAGGTCAGGGTCGACGCGCACGTGCGGGCGGCGCACGAGGGACACGAGGACCGAGTCAACGTTCGGCTTGGGCACAAATACGCTGGGCGGCACCTTGCCCACGATCTTGGCGTCGGCAAAGTACTGCACGCGAAGCGACACTGCGCCGTACGCCTCGTCACCGGCGTGCGCGGCGAGCCGCTCGCCCGCTTCCTTTTGCACCATCACGAGGAGGCGCGACACCAGCGGCTGACTCTCCAAGAGATGGAGCACCACGGGGGTCGCCACGTTGTAGGGCAAGTTCGCCACCACGACGGCCGGCTGTAACCCAAGAATCTCGTCGTAGTTGGCCTCCAACGCGTTGGCGTGGTGGACGCTCACTCCGAGGGGCTCCACCACAGAGCGAAGCGGCTCGATGAGGTAGCGGTCAATCTCCAGCGCGCGCACGGTGGCGCCCGTTTCTGCCAGCGCCAAGGTGAGCGATCCGAGCCCGGCCCCGATCTCTAGCACCTGGTCACCGGGGCCAACCTCGGCCAGACGAGCAATCCGACGGACGGTGTTGGCGTCCACCACAAAATTTTGACCGAGGGCCCGCGAGGGCGTAAGTCCCTTCGCCTTCATGAGCGCGAGGAGTTCAGTGCGAGAGTGGGTCACCAAGAAACTTTGACACTAATCACGCCCTTCGCGAGTGGCTCCAACTCGGCGAACTGTGTTGCGTTCAGGTCGACGACGTGATTGCCCACCGCGCTGTTGCGATCGGTGACGATGCAGGTGATCGACCGACCGGTAGTGAGGTCGAGCACCGTGAGCCGAGTGCCCTTCGGCAAGTACCAGGCGGCGCACTGTCCGGGGTAGTAGCTGTACCACGTGGCAACGCCCAACTTGAAGTCAGTGCCACTCACCACCACGCTGGAAGTGGGAGTGGGCGACTCGGGGGCGGCCGTCTGGATCGCCCCCGCGGGACGGCGAGTGGAGACGTGAACGACCACCACGCTGTGCCAGGGCACCCGGGTCCCGGGTCGAGGCGACTGGGCCAGCGCGAACTTCCACGTCTTGTTCGTACTCCCTGGTCCAACCGTCTTAAAGTACAGGTCTGCCGACCGGAGCGCCGCGTACACGCCCGCCACAGAGCGTCCAATGAGGCGAGGGACCACCCGGGCCGCGTGGGTGACCGCGGCCGGGCGAACCCGGAGTGTGGCCTGACTGTGCCAGGCCACCACGGTCCCGGGTCTCGGACTCTGGCTCACCACGTCGTTCCAGTGATCGTTCGCACTCCCGGGTCCGGTGGTCACGAAAAACAGACCGTCGTGCCGCATGGTGCGATAGACGGCGAGGCGCGATCGACCGACAAGATCAGGCATGTGAAAGGCCGGGTGCCCCGCCGCGCCGGAGCTCGCGGGCGTGAGAAGTACAAAAGAGGTGGCCAGTATGGCCGTCGTCGTACGAAGTAACCGTGGACGCGCCAGCGCCCTCCGTCGTGTAGTACTCAGTCGTTGCCCTCCGCCAGGACTGCCGGTTCGCGAAAACCCGCCCCCTTACGCTAGGAGAGCCCGGGGCTCGGGGCAAACCGTCGCCAAACCCCTTGAAAACACTGGCCGTTCGCTCAGCGAGCGGGGAACTGGAAGAGCCTCGCGGAGTTGGTCGCGGTGGCCTCGCGAAGGAGGTCCGGATCCTCGCCACGCAGGGCCGCGACGTACTCGCCCACCACCGCGACGTACGAGGGCTCATTTTTTTTTCCGCGATAGGGCACGGGCGCCAGAAACGGGCTGTCGGTTTCCACGTGCAGTCGATCAAGCGGCACGAGCCGGGCCGCCTCGCGAAGCGTGTCCGCGTTCTTGAACGTCACGATGCCCGAGATCGAGATATCGCATCCCCGCTCGAGACAGCCGAGTGCGTCATCGGGCGAACCCGTAAAGCAGTGAATCACCGTGCGCGGGGGTACGCCTTCACTGGCGAAGAGAGCAAAGAGGTCCCTAAAGGCATCGCGAGCGTGCACCACGAGGGCCAGATCCAACTCGAAGGCCAGGGCGATCTGGGCCGAAAAGGCTTGTCGTTGCTGGGCCCTGGGAGAGTGCTCGTAGAAATAGTCGAGACCACACTCCCCAATCCCCACCAAACGCGAGTGGCCGGCCCGAGCGAGTTCAACCACCGGGGCCAGGTCGTCCTTGGCGTCATGTGGGTGAAGGCCAACGGTCGCGTAGATCTGCACCTCACCACTGAGGGCGGTGAGTTCCAGCGCCTCGGCGGAGCTCTTGGCACCGGTACCCACGACCACGACGCGATCGACGTGGGCCGCGCGTGCCCGTTGCAGTGCCGCTTCTACTTGCGCGTGCGCGTCGGGCGCGTTGTCAAAGAACTCGTCTTGGAGGTGACAGTGCGCGTCAGTCCAAGGACTCACTGCTCGCTCGTGATACGCGGAAAGAGCGGGGCTCCCTTGTCGACGGTGCCGCCGGGATAGAGTCCCCAGATCGCCACCAGGTCATACGGTGAGCCGTCGGGGGCGCCGCCGAGCCCAATTCGCCGCCAGATCTCCTCGGCAATAGAGGGCATGGCCGGAGAAATCAAGATTGTGACCAGGCGAATCGCCTCTAGGGCGTCACCCATCACGTCCTCCACCGCGCTCCCCGGCTCCATCTTCCACGGCGCGTGGATTTCGAGATAGGCGTTGGTCGCCCCGACCAGCTCGAAGGTCGCTTCCAAGGCCCGCTGGGGAGCAAAGTTCTCCCACGCCTCGGCGGCCTTAGCGAGCGAGTCTTCGGCGATCGCGCGAAGCGAGGAGTCGCTCTTCGGCTGGGGACCGACGCCGTTGCACTTCGAGGCGACAACCGCGGCGACCCGTGCGACGAGGTTGCCGAGATTGTTCGCGAGGTCCGTGTTGTAGCGCGCGATGATTCCTTCGAGCGAGAACTCCCCGTCGTTGCCGAGGGCCGTCTCGCGTAGCAGGTAGTAGCGAAGGGGATCGACTCCGAACTCTTCGCTGAGGGCGATTGGTTCGATGTCGGTGACCTTCACCGCACCCTCGGCCGCCATGGTCTTGCCCAACTTCTCTCCGCCCACCAAGAGCCAGCCATTCACGTGGACGTGGTGGACGGGGTCGAGCCCGGCCGCCATGCACATGGCCGGCCACCAGACGCAGTGAAAACGGATGATTTCCTTTCCGATCAGGTGATTCGAGGAAGGCCACCACTTTTCGACCTGGTCGTCGTCCTGGCCGTAGCCGATCGCCGTCAGGTAGTTGATCAGGGCGTCGTACCACACGTAAAAGACGTGACGTTCGTCCCAGGGAACGGGCACCCCCCACGTGATTGACGTGCGAGTGATGGAGATGTCGCGCAGACCGCCCTTCACGAAGGCGTAGGCCTCGTTGCGCTTGGTCTCGGGGGTAACGAAACCGGGGTGTGAGTCGTAGTACTCGATGAGCCGATCTTCAAAGGCGCTCAGGCGAAAGAACCAGTTCTCCTCCTCCATCTCGGTCAGAACCGAGTGGTGGATGGGGCAACGTCCACCATCGCTCGCCTCGAGGGTGTAGTAGTCCTCACAGCTCACGCAGTAGAGACCCTTGTAGACGTCCTTGTAGATATACCCGTTCTCGTAGATCACCGAGAGGAACTTCTGTACGGAGGTGTAGTGGCGGGGTTCCGTGGTGCGGATGAAGTCGTCGTAGCTGATATTGAGCGCGGCCCACGCCACGCGAAAGCGCTCGGAGACCTGGTCGGTCCACTCGGCCGGCGTGGCCCCGTGTTTGGCCGCGGCGTCGGCCATCTTCTGTCCGTGTTCGTCCGTTCCGGTCAGGAACTTCACCTCATCGCCGACCAAACGGTGCCAGCGCGCCAGCGCATCAGCGTTGACCGTGGTGTAGGCCGAGCCCACGTGCGGAGCGTCGTTGGCGTAATAAATAGGGGTGGTGAGGTAGAAGCGGCCCATGATTTCTCCCAGGTTAGTTACTTGGTCGGGCGGTCTTTTCGTGACGCGAGCGCCAGCTGGTACACGTCGCGGTGGGCGAGTCCCAGCGTGCGCGACACGTAGTCGACCGCGTCACGGGTTGTGGCCCCCTCGCTCCACTGCTCACGCAGGGCCGCGACGATGACCTCATCGCCCAGGGGCGCCGCGCGCGCGGCGCCCTCCAAGACGACCACCACTTCTCCTAGGATTTCGCGACGGACGAGTTCTTGCGACACGTCACCCAAAGTGCCGCGCAGCACTTCTTCGTGCAGTTTCGTGAGTTCGCGGGCCACGGCCACCCGGCGGGCCGGAAAGAGGCCCGCTAACTCCCCGACCACCGAAGCAACCCGCTGGGGCGACTCGTAGAAGACAATCGTGCGCTCTTCGTTCGCCCACTCCTCGTAGCGAAGTGCGCGTTCGCCCGCCTTGCGAGAGAGGAAGCCCTCCATGACGAATCGCTCCATGGAGAGCCCGCTCAACGAGAGAGCGGCGATCACGGCCGAGGGACCGGGCGCCGTCGTGACTCGGAGCCCGGCCTCGATGACGGCCGCGGCGACGCGGCCGCCCGGGTCTGAGATTCCCGGGGTCCCGGCATCGCTAATGAGAACAACGAGCTCCCCCGCGGCGACGCGGGTGACTACTTGGGCACTCTGGGCGGCCTCGTTGTGCTCGTGCAGAGCCTGAAGTCGACCCCCGGAGGGGATGTCGTTCGCGCTAAAGAGCGTGCGGGAATGGCGGGTGTCCTCGCAGTAAATGACGTCGGCGCGACGAAAGAGATCAAGTGCGCGGGCCGAGAGATCACCCAGATTGCCAATGGGCGTCGCGACGAGCACTAACTCTCCGACAGTCCTTTTTTCATCCACGTCTGGCCCTCGTTTGGCTCACCACCTACATCACCCACTAACATTGTCACCTATGTCAAAGCGGACCGTGAAGCGCAAACTACGCGCCAAGAAGAAGGCCAACCACGGTAAGAAGCCGAACTGCGGTCGGGGCTAGTCCCATCGCCCCTCGGGCACGTCTTTCCTGAAACCTTTTCAAAGCTGGCCCAGGTTTCACACTTTGATCATCAAAGTGTTGGCGCGGCGTGTCGATAGCCTCACTTATTTGTAATCCGGTGGCCGTAAACCAGTCGCATGAAACCACACCTCCACCACCGTCGTACCGCGGTCGTGCGTGTTCTCGCTTCGGCGAGCGCGCTGGCCGCCTCTTTTGTCCTGATTGCGACGCCGGCTCACGGCGCCTCAAATCCGGGCTTCGTCCTGTACTCAGCCCAGGGTTACGACCAGGCGTCGGTGACGGCCTTCAACGCCACCAAACCCGGCTTCACCGTGACCCTGAACGACAACTCCACCGGCCCCCTCCTCCAACAGATTCAGGCCGAGGGCAACAACCCCAAGTGGGGCGCGCTCTGGGTTGACGGTACGGCCGCCTTTGCCGAGTTGGACAACCAAGGCATGCTGGTCAAGCACGTCGAGCCTTCGGTCGACTTCAATACGCTCGGTAAGCAGAACGTGCCGAGCGACGGAAGTTTCATTCCTACTGGCCTCACCGTCACCGGAGCTCTCTGTTACAACTCTGCGAAGGTGAAGGCCAGCCAGTTGCCGAGTACGTGGGCCCAGTTGACCGAGTCCAAGTACAACGGCCAGCTCGGTATGAACGACCCGGCCCAGTCCGGCCCCACCTACCCCCTCATCGCGGGCGTGATGAACGAGATCGGCAAGTACAAGAGCGGCTCGACAGCCGCGGCCGTGGCGAAGGGTAAGTCCTACTTTGAGGCGCTCTCGAAGAACGGTCTCCTGGTGAGCTCAACGAACGGACCGACCCTGGGCGCCATGGAGATCGGATCGATCAACATGGCCGTCGTGCAGAGTTCCGCCTGCTACGGCGACGAGTTGAACGGCTCCTTCCCTTCGGTGCGCGTCAAGTATCTGAACTACTCCGTCGCCCTGCCGAGCGCCATCGGTATTGATGCGAAAGAGCCCAAGATCGTTCAACAAGACGCCGAGAAGTTCGCCGATTGGGTCATGTCAAAGGCAGGTCAACACGTGATGCAAACCGGCGACCCTCAAGGGGACTCTCTCTTCTGGCCGGTGCTCAACAACGAGCAGCCCGCCAACAAGATCATCCCGCCGCTCTCGTCCACCCACGCGATCAGCATCAACCCCTACGTCTGGGGTCCATTGGAGGCAGGCATTAACGCGTGGTTCGACAAGACGATCATCCCCGTCTAACCCCGACTTCATCACTTCCCCTGAAGTCATTCCGAGAGCCCCGAAGTCATGGCCGACTTCGGGGCTCTCGGACTCCCTTGGTGACCTATGCCTGACCTGATGATGAGCTCGCGCGTGGTCGACGAGCCGACCCCACCGTCCGCGGCGCCGAAAACCAAAGAGTGGCGCCCGCGCCGTTTCACCTTTGGCGGGCTCGCCGTATGGATCGTGCTGGCGCTGCTCATCATCCTTCCGGTGATGTGCTTCTTGATCTTGGCCGTGAGCCCCCGGATGTTCTCTCAAGGCCCCCAGTGGTTCACCTTCGCCTACATCCGCCAAGCCTTCGAGGGCTACACACTGACCGGGATCGTGAACTCGCTATGGGTCTCCACCACGGTGGCCGTGCTGGCGACCGCGGGAGCCACGGCTCTCGCTTGGCTGGTCCAGCGCACCAACCTCGGCGCGCGGCGACTGTGGTCCGTCTCGATGTGGCTGCTCCTGCTCATGCCCACGTGGATCATGGCTCAAGGCTGGACCGACTTGCTCCAGCCCTACGGGGTGGCCGACGCCCTCGGCATCAACCTCTCCTGGCTATACGGCGAGTTCTCCGGGCCGTTCGGCATCATCGTGGTCTTGACTTCCACCTCTTTGCCCTTCGCGTTCTTCATCATCTCAGCGGGCTTGCGCGGGCTCGGACCAGAGTTCGAGGACGCGGCGCGCATCCACGGCGCTACCCGGGTCCAGACCATGAAGACGGTCCTGCCGATCATCGCCCCGGCGATCTTGGGGGCCCTCGCCATCAGCTTCGCCGAGACCATTAGCGACTTCGGCGTTGCCGACACGCTCGGGTACCACGCGCACTTTCCCCTGGCTACCTACACCCTGTTCAGCGCGATCTCCAACTTCCCGGCCAACTTCTCGGTGGCCGCGGTGATCGCGGGAGTTCTTATTCTGGCGACGGTTCCTCCCATCGCCTTACAGTCGATGGTCACGCGAAAGAGCAAGGCCTACGGCATCCTCTCGGGACGAACGAGAACGCCCAAACGTCGCGAGTTTCGTCCCGGTCCACGAGCCGCCGTGACCGCGGCCGTCGGTTTCTTCGTCTTTGTGGCCCTGGGTGTCCCCATCATCGGAGCGGTGACCGGTTCGTTTGTGCAGAACCTCGGTGAAGTGGGAGCCACCCACATTCACTTCACGTTGGCGTACTTCGCTCAGGTCTTTCACCCCTCGATCGAGAACGACGGACTCGGTTCGCCCCTCACCCTGTCCAATCAACTGGGACTCGTTGTCTCGACCGCTACCGGAATTCTCGCGGTCATTTTGGCCCGTCGCATGATGGCCTCGCGCGGCGGTTGGAGCCAGCGGATCACCGACGTCTTCCTGCTGGGCTCGATCGCCATTCCCGGCGTGGTACTCGGAGTCGGCTACATCTTCTTCTACGACTTGAGCTTCATTACTAACCACATCATCGACATCTACAAGACGTTGCCCCTTCTCATGTTGGGACTGGTCGCGTCGGCCATACCGGGTCAGACCCGCTTCATGGCCGGTCCAGTGAGCCAGATCCAGTCCTCGCTCAGTGAGGCCGCCCGGGTGCACGGAGCCAGTCGGTGGCGCACGTGGCGAACCACCAACCTTCCCCTTATGTCGCGGGTTCTCGTGTGGGGCTGGCTCCTCACCTTCGCCAAGACGATCTCGGAGCTCGCGATGTCCCAGATCCTCTATCCCCCGAGCCAAGAGCCCGCCTCGGTCAGCATTCAGTCCTACATCAACAACTTCCAACTCGGAACGGGAACAGCGATGACCGTGGTGCTGATGGCCGAGATGTTCGGCGTGATCATTCTCGCGCTCGGCGCCTACCGTCTCTTTACCCCGGTGGGCTGGCGGCGAGTCGGGTGGAGCGTGGTGGAGTAATGGCATCCTTTGAACGTCCAAAGCCCGTCGGCGTGACCGTTGAGTCCCTCTGCAAGACCTTCAACGGGAAAGCGGCTCTCAACGACGTCTCGCTCACCATCGATCCCGGAGCCTTTGTGGTTCTCCTGGGCCCGTCGGGCTCGGGCAAGACGACCATGTTGCGCTGCGTGGCGGGAATCGAACGACCCAGTAGCGGCACTATCGACATCAACGGCACTCGAGTCGCCGGACCCAAGACCTTCGTCAATCCCGAGAAGCGCGGAGTGGCCATGGTCTTTCAGGACTACGCCTTGTGGCCCCACCTCACGGTACGAAAGAACATCGCCTTTCCGCTGAGCAACTCGGGACGATCGAAGGACGTGCGCCACGGGCGCGTGGAGGGGCTTCTTGAGCGCGTGGGCATCGCGCACCTGGCCGATCGTTATCCCAACGAACTTTCCGGCGGCGAGCAGCAGCGCGTCGCGCTCGCGCGCGCGTTGGCGGCCGACGTGGGGCTGATCCTCTTTGACGAACCACTCTCCAACCTCGACGCCGATCGTCGCGAGCAGCTGCGACTGGAGATCGCCACCTTGACCCGCGAAGCGGGGGCCACGGCGATTTACATCACGCACGACCAGAGCGAAGCGTTCGCCTTGGCCGACTTCGTCGGCGTGCTCAACAAGGGCTCGCTCGTCCAGTTCGACACCCCGGAGAACGTGTACCGTCGACCTCTCAACTGCTTCGTGACGCGCTTCACGGGGATCTCGGGCGAGTTTGACGTGGCCGCCGTGCACGATCGCACCCAGGAGTACGTCGACGTGTCGCTGCCCTTCGCTCCCTCCCACCACATCAGGGCGCGCGCCCACGACGGCGGGGACCCGCGCGAGTCCCTCAAACTCTTCGTCCGCGCGAGCGGGGTCACTCTCCACGAAGCGACCCACGACCTCGGAGTCGGGGGCGAGGTGGTGGACATCGCCTTCACCGGCCGCGGGTATGAGCACGTGGTCAGCGTCGGACCCGAGGCCACGTTGAACAAGATATTCTCGACGCGTCGCTTCGATCGCGCCACCAACGTAAAGGTCTCATTCGACCCGTCAGAGTGTTTCGTCATGAACGCCCAACAAGAGGAGGAGTAATGCTCGCCACCGTGAGCACATCGACCACCACCGTGGTACTGGTTCTGGCCGTCTTCCTCGCGGCCTCGGTCGAGATGGTCGAGGCGCTGACCATCGTTGTCGCGGTGGGCCATACCCGGGGATGGCGCTCCGCTCTGGAGGGTACCGGCGTCGCCATCGCCGCACTCGCCGCGTTGGTGGCGATCTTCGGGCCAGCCTTGGTGCGCGTGCCTCTCGATCCGCTGCGACTCGTCGTAGGGGCCGTGCTGTTGATCTTCGGTCTTCAGTGGTTACGCAAAGCCATCTTGCGTTCGGCGGGCTACGTGGGAATGCACGACGAGGACGCCATCTATGAAAAGACCGTGGCCGCCCTCCGAGCCGAGGGCAAGAGCGTCGGCCGAGACCGGTTGGCTTTCGTAGTCGCCTTCAAGGGTGTGTTCCTCGAGGGCACCGAGATTGTGGTCGCGGTATTAACCCTGGGCACCTCAGCCCATCGCTTGGGTCTGGCCATCACCGTGGCGGCAATCGCGGTGGCGCTCGTGGCGCTGATCGGAGTCATCGTGGCTCGTCAACTGTCAAAGGTTCCAGAGAATCTGATGAAGATGTCCGTCGGCGTGATGTTGGTGAGCTTTGGGACCTTCTGGACCGGCGAGGGGCTGCGCGTGCGCTGGCCGGGCGGCGACACCATGCTCCTCGTCCTCGTCATCCTCTACGCCCTCGTGGTCGCCGCGGCGACTCGCCTCGCCCGCAAGCCGCCGGCCCTCGCGACGGGACACGCGTGAACCGCGCCGCGTCGTGGCTGGCGCGAGGCCTCAAGGGTTTTGGCATGTTTTGGTGGGACTTTCTGGTAGGCGACACTCCCGAGATCACGATCGTGGTCCTCGTAATTCTCGGCGTCGTGGCACTCGCCAGCGAGGTGGCCCACCTCAATGTCCTGGCCTACGTGGCCCTCCCCGTGCTGGCCATCTCGGCGCTCACCATCTCGGTGGCTCGCGCCCGTCGTCCGAAGTCCTAATCTCGCGCGACAGGCGGCGTCACCGCTACGAGACCAGCTTCCCGTCCCAGGCGCATCCCCGGGCGGTCAAGAGGTCCGCGAGAACGCTCGGGCGATCACTCACCAGCCCGTCGACGCCGAGGTCAACCAGGCGCGCCATCTCCACTTCCTCGTTGATGGTCCAGACGTGCACCGCGATGCCGGCCGCGTGGGCGGCGGCCAGGAATGACTCAGTCACCACGTCGATCTCCCCGAAGCGCGCGGGCACCTGAAAGGCCACCACCGGAGGGACCACGGGATCTTCCAGATGGGAAAGATAGAAGGCCGCCGTCTCGTTGGTCGCGGCCGACGTGGCGACCCCGGGTGCGAATGAGCGAAACGCCTGGATGGCCTCGTCGTGAAAGGACGCCACAATCACGCGGTGGCCCAGGTCGAGCCGGCGCAGTTCACCGGCGAGCAGTTCTTCGTACGGTTCGACCAGCGGTGCAGAACCCTTGATGTCGAGATTGAGGAGAACCCCGGGAAACGTGAAAGCCACTTCTTCCAGGGTCGCGACGCCGTAACGTCGGTCCGCGGGCCCGCGTCCGCGTAAGAGGTACTCCTCGGGCGCGCGGCCCGGGGTTACAACGTCACCCTCGATCCACCAGTAGGCGTTGTCGAGTTGGGACAGTTCCGCGAGGGTCATCTCGGCGAGGGCTCCGGTGCGGTTGGTGGTGCGATCTACCGTCGAGTCGTGACAGACGACCAGGTGTCGATCCTTCGTGGCGTGCACATCGAGCTCGATGGCGCTGGCTCCCGCTTCCAACGCGAGGGAGATCGCGGCGAGTGTCGAGGAGGGACCCTCGAACGATCCCCCTTGATGGGCGAACGCGATGACCCGTCGCGAGAGCCACTGGCTCACTGGGCGACGGGGACTTTCGGGGGCAGACCGCCGGGGTAGAGCTTGAGGCGCATTCGATGTTCGAGGTAAAAGGCCAGACCAGGTACGAATCCGGCGAAGAGCATGATGGCGATGTAGAAGATCGGTAGGCGAAACTTCAACGTGAGATTGAAGCACATGATCATGTAGATCGGGTACAAGATGATGCCATGTCCGATGCCCACGACGTCAACGAAAATGTGGATCTGCTTCCAGAGCGTGAGATCGACGGTGTGCAGAAAGAGCGTGGCGAAGAGGATCAGCAACGTTGATCCGGTGATGAACGACATCGCTCGATAGCGACGAAACGTTGCGTCCACTAATGACCCCAGAGTCGTTTCTTAGGCGTCTGGGATAACTGGGCCAAGTGATCGTTATAGGCCGCCAGTGACGGGTCTTCGCCCTCGCGGGCCACCGCCAGTTCGCGCTCCCTTTGGGCATCGGCCCGCATCGTCTCTTCGTACTCGCGCCGGGCGCGCTCCTTGTGTTCAGAGACCTTCTCCGTGTTCAACATCGAGTACCAACCCACGATTCCCAAGACGCCGATCAAGGGCCACTCGATGGCGTAGAGAAAGCTGAGGGAGTTCCCCTGGACGGCGCGGCCCACCTGCCACCAGGCCGCAAGGGCGCACAGCGCGATCCAGAAGATGAGTGCGCAGTGCAAACCGATTGCTCGAAGGGAGAAATACTTTCGACGCATCGGCCCATCCTACTGAGTGCTTTCTCAGGTGAAAATGGTGGCCGTACACTGGATCAGTGCCCTCCACGATGAACCTGCCCTTTTCCTGGCATCATCTCAATCACTGGGACATCGGTGTTATCCCGATGGTTCTCTTGATTGGCGCCGGCGCCTTCTACCTAGGGAGCGCCCGGCGAGTGGCGTCATGGCCTCGCATACGCACCGTCTGTTTCGGTCTCGGACTGCTCGTCACCTTCCTCGCCACCCAGACATTCATTGGCGCCTACGACATGGAGTACTTCAGCGACCATATGGTCCAACACCTTTTGTTGATCATGGTGGCCGCTCCCCTCTTCGCACTCAGCGCGCCGCTCGATCTGGTCTATGAGAGCGGGGACGAGCGGACCCGAAAGTTCCTGGATGGGCCGATCATGGCCAAGGTCACCCACCCACTCTTCGCCTTCGCCCTGTACTTCGCGTTCATTCCCATAACCCATCTCACGAGTCTCATGAACCTGATGATGACCCACATGTGGATCCATTACCTCGAGCAGATCGGCTTTCTCGTGGTGGGCTACCTCTTCTTTCGAGTGGCCTTCGGCCTCGAGCGCGGCTTCACACTGCACCCTGGGCTTCGCCTGGTCTACGTGATGGCGGCCGTACCCGTGGACACCTTCACCGGTCTGGTGCTATCCATGTCCTCTCGAGTTCCCTACTCCCACTACGCCATGATGGCCCCGAGCGGCACCTCCCAGGCGTGGCAGCTGTCGAACATCAAGCTCGGCGGCGGCATCATGTGGATAGGGGGCGACGCGCTCATGTTGATCGCACTCATCCCCATCGCCATCATGTGGGTGAAATGGGAGACCGTGCGCACCAAGGAACTGGACGCCATTCTCGACGCGCAGGGAATCTAGTTACAGCAGTCCCGCGGCGATCCCGAGTTCTTCCAGGTCATCTTCGGGCCGAGCACCCAAGTGTTGGATAATCTCGCCCGCGCAGATCGATCCGAGCTCGGCCGCTTCGACGGGATCGGCCCCGAGCGCTAGCCCGTAGAGGAACCCAGAGGCGAACATGTCTCCCGCACCGTTCTGGTCGATCACGTGCTCTACTTCCATGGCGGGCACGCTCACCACGCCCGACACCGTCGCGACATCGGCACCCTTGGGGCCGCGCGTGACCACGGCCAACACACCGATCTCGTCGAGCGCCCCGAAGGCCTGCTCCAGAGTGTCGTATTGAAAGAGGGAGAGAATCTCCGTCTCGTTGGCGAGCAAGACATCGACGTCGGTAGTCACCAGGTCGAGGAAGTCGCGGCGGTGACGACTCACGCAGAACATGTCGGACAGGGAGAGCGCGACCATCGAGTCGTGCTCGTGCGCGAAGTTAACGACTTTGCGGATGGACTCCTTGGCCGGCGGGAGGTCAAAGAGATAACCCTCCACGTAGGTGATCTCGGATCGTGCGATGAGATCCCCGCGGATGTCATCAACGTTGAGTTTGTTGGAGGCTCCGAGATACGTGGCCATAGTGCGCTGGGCGTCGCTCGTAATAAAGACGTGACAGCGACCCGTCGCGCCCTCGTCGGGCTTGGCGACCGCCAGATCGAGCTCAACGCCCATCGACGCGAGGTCGTGGCGAAATCGCTCGCCGAACTCGTCGTCGGCCACTTTTCCGATGTACCCGCACGTTCCGCCCAGCGCCGCGACGCCGGCGATGGAGTTCGCGACCGATCCGCCGGACATCTGAATCGTGGTGGTCATGGCACTGTAAAACGTGTCGAGCTGGTCCACCTCGATCAAGGACATGGAGGCCTTCACCAGCCCGAGCGTCTGGTACACCTCATCGACGTCCTCGGTGATGATGTCCAGCATGGCGTTGCCGATGCCGGTCACCGCCAGGCGATTCGGACCAGGTTTTTGGCGCAAAGAGACGGGCGTCGGGGTTGAACTCACCTGAAGAGAGTATGCGTTTTCGACCTACAGTGGTGCTCTATGACCGCTTCTAAGAACCCCTATCGCCTCGCCCCCACCGTCGTACCGTCGGCCTATCGAATCTTCATTACTCCCGACCTCGAGAAGTTCACCTTCAGTGGGCGCGTAGAGATCGATGTCGATATCACGGAGAGCGTGAGCCAGCTCACGCTAAACGCCGTCGAACTCGAGCTTGGGGCCGCGACCGTGAGCGCAGACGGAACGAGCTACCGATCTCTGGAACACCGGATGGACAACACCTACGAAACGGCGACGTTCGTGTTCGACCGCGAGCTACCCGCAGGCCCGGCCATCGTGGAGATCGCCTTTGACGGAATCCTGAACGACCAACTGCACGGCTTTTACCGCTCGACCTACAAAGACGAGGGTGGGGTCGAGCACGTCATCGCGACAACCCAGTTCGAGAACACCGACGCGCGCCGCGCCTTTCCCTGCTGGGACGAGCCGGCCTTCAAAGCGACCTACCAAGTCAACCTCACGATTCCGGCTGAGCTGTCCGCGTACTCGAACTCACCCGTCGAGTCCGACACCAATCTCGGCAACGGCCAGCGCACGCTCAGCTTTCGCCCCACCATGATCATGTCCACGTATCTGGTGGCCTGGGTCGTAGGACCTTTTGACGAGAGCGAGACGATCGACGTCGACGGCGTGCCGCTGCGCGTCATCACCCCACTGGGCAAAGTCCATCTCAGCGAGCTGGCGCTCGAGGCGGGTGCCTTCGCCCTTCGCTTCTTCTCTGCGTACTTCGACATCCCCTATCCCGGTGAGAAGCTCGACATGATCGCCATCCCCGACTTTTCCGCGGGCGCCATGGAGAACCTGGGATGTATCACCTACCGCGAGACCGCTCTCTTGGTGGATCCCTCCACCGCTTCACATCCCGAGATCCAGCGCGTCGCCGAAGTTGTCCACCACGAGATTGCCCACATGTGGTTTGGCGACCTCGTCACCATGGCCTGGTGGGAAGGGATCTGGCTCAACGAAGCCTTCGCCACCTTCATGCAGTTGCTCTGCACCAACGCCTTTCGCCCGAAGTGGCGAGTGTGGGTCGACCAGGTCACTATGCGAGACATCGCTCTTCAGATCGACGCCCTGCACGCGACGCGGCCCATTGAGTATGAGGTGATCTCGCCCGACGACACCAACGGCATGTTCGACGTGCTGACCTACGAAAAGGGTGGGTCGGTCCTGCGCATGCTGGAGCAGTATTTGGGCGAAGACGTCTTTCGCGACGGCATCCGGCTCTACTTGAAGAAGCACAGTTACGCGAACGCGGTGACGACCGACCTGTGGGACGCGCTGGAGGAAAACTCCGGTCAACCCGTGCGAAACGTGATGGACACTTGGATCCTGCAAGGTGGTGTACCCCTCGTCACTCTCGAGGCCGGCCGCGTGACGCAACAGCCCTTTAGCTATCTTCCGGTAAGTGGCCCGAGCGCCATCGGGAGCAGGTGGCTCGTACCACTGCTCACCCGCTCACTCGAGGGCGGCGGCGCCTCTCGGCACTTGCTCGGTGAGGAAGCAATTGAGATCACCGACGCGGCGCCGGTCGTCTTGAACGCCGGCGGGTCGGGCGTTTTTCGTTCGCGCTATAGCTCAGCGGAACTCGCACAACTCGCCCCGCGAGTGAGCGAGCTTGAAGAACTCGAACGGGCCACCTTGTTGTCGGACTCCTTCGCGGCGTTGCTGGCCAACGCCATCACCTGGAAAGACTTCTACGCGGTCGCCCGAGGGCTCGGCGATCAAGACGAGCCGAATCCTTGGGAGACGGTGGCTGCGGCGCTCGATATGGTGCGACGTCCCTTAGACGACGTCCAGCGGGCGGAGGTTCGCGACCAAACCCGGACCCTCTTCGCCCCCCAGCTAGCCAGACTCGGATGGGACCCAAAGCCCGGCGACGGCGAGCTCGCCCCGCAGCTTCGCGCCGTGGTCATCTCCACGCTCGGCGTGGTGGGCGAAGACGAGGACGTTCAAGCGGAAGCTGTCCGTCGTTTCGAGGCCAACGAGCTAAACGGCGACATCGCCGCGGCGATCTTGCGGGTGGTCGCCAACCTCGACCGGCCCGGCGACTACGACACGTTCCTTCAGCACTATCGTGACGCGACAACCCCTCAAGAAGAGATGCGCTATCAGATTGGACTATGGGGCTTTCGCGACGAAGCCGTAGCCCTCGATGCGGCGCAGCGCTGCCTTCGCGAGTTCCGCAACCAGGACGGAGCGCTCATCCTGCCTGCGTTGATGCGTAACGAGAAGACCGGACCGGCCGTCTGGCGCTTCGTCACCGACAACTGGGACGAAGCAATGAAGAGGTTCCCCAACAACTATCACTCGCGGCTCGCCTTCTCGGTGTACACCTTTATAAAGGACCCCGTCTTCGCCGCCGAGGTGGAAGCCTTTCACGTCGCGCATCCGGTTCCGGGGGGTTACCCCGCCAACGTGACCCAGACCCTTGAGCGGCTGCGGGTCGGGTTGGCCTTTGCTGACGTTATACGACAGCAGTTCTAATCCTCGATGAGCGTCGGGGCGTTCCTCGGCATCTTTGCCGTGATGTTCTTGTTGGAGTTGCCCGACAAGACAATGATCGCCATCATCGTGATGAGTACCAAGTCACGATCGTCCTCGATCGTGATGGGCGCGTCGGCCGCGTTCATCACCCAGATGGGCATCGCGGTGGGTGCCGGCGGGCTCTTGACCTTGTTGCCCGTACACGTGAAGGACGTGATCGTGGCCGTCCTCTTCCTAGGGGGCGCCGCCTACCTCCTTCTCTCGCGTGAAGAGACCGCTGAAGAAAAGGGCGCCAGTGAGGCGGATCGCGAGCACGCGACGACGCGGGTGCGCGAGGTCGCAACCGTCTACGCCGTCATTTTTTTGGCCGAGTTCGGCGACCTCACCCAGATACAGGCCGCTAACTTCACGATCAAAACCCACGCGCCCCTCGAGGTCTTTCTCGCGGGATCGCTGGCTCTGGTGATCGTCTCGTTTCTCGGTGCCTACGGCGGGCAACTGTTGCAGCGCGTGGTTCCTCTTCGCTGGATCAGGTGGGGCGGCGGCCTCGTCTTCCTCGGCCTCGGCATCTACACCGTGGTGACCCTGTGACCACTCCCCGCCGCGACGAGCTCTTCGTTCTCGCAGACGCCACCAAGGGCTTCATGCCGCCGCTCGAGGGCCGGGCCCTGTATGAGCACGGTCTCGACGCGGGACGGCGTCGCCCCGGAGGTACCTGGCTCGAGATCGGTTCGTGGTGTGGCAAATCGACGCTCTACCTCGGGGCCGCGGCCGAAGAGTCGCTCAGCGTGCTCTACTCGCTCGATCACCATCACGGCAGCGAAGAGAACCAAGCCGGCTGGGAGCACTTCGACGAGAGCCTCGTAGACCCCCTAGACGGTCGCCTCAACACTCTGCCCAGCTGGCAGAGGACCATCGCTCTCGCGGGTCTCGAGTCCACGATCGTGGGGCTGGTGGGCATCTCGAGCGTGGTGGCACCTCACTTCGCCCAGTCCCTTGATCTCCTCTTCATCGATGGTGGCCACGGCCACGACGTGGCCTGGGCCGACTTCGAGCACTGGGCACCCAAGGTCGTCCCGGGCGGGCTGCTCCTCATCCATGACGTCTTCGAAGACCCCCGAGACGGTGGACGACCGCCCTACGAGATCTATCTGGCCGCGCGCGACGGGCACTTTCGCGACGTGGCCGCGCGGGGCTCGCTGCGCGTGCTCGAGCGGCGCTAGCGCAGCGGACAGCCCGGTTCGGCGAGGTCCAGGGGTTCGGGTAGTTCGCCGTGGCGAAAGAGTCCCGCGGCCCCTGACGAGGACGTGAGCGCGTCGGCGGCGAGAAGGACCGCGGCCGCGGTGTAGGACGTGGTCTCCCCCGCGGGAAAGGTCACCCGATCGGGGTAGGCGATGCCGGTCAGGTAGGCGCCGTCCTGTCGACGGTGCCAGTTGGTGCAGCGAAAGAGCTCCAGCGCCTCACTGGTCAGGCCCAGCGCGTCGAGGGCCAGCACGCACTCGGCCGTCTCGGCGGCGGTGACCCAGTCGTTGGTCGAGACGCAGCGAACACCGAGTCCGTCCATCACGTGGCGCTCCACCCCATCGTGGATCCGCTTCTCCCCCAACGCGCCGCGCAGGGCCCCCGAGAAGATGGGGTAGTACCAGTCCATGGCGAACTCGTTCTTCGGCGCGAAGGCGCCCGGGTGGTGGGCCACGGCGTGGCCGAGTCGACCGGCCGCGAGCTCCCACTCGGGCTTGGCGAAGCCGAGGCGCTCCGCCAGGGCCACCGCGCAACACAGCGAGTGAAAGATCGACGACGATCCCGTCAACAGCGCGTACGCCTCCGGTCGACCCTGGGCGTCCAGAGACCAGCGAACGGTCCCATCGGCCAACTGCCAGCGCAGCACGAACTCGATCGCGGACTCGAGGTGGGGCCACAGCGACGCCGCGAAATCGACGTCGTTGGTAGCCAGCACGTAGTGATAGAGACCGGTGGCGATATAGGCGCACACGTTGGTATCGAGGCGCGCGTCCTTCACCCGGTCTCCGATGAAGTAGTTGAACCAGCTTCCGTCGCCGAGTTGGGCCTGGGCCAACCAGCGATACGCGGCGCGCGCCTCTTCTGAGTAGCCGCTCACCGTGAGGGCCATGGCCGCTTCCACGTGGTTCCAGGGGTCACAGTGTCCCCCTTCGAACCAGGGGATCTGACCGTTCGGTCGTTGCAGCACCGCGATCTGATGGGCGGTGGCGGCCAGCTGCTCACTGGTGAGGACCTCGGGCACGCCGTGCAGGGAGAGGGTCGGGTTCACTGGGGCTTTCGCAGGTAGAGCACCAGGGACTTGCCCATGAGCGGGGAGAGTACGCGCTCGGCGTAGCGGGTGAGGCGAGGTTTTTTCATAATGTCCCACACCAGAAGGCGATGGTAGAGCTTGACCAGTCGATGCTGGTCGTTGGTGGTGCCGACCACGCACTTCAACCACCAGTAGGGACTGTGCAGACCGTGGGCGTAGTGATGCCCGGTCGGGACCAATCCGGTCGAGGTCAGACGTTCTTGAAGCACCGAGCGGCGATAGATCCGAATGTGTCCCCCGGGCACGTTGTGATACTCATCGGAGAGCGCCCAGTTCACGAGCTCCGGTCCAAAGCGCGGCACGGTGATCGCCATCGTCCCACCCGGGCGCAGCACCCGGTTCAGTTCGCGCATGGCCGAGAGGTCGTCAGGGATGTGTTCGAGCACCTCAGAGCAGATCACTCGATCGAAGGTGGCGTCGGGGAAGGGAAGCTGGTGAGCGTCGCCCTGCACCACGTGGGCGTGCACGGAGTCGGCCGACAGTTCCCCCGCCTCCACCATCGCGACAAAGGTGGCGGCCACTCCGAGCACCTCCTCGGCGCCGGCGTCCAGGGCCACCACACTCGCCCCGCGACGGGCCGCCTCGAAGGCGTGACGACCGAACCCACAGCCGAGGTCAAGGACCTTGTCGTGAGGTCGAAGACCCAGTCGTTCGTACTGTGCGGTGAGCATTAGTCGAAGATCACCGACTCGGGCAGCGGTTGGTGGTTCAGAATCGCTTCATAACAGGCGGCCGTCCCCTTCGCGGTCACCTGCCAGGTGAAGCGCTCGATCACGCGCTCACGTCCCGCGGCGCCCAGACGCTCACGAAGGGCGGCGTCGTCGAGCAGTCGTCCGATCGCCTCTACCAGCGCGTCGGGGTTGTTGGGCTCCACCAGGAGACCCGTCTCGCCGCTCACCCCCACCACCTCGGGCAACGCTCCCCCGGTCGTGGCGACGACCGGCACCGCGCAGCTCATCGCTTCAATCGCGGGCAAGGAAAACCCTTCGTAGAGGCTGGGCACAATGGCGATCTCGGCCTCGCCGTAGAGGCGCGCCAGTTCCTCGTCACTCACCCCGGTGATGGTGGTGACGATGTCGCTCAGTCCGAGGCGCTCGAGCGCGTGCGCCACGCGGCCCTTGGGCTGAGGTTTACCGATCACGATGAGATCAATGTCGCGCTCTACCCGAAGTTTGGCGATCGCCTCCAGCAAGGGCACCAGTCCCTTCATCGGAACGTCACTGCTGGTGGTGACCATGAGACGGCCCTTTTTCTTGACCACGTCGTCGTAGGGACGAAAGACCTCGTGATCGACTCCCACCGGGACGACCGTCAGGCGATCGAGCGCCACCCCCATCTGCGCGTGGATGTCGGCTTTGGAGTTGTGCGACACGGTAAGGATCGCCGGCAGTTGCTTGACCACCCGTATCTGCATGCGCAAGAACCCGAACCAGCGCCGAGTGCTCACCCGCTTCCAGAACGTGTCGGCGTGATCGAGCGCAATGGAACGGTCCACCGTGATGGGGTGATGCAGGGTCTCGAGCAGGGGCCACCCGCGCTGGTGCAGGCGAAGGATGCCCGGTCCCATGCACTGGTCGTCGTGCACGATGTCGAACTCGTCGCGTCGCGCGTCCAGGAGCTTCTTCAGACGCAGGGAGTAGGCCAGGGGCTCGCCGAATCCCGAACTCATCATGACCGCGAACTCAGCCACCTCCGCGAAGGAGGTGAACTCCGAAGGGGCCGGCATACGAAAAGGGTCAGGGTTGCGATAGAGGTCAAGACCGGGCACCGGAGTAAAACCCACGCCTTCATCCAGCTCGGGCCACGGCTGACCCGAGAAGACCTCCACACTGTGACCGAGGGCCACGAGTTCTCGCGTCAGGTGTCGGGTGTACACGCCTTGGCCCCCGCAGGTCGGGTTACCCCGGTACACCAGAAAGGCCACCCGGTACTTGCCGGGCTCGGCCGGTCGCGCGGGCACGCGTTCAGGAACGGTGAGAGTGCGGGTGCGAGCCCGCGAAGCCTTGGTGGCGGCAATGGTTTCGGCGAGAGAACGGGCCACGAGTCAACTTTTCTATTCGGGGGGTCTTCCATTCTCCTCCAATTCGCGAAAGGGCACAAATGGCCGAAATGGCACCGTTATTCATTGGCTACGCTTCAGATTTATGGATCTCACTTATCCCCCTGAAGCTGACTCCTTTCGCAAGGAGATTCGCGCCTGGCTAGAAGAGAACCTCCCCCAAGGTTGGTTCGAGCCGGGCTTCTCCCTCACAAAAGAAGAGCGCCAGGAGTTCAACGAGACCTGGACCCAGAAGCTCTTCGCGGGAGGGTGGATCTGTGCGGGGTGGCCAGTTGAGTACGGCGGTAAAGGCTTGACCTTGATGGATCAGGTCGTGCTGAACGAGGAGTTCGCCAAGGCCAACGCCCCGATGCGCGCAGACTTTTTTGGGGACACGTTGGTTGGCCCCACCATCCTCCAATGGGGTACCGACGAGCAGAAGAAGGAGTTCATCCCGGGCATCCTCAATGGGTCGATCACTTGGTGCCAGGGATTCTCTGAGCCCAACTCCGGCTCGGACCTCGCCAGCCTCAAAACGTCGGCGACCGTCGATGGCGATGAGTGGATCATCAACGGACAGAAAGTGTGGACGACCCAAGCCCAGCACGCGGACTACGTCTTTCTTCTCACGCGCACCGACCCCCACGTAGAAGAACACGCCGGCATCAGTTATCTCCTCGTGCCGATGCATCAAGCCGGCGTGGACGTTCGACCCATTACTCAAGTTGACGGATCCTCAGAGTTCAACGAAGTCTTCTTCACCAACGCCCGCTGTCCAAAGGGCAATGTGATCGGGGGCGTCAACAACGGTTGGAAGGTCGCCATGACCACTCTCGGCTTTGAGCGGGGCTCCTCCTCCACCACCGGCTATCGGCGGTTCCTCAAAGAGTGGGAACACATACTCAACGAAACGCGCCGCGTGGGCAAGAGCGACGACGAGCTCGTGCGCGAAGATCTCGTGAAGTCCTGGTCCAAGATCAAGATCATGGAGATAAACGGCTATCGCACCCTGACCGACGCCCTCCACAACACTCATCACGCGGCTCTGTTGGGGGCGTGCAACAAGATGTTCTGGTCCGAGGCTCACCGCGCCACGACCGATCTCGCGATCAACATCCTCGGCATGGAGGGACAGATCCTCACGGGCGTAGGCCCGGTAGAGGGACCGTCGGGAGTGCCGCGCCGAGGTCGCGAGGACTACCCGGTATCGGACCTTCAAGCTTCCTTCTTCTTCTCGCGCTCGGAGACGATCTGGGGCGGCACCGCCGAGATTCAGCGCAACATCATCGGCGAGCGCGCGCTCGGGCTACCCAAGGAACCAAAAGTCTCGAAGTCGTAAAACCCCGTCGCGATATATCTTCGCGCTGAAAGGACCCCGTGTATCAAGTCCCGAGCCAGCGCGGTCGACGCGCGGTCGTGACCGGCGCTAACAGCGGTACCGGCCTCGAAGCCACACGTCGACTCGCCGCAGCGGGCGCCGAGGTCATCATGGCCGTGCGCAACCAAGAAAAGGGCGACGCCGCGAGACACGATCTCCTGGCCCAGTTGCCCGACGCTCGACTGGAGGTTCGCCTTCTCGACGTAGCCGACCTCTCATCGGTCGCTCACTTCGCCGAGTCGCTCACCGGCGAGGGCCACGTTCTGCACGTCCTCATTAACAACGCCGGCGTCATGGTTCCTCCGACGCGCTTTGAGACGGTTGACGGTTTCGAACTGCAGATGGGCACCAACTTCCTCGGCGCCTTCGCCCTGACGCTTCGTCTCCTCCCTCTTCTGCTGACCGCCGAGGATGCCCGTGTGTCGACGATGAGCAGTTTCGCGGCCAGTTTTGGTCGCATCCACTTCGACGATTTGGAGTGGACGCACCACTACCGGGCTTCCTCCGCCTACGCCCAATCCAAACTCGCCGACCTGCTCTTCGCCCTGCGTCTGGCCGAGATCGCGCGCGAACGCGACTGGCCGCTCATGAGCAACGCGGCGCACCCGGGTTACACCAGAACCAATCTGATGACCGCGGGCGCGAGTCTGGGTCAGAGCAAGCCGCGACGGGCCTGGGTCAATCGAGCCGCGCGCTTCGTCTCCCAAGGCGTAGAACAAGGGGTCGAGCCATTGCTCTACGCCGCGACTAGCCCCGACGCGTTGAACGGCGTCTACTACGGCCCGAGTCGGGTGATGGTGGGTCCCACCACAATCGCGTCGCCCCCGCGCGCGGCGCGAGATCGTGAGGTGGCTGAACGGCTCTTTACGCTGGCCGAAGAGCTGACCGGGGTGTCGCTCCCGGCTTAAAGGGAACGGTACCGAGGCACGTAGCCTCCGGTGCCGAGGAACGACGACTCTTCGGGGTCCATGGTGTCATCAACGTCACCGATGACTTCGGTCACCCAATCCAAGCGGTCTTTCAAGATCCTGGTCACGCCGCCCTGGATGGTGTCGGTGGAGATGGCGCAGCTAGAACAGGCGCCTTGAAGCTGTACTTCCACGACGCCGGTCTCGACGTCGCAGCGAATTAGCACGAGATCTCCCCCGTCGGCCTGCACCGAGGGACGCATGAGTTCCATGAGGGCGTTCAGCGCCGATAGACGGCTACCTCGTTCTTGATCGGTGAGTTCCACCCCGCCAGTCTGCCGCGAAACGGCGCCCGCGTGCCGCTTAGGAGTCGGCGCGGCGATCTTCGACCGCTTCGTCGTAGATTCGTAGCGCCCGAGGACCCCACACCGTGCCCGGGCCCCCGTTCATCGCGATCGCGACGCCCAGCGCCTCGGCCAGTTGGGGGCGCGTCACCCCGGCTCGCAGCGCTCCCCTGACGTGGGCCACGATGCAGCCGTCGCACTCTCGCGTGACCGAGATCACGAGAGCCAACAATTCCTTGGTCGCCGCTGAGAGCTGGCCCTCGGCCATCGCCGCCTTCGAAAGACTTGCGAAATTTCTCATCACGTCGGGAATCAACTCGTGCAGATCGAGTGAGGGCTGACGAAGCTCTTCGCGAATGTGGTGCATATTCTCCATAGCAAGAATCGTATCCATCTCGGTCCTTTCTCATTGAATGGTCACGCATCGGTTTTCTATGATGAAGTTCATGACAGCCATCGACGACCTAGTCGCCCAGAACGGAGCCAACGTCGCGGCTCACGATCATCGCGATCTACCCACCGAACCCTCTCTGCACTTAGCGGTGCTCACGTGCATGGACTCTCGCATCGATCTCTTTGGAGCGCTCGGTCTTAAACTCGGCGAAGCCCACCTCGTACGCAACGCCGGCGGCATCGCCAGCGACGACGCGATTCGCTCCCTGTTGTTGAGCCAGTGGCTGCTCGGCACGCGATCAATCATGGTAATCCACCACACCCGATGCGGTCTCGAGACGTTCGACGAGGCGACCTTGCAAGACGAGATCACCAACGAGTTGCGCGTGAAGCCGCCCTTTCGCCTGGGTGCCTACTCCGACGTGGAAGAGGACACTCGCCTCACGGTGCGCACCTTGCGCGAGAGTCCCTTCTTGAGCGACGCGGAGGTCCGCGGCTTCGTCTATGACGTCGACGACGGCCACCTGCGCGAGGTGTCCGTCCCCTACAGCAACTTCTTGAAGCCCTGACTGGTGGCGGTAAATCCTTGAGTTTCGTAGAAGCGGTGGGCGTCGCGGCGGACGTTGCGGCTGGTCAACTGAATTCGGTAGCATCCCTCACGCCGCGCTAGCTCTTGCGCCGCGCCGAGCAGCTGTGCGCCGATACCTTGACTTCGCATGTCGCTTCGCACGTGGACACTTTCCAGTTCCGCACACCATCCACCAGTGTGTTGAAAGTGCGGGAAGACCAGTACCTGAGTGATACCGACGACTTCGTCATTAACGACGGCGACGAGCACGTCGCCTCGACGCCGACGGGTTTCCTCCACCGCGTCCCAGTAGCGCTGCACTTCGTTCTCATCTTCGCCTTCGGGTGTGAGCGAGCCGCCTTGCACGACGAGCGACGCGGCGCGTACGTCATCCCTCTCGATCGGGCGAATGACGACGCTCATGAACTATCGGGGTTCAATCGGAGTGAGGACGCCGAGACTCTGCTCAATCGCCTCGGCCGCGTTCAAGCACAGATCGTCGCGAAACATGTCGCCCATCACCTGTACTCCCGTTGGCAGATCGTGGGCCAGACCCACCGGCACGCAGGCCGCGGGCAGCCCCAACAAGTTCGCCGGCAGAACGAAGCGAACGATCTCGAGGACCTTCATCGCCGACTCGGTGTCCCTGATATCAAAGCCCAAAGGAAACGGTGACTGCGTCCAGGTCGGCCCCACGACTAGTGGGTAGGAGCCAAAGAACTCGCGCCACGCTCGGGCGATGCCGAAGCGGGTCTGGTGCAGTCGCGAGATCGACTCCGCGGTGGCGGGTGGAAAGTCGGCGCTCGAGAGCTCTAGGAAGCGCAGGCCGTCTTCTCCGATGACCGTAGTCAGGTCCAACTCGCTCGCGGCCATGCTGGCGGTCATGAGTTCGGCCCAGGCGATGTAGGTCTCGAAGAGCCTCGGAGGTTCCACTTCTTCTACCTCGTATCCCGCCTCCTCGAGAGCGCGACCGGCGCGACGCACACCCTCTGCGATCTCGGGGTCGGTCTCCCCGCCGAAGGGCTCCGCCACCAGAGCGACGCGCTTGGACACGGGCGAACCGTGCAACGGCACGTCAACGGACTGGGGATCAGCGCGGTGCGCTCCCATCACGATCTCCAGGCCGCGTCGCACGTCACCGACGTGACGGGCGATCACGCCGTCGGTGAGCATGATCTGCTCATTGAGGGCCATCTCGAAGAGGGCACTCGTGTCCATGTTGGCCACCCGACCACGTGAGGGCTTAATGGAGGCGACACCGCAGCAGAAGACGGGATTGCGCAATGAGCCGCCAATGTCGTTGCCGAGGCCGATCGGGCTCATGCCGGTGGCCACTGCCGCCGCCTCACCACCCGAGGATCCACCGGCGGTGTAGCCGTGGCGCCAGGGGTTGTGCGTGGCGCCATAGAGCGACGACTCGGTGTTGAGGCGAAGACCCAGGTCGGGCATGTTGGTCCGCGCCAGCACTACGGCTCCGGCCCGACGCATCTTCTCCACGACGGGGGCATCGCTCGCCGCCGCCAGCCCCACGAGCGCGAACGAGCCCCGGGTCGTCGCGTATCCCTCGACGTCCAGGTTGGTCTTGACCGTGAAGGGAACGCCGTGCAGCGTGCCCAGAGCGTCGCTCGAGCGGAAGGCGGCATCTGCCCGGTCGGCCTCGGCGAGCACCTCATCGGGGCGAACCTCCACGACGGCATTTACCGATCCGTTGACCTCGTCAATGCGCGCGAGATGCGACTCCACCACTTCGCGCGAGGTGACCTTGCCCTCACGTATGAGTTGAGCCAGCGACGACGCCGATTCTCGCCATAGTTCGTTCACGACACCACTTCCTACTCGATGTGTTACCTAGTTTGGCACGCCCTATCAGGGGCTCGTCCTTCCGAGCGAACGCCCCCGCTGCCCGATTCGTCTCCGCAGTCCCCGGTAGGTAGCTCGCCCTCAACGGCTCTTTGTAGATCGCCAGGAGCAGAGTGAGAAAATCGAGGGCCGTTCATGAATCGATCACATTCAGGTAACCATCTCTACCTAGGCTTCCTCCAGATCTACAAAGGACGCCACGCCATGAATCAGGCCGCTGAACCGACCACGACTAATTCTCCCGCGCGGCGAAGCCTCACTCCCGAACTCGCGGCCCTTGATCCCGACGCCAAACGGCCCCAGAACATTCTGCGCACTGAGGGCTTGACCCTCAGTTTCGAGAAAAAGAAGATCCTGAATAGCATCGACATGGACTTCCCCCGGGGCACCATCACGGCGCTCATCGGACCCACCGGCTCGGGCAAGTCAACCTTCCTTCGTACATTGAACCGAATGAACGACAAGGTTTATGGATTTCGCCGCGAAGGAGAAGTCTTCCTCGACGATTGCAGCATCTGGGATTCGAGCCAGGATCTTCTCACCGTTCGCCGCCGGGTGGGCATGCTTTTTCAACGGCCGAACCCCTTTCCGATGTCCATCAACGACAACGTGGTCGCGGGCGTAAAAGCTCACCGTCTCGCCAAGGGTAAGCAACTTGACGTCATCGCCGAGACTCGCCTGCGCGAAGTGGGCCTGTGGGATGCCGTCAAGGACCGCCTCAACGACTCCCCCTATCGCCTCTCGGGCGGCCAGCAGCAGTTGCTCTGCCTCGCTCGCTCGCTCGCCGTGGGTCCGGAGGTTCTACTGCTCGACGAACCGACCTCGTCGCTCGACCCGAGGACCACTGAGTCGGTGGAGCAACTGATCCGCGACATGGTTCCCGCCCTCACGATCATTATCGTGACCCACAACCTGGGTCAAGCGCGGCGGGTATCGGACGCCACGATGTTCTTCTATGACGGGCACCTAATTGAGTACGGTCCCACCCAACAACTTTTCACGTCGCCCGTCCATAGCGACACTGATCGCTACGTCAAAGGGTTGATGGGCTGAGGCCGTTTGAAGTAGCGCGCGACATCGCCTGAACGGCAAGCGCGCACAGATCAGGTCCCGCAGCGAATTGAAAAACGACTTAGCGACGGCCCTCGGCGTAGCGCTGGGTCCGGTTCACCAAAACTCGTGAGGACACGAGCAGGATGAGCACGAGGACGATGAGTATCAGAGCAGCGTCAAACGAGAGGTACTGCGCCGACTTCACCGGATTCTGGAAGTCGGTCCACACGTAGTACGTGAGATACGCGATGGGTTGGTGGATGAGCGACGTCGTGGGCAGGTTATTCGTGATACCCGCCGTGTACAGCAACGGGGCGGTTTCGCCCACGGCGATGGCGAGCGCGATCAGTAACCCGGTCACGATTCCTGGCAGCGCGCTCCTAATGACCACTTTGCGTAGGGCGTAGCCGGTCGACATGCCCAGTGCCTCGGCGCCCTCGCGATAGGACGTTGGCACCTGGCGCAGCGCCGACTCGGTGGACTTCGCGATGTAGGGAACCACCATGATCGAAAGGACGATCAGCGCGGGCAGCAATGAGAAGCCCCACTTCAGGCCGACACATAGAGCGACGTAACCGACGTAACCGAGCACGATGGACGGAAAGCCGGCTAGCACCTCGGTTGACGTCCGCAGAATGTTCCCAGCGAGCCTGGCGCTCCTGCGAGGACTCCCGAGTTCGGCGAAGTAAATGCCCGAGAGTACCCCGACAGTTCCGGCGACGATGAGCACGCCGAGCATTATCACGAGGGTGCCGAGAATGGCGTTCTCGAGTCCCCCTCCGTTTCCCAGTGGTACCGACGTCAGCACGTTCCACTGCCAATGCGGCACGGCCCGGACGACAACGTCGACGATAAGCCACAGCGACGGTCCGATGACGAAGAGTAGAGCCGCCACTGACATCCCCCTGAAGAAGAACTGGCGAATACGTCGCCATCGAGTCGACGGGTAGGCGTTGGTAAATGTAGTCATGATCAGCCTCTGCCGACCGGGGCGAGGTGGCGCGACGTCCGATTCACGATGACCCGGGCCGTGACGTTGACGATCACCGAGATGACCGCCAACACCAGCCCCGCCTCGGCCAGAGTGGCGACGGCAAAACCGGTCCCGTCAGTCGCCGCGGAGTCAAGCTGGCTGACAATCGTCGCGGCAATCGTCGTCATCGTTCCATAGATGTTCGGCGAGACGGCCCCAAGGACTGACCCCGAGATCATGGCCACCGCGATCGTCTCACCGAGTGCCCGACCGAGCCCGAGCACGGTCGCTCCGATCAGACCCGAGCGAACCCAGGGTATGGTGACGCGGCGCGCGACCTCGGCTTCGGTCATCCCGAGAGCTTCGGCCCCCTCCTTCGGTAACGGGGGGACCTGCATGAACAGGTCGCGAGCGGTCGAGGCGATGATGGGGACGATCATCAAGCCGAGAACGAGACCCGAGGTCAAGAGCCCTTCGCCATAGCCGACGTTGCCCTTGAAATAGCGGAGAACAGGCACATCGGGCATGTTGTTCGAGATAAGCGGGTAAACATGGTGAGCCAAGAGGGGGCCGAGGGTGAGAACACCCCACAGTCCGATGATCACGCTAGGGATGCCCGCCAGTATCTCTACGAAAAACGAGATGGGCCGTGCCAGCCACTCCGGTAGGCGTTCCGTCAACGCGAAGGCAGTTCCCAAAGCGATCGGAAGCGCAATGGTGAGTGCGATCGCCGACGTCTGGAGCGTGCCCGCAATGAGCGGCCACGCACCGTAACTCGAGCCCACAGGGTGCAGAACGCCATCAGTCGTTGCCGGGGCGGCGTAGGTGCTTCCGGGGCTCCAGGTGCTCCGGGTGAGGAAACCTAGGCCGTTCACCTTGATCGCCGGAAACGCCTTGATGGCAAGGACCGTCATTACGAATGCGAGGCCAACCAGGGGGATCAGCGAGGCAACTCGGGCGCTCCAACGCCAGATGCCTTCCTCGGAGCCGCGCACGAAGGACCCCACCCGAGCGAGCCCGAAGGCTCGTCGGGTGGGGCCACTTCCCACGGGTAACGTCGGTGCAGAAAATGCCATCTCGTCGCCCACGCGTGAACTACTGGATCTCTTTGATCTGCTTGTATGACTGCGTCACAATCTTCACCGGCAACGCCTCAAAGCGCACCTGACTCAAGTACTGAGCGCTCTGGCCGTAGGAGGGGTCGATGGCCCACTCGAGCAGCGAGCGAATAGCCGTCGCGGTCGATAGAACTTGACTGGACCTTGTTCACAATCGCGTACTCGTAGTTCACGATCGGGTAGCCGCCTTTGATGTCGCCATCGACCATCGAGATCGTCCCGTTCGCGGGAGTCTTTGCCGTGAAGCCAGCGGCTTCAGCGTCAGACCGCTGCGGAGGTGGGCATCTCGTACTGACTCGCCCCGTTCTCCAGCTGCGCGTATGTCTGGCCGTCGCCAAGCACTGAGGTCAGGTAGCTGATGCCCACGTAGGCTATGCAGCCAACCGTCGCTTGGCAGCCCGACACCATTCCGCCGTTGCCATTCTCGCCCAGGGCGTTGCTGAGGGCCGGCCACGAAATCGTCGTGCCGTAGCTGTACTTCGACGACCAAGCCGAGTCGGAGTCAGACAAGTACTGACTGAAGATGAACGTGTCACCGCTGCCGTCCGAACGATGCAGAGCGACGATCTTCAGGTTGGGCAGGGTTATGCCAGGGTTGACGGCCGCGATGGCCGGGTCGTTCCAGTTGGTGATCTGACCCGTGTAGATGTCCGCGAGAATCGTTCCGTTCAGTTTCAGGTGCGCGGTGACTCCCGGGATGTTGTACTCGATGATCTGATAGGAGATCGCCAAGGGGATGTTCAACAGGTTCGGCGTGGCCGTCAGCTGCGTCGAAGAGAGGTAGGCGTCCGAGGAACCAATGCTCACCGTGCCGCTCGCCGCGTCGGCGATCCCCGTTCCCGACCCGGTGCCACCCGTGGTAAGGCTGACCGAAGTGAACTCACTCTGGTACGCGGGCGCCCAGATGTTCCACAACGGGTACAGAAGCGTGCTGCCTGTTTCTGTGAGGCTGGCCGTGCCGGGGTTCTCAACCGAGTCGTCAGCGACCGGCGCTGGCTTCGGGCGCTTCTTCGACCAAGGAGCGTGACACGAGCCGTGGAATTTGGCGGTGTGCACGACGTTTTTCTCGAGTCTGAAGCAGGTAACTATCTTGCCCTTGGTCGCGGCACTCGCGGGCAGCGACGCCACGGCGAGTAGGCCGCTGGTTGCAAGTGCTAGCGCCGTAAGAGACCTCAAAAGGTTCTTCATTCTGAACTTCCTCCTAAAAAGATTGTGATGCCGGACGGCTGGACGCTTGGTATGAACGTTCTGCCGGGCGAAGCGTAGAAGTGGCAGGTAAACGATCAGTGACTCTTGAGAACCCGATAAGTGAATTCGAGAGAAACTTTCGCGCGCCTCACTTCTTCTTCATGCGCCGTCGCTCCTGATGGCGCCGGTGTCCGAGACGGCCACCGCGCCGCCGAGACTCTCGTGTCTGAGAAGAACTGGCTAGCAATCGTGAGGAAACAAGAGATCCACCCCAAACTTCTCCGCAGGTGAGCATGCGGGCGCAGTACTCCCAGGGCCAACCGAAGGAAGATAAATTTTCCGGGTGACAGAGAGATCCGAACACGGGGCACGTCAGCAATTGCTTCAACGTGGTCGCCTGCTTGAAGTCGTCACGCTTAGTTGGAACGTGATTGGAGCTGTCGTGCTCGCGTACGCCGCGATCCGTGCGCGCTCGGTCGCCTTGGCGGGCTTCGGCTTGGACAGCCTCATCGAGATTGGCGCATCCACAGTGGTGCTTTGGGAACTCGCCGACGTCACACGGGGGCGCCAGCGAAGCGCTCTGCGGATGATCGGGATCGCGTTCGTCGGACTTTCCCTCTATCTGGCGGTTCAAAGCACCGTGGTGCTGGTCGTCGGCTTCAGGCCCCATCACAGCTCGATCGGCATCGCCTGGACCGCGGCCACGGCCGTCTCAATGTTCCTTCTCGCCGCAGGAAAAGCAAAAACGGGAGCGTTGCTGGGCAACACCGTCCTGACGGCCGAAGGTCGAATCACGATGATCGACGGCATTCTCGCCTCTGCGGTTCTCGTGGCGCTCATCCTTAATACGTTCTTGGGATGGTGGTGGGCTGATCCGGTTGCGGGATACGTCCTCTTGCTGTACGCACTGCATGAGGCGCGCTCATCATTGGTCCTTTGATGAACCGTCATCGACGTGCGTCACAAAAGTGGTCACGTGCGACGAGAGGAGCTGTTACGAACGAAAGTTAGTCACAACAACTGTCACGCCATCCACAGCCGCGACAGCGAAAGTGGGCATGTTCTGCGCGCAGCGCGGATCCACAGTGCGGACACTCCGTGAACACGGCCCAGCGACTCTCACAGCTCTCTGGGCCGAGCGTCACGGACTCAACCTCTGGCGACATGGTAACTATTCTGCCCGCTGTCGCCACTCAAGCCGGCCATGCTACGACGTGAGCGCTGAGTTGACCGAGTCGGTAGTGGGCTCGACACAAAACCTGGTAGTGGACGGCCCCTTCGCTCACGTCGCCCGTGACGAATTGCGAGCCTTCACGCGCCACCACCCCGTTGACGACCCGGGCGTTGCAGCGACCCTTCTGCCCGCACCAGCACGAAGACGTCAGGGGCAGTTCGTGCGCCCAGTCGGCGATGGCGAAGAGGCGAGCCGACGCCGGAAAGACGTTCAGCAGAAAGTCCGCCGATAGGCCAAAGGCGTGAACGTCAATGCCATGGTCATCGACCACCCGCGCCAGTTCGTCGATCTGATCCACGCTCGCAAACTGCGCTTCGTCGATCACCAGGATGTTGATCCCGCGCGCCAACAGTGTGTTGACCGGACGCTCAATGGACTGACCGGGCTCAATGGCTTCGGCCGCCGCCTCGATTCCGATGCGACTCGTCACCATTCCCTCGGCACTACGGTCACCAAAGGTCCACAGTGCGACGTCACTGCGGCCCTCTCGAAGTTGCCAGCAGAGTTGTAACGCAAGAGTCGACTTGCCAGACGCCATCGTGCCGTAGGTAAAGGTAAGTTCTGCCATTTCTTCTCTCCCGAACGATCAACGTTACCCCTGCGGTTCAGGGGCAAGGAAAAGCGAGAGGAGCGCTTTCACTAGATTGGCCGCGTGGAACCCGTCATGCGAACCATCGCTCTCGTTCGCAACGCCCGACGCGAGATCGTCGACGACAACTGGGATGACTACGTGTCAATTATCGAACTCGTTGACGACGTGCCCACCTCCTCCCTGCGCGGTCTGGAGGAGTTTTCGCACGTCGAGATCGTCTTCTTTGCCGCACTAGCTCAGGATGTGCCGCCCGCGCCGTGGCATCGTCGACCCCGAGGTAATGACGAGTGGCCCGACGTTGGAATCTTCGCTCAGCGCAACAAGGACCGACCCAACCGCCTCTTGATCTCTGTTGCCGCGATCGAACGGGTAAACGCACGCTCAGTGGAGGTGAGAGGTCTCGACGCCATCAACGACACTCAAGTTCTCGACATCAAGCCCGTGTACTCCTGGAGTGGCCCACGGGGTGAACTGCGCGTCGCGCCCTGGAGCGACGCACTCGGCCAGGGCTACTTCTAGAGCGTCGTGGCGCGTTCATTGGCGAAGAACGCTTCGACTTCCCGCCGAGTCGGGCTCGTCGCTGGTCCCGGTCGTGCCACCGATATCGCGGCGGCGGCGTTGGCATAGCGGGCAGCCTCTCTCGGCACCCGTCTCTGAACGAGTTCCGCGAGGAAGACACCGTTGTGCACGTCCCCCGCCCCGGTGGTGTCGACCACAGTCGTGCGAAAACCGTTGACGGCTTGCGCCGACTCATTGCGAGGAGCGATCACGCAACCATCAGCTCCCGTGCGAACTAATACGTTGAGCGATCCGTGCGCGCTCGCGAGAGAGTGGGCCGCGACAAGAGGGTCGTCCTCACCGCTCAATTCTGCCGCCTCGGCTCGGTTGCACAAGAGCCAGGTAGCCCGCGCCAACACGCGTTGCAGGTTCATGAGGGGAACGTCCTCGACACGCGTAGCGGGATCAAACGCCACCATAACGTCCCGCGCGAGTTCCTCCAGCCAGTCGAGCACTGCGCTGTCCATATCGCGGTACATCACGTTGTATCCCGACACCAAAACGACATCGCCCCCTCGGACCTTCAACGTTGCGAGGTCGCTCGCGCGCAACGTGGACTCAGCACCGGGTGCCGTAATGAAGGTACGTTCGCCATCAGGCTCGACGAGGACGACACAGACGCCGCAGTCCAGATTGTCGTTCGATTCGAGTGGTGTCTCAATGCCCTCACCCCTGAGATCTCTCCTCGCCAACGTGGCAAAGGGACCCTGCCCCAACCGACCGGCGTAGACAACTTTGAGATCCTGACGCGTAGCTGCGCTCATGGCATTGAATCCGCCGCCGGTCGTGATCAGCTGAGAACTGGCGCGCACATCCCCGGCGCGTTCGGGCAAAGACGCGACCCGGAGATCGACGTCAACGAGCACCGTGTCCAAGCAGTAGAGCCGCGGCGCAGGCATCGCCTAACACTAATGAGAGTGCAACGTCCACGACTCCACACTGCTCATGGCGTCGCCACGTCCTTCGTCCTCGTACAATCGTCACCAAGCGGCCACGGATGTCGCGGGGAGGCGCGGTGAAGAGTGACGCAGGTCATCGACACCCGTGCCTCCGGTGCTCTGCACGTTGAGTCGAACGGCATCAACGTCATCGCCGAAAGCGAGCGCAAGGGTCAGCCCCGCGAGCTGTTTTGGCCCTGGTTCGGTGCCAACGTCTCGGTACTGGGGCTGAGCTACGGGGCCTTCGTTCTCGGCTTTGGTATCTCCTTCCTCCAGGCCGTCATCGTGGGAGCGATCGGGATCGTCTTTAGCTTTTGGCTCTGTGGAGTGATCGCCACCGCGGGCAAAAGAGGATCGGCTCCCACCATGGTGCTGTCGCGAGCGGCGTATGGAGTGCGCGGCAGTCGCGTTCCCTCCGCGATCTCCTGGTTGTTGTGCGTCGGCTGGGAGACGGCACTCACGGTCATCGCGGTGCTGGCGACATCGACCGTCTTTGCGCGTCTGGGGTGGAGTGACGGCGACGCCACCAAAATCGTCGCGATGTTGGTAGTCGCCGCGCTGATCATCGGGGGCGGCGTAATGGGCTTTGACCTCATTATGCGGATGCAAGCGATCATCACGGTGGTCACTGGAGCTCTCACGATCGTCTTTATCGCGCTCACGACCAAACACATCAACTGGCACGCGGCCAGCCATATCCACTCGGGTTCCATCCAGTCGACGATCGGTGCCCTGGTCTTTGTCATGACGGGCTTTGGGCTCGGCTGGGTGAACGTCGCCGCGGACTACTCCCGATACCTTCCCCGAAGCGCCTCAAATCGTGGTGTGGTGTGGTGGACGACCTTCGGCGGTTCCGTCGCGCCGTTAGTTCTCCTTTTCTTCGGCCTGCTGCTCGCAGGGTCCTCGTCGTCGCTGCGCACCGCCGTGGCCGGCACCGTCGTCGGTCCGGTGGGGGGTCTCGCTAATCTCCTGCCCACGTGGTTTCTCGTCCCGTTCATTGTCGTCGCCCTGGCGGGCCTCATTGGGGGCGCCGTCCTTGACATCTATTCTTCGGGCCTCGCGCTGCTCTCCGCCGGGCTACGAATTCCCCGTTACGCCGCGGCCGGAGTCGATGGCGCCATCATGCTGCTGGGCACCATCTATATCGTCTTTGCGGCGAAGAACTTTCTCACGCAGTTTGAAGGCTTCCTCACCACGATCGGTGTCTTAATCGCCGCGTGGTGTGGGGTCTTTCTGGCCGACCTTCTTCTTCGGCGCAAGGACTACGTGGAACACGACCTCTACTCGTCGCGCGGACGTTACAAGGACGTGAGAGTCACTCCCATCGTCATCACCGTCGCGTCCAGCGTTCTTGGGTGGGGGCTCGTCACCAACTCCGCGGCGTCGTGGCTGACCTGGCAGGGCTATCTGCTCTCCGCCTTTGGGCTGGGCGGTAAAAGCGGCGCGTGGGCCTACGCCAACCTTGGAGTCCTCGTCGCGCTGGCTTTCAGTTTCCTCGCCACGTTGCTCCTCACCCGAAGCGACGTGTCGCGCGAGGAGTCCCTCGCCTAGTACCCAATGGTGAGCCGCCACGACCGTAGAATGACGGCGGGTCTGGTGAAGGAGATGGCATGCGCATCGGTGTTTTAACCGCGGGCGGCGACGCACCGGGGTTGAACGCGGCCATCCGGGCCATTGGCAACATGGCCATGCGCGACGGCCACCAGGTCATCGGCATCGCCAACGGCTGGGCTGGCCTGGTGGGGGACTTCGAGGGCGAGCTCCTGACGGCCAAAGATCTCCGCGGGATTATTGGCCAAGGCGGAACTCTGCTGGGCACGGCGCGTTACAACCTCGACGATCCAGTCGGTGGGCGCGAGAGTGTGCTGAACGCGATTGATGAGCACGTGGACGCGCTCATTGCCATCGGAGGAGACGGCACCCAACGCATCTCGCACTGGCTGGCGGAACGAAACGCACCGGTCATCGGTGTGCCCAAGACTCTGGATAACGATCTGCCCGGCACCGACTACTGCATCGGCTTCGACACGGCCATCAGCATCGTGGCCGAGTCGCTCGACCGCCTCAACACGACGGCTGCGTCGCACCACCGTGTGATCGTGGTGGAAACCATGGGCCGAGCCACGGGTTGGGTGGCGGCTCTCGGTGGTCTCGCCGGCGGGGCCGACATGATCGTGATCCCCGAGTTTCCCATCACCATGGACCAGATCGTCCAGCACCTCGAGTACCGGCGCAGCGCCGGGCTGGTCTTCTCGATCGTGGTCGTGGCTGAGGGTATCGACCTCGCCCAACTCGGCGGTCAAAACAGCGCGGCACTTTCCGACGGTGTGGGGGGCGTGCGCCACGCCGCGCGAGGCGTCGGTCACTTCGTCGCGGCCAAGATCGAGAAGCATGGTTTCGAGGTTCGCACCACCGTGCTGGGCCACCTCCAGCGCGGAGGCAGTCCGACGGCGTACGACCGGATCAACGCCACCCGAGTTGCCGCCGCAGCCTACGAAGCCGTCATCGCGGGCAAGTTTGGAATGATTCCTGTCATCCGCGACGGCACAGTTGTCCTCACCGAACTTTCGACCGTGGCCGTGGGCCAGCGCCAGGTACCTCGAGAGATCTACGACCTCTGCGCCGTCTTCTTCTAGGTCGCCCGCGACGCGCGCGCCCGCAGTATCTTTGCCAGTAGTCGCGCGCCGAGCATCAGCGCGCCGAGGAACCCCAGCGCCACGGCGATGAACGCCACCGCCGTTCCTTGACCGAACTCCACCCGTAGCAACATTCCCACCGTCACCGTACAGAGCCACACGACCACACCGCTCGCGAGGGGGGATCCCCTTCGGCCTCGCACGAGAACCCAGGCCCAGCCAATGAGGAGACCCGCGCCAAAGGGCCACACGGTCGAGGCGAATCCTTCCCACGACACGACGTGATGGTGCGCGGAACGACCGATCGCCACGAAGAGCGCCACGACGAGCACGTCGAGACCGAACCACCCCAAGTCTGCACCGCGGTTCGCCGTTTTCATGAACTAGGACGTCTGGCCCCCGCCACGGCGACCTTCACATGAATCGGCACGGGCGCAGGATTGTCGTTTGTCATCGCGCCCAACCTAGTCATCGTCCGCGCCAACTCCCTCGTCGCGCCCTATAGATTGAATCCACACGGCGTCGCCGAACGGGAACGTTTTATTCGTGGGGAGGGTCAGTGAGCGTCGATTCGGGGCCGGGTCCCCTCGCGCTGGTTGGTTCGGGCGAGTACCTCGTCGAGATGGCCGACATTGAAGGGTCACTGATCGCCGGGCGTCCTCCGCGCTATGTGCAACTCGCCACCGCGGCCGTTCAAGATGGCCCCTCCGTCGTTGAGCACTGGCACCAACTCGGCATCGCACAAGCAAAACGGCTCGGAGTAGAGCCGGTGATCGTGCCGGTGAGTACGCGCGAGGACGCGAACAACCTTGACTTCGCCGCGATGATCGAGGGGGCGGGTCTGATCTATCTGTCCGGAGGCGACCCCAACTTCCTCGCCGACATCTTGCGCGGAACACTGGTGTGGGAGGCCATTGAAAAAACCTGGCGGGCGGGATCGGCTCTCGCTGGGTGTAGCGCGGGGGCGATGGCCCTGGCCTCATGGATTCCCTCGCTTCGCCATCCGCGCAAGGGCTCGTCCCACGGTCTTGGACTGCTGGAACACATGGGCGTCGTCCCGCACTTCGACGCCTTCGCCGCTCGCGTGCCGGACCTGCTAACGCGGTTCGTGTTGCCCGATGAGGCATCCATCTCGGTCTATGGCATCGACGAGCAAACGGCTCTCGTGGGGGGACCCACGGAGTGGACCGTCCGGGGCCGATCAAGCGTATGGCACCTCAGCTCCCATGGTCGCGAAGAGTTTCGCGCCGGTCAGAACGTGACGACCCGGGGCTAAGCCGACACGTGCTCGGCCGCGGCCAACTTCTCCAAGTGATAACGAATCTGAATCGAGGCCGCGGCGCCCTCGCCAACAGCTGAGGCCAGTTGCTTGGTCGAACCGCGCCGCACATCGCCCGCCACAAAGACACCGGGAACGTTGGTCCGAAACTGCTCATCACTGACGATGAAACCTCGCTCGTCGAGATCTAGGGTTCCGTGCAGGAACTCCGTGTTGGGGTCAAGGCCGATGAAGACGAACGCGCCGTTCGCCGAGTGCTCGCGCTGCTCTCCCGTGGCCCGATCTTCCAGCGTGACGTGATCCAACTTTCCGCTATCGCCCGCGTGAAAAGCCACCACTTTCGTATTGGTCACGATGGTCATCTTGGGACTGCTCGCCACCTTGTCCTGCAGTAGCTTGCTCCCGCCAAGGGTCTCGTTGAACTCAACGACCGTGACGTGTTCACCGAACTGAGTGAGAAAGAGCCCTTCTTCGAGGCCGCTGTTCCCTCCGCCGATGACCAAAATCTCCTGGGCGCCGCGATAAAACGGTCCGTCACAAGTGGCGCAAAAGTGAATGCCCGAACCGATGAGGTCTGCCTCACCATCGGCGCCCGTACGGCGATACAGCGATCCGGTCGCCACGAGCACCGCCAGTCCTCGGTAGGTCTCGCCGGTCGCGGCGGTGACGGAGACTCCCTCTCCATCACCCGCCAAGGAGGTCACGGCGACGGCTTGAAGAATCTCCACCCCGTAGCGTTCTGCCTGTCGACGCATGCGGTCGGCGAGCTCGTAGCCCGCCACCCCATCGGGGAAACCCGGGTAGTTGTCGAGACGTTCCGTGATACCGGCCTGACCACCCGGAGCCGACTTCTCGATGATGAGAACACTCTCATTCTCGCGCGCGGCGTAGATCGCGGCGGTTAATCCGGTCGGTCCCCCGCCCACGATGATCAGGTCGTAGGCGTCACACATGGCCGAGCGGCTGAGTCCGAGCTTCTCCGCCAGCTCATCGTTGCCCGGTTCACTGAGATGCGAGCCGTCGGGAAAGATAATCGTGGGGATGGCCCGGCTCCCGTTGTTGTAGCGCTCGACAATCTCGGTCGCTTCGGGATGTTGTTCGAGGTCCAGCCAGTCATAGGCGACGCGCTGTTCAGCGAGAAAGGTCTTCGCTCGCCGACAGTCGGGGCACCAACTTGCTCCGATGACGGTGATCGTGTTCGCGTTGATGTCCATCCCTCTCCTTTGGCCGATGCACGTATCGTCTCGCACCGACGCCTTGGCGTTACGCCCGAACCCTAATGGCGAGGCGCGCGCCGATAGGTCGCGACGACTACTCCCTCGCCGGTCGACTCGACGTCAAAAAGGTGCCACATGTTCGGGTTCAAACCTTCGTCGAAGAGGCGCTCGCCCGACCCCAGAATCACGGGGTGCAGCCAGAGTCGATACTCATCCACCAGATCGTTCTGGTGGAGGTACCGAGCGAGCGTTCGACTTCCCACCACGATGAGTCCGTTGCCCGGTCGTTCTTTGAGCTCGGCGACGTCGTGGGCCACATCACCTTGAAGCAGCGTGGCGTTCCAGGTGACGCGGGTCAAGGTTCGCGACACCACAAACTTCGGCATCTCGTTCATCCGTTGAGCCAAGCCGCTGTCGTCTTCTTGGGTGGGCCATAGCGCGGCAAATCCCTCGTAGGTCTTGCGTCCGAGCAGCATCGCGTCAGAACCGCGCATCTGCTCCACAATGAGGCGCACGTGATCGTCGCCGATGAAGTCGCGTTGCCACCCTCCACCGGGAAACTCACTGGCGTCGCCCGGCGCTTGCATCACACCGTCGAGGGAAACGAACTCTTGAACGATGACGGGTCGCATCTGACACCTTTCGACGAGCCGGGGTCCACGTGGTGTCTGGCCTAGCGTGACGACTATGCACCCGGCGGCGAGGAAAAGTCAAGTCTCGCCTCACCCGTGCCAGTCGAACGCCGCGAGATTCGTGGCACTGGGCCAGTGGGGCTTCGCGCTAGGAATCGCGATCGCCGTGGCACTTCACCCGGGACTCGTGCTGAAAGCCAACGAAGGGGGCATCAGCGACTACGGCGTTCACCTCAAGACCGCAGTCCCCTACGACCTGGCCCTCGCCTGCGCGGCGCTCGGTTCATATCTCGCCGCGAGGCACGCTCGCGACTCGGTGAAATTGCCGCGAAGACTTCACACCGTGCTCCTCACGTACACGGTGCTCGTCTCCCTGACGCTCGCCACCACCTTTGGCTACACGCTGGACCGACCGCAACGCGACCTGCACGTGCTCGCGGGGAGCGTGCTCACGGTCTTTGAGGTCCTGGCGTCGTGGTGGATGTACCGCGAACATCACGGTGACCTTTCGCTCGCGCTCGCCCAACTGGTGGGGTTCGTTCTCGGCGCCCTGACCATTGTCGACCTCACCCACCTTCTCTTTGTCAGTGAGATCGTGACGGGGGTAAGTTTCGCGCTCTTGCTCTATCGCACCACGCGACAGCTGTCGGTCGCCGGCTAAGTAAAAGGGGACGGTGAGGGCTCACCAGTGCTCGGTCCAAGACCCGCGCGCTCGCGGACCACGGCCTCAAAGGCGTCGGGGGCGTTCGGAGTCACGAACGGCTTCACCGATTTGCCGTTGTCGATAATGAACGCGACCTCTTTGCGGGGGCGTTGGGTATCGAGGTTGGCCCATATCTTGAAGTTGCCCGTTCCCCAGATCCGCAGCTTGCCCCTCAGCGCGCTCATGTCGACTCGCGCCAGCCCTTTTATCTCTTGGTATTTCACGCGTTTGGTTCCCGCCGGGAAGTAGTAGCGGCGGATCTCGACCCCGAGTGCGTCACACTTAATGATGCCGTCGTCGTAGTCCGCAGCCATGAGGCCGAATCCTAATCTCGGAGCACCAAACTCAGGGAAAGGTTTTTTTCGTAGCCACGACGTACGAGGAGGGGGCCGTGACCTTGAACTTCTCGCCCCACTTGGAAAAGACCAGTTCGTTGGTGAGTTTCTTTCCGTCCTGGGTCGCTTGGGCCGACACACCCAGGGGCAGGTAGGGCTTCTTCAGCGACACGTAGATGTACTCGATGCCACTCGCTCCGGCGTTGCCCTTCAGCGCGATCGCGCTCTGGCCGGCGATGGTGACCTCGCCCGCATTGGTGACTGATCCGATGTCGACCAACTCCTGCATGACCGAGGGCACGAGTATCGCCTCGGCGATGTTCGCGTAGTTCTTGTTGGTGGTGGGAACGAGCACCCACTTATTCGCCAACGTCGTCTTCTTCAGTCCGAAGTCTTGGGCGTAGGCCTTGGCGTTCGCCTTCATGTACAGCTTCTTCCCGATCACGAGCGTGGTCTCGGTGCCACCGTCAAGCTTCTGGATCTGCACGCCGTCCTTCAACGAACTGTCGGTCGACAGCGAGAGAGCAACTTTTCCCCCAATTGAGGAGGTGGAAGTGTAATGAAAGCTGCCCGCCACGCGCATCGAACCGACGCTCAGCTGCAGGATCTCTGCCGCCGTCTTGGCCGATGACGCCGACGCGCTGGCCGACCAGGTAGCCAGGGCGATGAGGATAGCGGGAAGAACGAGAGTGAGACGACGCATAGCGCTCCAAAGATGTGTCAAGAGGTCGGAGAAAGAGTACCGAGTCATCAAGGCTAGTTCTGTTCACCTCCGCGTCACACAGCATGGCGTAATTGGGAAAGCGCGGAAGATACGGTTAAAAGGTGAGACAACGCGCGTTCCTCACCGATCTTGGATTCAAAGCCTTAAACGAAGTGCACCGCGGTGTGCTTCGCGCCAGCGGGGGCCACATCGGGGGGACGGCCTTTGGCATGACCGTCATTGAGTTGCACACCGTGGGGCGTCGAAGCGGTCGCGAACACTCCACCATCTTGACCGTGCCGATTGTGGAGTCAGGACGCTTCGTGCTGGTCGCGTCCAAGGGCGGCGCAGATCGTGACCCGGACTGGTACCGCAATCTCCTCGCCCACCCTGAGGTCGAGTTCACCGTGGGGTGCGAGCGAAAGGCGGCGCTCGCCCGGGTAGCCACCCCCGAAGAGGCGGCTGGGCTCTGGCCTTTGGTGCTCAGCGCCTATCGGCCCTACGGTAGTTACCAGCGCCGTAGCTCTCGCGATATCCCCCTTATCATTTGCGAGTCGCGATGAGTTGTCTGCGCTATGAGGTCGATGCGCTCATGGCAGGAAGGGGGGACGGGAAAATGTCGAAGAAGCAGCAACGCAAGCACGACCACAACGTCGTCAAGGCCTTCACGCGCGAACTACTCAACGTTGCTGAAAGCGACATCAAATTGGCTGACTTCATTGTGCGCAACAACCGCACCGAAGGCGAGCCCGACGACCCCGAGTCGACTCGCAAACTTCGACTCTCGTTTCGCCGCGTTCAGTACCGCCTGTCAACTATGGCCAGCATCGATCCCACGCTTGGAGCCGATGACCTCGTTGAACGCCTGTACAACGTCGGCAAGCCCTTTGGTCGCCTTCGCGACGCCGAAGTTCTCGAAGCGGGAGTCATCAAGGCTCTCGGAAATCGCATCGCCTCGCCTCAGGGTCGTCAGCTCATGGACCTAGCCGCGCGCGGAAGGCGCAACCTGCAACAAAAGACCGACGAGCTCCTGAAGTCCGATAAGTACCACGACACGCTGCGCGAGGTGAGTGAGTTCCGAACGTCACTGCCCACGCGTCACGAGTCCTCAGAGACGCTGAGTCCGATGGCCGAGCGGGCCATGCAGATCGCCTGGAGCGAACTTCGCCGGGTGGTAAAGGAAGCCAAGCGCAATCCCAGCGACAAGAACCTCCACGACACACGCATCGCCGCGAAGCGCACGTTGTACGCGGCGCAGGCGCTCTCGGACATCTTGGGCGGTCCAATCGAGGAATTTTCACGACGCGTCGACGTGATGCAGAAGTACCTCGGCAAGCAGCACGACCTGGTCATCGCGTCACGGTGGTTTCGCGACGTCGGCCGAGAGCATCCGAACCTTAAGAAAATCGCAAAGAAGCTCGCGATTCAAGAGCGCCGACGCGCCGACAAGCGAGCAGAGCGTTGGACGGACTACTGGCAGGCCGTGAAGGATCTGCACCCCGACAAGCGCTGGTAGCGTTTGCCTCGTCCGTCCTAACGAGCCATGAGCAGCCCCTCGAACGGCTCGACCGACACCGACTACGTCGTATTGGTGTTTCTGGTGGTGATCGCCATCATGCGAAATCGCAGCCTTCGTGCGAATCGTGACTTTGTCCTTCAAAAGGGTGAGCGCCTTCGCCCGATCATGATCACCTTGCTCGACCCGGTGATCAGCATCTTTCTCATCGGCACGGTCCTGTGGGATTTGATGACGCGCAGCGACGGCCACTTTGTCGCCGCTTTGCTGGGTGCCGCCATCGGCATCCCCATCGGCATGGCACGAGCTCGGGTGCAGTACGTTCGCGCGGTCGGCACGGCCAAGAGCGTGGTTTTTCGTCGCAGCAACGTGGAGTACGGGCTACTCGCCCTGCTCTTGATTCTGCGTATCGCCGAGAGTTCGATCACCAATCTCCACAACGGCTTTGCCACCTACGCCATCGCGGCAGGCGCCGCCCTGGCCGTCGCCGAGTCGATCGCTCGCTCGGCGGCGATCGCCGTTCGCTACCACCGCGAGACCACGCTCGCTCCCTAACTAGACCTGCCCGATGACGTGCTGGCGGTAGGCATCGATGGTGCCTTCTGGGTCGTCGTGCATGAGGTACAGCGAGAACTGATCGACTCCTAACTCGGACAATTCACTCAACTTCTCGCGATGCTGACCCACCTCGCCCAGCACACAGAAGCGATCGATGATCTCATCGGGCACGAAGTCGACGTCGGGATTGTCCGCTTTGCCGTGATGGCTATAGTCGTAGCCCTTTCGTCCTCGGATGTAGTCGGTTAGCGCCGGAGGGACAATGGACGAGTCCGATCCGTAACGTTCGACGATGTCGGCGACGTGATTTCCCACCATGCCGCCGAACCAGCGAACTTGATCGCGTTGGTGCGCACGGTCACTGCCCACGTACGCGGGTGCGGCCACGCACACGCGAAAATCGCTTTGTCTGCGTTCCGCCAACGCGCGCGAGGCCAGCGCCGTCTCGATGGCCCAGCGGACGATGAAAGGATCAGCCAGTTGCATGATCAGACCATCGGCGCGCGAGCCGGCGACCGCGAGGGCCTTGGGGCCATAGGCCGCCATCCACACGTCGATCTGGCCCTTCTCCACCCAGGGAAAGGTGACGGTGCGGCCATTTAGTGATACATCGCGGCCTTCGACCAGGTCCCTGATGACATCCATGCACTCACTCAGCGTCTCCAAGCGAGGCGGGCGACCCACCCGTGACGCGCAGAGCCGAGTCGCCCCGGCCGATACCGCAGATCGTTCGCTCGCCGAACATCTCGTTCAGTGTGGCAAAGAGGGACGCGGTGACGGTCCAATCACGCGTCACCGGGTTGGTCACCATGGGGCCAACTTTGATCCGTGACGTGTTGGCGAGGATCTGGGAATAAATCACAAAGGGTTCCTGCCACAGGACCACCGAGTCGAAGGTCCAAAAGTGCGTGAAGCCCGCGTCTTCGGCGCGTTTCGCCAACTCCACCACGTGGCGGGAAGGGGCGTTCGTCTGAGCCACCAGTCCAAAGTCCATGCCTAGGGCCTCGCTCCGCGTCTCGTCATCGCAGATAGCCGTTCAGTCCCCGCGAGAGGAACTGGCCCCATCCCGGCTTTCCGACGTACTGGTGGTTCTCGACAACCACGGCGCCGCGCGAGAGAACGGTCAGCGCTTGTCCCGTGATGGCCATGCCCTCATAGGCCGAGTAGTCGACGTTCATGTGGTGGGTCGCGGCCGAGAACGTCTGGTGGGCCGTGGGGTCATAGAGGACGATGTCCGCGTCGGCGCCCGGGGCGATGACGCCCTTCTTGGGGAAGAGCCCGAAGAGTCGGGCCGGAGTCGTCGAGGTGACCTCCACCCAGCGCGCAAGGGACAACTCCCCTTGATCGACTCCTTGAAAGATGAGGTCGAGTCGATGTTCGACTCCGGGAATGCCGTTAGGGATTTTGGAGAAGTCTCCGAGCCCCAACTCCTTTTGCTCTTTGAAGCAGAAGGGGCAGTGGTCGGTCGAGACGACACTCAGGTCGTCCGTGCGAAGTCCTCGCCAGAGATCGGCGTGGTGACGTTCTGCGCGCAGCGGCGGCGAGCAGACGAACTTCGCGCCCTCGAAACCCTCACGCAGCTAGGTCGGCTTCGGACAGAAACAGGTACTGCGGACACGTCTCAGCAAAGACGTTCTGGCCCCGGTCACGCGCCGCGACCACCTCGTCGAGAGCTTCTGCGGCCGAGAGATGCACGATGTAAAGAGGGGCGCCGGCGACGAGGGCGAGCTGAATTGCGCGATGGGTCGCTTCGCCCTCCAAGAGCGCCGGTCGGGTCGCGCCGTGAAAGCGAGGATCCCCTTCGCCGCGAGCGAGCGACTGAGCGACCAGCACATCGATGGCGATGCCGTTCTCCGCGTGCATCATGATCGTCGCACCGTTGCCCGACGCCTGTTGCATCGCTTGCAGAATCTGCCCGTCGTGGGAGTAGAACACGCCCGGGTAGGCCATGAACAACTTGAAGCTGCTGACTCCCTCATCGACGACCAGGTCCATCTCCTTCAGGGACGATTCAGTCACGTCCGAGACGATCATGTGAAAGCCGTAGTCGATGGCACACTTGCCTTGCGCCTTGGCGTGCCACGCGTCGAGACCTTCGCGCAGGCTCTTACCCTTGCTTTGAATGGCAAAGTCGATGATGGTCGTGGTTCCCCCAAAGGCTGCCGCCCGAGTACCGGTCTCGAACGTGTCGACCGAGTGAGTTCCGCCAAAGGGCATCTCCATATGCGTGTGCGCATCGATCGCCCCGGGTACGACGTAGAGACCGGTGGCATCGAGAACGCGATCCGCGTTATCACGCCACGACGTCGACGCGGCCGAGCCCGACTCCACCACGCCCGCGATCCGCTCGCCGTCAATTAACACGTCGGCCGCGAACGGGCCACTCGCGTTGACTACCGTTCCCCCGCTAATCAGAATCTTCATGGCCATACCTCTCCTTCGGACGGGCTACGGAGCAACGAGCTCCCCGTAGCTATCGGGACGACGATCGCGGTAGAAGGCCCAGGTCTGGCGCACCTCGGTCAACTCATTCATGTCCAGATCGCGCACAATGCACTCGCTCTCACTGTCGGAGGCGGCCTCGCCAATCAGCTGGCCCCGGGGACTCACGAAGTACGACGAACCATAGAAGTCGTTGTCGCCCAGCTCCTCTACTCCCACTCGGTTGATGGCGCCGACGAAGTACTCATTGGCTACTGCCGCGGCCGGTTGTTCCAGATTCCACAGGTACGCAGAGAGCCCCCGGCTGGTCGCAGAGGGATTGAACACGATCTTCGCCCCCGCGAGACCGAGCGCACGCCACCCTTCGGGAAAGTGACGGTCGTAGCAGATGTAGACCCCAATGGGGCCGACGGCCGTCTGAAAGATCGGGTACCCAAGATTGCCCGGGCGAAAGTAGTACTTCTCCCAGAATCCTTTGACCTGGGGAATGTGGTGCTTGCGATATTTGCCGAGGTACGTGCCGTCCGCGTCAATGACAACGGCCGTGTTGTAAAAGACACCCTCTTGTTCCATCTCGTAGATCGGCACGACGAGAACCATGTGCGTCTCACGCGCCAGTTCCTGCATCAACTCAGTGGTCGGCCCGGGTATCGACTCGGTGTACGAGAAGTACTCGGGGTCTTGCACCTGACAGAAATAGGGGCCGTAGAAGAGCTCCTGGAAACAGACAACCTGGGCTCCTTGTTCCGCGGCTCCTCGCGCTAGGGCCACGTTGGCCTTGATCATCGAGTCTTTGTCACCCGTCCATTTCGACTGGACGAGCGCTGCTCGTACTATGTCGCTCTTCGCATCGCCCGTCTGACTCATGACCCCACCGTTCTTCATCGTTTATTCGTAACGCACTGACCGAAGCGTCAGCGATCGATGCGAGATGCTCTCGACAAACCACTGAGGAGCACCGACCAACCGTTTCGTTCTATCACCCCTCCTTCTGACTGCGTGTGAACCTCGGCCAGGACGGCTAGAAAGGAAGCCATGTCCACCGACCGATCCTCACTCACCCCTCTCGAGCGCGAAAAGTCGTCCGTCTTTCATTCCTGGTCGGCCCAGGCCACCATCAACCCACTCATGGTGAAAGACGCCCACGGCGTCTACGTCACTGACATTGAGGGCACAACCTATCTCGACTTCTCGTCCCAACTGGTGAACACTAATCTCGGACACCAGCACCCCTCGGTGGTGCAGGCCATCCAAGAGCAGGCGGGCGTGCTGTGCACCATCGCGCCCCAGCACGGCTACGAGTCGCGATACCGCGCCGCCGAGCTGATTCTCGATCACTCCTTCGAGGGAGCCGCCAAAGTCTTCTTCACCAACGGTGGTACCGAGGCCGTGGAGCATGCCGTACGCATGGCGCGCCTGCACACCGGGCGCTACAAGGTCCTCTCGACGTATCGCAGCTACCACGGCGGCACGTCCACCTCCATCAATCTGACCGGCGACCCGCGACGCTGGCCCAATGACAACGCCTCCTCAGGCGCCGTGCACTTCTTCGGTCCGTTCTTGTACCGCTCGGTGTACCACGCGACCACCGAAGAAGAAGAACGCGACCGCGCGCTCGAGAACCTGGAGAATGTCATTCAGTTCGAGGGTCCCGCGTCGTTCGCGGCGATCATCTTGGAGACTGTCCCGGGCACGGCGGGCATCATGGTACCCCCCGCAGGTTTCCTCGCCGGAGTGCGAGAGATCTGCGATCGTTACGGCATCGTCTATATCGCCGACGAGGTCATGTGCGGTTTTGGGCGCACTGGTTCGTGGTTCGCCTACCAGGACCACGACATAAAGCCCGACCTCGTCGTCTTTGCGAAGGGTGTCAACTCGGGATACGTGCCACTTGGCGGCGTTGTCCTCAACGAGGCGATCTCCGCGACGTTCAACGACCGGGTCTACCCCGGCGGTCTCACCTACTCGGGCCACCCCCTCGCGTGCGCCGCCTCCGTCGCCAGCATCGAAGCAATGGACAACGAGAAGATCGTCGAGAACGCGCGACACATTGGCGACGAGATTTTGCGGCCCGGACTAGAGGAGCTGGCGACGAAGCACCAGATCATCGGCGACGTGCGCGGACTCGGCGTCTTCTTCGCCCTCGACTTAGTGAGTGATCGCGCGACCAAGGAGCCTCTCGCCCCCTACGGTGCAAGCTCCCCCGCCATCAACGAGATACTGGCGGCCTGTCGTCTGGAGCGACTGTTGATCTTCAATAACTTCCATCGATTGCACATTGTGCCGCCGTGCACGGTGACTGACGACGAGGCCCGAGACGGTTTGGGCCGCCTAGATCGTGCGCTGGGCGTCGCCGACAAGTATTACGTCGGGAGTTAGCCCTCTGCCACCCACGGCCAGCGGCCCTCGCGAAAAGAGTGCCCCCGGCAGGACTCGAACCTGCGCACATGGTTTAGGAAACCAATGCTCTATCCACCTGAGCTACGGGAGCGTAGAGTCTCGCGCGAACCTCCACAGCATGTTCCGCAAATAAGACGTCCTTCAGCCTATGCCGTGTGTTCTGGTGCTCTTGAAAGTAGTCACGACGCGAATCAATGTTGGTTGTTTTCTTGTCAAATCGGATCCACGCCCCTTAGCCAGTCAGAACCCTGGCGTACGCTAGATCAGTGCGGCGCTCATACTTATTGCCACGATGCTTAAGTGATCCACTCGAGAAAGGTCACTGCGTGTTGGATGATGATGATGCCGCGTCGATTCCTTTCGAGGCATTGTTAGGAACGCTGAGACCCTTTTGTGAAGTTCAGAAAGTTCTGCGATGACGAATCCGCAACCGGACGACATGAATCAGGAAATCGTGGTTTATGCGGGTAATGGGGTTGAGATGGCCCTGCCACTGGATCGCGAGGGAGAGACCGTATGGGCTTCCCAGGCCCAAATTGTGGAACTATTTGGTCTCAATGTGTCGAGCGTGTCCCGGCATATCAACAACATCCTTCGTGATGAGGAGGTAGATCGAGAAAGCAATTTGCAAAAAGTGCAAATTGCTTCCGCAGACCGCCCAGTGACCTATTACAGCCTCGACGTCATACTTGCCGTGGGTTACCGCGCCCACTCGGGTCGCGCCATCCAGTTCCGCCGCTGGGCCAACGAAGTACTCAAGGATTACCTGGTCAAAGGTATCGTCCTCAATGATCAGCGCCTAGAGCAACTCGGGTCGGTTGTACGCATTCTGTCCCGCTCAGACAATGAGCTCGTATCTGGAGTCGCCGACGTACTGGCCAGCTATGTACCTGGCTTACGGCTACTTCGCGAATACGACGAAGGACACATTACGGCTCCCCCGGGCGCAGTGCCGGATTGGGAACTCACTTTCGCTGAGGCAAGAGCGGTCGTAACTCGTGTCGCCATTGAATTCCCGCAGGACACTCTCTTCGGCCTCGATCCAGAAGAGAAGCTGGAAAGTTCCATCGCGGCCATTTATCAGAGCTTTGACGGAATTGATATGTATCCGACCGCCGAGCAAAAGGCCGCGAACTTGCTCTACTTCGTGGTCAAGGACCATCCTCTCAAGGACGGCAACAAGCGAAGCGCGGCCGCCCTCTTTGTAACATTCCTCGCACGGAACGGGATGATTGACGACGTTAATGGGCAACCCAGGTTCACCAACAACGCACTCGCCGCCCTCACTCTCATGGTGGCCATGAGCGATCCGTCCGAGAAAGATCTGATGGTTGCACTCGTCACTAAAATGACGGCACGATCCTAACCACCTGAGAACCCTGAATCGGCCTGGGTATTCCGGAGCCTCCGGAATACCCAGGCCGATTCATCTCGCTCGAATGGGCGCGTAAAGCCAAGGGAAGAACTTCAGAGGTCGGAGCACGTCGAGGTTCGCTCCGTTGGCGATCATCCCCAATTAGGTTCTTGGTAGTCCTTGCGCTCGCTTCCAGGGGACTCGATGAGTTCGCTTACACGGGCCAAGTACCACGAAGCACAAGGAAGGCTATGTGCTTCTCTCCGGTAGGCGACCTTGTCGGCGGCGCGGCAGTCGTCGTGATTGGCATCGAGGCGTGTCGCCATGTCAAAGGTCGAAGCGAAAACCTGGCGGTCGCTGCTCTCCCGTTACTGCTCGGCCTACATCAGATTGACGAGACATTCGTATGGTGGGGTCTCCAAGGTCACGTAGCTAAGAGTGTCGGTCACGCGGCAATGTGGATTTACCTGATATTCGCTCTTGTAATCTTGCCGACCCTTGTGCCGCTGCTCCTTGGGGTTTTTGAACCGTCTCGCCGCCGCCGTTGGCGTTATCTCCCTTTCGAACTTCTCGGATTGGCAGTTTCAGGAGTCATTCTTGAGGCAATGCTCGTAGGTCACCCGGTGGCCCGACTCGGCCATTATCACGTTGCGTACTCGGTCGGGTTGCAGCATGGAGTTCTCATTATTGGTCTCTATATCGTGGCAACTTGTGGATCACTACTCGCATCAGGCAACAGATCTCTCGTTTGGTTCGGCGCGTTCAACGTGGTGGCCGTTATCGTCTTGGCATTACTGTGCGCCGACGGTTTCACGTCGCTCTGGTGCTTCTACGCCGCCCTCGTGGGTGGCGCAATCGCACTCCACCTTCGGTGGCGCAGTACGTCCGCCATTGCAGATCCCAACTCTTCTGCAACGAACATCACCTTGACTTGATCAGAGGGGCGACCATTTGCCGCCCTGACCAGCAAAAATCCTGGCACAAGTAATACCGTTTCCTTGCTAGTGAATAAGAACCTTCAGCGCGTCATACTTTGAGGCGTTCGCGAACACGTCGTACGCGTCAAGAATCTGATCGAATGAGAACTCCTGAGTGACGAAAGTCTCGACAGGTAGTTGCTTCGCAGTGACGAGTTTTAGCAACATCCCCAGCGTGTTCGTATTCACGAGTCCCATGGAGATATCAATATTCCTAATCCACAACTCGTTGAGTGCGAGGTCGACCGACTTACCGTGTACACCGATGTTCGCAACGTGACCGCCAGGACGAACAATGTCTACGGCCATCGTAAACGTTTGGGGAAGACCGACAGCCTCTATAGCAACATCCACGCCCTGGCCATCGGTGAAGGCCACGACCTGCTCTTTCCAGTCAGAGTCACCCGAGTTCACTGTTTCCGTTGCACCGAATTCAGCTGCGCGCTTTAGGCGGGCGACATCGAGATCAATCGCGATGATTTTTGAAGGCCCATAGAGACGCGCGGTTGTGACCGCGGCGAGTCCCACCGGGCCAGAGCCGATGACGGCTACTACATCGCCGGGACTCACGCGACCGTATTGCACGCCGATCTCGAATCCGGTAGGAAGAATGTCCGAGAGAAGAATACCTTCTGCATCATTCAGGCTCGCGGGCATCGGATAGACCGAATTTTCGGCAAACGGTACGCGGACATACTCGGCCTGTGTTCCGTCGATCATGTAGCCAAAAATCCATCCAATGCCAGCCTTACCTTCTGGATCGAGACAGTGGCTGTAGAGCCCCTTACGACAGTTTGAACATCGACCGCACGAACTCACACACGACAAGATGACTTTGTCACCTACTGAGAGTTGGGTAATGCCCGAGCCAACTTCGGTGATAACGCCTATGCCTTCATGTCCGAGGATTCGACCCACCTCGACCTCAGGAACGTCGCCCTTCAAAATGTGCAGGTCGGTACCGCAAATGGTGGTCGCGACCATCTTCACAATCACATCGGTGGGGTGTTGGATAACCGGATTCGGTACCTCTTTCCAACTCTTCTTGCCGGGTCCCTGAAAGACGAGTGCCTTCATGTCGTTGCTCCTTAGTCGTATGCGTTAGCTGACTCAGCAATGCTGATTCATCAAGAGGGCCGGCAGTAGTGGCAAATGTCCCATCTCCATTGATTTACTCCCACCGAGAACGCCCTCAACCAGACGCAGAGGTCGATTCGAATCCAAGGAGCATCTACGCGGTTACGCGGGCTTATGTGGTCCTTCGCCCTGATGCCTGGGAAACACCGTCGCGAAATACAACAACCGGGCACGCCGCATTCGTGACGCAGTGTTCACTGGTTGACCCAATAAGCATTCCCAGGAACTCACCGTGACCACGACTCCCGACAACAAGGAGTTCCGCACCGTGCGAAGCTGCGATGAGGATGGGAGCAGGATGGCCCTCTGTGATCTTCGCTCGTACAGTGATGCTTGGATGTTCGGCGCGCAGAGACTTGAGAATGGGCTCCAACATCTTGGCGGCATCTTGCGCCGGATCGAATCCTTCGGGTACGACTGACCACCCCAAGTTCTCGGGCCACTCCCACGCCACCACCACCTCAAGATCTGACCCAGTGAGATCTGCTTGGCGCGCCGCCCACTCGAGCGCTAACAAAGAAGAAGGAGAGCCATCAATCCCCGCGACTATGCGCCGATCGGACGTGCCACTGTGCTCGGAAGTTTGACCAATTGACTTATCCGTCGACATATCTCTTCATTTCATCGTCATCGGTCATTGTTGCCGAATAGGTCGACCATAGCGTGGACGTCCAAAGCGAACTCGTCGATGACAACTCAACGTCGACAATCAGCTATCGGCCGGATGGGCATGACGCGCGGCAAAGAGATTTCCGACGAAATGGGACAGATGGCCCTAGTCGCCCCTCGATAGCCACTCCTAACTTGAAGTGAGCATCTATTTGACTCGAATATCTCGCGACGAAAGAAGGACCCATGTCGACAACTATCATCCCACCGAAGTCTGATGAGACGACCCCAGACCTCTCACCTCGAAACGAGAAGAAGGCGCAGGTCATGCATCTGCCTTCGGCCACTGCACTAGTCATCGGGAGCATCGTCGGTACTGGGGTGTTCACCATGCCTGCTGTCTTGGCGGGCGCGGGCACCATGGGCATCGCTGTCCTCGCTGTCATCGCCGTAGGAGCCATGCTTCTGGCGGTTCTCTTCGGTCAGTTGGCGCGGCGCATTCCTAACGGGGATGGGGGCCTGTACGCCTACGCTCGCCACGAATTCGGCGACTTTGCGGGTTACTTTGTCGGCTGGTGCTACTGGGTGCAATCCTGGGCAGGCAACGCGGCCATTGTCGCTTCGTGGGTCTTCTACGTCGACGCACTCTTTGGATTTCACCACCCAAGCGGTATGGAGAACTGGGGCATCGCCCTGGTTGGCCTCTGGATACCCGCCGCCATCAACCTCGCCGGCGTTCGCCAGATGGCCTGGTTCCAGAACGTCACCGTCGTATTGAAGTTCGTGCCACTACTTTTTGTAGGCGTCGTCGGCTGGTTCTTTGTTCAAAACGCGCACTTTGGGGCTTTTAACGCCACGGGTGGGAGCCTCTACAGCGGGATTGGTCTCGCTGCGGGAGTGGCCCTCTTCTCGTTCATCGGCGTGGAAGCGGCCGCGATCACGGCGAAGCGCGTGAATAATCCCCGTCGCAACGTGGCTCGCGCCTCGATCCTTGGCACCGCCCTGAGTGCCATGCTCTATGTTCTCGTCACGGCAGCGGTTATGGGCCTGGTGGCTCACCACACTCTCGTGAGCACCGGTTCTCCCTTCGTCAACGCGATCAACAGCATCTTCCCCCATAGTGCCTGGGCCGGCAAGACCATCGCCGCGTTGGCGGTCATCTCTGGAATTGGCGCACTCAACGGATGGACGCTGATCATCACTGAAACGTCACGGGCTATTGCCCAAGATGACCTCTTCCCTCGTCCGTTCGCCTGGAAAGACGCTCGAGGAACAGCGTGGTTCGGGATCTTGGTCGGTACAGCACTTCCCTCCCTACTGATGCTCTGGAGTTACACCACCAGTTCCGGGCTGACCGTCTTCACGTACTTGGTGGATCTCTCGGTGGTCACCGTTGCCATTCCCTACTTTTTCTCGGCGCTGGCCCAGCTCACCTACCTTGTCTCCCGGCGTCGCAGAGTGGAAGGCTGGCGTCTCGCGCGTGACCTTGCGGTCGCAGGAACCAGCGTCCTCTTTTCGATGTGGGTGACCTTCGCCTCGGGGTATCAAGTGGTCTATCAGGCAGTCGTAGTTATTCTCGCAGGGCTGATTCTCTATGCCTTCATGAACGCTCGACGCCAGCGACTGGGCACCGCCGTCGAACCCATCGAAGCACCCGAGCTCGAATCCGAGGTGGTCCTATGACCTCGCGATCCCTCACTATCGATTCATCCCTCTCCCCCGCCACTTACCGCGTCGGTTCTGAAGTCGGACGTCTCCGCGAGGCGATTCTCCACCGCCCGGGCCTGGAACTTTCGAGACTCACGCCCGACAACATTGAAGGACTTCTCTTCGATGACGTGATGTGGGCCTCTAAGGCAAAAGAAGAGCACGACGCGTTCGCCGAGGCGCTCAGGGAGAGAGGAGTCCTTGTCCACTATTACGGGGAGTTGCTCGCCCAGACGCTCGAGATACCTGAGGGCCGCGACTACGTGCTTGATCGCCTCTGCACGCCAGAGGCTCTAGGGCCGTCGCTCATCGATCCCGTGCGCCGCCTGTTCGATGATCTCGACGGTCACGAGCTCGCCACGTTGCTGGTGGGAGGTGTTCTCAAGGCCGACCTTCACCCTCAGCACGCGCATAGCTTGAAGTGGGACGTGTTGCGCAAAGACGACTTCGTTCTCACACCTCTACCGAACCATCTGTTTCAGCGTGACAATTCCTGCTGGATCTATGGCGGCGTCACCATCAACCCTATGGCTATGCCTGCCCGTCAACGAGAGTCTCTGCACACTCGAGCGATCTACAAGTTCCACCCGAACTTTGCTCATGCCCACTTCACCACGTACTACGGGGACGGTGATCACAATTATCAACCGGCGTCCTTTGAAGGCGGTGACGTACACGTCATTGGCCACGGAGCCGTCCTCATCGGTATGGGCGAACGAACGACGCCAATGGCCATCGAAATGGTCTCTCGCGCTCTATTCGCCAGCGGCCAGGCGACCAAGGTCATCGCCATCGAGCTCCCGCACAGCCACGCATTCATGCACCTCGACACGGTCATGTCAATGGTCGACGTGGGGACCTTCGTGCTGTACCCCTACTTCGATCGCCATCTCCGGAGTTGGTCAATCACTGCAGGCGATGAGCCGGGTGACATCGCCATCACGAAGAATCACAGCCTCTGGACGACACTCGCGGAGGTTCTTGAGGTCAATGAAGTCAGGGTGCTCACTACCGACGAAGACGTGCGCGCCGCGGAACGCGAGCAGTGGGATGACGGAACGAATTTTCTGGCCGTCGCCCCGGGCGTCGTGATGGGTTACGAGCGAAATGTTGCAACCAACACCATGCTTCGCAAACAGGGTATTGAAGTGCTGGCGGTTGCGGGCAGTGAACTCGGCCGTGGTCGTGGGGGTCCTCGGTGCATGACCTGTCCTCTTGTTCGCGATTCGGCATAAGCGGTCTCTGATGCATGAGAACGCCGCCTTTTATCGGAAGATGATTCCCAACATGGATCGGGCATCGACGTGCTGATAAACACTGGCGACACCGCCTGGATGCTCGTCGCAAGCGGGCTGGTCTTTTTCATGATGCCCGGTCTCGCCTTGTTCTACGGCGGGCTAGTCGGACAGAAGAACGTGATCTCCTCGATGGCTCAGTCCTATGTCGCGATCGGCATCGTCAGCGTTCTCTGGGTCATAGTGGGTTACTCCCTAGCCTTCGGGCCAGATCACGGTGGGCTCATCGGCGGGTTTCACTACGTCATGCTGCGCGGAGTGGGTGACGCGCCGAGCGCCTTTGCTCCACACATTCCAGCCCTCCTATTCATGGCCTTTCAAATGATGTTCGCCGTCATTACCCCAGCCCTCATCGCAGGCGCATTCGCCGAGCGAATGCATTTTCGCGGTTATCTCATGTTCATCGCGCTCTGGTCGCTACTCGTCTACTGCCCTTTCGCCCACTGGGTGTGGGGTGGTGGTTTCTTGGGGGCCGGCGGATTGCACGCCGTAGATTTCGCAGGAGGGTCCGTGGTGCACGAGCTTGCTGGCGCCTCGGCTCTCGCCGCGGTGATTTATCTCGGCCGTCGGCGACACAGCGACCGTGCGCACAACGTCCCATTCGTGCTGCTCGGCGCGGGCATTTTGTGGTTCGGGTGGTTCGGCTTCAACGCGGGAAGTGCGGGCGGCGCGAGCGGGCTGGCGAGTTCGGCCCTGGTCAATACTCAACTCGGAGCGTGTGCGGGCATGCTTACTTGGATGGCCGTCGAGTGGGCGCGCCGACACAAGCCCTCGGGCACGGGGATTGCCGCAGGCGCCGTCGCGGGCCTCGCCGCAATCACTCCCGCTTCGGGATACGTGCCCGTGTGGGCCGCACTGGTCATCGGCGCCGCCGCGGGTGCTTGCTGCTACGGCGCGGTGCAACTCAAGTACCGACTTCACTACGACGACGCCCTCGATGTCGTCGGTGTCCACATGGTGGCGGGCGTCCTCGGTGTCGTTCTTACCGGCATCTTCGCGAGCCTTGCCGTCAACGCCGCAGGCGTGGCCGGTGGGTGGGTGCAGCTCGGACGCCAGTGCGTGCTGGCCGGCGCTGGCTTGCTCTATCCCTTTGTGATGACCTTCGTCATCTTGTGGGTAACCGATAAGACGGTGGGTCTGCGCGTCAGTGAGAGAGAGCGGGCACAGGGTCTTGATGAAAGTGACATTGGCGAACGTGCCTACGTGCAAGAGACAAATGAGGAGGTAGAAGTATGAGTGACGAATTGGTTCCAGAACTATTGGGTCGAAGTCTGCTAAAGGACATTGACCTGTCCAAGGAAGAGTTCCTCGGGGTGCTCGACTTTGCCGCGAGGTTGCGTCGGCAAAAGAGGGACCGGGAAGAAGTCCAGTATCTCGCGGGCCTCAACATCGCCTTGATCTTTGAGAAGTCATCCACACGCACGCGGTCGGCCTTCGAAGTCGGGGCTTACGACCAAGGAGCTCACGTCACCTATCTTGGACCAAGCGAGTCTCATGTCGGTCACAAGGAGTCGGTCAAAGACACCGCGCGGGTCCTCGGACGTATGTTTGACGGCATCGAGTTTCGAGGCTCGGCTCAAGCCGACGTCGAGCAACTGGCCGCCTATTCGGGAGTTCCAGTGTGGAATGGTCTGACCGATCAGTGGCACCCGACCCAGTTACTTGCCGATGTGTTGACGATCAAGGATCACACGACAAAGCACCTAGAAGACGTAGTACTTTGCTACGTCGGAGACGCCAGGAACAACACTGCCAACTCCACCTTGGTGATGGGAGCCCTGCTTGGACTAGACGTCCGAATCGCCGCGCCCGCGTCACTCCAACCGAGCGGGGAGGTGCGCCAAATCGCGAGTGACCTCTCGGGGAAGTCGGGGGCTCGTATTCGGATCACCGACGACATCAATAGCGCGGTCGCGAATGCAGACTTCCTCTACACCGACGTCTGGCTCTCCATGGGCGAACCGGCGGAGGAGTGGCACAAGCGGATTAAATTACTCATGCCCTATCAGGTAAACGCACAGCTCCTCGCTGCCACGAACAACCCTGACGTGAAGTTCCTCCACTGCCTGCCGGCCCTGCACAACATCGAGACCGAGATAGGGCGTGAGCTGCTGGTGCAATATGGCGTCAGCGCGCTAGAGGTCACAGACGACGTCTTCGAGTCTCCCGCATCCATCGTCTTCGATCAGGCCGAGAACCGTCTTCACACCATCAAGGCGATCATGGTCGCCACGCTGGCCGGACGCTGAGATGCGCCTGGTCGCCGCGCTCGGTGGCAACGCTCTCCTTCAGCGCGGTGAGAAACCAGCGGCTACCGTGCAGCGCCACCACGTCGAAGACGCCGTGGCTCATCTGGCCCGCGTGGCCCGAGATAATGAACTCATCGTTACCCACGGGAATGGCCCGCAAGTGGGCTTGTTGGCGGTAGAGAGCGCCAATGACACCGAGTTGGCCGAGCCGTATCCCTTGGACGTGATCGGCGCCCAGACTCAAGGAATGATTGGCTACTGGCTCCTCCAAGCCTTCGCCAACGCCCTGCCTGACCGCCCCGTCGTGGCTCTGGTTACTCAGACTGTCGTCGACCCCGACGATCTGGCGTTCACCCATCCGAGCAAGTTCGTCGGACTGGGGTACGAAAAAGGTGAGGCTCGTCGCCTCGCCGCCTTACGAGGTTGGACGATTGCCCCCGACGGTGCGCTCTGGCGGCGAGTCGTGGCTTCGCCCGACCCTTTGACGATCGTAGAGTCCTCGATGATCCGATCCTTGGCGAAGGAGGGCGTCATTGTCATCTGCGCCGGCGGCGGGGGCGTCCCAGTGCAGCGCGACGTGCATGATCATTTAGTCGGCGTCGAAGCCGTGATCGACAAGGATCTCGCGAGCGCGGTGATCGCGAGCGATGTGCGCGCTGATGCCCTACTGATTTTGACCGACGTACCAGGAGTTCTCAGCGACTACGGGACTCCGACGGAACACCTCATGACACACACGACTACCAAGGAACTTCGGACGATGAGTTTCAACGCGGGATCCATGGGACCAAAGGTGGAGGCGGCGTGCCGTTTCGTCGAGACCACCGGCGCCCGAGCGGTCATCGGTCGACTGGATGACGCGGACGGTCTGCTCGCGGGATCAAGTGGGACCACGGTCTCTGACGAACAAGCGTGATGAGGCTCACGCCGTGACCGCGCCAGCGATACAGACGTTCGAACTGACCAAGCACTACGGCCCGACTCAAGCGCTCTCGGCCCTCAACCTGCGAGTGGAAGAAGGTGAGGTCGTCGGTTGCCTCGGCCCCAACGGCGCAGGCAAGACAACCCTCATACGCCTGCTCTTGGGACTGCTATTGGCGACCCACGGGCGGGCGGAAATCTTCGGCCTCGACTCTGAGCGTAACTGCGTTGACGCTCACCGGCGCCTCGCGTACGTACCGGGTGAGGCCGGCCTCTGGCCCACGCTGAGCGTTGAGGAAACACTCCTCCTCTTGGGTCGAGTGCATGGTCGAGTGGACGTCGCGTACAAGACGGAACTAATTGATCGCTTCGGTCTCGACGTGCACAAGCGCGTGCGTGCATTGTCCAAGGGCAATCGGCAGAAAGTCGTCCTAGTTGCCGCTCTCATGACGAGAGCCGATTTACTGATCCTGGACGAGCCGACCAGTGGGCTCGATCCCCTAATGGAGCAGGCTTTTCGACTCTGTATTGACGAAGCGAAGCAACGCGGTCAGAGCGTCTTGCTCTCTTCACACATCCTGAGCGAGGTTGAAGCGCTCTGTGACCGCATCGCCATCCTCCGCGAGGGGCGACTGATCGAGATGGGAACGATGGCTGACATGCGTCACCTCTCGTCGTTGACCGTTGAGGCGACGTTTAGCACCGCTGCGCCCGACGTCTCAAAAGTTGACGGGGTATCGATGGTGAGCGTTCAAGGTTCTCAGTTGCGCTGTCAGATTCGCGGTTCCATCGAGCCTCTTCTTCGAGTCCTTGCGAACTCCGGTGTCACGGGACTCTTGAGTCGCGAGCCGTCGCTCGAAGAGCTCTTCTTGTCTCATTACGGCTCGCCGGAAACGGGGGCGACTCGTGTCGCTGCAACTCCGAAATAAAACTGTGGCGGAGAGCGTGGAGACGCCACCACATGCGCCGTACATCATCACTCGCTTCATCGGTCGCCGCTCACTGCGCTCAGGGATCGGTTGGGGCCTCGTCTTCGGACTCTACGTCGCCACCCAAGCTTTTGCCTACGCGACCAGTTACAAAACCGCCGCGTCGCGCGCGGTCCTTGTCGACGAATTCGGCCACAACGTGGGCATCAGTGCACTGGTGGGTCCGGCGAACGGGATAGGTACGGTCCCGGGATACACCGCGTGGAAGTGCCTTAGCGTGCTCGCCATCATTGGAGCGGTCTGGGGCATCCTGCTCAGTACGAGATCGACCCGTGGTGAAGAGGACGCCGGTCGCTGGGAGCTTTTGGTGGTGGGTCAAGTCACTCGTCGTAACGCTACTCTGCAGGCGCTCTTCGGTATGGCGGTGGGAACTTGCGCGCTCTTTGCGACTTCGGCTGTTATCACCGTAGCTGTCGGACACTCTTCTAAGGTCGGCATCGATCCACGGGCCGGTCTTTTCTTTGTCCTCGCTACTGTCTGCAGCGCTGCCGTGTTCCTGGCGGTGGGGGCACTCTGCAGCCAACTCGCGACCTCGCGACGCCAGGCCGCGGGTTTGGCCTCGGCGGTCCTCGGTGCAAGTTACGCGATCCGTATGGTGGCTGATTCGAGCATCAGCCTCGGTTGGCTTCGTTGGCTCACGCCCCTCGGCTGGGTCGAAGAACTCCAACCGCTCACCACGCCTCGCCCTCTGGCGCTGGTGCCCCTCGGTCTTCTTATTGTCGCATTAACGGCAGCTACGGTGGCCCTGGCGAATCGTCGCGACCTCGGCGCGGGCACATTGGCCTCTCATTCCACCGTCACGAAGGTGCGACCTATCACCACGTCGCCGTTCGGCCTTACTCTCTTCCTTTCACGCTCCACATTGATTGCGTGGGCCGCGTCCATTTCCGCCTACGGACTCCTCCTGGGCGGCATCGCCAAATCTGGCGGGAAGATAATCACCAGTTCACCCAGCCTTCGGCGGGTCTTTGCCCGGCTGGGAGTGTCGGGGGCCGAGGCCTATTTGAGCGCGGCCCTGTTGATTATGGCAGTCGCCGTCTCCTTCGTAGCCATCTCGCAGATCAGCGCGGTCCGAAGGGAGGAATCGAGCGGTCAGCTCGAGAATCTTCTCGTTCGCCCGTATTCGAGGACGACGTGGCTGTGTAGCCGCATAACGGCTGGAGTCTGCACCATTCTCGGCGCCAGCGTGCTTGCGGGACTCGCGACCTGGGCGGGTGCGGCGCTCGACGGCGCGCCCGTGCGATTCTTCGCCATGATCGGCGCAGGGAATAACCTCGCCGTTCCCGCGTTGGTGGTATTTGGCATCGCCACCCTCACTCTCGGTGTGGCCCCGCGACGCGTCGCTGTAGCCAGCTTCGGTTTCTTCCTCTGGTCACTCCTACTCGAGATCATGAGTGGCGTCGTGAAAGTGAACCACTGGATCTTGGATCTGTCGGTGTTCCATCAGATGTCTGCCGCTCCTGCCACGCCGATCGACTGGTCCTCCAATGCCGTGATGATCGCACTGACGCTAGCGGCTCTCGTATTGGGCCTGGTCACCTTTCGCCATCGTGATATCAAGGGCGACTAAGCGCCACTTGTGACACAGTGTGAGCCGCCAGAAAGTGACTTTCGTCCCTAGGCACCTTCGCGCAGGACGGCCAATGATGGATGCATGAATGCAACGACCAACCGTGAAAGACGAGTCGTCCAATTCTCGTTTGCTCACTCACGACGACAGAGTCGCGCGGACCACCCAACTCAGTTCACTATGCCAGCGCGAAGTGCGAAGGCACTTGCGCGCGCTCCCCGAGGTTGATGTCGTGCAACGAGCGGGCGGGCCAGAGACTGACACTACGAATGCGCAATTCGTTGATGATAAAGCAAATCGGTATCCCCGAGAGTTAGAGGCTGATGTTGTGCTGGGCAGTGCGCGGAGACTTCGTATACGGCCGATTCGCGCCAGCGACTCACTGAATCTGCTCTCATTCCACCAACACCTCTCAGCCGATTCGATCTACCTTCGCTACTTTTCCTTCCATCCCGAACTCTCGGGAGACGAGATAGAACACTTGACGTCTGTCGACTACATTGACCGACTCGCACTGGTGGTTGAGGATCGTGGCGAGTTGGTAGGCGTCGCGCGCTACGACCGTTATCCGGGCACTACCGAGGCGGAGGTGGCCTTCGTGATTCGAGACGACTATCAACACCTTGGTCTCGGGCACCGCCTGCTGGCCAACCTCGCCGCAGCGGCCTGGGCGCTGGGTATCACGGCCTTCAGAGCCGAGACACTCTGTCGAAACCGTGAGATGATGTCGGTGTTCCGCCACAGCGGGTTCCCTATGACAACGTCAGTGTCAGCCGGCGAGTTCAGTGTGCGTCTCGCGATCGAGCCGACCAGTGACTTCACGCCGCCACCGATCCACTCAACCTTCCTGAATCAGCCATGGTCCTAGTCATCAACGATTACTACAACGACGCCGGACACGAAGACCCCGGACACCCGGAACGCCCCGGCAGGGCGCGTGCCGTGAGGACCGCCATTGCAGACCTGCAACTCGAAGACGAGCTCATTATTACGCCGCCGAGAATCGCCTCACGCGCCGAGTTGTTGCTGGTCCATCGCGGCAGTTACCTCGATGAACTGGGCGCCTTTTGCTACGGCGGCGGCGGCGACATTGACCAAGATACGTACGCCACCTATGACTCGTGGCTGGTCGCAAAGAACGCGGCGGGCGCCGGCCTGGCTGTGATCGAAGAACTCCAGCGCCGCCAGACCGGGCTCGGATTTGTGGTGACGCGCCCCCCGGGTCATCACGCGCTCCCCGATCGGCCAATGGGCTTTTGCTTGATCAACAACGTGGCCATCGCCGCCGCCGCCTTAATCGCCCAAGGAGAGCGAGTTCTCATCCTTGACTGGGATGTTCATCACGGTAACGGGACTCAACTCATTTTCTGGAACGAACCTCGCGTGCTCTATGTTTCGACTCATCAGTGGCCGCACTTTCCTGGCACCGGATCAGCCAGCGAGGTAGGTGGTTGGAACGCAATCGATCGGACACTCAACATTCCGCTTCCTAGCGGGTCGACTGGCGACACGCTTCGACGCGCGATAGAAGAGTTGGCGTCACCCGTAATTGAGGACTTCGATCCCACATGGGTACTCGTCTCGGCGGGATTCGACGCACACCGCGCAGATCCGCTCGCGGATTTTGAACTCACAAGTGGTGATTTCGCAGAACTCGCTCGACTGGCCACATCATTTGCACCAGTCCCGGGTCGGGTCGCGATGTTCCTTGAGGGCGGTTACGACCTCACTGCCGTGGGAAACTCCGTCAAGGCATCAGTGGCAACGGTATTGGGCCTCCCCTGTGAAACAGAGCCTCCCTCGAGTGGCGGACCTGGTGCAAAGGAGATCGTTCGGATACGGCGCAATCGACGCGAATCGATCGACGGGTTGTATTCCGTCGAAGCAAAGGGGGGCGAAAAGTGAAGACATTCCAAACGATCGCCGTGGGCTTCGATGGATCGCCGGACGCAGAGATGGCCGTGCGCTGGACGTTCGACCATGCCCATGACAACGCGGATCTCGTAGTTGTAATACATGCAGCCGGAATGCTTGAAAATCTGCATGCCGAGTTTTCTTGCGACGAAGTACCTTCGCGGTTGCTGGAACTCGCGGGCGAATCAGGATTCGATGAGCAGAATTTGCGCTGGATCGTCGAAGAAGGAGACGCGTGCTCTGCTTTACTTCGCGCAGCGGGACCCCCGATCAACGCAAATCTTCTCGTGTTGGGGTCACGAGGAAGCGGACATCGCGCGGGACTCGTCCTTGGCAGCACGAGTCTGGAAGTGGTTGAGCACGCCACGATTCCTGTTGTTGTCGTACCGGGATCCTTTGCATCGTTGCCGGCTTAGCTCAAGACCGTCCGTTAGATCGCGCCATACAATGAAATCTCCTTCGCTCACTGATAATTCTTCACCGCGCATTTCACTGATCACGCAACGAGAAAGGGGCATTCGTCCCTATCGGCGTACGAACTCAACGGCATAGAACAGTAGAACGCGAACGAATGCGTTTCTACAAGGAGGTTCAGCATGTCACGCATACTCACCCCGCTTCGAACTATCGGGAGTGCGGTCGGCCCGCTCAATGGATATTGCGTGAGCAGCCGCGACCTTGATACCGACGGAACTGGACCCGTAGCAGTTCTCAAACTTTCAACCGCCCTCGCATCGCAAGACACCGATCCGAGCCTCGAAGAGGTTGTGTCCCTTGGTCGAGCCGAGAGTAGCGATGCCTACGTGGGACAAATCAATGCCATTACGACATCGTCGATCTCTTGGATTAACGGCCCAATTTGGGGTTACGACATTGCTCGTCATGATGACCTCATCGATTCGACCCTCAAAACGTTGATGAAGTGCCAACGAGGTGATGGAGTTTGGATACCCGTGTATTCGGCCGCGCCTCTGCTGGAGGCAAGCAAAGCTCTCTTCGGAACATCCGAAGCCCGTCGATTTCCTCTTGTGCCCGGGTCTCACGTTCTTTGCGCATCCAAAGAAGTCGTTGCCCAGGGCCCGGTGCAAGTCTGGTCGGCACTGGCGCTGGCCATCCCAGAAGACCGCGGCGGAAATGCTTGTCTCGTAATCGAAGACGCCGGCGAGGGTTGCGGCTCCGAGCCGCGCCAAGAGCAAGAGGGTGTACCCCATCAGTTCCGGCGAGTGAACGACCTCGTCGAGAGCGTGATCAAGTGTGGCGATGATCAGGGAGTTGCACTGAAAGAAGTATTCGTGGCATACAAATCTGAGTGGGTGCCCAGTGGGCGCGTTGGATGTGCACTCTCCCGAGTCCACTTTCTGGCACTTGCTCGAAATGCCGTACCGTCTTCTTCCGAGGAGATTCTGGCGATGTCGCTCTCTGAGTGGGAGGCCTTTGCGTCCCCCGGTTTTCCGCAGCAAAGCGTCGGAAAATGACTACGCCACGTACGGTGGTGGGTGTGTCTCTGGACGACGTCGCGCGAATCCGAACCCACAGGCGCTTGGTGTTGCTTGCCGCAATGTCGCTCCACCCGTCGGGCGCCTCTGCTGTGCTCCGGTCGACCGAACTGAAGGGAGTGCATCGTGGTGAATGTCTTCCTGGTTGATGATCACGAAGTCGTACGACGCGGTGTTCGCGAGCTACTTGAAAACGAAGAGGACATTCGTGTCGTAGGCGAGGCGGGAGGCCGGAGCGAGGCTCTTACAGAGATAGAGCAGGTCCAGCCCGACCTCGTCCTCCTCGATGTCCGTCTGCCAGATGGCGATGGGATCGAAATATGTCGCGAAATTCGTTCGTCGTGGCCCGACGTCGTCTGCTTGATGCTCACGTCCTACGCCGACGACGAAGCATTCTTGGGCGCCGTGGTGGCCGGAGCGGCCGGATACGTTCTCAAGCAAATTCGAGGAAACGATCTTGTGACCTCAGTGCGCCGGGCGGCCAGTGGAGAGTCCTTACTGGATCCGCTACTGGTAAGACAGGCTCGCGCCCGCCTCGGCCGCGACATCGAAGACGAACGGGTTCGACCCCTATCTCCACAGGAACGACGCATCCTTGAACTTATCGCGGAGGGAAAGACCAACCGTGAAATTTCCGAGACAATGTTTCTCGCGGAGAAGACCGTGCGAAACTATGTGTCGAATTTGCTCTTGAAGCTTGGAATGAAACACAGAACGGAAGCTGCCGTATTTGCGGTGCGCGTCGCCGAGCGACAGAAGAAGTCCTTCGCTGGGCCCGAATGAGATTATGAGAGTTAAGGCTCAAGCCTTAAACCAGGATCTTGATAACGCCCTTACTCGCATCGGGAAACACGAGTTCACGCGATCGGCCAATGAGGAACGTAGAACTCATTGATGTTCCTCTTCAAAAGGGACATATGTCCCTCCAGTTCGAGATTGAGCCAAGAGAAATCTCAATCACTGACATATGTCCCTATCGATAATGACGCCCTGCGCTCCAAGATGGAAGCGAGGTCCACACGGGACCAGAAAGGGGTGAGTGTCATGGATAACATTCGTGAACTCCTCGGAGAACCATCGGCAGTAAAGACACCAGCATTTTTAATCTGGGTTCAGCAATCCAAGGTCCTGGCCCTGGGTTGGACCGCCATGCGCATTTGGCTTGGCGTCATGTGGATCCAAGCGGGTGTGGCCAAGTTGTGGGGAGCGGAAAACCCCGCCTTCCTTCACAACAACGGAGCCGGCGTCGCCGGATTTGCAGGCCACGGTGTAGCCGCTTATAGCTGGTGGGGATCATTCCTCCACAGTTTTGTGGTTCCCAACTCGGGTTGGATCGCCATCCTCGTCGCAGTCTCGGAATTCGCAATCGGCATCGCGCTATCGATAGGACTCTTCACCCGCATCGCGGCACTCGGTAGCCTGCTCCTGCTCTTCACCTACGTCATGTCCGGTACGGCAAGCGTGTGCGCGTTCTACGCATTCTTCGCCATCGTGATCTTGGCCACCTGGCGCACATCGAGCTGGATTGGTGTCGACGGAGTCATCCGTGGTTTCCGGCAGCGGGGATTTTCGCGGGACGCCCGCACTGTCGTCGTGACGCCTGAAGACAACCGCGTCGTACCTCCTTCCACCGCGAAATCTGGAGAACCGGTGGACGCCACAAAGGACGAGCCGCTTCCGGTTGGATGATTCCCCTCATCGCTAACCCCAATAATCGCGGTCCGCACTGTCGGGCCGCGATTATTGTGTGGATGGGACCGGTCGAACTGTCACTCCTCTTCAGAAGTAAAATTCAATGGCGCTCGCCATTCCAGGATTGAACCGTGAGGTTCGCGTCGACGAATGCCGAAGGTGCCGCCCAGATTCTCAGCTCGCGTGGCCATGTTGCGAATTCCGCTTCCGGCATTGGGACCGTCACTCATGCCAACTCCATCGTCCACGAGTGAGAACGAAATCCATTCGTCTTCGATAGAAACAACTGCTTCAACTTTCGATGCGTTGGCGTGCCGGCCCACATTCGAAAGTGCCTCAGCGAAGACGTGGAGGAGGTGGTCACTCACGATGGAAGGGACCACGAAGTCGACGGGGCCGAGGAAAGCGATCCGAGGCAGGATGCCGCGTTCGTGCTGGTACCGATCGGCAATTCGAAGCATCTCTTCCCGTAGTCCGGTCGCCACCTCACTTCTGTTGGGCAGGCGAAAGATCGTGTTCCGTATCTGTCGGATTACGTCGTCGAGAGTTCCGACCGCAGTGGAGATGCGATCGCCCATCGCGCCGGAGGTCGTCGATCCGAGAGCTTGGAGTGACATGCCGAGAGCAAACAACTCCTGAATGACGGTGTCATGGAGATCGCGGGCGATGCGCTCGTCCTCAGCGACAATGCTCAGTCGATCTATCTCAGCCCGCGCAGAACCCATCTCTATCGCGGCGGCGGCAGCGCCAGCGAAAGCTTCGGCAAAGGCCACGTCGAAAGTGTTGAATGAAGGTTGCCCGTGTACTCGGCCTAGAACAAGCGTTCCGAGGCGTCGTTGGTCAGCGATGAACGGTACGTAGAGCCCAGGGCCTAGGTCAAGTTCAACGACGGCAGCCGGGACATTGCTAGCGCTCGAAAGGTCTTCGATCACGTCAGAAAGGCCCGATCGCATCACTTCCGCAGAGCGACTCGTGTCCGGGGAGAGCAAAACACCGAGCAAAATTTCCGTTCCTTTCCCATCCACCGACACGATCTCAAACTGGGAGGAGTTTGTCGGCATCACGATCCAAGCGGCATCCGAGTTACAGAGCCGTCGGACGCTCTCGGCGACCATTGGGAGTATCTCGCTCATATCCGATCCTGCTAGCAAGTGCTTGATGATCTCATTGACGGCGTGAACGCGATCCAAGACACGACGCCGATCTCGGGCGTCACGAACGTAGGCGGCAACATACTGCGCGCCGTCGATCTTCACCGGGGTGAGGCTGACGTCAATAGAGAACTCGACGCCATCGCGACGGCGACCAGCCAGGTCCAAACCCACGCCCATTTCTCGAGGACGTGGCGAAGCAAAGAAGTCTCGGAGATGACCTTGGTGAGGGCTTCGACGGCTGTCCGGCACGAGTTTCTCAATGGACTCTCCGACAAGTTCTTCAGGGGCGTACCCGAACAGCACGGTGACGGCGGGACTGGCCAGCACCACGCAAAAACTTGCGTCGATTACAAGCACAGCGTCGGGGCTAGCGGAAAATATCTCTCTGAAGAGACCATCGCGGTCCAATCCAGGGCTAGGAACTGATCTGCCGCTCATGTCTCCTTCACCATATGTATTTCTACCCATTTGCGACTCCCGCTGACGAGACGCGACAGAAGGGACACGTGCTAAGAGTGACACAGTAATGACACCCGGTGGAAATTTCTTCACAGAAGGTCGTTTACCGGGCGGCTAAAGGGCCGTGTCTATCCGCGCCACACGCTCTCTGATACGCGATCCGTGAGACAATCGATCGCCCGTTGACACTCATGGGGACTTGAGAAACTGATACGTGCGTCCTTGTGAGACTCGGACGCCGCCAAGGGCAAGACTGGGGCAATGGTGAGTGCCGCCAGTGTGCAACCAGAAGTCACGATCGACGTCGCGCAGGCGGCGAGCATGTCGACGTCGGACGTGCTCTCGCGCCTCGCAACCACTTTGCAAGGACTCTCCAGCGCCGACGCCGCACACCGACTGGAACTTTATGGACTCAACGCGCTCATTGTTCGAAAGGTGCGCCCCACTCTGGTGATTCTGAGGCAGTTGCGCAACCCCATCTTGCTTCTCTTGTTAGGAGCGGCGGTGGTCTCGGGATTCACTGGGAGCGCGACCAACGCACTCATCATCGCCGTGATTGTGGCCCTCAGTGTTGGCCTGGGATTCTTTAACGAATACCGAGCAGAGATCGCGATGACGTCGCTTCGCTCCAAGATCCATCACGAGGCTGAGGTGATTCGAAACGGAGTGGCTCATACCGTGCCTGTCTCGGAGTTAGTACCCGGCGATTTGGTACGACTCAATATCGGTAACGTCGTCCCGGCTGATATCAGGCTCCTCTCGGTCGACGAACTTGAATGTGACGAGGGAGTGCTCACAGGCGAGTCACTGCCCAGCGCCAAAACCTCTGACGCTGTAGGCCGATCGGGTCTAGATCAGCCCAGCTGCGCCTTCATGGGCACTGTCGTCCACCAAGGATCTGCCCTCGGCGTTGTTGTAGCAAGCGGGCCCCGAACGGCCTTCGGAAGCATTGCCACGGGACTCTCCGAACGGCAGGCACAGACCGCATTCGAGGCCGGGCTCTCACGCTTCTCGCGCTTTCTCTTTGTCGTCGCCGCCATGTTGACGGTGGTCATCTTCATCATCAACGTGGCACTCTCTCGACCACTCATTGACGCGCTGCTCTTCTCACTTGCTATCGCCATCGGAATAGCTCCTGAGATGATGCCGGCGATCGTGACCGTGAGTCTGTCCGCAGGATCAAAGGCACTCGTGCGGAAGCACGTGCTCGTCAAGCGGTTGGTTGCTATCGAGGATCTAGGAAACATCGAGATTCTTTTCACCGACAAGACGGGCACCCTGACTGAAGGAGCGATTACCTTCGATCGCTCGATTAATTCTGAAGGAGTTGCTAACACGTCATCGCTCTTGTTTGGCCTGGTCTGTAACGAAGCCTCACACGGGGAACGTGGGGCTGTCGGGGGTAACTCTCTAGATCGGGCGTTATGGGACACCCCCGCCAGTTCTGGCGAACTCAACGCCACTGCGGCCACGTACAAGCGCCTGGCAGCCTTGCCCTTCGACCATGAGCGCCAATTGGTGTCAGTTCTTGTGAGGAGCCCTGACGACCGTGAAATCTTGATTGCAAAAGGTGCTCCTGAGGCGATTCTACGTCGCTGCGCCAAAGTGCCCGACACCGCGAAGGCCGTACTGGAGAACCTGTTTTCCGAGGGTGCTCGAGTCATTGCGGTGGCCAGTCGAGACGTCAACCTCGCCTCCCTCAAACCAACCGACGAAAGCGATCTCACGCTCGTGGGCTTTCTCACGTTTGCGGACCGCCCAAAACCAGATGCTGGTCCTTCCATTGCCAAGTTACAAATGCTCGGAATCGAAGTGAAGATCATTACCGGAGATAACGGTCTGGTCGCGGCAAAGGTCTGCGCGGACATCGGATTCGCGTGCCAGAACGTCATGAACGGTTCCGACCTCGATGCACTTAACGATGAGCAACTGATCGCCGCGCTACCGCTAACCACTGTTTTCGCTCGAATCAGTCCGGAGCAAAAGTCTCGCATCGTGAAGATCGCTCGGACATCGGGAAAGGACGTCGCGTACCTCGGCGATGGGGTAAACGACGCCGTCGCGTTACATCAAGCTGACGTGGGAATCTCCGTAGATTCGGGCACTGACGTCGCGAAGGATGCTGCAGACGTTGTACTTCTCGATAAGGACCTTGGCGTGCTCGCGGACGGGGTCATGGAAGGGCGACGGATCTTCGCCACCATGAAGTACGTACTGATGGCGACGTCATCAAACTTCGGCAACATGTTCTCAGCGGCCGGCGCCTCAATCTTCCTGTCCTTTTTGCCGATGCTACCAACCCAGATTCTTCTGAACAATCTCCTCTATAACGCTGGACAGTTGGTCATCCCCAGTGATCGCGTGGACTCGGAGGTTTTAGCACGTCCGGCCGCGTGGGACATGAAACTCATTCGACGCTTTATGGCGGTCTTCGGACCGTTGAGTTCGGTGTTCGACTTCCTGACCTTCTGGATCATGCTTGCCGTTCTACACGCGAGCCACGTCGAGTTTCGCTCAGGTTGGTTCGTGGAATCTATCGCTACTCAGACTCTGGTTATTTACGTGATTCGAACCCGGCGAGTGCCATTCTTTAAGAGCGTTCCGAGCCTTCCAATGTTGATCGTCCCGACCACCGCGGCCATCCTGGGTGCGGTCCTTCCATACACCGGACTGGCCCGATTACTTGGATTCTCTCCACTTCCCGGCGCCTTCTTCCTCTTGTTGTTCGCGATGGTTGTGATCTATCTCTTACTAGTCGAGGTCGCAAAGACGCGCTTTTTTCGGCTCCCTAGAACTCGCCGAACTCCTCCCGCTACTAACGAGGAGCGCGTGGCTCGTCAGATTCGTCATAGAGCTTCGCGTTTCATCCACGTTATCCCTCGCCACGGACGGCGGACTGCGTAACGAGAAGCGCGGCTCAAATCAAGGGACGCTATCTCGCAAAGCATGGGATTTGCCACATTTGCACGAATCAACTCCATCTTGGGGACGGTTCACATCCATCAGTGGGAAGTGCTCCCGTCGCGGGCGACGTCAACATGGCTACCAACTCTGCCGCTGTGCGAAGTCGAGGGTCGAACTTCACAATTGCACTCTTCGGAGGCTGAAGATAGCCAGGCAGACTTTTCACGATTCTCTTGTGACGTCCCGAGTTTGCCCGGCGTTGAAGAGTGACGCCTATCACCGTGTGAATGTTCATACGACTTACTCAAGCACTCGGCCCGATCTTGGAACAGTGACGAATGTCCTTGATCTGGGAGGTCTCTCTTGTGTCCCACTTGAAGCCTCTCGGAGTGTGGGATGGTTAAGTCGTCACCGCTCAGCGTGATGAATACCTAGGAAAGTGACACCTTGACCAAGTCCCGTCGGTTTTTACTCGGTTTTGAACCAATATTTGAAGGTGGCTGGCTCCACAAGGGCAGACGGGCAAGAGAGTGGAACGCCGAAGGCGAGATAGTCGCTCTCTCAATACTCGGCGACGTGACAATTGATCTGGCGGCCGCAAAGACACGCCCTTCCGAAATTCGGATTCGCGCCTATGCGATTGGTCGCGACGTCGACATCATTGTTCCGACCGGGACGTACGTTCTTTTGAAGGGGCGAGCAGACAACGATCACTTGAAGAATGAAGTCCCTGCAGATTCGCTCAACCGCAGCGACCTCACCGTCATTGTCACGGGACATACTTGCTTCGGCGACGTGACGACTAGGCTCCCCGTTCCCATTTCGTAGCGACTGAAACTCGTCTCGTCTCCGATCACACTGGACCCAACTCACTAATCAGCCGCATTGCATCAATTCGCAAACTCCGAGGACTTATCGTCCTCGGGCGCTGATCGCAGTTTGGCCCGCCAAGAATTTTGGGGGCATTCTGCCTCGTGAGATCGAATGACTGATCCCCTGGTGATGGCATTCAGCCATACCCGACCTACGTCGCCGTAACGTGGACAGGTCTCGAATTTCTTCTTCCACATAGCTCTTTGCATGTGTCGATCTCTTAAGCGCAGGTATGGCTCAACTCGACGAGCTTGGTCTCACAGATTGATAGGGCCGGCCGGCACAACTAATCGATTCCTTTCGTAACAACCACTCGAGTGACTGTTAGTAAGTCACGTCGGTCTTGGGCGGGGCGAGAACGAGGGGTAGAAAGATGCGGTCGACGATCTCAACGAGCGTCTCGTCGGGTACGGCGCGGCGATTCATGATGACGTCATGGCGCACGAGGTCGAGCGGTAGAGACGCGACGCGAGGGCTCAGTAGTTCGGGATTGATCTCGCCCCGAACGACTGCGCGGTCCAATACGATCTGCCAGGCGCTTGGCTCTCCCGCGAGCGCCCGATCTCGAAGGGCTGCACCGGACATCCCGGTCTCGCTGAAATAGTCAGCGATTAACAAACTGAAGACGCCTACGATTTCGCCGACGCGGGCGGACATGTGCCTAAGAAGGGCGAGAATATCGCCTCGCAGCGTTCCGGTGTCCGGGATGTCGATCACGGCGAGCTTCGTGTGGCGCCGGATGGCGGGTGAGATCAACTGCGAACCTCGCGAAAATAGCGCCGGTGATGGCAGTTGTTCGACCGACAACAACGTTGCTAAAACCCACGATCGTCTCTGCCAGCCGGAAGCCCGCTTTAGATCCAGTTGAAACGCTCCACGTACCATCGAATCGACCAACGGGAGCATGAGCGGCGCCCTTTGGTAGTGCCAATAGCCGTGGCGATGGTTCAAGCTTGATGGTGAGCCCCGCTGCAACCACGGCAAGTACCGCGAATGCCAGGAAGCTCGTAACGATCCGTCGCCGCCATTTGTGCGAGTGACGTGGCTTCTGCTCTATGCGGACGTATTGGTTTCGTTCTTCGGCGCGCTCGTCATCGGTTCACCCCTTGGTCTTCTCAAACTGGGCCATCAGACTCCGGCGCCGCACACCCCGACTCTGGAACGGAGAAGACCACCAGAAATACGGGGACACTGGTCGCGATGGCTTCGAAGTCGATTTCAACTGCGTTTCGCTCGATCGGAATGTGGGACCTCGCTCCGGGAACCTTCTCCAGATACCTTCTGATGATTGGAGCGCGATCGCTGAACGGCACTTCGACGAGGTGACAAGTTCGACGGCGCCCGTGACAAAGAACCGCGCTTCCGTTCGCCGCGCGTACGTTCTTCACCCAGTTGCACCGTTCGCCGAGCATCGACACTAGATACCAATGGCCATTCCAGTCGGCCATACCCAGCGGGAAAGATGTAAGTCGCCCCGACTTTCGTCCTTCGACTTCCAGAGTCACCCAGCGCCTCGGCGCCAGACCACGTTTAAAGGCGAAAGCCCACAAGTGGGCGAACCGCCGCGCTGTCGCGTTGCCTCGCCCTCCGACGTACATGGCTCGAAGCCTTCGGTTTGAGATAATCATAAACCCGACTCCTAGCGTCCGCGATGTGCGTAACGCTAAGAGATGTGAGATTTGAAACATAGGGACTAATGTCCTACGACCACATGCCATTGCAGTCAGTCCATCCGCTTAAGGGGCGATGAGACGATGTCGGATGAACGATTCCCCAGCACAACCTCAGCACAACATTTCTCACGAACGGTCGCGAATAGCCGGTTAAAGCCGGACTTAAAAATCGCCTCTTCGTCCATAGAACTACAGTAAAATTCTTGCGATTGCAACACTTTGGAGAGCGCGGCCGCAATCAATTTCTTGTTTTAGGAAACCATTGCTCTATCCACCTGAGCTACGGGAGCGTAATCTTTTTGTGAATCTTGCTCCTATTCTGCTCCAATATTGGTCCGATCGACAACGGATTCAGTCAGTCCTGCCGCAGCGAACTTCACGGTCTATCGCTCACGACTGAGGCCGTGAGCTCATCACGAGGAGCGACCGAGTCGAAGCGCCTCCGTTTGGCGGCGAGACTCTCGCACCTGGGCGACGATGTCATTTGACCGACAGTAACAATCGGGTCTTGGCTTCAGCCCATCGAGGTGAATTCGATCTGGACCTACTAAAACGTCGTACCGCACCTGCGGCGAATCGCTACCAACGCTCGCTAGCAGCTTGATGAGTCGCCCGTCCGCCAAACTTGCGGCGAGCTGCGCTACAAATGGCGCGGCCAGGAGAAAGTCGCCTGCTTCGAGTTGAGTGAGACCCAGAGCCTTCACCAGCGAACACCCGCCGGAATGGGGTTTGGGGTCTTGATAAACGTGCGGCTGGGTATCTTGCAATCCGGTCGGAAGATCTCCCAGCATTAGCGCCTTCGGGCCCGATATTGCTGTTTGGCAATGAATCTCTGTATATTGCCGAAAAACAATAATTAGGTTTTATTGATGTTTAGCAATAGACATATTAATATTGGCGTATGGCAATAACAAGCGAGTTCCGAATCAATCGAGCATCTGACTTCGGCACAGCCTTAAGGCATTTTCGACTCGAAAACGGAAAGACTCAAGAGGAGGCCGCCGAAATGGACAGAATCGGCCAGTCGTACCTCTCATTGTTAGAGAACGGGAAGATTGGATCGGCGTCGCTCGGCCACGCACTTCGCCTACTCCGCCTACTCGGGTGCGAAGTCATCGTTCGTCAGCGAGATCGTCGTGGTTGACCGTCTCATCGTGTGGCTCTATGACAGACCCATCGGCGTATTGAGCTCGCCGAATGACCGCGGTTTCTTTGGATTCACCTGGTTACCTGACGCCACCCAGAGGTGGGGAGATAACAGCGCCATCTTGTCGACGTCGCTTCCGGTCGGCGATCGATTCGAAAGAGGACCTCGTCGCGTAAGGAACTTCTTCGAGAACCTTCTACCTGAAGGCCCGTCGCGTGCCGCAATGGCCAGGATCATCAGAGTTTCGGAGTCGAACACGTTTCAACTGTTGGCTGAGTTTGGCCGAGATTGCGCGGGGGCCGTATCCCTCTTGCCCGAAGAAGAGACATTGGAAAGACACCATGAAGGTGGCTACCGGATCCTGAACACCGACGACCTGCGTGAGGAACTCGCGCGCATTGATGTTTCGCCACTTGGAGCGGATCTCATCGACGACTTTCGTCCCTCTCTTGCCGGTTTCCAGCGCAAACTCTTAGTCGGACGAACCGACACTGGGCAATGGTCGAAACCGCACGGGAATGCACCGTCGACATGGATTTTGAAACCCGACGGTCTCTTACCCTCCGCTGTCAACGAACTGACGTGTTTGGACTTCGCTCGCAAGTGTGGATTAAATGTCCCGGCGGCCGAACTCATTGAAATCGGCGGAGTCGCGACTCTGGCGATTCAGCGATACGACCGAAACGGCCTTGATCGTGTACATCAGGAGGACAGTCTTCAGGCAACAGGCTTTCCATCGAACATGAAATATGAATCTGACGGAGGACCGTCACTGCGACAAATCTCCGTCGTCGTGAACGAGTTCGGCGTTGCCGACGATGTCGATGAACTCTTACGACGAACAGTGCTTCAAGTCGTGATCGGAAACGCTGATGCCCATTCGAAGAACATCTCCTTCTTGCATCATCCAGACGACATCGAAATATTGATGTCCCCTATTTACGACATCGCTTCCACCGTATCGATGGAACCAGTCGACCAGTTTGGAAACGCCCGCAAATTTACCACCAAGCTTGGCCAATACATTGACGGAAAAAAGGACGTCAATGAGGTGACGAAATCCAACCTAGTGAACGAAGGGATCTTGTGGGGCATGCGCCAAGTTCGAGCGCAGACAATTGTGGACGACTTCCTCGACACCGCGCGCGAGGCGGCCAACGCCAACTCCACTGAGCTCTCCTCGGTTTTTGGCGAACGGATTGCGCACATCGCCGCCGACCATTAGTTGAATAGTGCGGCAAAGTTACACACTCGTGTGCACAAGCATAATCACCTTGCGGCCGTGGTAAGTACGAGCCAAACAATCCGCAACCGGGCGACATGAATCAGGAAATCGTGGTTTATGCGGGTAATGGGTTTGAGATGGCCCTGCCATTGGATCGCGAGGGAGGGACAGTATGGGCCTCCCAGGCCCATACTGTGGAACTATTTGGTCTCAATGCACTTGAATTCGGAAGAGTAAGTGTTGAGTGTTTAGCGGAGTCGCAATCGCACGGCTTTGCCTCCGGGCCTATAAGCCCAAGTGGTTGGATGGTCCGTGAAGGTATTAAATGTCTCGGCGCCGCTTGGGTGTATCCTGCGTTGATCCGACGAAGGGGGCGTGAGATGCGCAGGACTGCGGAAATCTTGTCTGCTGTTGGCTTGCTGGGATTTTTTGTAACTGCCGGCGCACTTGCCACATCTGAGGTTGCGCACGCGGCGACGGTAACCCGGAGTTGTCCGACTCCGACTATCAATGTCCGCGAGTTCTCCAAGCTTAAGGCGCACGGCATTAGTTGCGCTGCTGCAGAAGGGCAGGCCAAGAAGCCGAGGCCGACGTACACGTGCCAGGTGGTGCCCGTGCCCGACGTGAAGACTCCGCCTTTCTTGGTGAAGTGCGTCAATCCGGGAAATGCGAATATTTATTATTCGTACATGAGTTACGCCTCGCCAACGTGAGCGAGTAATTGCCCGTAAGGCGATCACCAGGCTTCGACGATAGAACTCCAAGTGGTGCAGTTGAACCCGGTTAACGCGCGCTCGACTATTGCGTGGTGGCTACAAAGTCAGACGACACAGCCGAAGTGGTTGGTCGAACTGGCGGCCAAGCTGGGCCACAGCGTCACCGTCGACGACTTGATGGGTGTCTTCAGCCCGGGACAGTTCGTGGTCAAGTTCAACGGTACGACGATGAGGGTAGGGTACGGTGCCAGCATTGGCAAGTAGCCCCGTCCAGTTGACGCTTGCTACCGGAAGACGCAAGGCTGTCTACATTTCACAACTGGACGGAAAAGCAGTCACCGGATCTTGGTTACCACGTGCCGTCGGCGGGTACCGCGCGCTCCTCGCCGATGGTGGTCGGAGGGCATCGGAACGCCTGAGCGACGGCTCCAGTGCCTGTAGAAACACCAAGTTTGCGGTAAACGTGTTCGGGGTGCTTCTTTACGGTTCCGACGGAGAGATTGAGGTCGCTCGCAATCGGCTTGGTCGATAACCCCTTGCCTGTGTTCAGTTCAAGGATCGGAAGACTCCGTCGTTCGAGAAGAGACCTAGCGGGTGTTCGCAAATCTCCCCAAATTGGCCAGTGCCGCATCAAGTGCAACGGCAAGCGGGGACTCGTCTTGGAGCGCCTTAGACATGAGCAGGCCACCCTCGAGTGATGCCAACGTCGCTGTGGCCAGGCGCTTTGGATCGGCGTCTGCCCGTATCCTCCCCGAATCCTGGAGCCTCGCCAGCGTACGTGTGAGGAGGCGATGCCAGGAATCAAAAGCTTGCTTCACCTCGAGGCGCCCGACTTCAGTGACGCTCATTAGCTCGCTGGACAGCGTGCCGAGGGGACATCCGGTCCACCGTGGCGCCCTTCGGTGGAATGCGACAACGGAATCAGCCCAACCTCGCAGGTCGTCAACCGATTCGACTGCGTCGAACAGGTCACCTTGGAAGGCCAGGATTCGATTCTGTATGCAGATAACGACGGCAGCTACGAGGTCGTCCTTGCTAGCGAAGTAGTGATACATCTGCGACTTGCTGGTAGATGTGACACGTCCCACCTCATCCAAACTCACCCCCGAGACGCCCCGCTCAACCATGAGGTCCGCCGCCGCGTCCACGATCCGTTGACGCGTGGCTCGACCCTTCTCCGTCAAGGGCAACTCCGTCAGCAACCCCAACGATGGCTGTGAGCGAACCTGGCTTGGGCTCATCGGCCGATGGCGAGAGCGAGGACGGTATTGACTGCGGTTTCAAACGGGAGGGTGCTCCGTTGCACCTGGGCGAGCAGAAGTCCCCCTTGGAGCGTGGCGAGCAATGTAGTGGCAAGGTCGTCCGGATCAATACCGGACGGGAGTTTTCCTTCGCCATGAAGAGATCTGAGCGCATCGCCGATGACGACCGTCCACTGTTCGAAACCTGCTGCGATGAGCGCTCGGGCCTCAGGGTCACTCTCGGCGAGTTGAGCACCGAGCGAGCCCAGTGGGCAGCCCCCGATTGCTTTGGTGTGTTTCGCTGCCGTGATCACCATGTTTCGCCAGGCTTCGACTCCGTTCGCGCTTCTGAGCACGAGTCCCTGGTGATGGACGATGGTGTCCGCTTGGTAGTCGATGACCGCCTGCACGAGTTCGTCCTTGTCGGGGAAGTAGTGGTACATCTGAGAGCCGCTGACTTCTGCCGCCACCTTGACATCTTCCAAGGTGGTCGCCACCACCCCGCGCTCATGGATGAGGGCAGCCGCGGCCCCCACTATTCGTGCGCGCGTACGCGCTCCCTTGGGGGTGAGCCTTGGCCGGTTACTCGTTTCGTCCTCCACGCACCGATATTAACAAGATTCTGAGTTTGACAACCCAGTCGGATTGTGTAATAGTGAGTCACATAACCCAGTTTTCGAAAGAGAGGACGCTGTAGCGAATGACTGACCTAAAGGGAAAAACAGCTCTGGTGACGGGCTCGACGAGTGGGATCGGCGAGGCGACGGCCATTGCCTTGGCCGGCCGCGGAGCTCACGTATTAGTAGTGGGACGTAATGAAGGCCGAGCCAAAAACGTGGTCGCCGAGATCGAGAGCAACGGAGGCAGCGCAACATTCCGGCTCACCACATTGGACGACCTCGAGTCGGCCCAAGATTTGGTGGAGTGGGCCACTGAGGCGGGCGACGGTCACGTAGACATCCTCATCAACAACGCTGGCGTCGCGTTGCTCGGTCCCAGCAGCGCGGCCACCGAGGCAGATTTTGACGAGACCTTTGCACTGAACGTCAAGATTCCATTCTTCCTCGTCTCATCACTGGCGCCAGCCATGGCCGAACGCGGACGGGGTTCTATCGTCAACGTCTCGACGATGGTCGCCAGCTTTGGCCAAGCCGGCATGGCTCTGTATGGCGCCAGCCGAGCGGCCCTTGAACTCTTGACCAAGGCCTGGGCCGCCGAATACGGCCCCAGTGGTGTGCGGGTCAACGCCGTTTCTCCCGGTCCGACGCGAACCCGGATGATGGAAGGTTTCCCCGAGGAGATGGTGAATCACCTCGCATCACTAGCACCGGCAGGTCGCGTAGCCGAGCCCGAGGAACTTGCTGCGGCGATCGTCTTCCTAGCCGGCGAGGAAGCCAGTTTCATCCACGGCGTCACTCTTGCGGTAGACGGGGGCCGAGTAGCGACGTGACACTTACCCGTGAAGAGTTAGAACACGGATCACAACTAATGAATAACTGCCAAGGAGTATCAACATGAGCGCATATGTAATGGTCGAATTCACAGTCAAGGACCCCGAGATTTACCGTGAGAAATACGCCCCCGTCGCTGGGAAGACAGCCAAAGAGCACGGAGGTGAGGTTCTCGCCGCCGGTAATTGGCAATTCCTGCACGGCGATGGCTCGCTCACATCAGGAGCACTCGTGCGGTTTGTCGACCGTGAGACGGCCCTCGGGTGGTACAACTCTCCCGAATATCAAGAGTTGCTCGAAGTCCGAAGTGTGGCGATGGATGCCCGCTTCAGCTTGCTCGACGGACTCCCTACGCCCACAGAGGGTGAGAGGGAATCAGAATGAGCTATCCCTCGGGAAAGACGGTGCTCATCACGGGCGCAAACGTTGGGATCGGCAAGGATGTGGCCCGACAACTGGCATTACGTCCTGAGATTGGCCGTATATATCTGGCATGTCGAAACGAAGATCGGGCGACACGGGCAAAGGTCGATCTCGAAGCCGTCACCGGTCGACGCATCTTCGACATCATTCTCATGGACGTCACCGATCTTGGTTCGGTCCGCGCCGGCCTAGCAGCTATCAACGACTCCCTCGACGCGCTGGTCATGAACGCGGGTATCATCGGCAACAAGGCCTTGATGGAATTGACCACCGACGGGGTCACCAAACTATTCGCAACAAACGTTCTCGGTCACGCCGTTCTCCTCGAAGGGCTCCTCAAGGAAAACCGACTTGGCGAGGTAGCGGTGTTCGCCGCAAGTGAAGCGGCCAGAGGAATTCCAAAGTTGGGGTTCAAACGGCCCACCTTCGAATCCACGTCCACCGATGAACTCGCTACCGTCATCGACGGCAGCTACTTCGCCGACCGAAAATACGATCCGAACCTCGCCTTCGGTCAGGTCAAGTACCTCGGAGCCTTATGGATGGCCCACCTGGCCCGCCAATACCCCGACCTGCGCTTTATCACTGTGAGCCCCGGCAACACCATGGGCACCCAAGCTGCCGCTGGCGCGGCGCCACCACTACGTTTTGCCGCTAAGCACATCATGCCCCACCTCGGTATTTCCCACGACCTTGAAGTGGGAGCCAAGCGTCTCGTCGAAGGTGTCACCGATCCGAAGCTTTCGAGTGGCGTGTTCTACGCCAGCGCGGCCGGCAAGTTGAAGGGTCCCTTGGTCGACCAAGCGGAGATCTTCTCAGACTTGGCCAACCCGTCCTATCAGGACCACGCCAGCGAGGCCATCCACCGTTTCATCACCCGATGAAGTACGCCAGCGCTATGGCAACCGATTGGGCGCCGAAGATTCGGACAGGCTGACATGACACTGTCTCGCCAATCGGTGACACCAGCAATTCTTCACTGACCGAGCAGCCCTTGACGCACTGGTCGCAAAACGATGAAATTAGTTGAGACGATCCGACGACGGGGCCCATTGTCCTGAGTCGGGATCCGTGAAGCAAGTGTCGCGGTGATCGCATTGGCGCCCAGGCTGAAGGTGCCGGCCGCAGCGATCGGTCCCGTCGCCCGCGGACATCGACCATGACTTCGATGACATTCCGTGCCGATATTCTCAGGGGGTGACTGACGGCGTGACCATTCCAGGCAATGCGCCTCGGGGCAGCAGTGCGATGGATCCTCATCGTCTCGAGGCGTTTAGCGACTCTGTTATGGCAGTGATCATCACGATCATGGCCTTCAACCTCAAGACTCCGATCACCGCTAATTGGCACGGGTTAGAGGGACGCCTCCCCTCGCTACTCGTCTATATCCTGAGTTTTTCGTCCGTTGGAATTTACTGGAACAATCATCACCACCTTTTACGAGCGACCAAGCGAATCAGCAGTGTGGTGATGTGGGCCAACCTGCATCTCTTGTTCTGGCTCTCGCTTATCCCCTTTGCGACGTCGTGGGTGGGGACCAAGCACGGGAACTGGCTTCCCGCGTCCGTCTACGGAGTCGTGACCCTCGGTGCGGCGCTCGCGTACTTTGTCCTGGTCCGGTCCATTCTGAGAGCAAACCCGGACGATCACTCCATTGCAAATGCGGTGGGAACCGACGTTAAGGGAATGGTCTCGATGGCTCTGTATGTGATCGGAATTGGGCTGGCCTACTTGAGCCCCTACCTTTCGTACGCTTGCTACACAGTCGTCTCAGTGCTGTGGTTTGTTCCGGACAGAAGATTGGCGGGAAACAGCCAATTCCGAGGGTAATCGAAAGGACGGCCAGAACAGCAGATCAGCGACCGCTTGCGTTGACGCGAAAGTTCTTCGTTCGAGTTCCGTCAGGTCTACGCGGAGAGATGGACGCGCTTGGAGCCGATGCCCACTCTGCGGTTACCTTGCGAGTCTCACGCTGATGCGGTGAACCGTTGGAGAAAGGTCAGCGTCATGTCCGCCACTTCACGCCAGCCCGAATCAATAACCAGAGAGTGACCACGATTTGGGGCGACTTCAAACTCTGTAATACCGGGATTCTTCTTCTGTAACTTGAAGGCGGCGCGGGCCATCTTCAATGGAAGTGTGTTATCGCGCTCTCCATCGATAATCAGAAGCGGACCTCGGGTCGAAGTGCGCCAGTTCACCTTGGCCTCGGTCCAGGGATTGATATTGGCGAACGCGGCTTGAAAAAGTGGAACGCCCGATCCGGGAACCATGAAATTCTCGTACAGTTCCTTGGCTTCACTTTCGGTGACGACATTGGCGAAGGCGAAGCGGAACTGTTTCAGCGTGAGCGGAACGGAACGGCCTCGATTGAGGGGATTTCCGATTACGGGCGAGGCCGCCTTCAGCGCCGACAGGGGAAGCGGTAGCACCCCACGGAACGGGCCCGGATCGATCGCCACCGAGGCACGTGAGAGACCGCGTCCCGCGACGATCTGGGTCAGCAACCCGCCAAAGGAGTGGCCCACTACCGCGGGCTTCACGGTGAGCGCGCGTATTACCTCGTCCATGTGATTGGCGATTTGTCCCACTGACTTGTGCGCAAAGGTTCCAGGATGTGCGTTGGCCTCGGCGACAGTCTCGGGATCGTCGGGCCACTGAGGCGCTACGGCCGCAAAACCGGCTTCTTCGAAGAGCGCCTTCCACGGATCCCAACTGCTCGCGAGCAACCAAAGACCATGAATGAAGACCACGGGAATACGCCCAGAATCATTTGCTGCCTCTACTTGCTTCTCTTCGTAGTGAGTGATCGTCGACATGTCTGCGGCCATCTGCTTTCCCTTGGATTCTTCGGTCCATTGTGCCGGGCGGGCAAAATACTGTCAATGTGCCCAAGACAAACATCCAAGCCACAAAATGTGCACGTGCACAGTTTCCGCGGAGCAAAATCCATCTATGTTAAGAGAATGGCGACACCGAACAGTGCTGACTCACATATCACCGGGTCAGTGAGAGAGATCGCCGGCAAGCTTCTCGAGCGCGCTGACGAGCTAGCCGACGCCATGACGCTCGCCATCCAGGGTGCGGTAGTCCCGTACCAACGAGGCGTCGTTGACCATGAGACCCTCCGGGCGGCCAGCGTGATGAACATCCGGGCCATCCTCGAGGGACTCGGGCGCTTCAGCGCCACCACGTCGTTCGAGTCGCGTGAGAATGGACGTGCCCGCGCCGCCGCCGGGGTCCCGCTGACCATGGTGCTCGAGGCCTATCGCGTCGGCGCACGTTTCATCTGGGATCAAGTCGCGAGCACCGCTCGCACGCTGGGGGCAAGCACCGATGTCGTGCTGCGCGCTGGATCCGAGATGTGGCAAATCCTCGATACCTACAGCCAAGAACTCGCCGAGGGCTACCGCGAAGAAGCGTTGGCTCAAGCACAGTCAGCCGAGCAACAGCGTTCTGCGCTCTTTCAATCTCTGTTTGAAGGGCACTTGGCCACAACGAACCCCTGGGAAGCGGCTCAACTGCTTCGGCTCCCTCTGAACGTTCCGCTGGTGGTGGTGGCCGGAGAAGTGCCAATGATTGGTGAGCACGCGCTCCCGCAGGCGGAACACCTCCTTCGTGACGAAGGTCTCTTTTCCATTTGGCGATTGCTGCCCGACGTTGAAGTGGGGCTGGTCGCCCTGTCCAATAGCTCGGGTCAACTCGACCATCTCGCCAAGACTCTTTCAGGTTGTGCCGTTGGTCGTGTCGGGGTGAGCCCCGAATTTGCCGACCTGCGTACTACTCCCCACGCCCTCACACAGGCTCGGATGGCGCTCTCGAGCGGCACTCTAGATTTTGGCGTGACTTTATTCGATCAGCACCTTTTGGAAATTGCTGCTGTCAGCGCCCCGGATTTCATGGAGCACCTTGCGAATGTCGCCCTCGGCGGCCTCGCTCCTATACCCGACAAAGAGCGGACCACGCTGTTGGAAACCTTGGGAGTCTGGCTCGACAATGGTGGCTCCGCCCAGAAGACGTCCGAACGTCTCTTCGTCCATCGAAACACGGTCCATCAGCGACTTCACAAACTTGAAACGTATACGGGGCAGAGCCTCGCAGACCCGCGCTCAGCTGCGCTCCTCACGCTCGCCTATGAGATCGACCGGCGCCAGAGCGCCACTTGAGTCTCGTCTCTGCGGTGGTCGAGGCCAGCGACTTCTTATGCGCGCCTTATTTGGTGCCGAGGGCGGGGATCGGCGGTGAACTTATCGTGAGGGTCGCGGCGTTGTAACGCAATCCTTTCGGTGATGACTGGTAAGGGAATCGGCCGATCTGGTACTCCGTACATTATCTAGAAGGCAGTGATGTGACACTGATTTTCATAGCCCTCGTGGCGGGTCTCATTGCGGGCATCTCGCCGTGCGTGCTCCCGGTGCTGCCCGTGGTATTTGTCGCGGGGGCCACCACGAAATCGCCTTCGTCGCTGCGCCGAGCCGTCTCGATTGTGCTGGGACTCATCATCAGCTTCTCGACTTTGATCCTGGCCGGGTCAGAGATTGTGTCGCTGCTCCATCTCCCCCAGACGTTCCTGCATTGGACGGGTATCGTCCTCCTCGGCGTCGTCGGCGTTGGTCTGTGCCTCCCCCAACTCGGACACGTGCTTGAGCGACCCTTCACCCGTTTCGTTGCCCGCACGCCGAAGTTGTCCAGCGGTGGATTTGTGATCGGGCTGGCGCTCGGACTCGTCTTTGTTCCCTGCGCCGGACCCGTCCTCTCGACCATCATCGTCTTAGGCGCGAAGGAACAGGTCGGCTTTATGACGTTGCTCGTCACGCTGGCGTTCTCGATCGGCGCGTCCGTTCCTTTGTTGATCATTGCCCTCGCGGGCAGCACGCTCGTCGAAAGGGTCCGTTCACTGCGTCGCCACGGTCCGCTGCTACGCCAGATTGGGGGCCTTGTCTTGATCGTGATGGCCTTCGCCATTGGTTTCAACCTGTTCAACTCACTGCAGACCGACGTTCCGGGCTACACCAACGCGCTCCAGTCGCACGTCGAGGGCTCGCCTTCGGTGCGCAAGCAGCTCGAGGCGCTCAATGGCCACTCCCCGAGGTCCGATGGCGCCCTCGACCAGTGCACGGCGGGCGATCCCAAGCTGCAGAAGTGTGGCAAGGCTCCTAACTTCACCGACGTCACGACGTGGCTGAACACGCCTGGGGGGAAACCCCTCTCGATCACGGGACTGCAGGGCAAAGTAGTGCTCGTCGACTTTTGGACCTACTCGTGCATCAACTGTGAGCGAACTCTGCCTCACGTAGAGGCGTGGTACAACCGCTACAAGAACTACGGACTGGTGGTCGTGGGTGTGCACACGCCTGAGTTTGGCTTCGAGCACGTGGTGAGCAACGTCCGTGCGGAGTCCAAGGAACTGGGCGTCGACTATCCCGTCGCCGTCGATGACAACTACGGCACCTGGGACGCGTACAACAACGAGTACTGGCCCGCCGACTACCTCATCGACGCGAACGGAGTGGTTCGTCACGACGAGTTCGGCGAGGGCGACTACTCACTCACCGAGAATCTGATCCGCACCCTTCTCATTGACGCGCACCCGGGCCTCACACTGCCCCCGCGCACGAACGTCGCGAACTTGACCCCGACCCAGGTCACGAATCCCGAGACCTACCTGGGATACGAGCGAATCCAGTATCTGCAGAACACCAGCGCTCCCGTTCAGAATCAGGCGGTCACCTATCAGTTCCCCAAGTCTCTCGCCACCGACTACTTCGCGCTGTCGGGGGTCTGGAGCGATCACGCCCAGGAGGCCACCGCTGGAACCAACGCCCAGCTCGAACTGAGCTACGAAGACCACGATATCTACCTCGTCATGGGAGGCTCCGGCACGGTAACCGTCTCCACCGGTGACGGCACGGTTCCCAAGACGATTGAAGTCACCGGAGTGCCACGCCTCTACACGCTCTTTCGCGGGCAGTCCACCTCGGTGGGCACACTGAAGATGAGGGCGTCGCCGGGCGTGCAGGTATACGACTTCACCTTCGGATAGAAGTCCTCTCTAGCGCCTCGATTGAAGCACGTCGATCAGCGCAGTGATCTCTTCAGACGTGTTGAAGTAGTGGACGGACGCTCGAACGGCAGCAGGAATTCCCCGATGATCCATGTCGAGACGGGCCGACTGAGTGAGAGCGACGTTGGTATTGATTCCACGGGTGCTTAACCAGGTTTGAGTCGCCTCGGGCGACTCCGAGGGCGAACGAAAGGTGACGATCCCACTGCGAGCCGCAGCGCCGTCCAAAACCTCGTATCCGGCTCCTGACAGACGTTCGCGCAGTTCGCTCGCCAGTGAAGCGATGCGCTCTGCGATCGCCTCCACTCCCCAGGACAACGCGTAATCAATGGCCACACCCAGCCCGACCTTCGTGGCCATATTGACCTCGAATGACTCCAGACGTTCTGCACCTCGAAGAAGCTCGTACGAGTCATCGCTACGCCAGAAGGCGCTGTGGCCGTCTATGCCCGGGGGGTCCACTAGCTCGATCAGCCGGCTCGCCACGTAGGCGAATCCCGTTCCCCGCGGAGCTCGTAGGTACTTTCGACCCGTCGCGGTCATGACATCGCAACCGATCTGACGCACGTCGATCGGGATCTGACCCACCGACTGACAGGCGTCAAGTGAGTAGATGGCGTTGCCCCGCGAGCGAATCACCGCGCCCGCCTCCGCCACGGGGTTGACCACACCACGCTGCGTTCCGATGTGGGTGAGTTGCACAAAAGAAACCCGTTCATCCAGCAAACTCTCGAGAGATTCGAGATCGAGCGCTCCGTCGCTCCCCGACTCAACGACCGTAATCGTGACGTTGAGAAGTTGGCGAGCCTGAAGAAACGCGAGGTAGTGCGAGACGTACACCGCGCGGTCCACCAGAACCACGCTGCCACGGGGAATAGCCCCCGTCGCCACCAGTCCCCAGAAGGTGTTGCTGAATGCCAAGGTGTCGTTGTAGGCAAAGGCCACCTCGGAGGGGTCGGCGTTGATGAGCGCGGCGGCAGCCGGTCGATACCGGTCGATCAGCGCGGCGTCAATGACCGCTTGCTCGTAGGGCCCCGCAAGCGCTTCGCGTTGGATGTACCCCGTGACCGCGTCCATGACCACGTGAGGCGGCAGAGATCCTCCGGCGTTATTGAAATGAATGACGTGTTCGCAGCCGGGAGTCTCGGCGCGCGCTCTAATGACGTCGATTTGCTTCAAGAAATCACCCTACGGGGTGAGTATTGGAGCGCACGACATGCACCGCGTCGAAAGGATCCGCCAGGTTCGTCGGTAACGTGGAAGACCCATGGCAATTCTCATTGATCTCGAAAAAGCAACCCTTCAGGGCTCCGATCGAGCCATCTTTGAGGATCTGACCATGACCATCTCGAGCGGCGAGCGAATCGGAGTCGTGGGCATCAACGGCGTGGGCAAGACCACGTTGCTCAACATCGTGGCGGGGGTCGTCACCCCTGACTCGGGCCACATCCGGCGTGCGAGAGACCTCCGCGTTGAGTTTCTGCCACAAATCCCCTCGCTTCCGGTGGGGACCGTTCGCGACACGCTGGGCGGGGGTTGGCAAGTCGACGCGGTCCTGGACCGACTCGCCATGCTCGACGCGGTCGATACGCCCACCGACTCGCTGTCGGGCGGCCAGTTGAAACGAGTCGCTCTGGCGCGCGTCTTCGCCGAACCGAGCGACGTACTCATCCTCGACGAGCCCACCAACCACCTCGACCTGCACGCCATTGAGTGGCTCGAACAACAGATCTTGGACTACCCCGGAGCCATCGTGCTCGTCAGTCACGACCGTTTTCTCCTCGACCGGGTAACCAACCGCATGATCGAGATCGATCGAGGCAAGACGTACATTCACGCGGGCGGTTACTCACGACTGTTAGAAGCCCAGGCCGATCGCGAGGCGAAAGCCGCGTCGGCCGAGCAGGTGCGGCGAAACTTGGCCCGCACCGAGTTGGCGTGGCTGCGTCGTGGCGCGAAGGCCCGTTCCACCAAACCGCAGGCGCGCATCGACGCGGCAAAGCGACTCCTCGCCCAACGACCCGAGGCCGCCGCGCGGAGCGGCACTATCGACTTTGGCCTCGAGGCGCCGCGACTTGGAAACACGGTGATCAAGGCTCACCACGTGGGTTTCTCCTATGAGCCACAGAAGGTCACTCTGCGCGACGTCGACGTAGACCTGGGTCCGGGCGACCGGGTAGGCGTCGTCGGAACCAACGGCTCAGGAAAGTCGACTTTCGTCAAACTGCTCGCGGGGCGACTCGAACCCACCACCGGAACCGTGAAAACGGGACCGACCGTGGTCTCGTCCTACCTGGACCAAGGCAGCGGCGACTTTGATCTCGATGCCACGGTTCAAGAACTGGTGGCCGGGCCCCAGGGCATCCCTGGCTCACTCGACGACGTGGCGCTAATGAAGCGGTTTTGGTTCACTGGAGCGCTGACCGTGACGCACGCCCGAGATCTCTCGGGAGGCGAGAGACGTCGCTTACAGCTCTTGCTCGCTCTGGCCGCTCGACCCAACGTGTTGTTTCTCGATGAACCCACCAACGATCTCGACCTAGAGACCATCCGGCTCCTCGAGGAGTTCCTCAGCCAGTGGCCCGGGACGTTGGTGGTGGTGTCACACGACCGCACGTTCCTTAGTCGCACGACGGACCGACTACTCGAGGTTCACAGCGACGGCCATATCGCCGACGTTCCCGGTGGCATTGACGCGTGGATCGCTCGAGCTCTCGGTGGGGGCGCAACACCATCGGCGCCGAGTGGCGACTCGGTCTCGCGGGGCCGACAACTGCGCGACGCGGAAAAGGATGTGACCCGGCTCGAGCGCCGAAAAGTCACACTCAGCAAGAAACTGCTCGACACGACCGACCACACCGAACAAACGCGTCTCGGCGGCGAGCTAGCGGAGGTGCAGGAATCGCTCCAGCACGCCGAAGAACTCTGGCTCAGCCTGCTTGGCTGAGGTCCACTGAGGTCAGGAACGAGTCGACCACCTCGACATAGGCGTCGGTCTCTTCGACGAAGGGCATGTGGCTGGAGTCCTCGAAGATCTCCCAGCGGACATCGTCAATGTTGTCGAAGAAGGGCTGGATGGTGGCGGGAGTTGCTTCGTCGTGTCGCCCGGATAAGAGCAGGGTAGGTGCGGTGATCGACGACACGCGATCGACCACGCTCCAGTCGCGCAGCGTCCCGACACAGAAGAACTCGTTTGGACCGTTCATGGTGTTGTAGACGGTCGAGTCCTTCTCCATGAACTCGAACGTGCGCACCACCTCAGGCGGATTGGGCACCACCCGACAGACATGCTCGTCGTAGTACACCTTGGTCGCCGCTAAATACTCCGGGTCGTTGATCGTGCCCGCTGCTTCGTGTCGATCCAGCGCCTCTTCGATGTCGCGCGGCAATTCTCCGCGCAAGATCTTGGCCTCACTGGCCCAGAGATCCATCGAGGCCGGCGAGTTACTCAACACCAGTCCGCGCAGTCCCGCGGGTTGGCGAAGAGCGTGCTCGGCCGCGAGCATGCCACCCCAGGACTGGCCGAGCAAGTGATAGCGATCCTTGATGCCGAGCGACTCGAGGAGGTTGTCCAGCTCATCGAGGAAGAGATCAACCGTCCAGAAGTCGCCGCCGCGATCCGGTAGCAGCGTCGAGCGACCTCCTCCGAGTTGGTCGTAGTGAACAACCGCGCGACCCGATCGAGCGAGAGCGACGAGGGAGTCCAGGTAGTCGTGCGAACAACCAGGTCCGCCGTGGGCGACCACTAGCGGCGTGACGCCCGAGTGCACGTCGCCCGTTATCCGGTACCACGTCTCGAAATCGTGAAAGGGAGCAAAGCCTTCTGACCGTGTGTTCTCACTCATGACCATCGACTGTAGGCCACGAGCGGGCGATTCTTACTTGGCTTTTAGTCACTTTTGCGTCCACCTTGCAGAGAGCCCAGAAGTATGAACGCCATTCATTCGGAAAGGTAATTTGTGAATTCACTGCGCCGAGGCGTTCGTAACGCGTTCAGGAACTCCATGCGCTCGGTCGGCGTCATCGTCATCTTGGCGGTCGCGATCGCGCTCTCTATCTCGATGCTCATCGCCCGCGACGCCGTCACGACCAAGATAAACAGCGTTCGGGCATCGACCGGCAACACGATCACCGTCTCGCCCAAGGGGTTCTTTGGCTTCAGCGGCGGAGGGACGCCACTCACGACCAAGGAAGTGAACGATCTCCTTGATCTCAAGAACGTGACCTCCGTCCAGGAGTCCCTGAGTGAGGAGCTTCAGAGCTCTCAAACGTCCCTCAAGTCCCCGACTCCTAGCGGGTCGCTCGGCGGTCGTTTCGGCAACTTCGGCGGCGGCTCATCGAGCGCCGGTGGCTCGACAGGTTCCGGCAATACAGGAACGACCTTCACCATTCCCGTCCGGATCATTGGCACGAACTCACCGGGCAACGCACTCGTGGGCGGCGCCAACGGCGGCGGCACCGAGAAGTTGACCTCGGGCACCTCCTTCAGCCCCACCTCCAAGGCGAACGTGGCGGTCGTGGGCGCCACGTTAGCCTCCAAGAACAAGTTGAAGGTCGGCTCAACCTTTACCGCGTACGGCAAGACCGTCACCGTGGTCGGTATCTACAACTCAGGCTCGACCTTCGCCGACTCTGACGTGCTGATGCCCCTCGCTCGTCTGCAGACCCTGGCGTCGGCGCCCGGACAAGTCACCGCCGCGACGGTGGTCGTGAACAACGTCAACAACGTCACGAGCGTGACCAGGGCCATCAACGCGAAGATCGGCTCCCAGGCTGACGTGACATCCACCGAAGCCGCCACCGAAGCGGCTTTGGCGCCACTCAACTCGGTCAAGACGATCTCTACCTACACCCTGTTGGGAGCGGTCATCGGGGCAGCCATTATTCTGTTGCTCTCGATGCTGATGATCGTGCGCGAACGGCGCCGCGAGGTCGGCGTCTTGAAGGCCCTGGGCGCGCCCAATCGCTCGATCATCGGTCAGTTCATCGCCGAGTCCACCACCTTCACCGTTCTTGGCGCGATCGTCGGGTTCATCATCGGTGCGGCCCTCAGTAGCCCGATCGCCTCGGCCCTTGTCAGCTCGCAAGGCTCTACCACCCCCACCAGCGGTTTCGTGCGCGGCGCGGGAGGGGTCCGGGGAGACGGCAGTGGCTTCACTCCCCCGTCGGGCGGCTTGGGGGGCGGCGGTGGGTTCCACGCCACGAGCGTGAGCAACACGCTGACGACTCTGCACACATCAGTGGGCTGGTCCGCCCTGACCTACGCCTTCGTCTTGGCGATCTTCATCGCCGCGCTGGGCTCAACGGTCGCGGCCGCCACCATCGTTCGTATCCGACCCGCCGAAGTTTTGAGGAGTGAGTAATGCTGAAGGTAGACAAGCTAAATAAGACGTTTCACACCGCGGCCGGTGACGTGCACGCCGTGCGCGACGTGAGCTTCCAGGCCGACAACGGTGAGATGGTCGCCATCATCGGCGCCAGCGGGAGCGGTAAGTCGACGCTGCTCGCGCTGCTCGGACTGCTCGACGCGCCCGACAAGGGCAGCATTGATCTCGACGGCGTGGAGTTGGCGCACCTCGACTCGAGTGGACGCACCCAGTATCGCTCGCACCAAGTGGGCTTCGTCTTTCAGCAGTTCAATCTCATACCCAATCTCAGCGCCCGGGAGAACGTGCTGCTGGCACTCGAGTACTCACACTGGCCCAAGGCGGATCGCGGGCGTCGGGCCGATGAGATGCTGGACTTGGTGGGACTGGACCGAGAGAAGTCGCAACGTCATCCGGCGCGTCTTTCGGGGGGCGAGCAACAGCGCGTCGCCATCGCGCGGGCCTTTGCGGCCCAGCCCCAGTTAATTCTCGCCGACGAGCCCACGGGCAGTCTCGACAAGTCCACGGGACAAAAGATCGTGCAGCTTCTGCGAAGCGCCGCCTCCGCTCAGGGCGCCACCGTGCTCGTGGTCACCCACGACGAGAAGGTGGCCAGCCAGGCCGACCGACGACTCGAGATCGACGACGGAGTGCTCGCCGAGATCGCCTAGGGCCCGCCACTCGCCGCAGGGCGTCCACTAGCCTGGACTCCTCTATGGGGCTCTCTATTGGCATTGTCGGACTGCCGAACGTCGGAAAATCAACGCTGTTCAACGCACTCACGAAGAACCACGTGCTGGCGGCCAACTATCCCTTCGCCACCATCGAGCCGAACGTCGGTATCGTCGCGGTGCCCGATGCTCGCCTCAACGTCCTCGCCGAGATGTTCCACTCCGAAAAGATCATCGGCGCGACGGTGACCTTCGTGGACATAGCGGGAATCGTGCGCGGCGCCTCCACGGGCGAGGGTCTGGGTAATCAGTTTCTCGCCGCCATCCGAGAGTCGGACGCGATCTGCGAAGTAGTGCGCGTCTTCGAAGACGACGACGTCATCCACGTGGATGGCCGGATCGACCCGGCGAGTGACGTCGCCACCATCGAGACGGAGTTGATCTTGGCCGATCTGCAGACAGTGGAGAAGGCCATCACGCGCCTGGACCGCGACGCCAAGCGCGGCGGCGACGCCGCCACAAAGCTGGCCGAGGTCCGAAAAGCCCAGGCGGCGTTGAACGAGGGACGAGTGATCTCCCAACTCGCGGCCAAAGAACTCGATCGCACCCTGCTCTACGATCTCCACCTGCTAACCGATAAACCCTTCATTTACGTGTTCAACGTCGACGAGGACACCTTGTCGAACGAAGCCCGCCAGCAAGAGCTGCGTGACTCGGTGGCTCCCTCGTCGAGCGTGGTCCTGTGCGCCAAAGTGGAGGCGGAGCTCGCCGAACTCGACGACGCGGAGGCGCTCGAGCTACTGGAGTCCTATGGTCAGAGCGAATCGGGACTAGCTCAACTCTCGCGCGTGGGTTTCACCACGTTGGGTCTGCAAACCTTTCTCACCGCGGGGCCGAAAGAAGCGCGGGCTTGGACCATTCATCAGGGCGAGACCGCGCCCGAGGCCGCCGGCGAGATCCACACTGACTTTCAAAAGCATTTCATCAAAGCGGAAGTGGTCTCCTACGACGAGCTGATCAGCGCCGGTTCCATGGCCGCGGTGAAGGCGGCCGGCAAGGCGCGTATCGAAGGCAAGGAGTATGTCATGCGAGACGGCGACGTAGTTGAGTTCCGCGTCGGGGTCTAGCGCTACGATGGAGGTAGGCGACTACGACAGAGGTCGGCGCCTGGAAAACTCAAACTCCTAGGAGAAATATGACCTCTGACGCCCTCAACTACAAAGTAGCTGACCTCTCTCTGGCCGACTTCGGTCGCGCCGAGATCACGTTGGCCGAACACGAAATGCCGGGCCTCATGGCCATGCGCGCGGAGTTCGGCCAGTCCAAGCCGCTCACGGGCGCGCGCATTGCTGGCTCCTTGCACATGACCATCCAAACGGCCGTCTTGATCGAGACGCTGGTGGCCCTCGGCGCCGACGTTCGTTGGGTCAGCTGCAACATCTTCTCGACTCAAGACCACGCGGCGGCGGCGATTGTCGTGGGGCCCGAAGGGACCGTCGACGACCCGAAGGGCGTGCCGGTGTTCGCCTGGAAGGGCGAGACGCTCGAAGAGTACTGGTGGTGCACCGAGCAGCTGCTTCGCTGGCCCGGCTTCGACGGACCGACCATGATTCTCGACGACGGCGGTGACGCCACGCTCTTCGTTCACAAGGGCCTCGAGTTCGAGCGCGCCGGGTTCGTGCCCTCACCCGAGACAGCGGACTCAGAGGAGTATCGCGTCATCTTGTCGCTGCTGTCCTCGATCATCGCCAGGGGTGAGAACGTCTTTGGTCCGATGAGCGCGGGCATCATCGGCGTCTCGGAAGAGACGACCACCGGGGTGCACCGGCTCTATGAGATGGAGCGCGACGGGACGCTCCTCTTCCCCGCTATCAACGTGAACGACGCCGTCACCAAGTCCAAGTTCGACAACAAATACGGCGTACGCCACTCGCTCATCGACGGCATCAACCGAGGCACCGACATCCTTATCGGTGGCAAGGTCGCGCTGGTCTGTGGGTACGGCGACGTGGGCAAGGGCTCGGCCGAGTCCTTCCGCGGCCAGGGTGCTCGCGTCATCGTCACCGAGGTCGACCCCATCTGCGCGCTCCAAGCGGCGATGGACGGCTTTCAGGTAACGACGCTCGAAGAGGCGCTGCCGATTGCCGACTTTGTCATCACTGCGACGGGCAACCGCGACATCGTGACGGTCGATCACATGCAACAAATGAAGGAACTGGCGGTGCTCGGTAACATTGGCCACTTTGACAACGAGATCGACATGGCCGGACTCTCGTCTCTCAAGGGAGTCGTTCGCGAAACGATCAAGCCTCAGGTCGACAAGTGGACGTTCCCGAGTGGCCGCTCGATCATCGTGCTCTCCGAAGGTCGACTTCTCAACCTGGGCAACGCTACCGGTCACCCCAGTTTCGTGATGAGTAACTCCTTCACCAACCAGACCATGGCCCAAATCGAGCTGTTCGTGAACAACGACGCCTACGAGAAGAAGGTCTACGTCTTGCCCAAGCACCTCGATGAAAAGGTGGCCCGTTTGCACCTCGACGCGCTCGGCGTGAAACTCACCACGCTCACCAAGGAACAGGCTGACTACATCGGCGTCGCGGTTGAGGGACCCTACAAGCCCGACACCTACCGCTACTAGCTACCCCTCGCGGTAGCCGGCGAAGATATCCGTCACCTTTCCCGACACTCCCTGGGGGTTGGTCACGCGCACGAACCACTCGGTACCCATGGCTCGGCGAAACTCGTCGCGGCTCATCTTCATCCAGAACGACTCTCCGACTTGGGAGTGATGGGCGGCCAGGGCCTCGTACTTGGCGTCGGTGGCTGAACTGACGTCAATGGCGGCGCCAATCTCGTCGTCGGGGGTACCCATCTCGAACTCGGGCTCGGGCTCGGGCTCTCGGACGACGCCCTTCGCGGCTTCGGCCTCACGTTCCTCGCGCTCTTCTTGTTCCCAACGCTCGCGCATGATGGCCATGATCGAGTTGGGAATCGCGTTGAAGTAGAGAGTCGGCTCGTAGTCAATCAAGGCCAGGGCCGACATGGTGATGCGGTGAGCTTGGATGTGATCGGGGTGTCCATAAAAACCGTGCTCGTTGTACGTGACGACCACTTGGGGACGCTCTTCCATGAGCACGGCGGCGAGTCGCGTGGCGGCGTCTTCGACCGGGGTCGCCCAAAAGGCATTCGGATCGTTGTTTTGGGGCCAGCCCATCATCCCCGAGTCGCGATACCCCAGACGCACGCTTCGACTAATGCCGAGAATCTCGATCGCCTTATCGAGTTCCACTTCGCGTAGGTCGGCCACGTCGTCGGCGTCATGTCCCTCGGCGTCGGGTTTGATGCCGCCGGGGGCGTCACCAAACTCGCCGCGCGTGCAGGTCACAAGGATCGTGCGAACGCCCTGGTCCGCGAGGACCCGATAGGTCCCGCCGGTCGAACTCGCTTCGTCGTCGGGATGCGCGTGAACTGCGAGAAACGTCAATGCCATCAGAGTCCTCCCATGAGGTCAGTCTTGTCGTTCGCTGTGTCATGTCGGGCCCAGGCGCGCTGGTAGTACTCGGTGCTAAAGAGCAGTGAGAACAGTGCGTCGTCCATCTCCACCAGATCCTCGTTGTCAATCTGCGTGGCGTGGGCCGCCATGGCGTCGTGTTTGGTTCGTATGTACTCACCGACATCCAGTGTCGTGGCCACACGATCGTCCTTCACCTGGATGCTCGCATCCAACACCCACGCCGGCATCGAGAGTCTTTGGGCCGTCGCCGAATCGACGAGCGAGGTCATGACTCCTTCGGGAATCACCGAGTAGTACAGACGATCCACGCTGTGAGACAGCTCAACGGCTCTGCGGGTGACGACGTTCGCCTGAACGTGATCGGGATGACCGTAGAAGCCGTTCTCGTCGTAGGTCACGACGACCGTGGCTCTCTCTTCTTCCAAGATGGAAGCGATCGTTCGCGCGACGGCGTCAACGTCCGCGTTCACAAACGCGTGCGGGTTCTTGTTCTGGGGCCAGCCCATCATCCCCGAGTCGTCGTACCCGAGTGTGACTACGCGGGCGAAGCCAAGAATCTCGGCCGATCGCTGAAGTTCACCGGCTCGCGTGGCCCGGGTTTGCGTCTCGTCGTGCCCCCCTTGGTCTCCCGAGCGACCCTGAGCATCAAACCCGAGTTGTCCGCTGGTGCAGGTAATGAGGACCACGCGATGTCCGAGCGCGGCGTAGTGAGCGGTGGCCCCCGCGCCGAAGAAAGCCTCGTCGTCGGGGTGGGCGTGCACGCAAACCATGGTGGCGAGAAAACTCATGACGAGAGATTAGGAGGTGAGAAGTTGAATGATGCGCACGGCTAAGAGGGCTCCTGCCGCAAAGAGATAGCAACTCTGGGAGCGCATGAGGATCGTCCGAGCCCGGGAGTTGGGCAGCGGAGCGAGCAAGGCAAGTCGTGGCGTGCGCCAGTCACGCTTGTCGATGGAGTAGGGCTCGGGAGGCTGCCAACGACGCCACGCCATCGGGAGTCCAATGATCAGACCGAGCGCCCCCAGAGCCCCGAGCACTTCAAGCAGGCGCAACACGTCAATACCCGTGAACAGGGTGGAGATCATCAAGGTGAGCGACAGGATCACCAACACCACCACCATGAAGACGGCGGCCACGTTCAGCACGCGCCCGTTCTTCCACGGTCCCATCAACTCACGGTCGTTGGCCAGCATCAGCACGATGATGGTGGTGCTCGGCAACATCAGTCCACAGAGCGCCTGCACGGCGAGAGTGATCACCCCCAGCGGCGCGCCCGGCACGACGGCCACCGTGCCCGCCAACAACAACAGCAACCCGAACCCGCCATAGAAGCCCTTCGCCTCCGAGAGCCGGGCGTTCAACCCTTGGTGGCTCGAGGAGAGGTCACCAATGGCGTAGGAACTCGCCAGGGTGACCACCGCGGCTCCGATCACCGACGCGTTCAAGAGCAGGATGGCGAAGAGCGCCCCCGCGTCGTGACCGACGTACCTGCCCAGTCCGCGCGCTACCCCGAGCGCGTTCGTATACGACGTCGTGTTTCCGTGCCCGGCGAGCCCGACGGCACAGACGCCAACCAGGGCCGAAGCCACGATAACCACAATGAATGACCCCACGATGGTGTCGACTCGCTCGTAGTTCAAGAAGCGCGGCGTGATGCGCTTGTCCACGATGTTGGACTCCTGGAAGAACAGCTGCCACGGGGCGACCGTCGTACCGATGATGGAGATGACGAGCAGGACCGCGCTCGAGCTGGCGCCCCCTCGGATCTTGGGAACCACTACGTGGCCCACCATCGCCGAGAACGACGGATGGGTGACGATTACCAGCGGGACGATGATGAAGTTGATCGCGATGAAGAGCATCATGAATCGCTCCCAGCGTCGAAACGAGCCGGACGCGGTCACCGCGAAGAGCAAGACAACGGCGACCGGCACCGAGAGGTAGGGGCTTACCCCGAAGTACTTCATCGCCAGCGAGATGCCGATGAACTCGGTGACGATAATAAGGAAGTTCAAGAACAGAATCGAAAAGATCGAGAGATTTCCCCAGTACTGACCGAAGCGCTCGCGGATCAATCGACCGTGGCCGACTCCGGTCACCGCGCCCAGTCGCGCGACCATTTCCTGCACGATGATGAGGACGGGGATGAGTAGCGGCAACGTCCAGAGCAAGGTGTACCCAAAGTTCTGGCCGGCCTGAGCGTACGTTGATACACCACCCGCGTCGTTGTCGCCGACCATAACGATGAGACCGGGCCCGATGATGGCAATCAACGTGAGAAAGCGCGCGCGTAGTCCACGTCGACGCTCGTCGTCGTGCGCGGCAATGGAGCCAAAGGCTCCGGCGATCTGTGTTGGTTCTTTCGACTTTTCGCGCTGCACGGGCCATCTCCTTTCGTCTCGTCGTGGTCGTTGGGCGAGGCAACCACGCGGAGACCAAAGGGGGCTAGAAGCGCTCCTGTTTCTCTAAGCGAAGTTGCGTCGGTACGTCGTGGGCCTCACGGCCGGTACTAGGGGGTTTCAGAGAGACCCCCTTAGAACGAGACGACGGCGAGCGAGCATCATTCTTCCGCCGCACTCATGCCAAACTCGGCGCGCCAGCCCTGAGGCAGAAGCTCTTCGAGTAGGTCGTCTACCGTCACCACCCCGATCATCCTGGTGTGCTCATCGTCGACGACGGGCAGGACGGTCAGGTTAAAGTCGCTCATCTTTCTTGACACGCGAAGTACATCCCAGTGCGGGTGCACGTGGGCCAACTGCGTTCGCGCCACCGAGAGAGCCAGTTCGTTGGGACGCGCCCGCACCAGGGGGGCGATCGAGGCGGCCCCGAGCGGCTGGCCCACGTCATTCAAAATGAAGACAGCCTGCAGTGACTCGGCGGGCACGCGCGAGGTGCGAATCTCGTCCAGGGCGTCAGCCACCGTGGCGCTGGCACTCACCGACACGAAGTCGGGGTTCATCAGTCCCCCCGCGGTATCGGCGTTGTAAGAGAGGAGCTGGCGAACTTTGGCCTGTTGCTCACCGGGCAGGAGCTCCAAGATCGACAGGCGACGCTCCTGATCGATCTCGGTGATGAGGTCCGCCGCGTTGTCGGGCTCCATACGTGACAGCAGTCTCGCCGCTTCGTCGTCGCTCCTCGACTCCAAGAACTCCAGCTGATGGGTGGTGTCGAGCTCTTCGAAGACGTCGGCCTCCAACTCGCGGTTCATGCCCACCGCCTCAATGATCTCTTCGCCCTCTTCGTGGCTGGCCTGCTCGACCAGGTCGGCGATCTGGGCGGGGTGCAACTTCGCCAGCTTGCGGTAGGGAATGCGGAGTCGCGCTGTGGGCACGTGGGAGACGAAGGGCTCGATGGAAGCGAAGTCGACGATCGAGTCGGTCTGTACGTGAGAGCCGATCTTGTGACCCAGCAAGCGGCGAAAGAAGGAACGGCGCCCCGGGTCAACGCCGACTACTTCCCAGCGCCCGTCCATCTGGGCGATCTCGATCTCATTGGCCACCATGATGCGACCACGCACCAAGTTGATCAGGTGTCGAGCCAGAAGGTCCTCGGCCAGCAACATCTCACCCGGTCGACGCTCGAACTTGCGAAGGTCCACTCGACGTCCTTCGAAGGTCATACGGCCCTGGGCCAGACCCCCGATCTTCTTGATGGAGACGAAGACATCGCGACCTTCGATACGAATAACGGCCCCGACAATCGGGGGGTGCGGATCGTCACCGAGCCGCGCGACCAGGTCCTGGACGCGTCCAATCCTGTCGCCGTCCGAGTCGTAGATCGGGCGCCGCAAGAACGTAGAGAGGTGAAAGATTTCCGTCATGGTCAGCCTTGACGTCCCCAGGTTACCCCGAGAAATCGCTCAGCTTCCTGGCCTAATCAGCGTGACGAAGGGGTGAAACGCGCGAGAACCTCGGCGACAAAGTCCACGTCGTCGTCGTCGATGCCGGCGTGGGTGACAAAGCGCACCCGTTGGGGCGCGACGGTGCCGCCTTCGACCCCGCGTTGGGCGAGCTCCGTCACGATCTGACGGGCTTGGGGATGATTGAACGAGACGATGTTGGTTCGACAGGTCGCGACGTCATAGTTCGACTCGGGAAAGGCCGTCGCGAAGAGATCGGCCAGTTGACGTGCCCGCACGTGGTCGTCCTTCAAGCGATCCACCATGGTGTCGAGGGCCACCAGACCGGCGACCGCTAAGAAGCCGGCTTGACGCATCGCTCCCCCCAAACGCTTGCGCTCGACTCTTGATCGTTCGATCAGTGCTCTCGGGCCGGCGAGGAGCGATCCGACCGGCGCGCAGAGACCCTTCGAGAGACACGACATCACCATGGTCGCCGGCGCCGAGTACTCCGCCGCCGACGTCCCGGTCGCCACCACGGCGTTAAAGAGTCGCGCCCCATCGAGGTACACCGGGCGGTCTCCCACCGATCGCGCGAGAGAGCGGAGATCCTCCACGTCCCAGGGCACGCCGCCCGAGGCCATGTGAGTGTTCTCCACGCACACGAGAGCGACGTGGGGCTGGTGGTCACTCTCTGAGTCAATGACCTCGAGCACGTCAGAGAGCGCGAGTACTCCCGTTGAGTCGTCAACCGTAGCGAACTGGATGCCCGCGTTACGTGACGCGGCGCCCATCTCGAAACCCACCACGTGCTGTGAGCGCCCGGCGACCACCACGTCGCCCGGTTGGGCCAGCACACGCAGGGCAATCTGATTGGCCATGACGCCCGAGGGCACGAAGACGGCGGCCTCTTTTCCGACCAGCTGGGCGTAGCGCATCTCGAGTTCGTTGATGGCGGGGTCTTCTCCATATCCGTCGTCTCCCACCACCGCCGACGCCATCGCTTCACGCATTTCCAGAGTTGGCTGAGTGATGGTGTCGCTTCGTAGGTCCACGCGTCGAGTCATGACCTGAGGCTACCCAATCCCTAAACTCGCGCTATGAGCGACAAGATCAACGAGATATTTTCAAACCGTCCCAACGTGAACGACCAACTCGGCATCGAACTCGTGAGCGCGACCCCCGAGGAGGTGGTCCTGCGCGTCGAGGTCGGGCCGAAAGTTCACCAGCCCTATGGCATCTTGCACGGCGGCGTCTCCGCCCTACTCGCCGAGGGCGCCGCGTCGGTGGGTGGTGCGATCAGCGTCGGGCCTGAGGAGATTGTGGTGGGTACCGAGCTCAACTGCTCACACCTGCGCTCCATGACCGACGGCACGCTCACTGCCGTCGCTACCCCCATTCGCAAGGGTCGACGAGTTCACGTGTGGGGCATTGAGTTACGCGACGGTAACGGCACCCTCATATGCGTGGCGCGCTGCACGCTGCAGGTTCTCCCCGCCCCTTCCGCCGCGCCCCAGTAAAACGCTCATCTAGACTTCGGGGCACAACTCGCCGGCGAAGGGGCTGACATGGGCGCACGCTTTATGGGGTGGGGCATCGCACTCGCCGAACGGGTCGTCACCAACGACGAACTTTCAGAGACTCTCCCGACGTCGGACCAGTGGATTCAAGAACGCACCGGCATCAAGGAGCGTCGCATCGGCGGTACCGTGGCGAACCTGGGCGCCACCGCCGGTCGCGCCGCCATCGAAGACGCCGGTCTCCAAGCGAAGGACATTGACTTCTTGATTCTGGCGACCAGCGCCGCTGATCGCATCACGCCGGCGACGTCGGCCATGATCGCTCACGAGATCGGACTCCGTTGCCCGGCCATGGACGTCAACGCTGCCTGCAGCGGATTCATGTACGCCGTGCGCACGGCCTACGGCCTTTTAGAGACCGGCAACAAGCGCGTGCTCGTGGTGGGGGCTGAAGTTCTCTCGCGTTTCGTCGACTGGAACGATCGCACCATGGCCGTGCTGCTCGCCGACGGGGCGGGAGCGACAGTCCTCGAGTACGACCCGACGGAGAACGACATTATGTCCTTCTCTCTCGGCACCGACGGCGCCAACGCCGAGTTGCTCACGTGCGAGCACAACGGCTTCTTCTGGATGAATGGCCCGGAGGTATTTCGCAACGCCGTGCGCGTGGTGGTCGACTCGGCCGAAAAGGCGCTGGCCATGGCCGGCATTACCTCGGACGAGTTGAGCCTGGTCATCCCTCACCAGGCGAATATTCGCATCATTCAAGCCGCGTGCCAGCGCCTCAATATCGAGATGGACCGGGCCGTCATCTCCCTCGATCGCTACGGAAATACGTCTAGCGCCTCTATCCCCTTGGCTTTCGACGATGCCCGCAAGGCGGACCGCATTCACAAGGGCGACTACGCCCTCCTCACCGGCTTTGGGGCGGGGATGACGTGGGCGTCGGCCGTCGTAAGGTGGTCCAGATAAGTGGTCCTTCTCTCGTCATCTTGGCCGCGGGCCGCGCTCGTCGTTACGGCGGGGTAAAGCAACTCGCCCCTGTCGGTATGCACGGCGAGGGCGTCATTGACCTCATCGCCTCCGACGCCTACGCCGCAGGTTTCGACGACATTGTCCTGGTGATTAATCCCGACACGGGTCCCGAGATTGCAGAGCACGTCGCCACGTTCTGGCCCCGGGGTCGAAGGGTGACCTTCACGCACCAGACCGAACTACGTGGGACCGTGAGTGCGGTGATGGCCGCCGAGTCCTCGCTGGATCTCACTCGTCCCTTCGCCGTCTCCAACGCCGACGACCTCTATGGCCGCGAGTCCTTTCGCGTTCTGGGAGAGCACCTGGCCACCAGCGCCAACAACTGCCTGGTGGGTTTCGAGTTGGAGCGGGCCCTCGTGGGCCAGTTGCCGGTCTCGCGGGGCACGTGCACGGTGGTCAATGGCCATCTGACCGAGATTGTCGAAAGGCGGGAAGTGCAAGCCACCTTGGATGGTTTCATCGCCGAGGACGGGCTGGAACCGAGGAGCCTGCATCCCCAAACGATTGTCTCGATGAACCTGTGGGGGCTTCAGCCCACCATCTTCCCCTTGATGCACGAGGCCCTGAACGAGCACGACTTCGAACAGGAAAGAGAGATCCAACTCTCGACGTTCGTGGGTGGTATCTTGCACCACACGCCCTTGCGCTTTGACGTCATTCGTTCGAGTTCGCGCTGCATCGGCGTGACCCACGCCGAGGACCTGCCGCTCGCGCAGATGCTGGTGCGACAAGAGATCGAAGCAGGCGAACGGCCCGAGTTCGCGTTCACGAACTAACGAGTCGACAGCTGTCCGCCGTCGCGTCAGTGCCAGTCCCTCGATGAGGGTACCGTCGCGCCCAACGCCAGCGCCTCGACGTGCTCGGCCACCAGCGTGACAATCCCCTGACCGCGTTCCAGTGACCCGCGAATGATGAGCGCCGGGGCCAGACCGGCCACCTTCGACCACCGAGCCCACGCCCCTTTGGTAAAGATCACGTTGACGTGACCGGTCTCGTCCTCAAGGTTGACAAAGACAGCCCCATTTGCTGTTTCGGGGTGCTGGCGGTGCGTGACGACGCCAGCCACGAGAACCCGCGTCGCTTCCACCGAGGCCAGCGCGTTGGCCCGCGTCACGCCGCGCTCGTTGAGCGACGCGCGCACCAGCTCCATCGCCGTCGCCTCGGTCGTGAGCCCCATCGACCACAGGTCGTCGGCCACTCGCTCGAGCTCACTGGTCGCGGGAAGTTCCGGAGCCACCTGACCGGTCACCACGCCCGGCAGCCGATCGGCCAGGGCCTGCGCCGCGGCGCCGGCCGACCAGGTGAGTGCACGGCGAGACGCCCCGAAGCTATCGAGGGCACCGGTCGCGGCGAGCGCTTCGAGGTGTTGTTGCTGCAGGCCGGCGCGGCGCGCGAGGTCGGCACTGTCGCTCCAGGGTGCTCCCGCGACGATCCGCTCGGCGACGTCGTCACCGATCGAGCGCACGTCGCCGAGCCCGAGGCGCACGCGTGCGTGCTCCGGCGACCCCTCTAGGGAGGCCCCCGCGCGTGACAAGTTCACGTCCGGACGCAGCACCGTGACCCCGTGACGCTTCGCGTCGGTCACCAGGCTCTGGGTCGACCAAAAGCCCATGGGCTGAGCGTTCAGTAACGAGACGAGAAAGGCCGCGGGGTACTTCACCTTGATCCAGGCCGAGCAGTACACCAGGTGAGCGAAGGAGACCGAGTGTGACTCGGGAAACCCGAAGTTGGCAAAGGCCGCCAGCGCGTCGAAGAGCTGATCGGCGGCGGCTCCGGTGATGCCGTTCTGTGCCATGCCCGCGTAGAAGCGACTCTTCAGCTTCATCATGCGAAGCTCCGAGCGCTTAGAGGCCATGGCCTGGCGTAGTTCGTCGGACTCCCCCGGTGAGAAGCCCGCCACGGCCACGGCCATCTCCATGAGCTGCTCTTGAAAGAGAGGAACGCCGAGGGTGCGCTCCAAGATGGGCTCGAGGCGAGGGTGCAGGTAGGTGATGGGTTCATCGCCGCGACGTCGGCGAATGAAGGGATTTACCGCGCGACCCTGGATAGGACCGGGACGAATAAGGGCCACCTCAATGACGAGGTCGTAGAAGCAACGCGGCTGCACTCGGGGCAACGTCGCCATCTGGGCGCGCGACTCGACCTGAAAGACCCCGACCGTGTCGGCCTCGCACAAGAGGTCGTACACCGCGTCGTCTTGGGGCAGCATCGCGAGGTCCAAGGAGACCCCGTGAAACTCCTTCACGGTGTCGACCGCTCGATGAAGGGCTTCGAGCATCCCGAGCCCTAAGAGATCGAACTTCACCAGACCAATCGCCGCGCAGTCATCCTTATCCCACTGCAAGACACTGCGTCCGGGCATCCGACCCCACTCCACGGGACAGACCTCGAGCACGGGTCGGTCGCACAGCACCATGCCCGCCGAGTGAATGCCGAGGTGGCGTGGTCGGTCCAGCAACTGCGCGGCCATGGTGGTGACCAGTGGCGACACCCCCGAGTCACCCGGGGTCATGGTCGAGCGATCGACGTGGTCGCGAATGTAGTTCGCCTCTTCTTCACTGTGGCCGAGCGCTCGGGCCACGTCGCGCAACGCCGACTTGGAGCGATAGGTGATCACGGCCGCCACCTGGGCGGCGTGATGACGGTCGTAGCGCTCATAGACGTACTGGATCACTTCCTCACGGCGACCCGACTCGATGTCGACGTCGATGTCGGGAGGACCGTCGCGCGCCGGGGAGAGAAAACGCTCGAAGAACAGATTGAGCGACACGGCGTCGGCGTTGGTGATACCGAGGGAGTAACAGACCGCGGAGTTGGCGGCTGAGCCTCGACCCTGGCAGTAGATGTCGTTCCTTCGACAGAACTCGGTGATATCCCACACGGTCAAGAAGTACCCGGCAAAGCCGAGGGTCTTGATCACCGAGAGCTCGTGATCGATCTGACGCCACGCGCCCGACACCCGTTCGTTCTCTCGCGATCCGTAGCGCGCAGTGGCCCCGAGAGCCACCACCTCTTCTAAGTACGACTGCTCGTCGTGTCCTTCGGGGGTCTGAAAAGCCGGAAGGTTGGGCGCCACCAGACGAAGGTCGAAGGCCAGCTCCGCGACGAGTTCGCCGGCGGTGTCCACCACCCCCGGCCAGCGCGCAAAGCGGCGGCGTTGCTCGGCGTCGCTGCGCAAATGCGCGAGCGGCGAGGCGCTCTGCCACCCTTCCATCTCTTCGAGACTCTGTCGGGCGCGAATCGCGGCGAGCACGCTGGCCCGGGGGAAGTCGCGGGGCGTGGCGTAGTGCACGTTGTTCGTCGCCACTACCTTCACGTTCGCGCGAACCGCCAACTCGGCCAGCACGTCGTTGCGCGCGACGTCATCGGGCGAGCCGTGATCCCAGATCTCTACCGCCACGTTGTCGCGTCCGAAGCGCTCGATGAGCTGTGCCAGGGCGCGACCGGCGGCGCGAGGGCCTTCGGCCATCAGCGCTCTGGTAAGAGGACCCTTGCGACACCCCGTCAGCACCAGCCACTCGTGCGCGGCGCGGGTCACCGTGTCCACGTCGAAGCGTGGCGCGCCCTTCTCACCGCGCTCCAAAAGGGCGAGCGCCAGCATTCGTGAGAGGTGCGCGTACCCCTCGGGTGAGCGAGCCAAGACCACCAGGTGCTCTCCCGAGGGGTCCGACACGCCCACGCGATCATCGCGGGCATCCAAGGTGATCTCACTGCCAAAGACACTGGCCAGACCTAACGCGCGAGCCGCTTCGGCAAAACGCACCACACCATAGAGGCCGTGGTGATCACAGAGCGCCAGTCCCGAGAGCCCCAGCCGCGTTGCTTCGACCACCAACTCTTCGGGGTCGCTCGCGCCGTCCAAGAAGCTAAAGCCCGAGTGAGCGTGCAGTTCTCCATAGGTCGCCATCAGTCATAGATTCCAACGAGCCACCATCGGCTCGACTCCGCGACCACCAACAGCGCCTCGCCGGTGGCGAGAACCATCTGGACGTGGGCGCGACGACGGTGACGGGCCCACCAGCGCTCCACCAACGGCCAGGGTCCGGCAAACCAGACAATCTCACGACGCAACGGAGAGGAAAAAATCACCGCCGTGGGCGCCGCGCTCAAGACCCCGCGCGCGCTCAGCACCACCGGTCGGTTGGCCTCGTCACGTAGTTGCAGCGGTACCGGGTGTGTCAAGGTGGTTGCCGGCGAGGGCGCCGCGAGCCGGCCCGGCCAGGGCGCGTGGTCGCGAAGGATCGTCGCCGGGGAGCCCCAGGGCACAAGGGTGGCGCGATCCTCCGGTCCGCGACCCCCGTGCAGGTTCGCCACCACAATGGCCTCCGGCCCCAGGCGATGGCGCACACGACGCGCGGCCGCTTCGGCGCGATCGTCTTCGGCCCCACGTTGACCAAAGAAACCCTGCTGCTCTTCGAAGAGGTCGGTCTCACCCCGCAGTTGCGCGAGACGACGAGCAAGGCGCCGGTCACGCTGAGACTCCAACTCGGCGAGCTCACCTCGGGCCACGCGGTGCAACACCAGTGCGTGCTGGTTGAAGCGTTCCGCCACGCGCGCCGGCTCGAGGTCCGCGAAGGCACCTAGCGTGTGCAGCCCCAAGCGCTGACACGTGGTCGCGAGGTCCTTACGACCCAGCACCTCGAGTGACTGCGCGCGGCGGAACGCGTCACTCGCACCGCGCGGCACGAGAACTTCTCGATGCGCGGCGAGTTCCGCGCAGAACAGTCCTTCCGCGACTCCGAGCTTGACTTCTGCGCCCACCACGTCGAGAACGCACTGGCGCACCATGGCCAGCACCGCGTCGTCGCCACCAAAGAAACGACTTGGTCCGCGTAGCGGCATGACGAAGAGACCGAGACGCACCACCTCAGTAAAAGGACACATCGCCTCTAGCGCATCGTTAAGAGCGATGGTGTGGCGCAACGTCGAGCCATCGGGTTGCTCGATCGCGAGAGAGTCGACCCACACCGCGAGCAGTTGTTCCACTAGCGCGCCTCCGCAGCGCCGCGGCGGTTGGGCACCACCACGACGTGCTCAGAGCCGCGCGCCATCTCTCCACGCCCGCTCACGTGCACCGTGAGATAGCGCGCGTCGAGACGCGAAGAAGTGACCCACTCCGCTTGGGTGACGCGAAAAAAGAGATCAGCGGGGAGGGGCCAAGGCGCGCGCGGCTCACTGAGAGCCACGAGCACCGTGCCTCGTTCACGCACCCGGTCCATCAGGCGGCGCGCCGCTTGATGACCGGGGCGCGACGGTGGCCGCACGAGAACGAGGTCGACCCCGTCCAAAAGATCGGCCGCCGACTCCGCCCAGGCACCCCGGGGCCGCGGCACGAAAAGAACGCGGCGCAGATCGACCCCGAGTTCGACCATGGCAACGACGCCGGGGTCGTCCACACCCACGACGGCGGCCCAGTGACCATTCGTGCTGGCTTCACTCAAGAGACTAAGAGCGAGACTGAGTCCGCCGAGACCGACGGGCGCCTCCACCACCACCGTCGAGCCCCGACGCAGGGCGCCATCGGGCACGAGAGCCCGCCAGGGGTCGCCGAGGGGAACGGTCCGGGTCTTCGCGAGCGACACCGGGCGGACCCGGGCGAGGAGTTCAGGAGAGAGCGAGGGTCGAGGGGGAGAAAAAGCGAACATATGTTCGTAAGAGTAGCCACCCACCGCGACACGCGCCAATGGCTCACAACAGAGGGAAAACTAGGCCTTTTCGTGCCAGAATGACGCATCATCCGCCTCGCTACTCCCCTTGACAATCTCGAAATCCTCGCCACGGAGGGTGGGGTCACGGGGCTGAGCGCGGAGCGAGCGCGCGAGTTTCTTGAGAGCGCCATCGCCTCGGGCGAGTGTCTCGTCCACGCCGATGACGGCGACGAGATCGATGGTTTCGTGATCACCAACACCCGATCGTTTTTCGGTCGCGACTTTGTGAAGCTCCTCGTTGTCTCTCCTCCCCATCGACGTTCCGGGGTCGGCCGCGCGTTACTGACTGCCGCCACATCCTCAGCAGCGACCGAGACAGTCTTCGCTTCCACCAATGAGTCCAACGCCGCGATGCGGGTACTGTTCGAGCGAGACGGATGGTCCCTGAGTGGCGTACTCACGGGGATCGATGAAGGAGATCCCGAGTTGGTCTTCTACCGCACGATCGACTCCACTCTCACGGCAAACTGATTCCATGTGTGGTCGCATCGCTCTGTTCACTCCCCCGGCCCATCTCGCGCGGTTCCTCGACGCGGCCTTGGCTGCCGGGCTTGAGGTGGAGGGCCAACCCAGTTGGAACGTCGCTCCCCAAGACACCCTCTTTGGCGTGAGCGAACACCACGAGGCTCGCGTGATGGACGCGTACCGCTGGGGGCTTGTGCCAAGTTGGGCGAAAGATCCCTCGATCGGCAATCGACTCTTTAACGCCCGCGCGGAGGGCATCGCGGAAAAGCCCTCTTTTCGCAACGCCTTCGCGCGTCGTCCGTGTGTTATTCCCGTCGACGGTTTCTACGAGTGGGATCATCGTCCCGGAAGGGATCGCCAGCCCCACTTGTTCACCCGCGTCGACGAAGACCCGGTGCTCCTCGCGGGGCTGTACGAGTTCTGGCGTAATCCAGCCGATCCCAACCCTGAGCCGATTGCGACCTGCACCGTCATCACGACGACTCCTGGTGCCGACATGGAGGAGATTCACGACCGCATGCCCGTCATCTTGCAGCGTGATGACGTTGACACGTGGCTGGAGGTTGACGACCACTCCCCCGAGGAGCGACTCGTGCTACTTCGTCCCGCGCCGAGGGGAACACTCCGCCACTATGGCGTGGGCAAGGCTGTGGGTTCGGTGAAGAACAATGGACCCGAACTCATCGAGCCGGTCCAGGTCGGGCCTCAATCCTTGTTTTAAATGAAGAGGGTTTTACCCGAATGTCGATTTGGTCGAGGCTTCGCGAGTTTGTGCGTACGACGTCGCTCACTTTCCATGCTTGCTCTCGGTGAACCAATAGCCTGAATTCATGACGTTACGGCTACGCCCGTATGTGGCGGACGATGAAGCAGCGGCCGTGGCGATTCACGACTCGATGCTCTCTGACAGTTTTCCCTTTCTCCTCAATTGGGACGGTTCGAAGTCGTGGGCGGCGTTCTTACGGTCCAATGAAGAACAGCGCCAGGGTCTTAATCCGTCGACCTACCGTGTTCGCGGTGTGCAACTCGGCGCATTCGCTGACGGCGAGCTTGTCGGGCGCGCGTCGCTGCGCTTCGAACTCAATGAGTTCTTCGCCGAGAGAGGCGGTCACGTGGGATATGGCGTCGCACCGACGCAGCGACGCAAGGGCTACGCCACGGAGATCTTGCGTCAGGCGCTCATCATTCTGCGAGCCGAGGGGGTAGGTCGAGTGCTCGTGACGTGCGGCAGCGACAACGTGGCGTCCGCGCGCACGATTGAAAAAAACGGTGGTGTCTATGAGTCCACCGTCGGTCCGGTCCCGGGTGATGCCATCGAGACACGTCGGTACTGGATCGAGTGATTTAATCCGGAAAAGCCGAAAACCCCGAGTGACCAGTGAGCCGAAGCTCACCCGCCCCTCGGGGTTTCCGAGGCACGCCAACTATGTTCCGTGTCGGACAGAACATCTTTGACGGCAGGCACTTCACGTCATTAGCCAGTTCCGTGCAGCGGACCGAACTCCGCTGCTCGTTGGAAAGAATCCGTCCCTCTTGCGAGGTCCCTCATCCCCCCACTTCCTTCTCCCCTTGCGGTTCGTTGGATCGTTGGCAGGTACTACGTGAACTACGAGTGATACTGTGCCAGAGATTTTTCCCGTTACCAAGCCCGAAGAGGGAAATCACAAACTTTTGCCCAGGATTGAGTCACTTATCCACCGCATTGGTCGACCAACCATCACATACCAACCACTTAGTCGCATCTTTTCCACAGAGATCCGGCTTTTTTTGGGAGCGAGTCACCCGTTTTTGAGGTCTCAAATCGACTCTCAAAGTGCTTTCGTCTTGAACTACGAAGCTGTAGTTTTCTCGAGCCAACGCCCGTGAGCGTGACACCACCCCCATCGTACCGCGGAGCCTCTCGGATGTGTCGCCACGATCTGCGATGCGGCACGATGGCGCACGTCGTCATCGACATCAACGTGCGGCCACTTCACCGTCGTCGACTCAACAGAGAGCCACGCAACGTTACCGTTCGCGCATCGACGCGAGACCTCCGTGAAGTACTGGTCTCGCTCGTCGTCAGTGAAATAAAACGCGGTCCAAGTGTTCATCACGATGGTCATCGCACTGTCGTCAACTAGCTCGAACGCATTATTCAGCTGTTCCATCGCGTGACCGCGCAAGATGGTCAGCGTCGGCCAGGAAGGTTGCGCCTTGACGATGGCGTCGAAGCGTTCATGACGACGACGTTGCTCGGGCCAGAGGCAGGCCTTCAGCCATTGACGGTCCTCTTCACTCGCGAGAAGAAGTGGATTTGGATCAATACCGATACGCGTCCGCACGTCGGGCATTGGTCGAGACCGATCGAGGGGCGTCACGTCCTCACACACCAGCGTGAGTGGCGTGCCGTCGTCGTGGTCTCGTACCGTGAATTTGTCGAAGTAGAGGTTGATGCCCGCCGACGTACCCACTTCAATGACATTCACCGCCGTCGCGCCCTCCGCGAGATCGGCTACGACCGCTTGAATGACCGCACTTCGACCGGGCTCGTTCGTCTGGGTTGAGCGCCACAACTCGTCGCGCACCAGTTCCGGAGTGTCGTGAAGGACATCGACGACGCGCTTCGCGGCGCTCTCAGGCTCGCCCAACTCACCGTGACGAGCGTCATCGTAGATCGGTCCGAGGATCGGGTGATCACGGAGCGCGGCCAGCTGCAGCGCGGCCAAGACCAGCATCGGATTTCGCTGTTCGATCCGTACGCTCGCGAGAAGTGCGAGCGCGAGCGGGTCTTGCTCGAGTTCGTGGAGCAGCGCACTATAAAAGGGAAGTCGTTCGTAGTCTTCGGGGGCGAGCGCAAAGTGATAGCGCTTTCGCGCATCATCGAGGTCCAACTCATCTTCGGTCACGCGACGATCCCGGTCAGCCGTGCGAAGAGCCTGAAGATCTGGCCTCTTTACGAAGTTTGCGCTGACGGCGCATCGTAAGGCGCAACTGCGCCACGCGGCCAATTCCGATGGCCAGAACAATGATGGCGCCGGCGACGAGCGCCGCGAGTAACGCGACCGCGACGGGCATCTGCCCGTGCGCGCCAAAGAACTCAATGCGAACGTCCCGGGTGTTCTGCGCAATGAAGTCGATCAAAGCCACCCCCACGATCACCCCTACCGCGGTGGCGAACCACGCGGCGGAAGTGCGAGTGTGGCGAAAGACTTCTGGTTCGTGCTCCGACCGCTGAGGAGTACGAAGTTCGCCGCCCGAGTCGTGAGCGTCGGGAGAAATCGGGGGTCGATCGTCTGGTCCGATATCGCTCGCCATCGTCCCTCTCTTTTGTCGGCCGAAGGCGCCCTACGGCCTTACTGCGACGTTACCCCCTGGGGCGCGCCACTCACCAGACAACTGAAGACAACGACATTGGCGAGCACGTGGCCGGGTTGCCGAGTCAAAAGGCCCCTACACCTCGCAAGTTGTAGTGAGTGTGTTCCGCGCGAGCCAAAGATGAGTTGATCGAGCAAGGTGGGTCTTCGACCAGCGCTCACCGAGAAACGTAGATACTCAGGCGCGTTAGGAAACCCGTGTTCGAAGTTGAGGACGGTAGGGATTAATCGCCATACCGCGCACACCGACGTCGACGCAAAACAGACGTCCCGCGTCGGGTTGCTCCTCCAACTGTTCTCGCGACATGTGTTGGCGAGCGGTCGTGATGTAGAGAGTCGTCGCATTTGCGCCGCCAATCGCACAACACGACGGTTGAGCGGTAGAGAGAACGACGCGACCAATGATCTCACCGGAGGGTGCGTAACGGCGAATCTCGTATCCTCCCCACAGGGCCAACCATATGGCGCCGTCAGCGTCGACGTAGAGTCCGTCTGGCGCGCCTTCCTTCGCCACGTCTAACTGGGCAAACACCCGTTGGTTCGTGATGTCACCCCGATGGTCGACGTCAAAGATGAAGGCCGTGCCCGGCGCGCTGTCGACGTAGTACATAGTGAGGTGATCGGGACTCCAACCAATTCCGTTAGAGATCGTGACGTCCGAGAGGACGGTGGTGAGGCCACGAGACTGGTGGAAGGAGTAAAGGCTTCCTCGCCCTTCGCCCTCGTCGAGGGCCATTGATCCGATCCAATAGCGTCCCCACGGGTCGGCCGCGCCGTCGTTCGTCCGAACCTCTCCCCCACTTCTCGCCTCCGGCGTCGCGAGCTCCGTGAGGTCGCCACTCTCACTCAGAGCAAAGAGCGACTGGTCGCGCGCTATGAGCCAACCTTCGCGACGGTTCTCCATCGGGGCAACGGCGCTGACGTAGCCTCCGAGGTCGTAGCGCCGCACGATATCGATGCGCGTGCCTCGCGCTGTGGCCCGAAAGAATTCTCCGGCCTCCACGTTGACCCAATACAGCTCCTGACGGACTTCGTCCCATCGACAGCTCTCGCCTAAATAGAAGGCGTCGGTCGCGCACGGTTCTGCGATCCAGTCGTCAGTCACGATGCGACGCTACGACGTGTGCGACATTACTTGGGTGACGGCGCGCGAATCTCGACATCGTGATGTGGACGACAGTCTCACTTTTTCTTGGACGGCTGACGTCGCGGAGGTTTGCGTTCGCTCTCTCCTGTCGCGGGAGTTCGCGGACTGAGCGACTGGGTGAGATACGACCGAAGCTCGGGTCCGAGGCGCTTATCCTCCAGACCAAGATCAATGATCGTCTTCAAGTACTCAAGCTTGTCTCCCGTATCGAAGTAGCGGGCATTTTCGATCTCAAGACCGAGAAGGAAGCTGCCTTTGTCGATCGAGCGCTGCATGGCGTCCTGCAGAGAAAGTTCTTCGCCGGGGCGAAGTTCAGCGGCTCGCTCGGCGAGGGGACCCAGTATCGTCGGCGTGAAGAGGTAACTACTCACGCTCGCGAGATTCGACGGGGCGCGCGATCGCCCGGGCTTCTCCACGATCGACTCAATTTTCATAACGCCGGGCTCGATCTCTTGACCTCCTACGTAGCCGTAGCGCGTGTAGTCCTCGTCCTCATCTGCGCGAATACACGACAACACGCCGAGGCCGGTGCGCTCGTGGAGGGCCACCATTTGGCTGAATCGTCCTGGCGTTGCCCGGATGAAGTCGTCCCCGAAGGTGTAGATGAAGGGCTCGTCACTGATGAAGTGTGAGGCGTTGAGCAGCGGCGTGCCGTTGCCGTCGGGCCCCTTTTGGCGCATGTAGGCAAAGTTGGCCAGCCGGGCGATGTGCTCTATCTCGGTCAACAGCTTTTTTTTCGGACCCTTAAGGGCGGCGGCGAGCTCCTGGTTCGGCTCGGCGAAGTGGTCCTCAATCGAACGCTTGTGGTACCCCGTCACGATGACGATGTCCTCGATCCCCGCCTCAACGAGCTCCTCAACGATGTACTGGATGATCGGCTTGTCAAGGATTGGCAACATCTCCTTGGGCATGGCCTTGGTCTGAGGAAGGAAACGGGTGCCTAGTCCCGCCGCGGCAATGACTGCTTTGCGTACCAATTTGTTCTCCCGTTCGCGCGAACTCGTAGTAATGTGCTCAATCTTTCATGCCACGGTTCTGCAGTAGGGAGCAATCTACCCGCCGCGCGGTGCGCGGCGTGTCGCTGTCAACCAGCGCGTCAGTATCCTCAGACGCGAAGGAGTGACTCGGCGAGCGTCTCTTCAACGCGACCGTGCATGCCCGTGAAGTCCACGGTCTTACGGCGACCGGCCTGAACTTGGAGAAACTCGCCCCATCCAGGTAAGTAGACCAAAAGCTCGTGTATGTCCCACCATGGAGTGACGGTTCTCCCTGATTCTCTTTCGTACAGGTTGAGGAATCGCCGGGCGTGGGCAGGCGAGTACAGCACCGCGAGGTTGAGGCGACAGTGGCCCACGTCCATAGACGGAGATCCCATCGAACCAAAGACCCAATCGACGACCCCGGATATCCGTTCGCGTTGCCACAGGAGATTGAAGTGTTGATAGTCGTGATGGATAAATGTCCGCTCACCCTGGGGCGGCTTCTCGTCCATGAGAGCAATCGCGTCGCGCCAGAGCTCGGGTCGCGTCGTCCACGTTGGTATGACGAGGCTGTCGCGGTTGAGCCACGACTCGGCCGCTGGCGCGCGAAGATCTAGCTCGTGGATGCGCACCAGCATGGCGACATATTGTTCCAGCCAGAGATCGGAATTCGATGGATTTAGTTCCATTCGGCCCGGCAAATGCGACATCAACAGGGCTGGTGACCCGCATAACGAACCGGTCGGATCGATGCGAAACAGACGTGGAGCTGGGATGTCCTTCTCCGACAGTTGTTCGAGAATGTGCGCCTCTCGTCGCACCCACTCGGCGCCGTCGGTGTGCTCAGACTGCATCCAACGACGAAGTACCGCGCGATGGCGTTGTCCACGCGTGTCGTCGACGGTCAGTAGATGCACGGCCGAGGTGATCCCGCCCGTCAGTCGCTTCACGCTCACCACGGACGCGCCCGCTCCAAACTCTTCGGCGACCCAATCTCGCGAACCCTTGGAAGGGGAAGAAATCTCTGGGATATCCATCATTAGTCCTTCGCGACTCCCGCACGTTACTGGGACAAGATCGAGTGGCCTTGGCCAGCCCTGACGCGGCGAAAGCAGGCCTGACGAGTACTTTCCGGGTGGAGGTGATGGGATTCGAACCCACTGCCTCTACATTGCGAACGTAGCGCTCTACCAATTGAGCTACACCCCCGAAGAGGTGTCTAGTTTACCCTAAGGCGCGGCGAGGCTCTGGCTCACGACGCCAGGTCTCTGGCGAGTCGGGTTCGTAGAACTCTGAGTCGAACTCGTCGTCGTAGTAGACGTACGGGGTCTGCTCCACTTCGTTGTCGTCATACATCGGCGCTACTCGCGCGAGCGTGCGGCGCTGCGGCAAGCGCACCTTCAGTGCTGGCTCATTCAGATAGCCCTGGCTCACCGCGTAGAGAGCCAGCGCGACGAACAGCACCACCGAGAACCACGCGAGCGCCGAGAGGTCGACCAAGATCGACACTCCCGTCAGAAAGGCGATCGCCGTAAGGAAGACCGACACGCCCAGGAGACTGGTGAACATCACGCGACGTTGTTGTTTCATCGTGCGACGACGAATCGGCGGCTGGTATCGCGAGGAGACCTCGGGCTCACTGGGACGCGACGAGTACGCGCGCGCGTAGTGATTGGTCGTCGCCGCGGAAGAAGCGACGGGCTCGTCAAAGGTGTAGTCCTCGGCCCACTCGTCCCAGGTGGTGCGCGCCGCGAGAGTGTGTGGCGTGTCGTCGCGGTGCACGACGCGCAAGTGCGGACGGCGTTCCACGGCGGGTGCGTAAACGACGTCCTCATCAGGTTCGTCAAGCCGATGAGCGGGAGCCACGGTGTAGTCCTGACGACTGAGCACCTCGTGCTCCGCGTGGAACGACTGGATTGACTTTTCGCCTCCGCCGTCGCGGAACCGACGTATCGCAACTGGGGCCAGTAAAGCAACCCAGAACAGCGCGAGGACTAGTAGAAGCATTCGACGTGCTTCGTGAGACGTCGCTGTGACATTGCGACAAATTTACTGTCGTTATACGGTTTTTTGGTGGATGTCTAGGCCTCGTGAAGCCCGCACTCGTCCTTATCGAGCCCGACCCACCGCCCCGATCGTCGATCACCGGGCACCTGGGGTTTCAGCGTCATGGCGGCACACCCGATGGACGCGTACCCCTTCGCCCACAAGGGGTTCTCGGGTAAGTCGCGGCTCGTCAGGTAATACGCCACGTCGTCGTCAGTCCAGGTGGCCACGGGGTTGACCTTCACCAGATTAAATTTCTCATCCCACATCAGGATTTTCATCGTCGCCCGGGTGGCGGCGTCGACCCGCTTCACCGAGGTGATCCAAGCGCTTTTACCTTCCAGGGCTCGACCAAGCGGCTCGACTTTTCGCAGTTGGCAGCACTGCGCGGTGCCACAGGGCCAGGGGTCAGCGTCGGGACCAGGCTGCGTGCGCGTCATATTGAGCGACCACTTCGCCTCGAGCTCGCCGGCGAAGGCAAGGGTCTCTGGGAAATGACCGCCGGTATCGAGGAAAACAACCTCCGTATTCGGGCGCAGTTGGTGGACCATGTCTAAGAGCGCCACGTCCTCAAAAGAACAGGCCATGGCAACATCGTCCTCGAATCGATCGAAGGTCCACTGAAGGATCTCCCTCGGGGTGGAGTGCTCAAAGCGCTCGTTCACTTCTTCGAGTTCGCTTAATAGCGTCGGAGTTTGGGTAATTGCGGGCATTCTTGCGGGAGCCTTGCTTTATCTAGTGGATTACTAGAATAACCTTCATCCTAAAAGATCATGACCACCACGTTGCCCACCCCTCACGCCACTGACCACCTCGACGTTCTCGAGTCCCACGCCCTCTTTATTCTCCGCGAAGTCGTGGCCGAGTGCGAACGCCCCGTCCTTCTCTTCTCGGGGGGCAAGGACTCGGCCGTCCTCTTGCACCTCGCGGCCAAAGCCTTCGCACCGCAGCAGCTTCCTTTCCCCGTCTTGCACATCGACACGGGTCAAAACTTCGACGAGGTATTGGCCTTTCGCGACCGCGCCGCCGCCGCGGCGGGCGCGCGACTCATTGTGGCCCGCGTCCAAGACACCATCGACCAGGGAAAGGTTGCCGACCCCGGCCACCTCGGTTCGCGTAATCGCCTCCAAACCGTTACCTTGCTTGACGCCATCACCGACAACACTTTCGACGCTGCCTTTGGCGGGGCGCGTCGCGACGAGGATAAGGCTCGCGCCAAGGAACGCATCCTGAGTTTTCGTGACGCCTTTGGCCAGTGGGACCCGCGTCAACAGCGGCCCGAGCTCTGGCAGCTCTATCAGGGCAAGGTCAATCCGGGCGAACACGTGCGAGCCTTTCCCCTTTCGGACTGGACCGAACTCGACGTCTGGCAGTACATCGGTCGCGAGAAAATGGATCTGCCGTCCATCTACTTCGCCCACGAACGCGACGTGGTCGAGCGCGAAGGCATGTGGCTCGCCGTGGGTGAGTTCGTCGAACCCCTGGCGGGCGAGGAGGTCTCTACCAAAACGGTCCGATTTCGCACCGTGGGCGACGCGAACTGCACCGGCGCCGTGTTGTCGAACGCGGCGACCATTGAGGCCATCATCGATGAGGTAGCCATCGCTAACGTCTCTGAGCGCGGCGCCACCCGCGGTGACGACAAATTCTCTGAAACGGCGATGGAAGATCGTAAACGTGAGGGCTACTTCTAAGTGGAACTCGCGACAAAAGATCTTTTACGTCTGGCCACCATCGGCTCGGTCGACGATGGCAAATCGACCCTGATCGGCCGATTGCTGGTCGACACCCGTCAACTCTTCGACGACCAACTTGACGCCGTCGCCGCGGCCTCGGAAAAGCGCGGCATCGGTGACCTTGATCTCAGCTTCGTGACCGACGGACTACGCGCCGAGCGCGAGCAGGGCATCACCATCGACGTGGCCTACCGCTACGCTACGACCCCGACGCGAAAGTTCATCATCGCCGACTGCCCCGGACACGTGCGCTACACCCGCAACATGGCGACCGGCGCCTCGACCGCCGACCTGGCTCTCGTCGTAATCGACGTAGCGTCCGGCCTCAAGGAGCAGACGCGCCGGCACCTGTGCATCGCCGCGTTGCTCGGCGTGCGCTCGGTCATCGTGGCCATCAACAAAATGGACACCGTTGCCTGGTCCGACCTCGCCTTCCAGAGCGTGGTCGATCAGTTCGAGACCCTCTCGCGCGAACTCGGCTTTTCATCGACGGTGGCAATCCCCGTCTCGGCCCTCCTCGGTGACAACGTAGCCACCAACTCGACCAATACTCCCTGGTACGACGGACCGTCCGTGCTCGGCGCGCTCGAGGCCTCCGAGGCCGGCTCGTGGGAGATCGCCCAAGGGGCGCGCCTCCCGATCCAGTGGGTCCTTCGCCAGCCGGGCGGGGGGAGAACCTACGCCGGCATGGTGAGCGGCGAAGCCTTTCACGTGGGCGACAACGTCACCCTGCTCCCCCAAAACATCGAGACCACGATCCGCGCCATTACTTTCGGCGGGGACTCACGCCTCGAAGCCACGGTCGGTTTGGCCGCCGATCTCGACCTCGATGACGAGACCGACGCGGGTCGCGGTGACCTCATCGCCACGCACCCGTTGCCCACGGTAACCAGGGAGTTTGAGGCGACCATCTGTTGGTTCGGCGAGAAGCCCTTTACCACCAGTGGACAGCGACTCCGACTGAAGCACACCACCAAGTCCACTCCGGTTCGCGTGCAAGACATCAAGGGGGTCATCAACATTGAGTCCCTCTCGATCGATGAGGCGACGTCCTTGGCGACGAACGAGATCGGACTCGCCACGCTCATCACCTCCGAGGCGCTGGTGGTCGATGACTACCGCGAAGACCGGGTCACCGGCAGCTTCGTGCTGATCGACGAGGTCACCAACGCCACGGTCGCCGCGGGCATGGTCGGGCACGCTTCGTTCCTGTAATCCTCCCGTGTCCTAAGGTGACGACGGCGACGATCGGAAGGTGAACATCGATGCACTGGAACGCCGCGGAGAGCGACCACCCCGAGTGGCCCACCACCATCGAAAACTACGAAGCCAAGTCAAAGGTGGCGGCCCAAGCGGCGCGGCGGCTGCACGACGGCGACGTGGTGGGAGTCGGCAGTGGATCGACCAGCTTGCTCGCCGTGCACGCTCTCGTCGGTGAAGCGCGGCGCGAGAAGCTCCGGTTCAGCGCCATTACGACGTCCCTCGAAATGGCGATCACCTGCGCCGAACTGTCAGTTCCCACAACCAGCCTTCTCCAAGCGCGCCCCGATTGGTCCTTCGACGGTGCGGACGAAGTCGACCTTGAGCTCAACATGATCAAGGGACGAGGGGGCGCCATGCTTCGTGAGAAAGTGCTGCTCGCGAGCTCGCCGGAGCGCTACATTCTCATCGACGAGTCCAAGCGCGTTACCCAGCTCGGCGAGAAAGCCCCGGTGCCCGTCGAAGTGATCCCCGAAGCGCTGCAGCTCGTTCAAGCTCATCTTCTCGAAAAGTTCGACGTTCGTGAGGTCGAGCTGCGCATGGCCGTGGCCAAAGATGGACCGGTGATCACCGAACACGGCAACGTGATCCTCGAAGTCAGGTTCGCCGAGATCACCAGTGAGCTTGATATACGACTGAACTGTGTTCCGGGGGTCGTGGGCAGCGGTTTATTCTTCGGCTTTCATCCGACACTCATCAGCGCCTAGCCCAGTCTTCCCGCGGGGCCTCACCAACGGGAAGACGCAGTCGACTTCGTTGTGTTCGCCCTACTCGTCGGCGATGATGGAGCCGACTCGCTCACCAAGGCCGGGGTCTCGGGCCACCAGGTACATCGAGTAGATGATCGCGAGAACCAAGACACCCAGAGCCATGTAGGGGTACCAGTTGAAGGGGGTCGGCTGGCCGGGCTTCGCCAGGTAGTACAGCGGCACCAAGATCCACAGGAAGCCAATCACCGGGAGCACTCCGTGACGGACGGCGTTGAAGCGGTCGGCAAAGTGGCGGTGATAGTAGAAGGGCAGTGCCAGATTACTGAGGCCATAGACGATCAACAAAAGGATCGTCCCAAAGGTCGACGACTCATCGAACATCGTGAGGGCGCTCATATTGCCCGACTGGGCGTGGCCGCCAAAGATGTGTCCGAGTCCCCAGACGCCGATGATCACCAGCCCGAGCCCAAGGAAGGTAAAAAGCGCGTACACCGGCGTGCGGCGGGTCGCCTGAACACGGCCGATTACTGAAGGCAAGAGCCCTTCTCGGCCGGCGTTGAAGATCAGGCGGGCCTGAGAGTTGGTTCCCGCGATCAGCGCGCCCAGCGTCGAGGTCATGCCGGCGAGGAAGGCGAAGAACAAGATGACGGCGAAGCCTTCTTTGGCCACCGAGAGGAAAGGAATGGGTGCGCTGCTCAAGTTATTCACGTTGCCCTTGAAGCCCACCACGGTCGAAAAGGCGAAGAAGGTGTAGGTGACCAGCATCACGCAGATCGACATGAAGACCGCCTTCGGCACGTTCTTTCGGGGATTGCTCGTCTCTTCTGCCAAAGCGGCCGAGTTCTCCCAACCGATAAAGAGGTAGATCGCCAGCGGGAAACCCGCGGCCAGACCGGAGAAGCCGTTTTTGAGGTGACTGGGCTCAAAGGGCATGAAGTTGATGTGCGAGTGGAACTTCGCCAGCGAGATGATGCTGACGATGATCATGACGGTGATCTCGAAGGCGAAGAACACACCCGCCAACTTTGTGGAGATCGAGATACCTCGGTACATCATGTACGCCGCGAAGGCCAAGAAGACCAGGGTCCACACGCCCCAGGGCACGTTCTCCAGCCCCGAGACGTTGTAGTTCTTCATGATGATCTGGAAAAATCCGCCGACGATGGCGATCACTGACGCCATGGCGGCGATGTAGCCCGTGCCGGTCAGAATCGCGGTGGTAACGGCGGTACGTCCACCAAAGGTCTTGCCGATAAAAGAGATGAACCCGCCCGTCGACGGCAGGACCTTCGTGAACTCCGACAAAGTGTTTCCGAGGAAGAGGACGGCCACGCCGGCCGCGATGATGGTCAGGGGCGACGCCAGCCCCGCCGTATAGGCGAGATACCCGAAGCCAAAGTAGAAACTCATGGCCGGACCGATGTTGGCCATTGTCGCGGTCGAGATGTCGAAAAGACCCAACGCGCCGCGGCGGAGCCTCTCGTGCTCGCCGTGGACTACCGGCAACTTGGTGCCCAACGATTCAGGCGTAAATCCCTCGCTCATGTGATCCCCCCCTGTTGAATGGCGCCGCGCTCGCGCGCTGCGCCACCAGTGACTCGCGAGCCACTGCCAAGAAGTTACCGGACCGTGCACGAAGGCGCCGGACTCGCCCAAAGAATCGACTCAGGATTCGATGACCGCGATCACGAGGCGTGTCGAGAGTTGGCGATGCTCAGTCGGCACTCATGCGTTGTGCCACAGTGCGTTCGGCCAACGAGCCTTCCGCGAAGTTCTCACGCACGCTGTGTCGATCAATGTCGGGACGATTCTGGGACAGTTTGGCCTTGCCCTCAATGGACGCGACGGCGATCTCCACGCCCACAATCGCTTTCATTTGGAGCTCTCGATAATGCGGATCGAGGTCGTCGGCTCTCCATTCGGGGTCACGGCCCGCTTCGAAGCGCGCCGTGACCGCGGTGGTTTGAGCACGCTTCCACTCACTATCGTCATGGATCGTCGCCCTACCGCGCACTTCGGCCGCGACGTAGTTCCAGGTGGGCACCACCCCGGGGTTCTCCAGGCGGCTCGGATAGTACGAGGGGGTGACGTAGGCGCTCGCCGCGAGAAACAGAGCCAGCACGTCCGCGCCGTCGCCCACCGATTTCCACCAGGGATTGGCCTTGGCGACGTGCGTTCTCATCGTTCGTCGATCGTCGCTCACGATAACCGGCACGTAGACCGAGCTCAGCCCATCGTCGCTCTGGATGACGAGCATCCCGGCGCCGGCGTCGTCCACCACTCGCCAGGCGTCATCTTCATCTACGGCAAACGACGGGGGTACGTACATCTCTCCAGTGTTTCACGTCTGTTCGCAAAGCGGTCGGTCTAGCGCACGTCCAACAGAGCGTCCAAGGTCTCGTATCCCGGCGCCGTCCGACGCCAGGGGTACTCTCGCTCAAAGATCGCCGCCACGTCGAGCAGCGCCTGGTCTCGATAGTGCTCGGCCGTGATCTGCAGTCCAAAGGGCAGACCTGAGGGAAGATGCCCAAAGGGCACGGTGAGCGCCGGATGTCCGGTGATGTTCTGCAAGGCCGTCGAGTACACCTCGGGCGCCAGTCCGCGAATCGCCGCTCCCTCGTTCATCCGTCCATCGGCCAGCCACCCCTCGGCCGCGACCGTGGGTGTCAGCAGCAACCCGCCGCCCGCTAGCAGTTGATCGACTCGCCGGACGTAGAGAAAGCGGCGGCGGCGGGCCGCCAAGTAGTCATCAAGGCCCACCTCCAGCCCGGCCCCGAGAAACTCTCTCGTGGCCACGTGAAACTCCTCCATGTGTTGGCGCACCCACGCACGGCCAAGGGCCGAGACGTGCTCGGGACTCGTGACGGTAAACCAATCGAGATCAGGATCTCCCTCGGCGAAGACGCTCGTCGGGTCAAGCCACGTCACGGCGAGTGAGAAGCGCGCGGCGAACGCCTCGACCGCCCCGTGAAAGAGGGCCGTCACGGCGGGACTGAGCGGACCAAACGGAGACGTCCGCTCCGCCGCGACCAGATGACGTGCCGGTGCGCTGGGTGAGGCGAGCAGGGGCGGCGAGGTGGGGTCTCCCGCCACCGGCCCACGCATGACATCAAAGAGAAGACTCAAGTCGTCGCTCGAGGTGGCGAAAGGCCCGTCGGTCGAGTAGTCAATCCAGTCGGGCGCCGGCCATCGACCGACCGCGCCGTTCGTCGGTTTCAATCCCACCAGACCACACAGAGACGCGGGAATGCGCACCGATCCGCCACCATCAGTCGCCGTCGCGATGCCCACCAGTCCCGCGGCGACCGCGGCAGCCGATCCGCCACTGGATCCGCCCGGTGAGTACTCGAGGTTCCACGGATTCCTCGTCACGCCGGTGAGCAGGTTCGCGGTATATCCCTCAATGGCGAACTCGGGCAGCGTCGCCTTTCCCACCACCACCGCACCGGCGCCCAGCAGTCGACTCGCCACGACACCGTTTTCCTTCGCTGGCGCCACGTCGCGCAGAGATCGTGAGCCCTTTCTCGTTTGATGCCCCGCGAGATCCTCGAGATCCTTAATCAAGGTGGGAACGCCCACCAGGGCGCCTCCGGTCCCCTCTCCCTGGTCGATGCGCTGTGCGGTCTGGAGAGCCTCGTCGAAGGTCGCCTCAGCCAGGACGTTCAGCTCCCCCGCCCTCTCGAGGCGCTCGATGGAGGCACCGACGAGGGTGCTGGCACTGATGCGGCGTTCGCGAATGGCTCGTGCGAGCGTGGTAATGGTTCCCGGTTCGTAGGTCACGTCAACTCCCGCCCGACACTGTGTCGCCGCGCTCGCCCGGTCGTCGCGCACACAGAACAGCCCTCGTCAACGAAACCGCAGATACGCTAAGGCGACCGCCATCGCCACCCCGAGCCAGCACAACGTCATCAGTGATCGCTCGAGCGGGCGAAGAATTGTCTGCGCGGTGATCGCGACCAAGGTGCCGTCCGCCCTCGTAATCGTTCCCTCAACAGACGCGGTACGTCGACGAAGTTCTCGAGCGGGCGTCGATAAGAGTCGCTGAATTTGAACGATCAGTGCCCCAAAGGCGGCTGCGGCGAAGGCGGCGAAGTTCACCGTGGCGTGCTGGGCGTAGTACGCGGTGAGGATCGGGAAGGCGCCCCAGCTGAGAACGAGGACGAGGGGAGTGTGAAAGCGCCCGGAAAAGAGCTCCAAGTTGTAACTGAGCGCGAAGAACGCTCCCACCCCAATGAAGACCGCCATGTAGTAACTCACGAGGAACATGCCGAGAACTCCGAGGGCCACCGCTCCAAAAAAGCTGATGGCGGCCGCGCTGATGAGCTGCCACGAAGGAATGGTCGTCTTCAAGGGTCGTCCCTCAAGCTCGTCGAGCGCGTGCGCGCCAATCCCCAGCGCCAGAAAGAACGCGACAAGTGTCTCGACCAGACGCGTGGCGTTGACCGGACCGACCAGACATCCGCCGATGGTGACGAGAGATAAATGCAACATGGTGTACGGAGGATGTAGGACCGTCCACCACTCGCGCAGACGGCGCCGTTGCAGCAACCGAGGTTGTGCGTAAAACGAGGGGCTGGCCGTCGTCGCGTCGAAACTCGAACTCTCCGACATGGCTACGTTGTCCGATAACCCCAGATGACCACGCCGCCGCCCAGACTCATGGTGCGGTACTCGACGTGCTCGATCCCGGCGTTGCGCCACGCCTCAAGGGTCCAATCGAGGGAGTACTTCTTGTAGTGCGCTGAGATGCTCGGTCCAAGAAAGCGTCCCACGTCCCACCATGCCCGACCCCCGGTCGCGTACCCGGCTGCGGGAAGAGCCAGACGGGTGTACAGCCACCACGACCAGCGCCACCCTCGCGCCTGCGGCACGGCGAACTCCAAGCTCGCGATGCGTCCGCCCGGCTTCACCACGCGAGCGAGCTCGACCAGGGCGGCTTGAGGATCAGCCTCATAGCGCAGGAGATAGGTAAAGGTCAGCGCGTCGAAGGACGCGTTCGCAAAGGGAAGTTGCTCACCGCGTCCAAGGATGAGGGAGGTGCGCTCTTCCATGTGAGCCCGGCGGAGATTGAGCTGTCCTTCGCCCAGCATCTCAGGACTGAGGTCAAGTCCGACGACGTGGGCGGTGGTCTTTTTCACCAGCCGTCTGGTCACCGCGCATGGTCCACACGCCACGTCCAAGATCAACGCCGGGTGACTCGCCACCAACTGATCGACCATCACGGCGCGCCAACGAGGGTCTTGGCCAAAGGAGAGAACCGCGGCGAGGAGGTTGTAGCGCTGGGGCAGCGGTGCGAAGAGACGCTGCGCGAATTGGTTGGGGGTGGTGCGTGAGGCGGACACGCTTCGATTTTTCATGGTGTGGCGAACCCTATAACACGAGGACGAGGTGCTGACATCGCCGCTCGTGGCCGCGGGTTTAGAGTGTCTCCAGCGCGGACTGGAGAAACTCGGCGAACTCGTCGTAGAACCACGAACCGTCATAACGAAGTCCGTTCACAAAAAAGGTGGGTGTGCCGTTGGCACCACTGCGGATGGCGCCTTCGAGGTCGGCCTCGACGCGCGCGCGCGGCGCCCCACTTTCGAGGGCCGTCTCCACTTTCTCTAGATCGGCCCCGACGTCGGTGACGTAGCTGCGTAGCGCCTCATCGCCGAGCGAGCGCTGGTTTTCGTACAACGTGTCGTGCATGAGCCAGAACTTGTCTTGCAGCGCCACCGCTTCGGCGAACTCGGCGGCACGCTCCGCGTGAGGGTGTACGTCGGCCAGGGGCAGATTGCGAAACACCAGCCGCATCGATGACTCAAAGGTGGTCAAGAGCTTCTCGACGATTGCGTACGCCTGTCCGCAGTAGGGGCACTGATAGTCGCCATACTCCACCACGGTGAGCGTGGCGTCTTTGGCACCTCGGATATGGTCCTCGGGTCCGACCGGATTTACGAGATGTGCACTCATGACAGGGCCTCCACTGCGCTCAGGGCGCCGTCGGCGCCGGGACTGACTCCCACCGGTGAGACGTAACTCCACGCGACGTTCTTGTCGCGGTCTATGACAAAGAGTGCCCGTTCACAGATGCCGTCCTTCTCGTCGTAGACGTCGTAGGCCCGAGCCGTCGCTCCCTTGGGGTGAAAGTCGGCCAGTAGCGGAAACTCAATCTTGTGGTCCGCACGGAATGCGTTGTGGCACCAGGCACCGTCCACCGAGATTCCCAACAACTGTGCGCCGTGCGTTTGAAAGAGTTTGCCGGCCGCTTGAAACATGGCCAACTCGTCACCGCAAACAGGACTCCAGTCGGCCGGATAGAAAATTAGAACGACCGGAGAATCAAACTCCGACAGACTGAGCGACTGGTCGGGAGTCGCCAACAGAGTGAAGTCGGGAGCGGGTGACCCCGGGGGAAGCGCCATGCGAACTCCTCTCCATGCTCTTGAATCCTGAGGCTATAGGCGACATTGGGACTTCGACGCGCTGTGGGGTGAGGCGAAACAGACGTGGGCCGTGGGGTGACGCGCCGATGTACGCGGAGAGAGTTACCTTCTTTAGCGCCGGTGAGGTATCAATCGGCCGCTTCGAGACTCGCCGAGGTAAATCGCCCACACCCGGCCCACGATGACCCCTGTAACAGGGGAGCCCAAAACGTCAAGACGTAGGATTACGTGCTCGTGGACTTCGACAACTCGCCACCGCCCCTTGTCCCCGCGACCGAGGTCTCTTTTAGTACCTTCTCCTTTGCCAGCGCGACCGGCGTGTACATTCTCATCGGCGCCGTCACCTCGCTCTTCGGACCACTCCTTGGAAGTTTCGCCCATCGATTCCATCTGTCCCTGCCGAGCGCCGGCGTCGCTCTCAGCGTCTACTTCGTCGGTGCGACCCTCGGCGTGTTGCCGGGTTGGCTCGGATTGAAGCGCTTGGAAGGCCGATTGGTCCTCATGATCTCTCTCACGGCCATCGCTCTCGGCGCGGCGGGAGCGTCCCTCTCGCATACGTGGCTCCTCTTTCTGACCAGCGTCTTTTTGATCGGACTGGGCTTTGGCGCGCTCGACATTGGCCTCAACACATTGCTGGCCCGAACACCGCTGAAGGGACGGGCTCATCGATTGAGCGTGGGCAACGCCGGCTACGGCGTGGGAGCAGTCATCTGTCCCCTCATCATCATTGGCCTGGGCCCAAAGAACTTCCCCACGCTCTTTGCCGGGTTATGCGTGCTGGCGTTACTGCTCTCCGCACTCAATGGCGGCGTTCACGCGCCGCCCCTGCGCACGGAGCCCCTGCAGTTCGAGATCTCCCAGATGAAAGCCCAACGTCGACCGATCCTGGTCACGTTCGTGGCGGCCTTTACGTTTTACGTCGCCCTCGAGTCCAGCGCCTCGGGGTGGATGGCCACCCAGATCCATGGAGTTGGCTACTCCGAGTCGGTGGGCAGTCTGGTCACCGCCGGGTTCTGGATCGGCATGACGGTCGGGCGCGCGGTCGGTGGTCCGCTGTATTACTGGCTGGCCGAGAAGAAGATCATTCTTGGGGGGCTCGGCCTCGCCACGGTGGTCTGTTTCCTTGCCCTCGCCGATCCGATCGCGCCCTACGCGTACCCGCTACTCGGCCTGATCATCGCCTCGATCTTTCCTATGGGACTCATTTGGTACACCCTGCTGTGCCCCCACGACAGCGACGGACTCTCGCTCTTGATCTTTCTGATGATGATCGGTGGCGTCGCCGGTCCCGGACTGGTCAGTCTCATGGTGTCGCACTTTGGCGTGCACGTGGTGCCCATCGTGCTCGCCGTCATTTGCCGCCGTCTCCCTCGCCGTCTTCGCAAGTGCCTTGCGCTTTCGACCGCTGGTCGCCCCTTCGGCGGTAAGCCTTTCGTGACAAAGGCTGCGAACGAACACGGCTAGAGAGACGGTCGCGTTACTCCCGTATCGAGAGTCCGGTCTCTAAGTCGAAGAACTCAAGCCGATCGGCCGCCACATTGAACGTGAATCGATCGCCGGCCTTCACGCTCTGGCGTGGTTCGATCCGAGCCACGCACTCCGACAGAGCGGATTGATCGCTCACCAAGATCTGATCGCCCTCGTCGGACACGGACGTGTCGTCCAGAGTGACGAGCGGCGCATCCAAGCGAAAGTGCACCATAATCTCCGAACCGAGCGCTTCGACCAAATGTACGTCGCCCTCCAACGTGGGGTCGGAGGAACTTGAGAAGGAGGTGGAAAAGTCCTCGGGACGAATACCGACCACCAAGGGCTTTCCGGCGTACCTCTTGAGTCCAGGAATCGAAGCAAGAACTTCCGACAGGACAGGTAGCGTTTGGCTGCCCAAAGTAACAGTGTCGAGCCCCGCATTGAGACCCCCCTCCAATAAGTTCATTGCGGGGGATCCAATAAAACCGGCCACGAAAATGTTCTTTGGTCGGTCGTAAAGGACCTGGGGAGCGTCGCACTGCTGCAACACACCGTCGCGCAACACAGCGACACGGTGACCCAGCGTCATCGCCTCCGTTTGATCGTGAGTCACGTACAGGGTCGCTACGCCGATGCGCTCCTGTACCCGCGCGATCTCGGCACGAAGCTGTACCCGGAGCTTCGCATCAAGATTGGACAGTGGTTCGTCCATGAGAAAGACACTCGGATCACGAACGATCGCTCGACCCATCGCGACTCGTTGTCGCTGTCCGCCGGACAGTTGAGTGGGCTTTCGTCCGAGCCAATCAGTCAAGCCCAGAATGCCCGCAGCCTCGCGAACTCGGCGATCGATCTCTGCTTTCGGTACATTCTTCATTCGCAACGCGAAGCCAATGTTTTGAGCCACCGTCATCTGTGGATAGAGGGCGTAACTCTGGAATACCATCGCGACATCGCGGTTTTTGGGGGGGACGTCATTCATGATCCGATCCCCAAATTTGATCGTGCCCGAAGTGACGTCTTCTAGCCCCGCGATCATGCGTAGGACAGTCGTCTTTCCACACCCCGAGGGCCCGACGACCACCATCAACTCTCCGTCGTTAATCTCAAGGTCGAGACCATGAATGGCCTCGAACCCGTTGGGGTACATCTTGGACACTTGATCGAGCCTGACCGACGTCATGAAGATTCCTTTGGAGTTAGACGAAGAACAGACCATCCCGAAGCGACCGGCACGCTGACGCGAAGACCACGTCCTTGTCGCATCAGCGTCGTGGCGGCCCTGACCGGCTCGAACCTGCCGGCACTTTTTCCGAGAACGGCCGCGTCGACCCGCCAGTGAGAAGGTTCGTCGACCAGAATCGATATGTCCGCGGCGACACAGAATCCTTCTTTCGTTCCCTCTGTCCATTCGCCATGCGTACTTCCCGAAAGATCAAGCAACCCAACTACCACCAGATCAGCGCCGCGACGCACTCGACAAAAGAGCGAGCCGCCACGAGGCTCCGGACTCACGGCGATCTCCGACGTCACGGTCACGGACGCGTTCTCGTCCGTGAGTTCGTACCAGCTGGTGTCGAGAGACTCACGAAACAGGTCCCGACACCGCAGACCGAAACGATGCCATTCCAACACGGTCTCGCACTCTGACGCGTCCAGGGTTTCGTGATCGACGTAGTAGGGGTGGCGAAGTGCACCGTGGTCGTCGCCCCAGATCAAGGTGTTCGCGCCGAGAGTCGTCACAATCGCCTCGCTCAACACGGCCGTGCGAACGGCGTCGCGTCGATCGCTCCCCCAGACGGGTGGATAGATCGCCAGGGTGTCGCCGTGAAGAGGATGAGACCCCGCGCTGCGAGCGAGCAGTCCTTCAAGGTGACGCCAATGATCATTTGGCGGCCATACTTCTGAGTAGCGGAAACTTGGCGACGCAGGAGCCGGAAAGTCCCTCGGGACGCCATTCACCTGGTTGAAACTCACGACGTCGTGGGGATACGCGGAGCGAACGCCGTCAACAAAATCGGCGTATCCCCGTTCCATGGACACCGGCTCGCCTTTGGCGTTGAGCCCATTGCGCGGATACCCGTAGGTGTCGAGATGGAAGCCGTTGAACCCCAAAGTCTGGACGGCGCGGCCATACTCACGAATCCAGTGCTCTCGCCATCCGCTACTTCCCGGATCCATGATTTGCAATAACTCACCAAGCGACTCGGACTTTCCGTCGTTTCGATACAACCGCCACTCCGGATGCCCGTTAGCCAGTTCTGCGTCGGCCGCGCAGACTGGCGCATAGGCCTGGGCCACAGCCCCGATAGTCCGAATGCCGTTGATGAGGGCGACCAGCGCCGACCGGTCGATCGGACGACCCAGCGGATCCTGGTACTTCTCCGTCTCGGGCATTGGCGTCGAGTAACTGTCCATCCAGTCATAGACCTGGACAACGGTGCAGCGCAGTTGCGTCAACCAGGCGAGAACCGACTCCCGCACCTCCTCGTCAAAGTTCGTCACAAAACCCATCACGGGCTCCTCGCCTAATGGTCGGACACTAAAGAACTCTTCTGCGAGCATCTCGTCCGCGGTCGATCGCACCTCGAGCGTGTGCGTGCCAATTTGCACGGTTGCGACCGTCACCCTTCCGCTCGCCAACGAGCATTCGATCACGTGTCCCAACGCGGTGCGCACGAGAGCCTTGGACGCTCCATCAGGTAAATCGAGTAAGACAACGGTCTCGCCGGGCAAATAGGCCGTGCGCAGATCGGAAAGTGAACCGGATGACATTAACGAATTCCCCCGAGTGAGACGCCGCGTTGGAACCAGCGTTGCGAAACGAAGTACACGATGACGCTCGGTATCGTCGCAATCGTTGACGCGGCGAATAGCGGTCCCCAAGCGGTCTGGTGTGCGCCAATAAAGAAGGTGAGCGCGATCGGCAGCGTGAAGTGCGACTGACTGTTGAGGAGTGTCAAAGCAACGATGAACTCTTCCCAGGCAAAGTTGAAGGCGAACATCGCAACGACTGCTAATGCAGGCGCCGACAGTGGCGCAATGAGACGAGTGAGCACCCGCAACGTGCTCGCGCCGTCGAGTCGAAAGGACTCTTCGAGGTCTTTGGGCACCGCTTCGAAGAAGCCGCGTAGCAGGAAGATCGAGAACGGGAGATTTTCGCTGGCGTAGATCAAGACCAGGCCGAATAGCGAATTTGTTAGGTGTAGACGCAACATCAAGAGGTACTGAGGGATGATCAGTTCAACGCTCGGCACCGCCAAAGCTGCGAGAAAGAGGTAGAAGATGACTTCCTTCATGGGAAAGCGATAGCGCGCAAAAGCGAACGCCGCGAGTGACGCAACTAAGAGGACCATCGCCACGGTCCCGAGCGCCACGATGAAGCTGTTGACAAAGTAACCACTGAAGTTGTTCCCCGTCCATGCGAAGGTGTAATTGGAGGTCGTCGGATGAGTCGGGAACAGCACGGCGCTCGATGTCAGGATGTCGCTCGTCGGCTGGAACGAGAGCGAGACCATGTAGAGCAGAGGAAAGATCGACACCACACCAAAGACAATCGCCATCACCAGGCGCGACTTCTTCCAGGAGCGAACGCCGAAGAGTCCGGGCGCGGCGGGTGGTTTGGATCGACGCGGCGCGAGGTTGCGACGTTTGGTGTCCTTGCGTGCGTCTTTGAATGTGAAGGTGCTCATACTTACGACCTTTTCCGCATCAGTCGTATGTAGACAATGCTCAATCCCAGGATGATGACCGCCATAAGCGACGCAATCGCGGCGGCGTAGCCGAAGTAGAAGAACGAAAAGGCCTGTTGGTACGCGTTCGTGAGCATGACCCCCGTCGAGTCGAACGGTCCGCCTCCGGTCGTGACGTACACCTGAGTGAAGACCTGGCTCGCACCAATGACGAGTAGCACCGTCACGAATATGGTGGTCGGACGAATCGCAGGAAGCACCACGTGCCGCCAGACCCTTCGTTCAGTTGCACCGTCTACGCGACTTGACTCGAGAAGGTCGCGCGGAACGCCGTCCAAGGCGGCCAAATACATAATGAAGGACCACCCGATCCCCTTCCAGATGCTCATGATCCAAATCACTGCGTTGCCGGTCCACGTGTACGCCAGCCAGTCCACGTGGACAGTGTGACCTACGAAAATCGACAGGACGGCGTTCGCCACACCACCTTGGTCGGCGAAGATATAAGCGAACACGTAACTCACAACGACCCACGAAGTGACAACAGGAATGAATATCAATGCTCGCCAGAGTCCACGAGCAGGCATTCGATCGGTGACGAGGGCCGCGGCGAAGAGACCGAGCGCCATCTGTATGGGCACCGTGATGACGGCAAACAACAGTGTGTTAATGGCCGCCGTTTTGAGCTCAGGGTCGTGAAATATCTTCGCGTAGTTCGACCAACCAACGAACGGATTACTGGCGCCGGGAAAGATGTGCCAATCGTAGAAACTGATATCGAATTGTCTGAATATTGGATAGACGATGAACAGCGCGAAAAGAAATCCAGCGGGAAGCAGCAATAGGTACGGCGTAGCAGTCCGCGTGAATCGAAATCGACGTTGCGAACCAGCGCCCGGCGGATAAACCGCCGGGCGCTGATCTAAATCTGTTAAATCTGAGTCCACTAACTTCCTGAATTGAGGTCAGTATTTGCCTGCTGAGCAACTGCGCTCAAACCGGCGGCCACGGTAACTTTGCCCTCCAAGATCTGTTCCAGTTCGTTGGTCCAGTCAGTGTTCATCTGAGCGAAGCCGGGGTTGTTGGCACGGATCTTGGCCGTCAAGAGTTGCTTGGCAAAAACCGCGTAGTACGGCGTGTTCTTCACTTCTTGCGCGGCGTCAGTCCTTATGGCCGACATGTCACCCTGTCGAGCCATCTCCAACTGCGCAAAGGGAGAGTCGAGAAACTCAGCGAACTTCTCCGCATCGGCCTTGTGATGACCTTGAGAGGCAACCACATTGTCCTCTCCTCCGGTCACAGAGATAGAGCCCGCAGACCCAGCGGGAATTGGCGCGATTCCGTAGTCAGGAACTGGGTTTTCGGCCTGGTAAGTCGGTACAGCCCACGGCCCGTCAAGGTACATGGCATACTCGCCCTTTGGGAAGCCCGTTTCACCGGATACCGAACTAGCGCCACCTAGGAAGTCGCTTCCAATATCACCCGCATTGAGCAAGCCAACGAGCGTTGTCACTGCGTTCTGTGTCGCGGCACTGTCCATATACCCGGTGGCAGTGGTGTAGTTGGCGTTTGTGAATGAACCACCCATACTCCAAATGTAGGGCGACATGTTCCATATCTGCGTGCTATCGACGCCAAGTCCGTATTGCTGTTTGGCCGGCACGGTCAGTAACTTTGCGTCGGCGATCAGTTCGGTCATCGTGGTTGGTGGACCAGATAGGCCGGCTGCGGCAAAGTCCGTCTTGTTCCAGAACAACGCCTGAGTATTCGTGTCGTCGGGAAAAGCCCAATACTTTCCGTTCACCTCAGTTGTGGCGAGCGGCCCGGGCAGTGACTCCGCCTTGATCGCGGCGAATGCCTTCAGCTTGCCAACGTTCACTGCCAGGCCTTGCTCGCCCAGTTGCGCAACCCACGCAATGTCGGAGCGGAGTACGTCGGGCGGGTCACCTGCGGCCGATGTGGAGATGAACTTTGGCAGGAGATCGGCGTACAGCACGTACGTCGACACAACCTTGATACCTGGGTTTAGCTTCTCGAAGCGCGGAATGATGATCTTCGAGATCGTCCTTCCCTCCGCGTCTGCCTTGTTGTAGGTGTTCCAGAACTGCAGCGTCACAACCTTCGCTTTCGACGCGGCCGAAGCCGGACCCGTATTTGCAAGGCCGAGTATCGCGCCGCCAAACACGAGCGTTGAACACGCGGTCAGCACTCTAACTGACGTCCCAGTCCTCCCTCTTATGTATTTTTTCGTGCTCATGATGATTCATCACTTTCTATTTTCATGGGGCCAGGTGGCCCTACCGCATGTTGTTGCCTCGATACTGCGGGGCTCGTCGCCCTTGATCTTCCCCCTCCCCCTTTGGTCACTCGACTGCAGAACGTGGGCGTATCAAGCGCCCGTCTCGACTCGTTGACATATCGCGCGACGCTGCATCGAGACTCATGCTGAGAACGATGTACATGGCGTGCGACCACATCAGATCCTTCGCTGGCGGCCCCCATCGGAGCACCCATTCGTGGTAGTGCTCGTAGTCGCGGTCCTCGCCATCAAACTGTTCGGCGAGCAGGCCGTCCGCATCGAAGTGATCCGCGATCCATGCGCGACAGCGTTCGGCGGACTCGCGATCTCCAAGGTTTGCGTAGTGCCATCCAAGCGATCCTGTCAGCACGGGCCACGCGCCGCTACCGAAATAGACGTCGGTAGGGTAGCGGCGAGTTCCTCCCTCGAACGTGAGGCGTTCCTCTATCAGGGCCACTGTCGCGGCGAAGTACTCGTCATCGGGGTCAACCACTCCGAACGGTGACTCCAGCCAGAGGCAACTGGCATCGACGTCCCCATTTAAACTTGACTTCACAAAGTAGCCGTGACGCTGGGCGTCACCCATCAGACGGGCCTTCACTGACGCCGCACTCTCTAGGTACGAACGGTCACTCAACATACGTCCGGCCGCCATGAGCCCGCCATAGACGCACGCGAGCGTCGAAGTATGGACAGCATCGCCGTTCTCTTCCCACACGTCCCAGCACGGGCTAAAGCAGAAAGTAGAGAGGTATCGCGCCACCCGACGCACCGAATCGAGGTACTCAGCGGGTACCTCGGCGCTGCCCGAAAAGTCAAGATGCTGGCCGAGTGACCAAAGCCAAGTCCCATAACCGTCAATCTGGAAGTTCGGCCAGTCATCAATGACAACCGATCCATCCAGCGCGAATCGCGCCGGAGGCATGTGAAGAGGACTGAGGGAGTCTCCCCGTTCGTGAGCCTCGATGACGTCGTCGATCGTCCGAGCGATGCCGTTCACCGCACGATTCACCCAGAGGTGGTATCGGCTCGAGGCGGCATGTTCGCCGACAAGATCAAGCGCGTAAGCGTTGAACGAACTGTCGCGCAGCCAGCAGAAGCTGTATTGAGCAAAGTCGGGTGAAGCAATAATCGCGCCGTTCATACTCTGGTTGCGCAATATGGCGTCCACACTTTGGCGCACTTTAGAAACGTCGATCTCGATGCTCAAACCAACTCCCTAGAAGAAATTCACTTCGGCCGAGTTCGCGGTCGAAGTTGAGCTCGCGCGATGCCAAATGGCCTGACTTCTATCGTCCGCACCCGGAAGATTGAACGACTCGCGAAGCACCAGCGTGGCGGCGCCCACGGCCCAGGCTTCATCACCCCAACTCTGGATCTTGATCTCGAGTTGGCGACCGAGATCGGCGAAAGTCTGCTCGCGAACAGAGCTCACGATGGGATCTATGAAGGCCGAGCCGAGCGCCGTGCCTTCACCGCAGATAATGAGCAGCTCGGGATTTAGCAGCGTGACCATGTTGGCCACGGCAAGTCCGAGCTTTCGCCCCGCACTATCCACGATGTCCAGGGCGGCGGAGTCACCCATCTCCACCAGCACCAGAAGTTCCTCTCGCGAAACGTCGTGACCTTTGCGCTCGCTGACTCGACGTCGCAGGGCACCTTCACCGACCATGGCCTCAAGGCATCCAAATCTTCCGCACTCACACCGCGGTCCGCCCGGCTCCACGATCATGTGTCCGAACTCGCCGCCCGCCCCGTGCGAACCGCGATAAAGAGAGCGATCAACAACGATGCCCAAACCGATGCCGCGGCCCACGCTCAGCGTGACGAAGTTGCTCGCCGTGTGCGCGTCACCGGCCCATTTCTCCGCGACGGCCAAGGTGTTGACGTCATTCTCGACCCACACTGGTAAGCCCATGCGCCGACGGAGTGGGGCCGCGAGTTCGACATCGTGCCACTGCAGAAGGTGAGAGAACCGACACACGCCGGCGGTCGAATCGATGACCCCCGACATACCAACGCCGACTCCCAACACCTTCGAGGCCGGAACGGCGGCGTCGCGAAGGGCGCGTCGCGTCTCTTCCTCTATGGCATCAAGCGCGGCCATCGGATCGCCCACCAGTGGTACGTAGCGTTCGTTGCTGGACACAATCTGCGCATCCAGGTCACAGACCACCGTGGTCACCCCGTCACCACGCAACTTGATCCCCACTACGTAGCCGGCCTTCGGATCCACGCTCAACAGAACCGGCGGTCGTCCTCCGCTCGATGGCGCAGTGGTGGTCTCGATGACGATGCCACGCTTCAACAGTGAATCGACAATGGCCGACACGGTAGGGGCGCTGAGTTGGCTCTGGCGAGCCAGTTCCGCTCGCGAAATAGAACCGGCTCGGCGAACTAACTCAATGAGCAGGCTGACATTAAAGTCTCGGAGAAGTGAACGGGAAGCCCGCTGCGGGTTGGGACGGGCAGCGGGCTCCCGTTCATTCTTCGTCTCAAGGGTCTCCGAGGGAGGCTGCGGTTGGGACACGTCTTCAGACTTCTTCCGAGCCATTCCCCCCCTTATGACGCACCATCTCGTCACGGAAACTTACTTAATTAAGTGAAGATACTAAGTACTCGGGGGCGAAAAGTCAATACAGGCCTGGAAAAAAGTTTTGGGCGTGCCCCGGATGACATGCCTGGTGGGAGCGGTCCCCGGTCTGATGAAAACGAAGGGCCAGAAAAAAATCTTGAAGGCGGGCGAGGCCCGACCTCCGCATGGTCGGCCCTTGAGGTAGTTAGTACTGAACCAGCATCGTGATGAGAGCAACGCCCATGATCGCGAGAAGTATGTCGATCGAGCCAACCAGATGACGTCCTTGCTCCTTGGTCGCTACGCCGTCGCGGACAATGGTGGCAGCGACCAGTCGTTCCTCCGGCAACGTTTTCGCCTCCAGGTGTCCCGCAGCTGCCAGGTAACAGATCAGGCCCACGATCACCCACGGGTGAGTGAACGACACCGAGCGCCCACCACTCGAGGTCATGATGAAACCGGTTAGGGGCAGGAGATGAATCAGTCGTGCGGCCCAGTTTCGACGCTGGGGAAGACGCAGAGCCTGTGTCTCGGCGTCGGCCCCGTGGGCCACACCGAGCGCCGCGACGCGCATCGCGATGAAGACAATGATCGTTCCAACAGCCGCCATGATGTGCACGACGAAGACCAGATCATAGGCAACAGACGTGGCAATCACGAGTCGTTGAGCAGCTCATCTGCCGCGCGGTAAGGATCGGTGAGTCCTTCAACCAACGCATCGATCTGCGCTTCGTAGGCCCCTTCGTGCGCGAGCTGCGCCACACGTGATCGCAGTACCGCGCTCACCACCTTGTCGAGCTCTACCCGCGTTCGTTGACGTCGCGCCTGCATCAGAAGGTCCTTATCGAGGAAGCGTCGATGGGCGTCGATGGCCTCCCACAGCGCCTCAGTTCCCTCGTCGCTGGTGGCGGTCGTCTCCACGATGAGGGGACGCCACTCGTGGCTTCGCCCCAGATCCAGCATCTGCTCGAGATCGCGGCGCGTCTCTTTCACCCCAGATCGATCAGCCTTATTGATGACAAAGATGTCCGCCACCTCCAACAGGCCTGCTTTGTTCGCCTGCATGGAATCGCCCCATCCCGGAGTCGTGACCACGATGGTCGTGTCGGCCGCCGAAGCGATGTCAACCTCCATCTGCCCCACGCCCACCGTCTCTACGAAGGCGAAAGGGAATGACGCGGCACCGAGGAGTCGAAGGGCTTCAGGCACCGCGACCGAGAGCCCGCCCAGATGGCCCCGCGTGGCCATGGAGCGAATGAAGACGCGACTGTCGGTCGCGTGATCCTGCATCCGAATCCGGTCACCCAGGATCGCCCCGCCGGTGAACGGCGAACTGGGATCAATACAGAGAACGGCAACCTGTTCGAAGCTCTCTTCGTCGCCCACCTGGCCATGGGTGAGGGAGGTCGAGATCAATCGATCGGTCAGCGTGGACTTGCCCGCCCCGGGCGAACCGGTGAGCCCGACGACGTACGGCGCAGGAGTGGCGTACGCCAAGGCGACGGTGTCACGGTGATGGGCACCCCCGGACTCCACGTAGGTCAAGAGTCGCGCCAGCGCCACTCTCGAGCCGTCGCGGGCCGCGACGAGAAGTTCAGCCGGTTCGCGCGAGATCACGAGAACCGTTCGATATTCGCGCCCAGTGAACTGAGCCGACCGACGAAGTCGTCGTAGCCGCGATCAACGTGCTCCAGTCCGGTCACCGTCGTCTCGCCTTCGGCCACGAGTCCCGCCAGCACCAGGGCGGCGGCGGCGCGAATGTCGCTGGCGCGCACCGTCGTACCGGTCAAGTGATCCACCCCGCGGATCAACGCGTGATGTCCTTCGGTCGTGACGTTCGCGCCCAATCGCACCAGCTCATCGACGTAACGGAACCGGCCGGCGAAGAGATTTTCCGTCACCACCGAGACGCCGTTCGCCACGCTCAACGTGGTGGTCAAGATCGGTTTGTAGTCGGTCGCCACACCCGGGTAGGGCAAGGTCGCGATGTCAACCGCACGCAAGCTTCCCCGGGACTCCACGCCCACCCCGGTTCCGTGGCGATCCACGTCGGCCCCCATCGCTTCGAGCTTGCGCAAAAACATGACCATGTGCTCGGGACGCGCGTCGACCACGCGCACGGAACCCGTCGTGATCAGGGCTGAGGCGAGATAGGTGCCCGAGACGACGCGGTCCGTCACCACACGGTGCGCGGCCGGCCCGAGCTCAGGGACGCCGTCGATGGTGAGGAGAGAGGTTCCCAGTCCCTCGATGCGCGCGCCCATGGCGATGAGCTGTCGTCCGAGGTCTTCCACTTCGGGCTCTCGGGCGGCGTTGTCGATGATGGTTCGGCCCTCGGCGAGGACCGCCGCCATCAACAGGTTGTCGGTCGCGGTGTGGCTCGGGTACTCGAGCGTGATGCGGGTGGCGCTTAGTCGCGGCGAGGTGGTGGTGGCGTGAATGGAGACCCGATCGTTACGAAAGGTGGCCCCCATGGCGCTCAGCCCTTCGGTATGAAAGTTGATCGGTCGCTGTCCAAAATCGTCGCCGCCGGGCAGGGCCATGTTCGCCTCGCCGCAGCGGGCGAGGAGGGGGCCGAGAACGACGATCGATGCGCGCATGGCCTCGAACAGATGCGCGGGGGCAACGGGGTGCAGTTGCTCCGCGGCCGGCACCACGATGGTCAACTCATGCTCTCGAGGTACGGAGACCTCACAGCCGAGCGCAACCAAGAGCTCGCTCATCACCCCCACGTCGCTGATGTGGGGCACGTTGGTCAAAAGATGCTCGCCCGACGCCAAAAGACAGGCGGCCATCTGCTTGAGAACCGCGTTCTTGGCCCCGTAGGCTCGAACCTCGCCTTCGAGGGCTCCGACGGGCTTTACGACGAGAGAACTCACCCTCTCAGTATTGCCGGTCCTCGGTTTTGTCCAAAATTTCGTTTGGGACGAAAGGAAGCCCCCGAGTACGCTGAGCCTGTGCAGCCGCCCGTTAAGCCCGACCGCAACCTCGCCCTGGAACTGATCCGAGTCACCGAGGCGGCGGCCATCGCCGCCGCCCGGTGGTCGGGTCGCGGCGACAAGAACGCCGCCGACGGGGCCGCGGTCGACGCCATGCGCTTCGTCCTCGGAGCGGTCACGATGGACGGCGTCGTGGTCATCGGCGAGGGCGAGAAAGACGAAGCGCCCATGCTCTACAACGGCGAGAAGATCGGCGACGGTCGCCCCCCTCTCGTGGACGTGGCGGTCGATCCGGTCGATGGCACGCGGCTCACGGCCCTCGGTCGAAACGGCGCCCTGGCGGTCATCGCGCTCAGTGAACGCGGCACCATGTTCAATCCCGGACCCTGTTTCTACATGAAGAAGATCGCCGTAGGTCCTCGCGGACGTGGCGCGGTCGACGTGAACGCCTCGGCGACCGACAACCTCACCGAACTGTCCAAGCGACTCAACAAGCCCGTCCAGGAGATGGGCGTCGTCATCCTCGATCGCCCTCGACACGACGATCTGGTCGCAGAGGTCAGAGAGGCCGGGGCGCGGGTCATCTCCATCACCGACGGCGACGTCGCGGGCGCCATCGCCACCGGCTGGCCGAACTCGGGCGTGGACGTTCTCCTCGGCATCGGCGGCACGCCCGAAGGGGTCATCGCCGCGGCCGCACTCAAGGGACTCGGCGGGGAGATTCAAGGCGTCCTGCACGCCGAGAGCGACGACGTCCGTCGCCAGGCCGAAGCGCTCGGGTACAGCTTCTCGCGAGTGATGACCGGGGACGATCTGGTCGCGAGTGACGACTGCTTCTTCTCCGCGACCGCCATTACCGACGGCGACTTTCTTCGCGGCGTGCGCTTCTATGACTTTGGCGCCACCACGCAGTCGCTGGTCGTGCGCTCGCGCTCGGGCACAATCCGCACCATCGAGACCTTTCATCGTCACGACAAACTTCAGGAATTCACCACCGCGGGCCTCTAGGCACCAGGCCCGCCCCGAAGTTCTTTTGTTCACAAAGTTGCTGGTTGCGCGGGAGAACTCAGAGGCCTAATGTCCGCCCTATAACCCCGGGGTTCTAGGCGTTCCCACCAAGGAGGGTGACATGAAGGTATCGAATCTGTTGGCAACCAAGGGTCGCGAGGTATCGACCATCTCCCAGGAGAGATCCATCACCGACGCGATCGCGCTGTTGAAAGAGCGTGGCATCGGTGCGCTCGTGGTCACGGGACAGCAGTCGCCGCTGGTCGGCATCCTCTCCGAGCGAGACGTCGTGCGGGCCCTCGCGGTGAGCGGAGAGAAGGCGCTCAAACTCAAGGTGTCCCAACTCATGAGCCACGACGTCGTGACCTGCAACGAGTCAACCGAACTAAACGAGCTGATGACCACCATGACCGATCGCCGTATCCGTCACGTGCCCGTGGTTGATGACGGTCACCTGGTCGGTCTTGTCTCCATCGGCGACATCGTCAAGGCGAGGCTCGACGAGCTCGAACAGGACAAGAAGGATCTGTTGGACTACGTGTCCGGCCGCTAGCTACTTGGACGCGGCGCTCAGTCGAAGTTCGGCTCTTTGTAAGGCGGCGTAGGCCAGAATCTCCTCGCTCTCGTCCTCTCCTTTGGTGGCCGACGCGAGGCGAGACTCGGCCGCTTCTTTGGCGGCTTGGGCGCGAGGAACGTCAATCTCGGTGGTGCGCTCGGCCACGCTGGCGAGCACGGTCGCGAGGGTGGTATCGGCTTCTAGTCCCTTGCCCACCTGAAAGAATCCCGAGTGAACGGCGAAGGCGATCTCACCTTCGTCGGTGGTCTGTACGCGCACCACGTAGGGGACGACGTCGCCCACGGTGGCGGTGTGCTCGGGTAGGACGGTGAACTCGCCCTCGGACGAGCGCGCCATGAGTGCCGTGGCGCTACCCGCCCACAGCGCCGCCTCGGGCGTGAGGATCTCCACGTTCAACGTCGCCATTAGCCCTTCGCCATCTCCGCGGCCTTCTTCTCCACGTCCGCGGCGCCGCCGACGTTCAAGAACGCCTGCTCCGGGTAGTGGTCGAGCTCGCCCTTAACGAGGCTCTCGAAGGACTCGATCGTCTCTTGAATCGGCACGTTGATGCCGTCAATGCCGGTGAAGACCTTGGAGACGAACATCGGCTGGGACAAGAACCGCTGTATCTTGCGGGCGCGAGTGACGGTGATGCGGTCCTCTTCGGACAGTTCATCGAGTCCAAGAATCGCGATGATGTCCTGGAGTTCCTTGTTGCGCTGAAGTATCTGCTGCACCTGACGGGCCACGGCGTAGTGCCGGTCTCCTACGATCTCGGGCGCCAGGATGTTTGAGGTCGAAGTGAGGGGGTCGACGGCCGGGTAGATGCCGAGCGCGGCGATCTGACGACTGAGCTCCGTGGTGGCATCCAGGTGGGTGAAGGTGGTGAACGGCGCGGGGTCGGTGTAGTCGTCCGCCGGCACGTAGACCGCCTGCAGCGAGGTGATCGAGTGTCCTCGCGTTGAGGTAATGCGCTCTTGGAGCTCACCCATCTCGTCGGCCAAGGTGGGCTGGTAACCCACGGCCGAGGGCATGCGACCGAGCAGAGTGGAGACCTCCGAGCCCGCCTGCACGAAGCGGAAAATGTTGTCGATGAACAGCAACACGTCCTGATTCTTCACGTCGCGGAAGTACTCGGCCATCGTGAGGGCGGCCAACGCTACGCGCAGGCGTACCCCCGGCGGCTCGTCCATTTGGCCATAGACCAAGGCGGTCTTTTCGATAACGCCCGACTCGCGCATCTCGAGTAGGAGGTCGGTCCCTTCACGAGTGCGCTCCCCCACGCCGGCGAAGACCGACACGCCATCGTGCTGCTCAGCGACGCGACGGATCATCTCCATGATGAGGACGGTCTTGCCGACGCCGGCCCCACCGAACAGGCCGATCTTGCCGCCCTGCACGTAGGGGGCGAGCAGGTCGACGACTTTGATGCCGGTCTCGAACATGGTGGCCCGTGGCTCGAGTTGGTCAAAGGCTGGCGCGCTGCGGTGAATCTCCCAGTGATCTTCGACCGTGCCGATGTCGTCGGTGTCCAGAGGCTCACCGACCACGTTAAAGACGTGCCCCAGGACGGCGTCACCGACGGGAACCGTGATACCGTGCCCGCTCTGGCGAACGATCGCGCCGCGCACTAGCCCATCGGTAGCTCGCATACACACACAGCGCACGCGTCCTTCACCGATCTGCTGAGCGACCTCGGCGACGACAGTAATGGTCTTGCCTTCGAGATCGATGTCCATCTCCACCGCGTGATTGATCTCGGGTAGCGCGTGGGGCGGAAACTCTACGTCCACAACGGGTCCGGCGATCGCGACCACGCGGCCGGTCTCGAGGTTGGTCTTTTCTGGTGCGACGGTCATTTGATTCTCACTTTCCCGAGCGGAGCGCTTCGGCACCGCCCACGATTTCCATAATCTCGGTGGTGATCGAGTCCTGGCGGGCCCGATTCATCACTCGTGTCAAGGTCTGGCCGAGCTCATCGGCGTTGTCGGTCGCTGCGGCCATGGCGCGCTGTTGCGACGTGTGAAATGACGCGGCGCCCTCCAACAGAGCCGAGAAGATCTCACTCTCCAGAGCGCGCGGCATCAAAAAGAACAGCAGCTTTTCCACGTCGGGTTCAAACTCGGTGTAGCCGTGCAGGGGTTGGGGCTCGGTGGGTTCGGGCAGCTCGGGAATCACCAGGGGCAAGAGCTGCTCCACCTGGATCGACTGCGAGCCCGCAGAGAGGTACCTCGTGGAGACGAGAAGAACCTGTTGGGCCTGACCGCTCATGAAGGCGGCGATCAGTGGGCGCGCGATCTCCTGGGCGTCTGCGTAGGTCGGACGGTCCACGAAGCCGGCGAAACTCTGCTGCACGTTGAGGCCGCGGAAGCGAAAGAACGCGCTGGCTTTCTTCCCGACCACGAAAAGTTGGGCCTGCGTGCCCTCACTTTGCAGCCGTGCGACGAGACGCTCGCCCGCGCGCAACGAGGCGTTGTTGTAGGGGCCCGAGAGTCCGCGGTCTCCGGTGATGACGAGCACCAAGGCCGAGTCGATCTTGTCGGGCAAGGTCAGGAGCCTCTTCGCCCCGGCGGGGTCACCGAGGGCGGCCTCCAGCACGACTCGCTGCATGCCGAGTCGATACGGACGATTCGCGATGATCCGCGCGAGACTCCGAGGAATCTGCGAGGCCGCGATTAGCTCCATCGCTTTGGTGATCTTGCGCGTTGAGCGCACGGATCGAATGCGCTGACGCAGGACCCGCTCCTGTCCTCCGGCCATGACTCCTCCTTTCTCTCGCTCGTGGTCTCTTAGTTACTGGGTGCGAAGCTGTCGAGGAACGACTTCAGTGCCGCGTCCAAGGCTTCAGTGTCATTGAGGGCGCTGGTCTCTTTGATGTTGCTCAAGATATCGGTGTGCTTCGCGCGCATGTCGGTGAGGAACTCCGCTCCGAAGCGAACGACGTCTTCGACCGGGACGGTGTCGAGCCATCCCCGGGTACCCGCGTAGATCACCACCACTTGCTCTTCCACGGGCATCGGCGCATTAAGTCCCTGCTTCAACAACTCTGTCAGGCGATAGCCGCGGTCGAGCTGTTGCTGGGACGACTTGTCCAGCTCGGAGCCAAACGTGGCGAAGGACTCGAGGTCGCGGAACTGCGCGAGGTCGATCTTCAGCGTTCCCGCCACCGTGCGCATCGCCTTGATCTGCGCCGCGCCACCCACGCGCGAGACCGAGTTACCCACGTCAATGGCCGGGCGTACGCCGGAGTAGAACAAGTCGGCCTGCAAGAAGATCTGACCGTCGGTGATGGAGATCACGTTGGTCGGGATGTAAGCCGAGATGTCGCCCGCTTTGGTCTCAATGATGGGCAGCGCAGTCAACGAACCGCCGCCCAGCTCGTCGCTCAGTTTGGCGGCGCGCTCCAGGAGTCGGCTGTGGAGGTAGAACACATCGCCGGGGTAGGCTTCGCGGCCCGGTGGACGGCGTAGCAGCAACGAGATCTGTCGGTAGGCCTCGGCTTGCTTGGAGAGGTCGTCGTACACGATCAGCGCGTGCTCACCGTTTTCCATCCACTCTTGACCGATGGCGCAACCGGCGTAGGGCGCCAGGTACTTAAAGGGAGCGGGGTCGCCGGCTCCGGCGATGACGACCACCGTGTACTCCAGCGCGCCGAAGTCCTCCAATGTCTTCACGGTCTGGGCGACCGAGGAGTTCTTCTGACCGACGGCCACGTAGATGCACTTCACGCCCTGGCCCTTTTGGTTCAAGATCGTGTCGATGGCCACGCTGGTCTTGCCGGTCTTGCGGTCGCCAATGATCAACTCGCGCTGACCACGGCCAATAGGCACCATCGCGTCGATGGCCTTGATACCGGTCTGGAGAGGCTGACTCACGGGCTGACGACCGGTGATACCCGGCGCTTGAATCTCCATCCGTCGGGTCTGGGGGTTATTGAGCGGTCCCTTGCCGTCGATCGGCTCGCCCAACGCGTTCACTACGCGGCCGAGCAGGGCGTCGCCCACGTACATCGACAAGATGCGACCCGTGGAGCGCACGACCTGCTCTTCTTCGATGTTGTCGACCGAGCCGAGGACCACGCAGCCAATGGTCTCTTCGTCCAGGTTCATGGCGAGGCCCATGGTGCCGTCTTCGAACTCGAGCAGTTCGTTCACCTTCGCCTCGGGCAGACCCGACACGCGCGCGATCCCGTCACCGACCTCCACGACCCGCCCGACCTGCTCGGCCGTGACGGCCGGGTTGAAGTCGGTCACGTGCTTACGCAGTGCCTCAGTGATCTCGCTGGCGCTAATGGTGAGCTCAGTCATCACGTATTCCTTCTCCTAATTGTTTCGTTGTAGAGCCGATTGGAGGTCTCGACCGGATGCCACCGCGTCGTGCAGTGCTCCCAGTCGGCCCTTAGTGGAGGCGTCCAGTCGAAGGTCGCCGATCTCGACGAGGACTCCTCCGAGCAGCGAGGGGTCCTCCGCGATCTGTAGCTCGACGTCTTTACCAGTGATGGCGTGCAGGGAGTCAACCAGATCGTGCTGGACGTCGGCGTCGAGCTCTCGCGCCGTGAGCACCCGAGCGACCCGCCAGTCACGCGATTGGGCCACGTAGTTGACGAGGTAGTCGAGCGTGCCCACGACATCGCGCGGTCGTCCCCCGACGATGGTGAATTGGGCGAGGGCCAAAGAGACGGGGTTGACCTTGTCCTCCAGCAGTTGAGTAGTGAGTCCGAGACGTGACCCCAGGGGTGCGTCGCGGTCCAGCAGAAGGTGGCGGAGGCTTTCGTTTCCTTCCACCGTGCGAGCCCAGCGAAAGAGGTCATCTTCGATGGTCGAGAAGCTCTCGGTATTGATCTCTTCGAGCAGGGCGTCGGCGAAACCGGCGACGCGTCGGCGCGCATCCAACAGACCGAGGCTTGGGTGAGGGAACTCGCCCATGTCACGAAGAGCACGAGCGCCAAAGACCAGGTCGCCCAGCGAGCGCGGAACCTCTTGGGCCGGCACGGCGCTCGCCGCGTACACCGCAAGGCGCAGCGCCTCGGCACTCACCTTGTTCTCGAGCAGGTCGTTCACCACTTGCCCGCGCGCGACGTGGGAGATGGAGGTGTCGGTGAGAACGGCGCTCAAGTCGGGACGGGTCTGAATGGTCGAGTCGATGGATTCGAGGTCCGCGGTCACTCGCGCGAGCGAGGTCGCGTCAAGTCGGCCGAGAACGGCGGTCGCGAATCCTTCGAGCTTGGGCAGCATGATTAGCGGCTCGCCCCTTTGGCGGCTTCCGCGTTCAACGCGGCAACCGCTTCGCGCACCAGGTCATCGTGCGTACTTTGGTCGACTTCGCGCGCCACGATCTTAGAGACGAGGTCAAAGACGATCTCGCCGATTCGACCCGCCGCATCGTCGATGGCGTGCTGGCGAGCGGAGGCAACTTCGCTGTCGGCCAAGGCCACGATGCGGTCGTACTCCGCCTGAGCGCGGCCCGCAGCCTCGGCCTTCAACTGATCAGAGGTCTCTTGGGCGCCGGCCACGATGGTTCTCGCTTGGTCGCGAGCCTCGGCCAGCACCTTCGCGCGCTCGTCGTCGGCCGCCGCCGCCTCGGCCCGCGCCGCGTCGGCCGCCGCCAGCGCGGTACGAATCTTCTCTTGTCGATCCTCGAGCATCTTGTTGACGACGGGCAGGAAGAACCGCTTGGCGATGTACAAGATCGCGGCAAAGACGATGAGTTCGACGAAGAACGTGCCGTTGGGCAGGAGAAAGATTGACGTGCCAATCATCTCGTGAGACCTTCTTTCCTAAACAACCTGAGGTGACGTCGGGTGACGTCGGATGACCTATTGCTTCTTGAAGACGTAAACGAACACGACCATGAACAACAAGTTGATGAAGTACATGGCCTCGACGAGTCCGACGGTCAAGAAGAAGTACGTGCGTGCCTTGTTCTCAATCTCGGGTTGACGCGCGATGGCAGCAATGGTCTGGCTTCCGGCCAGGCCGTCACCAATCGCGGCGCCGATAGCTCCTCCGCCGAGGGCAATGCCACCACCGACGAGGGCTCCGGCGTTGCGTACCGCATCGCTGACGCTCGATGAATCTGTTGCCATTGTTAATTCCTCCTGGGTTTTCTTAGTGAGACGTCTCTAGTTGAGAAGTGTTGGTTCCGACCTCGTCGTCATGACTCATGGCAAAGCCGAAGTACAGAATCGTCAAGAGCATGAAGATGAACGCTTGAATCGTGCCGAGAAGACCGGTGTCGAAGAACTTCCACACGATCTCCACGGGCCACGTCACGTAGACCGGCAACAGCGCCAGAAGCACCACGACGAAGAGTCCACCAGAGAAGATGTTGCCGAAGAGACGAAAGGTCATGGTGATGGGCTTGGTGACTTCTTCGATGGCGTTGATGGGCGTGAGGGCCACAAAGGGCTTGGCGTAGTGCTTGAAGTACCCCTTGAAGCCCCGGGCGCGCAACGACTCCACGTGCACCCAGATGATGACGTAGGCCACCATCGCCAGCGGCAGATTCACGTCGCCGGTCGGGGCCGGCAAGATGGCTCCCGACACCCCGGGGTGCATAGACGTGGGAATGAAGTCGAGCCAGTTACAGATCAGGATGAACATGAATAAGGTCACGCCCACCGGGACGAACTTCTTACCCTGGGGACCGATCGCCGACTCCGCGAGCTCGCCCACCAGATCAACAGTGATGAGCTCCCAGATGAGTTGCAGTTTGCCGGGCACACCGGGTGTGGCCTTCTTCACCATCCAGAAGCCGAGGAAGAGAAAAATGGCCGCCGCCACGAGGGTGGACGTGACAATGTCGTAGTCAATGGTCAGGTGGAAGATATGCCAAGTGGGGTGCACGCCGACAGCAATGTTCTTCGCCGCATACAACGTCTTCACTGCACTCCTCCCTGATTCGCCACGACCCGCAAAACGCTGAAAACAAACACGATCTGATAAATAACGAGCCCCGACACCATACCTATTCCTAGGGGGGCGTTCAGCCAGAGCATGACGAGCACGATGACGGTCAGGACCGCCAAGCGGGCGGCCGTCCGGCCACCCAGCTGGCGACGCACGACCTTAGTGTTTTGTTCGCCTTTGACCTCAACCAGCCCGGTCTGGCGTACCAGCTGGCGAAAATTCCCGATCGCGAGGGCAATGCCCACGGCTACCCCGAGGGCGGCGGTCGGTGGCGCTATAAAGATGGCGATGACAAAACCAACGAAACCCACCGCGATGGCAGACAACGTGGTTCGGCGCAGCAGACGTGGGAGGGTATCGGTGGGTAGGTTTTCTAACACGAGCGGTCAATTTTAGAGGTAACGCCGAACCAGCTTCACGACACTCGCCACGGCAATAACCGACCCCAACACTATCCCTATTAAAAGACCCCACGGCGCGAAGTGACCAACCCGGTCAAGGTAGAGCCCGAGCAGAACACCCAGTCCTTCGCAGACCGCCAAGGTGATTCCCATGGCCCCAAAAGCTGCGATACCGGGCAGATCTCTGAGGGTAGCTTTTCCCTGGTCGGGCCCGTTGTGTGGCTCGTGACTCATCGGGCCACTCATCGGCGTACCTGTTCGTGCTGACCCGAGGCCCGCTCCCTTAATCGGTGCAGCCGACCGCGCAAGGGACTGAACCAGGTGAAGAGGGCGATGACGAGCACCGCTACGCCCAGGGGAATGAAGACGTTGGCCCGGGTGTCAAAGAGGGGCAACAAGACGAACCCGCACAACAGCACGGTCCAGGACCACAAGATGATCACCGTGCGTCGATGCCCATGACCGAGGCGCATCAGGCGATGGTGCACGTGCAGTTTGTCCGGCGTATGAAAGCCCTGCCCCGACACCGTGCGCCGGGCGAAGGCCCACACGGCGTCCGCGAGCGGCACGCCCAGGATGAAGACCGGTATCAGCAGCGGGGCGAAGAAGAAGAAGGTCACCCCGCTGGCCGGTGGGGTACGACCGCCGATCACCATGGTGGAGGCGCTCATCAAGAGCCCCAGCATTAACGCACCGGCGTCACCCATGAAGAGCTTGGCCGGATGGAAGTTGTCGCGCAGGAACCCGATGCAGATGCCACACGTCAAGGCGGCGATCAGCGGTCCCACGTTTGTCGTGGGTAGGAGGCCGAGGTTCTCGAGACGAAGGCCGTACACGCAGAGCGTGCCAGAGGCGATGGCGACAATGCCCGCCGCCAACCCATCGAGGCCGTCGATCAAGTTCACGGCGTTAGAGAGCGCGAAGACCCACACCGCGGTGATGATCGGCAAAACCGACGGACCGAGCACGATGAAGCCCGCGAACGGCAACTTCAGTTGGTACATGGTGGCACCCGAGAAGTAGAGGATCGAGGCGGCGAGGAACTGACCGGCGACCTTGGCCGGGGCGCTCATCTCACGAAAGTCATCCAGCACGCCGACGACGAAAATGACGCCCGCCGCCAAGAGAACCCCCAACATCTCGTGCGACGACGTGATGACACTGCGCAGCGTCGGATCGAGAAACGCGCACAGCAACGCCACGCAGAAACCCACCAGCATCGCGGCGCCACCGCCGTAGGGAGTTGCGCTCTCGTGAACTTTGCGCTCTCCCGGTTGGGCGACGTAGCCCACCTTTAGAGAGATGATGCGCGCGGGACGATTCGCGAGCAGCGTCACCGCTGCGCCAATCAGGGTAACGATGGCGTACGCGGCAATGTCGCCCATTGGCTACATCGAGAAGTTCGCGTACGGGTTGAACGACCCGCAGAGCGCCGCGACGTCGTGGCGAACCTCTTGCAAGGCGCTCTCGTCATCACGCTGGCGAAGGGCGCGTGCCATGAGCGTGGCAATTGTCTCAAACTCGCCTTCGCCCATGCCGGCCGTCGTCTCTGCCGCCGAGCCCACCCGAAGACCTGACGTGACAAAGGGACTACGAGGATCATCGGGAATCGTGTTGCGATTCGTTGTGATGCCCGCTCGATCGAGCGCCTCTTGCGCCGCTTTGCCCGTCAAGTCTGCGTCGAAGTCGCGCAGATCCAACAGGACCATGTGGTTCTCGGTACCTCCCGAGACCATGCGGAAGCCTTCCTTCGCCAGCGCGTCACCAAAGGCCCGGGCGTTCGTGACTACCTGATCGGTGTACACCGAGAAGCCCGGCTGACTCGCTTCTTTAAAGGCGACGGCCTTCGCCGCAATGACGTGTTCCAGCGGGCCACCTTGTTGACCGGGAAAGACCGCAGAGTCAATCTTCTTGGCGTACTCCTCGCGACAGACGATCGCTCCCCCGCGCGGACCGCGAAGGGTCTTGTGGGTAGTGAACGTCACCACATCGGCGTAGGGCACGGGGTCGACGTGTGAGTGTCCGGCGATCAGTCCCGCCACGTGCGCGGAGTCGAACATCAACAGGGCCCCCACCTCGTCGGCGATCTCTCGGAAGGGAACGGGATCGATCTGGCGCGAGTAGGCGGTCGCCCCGGCCACGATCAACTTGGGGCGGTGCTCCAGCGCGAGGTCACGAACATTGTTGAAATCAATGAGTTCACCGGGCGAGGTTGGCTCATCGGAGCGCGCAGTGACCCCGTAGGAGACAAACTTCCAGAACTTGGAAGTGATCGACGCCGGAGAGCCGTGGGTGAGGTGCCCACCCTGGTCGAGTCGCATGGCCAGGATTGTGTCCCCGGCGTCCAGCAGAGCTTCGTACACCGCGACGTTGGCGTTGGCTCCGCTGTGGGGTTGGACGTTGGCGTGATCGGCACCGAAGAGCGCAGTAAGCCGCTCGCGAGCGAGGTCTTCCACTTCGTCAATCACGTAGTTACCGCCGTAGTAGCGACGCCCGGGATAGCCTTCCGCGTACTTGTTGGTGAGCACCGAACCGGTCGCAGCGAGCACCGAGGGAGAGGCGAAGTTTTCGCTCGCGATGAGTTGGATAGTGGAGGTCTGGCGCTCATAGTCGCGCCGCAACAGCTCGACGATCTCATCGTCATCACTGATCCAAGCGTCCAATGGGGAAGAAGGCATTCTCTGTCTACCCTTTCTCTTTCATCGCGGCGTCGAGTTCGTTCAACTTCTGGATGCGAGCGTCGTGACGGCTCTCGGGAACGGCGTTGAGCCAAGCGGCCAGAGCCTCCACCGCGACCGACGAGCCGGTGAGTCGGCCGCCCAGGCACAAGACATTGGCGTGATTGTGTTCTCGCGCAAGATGCCCTGAGGTCACGTCGTGGACGACGGCTGCTCGAATACCGGGGACTTTGTTGGCGGCCATGGCGATCCCGATGCCCGACCCACAGACGGCCACCCCGAGTTCGGCGTCACGCGAAGCGACCGCGTGCCCCACGGCCGCCCCAAAATCGGGATAGTCAACGGGCTGACTCGCGCTGTTGGTGCCGAGATCGACGACGTCGTGACCCCAGGACTCCAGTGACGACTTGAGAAGCGTCTTGAGGTCGTAGCCGGCGTGGTCCGAGCCGAGGGCTATGCGCATTGGTTCAACCCTACCGTTCACTCCGTAACGCACTTGGCTGAGACCGTCATCGAATTCTGGGCCTTCGATCCTGTTCAGAACGCGGAATGTACTCATAACTAGGATCAGCCTCATGAAGCAAGTCCTTCTCGCACCCCCTCTCGTCTCCACGCTGAAGGTGACCGCGGCCGAGTACCAAAAGAACCGTGAGGACATGCTGGAACAGTTGGCGGTGATCGACGATCTCCTCGACCAGGCCGAATCCGGTGGCGGGGAGGCGGCCATGGAGAGAATGCGCTCACGGGGAAAACTTCCCGTGCGCGAGCGCATCGCGGCCGTTCTCGATCCCGACTCCCCCTTTCTCGAGATCTCGGCGCTGGCCGGCTACGACTCTGACTACGCGGTGGGCGGAGGAATGGTCGTCGGGATTGGAGTGATCGCGGGCACCGAGTGCCTGATCATGGCCAACGACCCCTCGGTACTCGGCGGAGCACTCACGTTGTACTCGGCCAAGAAGTGGATGAGGGCGCTGGAGATCGCGCGGGACAACCAGATTCCCTACGTCAGCTTCGTCGAGTCCGCGGGCGCTGACCTACGTGTCGGCAAGGGTGGCGGAGGTCGAATGCAGACCGGTCACTTTGCCGAGAGCGGGCGGTTCTTCTACGACCTCATTGAGCTCTCGAAGATGCGTGTTCCCACCATCAGCGTCGTCTTTGGCTCCTCCACGGCCGGCGGCGCCTACCAACCGGGCCTCAGTGACTACAACATTCTCGTTAAGGATCAATCAAAGATCTTTCTCGCGGGACCACCGCTCGTCAAGATGGCAACCGGTGAAGAGTCCGACGACGAAACGCTGGGCGGGGCCTTGATGCACGCCGAGGTCTCGGGACTGGGCGACTACTTCGCCGAGGACGAGATGGACGCCATTCGCATGTGCCGCGAAGTGGTGTCGCATCTCAACTGGCGAAAGCAGGGACCGCCCGCGTCGCTCCAGAGTGACGAGCCGATCTACGACGCCGACGAGTTGTTGGGCGTCGTCAGTCGCGATCTGCGTCAAAGCGTGGACGTGCGCGACGTTCTCGCCCGAGTGGTCGACGGGTCGCGCTTCGAGGAGTTCAAGACTCGCTATGGCACCACCTTGGTGTGCGGTTGGGCCAGCGTGTATGGATTCCCCATCGGCATCCTCGCGAACAATGGGGTCATCCACCCCAAAGCCGCCGAGAAGGCGGGCCAGTTCATCCAGCTGTGCAATCAGATCGACGTCCCGCTCATCTTCGTACAGAACATCACCGGCTACATGGTCGGCAAAGAGGCCGAGGCCGAGGGGATTATCAAAAAGGGCTCCCAGATGTTGAACGCGGTCACCAACTCAAACGTGCCCCACATCACGCTGATCATTGGCTCGTCCTATGGAGCAGGCACCTACGGCATGTCGGGCCGCGCGTTCAACAACCGCTTCACCTTTCTCTGGCCTACCGCCAAGATCGCCGTCATGGGTCCTAAACAGATCGCCGGGGTGATGTCTCAGGTCCGACGCGGCCAGGCCCAACGCAAGGGTGAGGATTTCGACGAGGAAGAGGACGCCAAGATCGTGGCCATGGTCGAAGAGGCACAAGAGAAAGGCTCACTGGCACTGGCCGCGACTGGCGCCGTGAGCGATGACGGCATCATCGACCCCCGCGACACGCGCACCGTCCTCGGCATCTGTCTCTCGGTGGTTCGCACTCGAGCGATCGAGGGAGCCACGGGGTACGGGGTCTTTCGGCTGTGAGGTTCACTTCCCTACTGGTGGCCAATCGAGGCGAGATCGCGCGACGCGTTCTTCGCGCGGCCCGTGCGTCGGGACTGCACACAGTCGCCGTCTACGTGGCGGCCGATGCCCACGCCCCATTCGTCCGCGAGGCCGACGAAGCCGTTTTGTTGCCGACCAGTTATCTCGATCCGTCGGCCCTCGTGGCCGCCGCTCTCTCCAGCGGGGCCGGAGCGATTCACCCCGGATACGGCTTCCTCTCGGAGAACGCGAACTTCGCGAGCGAAGTTCTCGAGTCGGGACTCACCTGGATCGGTCCGCCCCCACGGGTCATCGCCGACGTCGGTGACAAGTTGGCGGCGAAGTCCTTCGCGCTGGCCGCGGGAGTGCCCGCACTCCTTTCCAGTGAGAATCCCCGTGACGCCAACGACATCGGGTACCCGCTCATGGTGAAGGCCGCCGCCGGCGGCGGAGGCAAGGGCATGCGAGTCGTGCACGCGCCCTCGCAACTCAGCGAAGCCCTGGACGCAGCGAAACGCGAAGCGCTGGCTGGATTCTCGGACGACCGAGTCTTTCTCGAGCGCTACGTCGAGCGTTCGCGTCACGTCGAGATTCAAATACTTGGCGACCAACACGGTCACGTGGTGCACCTGGGAGAGCGCGACTGCTCTATCCAACGTCGACATCAAAAACTAATCGAAGAGTCGCCCTCGCCGGCGCTGGACCAAGCCGCGCGAGAGGCCATGGCGCGGTCCGCGCTGACCTTGGCCCACGCCATTGGATATGAGTCGGCGGGAACCGTGGAGTTCCTCGTGGACGACGAAACCCGCGACTTTTACTTTCTGGAAGTGAACGCGCGTTTGCAGGTCGAGCATCCGGTGAGCGAAGACGTCAGCGGCATCGACATCGTTCGCGAACAGCTGCGACTCGCCCAGGGCGAGGAGCTCGGCTATCGCCAAGAGGACATTGTCCTACGCGGTCATTCCATCGAGGTACGACTCTGCGCCGAGGACCCGCTCGTCGGGTTTCTTCCGGCGACGGGCACGCTTGTCGCCTTCGAACCCGCACCCGATCCGAGCCTTCGCTGGGAGAGCGGGGTGGAGAAAGGCTCACTGGTGACGGTCGACTTCGACCCGCTCCTCGCCAAGATCATCTCGCACGCGCCGACCCGAGAGTTAGCTGCGGCCACGCTCGCACTCGGTCTTGAACGCCTGCATTTGGGTGGAGTAACAACGAATCGAGACTTTCTGGTAAACGTGCTGCGCGACGAACACTTTCTCAACGCAGAGACCACGACCGACTTCATCGAACGATTCGATCCTCTGAGGACCCTCGACCTCGATGACGATGAACTGGCGAGGGTGGCGTGCGCGGGTGCGCTGTGGTTGCAGGGTCGTCATCGCGCCGACGCCCACGTCCTGGCGGACGTTCCGAGCGGCTGGCGTAATGCTCGGCTACCTCGACAACGCGTCGAGCTGCTCTACGGCGAAGGTTCCATTGAGGTGGGCTACCAGCGACGTCGCGATGGCACTTTTGATCTGGGCGCCCTGGGCTACGCCATTGTTCACGCGTGGAGCGACGATCACATCGACGTAGAAGTCAACGCCCGGCGCCGGCGCGCACGCGTGACTCAGGCCGCGGGCCACCTGTACGTCCAGTCACTTCACGGCACCGTGGACTTCGAAGTCGTAGAGCGATTTGAAGTCCGTCGCCAGGAGACCCAGTCCGGCGGGCTCAGCGCCCCCATGCCCGGAAGGGTGCTGGAGGTGCGCGTCACGCCCGGGCAACAGGTTCACGTGGGCGAGACGCTGATCGTGCTGGAAGCCATGAAGATGGAGCACGTCATCTCGGCCGGCACCGACGGCACGGTCGATGAAGTTCTCGTGGCGAGAGATGATCAAGTGGTGAGCGGCGCCGCGCTGTTGACTATGCGGCCTGAGAACGAGAGCGAGAGCGTGTGATTCGAATTGCCAACTGCTCAGGTTTCTACGGCGATCGACTCTCGGCCGCGCGCGAGATGGTGGAGGGCGGTCCCATCGACGTCTTGACGGGCGACTGGCTCGCCGAGCTCACCATGTTGATCTTGGCCCGTACGCGGGCGAAACACCCCGGCCAGGGATACGCTCGCACTTTTTTGACCCAGATGGAACAGGTCATGGGGACCTGTCTCGATCGAGGCGTCAAGGTCGTCTCGAACGCGGGGGGGCTCGATCCCGAAACGTGCGCCCACGCCCTGCGTGACCTGGCGGACCGGCTCGGACTCTCACCAACGATCGCCTACGTTAACGGCGACAATCTTCTGGGACGCTTGGTCAATCTTCAAGGCGCCGGCGCGCTCACCCACTTCGAGACCGGCGAGCCCCTGGGTGATCTCACGCGCTTCATTACCGCAAACGCCTATCTTGGCTGCTTTGGGATCGTGGAGGCCCTAGCCGAAGGGGCGGACATTGTGGTGACCGGACGAGTTACCGACGCCGCGCTCGTGTGCGGACCGGCGGCCTGGCACTATCAATGGCGACGCGACAACTTTGACGCACTGGCGGGGGCTGTCGTGGCGGGACACGTGGTCGAGTGCGGGGCGCAGGTAACTGGCGGAAACTACTCATTCTTTCGCGAGGTTCCCCACATGGAACGGGTGGGCTTCCCCTGGGTGGAAGTCGCCGAGGACGGAAGTTGTGTGGTGGGCAAGCACGAGGGTACTGGTGGCGAAGTGTCGATTGGCACCGTTACTTCGCAACTGCTCTACGAGATCGGCTCCCCCGCGTACTTAGGTCCCGACGTCACGGCGCGATTCGACACGATCGAGCTGGAACAGGTCGGCGTCGACCGCGTACGCATCAGCGGAGTCCGGGGAGAGGCGCCGCCCACCACTTTGAAGGTCGCCATGAACGAGCTCGGGGGATATCGCAAAGATTTGAGTGTCGCTCTCACGGGACTGGACATTGAGGAAAAGGCCGATCTAGTGGAAAGAGCGTTTTGGGCGGCCTCACCGCACGCGCCCGGAGAGTTTGAGAGCGTCACCACCCGCGTCGTGCGCACCGACAAGGCCGATTCCCCGACGAACGAAGAGGCGGTCGCGACCTGGCGTCTGACCATCAAGGACCCCGACGAGCACAAGGTCGGACGAGCGCTCGCCGACGCGGTGGTCGAACTCGCCCTTTCCACCGTCCCGGGATTCTTCATTCCGGGCTCCGGCCCCTCGGCCGGATCTCCCTATGGCGTCTACTCCCCGGCCCTCGTGCCGAGCAACCTGGTTCCCCAGTACGTGACGGTTCTTGGCGGCGAACGAACCGTTCTCGACTCGGTCGCCCCCGCCACGGCGACCCACGTCGAGGCCAACCACGGTTCGCACGTGGAAGCCCCCGGCGGCGCCACCACCCTGGTCCCACTCGGACAACTCTTTGGCACGCGCTCGGGCGACAAGGGGGGGAACGCCAATCTCGGAGTATTTGCTCGCAGCGACGAGGCATTCGCCTGGCTCGACGGGTTCCTCAGCGCCGAAGAGCTCGGTCGCCTCCTGCCCGAAGTGAGCCCGCTGACGGTTGAACGGTTTCGGCTCCCGGCCCTGCGCTCGCTCAATTTTGTGATTCACGGTCTGCTCGAGGAGGGCGTGGCCGCGTCCACGCGCCAAGACGCTCAGGCGAAGGGTCTTGGCGAATGGCTCCGCAGTCGCTACGTGGAGATCCCGACTGCGCTGCTCACGTCGTGAGCGACCTCGACGAACTGCGTCGCGACCTCGTCGCCGAGCAGGCTTCCCTCGACGATGTGGTGGCCAACCTCACCTTCGAACAGTGGTGTCGCGCTACCGCGAGTCCAGGTTGGCGTGTGTTCGATCAGATAGCCCATCTGGCGTACTTTGATGAGCGCGCGTCGATCGCCCTCAGCGATCCTGAACGCTTTCGCCGAGACCTCGACGAGATGCTCGCACGCATGGCGAAGGAGAGTCTCGACGAGATCACCGTGGGATCTCTGCGCTCACTCTCGTCGAGGGATCTCGTGACGCTCTGGCGAGAGAGTCGGCGACACCTCAACGCCGGCGCCGACGCCCTCACCGATCAGTCGCGTATCGCCTGGTACGGACCGACGATGGGGGCGAAGTCATTTCTCACCGCTCGCGTGATGGAGACCTGGGCTCACGGTGTCGACATCGTGGACGCTCTCGGAGTCACCCGCGAGCCCTCCGACCGACTTCGCCACGTGGCCCAGCTCGGATTCATCACGCGCCATTGGTCCTACAGCGTTCGCGGAGAAACGGTGCCGACGGGCGCGGTTCGCCTGGAACTCACAGGTCCTCGGGGGGACGTGTGGCGCTGGGGTCCTGACGACGCGCAGGACTGCATCGAGGGTTCGGCCGAGGAGTTCTGCTTGGTGGTTACCCAACGCCGACACCCGAGTGACACCTCCCTCAGCACCGGCGATCTCGGCACCCACTGGCTGCAGCGCGCACAGGCTTTCGCGGGAGCTCCGAGTAACGGTCCCCCACCGAGGACCCGCCCGTGAGCCTCATCGAACACCACGTCAGAGACGGCGTCATGACCATCACCCTGAAGGACGAGCCGCGGCGAAACGCGCTGAGCGACGAACTGCTCGGAGAACTCGTAGCGGCCATCGACTCAGCCGACGGCGATTCCACAGTCAGGGTCGTCATCCTCACGAACTCCGGAACCGTGTTCTCCGCCGGAGCGAATCTTCGCGAACGATCATCTTTCGGCGCGGCTCCGGTGGCGCTCAGCGAACTGTTCCTCAAGATCCGTAACTCGCCCAAGATCTTCGTCGGTCGCATCGCCGGACACTGCGTGGCTGGCGGCGTCGGGCTGGCCGCGGTGCTGGACATCTCTGTCGCCGTCGACACGGCCACGTTCGGCTTCAGCGAAGTCCGTATCGGCGTGGCTCCGGCCATCATCTCGGTGGTCTGTCTCCCAAAAATGCGATTCGCCGCGGCTCAGAGCGCTTTCCTTCGTGGACAACACTTCGCAGCGGAAGACGCGGCGGATGCCGGCCTGATTACGATGTCGGTCCCGCTCGGGTCGCTCGATTCAACGGTTCGAGAGATCGTGAACGATCTCCTGGCTGGCGAGTCTCACGCCCTCGCCGCCACCAAAAGGCTTCTTCACACGGTTCCTTCACTCTCGCTCAACGACGCCTTTGACTGGACGTCCAAACTGTCTGGCGAACTGTTCGCGAGCGACGAGGCCCGAGAAGGAATGTCCGCGTTCTTGGAGAAGCGACCGGCCCGGTGGGTGGAGCGCTGGCCCGACGTCGACTCGGACTAATCAAGCACCGCAGCGATGCGGTCCGCAGGGATGGCCCCATCTCGAAGCACGCGCCACGAGGACTCATCTACCTCAACGACCGTTGACACTTCGCCTCGCCGCTCGCCGCCGTCCACCACGCCCGCGAGACTCCCTCCGGGGAAGGCCCGCAGCACACCGTGCGCGCTCTGACAGGGGTCGGCGCCGTGAGTATTAGCGCTCGACACGGCGAGCGGGCCGCACTCACGCAGGATCGACAGCAGCAGCTCGTCGTCGGGGACGCGCACCCCGACGGTGTCGCTCGATCCACCCAACATCATCGCCAACTCGTGCGATGACGGGACCACGATCGTCAGTGGACCGGGCCAGAACTCCTCAGAGAGTCGTTGAGCCCGTTCGCTCCACTCCACGTCGATCTCCTGGAGGGGACTGAGCGCGTGCACTAAAACGGGAAGCGGTATCCCCGAGGGGCGGTTCTTCAAGAGAAAGAGGGAGGCCACCGCATCGCCGTGCGCGATCGAGGCGGCAACGCCGTAGACCGTGTCGGTCGGAAGTGCGACCACCGCGCCTTCGCGCAACAGACGGACCGCCTCTTCTCGATCGACGATCCGTGTCATCGCCGCGCAATCAAGATGCGAGGTCGTCCCGACAAGTCATCGAGGTCCTCGACGAAGCGATATCCCATCTCGACAGTCAACTCGAGAAGAGCCGGGCGCTGGGTATCGCCGTGTTCACAGACGAGCGCGCCACCCGGTGCGAGCCACGCGTGCGCCCCGCGGACCACGACGTCGAGGTCGGCGAAGCCCGCGATCCCCGCGGTGGCCGCCGCGACGATCGCGCCGCGGGGTTCGTGGCGAAGCACGGGATCAAGATCTCGAAACTCAACCTCCCCGACGTAGGGCGGGTTGGCGACAATCAAGTCGACCCGTCCGCGCAGCGAGGTATCGAGAGAGTCGAACCACGACGACCGCACGAAAGAGACCGCGTCCAGGCGGTGCTTGCGCGCGTTCTGGCGAGCGAGAGCGAGGGCGTCGCTCGACTGGTCGAGGGCAATGAGACTTGCGGCAACGCCACGCGCCAACAACTCACTCACCAGCGACAGGCCAATGGCTCCCGAACCGGTGCCTAGGTCGAGGATCAGTGGCGCGGAGACGGCCGCCGCGGCGAGCTCGCGCAGGGCCACGCTGACCAGCTCTTCAGTCTCCGGACGCGGGATCAAGGCTCGTGGGTCGACGTCCAGGTCGAGGCTTCGAAAGGGCCAGTGGCCGATGATGTACTGCAGAGGCTCGCCCTTCAGGCGGCGCGTGGCCGCCGCCCGCAACGCCTCGCGAGCGTCGGGGTCGCCGCCCGGGACGAACTCTTCCACCAGCCAGCGCGCTTCGCGGACTTCTAGACCGCGGTCGACGAGCTCCGCGACGAACTCGTCGCTAACGTTCGGCACTCTCGGACAACTGCCGCGCGCGCTTGTCGGCCAGCAGGGCGTCGATGTAGGGATCAAGGTCGCCCGCGAGGACGGCGTCCAGTGAGTAGTTGGTCAAGTTGATGCGATGGTCGGACACGCGATTCTCTTTAAAGTTGTACGTGCGAATCTTTTCACTGCGACCGCCGCCGCCAAGTTGTGATCGCTTGAGGTCGCCGAGTTCGTTGGCCTGCGCGTCCTGAGCGGCCTTGAGCAAGCGGGAGCGCAGAACTATCAACGCTTTCGCACGGTTTTGGATCTGACTCTTCTCGTCCTGCATCGAGACCACGATGCCGCTGGGCAAGTGGGTAATGCGAACGGCCGAGTCCGTCGTGTTGACGCTCTGACCCCCCGGACCCGACGAGCGATACACATCGATCTTGAGGTCAGAGTTGTCGATCTTTACGTCGACCTCTTCTGCTTCGGGCAGGACCGACACGGTGGCCGACGAGGTATGCACGCGCCCTTTGGCTTCGGTGACCGGCACGCGTTGGACGCGGTGCACGCCCGCTTCAAACTCGAGACGCGACCACGCGTCATCACCTTTGATGAGATAGGTTGCCTCGTCCAAGCCTCCCTGGTCGGACTGGCGCTCTTCGATGACGTCGAGCTTCCAGCCACGCATGGCGGCGTAGCGGCGATACATCTCGGCGAGGTCGGCCGCGAAGAGGTTCGCCTCTTCCCCGCCCTCGGCACCGCGGATCTCCAAGATGACGTTGCGTCCCTCATTAGGGTCGTGGGGCAAGAGCAAGGTTTCGAGGTTTTCCTCGAGCCCCACGATGCTCGCTTCGGCGGTGGTGACCATCTCGCGCCACTGCTCACGGTCCGAGCCGTCGGTCTCGTTGAACATCTCTCGCGCGGTCGCCAGGTCCTCCTGGGCTGCGCGCAACTCGAGCCACGCGACGTTGATGTCATTGAGCTCTTTGTGGCGACGCGACAGGTCACGCAGGCGCGTGAGGTCGTTGGCGACGTCGGGTTCGGACAACTGGGCTTCGACCACGCGAAGCTCGTCCTGAAGGACGTTCAGCGTCTCGTCAAGAGAGCGCACAAAACGGGCGGAGCACTCGAGGACCTACGCCTTCGGAGTGCGCGCCTTCGTCTTTTGTGCGTAGCGGCGCTGGAAGCGCTCGACGCGGCCTCCCGTGTCGACAAGCTTCTGCTTACCGGTGAAGAAGGGGTGGCACTCGTTGCACAGCTCGACGCGCAGGGTCGACTTGGTCGACTCGGTGGTAAAGGTGTTGCCGCACGAGCAGGTCACGCTGGCTTCGCCGTATTGGGGGTGGATATCTGCTTTCATGATGCTCCTTAAGTGCGGAAAAGAAGTGTAGCGGGAAATCAGCTAGTAGGCGCCGGGCCCCCGGCGATCTCCGCCAGGAACTCGTCGTTGGATTTGGTGGTCTTGAGCTTGTCGATGAGCAGCTCTAGCCCCGCGGCGTCGCGGCCCTCCGCGGAGAGTCCGTTCAAGACGCGACGCAGTTTCCAGACCTGAGGCAGCGCTTCGCGGCTGAAGAGCAGTTCCTCGTGGCGGGTGGACGACGCGTTGACATCGATCGCCGGGTAGAGACGTCGCTCGGCGAGGCGTCGGTCGAGGCGAAGTTCCATGTTGCCGGTGCCCTTGAACTCTTCGAAGATGACCTCGTCCATTTTGGAACCCGTCTCTACCAGAGCGCTCGCGAGGATGGTCAAAGAACCGCCCTCTTCAATGTTGCGCGCGGCTCCGAAGAACTTCTTCGGCGGATAGAGCGCGCCCGAGTCCACGCCACCGGACATGATCCGTCCGGTAGCCGGAGCGGCCAAGTTGTAGGCGCGCGCGAGACGCGTGATCCCATCCAAGATGATCACCACGTCACGACCCTGTTCCACCAGGCGCTTAGCGCGCTCGATGCAGAGTTCGGCGACGTGAGTGTGCTCCTCGGCCGGACGGTCGAAGGTCGACGAAATGACCTCACCGCGCACGCTACGGCGGATGTCGGTGACTTCTTCGGGACGCTCGTCCACGAGCAGCACCATGAGGTGGACTTCGGGGTTGTTGGTCTCGATGGACTGAGCGATCTGCTTCATGATCGTCGTCTTACCGGCTTTGGGCGGCGAGACGATGAGTCCGCGCTGGCCCTTGCCGATGGGCGCGAGCAAGTCAACGATGCGCGGTGTGAGATCGAGTTTTCCCTCGTTGGTCTCGAGATTCAACTTCTCATCCGGGAACAGCGGAGTGAGATCTTCGAAGCGCGGGCGCAGGCGCGCCACCTCGGGGTCAATCCCCGCGACGCTGTCCACCCGGAGAAGAGCCGGATACTTTTCGTTCGAGGCCGCCGGGCGAAAGCCGCCCGCGATGGTGTCACCCTTTCGCAGGTGATAGCGGCGAACTTGATTGATGGAGACGTAGACGTCGTTGGGTGACGCGTGGTACCCCTTGGTGCGCAAGAACCCATATCCGTCGTCGCGCAGGTCCAGCAGACCTTCTACTTCGACGAGCTCGCCGGCGTAGGGCTGGTCGGCGTTGGGCATGGACTCGCCGCCGTTGAAGCGTTCGCGACCATTGCCACTGCCACCGTTGCCGTTGCGGTTTCGACGGTTGCGACGTGAGCGATTGTTGGAGCCGTCGGTGAACTCACGGGGCTGGCGCTCAGGCCTGGTTTGAGTGAACTGGCGAGCAACAGGTCGCTCGCTCGGAAGGACTTCCCCACCGTTGCTGTCGGCGGTGTCAGAGGTAGGTGCCGCGGCGGGCGTTGCGGCCGTGGTTGCCGGAACTTTGGCGTCAGCGACGAACTCGCCGAGCAACTCCTCGAAATCATCGACGGGAGTAGCGACAGTACGACGCGAGCGTACGGCCCGAGAGGCGGACGCCGGAGCGGCTGCGTCGGAGGGCTCGCCCATGATCGCTTCTATGAGTGCCGCTTTCGAGGCGCGGGCGGGAGCGTCAACGCCCTTTACTTTGGCGATCGTTTGAAGATCTTCGCGAGTTTTCGACTCGAGATCCGAACGGTCTGGGGAAGGCTTAATAGCCATGCATGAATCCTTTCTCGCCGCTCAGAATGATGTGACAGAACGGAGAAGAAAATCGGGAAATGTCATCTCGGAAGAGATTCCTTACGCCGGCATAGCCGAACGGATGACAAACAACAGTATAGCAGAGGTTTGATTATGGACGAACTATGCGAGTTCGCTGAGTAAGGCTTTCAGGGTGGCGTCCACCACGTCGGGCGACGCGCTCGAGCTGACCGCCGTGTCAGGGTCCTTCAAGCCGTTACCGGTCAGGACGCACACCACCGTTGACCCTTGGGGTACGCCATATTTTAAGAGCCCCGCCACCGACGCCGCCGAGGCAGGTTCACAGAATATGGATTCGTGGCGCGCGATGTAGTGATAGGCGGCGAGAATCTCCTCATCGGTCACGGATCGGATGTCGCCCAAGGACTCATGGATAACTTCCAGCGCGGGCACCCAGCTGGCCGGATTGCCGATGCGAATGGCCGTGGCGATGGTCTCGGGATTGGCGACGGGGTGCCCGAGCACGATGGGCGCCGCACCGGCCGCTTGGAATCCCCACATCTTGGGCAGCGACGAACAGCGCTGCGCAAAATGATACTGGGTGAAGCCGCGCCAGTAGGCCGTGATGTTGCCGGCGTTGCCGACCGGGATAGAGAGAATGTCAGGTGCCTTGCCGAGCACGTCCACGATCTCAAACGCGCCGGTCTTTTGACCCTCGATGCGGTCGGGATTGATGGAGTTGACGATGGTGATCGGGAGATGTTGGGTCAGTTCGCGGGCCAGGTTCAACGCTTGGTCGAAGTTGCCGCGGATCTGCAAGACCTGTGCGCCATAGACGATTGCCTGGGCCAACTTTCCCAGCGCAATCTTCCCCTCGGGCACGAGGACCACGCACTCCATGTTCGCCTTCGCGGCATACGCCGCGGCGGCGGCTGACGTATTTCCCGTCGAGCCACAGATCACCTTCGTCGCGCCCAGCGCCTTGGCCTTGGTAATGGCCATTGTCATGCCGCGGTCTTTGAAGGAGCCTGAGGGGTTGAGCCCCTCGTACTTCAGCCAGACGTCGGCTTCGAGGCGCTCCGAGAGCTGGTCGGCGTGCAACAAGGGAGTATTCCCTTCTTGCAAGGTGACGATGTCGCCGACGTCATCGAGATCGAGCCAGTCAGCGTACTCAACGAGAAGCCCGCGCCAGCCGATCATGTGGCGGCCCCGTCAATGACTCGAATGCACGCGCCGACCGATTCCACTGACTCGAGAGCTACCAACTCCTCCACCGTCGCTTCCACATCGGCACTCAGAGCCTCATGCGTCAAAAAGGCCAGTCGAGCCTCGTTGCCAAAACCCGATTGATCCATCGACTTGATCGAAACCTTGTGGCGTCCGAAAACGCTGGCGACTTCGGCGAGCACGCCCGGGCGATCCAGCACGTCGACACTCAGATAAAAAGGACTGGAGAGTCTGCTGGCCGGCACATAGTGAAGGGAACGGTCGCCGCTGAAAGGGACGTCGTGGCGGCCACTGACGCGGTTTCTCGCCGCGTCCAGCACGTCACCGAGGACAGCCGTCGCCGTGGGTGCACCGCCGGCACCCTGGCCGAGCCACATCAAGGGACCGCTCTTCACGCCCTCCACGAACACCGCGTTCATAGCGCCGTTGACCGAGGCCAAAGGGTGGCTGACAGGAACCATGGCCGGATGAACCCGCCGGGAGATACCGGTTTCACCGATTCGCTCGGCCACTCCGATGAGCTTGATGACGTATCCCATGCGCGTGGCGACATCGACGTCGACGCTTCGCACGCCAGTGATGCCCTCGCGAGCGATCTCTTCGCCGCCTAATCGCGTGCCAAAGGCCAACGTCGAGAGGATTTGAACCTTGGCGGCTGCGTCGTAGGCTTCCACGTCCGCGGTGGGGTCCGCTTCGGCGTAGCCCAGAGCTTGCGCTTCGCGTAGCGCGTCGTGGTAGTCACTGCCTTCGGTCGTCATCTTGGTGAGGATGTAGTTCGTGGTGCCATTGACAATGCCCATCACCCGTGAGATGCGCTCACCCGCCAGCGAACTGCGTAACGCACGCAAAATCGGTATCGCTCCACCGACCGCCGCCTCGTAAAAGAGGTCAGCGCCATGGTCGTGAGCAAGTTGGGCCAGTTGCGTACCACTCTCGGCGATGAGGGCCTTGTTGGCGGTCACTACCGACACTCCACGCTTCAGCGCACCTTCTATGTAGGTTCTTGCCGGCTCAATGCCCCCCGCGACCTCAACTAGTACGTCTAAATCACTCGCAATGAGTGCCTCGACGTCAGTGGTGAGCAGGGAGACCGGGATGCCTGGTCGAGCCTTGGAAGTGTCGCGAACGGCCACGCCGACAAGCTCCACGTTGGCCGTGGCGGCGTCCACCAGGGCCTCATTGCGGGTCGGATCGCTCAGTAGTTCGATCAATGAGGTGCCGACAAAGCCGCCGCCGATCACGCCGACACGAATTACCGGACCTTTCATGAATTAAGGCTAACCGACGTCTGACGGACTTTAGATGCCCACTTCCAGTCGCGCGAGGTCGTCAAACGTCTCGCGGCGAAGTACCTCTTGAGCCCCACCGTCGCGGACGAATACCACGGCGGGGCGAGGAACCCGATTGTAATTCGACGCCATCGAGTACCCATAGGCACCCGTGACCGGAGTGGCGATGAGACTGTTCACTCCCGTCGCCTCGGGCAGGTAGGCCCCGTCGATGAGGACATCGCCGCTCTCACAGTGCTTACCCACCAATCGGACCTGTTGGGGTCGCTCAGCCAGTGGCCGGTCTACGTCAAAGGCTTCGTAGCCCGATCCATAGAGCACCGGGCGAGGATTGTCGCTCATTCCGCCGTCCACCGCCATATACGTGCGTTGAGTCACGGGCTTCACTACGCCCACTCGATACAGCGTGACGCCCGCTTGAGCCACGATCGCCCGCCCCGGTTCGGCCAGGATTCGCACGTTCGACTTCAGTCCCGATTGTTCCGCCGCGTCGCGCAGGGCGTTGGCCCACTCCGTGATGGAGGGGGCATATTCCCCAAATACGTACGCGACACCCAGCCCTCCGCCCACACAGAGTTCGTCGAAGTCGTCGTACGCCGTGAACTCGGCCAGCACCGTCATCGACTCGCGAAACCCCTCGACTTCGAATATCTGAGAGCCGATATGTGCGTGCACGCCGTGGAGGGACAGTCCGGAAATCTCACTTAGTTGGTTGATCGCCCGACGAGCTTCTCCGGTCGCTACCGAGAAACCGAACTTGGTGTCCTCTTGGCCGGTTCGAACATATTCGTGCGTGTGGGCCTCAACGCCGGGTGTCACACGCACCAGTGCGTTGAGCGGAGCCGCAGGAGAGACCAGAGAGCGAAGAGTCTCGATCTCGTCGAAGTTGTCCACGACCAATCGATGAACGCCCACGGAGATCGCCCGTTCGATCTCCTCGCGAGACTTGTTGTTGCCGTGGACAATGATTCGACTGGCGGGAACTTCGGCCCGCAGGACGATGTCGAGCTCTCCCCCGGTAGCCACGTCGACGCAGAGACCTTCTTCGTAGGCGAGGCGCGCCATAGCCCCACAAAGAAAGGACTTTGACGCGAAGGCCACGCCGTCGTCGAAAGCCGTCGCTGCCTCGCGACACCGCTCGCGCAGCGTCGCCTCGTCGTAAACAAACAATGGCGTACCGAAAGTGGTTGCGAGTTCGCGCAAATCGACGCCTCCCACGCTCACCCCATCCTCGGACAACTGCGCCGTGTCGGGAAAAAGAGACGCCGTGATCGGCTCAACACCCATCCATTTACCTTACGAGTTGGGTCAACTGACTTCGAGTCCACACAATCTCGCCAAAGCAGAGTCGGCTCTTCCAGGTCTCAATTCGCCAATCGCCGAGCCTCAGTGCACCATTGATCGTCTGACCGTGCGCGGCGCACTTGCTGGAATCCTCTCAACGAAGCTGCGGCGGCCCCGGCGCCCATCGCTCGCTGCGCCACGCCACCACCAACGTCATGTCGGCGTAGAATCGACAAGAAGGCTGCCGTCGTTCAACGGATAGGACTCCACCCTCCGAAGGTGGCAATCGGGGTTCGAATCCCCGCGGCGGCACTCAGCAACCGATCACTCGGACTCTCGTGCCAATTCTTTGACATTATGTCAGTGGCTGACGTCAAGTACCATCGTGTTATGACCCGCTGGCAACCTGACAGTCGCGGGAGGCTTGAAGTGGCCGCTCTCGAACTGTATTTGGAGCAGGGATTCGACAACACCACAGTCGCGGAGATCGCGGAACGCGCCGGACTAACCGAGCGAACGTTCTTCCGCCACTTTGCCGACAAACGAGAAGTCCTCTTTCCCGGCGGAGCCACCTTCCAAAATCTTATCACCGAAGGTGCGGCGTCCGCCCCCCTCGACGTCGGGCCCCTGGATGCGGCCTTCGCTGGACTCATCGCCGTCAGCGGATTCCTCCAAGAGCGGCTGCCCTTCTCCCAGAAGCGCCAAAGAGTCATCTCCGCAAATGCCGAACTTCAAGAGCGCGAACTCATCAAACTCCAGGCACTCTCGACGGCACTTGGCGACACGTTGCGCGACCGAGGGGTCGGTGACCCGACGGCGAGCCTCGTTGGCGAGGTTGCAGTCGCCCTTTTCAAGACCTCATTCGAAGAGTGGGTCAACCCGGAGAACTCACGCGCCCTGTCGCAGGTGTTGCAGGAGTCGCTGGACGAACTGCGAAGTTTTTCCTCGACCCTTTAGACAGTCCGCCCCACGAGGCGGGGCAGTCAGTTTTGTACTGCAACCTCGAATGAGCCCTGAGCCGTGAGATCCACGAAACGATGGACCGTTCCTGCGTGCGTCCACTGTGCGCGCAACGTGGTTCGCGGTTCAATGCGACGAAGGGTCGTGAACAATTGACGATTCGCGTCTTGGGGGTCGTCGCCCGCGAGCTGTCCCTCCACGTGGAAGCCGTTCGACGTAGCCGTCACGGTTCCGTCGATCAAGTTGGTCAAGGCAGCACGAATTGGCACAGGTTGGGCGGACGTGATGTCGGCGACTACATCAAAGTTTTCCATTATCCGATGGTAAATACAAAACCGCAATTTTGTCCAAAATGAGACCGCGAGTTGTCTTAGGGAACGATGATCATCCGCACCGTGTCGGTCACAGAGGCGAGGTTCGATGACGAACCGGCCATCACCACGATCGGATCGCCCGACTTGGCGTACCCAGTCTCTTTCAATTGCGTCACGGCGTAGTCGCAGAGCCCGTCAATATCGCTAATGGGAGTGACAAATATCTCTTGGATTCCCCACGAACTGCGAAGCTGTCGAGCGGTCGAGGCGTTCGGGGTAATCGCCACGATCGGCATGGGAGGACGAAAACGAGAGATCGCACGAGCGGTTAGACCGGACCTCGTACAGGCGACGATGGCGACCGCGTTCTCATCCATCGCCGCTCGCCACGCCGCGCCGGTGATGGCCGCGGTGACGCGCTGCGCTTGCGAGCTGGAGGCGACGAGTTCTTGAATCCCCAGCCCCGCACCCCACTCGGCGTAGGGGAATGACTCTTCGGCGCGTCGAACGATACGGTCCATGGTGACAACCGTCCCCACCGGGTCGTCCCCAATAGCCGTCTCGCCGCTCAACATGACGGCGCTGGCGCCATCGAGAACGGCGTTCGCGACGTCGGTCACCTCGGCCCGAGTGGGCACCTGAGCGTGGGTCATCGATTCGAGCATCTGGGTCGCGACCACCACCGGTCGTGCGTAACGGATACCAAGTCGCACAATCTCTTTTTGCAAGTGCGGCACTTCCTCGATGGGCATGCGGACGCCGAGGTCGCCCCGAGCCACCATGAGCGAGTCGGAGTGCTCGATGATCTCATGGAGGTTCTCAATACCCTCACTCGTCTCGATTTTCGACATGATCATGACGTCCGGCCGCGACAGCACGGCCCGGACCGACTCGACGTCAAAACCAGACCGCACGAACGAGACGGCAAGGATCTCGAACTCTTCGTCGCGCAACGCCTCGAGGCGCAACCGATCATCTTCGGTCGGAAGCCGGTCGTCCATGATCGAAGAGGGCAATGACAGTCCGGGCTTCCCCATGACTGCACCCCCCGACGTAACTCGAGCGGTCACGTGAGAGCCCGTTTGAGTCACCATCAATGACACACCACCGTCACCGATGTGGACCCGGTCGCCCACTTTGAGTTGGGCGAGAACCCGGTCACGCTCAACGGTGATCCGTTCAGCGGTGGACGACTCGCCGAACGCCTCCACGAGCGTGATGTCGTCGCCTACGGCGAGGGGAACGGGCGACGTGCCAAAGGACCCCGCGCGGATCTTCGGACCCGGAATATCGACCATGATGGCCAGTTCGGGGGCGATGGCGCGAACTCGTCGCAGACGCTCGATTCCCGAGGGAATATCACCGTGAGCGAAGGAGAGTCGAAAGACGTCTACTCCCGCCATGGCGAGCTCTTTCAACTTGTCGTCAGAGTCAGACGCCGGACCAATTGTCGCTACGATTCGCGTGCGCCGCACGGGATTCCCTTCGTTACTTTTACGAAGTCTAGAAGATGAAAAAAGGGCCCTTCGTTGAAGAGGTGCTACTGCGAAGTAAGTGCTCACACACTGCACACCTATCTCGCTGGCGCGGAGTGACGACGACCGCACTTCGTCACGGCGGCCGATATCGCGGTCACGGCTACCATTTCGAACGAGAGTTCGAGGGGGCACATGAGTACTTCATCACCAGGCAGATTGACTCGCAAAGAACTACTTTCCGAGATTGAAAGTGGCGACGTCGACACGGTGATCCTCGCCATCACCGACATGCAGGGCCGGCTCCAGGGGAAGCGAGTTGATGCCCGCTTTTTTGCTGACGACCTGGCTGATGGAGTAGTCGAGGGCTGTAGCTACCTTCTGGCCTCTGACGTGGAGATGAATACGGTCGCTGGATTCGCCCTCACCTCGTGGGAGCGAGGCTACGGGGATCTCGCCTTTGCCCCCGATTTCACGACGATTCGCCTGGTTCCCTGGCACGAGAAGTCGGTGATGATCTTCTGTGACGTCGAGACGGCCGAGGGTGAGCCCGTCTCCGTCTCGCCGCGCCAGATCCTGCAAAACCAGATGGGGCGACTCGCCGAACGCGGCTGGACGGGCTTTACCGGCACCGAACTTGAGTTCATCGTCTTCGATGACTCCTACGAAGAAGCCTGGGACGCCGGCTATCGCAATCTCACTCCCGCCAATCAGTACAACGTCGACTACTCGCTGCTTGGTACCTCGCGCGTCGAACCACTGCTCGGGCGGGTGCGGCGCTCCATGCGTGACGCCGGGATGGTCGTGGAGTCCCTCAAGGGCGAGTGCAACTACGGTCAGCACGAGATTGCCTTCAAGTATTCCGAATTAGCGGACAAGTGCGATGAGCACGGACTGTTCAAACTCGGCACGAAGGAGATCGCCGCGCAGGAGGGCTGCAGTATCACCTTCATGGCCAAGTACAACGAGCGCGAAGGCAACTCCTGTCATATCCATCTCTCCCTTCGCGACGAGAAAGGCGAGCCGGTATTCGCGGGCGACGAGGAGCACGGCTTCTCCACAGTCTTCCAGCACTTTCTCGCCGGCCAAGTTGCCTACGCGCGCGAGCTCTCGCTCTTTCTGGCGCCCAATGTCAACAGTTACAAACGCTTCGTAGAAGGTTCGTTCGCGCCGACCGCGTTGTTGTGGGGGATCGACAACCGCACGTGCGCCTTTCGAGTGGTTGGTCATGGGCCTTCTATTCGCGTCGAGTGTCGCGTCCCGGGAGGGGACGTCAACCCGTATCTCGCCGTCGCGGCATTGGTGGCTGCCGGACTTCGCGGCGTGGAGGAGTCTCTCCCCCTCGCCCCGGCCTTCGAAGGAAGTGCGTACGACTCCGATGCGCCGCGGGTACCGACGTCACTGCACGAAGCGACCGAGCTCTTTGACGCGAGCGCCGTTGCGCGCGACGCCTTCGGCGATGACGTCGTCGATCACTACACCCACGCCGCACGTCTCGAGGTCGCCGCCTTCGACGCGGCGGTCACCGATTGGGAACGCTACCGAGGATTCGAACGTCTATGAGCACCACGCTGGGCATCATCAACCCCGCCACCGAGAAAGAGATCGCCACTGTCGCGGTGCATGACGTGGAGGAGACGAACGCGGCGATCGACGCGGCGGCCAAGGCCTCTCCGGCGTGGAAGAAGGTGACCCCCGCCGACCGGTCTCGCCTGCTGCGTCGGTTCGCGGACGTCGTTGACGCACATAACGAAGAGCTCGCACAGCTCGAGGTGGCCAACTCAGGTCACACCATCTCCAATGCCCGGTGGGAGGCCGGCAACGTCCGCGACGTCTTAATGTACTACTCCGGCGCGCCCGAGCGTCACTCCGGTCGTCAGATCCCTGTCGCGGGCGGCGTCGACCTCACTTTCTATGAGCCCCTTGGAGTCGTCGGCATCATCGTGCCCTGGAACTTCCCGATGCCGATCGCCGGGTGGGGGCTTGCGCCGGCCCTGGCCGCCGGCAACACCGTCGTCTTAAAGCCCGCCATGTTGACACCGCTCACGGCGGTCCGACTGGGCGAACTCGCGCTCGAAGCGGGCATTCCCGAGGGTGTCTTTCAAGTCGTGACCGGAGATGGGGCCATGGTGGGCAACCGCTTTGTCACCCACCCCGCCATCCGCAAGGTCTGCTTCACTGGCTCGAACGCGGTGGGTCGTCTCATCATGCAAGGTTGCGCCGATCAAGTGAAGCGAGTCACCTTGGAACTTGGTGGCAAGAGCGCCAACATCATCTTTGGCGACGCCGACTTGGAAAAGGCGGCCGCCAGCGCGCCGTACGCGGTCTTTGACAACGCCGGCCAGGACTGTTGCGCGCGATCCCGCCTGCTGGTCGAGGCGTCCGCCTATGACCGGTTCATGGAGCTCTTTGAACCCGCGGTGAAAGGCGTCAAGGTCCAAGACCCCACGAGCGAGGAGAGCGAGATGGGGCCCCTCATCACGGCGGCTCAACGTGAGAGCGTTCACTCCTACGTGAACGAGTCCGAGGTGGCCTTTCGCGGCAGCGCGCCCGACGGTCCCGGTTTTTGGATGGCCCCGACCGTGTTGGAGGCAACGGACACGACGAGTCGCTCCTTCCAAGAGGAGATCTTTGGTCCCGTGGTCTCGGTGGTGCGCTTTCAGGACGAGGCCGAAGCGATCGCTATCGCCAATGAGAGTCCCTATGGGCTTTCGGGCTCTATCTGGACTCGCGACGTCGGACGCGCGCTGCGGGTGGCGCGGAGCGTGGAGACGGGTGCTCTCTCCGTGAACTCCAACTCTTCGGTGCGCTACTCGACTCCCTTTGGAGGCTTTAAGCAATCAGGGCTCGGTCGAGAACTTGGACCGGACGCCCTACTCGGATTTAGCGAGGAGAAGAACGTGTTTATCTCAACGGAGGAAATGTAATGGGACGTCTTGATCACAAAGTGGCCATCATCACTGGAGCGGCCAGTGGAATCGGACGCGCCACCGCGTTGCGATTCGCCAAGGAGGGTGCCCGCGTCGCCGTGGCCGATCTCAATGAGGAGACTGGCACCGAGTTCGCCGATCAGATCGGCGGAACGTTCGTTCAAGTCAACGTGGCCGACGAAGACAGCGTGAAGTCGATGTATGAGAAAGTGATCGCCGTCTATGGCGGCATCGACGTCCTCTTCAACAACGCGGGCATCTCGCCAGCCGACGACGACTCCATTCTCACGACCGAGCTCGACGCGTGGAAGCGCGTGCAGGACGTCAACTTGACCTCGGTCTATCTATGCTGCAAGTACGGCATTCCCCACCTGCTGGAGCGTGGTGGCGGCTCTATCATCAACACCGCTTCGTTCGTCGCCGTCATGGGATCGGCGACCAGCCAAATCTCCTACACCGCGTCCAAGGGCGGCGTCCTCTCGCTCTCGCGTGAACTCGGTGTGCAGTTCGCGCGACAGGGGATTCGCGTGAACGCGCTCTGTCCGGGACCGGTCAATACTCCCTTGTTGCAGGAGCTCTTCGCGAAGGACCCCGAACGCGCCGCGCGGCGCCTGGTGCACATTCCCGCCGGGCGCTTCGCGGAGCCCGAGGAGATCGCGAGCGCCGTCTTGTTCCTCGCCAGTGATGACTCAACCTTCGTGAACGCCTCGACATTTCTGGTGGACGGCGGTATTCACGCGGCCTACGTCACGCCGCTGTAGGTCTAGGTCCCCCGAGCAAGGTCCGCCACGTCGGGCAACTGCTGGAAGCCGGCCGACCGATAGGTCGCGACGGCGCCGACATTGGCACTCCTCGTACAGACCGTGGCGCTCGACGAGCCCATTCGTCGCAGGGCCGCGGCCGCGGCGAGGGTGATGGCCGTACCGTACCCGTGACCGCGGTGCTCGCGGTGCACCCCCATCGGCTCGAGCAGGCCCGGCCTTCCCGGGCCCGCTGACCAGACCGTCACCACCGCCACCGCGGTGTTGTCTCCGTCGTAGCCAAGAAGACACTGGGCATCTGCATAGGGCAGTCCTTGAGCCATCGCACGCCACCGGTCTTCACTAAAGGTCGAGCCCTCAAATGAGGCTCGTTGCAGGGCCACTCGCTCACCGATTGATTCCTCACCGACCACCTCGATCCTGAGGCCGCTCTCCTCCACGGGCTCAGTCAAGTTGCGTCGAAGGGGAGTCCATAACTCGTGGTTGACCCAGCCGTTCGCGAGGAGTCTCTCTCGGAACGTCCCAGCGAAACGCGCCTCGACAGATGCGGCTCCCGGTGGCAAGACTCCACGCTCTGGGTCGGTCACATCGATCACCATCTGGTCGATAAGTTCGCTGTCCTCTCGCCCCTCGGGCGCCATGCCCAGTCGCACCAACGAGGGGCTGTCCAGAAAACCTACGGCGAGAATCTGTCCGTCACGACTCCAGGTTCGCACCGCGGCGGCCGTCGGTCCCGCGCCGAAACTCCAGTTCCACCCAAGGTCACCGGGATGAAGTTGCGCCGGGGTCTGCTCGTTCTGCCACTCACGTAGTGCGCGAACCACGTCGCCCATCTCAGCGACGTTCGGCGTCGTCAACGTAAGTGACATGGACGCTCAGAGGGCAGTGGGGATGAAGTATTCGGTCAAGTACTTCTCTCCCTCGTCGCACAGGATCGTCACGACGTTCGCCGTGTCGCCAAGTTCGTCTCGGATTCGTCGAGCGACCACCATGTTCGCTCCGGAGCTCGGCCCCACCAGCAGCCCGTGCTCGCTCGCGAGACGTCGCATCTCTTTGACGGCGTCGTCGCTGTGCACGCCCACCACCCGATCAACCATGGCGTGGTGTCGCTGGTAGATCGTTGGAATGAAGCCGTCGGCGATCCCCTCAATCTGGTGCAGTCCCGTATCGCCGCACTGAATCGTGCACGACTCACTGGGCTCAAGCGCGACGATCAATACCTCGGGATTCACCGCGCGAAAGGCCTGTCCCACCCCGATCAACGTCCCGCCGGTCCCCACGCCCATCACAAAGGCATCGGGCGACACATCACTCGGGAGTTGTCCCAGGATCTCGGGCCCGAGCCAGGTGCGATTCTCTTCTACATTCCACTCGGACTCGAACTGGTGAGGTGCGAAGTAACCGGGCTGATCGCCGAGGCGACTCGCTTCTTCCAGTGCCTCATTGACGTGAAAAGTGCCGACCCGAAGCATCTCGGCTCCGAAGGCGAGAGAGATCGCGGCGCGCTCGGGGCTAAGGCCGTCTGGCATCACAACCAGCATCTTGTAGCCAAGGACGGCCGCGACCATGCTCATCGCGTTGCCGGTGTTACCACTGGACGCTTCCACAATGATGTCGCCGGGGCGAAGGAGACCCTCGCGTTCGGCCCGCTCAATGATGTAGCGGGCCATGCGCGCCTTGATCGAACCTGACGGGTTTAAGTACTCCAGTTTCACGAAGATGCCGTCAACCTGGATCAAAGGGGTGGAACCAATTGCCTCGAGCACCGTTGCTCCGGGACGATAGTTAGCCGCCATATGGGCCCCCTCTCAAAACTCCCGTGTTCACCCTAGGCCGTTGCTCGCGCGCGAGTTGACTCACCCCGCGCGCTCTGCGCGCCTAGGGAATGAGAAAGTTGGTGAACTGCCAGGGATCGTCTTCGTCGAGAGTGACCCCCGCCCAGCGATCAAACCAATCGGTGTGCGTCGACACCGGATCCCAGTCAAGTGGACCGGACCAGAGCGTCCCGACGTAGGGCAACGCCACATCCAGCACGTCTCGCCACGGCAGCTCATCGGGCACGCGAACACCCTCGCTCGGAGACCTCAACATCCACGCCACCGCGCCGAGGATCGAAGCCGCGACTTGGATCGTCGTCGCGTTCTGGTGAGGCGCCACCGAGCGCGCTTCGTCAATCGTCGTCTGCATGCCGGTCCACCATGCTTTATATGGGTGACCCATCACGAGGACGCCCAACTCGTCTCGGCCCGAGATGATCTCGTCATTCATGATCCGCTGACGATCGGGATAGAGATAGTCGTTGCCCTCCAGCTCCACGAAGCTGGCCCAGGCCGCGTCGCTTGGGCAGTAGGCGTAGTGCACCGTCGGGCGATAGACCGCGGTGTCGCCTTCCCACACAGTCAAGTGATCACAGATCGTAAAGGCCTCACCGTGACGGATGACCATGCCCACAATGGGACCAGACGGCACGGTCGAGCGCACCAGGGTCTTGTGGGCCATCTTCGCCAAACAGATCTGGTTCAGAGGACCCTCGCCGTCGTGGGTTCGACCGAGAGGCGGCAGTTGCTTTTCGTGGGTGCCCCAGCCCATCTCCGCCGGCGCCACGCCCTCCTCATAGAAGCCGTCAACGCTCCAGGTGTTGACGAACTCACCCACTTCTTTCGGCCGGTCGCTGATCTGGGTATCGCGCTCGGCGATGTGAATGGATTTCACGTCGAGCAGTTGAGCCAGGACGTTAAATCGCTGCGCCTCGAGCGCCTCTCTGATGTCGTCGTGACGCTCCGCGAGCAGCCCGTCGCGCAAGACGGCGTCCGCGATCTCGCTGAGCGCCTGCTTCGTGAAGTGACTTACCAGTCCGGGGTTCGCACCGTGCTCGACGACGGCCGAGGGTCCATCGTTCGAGCCCCATCGGGCGATCTGGCGACGTAGCGCCATGTGGCGCCAGTACAAGGTGCGCTCTTGGGGCGTGGCACTGGCCGGATCGTCGTAGGGCGACCACACCTCCACTGACGTGTTCAGATAGCGGACGTTGCGACTGCGGCACCACTCGAGCAACTCTTCGAGTCCAATGTTCCAGGCGAGATCAATGAGCAGATCTCCGTCGCCGAGCATCGCATCCAGCGTGGTCGTGAGATTGTCCTGGGTGATCTCCGCCTGAACGTAGTTCACCCCCCGCTCGAGAGACGACGCGATTCTCGCGCGGTTGTCGCGACTTTCGAGCACCGTGACTGATGTCGGATCCAAGCTGAATCGATCGAGCAAGAGGGGAAGCAGACACTGGGCTACTGACCCACAACCCAGGATGACAACACGTTCCGGTGCGACGAGTTCGCTCAATTAGGACCTCACAAGAGACTCAGGGTGACAATTGGCCACGTGCGAGCCTATCCGTCGTGCGATGGTGCGTTGGCTCGTTAGGAGACGGTCATGCCGCCGTCGACGGCGACGTCGGCGCCGGTGACCGCGGACGACAGGGGCGAGCACAGCCACACGATCGCGGCCGCGACCTCGCTTGGTTCCAGCAGTCGCCCGATGGGCTGGTGTTGCGCGAACTCTTCGACACTCGACAGGTCGTAGATCTTCGCCGACGCGTCGAGAATCGCGGTGCGCGTCGATCCGGGACTGACGGAGTTCGCGGTGACGCCATAGGCTGCTAAGTCCATTGCCACTCCGCGAATGAGCCCGACCACGGCGTGCTTGGCGGCGCTGTAGGACGCCAAGTGATAGAGCCCGGTGTGCCCGGCCGCAGACGCCACCGCAACAATTCGCGAGTGTGCTTCTTTGCCGTTCGCGATCAACACCGGTGCGGCGGCTTCGATAAGTCGACGAGTGCCAAGGACGTTCACCGACAGGACGGCGTCCCACGTGGCGTCGTCAATCTCCCAGAGAGGCCCACCCGTTCCGAGCACCCCGGCACACGCGACCACCGAGTCCAGGCGCCCGAAGTGACGCGTTGCCGTCTCGACGGCGAGCTGCATGTCGGTGGCACTTCGCACGTCGCCCACCAGCCCGAGGACGACGTCACCGTGGCGAGCCACGACGGCGTCAAGATCGGCCTTGGTCGCGAGGGCGTAGGGTACGTCGGCGATGTCACGACAACGATCGACGGCCACCACCCGATAGTTCTCATTCACCAAGGCGTCAACGGTCGCGGCACCGATCCCTCGCGCCGCGCCCGTGACGATGGCAACTCGACTCACGAGCCGAGCCGCCGAAAGAAATCGCTAGGCGCGACCACGTCGGTGCGATCGAGTTCGCTGATGTCGGACTTACCCAGCGCGAGGAGCGCCGAGTCAATCCCCCCACGAAGAACGTCCAACACATTCTCAACCCCGGCTTGGCCATTCACCGCGAGTCCCCACAGGTACGCGCGGCCGATCATCACGGCGTTGGCTCCGAGGGCGAGAGCCTTCACCACGTCACTGCCGCGTCGAACTCCTCCATCGAGAAGTACTTCGATCTGGTCGCCGACAGCGTCCACCACGGCCGGGAAGGGATCGCAGTGGGGCGGGCGTTCCGTCCAGATTGTTGCCGCCGTGATTAGAGACGGACAGTGCACTCGCTCCGAGGTCCACCACTCGCTTGGCGTCATCGACGCGGCTCACGCCTTTCACCATGAAAGGCCCGTTCCACTGCGCGCGCAACCAGGCGACGTCGTCCCAGCTCGGAAGTGAGCTCTGCATCCACTCGTAGTACGCGCCGAAGAACGTGGGCGGCGCCTGACCCGGGGGCCGCCATGTTGGGGGTTGTCAGGTCCGGCAGGCGACCGGTACGCACGTACGACCACAACCACTTCGGGTGAGTAAGAACGTCGGGTGCGAATCTGATCGCGGCTTTGAGATCGACCTTCTCGGGAATCCAGGGGCTCCCCCAGTCACGGCCGTTGGAAAACGACCAATCGAGGGTGAGGATGATGCCCTTGGCTCCCGCGTTCTTAGCCCGTTCCAAGCGCTGGACCAAGGTGTCGCGATCCCCCGACCAGTACATCTGAAAGAGCACCTGATCACAGGCGCCACAGACGTCTTCCAGCGAACGACTGGCAAAGGAGCTCAGTCCCATCGCCACCCCTCGCGCGGCAGCCGCCCGGGCGACCGCGACTTCTCCCTCGGGGTGTACCGCCTGTACGCCGGTGGGCGAAAGAATCACGGGCATCGAGAGGGTCTGACCCATGATCGTGGTCGCCATCGAGCGCTCATTGGAAAGGCCCGCGACGTGGGGAGCAAAGCCGAGCTCGTCAAAACTGGCCAGGTTGTCCTGGGAGGAGAGCCCTTTCTCCGACCCGGCGACCAGGGCGCCGTAGACGGATTTAGGGAGACGCGTCTCGGCGCGACGCTGAGCGACGGCTACCGTCTCAAACCACGAACTAGCCATATTTCTCCTCACAGCCCAACGCGAGACTACTTGAGGTAGTTCGCGAGCCCTAAGAGCGGATCGACAGGGCGACCGGCACTCGTCGCGAGTGATCGGGCGTCGAGTGCGGTCGAAGGGCGACCTGCTTGGTGGCCAGGATGGCCTCACCGTGGCCGAAGACGCACTCGGGGTCGGGATCGGTCATCTCGAGTCCGGTAAAGAACTTGGCCGCCATGCAACCACCTCGACACGCGTCATAGGAGCCACACGAGGCGCACGCGCCCGCGCTGGCTGGCTCACGAAGCGAACGAAACAACTCACTCTCGCGCCACACGGCGGCAAAACCGTGGGTACGAACGTTGCCGGCCAAAAACTCATCGTGAATCACAAAGGGACACGCGTAGACGTCGCCCACCGGATCGATGAGGCACACCACTCGGCCCGCACCACACAGGTTTAAGCCCTCCAGGGGCGCACCGAGTGCCGACAGATGAAAAAACGAGTCCCCCGTCAGAACGTTCGGGCGGACCACCAACCAGTGGTACAAGGCGCGACCTTGGGCCAAAGTGGGGTGCAGATCGTTCCAGACGTCGGCGCCGCGTCCAGAGGGTCGAAGACGGGTCAGTCGAAGTTCGGCGCCATAGTCGCGCGCTAACTTCTCAAAGTCGTCCAACTGCTCGACACTGTCGCGGGTCATAACGACCGATATCTTGAACTCGCCAAAGTCGGCGTCGCGCAGGTTGTCCATGGCCCGCCGGGCGGCGGCGTAGCTCCCGCGTCCTCGGATACGGTCATTGGTTGTGGCGTCAGCTCCGTCGAGGGAGACTTGAATGTCGAGGTAGTCGATGCCCGCGAGCCGACGCGCGCCGGCGCGGTCAATCCGAGTGCCGTTCGTGGAGAACTTCACCCCCACCCGCTGCGCCACCGCGTGCTCGATCAGCTCGAAGAAGTCGCGCCGCACCGTCGGTTCGCCTCCGCCGATGTTGACGTAGAAGATCTGCATTGCCGCGATCTCATCGATGAGAGCTTTCGCTTCGCTGGTGGTGAGTTCTCGCGGATCGCGGCGGCCCGACGAGGAGAGGCAGTGGGTGCAGGCCAGGTTGCAGGCGTAGGTCAACTCCCACGTCAAACAGATGGGTGCGGCCAGGCCCCTTTCAAAGCGATCGCGGAGAGATGACTCAGGCACTCAGGAGTCCCGAGGCGTGCAGTGACGTGAGTGCGCTCACGTATCGGGCGCGTTGATCGCTCGCGATGAGCTCGTCCAGCGCTTCGCCGGCGCTGTCGAACTCGCCCACGCGGCGAACCAGATCGACCAGATCGCGGGACTTCAAGAACACCAGCCGACGAGTGACGTGGTGGTAGGCCAGCGCCCCGAATGACTCGTCGCGCAGTGACACCTGGTCGCTCAAGCGCCAGTACGTTGACTCGTCAAAGGAGTCGATCCTGGCCGTCGCCACGCTCTAGTAGACCCCGCACAGTCCGTCGATGGAAACCTCTTCGACAAGTAGCTCCTCGACGTCGGCCTCAAGATCCGTCGTCACTTCGATGGTCAGGGTTTCTGGTGTCACTCTGCCTCCTCTACGTCCATTCTGCCTCGCCCGCGAAGTGCTCTGGCAACTCACATGAGAGACTCACCCCGTGAGCGATTTCCTGCCACTCATCCCGAACCCCCCGGAGCTTCCCCTCCCTGAGGGAACCAGTCTTCGCGTCGACGACGCCGCCACGTTCATTGACCGCGATCTGGTCAGTGGCGGCAGCCCCTGGCGCCTGTTGCGCTTGCGCGGAACATCGCGAGGGATCGTCGAGCGGTGGCGCACGGGCGGTCCCGTGCGGGCGGGGGAAGAGCGGTTTGCTCGAACCTTGACTCAGCAGGGGTTCGTTCACCCTCAGTTCGACTCTCCCCTGTCGCGCGAGGACATTGACGTCATCGTGCCGGTGTACGGCGACGTAGCCGCGTTATCCTCGCTGCTGGTGCAGTTAGCCGGATATCACGTCGTTGTCGATTGACGATGGCTCGCACAACAGCGATGCCGTGGATCGTTGCGCAAGCGAACACGAGGCATCAGTGCAGCGCATTACAACAAATCAAGGTCCGGGTCACGCGCGAAATGTGGGTGCCTCGGTAACGACACGCAAGTACTCTGTGGTTCGTTGACGTTGACGTCTCTATTCACGACGCCGATCGGGTCGCTCGACACCTCCAGAGCGCCTTCAACGACCCTTTGGTCGCGGCAGTCGCGCCGCGCGTTCGTGGCGCGGACGGACCCTCCCTGCGAGAGCACTTCGAATACCACTTCGGACCACTCGATATGGGAACCCAGAGCAGTCTCGTCGTCCCCGGCGCCACACTGGCGTACGTCCCGAGCGCGTGTCTGATGGTGCGTCGCGATGCCTACGGCAACGGCTTCGATACGTCACTTCGGGTCGGCGAAGACGTCGACTTCGTGTGGCGACTGCACGACCACGGGTGGCTTGTTCGCTACGACGCCACGGTGGAGGTGGCCCACCCCGCCCGATCGAGCTGGCGAGGATGGTGGCAACAGCGTTCCGCGTATGGGGCGTCCAGTGCCGAGCTCGCCCGACGTCACGGCAAGCGTCTCGCGCCCCTTCGCGCGGACGCTTGGACATTTGTCGACCTGGACCTCGGTGCTGGTCGGGAGGCCAGCACTCGGCGCGCGCATCGTGGCCGGCGCGCGACGTCACGCGCGCGAGAAGTTCTTCCAGTCCGAAGAGAACCCCACCAGGCGGCCGATGAAGTCGTCGTTCGCAACATGGTTCGCGCGGGGGGTCCCATGGCGCGCGCCACGGTACGAACCTTTGGCGTGGTGCTTTTGCTCTGCGCGCTGCACCCGCGACTACGCGCTCGCGCGCTCGGACTCTTTCTCCTAGGAACCGCGTGGCGTTGGCGACACGAGCAGTTTCATCCCACCGATGTCCCTTTTGCCCTGGTCGACGATCTCGCCTATGGCACCGGCGTTCTTCGTGGCGCCTGGCGCACCCGATCATGGACGCCTCTGACCCCGGAGATCACGAAGTCATCGGTGGCGCTTCGAGAGATTATGGGTCTGGCTAAGAGCCTCACGAGCAACTAGTTCGCGGCGTACCTCTCCATCGTCGAGCGCAGTCCTTCACGAACGTCGGGCCACTCCACGTCAAGGACCGAGAAAATGGCCGTGTCGCGAAGTCGCCCCTCCTCCCCCGCCACCAACGACGGTTGCCAGTGTCGCAGCACCCCTTCGAAGGTCGCACCGATCCGAGATATCGCCGCTCGAGAGCGTTCGTTTCGTGCGTCGGTCTTGAGATCCACGCGTCCCACGCCCAAGGTCGTGAAGGCGTAGTCCAACAAGAGCAGTTTGGCGTTGGTGTTGATGCCGGTGCGCTGGGTTGAGCTCGCGAGCCACGTCCCCCCGATCTCGACGGCATAGGGCGATGATGACGGGTCGAGTCGACGAATAGTCATGAATCTCGTGACGCCGACTACTCGTTCTCGCGCGACGTCAACCTGGACGAAGGGAACTACCTCGCCAGCCCTCCACATGGACAGCATGGTCTCAATAAACTCCTTTGACTCATCGACGGTCTCGAGGACCGACGTGAAGTAGTACGAGGCGCGATCCTCGTTTGCCGCGTTGACGAGGGCTTCTGCGTGCTCGCGTCCCAAAGGTTCGAGGCGCACCAAGAGTCCACTCAACGTGGGAATGGGATACGCGCTCACCGTTCCATCATTTCACGGACGCGTGAAACCGAGGCAGTGAAAAAAGAACTACGCCTCGCCTGGCAAGTTCTTCGCGGCCCACATCGACAGTTCGTGCATCGCGGGCAGCAAGGCGCCTCCCGCGCTCGAGAGCCGGTAGGTCACCGAGACGGGCGGCCCCACTGACACCTCGCGCAGCACCAGACCACTCGCCTGGAGATCACTGAGGCGCTCGGCAAGAACGGAGTCACTGATGCCCTCCACCCGTCGACCCAGTTCCGCGAAGCCGAGGGGTCCCCCCGTCAGCGTGCCGAGAATGACGCCGCTCCATCGTTTACCGAGGAAGCGAAAGGCCCGCACCAGCGCTTCGTCACACGAGGACGCTGCCGCGGCGCAGTCCCTCCCGGACAAATCTGGCGAAACCGGCCCAGGGTTCGGAGTTCGTGGCACCTCGGTAATCGTACCATTCGCTAGGTAAAAACGAGTTGCTTTGTTTTTAAGAGTACTCATTAAAGTGGAGGCCCCGTCCCTTTAGGAGCTCCGATGTCACTATTTCGCCTAGACGCCAGTATTCGAACCGAGGGCTCCCACAGCCGGGCTATCGCGGACATCGTCGAGAGATCGTGGCGAGAGGGCCACCCGGACGCTCTCGTCACGCGACGCCACGTCGGTACGGATCCGCTCTCCTCCACGCTCTGGGCGGAGGCCGTCGTCGCGAGTCGTACCCCCGAGGACGATCGAACCCCCGAGCAGCGTGACGTCATGGCTACCATCGCTGCACTGGCCGACGAGGTGCTCCACGCCGACGCTCTTCTCTTCGCCGTTCCGCTCTATAACTTTGGCGTCTCGCAACACTTCAAAACGTGGGTCGACGTCATGATCACTGAGGCGCGCCTCGCTGCCAAGCCGCTCGCCGGTCGTCCCGCGGTGCTCGCCGCCATCCGCGGCGGCGCCTATGGTGCGGGCACCCCGCGCGAGGGATGGGATCACTCCACCGGTTGGATCCGCCGGATTCTGGAAGACGTCTGGGAACTCGACCTGAAGGTCGCAGAGCTCGAGTTCACCTTGGTGGGCGTGAACCCGGCGCTGGATGAGTTCAAAGCGCTGGCCGCCGACATGAGAGTCGAGGCGGAAAAGATCGCCTGGGAACACGGTCGTCACCTCGCGGGTCTGAGCGTTCGATAAGGCGAGTCTCTAGAAGCGAACGACCCCACGTAGGTTTATACCGGACTCGAGATCGTCGTAGCCCTGTTGTACGTCGTCGAGGGGATACTCCTTCGTGATCAACTCATCGACGTGAAACTTCCCCTCGTGATGGAGGCGGAGCAGTCGCGGGATCTGTACGCGAGGGCTGACCGAGCCAAAGATCGCTCCCCGCAGCTCTTGATTGAGCATGGCGAACATGAAGAGGTTGAGGTCGATTGAGGTCTGATCGTAGGGCGCGATGGAGGTGATCACCACCACGCCACCTTTAGCCGTAATCGATCGCGCTTGCTCGACCAACTCGCTCGTGGCCACACCTACCGTGATGATCGTCACGTCGCAGTTCTTGCCGCTGGTCAGTTCGGGCAAGATATTGAAGGCGGCGTCCAGAGTCGTCGCGCAACCGTGCGTGGCCCCGATCTTGAGCGCCCGGTCGATCTTCGATTGATTGGTGTCGATAGCAATGACGGCCCGGGCGCCCGCGTGCACTGCTCCTTGGATGGCTCCTGAGCCCACGCCGCCACAGCCAATCACGGCCACCGTGTCGCCCGGCTTCACACCCCCGCGACTAGCCGCGGATCCAAATCCCGTCGCGAGGCCACAGGAAATGAGCGCGGCGGCGCGAAGGTCGTACCAGGGATCGATGCGAATGACCGAGGCCTCGTTGACCACGATGTACTCAGAGAAGGTGCCGAGCTGACACATGCGGTTGAGATCCACGTCACCCCAGTGGTGGCGCCACGTTCCGTCCGCGATCATCGGGCCTACCAGCGTGTGTGCACCCAAGTCGCAGATGTATTGGCGCCCCGAGGCGCAGTACTCACAGCGTCCGCACGACGGTACGAAGGACGTGGCGACGTGATCGCCCGGCTTTACGGTCGTCACGTTCTCACCAACCGACTCCACGATGCCCGATCCCTCGTGGCCGCCAATCACCGGGAAGGCCGAGTCGTGACCGGTCAGTATCTGGACGAGTTCGGGGCTTGGAATCATGTCGCCCGTTCGCAGATGCTCATCGGAGTGGCACATTCCGGCGAAGCTCATCTTCACCTTCACCTCGTGGGCGCGCGGCTCGTCGATCTCGATCGTCTCGGTGTGCCACGGACCGCGAAGTTCGCTCACTATGGCGGCTCTAACTTGCATATGTCCCCCCAAGGAACGGTCCGGCTTTGTCGCCTCGCACAGACTCTACCGAGTGGCTCCGTCGGGCTTACATCTGCTCGGGAGCGTCGATGCCAAGTACCGAAAGCCCGAGGCGCAAGGTGCGAGCCGCCAGGTCGCACAACGCGAGGCGCTCCTCGCGGAGGGCACCTTCGGAGGCGAGAACCGGACACGCGTCGTAGAACGACGTGAATCGCTGGGCGAGATCGAAGAGGTAGGTGCACAGTCGGTGCGGCTGAAACGACGCGAGCGAGGCCCCGAAGGCTTCGGGGAAGGCAAGTAGGCCCAGGGCCAACTCGCGCTCGGCGACCTCTGACAACAAGAAGTGCGCGTCGGGCGCCCTGTCATCTCCCGCACGTCGAAAGATTGAGCGAATGCGCGCGTGCGCGTACTGAAGGTACGGCCCCGTGTCGCCTTCAAAGGCCACCATGCGATCGAGGTCAAAGACGTAGTCGTGCTGACGTTCCGTCGAGAGGTCGGCCCACTTGATGGCGGCGCGGGCGATCTGCTCGGCCAGGTGATACTTCGCGTCACCGTCAAGGTTGGTTCCCCGTTCGTCCAAGATGACGTACGCACGCTCGACGGCCTCGTCGATGAGGCCCACCAACTTGACGCTCTTTCCCGCGCGAGAACTGAACATCTTGTGATCGGGGCCGAGCACGTTGCCAAAGGCCACCTGTTCACAGCGCACCCGATCGGGCAGCCATTTGGCCATCCGGGCCACGGCGAAGACCATCTCCAGGTGCTGCACCTGAGGAGCGCCCACGACATAGAGCATCTCGTCGGCGTGAAGGGTGTCCACACGATCGCGGATAGCCGCAAGGTCGGTCGCCGCGTAGCCATATCCCTCATCGCTTTTTTGCACGATCAGCGGGAGCGGCTCACCTTCGCGATTCTGAAAGCCCGGCGGGAACACGCACAGCGCCCCCTCGCTCTCGACCAAGAGCCCTTGCGCGGCGAGATCACGCACGACGGCCGCTAGTTGTTCGTTGTAGTACGACTCGCCGACGATGTCCTCGGGACTCAGGGTCACGTCCAGCTTCGAGTACACCTCGCTGAAGTACGCGATTGACTCGTTGACCAGCACGTGCCAGAGGCGAAGGGTCTCGTCGTCGCCTCCCTGCAGGGCGACCACTCGCGCACGGCTGCGGGCTTTGAAAGCGACATCGGCATCGAACTTCACTCGGGCCTCTTTATAGAAGGCGTCGAGGTCGCCGATAGAGAGAGCCGCGATGGCCTGGTCTTCGCCGATGTCGAGGAGATGTTCAATCAACATCCCAAAGGGCGTGCCCCAGTCACCTACGTGGTTGCGAGCGACAACTCCGTGACCGGCAAAACGATTCATCCGTGCGAGGGCGTCGCCGATGACCGTCGATCGCAAGTGACCGACGTGCATCTCTTTGGCCACGTTGGGCGCCGAGTAGTCGATCACCACGCGGCGCTCGGGGCTCACGGGGATCCCCAGTCGCGACTCGTCTCGCAACGCGCGCAGTTGGCCATCCAAGAACGACGTCGCGAGGGTCAGATTAAGAAAGCCGGGCCCCGCGATCTCCACGCTCGCCACGCCGTCCAGGTACAGGGCGCCCACTACGGCCTCTGCGACCTCGCGCGGCGGTCGTCCTAGGCGCTTCGCGAGGGCCATGACGCCGTTCGCTTGATAGTCAGAGCGGTCCGACGTCCGAAGGGCCGGGTCGGCGCCTACTTCCAGCGCGTCGAAGGCGCTCTGGAGGCGAGAGCGCAGTGTTTCGTAGGTTGACGTCACGCTCTCCAGTCTCGCACTCGTCACGCAGGCGCCACGAATGGGGCCGGATCGTGACGAGGAAAACACGGCAGAATGGAACCATGACCTCTTCGATGAACTCCTTTGGTACGAAGAGCAGCCTTGATGTCGCGGGTCGCTCACTCACCTTCTTCTCACTCGAGAGTGAGGGACTCGCGAAGTTCGGGGTCGGGCGTCTGCCTTTTTCGATCAAGGTTCTTTTAGAGAATCTCCTTCGCAACGAGGACGGAGTCAAAGTGACGGCTAGCGACATCGAGGCGCTGGCGCGTTGGGCTGACTCCCCGTCGGCCCACGGCGAAGCGGCCGGCGACGAAGCGCGTGAGATCGCCTTCACCCCCGCGCGCGTTCTCATGCAGGACCTCACGGGTGTTCCCGCGGTGGTGGACCTCGCGGCCATGCGCGATGCCATCATCGCGCTCGGCAGTGACGCGAAAAAGATCAACCCGTTGGTACCGGTCGAACTCGTGATTGACCACTCGGTCATCGTCGAACGCAACGGCACCGCCTCAAGTTACGACGAGAACGTAGAGATCGAGTACCAGCGAAACGAGGAGCGCTATACGTTCCTCAAGTGGGCCCAGAGCTCCTTCGAGCAGTTCCGCGTCGTGCCCCCGGGCATGGGGATCTGTCACCAAGTGAACTTGGAGAACCTGGCCAAGGTGGTCTTTGACCTCGAAGGCGTCGCTTACTTTGACACACTGGTCGGCACCGACTCACACACCACCATGGTGAACGGTCTGGGCGTGCTCGGCTGGGGCGTCGGTGGCATTGAGGCCGAGGCGAACATGTTGGGCCAACCCGCGTCAATGCTCATACCGCCCGTCGTGGGACTGCGCATCGTCGGTGAGACCCGCGAAGGAGTCACGGCGACCGACGTGGTTCTCACCATCACCCAACTGCTCCGACGCCAGGGCGTGGTGGGCAAGTTCGTGGAAGCTTTCGGACCCGGGGTGAAGGCGCTGTCGGTAGAGACACGCGCCACCATCGGCAACATGTCGCCCGAGTATGGCGCCACCTGCACGATCTTTCCGATCGACGAGGTCACACTCGACTACCTCGCCTTCACGGGCCGCCCGTCCGCGCAACTCGCGCTCGTGGAGGCCTACGCCAAGGCTCAAGGCGTCTGGCACCACGAACACGCTCCCGAGCCCATCTACTCGGAGTACGTGGAGCTCGATCTCGCGACTGTGGAGCCGAGCCTCGCGGGACCCAAGCGTCCTCAAGATCGCGTCTCGCTGTCGGGCGCACGCGGGGCCTTTCGCGCCGCGCTGGGCCGCGAGCCCATCGAAGTTCGTGGCGTCGATGCCGCGGACCATCTGCGTGACGGCGCCGTGGTGGTGGCCGCCATCACCTCGTGCACCAACACGTCGAACCCGTCGGTGTTGATCGCGGCCGGGCTGGTCGCGAAGAACGCTCTCGCGCGCGGTCTGAGCACCAAGCCCTGGGTGAAGACGTCGCTGGCCCCCGGCAGTCGGGTCGTGACTGACTACCTGGAGCTCGCCGGACTTATCGAGCCGCTGGATGGACTCGGCTTCTACCTCGCCGGGTACGGGTGCACGACCTGCATCGGCAATACCGGGCCCCTGTTGGACGGAGTGTCCGACGCCGTGAACGAGCACGACCTGTCGGCCGTCTCCGTGCTCTCGGGTAACCGCAACTTTGAGGGCCGCATCCACCCTGACGTGAAGCAGAACTTCCTCGCCAGCCCCCCTCTGGTCGTGGCCTACGCGCTGGCCGGAACGATCGACATTGACCTGTCCAGTGAGCCGCTCGGCATCGACCCCGACGGAGTCCCGATCTTCCTGGCGGACCTTTGGCCCACTGACGCCGACGTCGCGGCCGCGGTGCGCGCCTCGATCACGCCCGCGATGTTCGAAGAGCGCTACGCCAGCATCTTTGGTGGCGACGAGCGCTGGCGCGCGGTGCCAACGACCCACGAAGTCACCTACAACTGGGACCAGAAGTCGACCTACGTGAAGCTCCCGCCGTTCTTTGAGGGTCTCACCATGGAGCCGGGCGTGGTCACCGACGTCATGGGGGCGCGCGTGTTGGCCAAACTTGGCGACTCCGTAACGACGGATCACATCTCTCCCGCCGGCAATATTCGCGCGAGCAGCCCGGCGGGCAAGTACCTGGTCGATGCGGGGGTCGACCCCAACGACTTCAACAGCTACGGCACGCGCCGCGGCAACTACCAGGTGATGATGCGCGGCACCTTCGCGAACATCCGCCTTCGCAACCTGATGGCCCCGGGCACCGAAGGTGGCGTCACCGTGAAACTTCCCGAGCAGACCCCGATGTCGATCTTTGACGCCGCCATGGCGTACGCCGAGGAGGGCACCCCGCTGGTGATCATCGCGGGCAAAGAGTACGGGAGTGGTTCGAGCCGCGACTGGGCGGCGAAGGGCACCAAGCTGCTCGGCGTGCGCGCCGTGCTGGTGGAGAGTTTCGAGCGCATTCACCGCTCGAACCTGGTGGGAATGGGGGTATTACCCCTGCAGTTCTTGCCCGGCGAGACGGCCGAGACGCACGGCCTCACCGGCACCGAGATCATCTCCCTCACGGGACTCGAGCCCCTCAACCACGGAGAGACGGTACCCCAGGTGGCCCTGCACGTCACCCGCGAGACCGGTGAGACGTTCACCTTCGAGGTGCGTCTACGTATCGACACGCCCACGGAGGCTGAGTATTTCCGTCACGGCGGGGTGTTGAACTTCGTCCTACGCCAGCTCGCTCAAGGTTGATCCACCGCGGCGTTGACCGCTTCGTCCACGCTTTCGTAGGTGGGGATCTTCCTAATCTGTGCGTCGAAAGACGTGGAAAGAGTCTTCTTCACACTCGGGTTCACGCGCGCGAGAGAGATGGTGACCCTGTCCTTCACCAAGTCAGCGACCACCTGGGAGAGAATGGTCATCCCGGTGAAGTCAATCTCCGCCATCGCTACGACATCGAAGACCACGTGGCGAGACGCCGGGTAGGTTCCCAATAATTGGTGCATCTCCTTGCGGAACACTCCGGCGTTCGCGAAGAAGAGATCGTTGTCAAAGAGGGCGACCAGAGTGTGGTCGACCATGTGCACCCCTGGCTCGCTGAGCGGCTCCCAGCTCGTCGTTCCCTCGAGTCGACCGAGAACGATCATGTGCGGTCTCGCCGAGCGCCACGTCTGATCGAGAATCGCGAGGCCCACGGCGATCGCGAGGCCCTGTTCGACCCCGATGAAGATCACGCCGAGCGCCGACACGGCCGCGAAAAGAAACTCCACGCGGCGCGATCGCCAGATCTTCTGAAGAAGTCCGACCTTGATGAGGCGCGAGGCGACAAAGAACAAGACGCCCGCGAGCGCGGCCAAGGGAATCGTGTGGGCGTAACGCCCCAGGGGAGAGAGGATGATCGCGAGGACTGCCGCGGTCAGCCCGACGACCTTGGTCGAGCCTCCGGCCAGTCGCGACACGGTGGTACGAGCGGGCGACGCATCGACCGGAAAGGCGCCGACGAGCCCCGCCGCGACGTTGGCGAGACCCACCCCCACGAAGTCGCGGCTGATGTTGGCTTCGATCCCCAACTCGTCGGCTGCGTTTCTCGTGGTCGCGGCCGTCTGGGACAGGATGACGATGACGAGGGTCACCGACGTCGTCAGCACCACCCCCCACTGCCCCGACGAGAGCCAGTGCAGACGCCAGGTAGGGAGTCCCACCACGACCGAGCCCAACTCCTTTACCCCGTGCTTCTCCAGAGCTAACGAGACGCACAGCACGGTAGCGAGTGCGATCGCGGCGAGTGCCCACGGCAAGCGGGCGTTAATCTTCTCGCCGACCGCCATCACGATCAGAGTGCCCAGAGCGAGAGCGATCGACCAGCTACTCACGTGGGTGAGATGGTGAACCAGCCAGTCGAGTCGTTGAAGAACACTGGTCCCGCCAGAAGGCACGCCCAGGGCGCTCGGGAGTTGGTGCACGATGATGATGACGCCAATGCCGCACAGGAATCCGGTCACGATCGGCAGTGACAAGAAGTCGGCGATCCATCCCAGCTTCATGAGACCAACCGCCATCACCACCAGACCGGTGACGACCGCGGTCGCGGCAACCAGCTCAAAGTACAGAGTCGTGGACACGGGCGCGAGGCGTATCAAAACGACCGCGAAGAGCGGCGCGATGGTGGAGTCGGCGCCGACGGACACGATCGGGTTCGATCCGACGAAGACAAAGACCAGCGTCGCGGTAATGAAGGCGATCATGGCGATGAAAGCCGGAACCCCGGCCAACTGCGATGTCGCGAGTTGCTCGGGGATGGCGATGGCGAGCAGCGTGATGCCAGCGAGCATCTGGCCGGCGTAGTTGGCCTTCGTGACTCCACGGAACGTGTCGTGTAAGCCGCGCCAAGGTGTACGAAGACCAATCGGCGTGCGCGACCCACGGGGAGTCAACGGTGTCGCCATCTCCTCACACTACGGTCACTCGACCGCGCGGCTTAACTCGTCGCGACGACTCGGAACCCTTCGGCGAGACGGCCCTCTTTCATGCCGGCGCTTTGCGCGGTGGCGGCCGACCAGTTGCGCAACATCTTCTTTAGACCTTTGCGGTTGCCGATCTGACTGACGTGCTTGGAGAGGGCGTCGAACTTCTGATCGAAAGTCTTGGTGATATCAACGACCATGGTGGGAGTCGCACCGCCCAACCACACTTCGTTGACGACGTGAGGCTCGAAGCCTTCGCGAATGAGTTCAGGAAAGGCGTGGGGGTTGCGCGCGTCGGGGTACACCGCCCGCAGCGTCGCCTCACCGGTCGCCATGTGATCGGGGTGGCTCGAGAAGATGCGCTCGTAGTTGCGCTCGGGATTCTGAGTGATCACCAGTTGCGGTCGAAAGGTGCGAATCACGCGGGCTATCTCACGTCGAAGTGCCATCGTGGTCTCCACTCGCCCATCGGGCCAGTGCAGGAACGTCAAGTTCGTGACGCCGACTTCCTTCGCTGCCGCGGTCTGTTCTGCCTCTCGGACCGCGACGCGCTCCTCGCGACTATCGGTCGACTCGTCGCCGCCGGCATCTCCCGACGTCACGAGGCAGTACGCCACGTCCACGCCGCGATTCGTCAGGTAGGCAATGGTGCCGGCGGTGCCAAAGTCCACGTCGTCGGGGTGGGCGACCACGACCAGTGCTCGCTTGAGCGACTTGTCGAACTGGTACACGGGCAGGGATTTTGTACTCACGACACAGAGTCTTGCATCGTCGGGTCCCAATTCGCCAGATCCGCCAGGCGGGGATCATTGGAGAAAACCTCGATGATCGGGCGCTTTAGATTCAGTCGGCGCATGATGACCTCGGCGTCAATGGCCTGATTCCACAAAAGAAGCGAGACCACCACCCCCGTGGAGCCAGCCCGGGCCGTGCGACCGGAGCGGTGCAGATACGCCTTTTGGTCTTCTGGCGGGTCGAAGTGCATGACGCAGTCAACCCCGTCGATGTGCAGCCCACGGGCCGCGACGTCGGTCGCCACCAGCACGGGCAGTTTCTCCGCTTGGAAGTCGGCTAACGCCTTTTCGCGCTGGCTCTGGCGGAGGTCGCCGTGGATCGCGGCCGCGGTCACGCCCTCTTTTTGCAGCTGCTCCACCAGTCGGTCCGCACCGCGCTTGGTGCGACAGAAGATGATCGTCTTATCGAAAGAGCGACAAATCGCTGCGGCAACCTTGACCCGGTCCATCTGATGGACCTGCAGAAAGTGGTGCACCATCCGCGAGACGGTCTGGGTATCGCTCGCCACCTCGTGAAACACGGGATCGCTCAGATAGCGCTTCACCAGACGGTCAATCGCGCCGTCCAGGGTGGCCGAAAACAACAGTGTCTGGTGTGGCTTGGTCGAGATACGACGAAGGACCCACTCGACCTGGGGCATGAACCCCATGTCGGCCATGCGGTCGGCCTCATCGAGCACCAACACGTCAAGGTCCTCCACGTTGACTTCGCCGCGGTCACCGAGGTCGATCAGTCGTCCGGGCGTCGCGATGATGACGTCACAGCCCTTCGACAGCGCCTTGATCTGTCGTTCGATGTCGGCGCCGCCGTAAACGGCCGCGACGTGAAGCCCCAGAGCCGCACCCAAGGGCTTTAATACTTCATAGACCTGAACGGCCAATTCGCGTGTGGGAAGTAACACCAGTCCGCGCGGGCGCGCCGGTCGCGAGTTGGCCGCACCCAGGGTCGTACCCGCGGCGAGGCGCTGCAACATGGGCAGGCCAAACCCGAGGGTCTTGCCCGAACCGGTCTTGGCCTTGCCACAGACGTCGCGTCCGGCCAGGGCGTCGGCGATGGTCATGGCCTGAATGGGAAAGGCGGTCGTGATCCCTTGGGCGTGTAAGACCGCCACCAGTTCACTGGAGACGCCGAGTCCCTCAAAGGTTTGATTGGTGGCATAGGAGTCCGCGCCTTGCGCGACTGACTCAACAGTTTCACTACTCACGTAAATACGGGTCGTTTCTCGGTTGGACCCGTAACCGTCAGAAGAAGCAAAGTGGGCCCGAGCCCCTGTCTTCGAGCTCCCCCTAGTCTACGTGGGTCCACGCAGTACTAACTCGCATAGGAGACGACATGACGCGCCTGAGCGAGGGCGATCGCGCCCCAGCTTTCACTTTGAGTGACCAGAACGGGCAAAAGGTGGCCCTGAAGGACTTTGCGGGACAACGCGTCGTTCTCTACTTCTACCCCGCCGACGACACACCGGGCTGCACCAAAGAGGCGTGCCAGTTCAACGACGAACTCGCCGCGTTCAGAGATCTTGACGTCGTGGTCCTGGGGATCTCCCCCGACGGAGCCGACGCGCACCAAGCTTTTCGCTCGAAGTATGGGCTTCAGTTCGCACTGCTGAGCGACCCTCACAAGGCGGTCATGACCAAGTACGGCGCTTACGGCGAGAAGATGATGTACGGCAAGAAAGTACAAGGCGTCATTCGCTCCACCTTTGTTATTGGTCCCGCGGGCAAGGTCGAGCGCGCGTGGTACAACGTACGCGCTGACGGCCACGCGGCAAAGGTGCTCTCAGGTCTGTCGAGGTGAGGCGTTTTGTCGACGCAGCGAGCGAAGCCGATGCACGAAGGCGATCACCAACAAGACGACCACCACGATGATGGTCGGCCACTCCGCGTTCTTGAAGTCTCCCGAGACGCGGTGCCAATTTGATCCCGCGGCGTACCCGAGTCCCGCCAGCAGCGAGACCCACGCGGCCGAGCCAATGAGCGTCAGTGTGGCGAAGCGGACCCGGTTCATCTCGGCGATTCCCGCGGGCACCGAGATGAAACTCCTCACAAAGGGCACCAGTCGACCGAAGAGCACGGTGGCCGAGCCGTATTTCTCGAACCATCGCTCGGACTTTTCGAGGTCTTGGGGTCCAAGCAACAGCCACTTTCCCCATCGCTCCACTACCGTGCGACCGGCGCTGCGCCCTACCTCGTAGGCGATCTGCGAGCCGACCATGGCGCTCAGCGAGCACGAGACGATGACGGCCCACAAGGTGAACTGGACATGGCCGGTGACCGCCGCCGTGCATAGTGCTCCGGCAAGTACGTAGGTGATCTCCGACGGGATCGGTATGCACGCCGAGGTCGCGAGCGAGAGAAGGATGAGCGCGAAGTACCCATAGTGCTGCACGAAGGACTCCACCGGTCCATTCTGGTCGACGTGACAACGTCGCTCGATCTATGAGCGCTGGTGCAGCGAACACCAGTACGTGGTGCGACCGCCAACGGTGGCGATCAGCATGGCGCCTCCGTCCTTGGGACAGAGTCCGCCCGGAAAGCGTGAGTCCATGTGGTCCCCCATGTGCGAGCCGCCGCGGCGCTTGAGTGTGTTCATAGTTTGTCGAAAGGCTCGAAAGAGGCGACCCGTCTCATCGGCGTTCAAGCGACCGCTCGGTGTTCTCGGGTCGATGCTCGCGCGATAGAGCATCTCGTCGGCCAGCAGATTCCCCACCCCCGCCACGCGCGACTGATCAAGCAAGCGGGCCTTGATGGCCGGACCGTCTCCCGAGCGCACCGCTACCACTTCGTCAAACTCGCGGCGAGTGAGCGACAGCGCGTCCGGGCCGAGTTCAGCGAGATCGGGATTGATCTCGAAGCGGGCCATGCGACGGGGATCGTGAACGACGAGTTTGCGACCGTCGGTAAACTCAAGTCCGCCACGAACCCATTTCGCGTCGAAGAGGTGCGGGCCGTAGAAGAGTCCTTCAATGCCCGCGTCGCCGTCGAGCAAAAGTACGCCGGTCATTCCAAAGCGAACGCCAAGGGTGGGACCGTCCGTCTCAATCAGCAAGAGTTTTCCTCGACGACTCGTCCCGGTGACGGTGAGCCCCTTGACCACGCGATTCCAGGCCGACGGCGAGGTCAGTTTCTTCGCTAAATAAGCGTCGGCCCAGCCACGAGTGATCGTTGCACCCACGACTCTGTCAGCCAGGAGTCGATAGGACTCCACTTCCAGGATTTCGGGCACGGAGCGAATCTATCGGGGTCGACGTCTCGAGCGCCGTTACTAAGGTGGCTTTCATGGCCGTTGAAAAACCGCAGTGGCGAGAACTGTTTCGTGAAGTAGTGACCTCAGGCCTGTGCACGGGTTGCGCGGCGTGCGTCATCGCCTGCCCTCACCCAGTCCTGGACTACGAGTCCGACCAGGGTATCTATAAGCCGTTCCACCTCGACCTCGACGGCGGCCCTGATGACTGCACGCACGGCCAAAAGGGCTGCACCATGTGCACGAGAGCCTGCCCTCGCTTTCGAAACTGGGAGAGCGAGATTGACGTGCACCGCTTCGCGCGCGAGAGAACCGATGACGAAGTCTGGGGCGTCGGTGACGTGTTCCTGGCGCGGGCCACCGATGAGTCGTTGGTCGAGAACGGTCAGGACGGCGGATTCGTGTCGGCGCTGCTCATCTACGCCCTCGAACACGACATCATTGATGCGGCACTGGTGAGTGGACTTGAGGGCGACGGCACGACCTGGCGCGCCAAGCCCGTGGTCGCACGCACCAAGGATGACGTGCTGGACACCGCAAAATCTCGCTACACCTACTGCGCGAACCTGCTGGCCTACAACGAGGCCGTCGAAGGGGGCGCGGAACGAATCGGTTTGGTCGGGATGGGCTGCATGGCCTCGGCGCCAGGCGCCATGCAGGCCCGCAAGGCCGGCAAGGTCGCGCGACGGTTGAGCTTGACCATTGGCTTGTTGTGTTCCAAGACTTTTGACGACTCAATCTTCGAGGAGCTCTTCGAGGCGAAGTACCACGTGAAGCGCGCCGACATCGTGAAGATGAACATCAAGGGCGTCTTTCAGCTGTGGACGAAGGAAGGCGGCTACTACGAGATTCCCCTCAAGGAAGCGCACGCCTATACCCGCGAGGGCTGCACGCACTGTCCGGACTTCGCGGCGGAGCACGCGGACCTCTCGACGGGCGGGATTGGCGCCTTCGGCGATTGGACGCTCGTCATCGTACGCACCGACCTCGGGCGTGAGTTGATGAGTGCCATGAAGAGCGATGGTCTCATTGAAACGCGCCCGGGTGACGACGATCCCGGCGCGGTCGCGCTGCTGCACAAACTGGCGCGGGTCTCACGCAAGCGCTGGCCCGAGTCGGCCGCGCCCGGGCCGGGCCGCCTGCCCGTCACCGCGGGATAGCTGGCGTGACGGCGACCTCGATGACGACGATCCTGTTCGTGCGCCACGGCACCACCGCCACCACCGGCTCGGTGTTGCCGGGGCGCGCTCCGGGCTTGCACCTTTCAGAGCGCGGGATCGAACAAGCGACCGAGTTGGCCGAGCGCCTGAAGGAACTCGGTCGAAAGCCGGCGGCTCTCTATGTCTCACCGCTCGAGCGCGCCCGAGAGACCGCGGCGCCCATCGCCAAAGCCTTGACGCTGCGACCAGTGATCAACAAGGGATTGATGGAGTGCGATTTCGGACTCTGGACCGGTAAGCGCCTGGCCACACTGGCGCGTCGCCCGGAGTGGCGCACCGTCCAACACTCACCCAGTACCTTTCGATTCCCCGAGGGCGAGTCCTTCAGCGAGATGCAGCTGCGGATGTGGGAGGCGGTGACCAAGATCGTGAAAAGCCATCGCAATCGCACGGTCATCGTGGTCAGTCACGCTGACCCCATCAAGGCGGCCGTCACGTACGCCCAGGGGGTGCCGCTCGATCTGTTCCAGCGCACCGTCATCTCGCCGTGTTCCCTCAGCGCCGTCACCTTTAGCGCGGGGACGCCCGTGGTGCTCTGTGTCAACAACACCGGATCCCTGAAGGATCTGAGTCCGTCGTGAACTACGTCTTCTCCCACCCCGACAAGATCATGGTCGGGGTTCGCGGCGAGGTGGGCAATCGTCTCTTCTTGCTGCAAGCCCGCGAGGGCCGGCGCCTGGTCATCGTCAAGTGCGAGAAGATTCAGCTGGCCGCCTTGGCCGAGTGGATCGGCCAGGTGCTGTTGGAGCTGGGCCGACCGGGACATTTGCCCGAGGACTTCGCCCTGGAGCCCGAGTTCGAGAGCGACTTCGTCGCCGGAGACATCGCGGTGTCCATCGACGAAGAAGCCCAGGCGATCGACGTCACGATCGAGTCCCTTGAAGAAGACTCCACACTGACCTTGCGTCTGACGCGCGAGTGGGCCGGAGGACTGGCCATCGCCATCGTGCGCCTGGTGGAGGCGGGTCGCCCCCTCTGTCCGCTCTGTGGCGGGCCACTCGATCCGAAGGGTCACGACTGCCCACGCACGAACGGCCACCGCGCCCCGATTAGGTAGCCGTGACGCGAGACGAAGAGCGCGAGCTGCTTACCAGTGGCGAGATCAGTGTCGAAGGGCGCGTGGCAGGATCATCGAACCACGCGCTGTTGGTGTCAGTCACTCTGGGCGAGATCAGCGCTCTCGCCTGCTACAAGTCCGAAGCCGGCGAACGGCCGCTCTGGGACTTTCCCGATGGACTCTGGCGGCGCGAGGTGGCGGCGTACGAACTCGACGTGCAACTGGGCACGGACCTCGTGCCGACCACCGTCGCGCGCGATGACGCGCCCTTCGGTCCGGGTTCGCTGCAGTGGTGGGTCGACGACAACCAGGAAGACCACTACTTCACCTTGCGCGAGCGACCCGAGTTCCACGACTGGTTCGCGCGCCTGGCCGCCTTTGACGTGGTGGCCAACAACGCCGACCGCAAGGCCGGTCACGTCCTCTTCGACGACAGGCGGCTCTGGGCCATCGACAACGGGCTGTGCTTCCACGAAGAGGACAAGCTGCGCACCGTCATCTGGGAGTACGCCGGAATGGAAGTTCAAAGCCACCTACTCGAGCGCGTCGCCCGCTTCGCCCGCGGCGACGTGGGCGACGTCGCGCGCTGGCTTAATCCCAGTGAGCTCGCCCTCGCGCAAGTACGGGCCCACGGACTGGTGGAAAACGCGCTCTATCCCGAGCCGGACGAGACCTCGGACTGGCCGCCCTATCCCTGGCCGCTGATTTAGGTGGCGCTGAGCAGCGCGGGCTCGCTCTGGGTCGCGCCCGATTCCAGCATGAACAGCGTGACGATCGTTCCGAGACCGAAGAACGCAGCCGACCACCAAAAGGCCACCGAGTAGCCGTGAATATAGGACAGTGTCGCGGTCGGCGCTTTCCCCGTACCCGGCGTCGCGTGGGTCAGTGCGCGCGTGGCCACCGTGAGGTAGATGGTGTTGAGGAGCGCCGTTCCGATGGACCCGCCGATCTGTTGTGAGGTGTTAACAACGGCTGACGCGGCCCCCGCGTCGTGGCCCTGCACTCCCGCCGTGGCGCTGGCGACAGCTGGGGCGAAAATGAGTCCGAGCCCTAGTCCGAGAACAACGAGTCCCGGCAGCACGTGATCGAAATAGTCCGAGTAGGGAGTCACCCGGGTGAAGAGCACCATGCCCATCGCCCCGAGCGCCATCCCCGTGGGGACCAACGGTCGCGGACCGGTGCGCGCGAGAAGACGCGCGCTCGCGAAACCAGCGGACAAGGAAATGGCGATGACCAGCGGCAAAAAGGCGAAACCAGTCCGAAACGGAGAAAAGCCGAGCGTGTCCTCGAGGTAGTAGGCCAACAGCAGAAAGATGGCGTAGATGCCCATGGAGGTGAGAAAGAGCGCGATGAGCGACCCCCCACGCGTGCGGTTCGCGAGGATGCGCAAGGGAAGGAGCGGGTGGTCACTGCGACGCTGCGACCAGACGAACGCCGCCAGGATGAACAGGCCGATGACGATCGGCACCCAGGTGCCGGGGCTTCCCCAACTCGACATGCCCGCGTGGCTGAAGCCAAACACGATGAGAAACAGTCCTGCGCTACCGAGCACGGTGCCGGGCACGTCGAGACGCTGTCGATCATCGCTCCGTCCAGCCTGAACGAAAGTGGCCACCCCCGCCAGCGCGACCGCGGCGAAGAAGAGATTGATGAAGAGGCACCAACGCCACGAGGCCCACTGCGTTAACGCCCCTCCGAGCAAGAGGCCGACCGCGGCGCCCGAGCCCCCGATGATGCCGTAGATGGCAAAGGCCTTGGCCCTCTCCTGAGGTTCGCGAAAGGTGGTCGACAGCGCCGCCAGCGAAGCCGTCGCCAGCAGCGCACCAAAGGCTCCTTGGACGGCACGCGCCACGACCAGCGTGGTGAAGCTGTTGGCTGCTCCCCCGATCGCGGACGCGACGGCAAATCCGGCGAGGCCGACGAAGAGTGTGGTGCGCCGGCCCCAGAGGTCGCTCAGGCGTCCCCCCAGCAGCATCAACGAGCCAAAGGCGAGGGCGTATGCCGTAACGACCCACTGTCGATTCGCCATGGAGAAGTGAAGATCAAGCTCCGCCCTCGGCAATGCGATGTTGATCACCGTCGCGTCGAGGAGCACCATCAGTTGTGAGAGTCCCAACACCGCGAGCGTCCACCACCGTCGCGCGTGGGCGCTCTTCACTTCAGCCATATCACCCCACCAGCGTCCCGCGACTACGAGAACGTCTCTATCTCTGCCCCACGGTGGGACTGCTTGTGACTAACTGCGACTCTTCAACGTGTCGATCAACGCGGGCAACACCTTATGCACGTCGCCCACGATACCCAAGTCCGCGATCTGAAAGATGGGAGCGTCGGCGTCTTTGTTGATGGCCACGATATTTTTGGAACCCTTCATGCCCACCATGTGCTGCGTGGCGCCAGAGATTCCACAGGCGATGTAGACGAGCGGCTTCACGGTCTTACCCGTCTGGCCGACCTGATGCGAGTAGGGCACCCAACCGGCGTCCACGATGGCGCGACTCGCGCCGGCCGCGCCATGCAAGAGGTTCGCTAACTCCTCAATCAGGGCGTACGCACTGGCGTCGCCGAGACCTCGCCCACCCGACACCACGACGGTGGCGTCTTCGAGTTTGGGACCGGTGCGCTCTTCTACATGAGAGGTAACGATGGTCGCCCCGGCGGTGGATCCGAGTTCGCCGGACGCCGCACTAACCACGTGGGCCGCGGGGCCGCCCGCGGGCTCGGCCGGAAAAGACTTCGCGCGCACGACAATGATCCCCGGGCCGTCACTGGTGAACTGTGCGCTCACCGTCAACGATCCACCGAAGACGGGGTGCTCGGTCACGATCCCGCTTTCGTCGCGCAGTCCGATCACGTTGGTCAGAACCGGTCGATCAAGTCGCGCCGAGAGTCGCCCGGCCACGTCACGGCCGTCGTAGCTAGTCGGAATCAACACCGCCTCGGGCGCACCCTCTCGCTCGACGAGAGCGGCGATGGCGGACGCCACGGGCACCCCGGGAAGGGCGCCGCCGAGGTCGCCGACGTCATAGAGGGTCGTGGCGCCGTAGTCGCCGGCCTGGGCGGCGAGGGACGCGCCGCCGCCCCAGGTGATGCCCGCCACGTGGTCGCTCAACGTGCGTGCCTGACTCAGCACTTCGAGCGACGTGGACGTGAAGGAGTCTCCCGCTGGCTCGAGGAGGACCCACAAGGTAGAAAGTGTCATCGAAATCTCCTAGAGGACCTTGATCGATTCGAGGAACGCGACCACCTTTTCGGCGCCGTCTCCCTCATCTACGTACTTCTCGCCAGCCTGACGACTCTCGGCCGCCTGGATGGCGGTGATGGTTTCGCGCGCGCCCGCGGCCCCCACTTGACCGTCGAGACCAAGGTCAGCCACAGAAAGTATCTCCACGGGCTTGGACTTAGCCGCCATGATGCCTTTAAACGAGGCGTAGCGAGGCTCTACGACGCCCGCCGTCACCGTAACCAGGGCGGGCAGCGAGGAGGTCACTTCGTCGTAGCCGGCCTCGGTTTGACGACTGACCTTGAGCGCTGAGTCCTCGATCGTTACGGCCTTCGCGAAGGTGATCGATGGCAGGCCGAGCAACTCCGCCAGTTGGACGGGCGTGGTGCCGGTATAGCCATCGGATGACTCCGTCGCCGCCAGCACCAGATCGAAGGGGGCCCGACGAATCACCGCGGCGAGGACCTTGGCGGTAGAGAGCGCGTCGCTACCGCGCAACGACTCATCGCTCACAATGACGGCCTTGGTCGCACCCATGGCGAGTGCGTTGCGCAGTCCCGCCACATCAGTGGCCGATCCCATGGAGACGACGGTCACTTCGCCCCCGCCCGCTGTGTCCACGAGTTGCAGGGCCATTTCTACGCCGTACTCGTCGGCTTTGTCGAGAAGAAGCTTGCCCGAACGATTCAAGTTATTCGACGCGTCGAACGATTGGGGCGCCTCGGGGTCAGGTATCTGCTTCACGCAGACGACGATATTCATGAAAGTAATCTAGGCCATCGTCAGCGTCACCGACGCCGAAGCGAGTCGAGTGCGCCTTGGTGCTTTTTCTATCGCTCATTCAAATATGAGGGACGTTCAGCCCAGCAGCTCCAGGGCGAGCGCCGGCTCGTCGGTAATGACGCTGGCGACGCCGGCCTGACCCATCGCCGTCAAGTCGCGAGCGGAGTTCACGGTCCACACGTTGAGGGAGAGTCCCCTCTCGGCGGCCTGACTCTGACTCTCGGGGGTGACCATGGAGAAGTGAGGATTGAGCGCGTTAAAGCGCTCTTCACGGGCGATCTCGAAATGCTCATCGAGCGACCCTTTGGCGAGAAGCCACGCCACTTCAAGGTCGTCTCCCGCTTCACGAACCGTGCGACACGTCGCCCGGTCAAAACACGAGATGAGGATGGGCGTGTCTGGAAACGCCCGCACGCACGCCGCGACCTCCCGAACGAAGGTCCCCGAGTCGTCGTAGGTGGGCTCTGAAGGGTCCCGTGAGTTCTTGATCTCGACGTTCACGCGAAGCCCGCGCAGCTCCGCCAGAGACTGATCGAGATGGGGAACGAACCCAGGGAGATCTCTCGCCTTGGCCTGGGCGATGACCATGAGCTCCACCACCGGGTCGTGACAGACGACCAGCGCCCCGTCGGCCGTCCGGCGAACGTCGAGCTCCACGCCCGCAACTCCCAGTGCCCGCGCCTCGCGAAAGGCGTCGAGGGTGTTCTCCCTCGTGTTCAGGTGTGCTCCGCGATGCGCGTAGACGTCGGTCACGTTGCTAGCCTGCCATGTGACCAGGCTTTTCTGGCGCTTTCGCGGCCTCTGGGTTTTAATATGCCCTTGATTTTCAAGTGGTTCCTCAGTAGAATTTCGCTTTTACGCAGTGAGTTTTCGAACAATTCACGCTGCGTCCCCCCAAGCCACGAAGGAATTTTCATGTCGTTAATCTGGAACCGCACCCATGCCTGGGATGACTCGGACTGGCGCAGCGCCGCTGCCTGCCGCGACACCGAGCCAGAGCTGTTTTTCCCCGTAGGAACGACGGGAATGGCCACGGACCAGATCGAGTCGGCCAAGCGCGTCTGTGACCACTGCGACGCTCAGAAGGCCTGTCTTGAGTTTGCCCTGGCAACCAACCAGGAATCGGGCGTGTGGGGTGGCACGACCGAAGACGAGCGCCGCAAGTTGCGTAAGCAGTGGCTGGCTGCCCGTCGCCGCGCGACCAGCAATAACTAAAGTCGCGCGTCGAGCGGCACGGACACCCGCACGAAGGTGCCTCCCCCGTCCATCGTGGGCACCGTTTTCATCTCAATCTCCCCATAGAGCTGCGCGCGAATAAGGTCGCGCACGATGGAGAGACCGAGACTAGTCGGCACATCCAACGAAAAGTTCTCCCCGAGCCCTCGTCCGTTGTCGCGGATCTCGGCGATGGCTCGACCGTTCTCTTGATAGAGGTTCAGGGTCACCACCCCCACGTGATCGTTCTCCACGCCCCCAAAGTCAGTGAAGGCGTGTTCGACCGCGTTCGTCAGTAGCTCGGCCAGCGCGACGGCGAGCGGTGTGGCGAGATCTGTCGAGAGAACTCCGAGTTCGCCGTTCACCACAATCTCTACGGGGTGCAGCGCGAGAACCGTATCCTCCACCAGGAGAACCAGCGACCGCACGATCTCGTCGAACACGACCTCTTCGCCCGGCTCGCGCGACAGCACTTCGTGCACCACGGCAATCGATCGCACGCGCCGCTCCGCTTCGTAGAGCGCCGTGCGAGTTTCCTCTTCCTCGCTACGGCGGGCTTGTAGTCGAAGAAGAGACGAGATCGTCTGGAGGTTGTTCTTCACACGGTGGTGCACTTCGCGCACCGCCGCTTCTTTGTTGAGGACCATTCGATTGAGTTGACGGATGTCTGAGACGTCGCGCACCAAGGTCAAAACGCCCGTCACCACACCGGAGGCCACGAGGGGAACTCCGTGGAAAAGAATGGCCACGTCGTGGTCACGGTCGACCTCCTCGAGGGACGGGATGCCGAACTCCAACGAGCGCTCGATCGCCCGGGCCCTCAAGCCCACGTCACTGAAACTGCGTCCTTCGACGGCGGTGTAAATACCCAGACGGTGCAGCGCGTTGACGGCATTGGGCGTAGCGAACTCGACGCGTCCCAACTCGTCCATCAAGATCACCCCGTCGCCCACGCGCGGCAAACCGGGCCCCGCCACTGCGTCCTCGCGGTAGGGAAAGGTCGCGTCGGACACCATGTCGCACAGGCGACGAAACACCGACAGGTAGGACTGTTCGAAGAGCGAGGCCGTGCCGCGCAACGGACCCTGGAGGCGTACCAAGACCGCGATGACCTCTCCTTTGAAGCGCACGGGCACGCACCACACCGGCACGAGATCGTTCGCCTGTTCGATGGCCAGTTCGCCCACCACCCGGGTTCCTCGGCGAAAGGCGTCGCGCACCAAGAGCCAACTGTCCACCCGGTGCGTGGTGCCGACCAGGTCGTCATTGATGAGCGTGGTGCGGTTGTTGGGGCGCATCTGGCCGAGTACCACGAAGCGCTCGTCGTCTCGCCCGTCCTCTGCGACCTTGGCCATGAGCAGCATGTCGGAGAAGGCCAGGTCCGCCAGTAGCGACCACGAGGCAATGAGGCGCAGGAGGTGATCGATCGACGGTTCGTCGAGATCGGTACGCGCCGCGGCGAGCTCCGCGAGGGTGGCCACTAGGGCGCTCGAAGAGGAATCATCTGGCGCTGACGTTGCGTGTAGGACGCCAACTGCGTCACGCCGCGCGCTTCGAGCATCTCCGCGAGATCGTCGGCGCGCTCGCCGACGCGTTCGAGGCGGTGAGCGTCCGAGGCGGTCGTGAAGGTCAGGCCCTTTGCGACCAGTCGATCGAGAAACCCTTCGGCGGGGTACTGCTCGCCGACGGGCTTCTTCCACCCGGCCGACGAGCACTCCATGGAGATGTCCACCCGAGCCGCCGAGTCGGCCATGGCGTCCCAGACCTCGGCGGGATTCGAGGCGATGTATCCAGCCACCTTGACCAGATCCGGGTGGGCGAGCACGTCAACGGCGTGCGTGGCGCACAACTCATCGAGAGCTCGCCCATAGTTCTTCCAGCACTGGTCGACGTCGCGCACCACCCACTGGTGCATATTGACCTCGTTGTCGATGTCATCGAGTTGCCACGTGCCGAGCCAGTGCACCGACCCGATGAGAACATCAAAGGGGTACTGGGCCAGCAGGGCCGAGACATCGTCCATCTGATCTTGGTAGAAGTCCACTTCGAGACCGATCTTTACCGGCAGGCCCTCGTCCTTTGCCCGCTGGGCCAACGCGACGTACTCTTCCAGCGAGTTGCGGGCGTGAAAGGCCCAATACTCGGCCATGGTCGTGCTGGTGGGCTCGTGACCGTGACGTAGCCAGAATGGTCCGACCACGGAGGCGACGTCAACGAAGCGATGAGAGTGCTCGGTGAGGGCCAGTTCCGTGACCCCGTTGAGCGCGGCTTCCTCGCAGTAGGCGGCAATCTGGTCGATCTGAAACGACACCGATGACTCCGAGTGGGGCCACAGGTGCAGGTGATAGTCGATCACGGAGTGCTACGCAGCGCCGAATCCCACGACGCGCTCACTGGCTGGCGTCCCGAGCTCGACGTAAGCAATCCGACTCGCCGGCACGCCCACTCGGCGTCCCTTACGGTCGGTCAGCCACAGCACTTGGTCGCCGGTGAGGGCCTTCTCGACTTCCTTCATGATCTTGTCGCGGTCGGCGTCAGCGGCTAGTTCGACCTCAATCTCCTTCATTGACTGGACGATGCCGATACGAATATCCATGACGATTCTCCTACGAGTTGACAACTAAAACCATGTTACGGCGCTGAGGGATACTGGAATACGTGAGCGCAGAACCCCTCTCCGAACGCGCCCGCAGGTGGGCTGCGACCATGGGAGGCTACGAGGGCTCCAGCGAGGACGTCACCGTCGCCCACCGAAACTCAACGGCCGCGATCGGCGAGTCCGAGCCCGGTCGTCCCCAGCTGGCTGGTCCCCTGGTGGCCCGTGAGGAGCAACTTGATGCCCTCATGGTGCCGGGCGCCACGCGCAGTTTTGGAGGCGGAAAGCGCGAGCACGACGAAGACCCCGATGAGTTTCGCACGTGCTTTGAGCGCGACCGTGACCGCATCCTGCACTCCAGCGCGTTTCGGCGCTTGGCCGGGAAAACTCAAGTATTCATCTTCCCCGACGACCACATGCGCACCCGTCTCACTCACGCGCTGGAGGTGGCCCAAGTAGCGACCGGCATCGCTCGACCACTCGGACTGAACGTGGCCCTCACCGAGGCCATCGCTCTGGGCCACGACTGCGGACACGGCCCTGGTGGACACGCCAGTGAGGAGGCCCTCGATCCCTTTGTGGAAGGAGGCTTCGATCACGCCACCTGGGGGGCGGACGTGTCGCTCGCCCCCCTCAATCTCTGTGTCGAGACCCTCGATGGTATTCGCAACCACTCGTGGTCCCGTCCCGCCCCGATGACCCCCGAAGGTGAGGTGGTCTCCTGGGCCGACCGCATTGCCTACGTCTGCCATGACTTTGAGGACGCCGTATCGGCCGGCATTGTCGACATCGACTCTCTTCCGGCTCTGGTTCGTGAACGCTGTGGTCTCCAGCGTCGCGAGCAGCTCGGGGCGTTCATTAACGCCATGATCCGCACCGTGCGCTCTACCGGGGTGATCGGCATGGACGCGCGCCACGGCGAGGCCCTGGCCGCGTTTCGCGCGTTCAACTACGACGCGATCTACCTCCGCGACGCGTCGCGCCAGCAGGGTTCGGCCGTCGTCGGCATGTTGCGCGCGCTCGTCGAGTACTACAGCGTGCACCCGGAGTTGATACCTGATGTGGCCAGTCGCGATGACGACTCCGTGAGCGAGACGTCACTACACGACGCGGTGGAGTACGTCGCCGGCATGACTGACCGTTACGCCTGTCGCCGTGCGTTGATCGCACTCGACTGGCCCGTCGATCGTCTTCCGAGCGGCATCGACCGCTAGGGCTTCGTCGCCGCCATGAGGTCAAAGCGCATCGGCGGTCCCCCGCGCATCCAGTCGAGGCGTAACTCCGTGGTGCGAACGGCGGAGCGCTCGTGGGTCAAGATCCAGAACTTGTTCGTGCGAATCGCGTTCTCCACCGCGCTGGCCACCACCTCCGCGTCGATGCCCGCGTTGACGGCCTGACTGGCGAGGTCCGCAATAAGTTGTGCCGCGGGCTCGTCGTTGTAGCTAGTGAGCTCGTCGGGCATGTTGCGTGCCGACTCGTGAATTCTCGTCTTCACGAATCCCGGACACAACACTGACACGCCTACCCGTGATCCGGTCAGGGCCAGTTCGTGAAAGAGCGACTCACTGAGTCCGACCACGGCGAACTTCGCCGCGCAGTAAGGTCCCATGCCCGGGGCGCCACCGAGACCGGCTAGTGACGCGGTGTTCACGACGTGACCTTCGTTCTGCTCCAGAAAAAGCGGGAGGAACGCGTTGATCCCGTAGATCACCCCGAAGAGATCGACGTCGATGACCCACTTCCAGACGTCGCTCGGCGTGCCGATGCTGGCCCCTGACGCCACTCCGGCGTTGTTGAAGACCACGTGCACCGCACCGAACTCCGAGAGCGCCGCGTCGCGCAGAGCCAAGATGTCCCCTTCGTCGGTGACGTCGGTTCGTACCCCAAGCACGCGCGCACCCCCGGCTCGCAGTCCCTGCACCGCGGCGGCCAGAGGGCCTTCTTCGATGTCCCCGAGAACCAGGTTGACACCGGACTTCGCCAGCTGCGTCGCCGTCGCCAGCCCGATGCCGCTCGCCCCACCCGTGATAACGGCCGTCTTGCCTTCTAACTCCATGGTTCCCCCTCGAGGCGCTACACCAGCTTGAGTTCTTGACGATAGACCCGCGACGGACCCTGCGCCGCCACACGCTGGGCGAGTTGGACAAAGGCTTGGGCCGCCTCGGAGTCGGGGGTCGTCACCACGATCGGCTCGCCACTATCGCCGCCACTGCGCACGGCCGACTCCAGAGGAATCTGGGCGAGCAGGGTGACGCCCAACTCACGGGCCAGCAGCTCTCCCCCGCCCGCGCCGAAGATCTCGTAACGCGTCTGATCGTCGGCGGTGAACCAACTCATATTTTCTATGACGCCACGCACGGCGAGCTTCAATTTGCGCGCCGCGTAGGCCGAGCGCTGGGCGACCCGCTGGGCGGCGGCCTGGGGAGTCGTCACGACGTACATCTCGATGCGCGGCAGAATCTCCGACAGCGTGAGGGCGACGTCACCGGTGCCCGGGGGCATGTCGATCAAGAGAAAGTCGGGCTCGTCCCACCACGCCTCGGTCACCAGTTGCTCGATGGCCTTGTGCAACATGGGGCCGCGCCAGATAACCGGCTGGGCGTCGTCTACGAAGTACCCCATCGAGAGACAGCGCACCCCGTGCACCAGCGTGGGTATGACGGTGTCGCCGAGCACGATGGGGTCGTTGGTCGCGCCCAGCATCTTGGGCAGGGAGAAGCCGTAGACGTCGGCGTCGAGCACTCCGACCGAGTGTCCCGCCTGCGCGAGGGCGATGGCGAGATTCACCGTAACCGAAGACTTGCCCACACCACCTTTCCCCGACGATATTCCGAGCACCCGCGTCTTGGAGAGACGATCGAGGAACTTGGGCGACGGGTCCGCGTGCTCGTGGCCGTGGCCCTCCGAGGGCCCGGCCATCGCTCCACGCAGGAAATTCCGTAGACCCAGACGTTCGTCGTCGTTCATCGTGCGCACCACGACCACGGCGTGGGGCGCCTGCGCCAGAACCAGCTCACGAAGGGTCTCGAGATGGGGCCAGTTGGTTACGGGCAAGACGAGTTCGACTCGGAGAGTTCCGTTTTCCTCGCTCACCTCGCCAAGAAAGCCCAGCTCATCCAAGGAACGAACCAGTTGGGGCTCGGCGATGGCGGCGAGTTTCTCGCGCAGGTGGGGATCGAGGGTCACAATGTTCCTTTACGTAGAGCCTTCTGAGGTTATCGTCGCTCCCGGGCGGCTCACCCGTAAACTTTCGTTGTGAGCGCCAGCACCGAAAATGAACTCGACCCGGCGCTCTTTGCCGCGACCGTCACCAGCCTGACGCACTCCTTTGGCGACAGCACCCGTCGCAAGGTTTACTTTTACTTGCGCGACAACCCCGGAGCTACCGCGACCGAGTTGGCGACTCACTGCGACGTCCACGCCAACGTCGTGCGCCATCATCTCGAGCGTCTCACCGAGGGCGGGTACGTCACCTTTGACAACGTCCGCAAAACCACAGTCGGACGACCCGCCAAGGGCTATCGCGTCATCGATGAGACGGTCGTCATGGAGGGGTCGCTGCGACGCGACGCGTTGTTAGTTGCTCTGCTCGAAATGGCCCTCGAACGACTCGGACCCGACGCGTCCGAGAAGATGGCTCACGATGTCGGGCTGGAGTATGGCCGCGTGCTCACCGAGTCGAGTGGCGCGGGCGAGTGCACCAAAACCGTGAAGAGCGCCATGGCCTCCATCGCGGGACTCTTGACCGCCCACGGCTTCAGCGCCAGGGTCGAAGAGAACGAGACGACGAGCTCGGTCGTCTCGGATAACTGCCCTTTCGGGACGGCCGCGCAACATCACCCGGTGCTGTGCGCCGTCGACCGCGGCCTCATTGCCGGCATGCTCGAAGGACTCGGGGCGGAGCGCACCACGGTGACCCTGACCTCAAAGGCCATGGGCGACGACGCCTGTCGCGTAACCGCCTGATCTAGGACGTCGGTAGTTTCAGCGCGAGGAGGAATGGCCGCGCGATGGCGAGTTGACCGGGTGAGGGATGTAGCGCCAAGAACACCTTGAACTCAGCGATGGCGAGCGGTCTGTTACCGGCCGTCGAGTCAGCAATGATTGCGTAGTACAGACGCGCGGCCGGATTGGTCGGCCCGTAGGTGATCGCTTGGCGCAGATCGTTAATCCCGATGTTGACCAAGGAAGGGTTCGTGCCGGAACTGCCCGCGGAGAAGTCCAGCCAGCCGACCTGAGTCAACGCCGTGACATTCTTCGGATCGAGCCCGAGCACACTTTCATACGCCGCGAGCGCCGGCGTGACTTGACTGTTGGCCATGTCGGCCTGTGCCTCGGTCAAGAGTTGCGTGATCTCTTGAGAGTGAGAGACGACGACGCCTCCCGTGTCTTGGGTCCCCGCTTGGCGCAAAGACAAAGAGTGCAGCAAGACGATGACCACCACGGCCAGAAGGCACACCAGGCCGATGATCAGATAGGCGAGTCGTCGCTTTCGATCGGGGCGTCGAGGTCCGGAGTAGTGGAGCTCGCTGAGTTCCTCTCGCAATCTCGCCAGAGCCAACGTCTCGCGCGCCTCAATCGTCGCGGCCTGGATGGGGGTCAGTTCGCCCGCCTCGCGTTCGCGCTGCGCGTCGGCAATGGACGCTTCGCGCAAGGCGATCTCATCGAGCAGTTGGTTCTCGCTCTGTCTCATCGCCGTCTCCTCGCCAGACGCCAGGAACTCCCGACCAACAGGCCAAGACCGGCTATCGGCACCACCCACAAGAGGACGCCGAGTCCCGAGGTCGGCGGACTCAGCAAGATCGAGGTGCCGTACGTGGATTCCAAGGAGGTCAGGATCTCGTTGTCGGACTGACCGGACCTCACTTTGGCCGCGATCTCGTGGCGCACCGCCACCGCCGATGTCGCGTCGCTTTCTGCCACCGACAGGTCGTGACAGGCCGGACAGCGCACCAGGGTCTCCAGGTGGGCGATCCTCGCCGACTGACTCGACGCATGAGGGTTCAGCGCCACGGCGATCGCCGCTACGGCCACGAGCGCAACGCACCACACGGAAAAGGACTTTAGAACCTTCACGGCGTTGAGGCCCGGATCTCGGCCACCGCGTCTTCTAGTTGTTTCGCGCTCACCGGTCCCACCAGCGTCGCGGCCACCACGCCCCGGGAGTTGATGATGAAGGTGGTGGGTGGAGCGGTCACGCCATAGCGATTGGCAATCTCTCCCCCCTGGTCGATGACCGAGGGGTAGAGGGAGCCGTAGTAGTGAGCGAAGGACTCGGCCGCGCTGACGGGGTCGCTAAAGACCACGCCGACCACGTCGACCTTGTGGAGTCGCTCTTGCCAGGCGAAGGTCGACAGGTCCGGTGCCTCGCTCTTGCAGGGACCACACCACGAGGCCCAGAAGTTCACGACCACAATGTCGCCGAGATCGTTACGAATGTTGAGGGCGCGGCCACCACCCAGGCGCGGGCCCGAGAGAGCCGGGGCCGATTTTCCGAGCAGCGAGGTATTCACTTCGTTCGCACCGGTAATGGGCTTTCGCAGCGCCAGAAACAGTGAGAGGGCCGCCACGATGACGATCACGGCCAGCGAAGTCGCCATCACCGAGCGCTTCACGCTCCGACCTCGTCTCCATACTTACGTCGAAAGAACGTCATCGCGCTGCCGAGGCCAATGATGAGACCCCCGAGCCACAGCCACGCGAGCAGCGGCTCCACGGTGACGCCCAGCACGACCGAACCAGTGGGCAGATCGTTCTGCACCTGCGCGCCCGAGGTATGGCCGTTGCCGCCGACGGCTTCGAAGGTGACGTAGACGTCGCGCGCGAGGTTGGAGTCGATGGCCGGCGTGCCGACCGTCGTGCCACCGCGTCCGTTGAAGGTCGTGACCGCTGGCAACAAGCGATGTCCATCCACGTCAACGCGCAGCTGCGTCGCGCTTTCCAGGGCGTCCTTCACGTTATGAAAGCCAGAAAAGCTGACCAGCTGGCCATCCACAACGGTGCTTTGACCCGTCGCCAGGGTCACCTCCGAGCGGTGCACGTAGGTCGTCGAGGTCACGATACCGAGCGCCAAGATCACGACGCCGAGGTGGACGACCATTCCCCCGGTGGAGGGAGAGCGCCACACACTTCGCCACGAGCCTCGCCGAATGGCCGACAACAGAGACCCCCGCAAGGTTCGAAGCGCCGCCCCGGCGGCGAGGACCGCGAGGAAGACGGCCGCGATCTCCACGGGACTTCGCACGTCCAGCGCGAGCAGAATGACCACGGCGACCAGGGCCGCCCAAGCGCTCACTCTCATTCGAGTCCAGAGCACCGTGGCGTTGGCGCTCCGCCAACTCACGAGCGGAGCGACGGCCATCAGCACGAGCAACACCACGCTCATAGGGGCAGCGACCGAGGCGAAGTACGGAGAGCCGACCGTCACCTGCGTGCCGTTGATCGCTTGGTAGAGGAGCGGAAACACCGTGCCGAGCAGCACCACGATGGCAAATCCCACGAAGAGAATGTTGTTGGCGACGAAGAGGCCCTCACGTGAGAGAGGATGATCGACCCCGACGGGCGCCCGCAGGCGATCACCCCGCCAGGCGAGCAGCCCCGCGCCCACCACCACGACCGCGAAGAACAACCCGATGAGCAGCGGTCCAAGCGTGCTGGAGGAGAAGGCGTGCACACTGACCAGCACCCCCGAGCGAGTGAAGAACGTTCCAAGAATCGTCAGAGCAAAGGTGGCGATGGCGAGGGAGAGATTCCAGACTCGAAAGAGGCCACGGCGGTCCTGGACGATGACCGAGTGGATATAGGCCGTCGCCGTTAACCAGGGCAACAAGGCCGCGTTCTCCACGGGGTCCCAACCCCAGAAGCCTCCCCAACCCAACACTTGATAGCTCCACCAGGCGCCGAGCACGATCCCGAGGGACAGTGCGCCCCAGGCGAGGACGGTCCAGCGACGCTGCTCGAGAGGCCAGCGCTCATGGACGCGCCCGGTGATCAGCATGGCGATCGCAAAGGCGAACGGCACACTAAATCCGACGAAGCCGAGATACAACAGCGGCGGGTGTACGGCCACCAAAGGGTTGTCTTGGAGGAGCGCGTTGGGTCCCGCCCCTTGATGCACGAGCGCCGCGTTACGCAAAAAAGGGTCGGCCGGACCCATCATCAACAAGGTAAAAAAGGCGCCAATCGCAAAGAGCACCATCGCGGCCCAACCGACGACGGGTTCTGACTTGTCGCGTCGGTAGTAGATCAGCACGCCGAGCGTGATGCCGGTCTGCAAGAGGACCCACAGCATCAGCGAGCCCTCGAGCGCCGACCAGAGACCGGTAATGGAATAGAGGAGCGGGGTGAAGGTGGCGTTATTTTCCGCGACGTAGGCGAGGGAGAAGTTGTGGGTGATGAGGGCGAACTCCATCACTCCGATGGCGCCGGCGATACCGATGACCGAGAGGCCCGCCCACCACGTGGCACGCGAGCGCCGATGGCGTCGAAGAGCGACGGCCTGCTCGATGAATCCTCCGAGAGCCCCAACAAAACAGACGTACAAAGCAGCTCGACCGAGCCACGTCAGGATCATCGAACCGTCCCGTTAGGGGCCTTCACGCGGTTGGGGTACTGGGCGATGTAGGTCGCGGTGTGCTTGACCAAAATCTGCGTCGCCACAAACTTGTCGGACGTCTCACTGGTGAAGTGTCCCTCCACGACGACGGGAATGTTCGCTTGAAAAAGCTGCGGTGGTGAACCGGTCGCGTTCACGAAGACTTCCCTGTCCCCGCCGGTCATCCAAAACGACGCGCCGTGCGACGTGCGATCGATCGTATGAGGCTTGACGACCCCCTCCAGGCGCAACGTCTCGGTACCCAACTTGGCGCGAGAGTTCATGGCCTGATCGATGGTCTCGAAGTAGTTCAGCGAGTGCAGTAAACCCTGGCTCAACAGAGCGAGAACGGCAATGACCAAGACGGCGAGGACCCCCACGGTGCGCCCTCGTCCACGTCTCTTGGTGGGCGGCGCGGCGACGGGAGTGAGATCGAACGTGTCCTCAGGGTCCGGCACGACGTCCTCGCCACCAGATAGATAGCGCGTAGAGCGCCAACCCCCCAAAGGCGAAGGAGTAGCCGGCGGCGACGTACCCCACTAGTGGACCCCTTCACGGCGACGTTGCGCCAGCGCTTCGTCGAGGGAGGTCGCGTAACGCGCGTCGCGTCGGACCTCAAGGCGATAGCGCGCGCGAAGTAGCCAGAAGAACAACAAGGTGAAGGCAAAGAGGCTCACGAACAAGGTCCAGAGCATCGACCCATGAACGAGAAAATTCCCGTTCTCGGTAAACACGGTGGCGCCCTGATGAAGGGTGTGCCACCAGTCGACCGAGAAGTGGTCGATCGGCACGTTGATGGCCGCGATGATGGCAAACACGGCGCTGCGTCGAGCGCGCACTTCGGGGTCGTCGTTCGCTCGGCGTAGGGCTAAGTATCCCAGGGCGAACACCAGGAGAATCGCGGTGGAGGTGAGTCGCGCGTCCCAGGCCCACCACACGCCCCACGTCGGACGCCCCCAGATCGAGCCGGTAATGAGCGTGAGGGCGAGAAAGACGGCACTTACTTCCATGGCGCAGTACGCCACCCTGTCCATCACGACGGACCTGGTGCGCCTCCATAAGTAGAGGCAGCTCGCGATGACCGACGTGCCGAAGGACACGTACAGCGCGACCCAGGCGATGGCCGGGTGAACGTAGAGGAGGCGAACGAGATCTCCCTGCACTCGATCGGGCGGCGTGACCCACAGACCGAGCCAGAAGGTGAGCGCCAGCAGCACAAGCGTGACCGGTCCTAGCAGGCGTTGGGAGAGCTGTTTTATCATGAATCCTCTAGAACACCGTAAAGCAAAATCCCAATCGCGAGGTAGGCAACCAAAGCGACGAGGGAAATCACCCACCACTCCCAGAGCGCTCCTCCGTGCAGGGCGTCACTGAAAGATCGCTCGCCGGCAATGAGCAGTGGGGCAAAGGCCGGGAAGGAGAGAACGGGCAAGAGCGTGGCGGGGCCCTGGCCCCCTCCGCTCAACGCGCCATACAGCGTACCCGCCGCGGCCAGCGCGCCCAGAATAACGACGACACTGGGCAGCGCCTCGGCGCTCCCCACCAGGGCCGTGTGCAACAGCAACACCGCGCCCGCGAGCACGACAATCCCCGTCAGCCACAGCTCCACGGCAAGAGCCAGGGCTTTTCCCAAAAAGACCCCGGCCGGGTCGAGCCCGAGGGTCGCGATCGACGTCCGCGTTCCACTTGAACCTTCGATCACTTGAGAACGGTTGATCATCAACAAGGTGACGAGCAGCATCACCAGATAAAACAAACCCGGGCCGGCACTCGAGTTGCCGGCGTGAGCGGGACCCAACGCGAGGCCACTCAACACCAACGCCATGATCCCAAAGGGCAAGACCTGCCAGAGCAGCACGCGACTGCGTCGTTCAATGCGCAAGTCTTTTCCCGCGACGAGCAGAGCGGTGCGAATCACGAACGGTCCCCTACCACGAGGCCCCCCGCCAAGGTGATGGTGCGCGGGGACAGCGCGCTCGATCGAAGCGGGTCGTGCGCGCTCACGATCACCGAGGCGCCGCCTTTCACGACGTCACCAATCAACTCATCAAAGAAAGTGCGCCCCTCATCGTCGAGGGTGGCGTAGGGTTCGTCCAACAACCAGGTTTCGGGACGACGAAGCAGCAGCCAGGCGAGTCCGAGGCGCCGGCGCTGACCCGCACTCAAGCGCTTCGCCGGTGTCGTCGATCGACCCGAAAGGCCCACACGTTCGAGCACACGACCGATCTCTTCTCGCGGTCGACCGAGAGCCTTCGCCGCAAACGTCAGGTTCTCGGTCGCGGTGAGATCGTCATAGAAGGATCCTTCGTGTCCGAGCCACCCGACCCGTCGACGCAGCTCGCGTCGATCGCCGCTCATCAGATCGACGCCACTGACCACGCCGCTTCCGCGTGAGAGAGCCACCAGTCCACCGAGCAGTCGTAGGAGGCTCGTTTTGCCCGCGCCGTTGGCGCCGGTGATGACGGTGAGGGTTCCCGCTGCCAGCTCCAGCGTGACGCCGCTCAGCAGTGGAAATCGGTCGACGAGTACGACTGCATCGCGCAGCTCAACCACCAGCGAGCGACTACTCATGAATGCGGGCTAATGCTGGAGCGCTTTGATGTCGGCCGCCACCATCATCTCCACGAGTCCGCGAAAGTCGGTCTCGGCCGCCCAGCCCAGGGTGGTGTGAGCCTTGGTCGAGTCACCCACCAGCAGGTCGACCTCGGCGGGGCGAATGAAGGCGGCATCGACGGTGACGAAGTCCTGGTAGTCGAGATCGACACACTGAAAGGCCACTTCACAGAGCTCTCGCACCGAGTGAGTGGTCCCCGTGGCGATCACAAAGTCGTCGGGCTCCTCGCGCTGCAGCATGAGCCACATGGCGCGCACGTAGTCCTCGGCGTATCCCCAGTCGCGCTGGGAGTCCAGGTTGCCGAGTCGAAGTTCACTGTCCAGCCCGGCCCTGATGCGCGCCACCCCGTGGGTGACCTTGCGCGTGACGAACTCGATCCCCCGACGCGGGGACTCGTGATTAAACAAGATGCCGCTCGAGGCGTGCAGGCCGTAGCTCTCGCGGTAGTTGACGGTGATCCAGTGCCCATACACCTTGGCCACGCCGTAGGGGCTACGCGGATAAAACTCCGTCTCCTCGTTCTGGGGAACCGAGCGAACCTTGCCGAACATTTCAGAGGAGCTGGCTTGATAGAAGCGAATCTCGGGGTCCACGATGCGAATGGCGTCCAACATGCGGGTCACGCCCAGGGCGGTCGCCTCACCGGTCAAGACGGGTTGGGCCCACGACGCCTGGACAAAGCTCTGGGCCGCCAAGTTATAGACCTCAACCGGGCGAAAATCGCGCAGCACATTGATCAAGGAGACCTCATCCATAAGGTCTCCGGAGACCAAGGTGAGTCGCTCTTGAATATGGCTGATGCGCTCAATGTTGACTGTCGAGCTTCGCCGCATAAGCCCAATGACTTCATAGCCCTGGGCGAGTAGCAACTCGGCCAGATACGAGCCATCTTGGCCCGTAATACCCGTAATCAGCGCACGCTTAGCCACTGGACAACTCTACTACTGGGTCGTGGAGAAGCTCCTCGTAACCTGGGCCGATGGCGCGTCTCGTGGTAGTCAGTTTCCGCTTGGGGTCTTTCGACGGCGTCAGCATCGAAGCGCGCAAATGGATCGACGCGTTTCGATCACTGGGCCACGAGGTGCTCACGCTGGCCGGAGAGGGCGAGGCGGACGTGGTGATGAGTGAACTCGCCATTCGATCGCCGGGCGCACCGGACATCGACAAGGTGGCTCAGGTGCTCGACGGGGCCGACCTCGTCATCGTGGAGAACATGGTCTCGCTTCCCCTCAACGTCGCGGCGCGCGATGCCCTCTACCACGTGCTTGATCAGCGGGCCGCTCTGTTCCACCACCACGACCTCGCCTGGCAACGTCCCGAGTGGAGATACGAACCAGCTCCGCGCGATCAGCCCTCATGGCGTCACGTCACCATCAACGACCTCTCGAAGCGGGAACTCCGCGATCGCGGACTCGAGGCGTCGACCATTCGCAACGCCTTTGATCCCGATCCCCCACTCGGACGACGTGACCTCACGCGCCACGCCCTCGGCCTCTCGGACGAGCGACTCCTTCTTCTGCCTACTCGCGCCATTGCGAGGAAAAACATCCCCGGGGCGATTCGATTGGCCGAAGTACTCGGCGCCGTGCTCTGGCTGCTCGGTCCCTCCGAGGACGGCTACGAACCCCACCTTCAACACCTGCTCGCGAACTCCGAGGTGGTGGTGCGACGCCGGCTGGGCGAAGGATTCGACATCCACGACGCGTACGCGGCCAGCGATCTCGTGGTGATGCCCTCCACCTGGGAGGGGTTCGGCAATCCCGTCCTCGAGTCCGTCACGCACCGCAGACCGCTCGCCGTCCATCCGTACCCCGTTCTTCGAGAGATTCAGTCGTTCGGCTTTCGATTCTTCGGTCTCGATGACGTCTCCGAGATCGAGGCATTTCTCGACGCACCCGATGACGGACTTCTCCAGCACAACCGTGCGATCGCCCGCCAACACTTCAATCTGGCCGATTTGTCCGAGCGACTGGCGCCTCTGCTGGAGACGTGGGGCCTCAACTAGAGACAACTAGTGTTTCGGTGATGGTCATTAATGACGAACGGGCCCCCCAAAGCGAGCGAACTCCCCAGGCCGAGCGGCGCGATCAACTTCTCCTAGTCGCCCGGGGCATCTTTGCCGAACGAGGCTTCCAGGCGACCACCATGGACGACATCGCCAAAGAAGCCGGTTTCACTAAGCCCATCTTGTATCAGTACTTTGAGTCCAAAACGGAGCTGTACCGCGAGATCGTGAACCAGACCGCAGAAAAACTGATGCACTCACTGCGCACGGCGGTCGCCGAGGTCGAGTCACCGCGAGCGAAGATCGAAGTAGCTTTTCGGGTGTACTTCGAGATGGTCGTCAGCGAGACCGACGCCTTTCGCATTCTCTTCATCCACTCACACGAAGGCGAGACCAGGGGTGACTTGCGAGCGGTGGAACTCGGATGGGTGTCGTTCCTCGAGCCGCTCATCGCGGTACGTATCAAGCCCGACCATCGTCGACAACTGGCGGCTGGCGTGGTGGGCATCGCAGAGGGCGCCGCGACTGCGTGGCTCATCCAGCAAGAAGGCAAAGGCTGGCCGACGCCAAGCCCCGGTGTCGCCGAACGACTAGCTCAACGCAGCGCCACCCTCGCGTGGGGTGGGCTTCGCAGCGTCGAACTCGATTAGCGCGCTAAAAACTTCTCTAACTGCGCCACGACAAATCGGTGGTCCTCGACTTGAGGTAGTCCCGACACGGCGACCGTTCCCACACACCCGGTGCCACGTACCAGAATCGGAAACGCACCGCCGTGGGCCGCGTACGTGGCCGGATCGAGACGGTGAGCGACGTTGAAGTCCTCGTGGCCATCAGCCCTGGTCAAACAGCCTACGTAGTACGACGAGTGACCAAAAAGATCAACGACCGCGCTCTTGCGCTCCAACCACAAGTCATTGTTCGCGCTGGAACCAGGAAGCGCGGCGTGAAAGAGTCGCTGACCGTGCAGACGGATTGATATCGCCACCGGTAACTCCTCGAGGAGTGCTGCGCTTCGCAGTTGAGTCCCTAGCAACCATGCCGTCTCGTGGTCGAAGGAAGAAAAGGTATACCTCTCTTCATCTTGGAGGAGTGCGGTCAACGCGTCATTATCCGTCATAGTTGTGCACGTCATTGTACGTCACTGTGTCGCGACGCTCGCCGCGGCATTCGAACGGACCCGCTACGACTGTTCGACCAGGGTGGCAAATACTTGGGCCATGTCCCACAGTGACCTCGCGCACTGGTCGTAGGCGAGCTGATCTTGACCCGCGGGATCGTCGACATCGAACGAGCTGTCCGGCACCAGCGAGGACACAAAAGAGACCCGGTCGTCAAAGGGCTCGTCGAGTGGCGCGCTGCGGATGAACTGACCGAACGACACTGACTTCGCCGCCGCCTCGGGGTAGTGCCGACGCACGAACAGCACGTGGAGAGCCTCGCTGGCGAGAATGACGTCCGACCACTCGACGTCATCTCGCGTGAGTTGATGGCCGCGATGCGCACCGTAACTGTGATCCCCAACTTCGGGGATTCGAAGAAGCGCCTCGCGGGTCCGTGAGCTCATCGCTGTGCCTTCGGCGACGTGGGTGCCCGCGGTGCGGATAGCCCAGTCAGCTTCGTGTGCGTCGGCGATGGTCGTGAGCATGTAGCCAAGCATCACCGATCGCGCGGCGTTACCGGTACAGAGGGCGAGAATCTTTAGGGCCACGTGTAGCGCGCTTCCGGGCGTGTGATCGCACGAATCTCACGTAACTTGAAACATGGTGGTTGCACAGTGGAACCTAAAGTACCTTTTACGAGCGCGCCGCCACCTCCCGGTTGACGGTAAGGGTAAATGACGGGGTCGAGACCGCAAATCTGCGCCCCCGTCACTGTGAATCGCCCGTGACTGCGTGATTCCACATTGACGGTGTCAGGCGCCGCGACGCTATCGCCAAAATGTCGAGTCACGACGCTCGAGGGAGTTGGTGGTGAGTGCCAAAGTCGCGAACCATCGTCACGCAGAAATCGCCGCTGTCCGAGTTGTTGGGAATCCCAGCGAAATGGTCGAGCCATAGATTCGTGAAGCTCGTACTCGTTGAAGAGCTCTTCGGCGGAGTTGGCGGAGAGTAGTTTATGCCGCTGAGCCCGCCACCAGTGAGACGATAGATGTCCCCCAGCCACTCGCTCCGTTCTGCGCCGTAATCATGTCTGGGCCCGAAGTCATGTTTCCAAAATAGGCGGTCGCGGTCCCGACGCCGCTCGCGAACGTAATGTTCAGCGTCGGCGTGCCGGTCACTCCGTTGGAGGTCGCGAAGAACCCGTTGCCCGAGTCGCTCAATGTCAATGTGGTGGTCCTGGTGCTCGTTGCGGGATTGCCCCATTTGTCTTCTAGCTGGAACGAGAGCGAGGTGTTGGTAAGCGATGACACTGCGGGCGACGAGGGACTCGGCGTGATGGCTACCAGCGCTGCTCCCGCGCCTTGAACTGTGGCTGCCGCGCTACCCCAGTCCGTCGTTCCGTACTCCGCCGAAATCGTGTCGGTACCTGCACTCTCGTCGCCGAAATATGCCGTTGCGGTGCTCGCACCGCTGAGGAAGGTCACATCCAGTGCGGAGGATCCCGCCGCGCCCTTCGACAACGAGAAGAATCCGTTGCCAACGTCGCTCAGCACCACGGTGGTCGTGCCGCTGCTGTCGACCTGCACGCCAACGGAGTTCTCGAGAGTCGCCGTGATAGTCACGTTGGTCGTGGCGCTCGCGGTCGGCGTCTTATTGTCGAGCGTGAGCGAGACTTGCGTCGCGCCCTGCCCGCCGATGGGAAAGCTCTGGGTTACCTGAAGAGCCGGAGCAAACGACGCGTTCCCACTGTCGTTGAAGTCAAGCACGCAGGTCCCTGGATCGTTGAAACTGACCACGCCGCCGGACAATGTGCAACCGCTCGAACTGGTATCGAGGGTGACAGTTACTGGGGCACGCGATACATTGTCCGAGCCGGTAGGCGTGTACGTCTTTTTACTGTTTGCGGTGGCGTCAATCGGAGCGCTCGATGGTGTGATAACACCTCTCTGCATCGACACCACGAAGTTCGTCGAGGTCACTGATTGGCCATTGCCGTCAGTAGCGGTCAAAGTGTAGTTACCGGCATATTGGGGATTGATGTTCGTGAACACGGCAATCCCTTGGGAGTTCGTGATGGCTCTCAGGGTGCTGTTCGTCGAATTGATGCCGGGCACCGGTGGTGTAGCCCCAGAGGTGGGACCGCTCAGCTGCACAATCGACACGGTGTCACCCGCTACGGGATTGTTGGCCGCGTCGGTGACGTAGACCGAGGCGTCGGTAGTCGCTTCGGCGCTGGTGTCGGAGGGTTCGCTTGCGAAGGACAGTATGCGCGCCGGACCTGTCGCCGCCCCTGCCGTGGACGAGCCCCACTGCCAGTTCACGATCTCCATACCTGACCCGCAGTACACCGAACACAGAGTCTGGATGGGGGCGCTGCGCGCGGGGGCGGGTGGATAGTCGTCGAACTGGACTTTCGCCGTCAACAACGGATTGTTCTCGCACGAGACCGCCGACACGGACACCGCGGTCGAGCACGCGAAAAACGTCACGTCGCGCGTCACGTTAGGTATCCCGTTCAACACCTGATTCAACGGGTTCCACTCCGTGCTGCACCACACCGCAACCTGGTCGCCGTCAATCATGGGGATATTCGAGATCGGATCCGCTCCCCAGCACGGCTCCGCCGGATTGGAGTACGGCGCCACTGGCTGGCTGGTCGAGATCGACGGGTTGTAGCGAATATTTTGGATCGCCACGTCGGTCATGTCCGTCGCCGCCAAAGTCAACGAACTGGCAGCACGAAAATGGGAGGAGTTATTGAGATCACTGATGGCCCAGGTCGATAACAGAGCCACAATGAGACCCACCGCTACGAGATACGTGAGGGCCAAGATCAAGATGGCGCCCTCTTCACGGGTCGCGTCGTTAGCGAAGTCTCCCTCACGCGGTCCGCCGATGCCGTCCTCGCAACGTCCGATAGAGCGAACCCTGGCGACTATTAGAGACTTTTTCATCAGTTCGCCTTGGGGGAGTTGGTGGAGAAGACAGAGCTGTTGTTGGCGAAGCCCGTAGGCCCGACCGCGACGACCTGCACGCAATAACTCGCGCCCGATTGGAGACCAATCAACTGCGTGACGCCCGAGATATAATTGCCCACCGACGCGCGGCTGGCGCTCACTTTCATGACCGTACAAGCCGTCGCCGTGTAGCTGCTGGGCGCTATACCCGAAAACGATGCGAAGGTGACCACAATGGCCCCGCCAATCTTGCTCGAGGTCACCCCAGAAGGGGTGCCCGAGGCCCCGATCTCGCTGAAGACCGTCTGACTCACCTGCGCGGACGGCGGCGAGACGAGGTATCTCGACGAACCATTGGCCGTGACCTGTACAAAATAGGAGGTGCCGGCGGGTCCGACGGGAGGAGTGACAACCGTAAAGTCAGCGCCCGAGGTGTAGTTCGAGTTGGTAAAACAACCGTTCTTCATCGAAGAGTTCGTGTACGCCTCGACCGTGTAGGTCTGTGATGGCGCAACGATGGGCGGCGCAGTGAAGGACACCGATATCGAACCCATGACGGTGCCGTAACCAGCGCTCACGTGCTCGGCGCCGCGAGTTGAGCAGTGGCGATAGTTGACGCTGAGACCGCGGTGGTCGTCGACACGTAACCAAGTGTCGACGCGACCGCTGTGATCTGGACGTAGTAACTGGCGCCCGGTGTAAGTCCGCTGATCTGGGCACCCGAGGAGTAGTTGGGTACGGTGACGCAGCTAGCGCTCATCCCGGCATCGGTGCAGGCGGTAGCAGTAAATGACGACGGCGCAGTGACTCCGACTCCCCCGGGTTCGGTGAACGAGGCCGAGATCGCACCAACCTTCGAAACCGACGGGGCGACGGAGAAGCCGGTAGGCGACTTCACTTGACTCGTCGCCGCGTGGCTCACCGCCGGCGTGGTCGGCGATGGAGGTGAGGCGAGGTAACCCGTCGAGGCATTCGCGAGAACTTGAACGTAGTAGGCCGCTCCGGCGCTCCCAGGGGAGTAGAAGAGGTCTGCGAGGTTGCCTCCGGGAGTGAAGTTCGCGTTACTCACACATGAACTGCCCAGCATCGCGGTATTCGTGCACGCCTTGACGGTGTAGGACTGTGCACCAGGGGACCCAGTGAAGTTCACCGACAGCGACCCGGCCATCGGGCCGTAGCCCAACACCGGAGCACCCGGCGCGGCCAATTGAACGGTGGCCATGGTGGGACCACTGGTCGTAGATGTTGAGGCGAGAAAACTGCTCGACGACGTCGCGGTGATCTGAACCCAGTAGTTGGTTCCTTGGACGAGTCCCGTCAGATCACTCCCCGACGCGAAACTAGTTTTCGTCGAGCAGTTGGCACTCATGGCGGAGTTGGTACAGGCCTTGATGGAATACGTCTGTCCCGCTGGCGGAGTACCGGGCTCCGTGAAGGAGACATTGATGGCCCCCGCCGTGACAGTCGAAGGGGTCACGCTGGTGATCTTGGGAATGCCAAGTTGACCCGCGTAGACGCTGAAAGGGGCGCTGTTCGAAGACAACAACTGTCCCGGTTCGGTCGGCGACGGTTCGCTCGCGACCAACTGGTAGCCCGTGCCGACTTCATTGATGCTGCATCCCGAGAAGACCACTATGCCCGAGGTCTCCACGCCAGAGCAGTTGGGGGACAGTGACGCGCCGACGGTCCCCCCGGCGAGCGTCACGGTGATTGGCGAGAGGTCGGTCGTCACGATTTTGGGTGGATTGCCGCCACTGCCACTGTCCATTACCTCGATTATCGGTTGAGTAGTGAACGGCGCATCGACCGTCGCGCCCTCGGGCTGCGTGACAAAGTCCAGGTTTGCGGCCGTCGAGTTGCCTCCCCCGCCAATTTGCGCGGGCTCGGGAACGCTCGCCACGATCGCGTTACTCTGCGAGTAGCCCGTCACCGCGTCGGTAACCACAATGTTGATCAGTTGAGGGTCGCCGACGTCCCCGTTTGCGCCGATCGTACAGTTGGCAGTGAATCCGGTGCCGCTGGAATACTCGACGGCGGGAAGTGTTGCCGAGGACGCGATCGATTCCGTGTAGTTAGGAATGTTCAGTGCCGCGGTCAGCACCGCCGAACTCGGATACCCGGCGAGCGGGGTGGCGGGACAGGTGGTGAACACACTGGAGTACTGCTGTTGAATGAGTGAGGTTGTCGTCGCAATTGCGCTGGCCTCTGCTGTGTCGAAGTTCGCCAGGATTCGGTGATCGGCCGAGGCCTTGATGTCGGCGCCAAAGGCCGTAATCAAAGCCACTGACGCCATCGCCAAAATGATCAGCGCGAGAAGGACTTCAACGAGGGTCTCGCCTGCCTCTGCGCGAACGCGGGGAGCGCTCGTCGTCGAAGAAGCAGACTCTGGTGAGCGCCATCTCAACATCTTGTCGTAGTAGTTGCGGGGAGTACTCATGGCAGGAGGAGTCCGAAGGCGACCGCGTTGTAGCCCTCGCCTTTCAATTGCGCCGTCATAGTCACCGGAGCCGCGCCACCGTTCACCGTGGGCGGCGTTATTCCGAGCATTGCCGTACCGGTTCGAAGGTATGGCTGTTCGGTTTGCCAGTTGGACTGGCACTCAACCGAGGCAGTTCCAAGGCCCGTCAAGCCCCCGGGGTAGTTGGTCCCCCCGATTTGAACCGTCGTATCCCCGTTGTCGATACTCCATCCGGTGGTGTCGCCTGCTCCCGTGTCACCAGAGGGCACTTCGTTGCAGGCATTGCCGAGATCCGAGCTTGAGAAATTTGGAACCAGATTGAACGGAAGCGGGCGCGACGCGGGCAAACTGGATGTCCAAATGATGTGGCCACCGGGGTCGATCGTCTCGGCGTCAGCGGTGATGACCTCATAGCCCGTTGCCAAGTCGCCCTCTGGGTCGTGGACCTCAATATTGGAGAGCGTGGCCGTGTCGTTCCCGCCGTTGGCGGTCTGAAAAATTGCCGGATCGATGCACGAGGACGTCACCACATTGCTGACCAAGTCCGGAGTGGAGTCCGGGCATCCAATTCCCGCGTAAAAGGGGGTCGCCGTCCCGTTGACTTCGTTGTCGTTGCCCAGGAACCCTTGTCCGTTACTGATACTGCCTCCATCACACGGTTGGGGGGTGTGTGTACGGCACGTGCCTCCCCCGACCGGGGTCGAGACCGCGATCAACGATGAGTCCGAGGTGGTGAGACAAAAGGTCATGAGGTAGCCGCCGGGTACGTCGACGGAGATATCGGTGCCCTGTTGTCCCGGATCAGTCGCGGTGCAGGTATTGGCGGACTTGGCCCCCGCTTGGAGCTCCGCGGTGGTGAAACCTACGAAGCACATCGTCTGGGCAAACTGACCAGTTCCCGCCAAGGCGAAGCCGCACGACGAGTCGGGCGTGACAACTCCCAAGTTGGTCTCCGGAGTGGAACTTCCGCCCGCGGGCGTAGCCGCAAGGTGGTACACGTAGTTGCTCTTCGGCTCTTCAATAGGAAACTGCAACGCCGTCATGCCAATCGTGGATACGAGTCCGCTCGTGGTGACGATCACCGTCGACCCGTCGTAGGCAACCGGGGCCGGCTGCAGCGAGGACGAGCTGCATGTCGAGGCAGTGTCCGTCACCGGACAGGGTGGCAAGATGTCATACGAGAGCGTGGTCGAACTGGTCGGCGTCGTCGAAGGACCAGAGGCGCAGTCGTTACGAATCAGGGCGTAGGTCGTTCGGGTCGTGCCCGTCTGCAATTGCTCGACGTAGGAAGCGGCTTCGGTCGTCGCACCCCACTCCAACCCCATCAGTTGGGTTTGAGTCGCCGGCCCGCATAGCGGGGTGGCATTCGTTTCAATCGACGACGCGCTCTGCACGTCCTTCGTGAAACTCGCCGCAACAACCTGCGCGTCGCTGGTGTCGCCGAGCCTATTGGAGACACTCGACTGGAGCGAGAAAACCGTGATCAGTCCCGATGCGAGAGCACCCATGATGAGCGGGATAATCGTGACGACAATGAGCAACTCGATCAGCGTGAATCCGCGCTCACTGTGTTTCTGAGTCCGGCGCGATGAGTCGTGTCCATTCCCGTGGGCGCGAAGACGTGACGACGACGCGACCTGCGACTGCGAGCGTTCGCTCTTCATTTGACTTTTCCCCGACTCAACATTCCTAGGCTTCGAAAGTCAGATGACTTGCGAAACTCCAGCCGCGGTGCGTCGGAGGACGGTGACCGGCGAGCGAAAGGAAGGTGCTACTTGCGCGCGTGATCTGCCGGGACGCGAAAGCGAGCGCTCGTCGCGAATGCCGGCGGCAGGGGTGATGCGGGCCATAATGCTCTCCATATCGGCCCCTGCAGTTAGCAAGTATCCCCGGTGGGGAGATCTTTGTCAAATGGGAGTGTTCCCGTTGTGAATTCACCGCGGCGAAAAGTGGGCCTATAAGTGCTGGTCGGAGTCACTTTCCTGAGGGACAAAATGCCATACAGATCGTCTCAAAAAACAACTCGCGGGTGGGTGGGAGCTCCTTTGCGAGGCTCTCAGGAGCATCTCCTTATCTGTCGTCACAGAGGGTGCGACGGAGACCTGGGTCGCTCGTCGAGTAAAACCCACACCCGTCATCGCGGTTGTCAATGCAGATGACGTAGAGGCAGGACGAAGAGCCGTGTCGTACCTCGTTGATCGGTCCTACTTAATTTGGACTCCCGAAGGAGGAACGCGAGTTTTACCCGATTGCGGATAAGCAGTTGGGAACGTCCGGACTCGCTGATGCCGTGGTCTTCGTTGACGACACCTTGGAGAATGTCCAGGCCGCTCGTAGTCATGGTGGCGAGGCATTCACTTCGAGAAATCGACTGCGTGGCAGTCCACAATTGATCATTCACTTCAACAGGCTGCGCTCAGCCGGTGCCTCCCCTAACCGCCAATGGAAGGTTGCACTCCTGTCACGTCGGGTCGACGAGCAGAACCCACACGGGCAAACCAACGCCATTAGGTTGCACATCTGTCAGATCAGGCTCGATGCCACATGCGTGGTGGTTACACCACTCGTGTACTCCATAACACATACTCATGGTAGTATTAAAGTATGAAAGTCAGCATGAGTCTGCCCGATGAGGACGTCACCTTCCTCGACGCGTATGCCACGGAGAAGGGACTCCCGTCTCGCTCGGCTGCGCTCCACAAGGCTGTTCGACTGCTTAGGGCAACCGGACTCGGAGCCGCCTATCAAGACGCGTGGGCCGAGTGGTCCAACGACGAACAGCAACTCTGGGATCCCACTGCCGCAGATGGGTTGCATTAGTGCACCGAGGCGAGATTCACGTTGTCAGCCTTGATCCTGCGAGGAGCGGAGAGGCAAACAAGCGTCGACCCGCTGTCATCGTGAGCAACGACGGAGCAAACGTTAGCGCCGAACGAACAGGCCAGGGAGTGGTCACCGTCGTGCCGTTGACCTCGAACATCTCTCGCGTCTATCCATTTCAAGTGCTGCTACCCGCGAGATTGACAGGGCTCGAGCGCGACTCCAAGGCTCAGGCAGAGCAAGTCCGGTCCATTTCCGTCGAGCGACTAGGACTAGCGATTGGAGAAATCCCTCAAGAATTAATGGCTGAACTCGATGAGGCACTTCGTCTCCACCTCGCGCTCTGACACACGGGTCTCTTTACGTAAAGGATCTCTGAGCCGCTTCGGACGGCCCGCCCTCATCATTATGTAAAAGAACGAAAGCGATGTCGTACCAGTCTTTGGGAAGGTTTCGACCTTGAGCAGCATGTGTCTTCGCCAAGAGATACGCCGGCATTGTAGCGACGCGCAGTTGCACCGTCGCCATCCGACCACCAACGGTCGACGTGATTGTGCGCAACGTCCAATCCTTCGCCGCGAAACCAGTACCGCGGAGGTTGACCGCGCCAAGCGACTCGCAGCCGTCGAACGACACGATCGTGTGGTCGGCGACGTCGTCCAAGTCTGCAAGAAATTCGGTCTTGACAACCAACCCCGGCTCCGTCTCGTCTCGTCTCGCCAGCGCCACACTCTTTGAGGATCAGACGTGAAGCCGCAGTCCTTAAGAGCACGTTCCAATCGCTCGCTGTTGACTGACCCGCTTTGAATTTCCAGATCCACCTGAACGTCGACGTCAGTCGTCCCTTGATGCGGCCGAGCCGCAGTGCGGCACAATAGATCGGGGACTAATCCACCAAGCAAGACGAATTCGGGTACGTCGCCGTAGACGCGGACCAGCCTGACGAGTGCCCGCTCCGCGAGGTCCCGCGCCCGCCGACTACGAATGGGGTCCGACATCAACCGTCTCCCTCAAATGATGGGCGGCATCCGCCGACCGTCCGCCGGCAGCCATCAGATCGGCGTAGACACGAGCCGGAAGTGCCAGGTGAATTCCGCTAACGACTGGTCCCTTCGAGCTCATCGACGTGGGAAGCGCTCGCACCTCTATGAGCTGACCGCGGTCGACGACTTGCCCTCCGAGAACGTCCGCCAAGTGATCAGGAGTGGCGAACAGGTCGTCGTCGACGTACAGCTCGACGACCGTGACGTCCGAGAGGTAAGGGGCCAAGAGAATCGAGGCAGCGGCTCCGGTGACTGCCCAGGACTGCGAAGCGCGGTTGAGCGCGGGTCCAATCTCGGACTTAAACGCTTCGAGCGGATCCTTCCATAGCCGATGGACGCGGATCACACGTTGTCGGAGACGGAGATTCGCAGCAGCTGTGGCGTACCCGTCGATGAAGGAATCGTCGTCGACGACGGAACGGGCTGATCCGCTGCCTCTAGTTCCTTGTGACCGATGCAAGAGCCCCAACTTCTCCAAGCGAGCCAGGGCGTTTGCGGAGGCGCCGCGAGAGAGATTGGCTGAGTCATCTGCGCCAAGTAAACAGGTCATCGCGGTTCGATGGGTGACGACGCCGATCGGTCCATCACTCGGGCGACTAGCCAGGAAGGTTTCCAAGCGTGACACAACTTGTTCGACGGGCTCCCATCCTTCAATTAGATCGCCGTGTAAATAACATGCGACGACATCAGCAAAGTTGCCGTCAGTCCACGGACGCTGCACTTCACGGAGACGATCATCGGTAACGACACTGACGCCGAGAACTACAGCCAGCACTGTTGCGGTTGCCCGGGCTTTCTCTTCCGGGCTGGTGACTAGTCGGCGTAAGCCTCTCGGGGCCAAGCGTACGCCGAGTTCGTACGACAACTCTTTGACAGTTGCCACTCCGCGGGTGGTCGTTCAGGCTCGACAAGTGGTTCCGCGTGACGAATGAACATGACATCTCGTTGCAACTCAGGGCGGAGGCTATACACGTCAACCATTCTTCCAGAGGTAGTACGTGGACCAATTGGCGCCCTGCACCAGCGGGCCGGAACTTCATCAGGTCATTAAAGGGTCCAATAGGCTCTTAAAGCGAAGTCTCCGAGGGTCGTCACTAACAATGGATTCGAGTCGCCTCGAAACACAAAAGCCTGGTAACTTGCCGCTTGGACTACCTGATCTGTACGCCAGAAATGGCACGTGCAATGATCAGACGCTGAATTTCAGAAGTCCCCTCGAAGATCGTGTAGGTATTGGGGTGACGTATAGAGCTCCTGGTCAAGGTTTCTTTTAGAATTGGGCAGACCCACAAATGAGTGGAAAGTCCCCCGTTTGGACCCATTTGAGCCGTAAACCGGGTCTCTTTAATGCGTCCCGCGTCATGACCGCTGTAAGTCGTGGGCAGTTGGCACATGTGGAACGATACCAATGAAGCCCCACGCAACGGCCCACGATCGTCTTTGTAGAGAGCCACTCCTCTTGGAGTTCAACCTCGGAACCATCAGCAAGCTCATCAAACGCCAACCTCGTAAAGCAACGCAAGCGCAGACGTATCAGTGAACCGAGCTTTCTTGGCGTGACCGTTCACGCCCGGTCTCCGACAACAGACGTCGTGCCAAGAGGAAAGCAATCGCAGCGTACGAATAGGTTCCGTCACTGTCTCGGCGAAAGCGCCCTTCTCTTTGGCCCCAGTCTGGGCGGCACGCGCCATCTCAGCTCTCCCAGCGTCTGGCGCCGGGAGAGCTGCGCGTGTCAATTGAGGGGAAAGTGCGAAAGCAAAGATTGAAGTCGTCGTCTGGCCCGATACAAGCGCACCCGAACGACGTTGGCTGACAGACCCGAGACGATTGCGATCTCGCGCGGCGTCAGTTCTTCCCACGCTGTCAATGTAATAATCTCTTGATCCTGAACAGACAGAAAAGACATTGCAGCTTTGAGCTCCGCGTCAATCCCGATCGCGGGGTAGTGGTCACCGAGTGTAGAGCGGATCTCGTCCGCGAGGGATGTGATGACGCTGTCACTGAGGCGCGACCTATCTGCCAATCGAAGTAGCTCGATGCGAGCTGCTCCAAAGAGCCAGAGTCGCGCCTCCTCTCCTTTTGGGAGCTTGTCAAGCTTTGCCCATGCCGCGGCGTAGGTCTCGGCGAGGGCGTCCGCCGCATCTTCTAATGTTCGCGCTCGTCTGATCAAGTAACTCAATACGTCTTTCCTCGTAGAGAGATAGAGATCATTGAACTGCATCTCCCGCGCGTCACGAGCGCCTCGCATTCTTGTGGAAGTCTCAGGAAGCACTAGAACCCGCGGTGGCGTTGTCACTATTCGGTGCCTGAAACACCGTGCCGTTGTCGCTGTCCGCTGGGGGTTGGAATCCCACGCAGTCGCCAGCAGCGTAACTCGTTGAGTTCGTCTCGAAGAGCGGCTGGACGGCTGCGACGTTGCCCGATTGGACGGCCTCTTGTATAGGCAGGAACCATCCGAGCGGTGTTGATCCAGGCGGAGGCAGGATGTTGCTGGGCGTAGTTTGTCCAGCGCTAGGACTGGGGTCGATGGTGCTCGACAAGGGCCAACTGAAGGCGCTTTCGATCTGAGAGGCAGCAGCAGAGGCGGTTGTCGTGTCGCCGTTCGCCGTTGCGGTTAGCCATTGATCGGTGTAGGCGCAGAAAGCGCTCTTCGTGAATCTGAGTTGTAACGTACCGGTAGTTATCCCTGTGTGACCAGTTCCGCCATCGGCTCCGGTGTTCCATAACAGCGACGTGTTGCAGAACTGGTTGAGGGTGAACGAAATGTTGGACCCAGGCTCACTGATGAGCAGCCAATCCTTCCAGGATGCTTCATCCGCCGCCGGGAACGGAATTCTCGATGTCGCGTTGAGGGCTGCCTGGCAGTATCCCGGTACTCCGACGCGCAACTCTTGTCCGGAACCGAGCGCTCCTGCTAGCGGCCCCGCCGTTTGACCGGTGTACGTCGAGAGGATGGTGCCAGCGGCCGCGACGCCACCGACGGCCAATACTCCCAGCACCGAACCAACAACCACGGTGCGTCGAGAAGCGCGCGCTCGGCGATGCGGGCGAACTGGAGCTTCGACGACAGGATCAACCGCGGTGACTCTTGCTCCGACGGCGTCCAATCGATCATTTAGGGCGCTGGTCGATAATGCGCCAGGCGGAACGCGATTTGCAGCGCGCAACCGGTTGTCTAAGCCGCGGTCTATGTCCATAAGGTTTAACTCCTTCAACTCTTCGTTTGTCTATACACCGAAGAATTGGGGCATTTCATTACATCGCGTCTCGCGGTGGCTTATTGGGACAGAGACTCTAGGCGGTTGGTGTTCTCGGGGCAGGCCAGGCACCCTGTGGGCGCTTCATCTCTCAACTCACCTTTGAGCATGACGTTCAGCGAGAAGCGCCGCAGTGAAACTGAGACAGTTGTCACGCAAGTTGGCGTATGCACCTTTCAGGGGAAACTCGGAACTCAGTGCAGTCTCAATCTCGCCGAGAGTTCTATCCACGATTTCCGCGGGACGGCGAAGACCCCACGAATTGAGCTCGGTAATAAGGTCGCTCTTCGTGATCTCGACGTGCTGATACTTTCCGTTGACTGCCAAAGCCACTTTGCCGTCGCTGTTATTGCGATGCACTTGGGGAACGACGTCGTACGTGGGCGCCAAGCGCACTTCACCGTTTGATGGATGGAGCAAGCCAATGTTCTTGGTGTGCATGTCGAGATTTCCGATCGCGACCGCGAGCACGACCATTCGCCCTAGGTTGGCGAGGTCTTCTTCCGGGCAATGCAACCTCAGGACCTCGGCTACTCGCAGGAGCGTGACTCGCCCACCGAATTCTTGGTACTTCTGGTTGCCACGTGCTCCAAGCGCCTGGCTGAAGTCCTCTTGATGGAGTCGGTGGCCACTGACCCGGTCGTACCGTTCGATGACGAGCGTCGCCAGGCCATCGAAAACTGTGATGCTCGTCGGAAAGCGCGCAAGACCGATGGCACGTGTGATGCGCGCCCCATACTCCTCGTCGAAGATGGCGGAGGCTCTCTCATCCTTCAACTGAGGCTTCAGAATGTGAGTGCTCGGATAGCCACCGAGCGCTTGCGCCCAGCCATCGACTGTTTTCACGAGCACGATCTTGGGTTGCACGCCACCCAGAGACGATCTCCCCGCCTTGGGCTCGTTGGCCAGCGGTGAGCTCATCGGGTCGTCCAATAGCGATCGGATTTCTACATCGTTCACGGGCCGGACCTCAGGCACCTTTGGTTCAGTTGGATCGTCCATGTCCCACAACTGAACCGCGCCAGCGACGTCACGACCGTATCGGGCGAGGAACCCAAGGGTGTCACCATCACGGAGCCCTGCTTGCGCAAGCATGTAGTCGTATTGGACACCTTCTGGCAGCAACTCAGCGAACCAGTTGCGTCGCCTCGCGGCGTGGTTGCGTCGTTGGTTGGGGGCCAGTGGAATTGCGACAGAGAGCACCGCACTGTTGACCCCAAAGCGGCTGATGGCTTCCGGTGTCGGGGAGAAGTCAAAAGTCCGTGAGTCGCCTTCCAGCGTTCCGATGATCTTGTCGTAGAGTTCAACCGCGAGGCGCATCGTTGCCCTCCCACGCGGCGGTGATCTCCAAGCCGGTTGCCCGAGCGATGCTGAGGAGCCTCCGTAAGAAGGCCGTGTAAGTGCCGTTCTCTAACTCGCTGATGCGGCTCTGGGGTATCCCCAGCTCTTTAGCGAGTTCACTCTGGGAAAGGCCGCGAGCGAGACGTGCTTGCTGGACCGCCAGCCCCAGGTCAGCGGGAGTGCGCACGCGCGCTACATGCTCCATCTGTAACACCCCTTTCTCTATCCGGAAATCCGGATTGTTTAATCGTATCCGGAAATCCGGATGAAGGCAAGTCATCCGGATTTTCGGATACTCAAAAGTCCCCAACTGTGGCAGTCCCAATGGGATTTCAAAACCGCGTGGCCACCTTGAAGGATCGGGGGCTCGCTAGCTGGCAACGGACTTGTTAATTCCCACCTGGAGTGGACGACGAGGGTCAAACTCGCGCCAACGCTAAGTGGATGACCGTTAGTAATCGCCGGAGTACTCAAATACCGGCTAATTTACTGCTCGGGACTACTTGATCTGCACGCCAGAAATCGCGCGAGCGATGATCAGTCGTTGGATTTCGCTAGTGCCCTCGAAGATCGTATAAATCTTCGAGTCTCGGTGCCAACGCTCGACCGGGTACTCGCGCACGTAGCCGTAGCCCCCGAGAATCTGAATCGCCTCTTCGGTGACCTTGACGGCCGTCTCGCTGGCGAAGAGCTTCGACATCGATCCCTCACCGCTCGTAAAAGGTTTATGGGTCGCGGCCATCCAGGCCGCACGCCAGATGAGGAGTCGCGAGGCATCAACGCTCATCTTCATGTTGGCAAGTTTGAACGCGATACCCTGGTTTTCGATGATCGCTCGGCCAAACTGCTTTCGTTCCTTGGCGTAGTCCAGCGAGTACTCGTACGCGGCGCGGGCTATCCCCAGCGCCTGGGCGCCGACGGCCGGGCGCGTCGCTTCGAAAGTGGCCATCGCTGCTTGGTTGGTTGCTTTCTTGCCTTCACGCACGCGGGCGAGCTTCTCGTCCAGCTTCTCTTTTCCCCCCAGCAGACAGGCTCCCGGCACGCGGCAGTTCTCGAGAACAACTTCGGCCGTGTGGCTCGCGCGAATGCCCATCTTCTTGAACTTCTGACCCATGGAGATGCCGGGTGTTCCCTCGGGCACGATGAAGGACGCTTGACCCCTTGCGCCGAGTTTGGGGTCCACCGAGGCCACAATCACGTGCACGTTGGCGATGCCGCCGTTGGTGATCCAGGTCTTCGTGCCGTTCAAGATCCACTCGTCGTTGCTCACGTCGTAGATGGCGCGCGTGCGAAGAGACGAGACGTCGCTCCCCGCGTCCGGCTCCGACACCCCGAACGCGGCGATCTTGACGTCATCGGGCGTGCCGTAGCACTGGGGAATCCACTCGATCTGCTGCTCGCGAGTCCCGTTGGACAAAATGGCCGCCACCCCGAGGCTCGTCCCCATAAGAGCCATGCACAGCCCCGCGTCGCCCCAGGCCAGCTCCTCCAAGGCGATCATCATCGACAGGCCCGTGGGGTCGGCCACGGCGTTCATCATGAAGTCGAGTCCATAGACACCGATCTTCGCGGCCTCTTGGATGAAGGCCCAGGGCGTCTCCTCGCGCTCGTCCCACTCAGCTGCGATGGGGCGCATCTGCTGTTCGGCGAATCCGTGGACCCAGTCACGCAGGGTGATCTGGTCCTCGTTGAGATCCATTGAAAAATCGCTCATGGGGCACCTTGACGTCGACGTGGTTACTTGCTGGTAACCAAAGTACCGTACTCAACCGGGCAAAAAAACAACCGCCGCCCGAAGGGCGGCGGTTGCTTGTTACGAAGATGCGGTTGTTAGTTGAGAACGACGCGCTTCGCCAAGGGACCACGGTCGCCCGGTTCGATGTCGAACTCTACGGCCTGTCCTTCAACGAGCGTCTTTCGCCCATCACCTTGAATCTCCGAGTAGTGAACAAAGACGTCCGGTTGACCATCGACAGCGATGAATCCCCAACCCTTTTCGTCGTTGAACCACTTGACGGTTCCTGCAGCCACTGTGGGCCTCCTTATTACGTTTTACTTCCGGAACTCCGGTTTTGGGAGGGAACCACAACGGCAACCTCAGTGTTAACGCTACTTGGTAGCACGCGGACATAACAAGAGGAATTACGGACGTCGTATCACGGTTCCCGAGGCGCCATCTTCTAGGACCCAGCCCCGCTCAGTCAGTTCCTGGCGCAGCCGGTCCGCTTCGGACCAATCCTTGGCCGCCCGGGCGAGGTCACGCTCCTCGACCAATCGGGCGCTCTCGTCGTCGATGATCTGGCTCCCCGCAAAAAGAGCCAATCCCATGGCTCCAAAGAGAACAGTGATCGACTGAGCTAGGCGCCGGGCGGGGATGGCCAGGCTGTCGTCTGCCAGAGCGTTGGCGGCGCTGAGGGCCTCAAAAAGCTCACCGACCGCCGCGGGAGTGTTGAGGTCGTCGTTCATCAATGTTGTAACACGTTCGTAAAGTTCGAGCGACTCCTCCTCCCAGGCGTGAGCCGAGGCCACTTCAAACCGCTCGCCGGCGAGAACCGGCAGATCGAAACGACGGGCGAAGGTATCGAGGCGGGCCAAGGCGCGTTCCGCGTCAGCGATGGTGTCTCGGGTGACCTCAATGGGTGAGCGATAGTGCGAGCGAAGGACGAGAAGCCGGTACGCCCGCGGGTCGGTGTGCTCGAGCAACTGCGTCAAGGAGGTGAAGTTTCCGAGCGACTTGCTCATCTTTTCGCCGCCCACCATTACCCATCCGTTGTGGTCCCAGTGGCGCGCGAACCCCTTGTGCGCGGCTACCGCCTGGGCTCGTTCATTCTCGTGATGAGGGAACTTGAGGTCGAATCCCCCACAGTGCAGGTCGAAATCTTCGCCGAGCAGATCGAGCGACATCACCACGCACTCGGTGTGCCAACCGGGCCGACCTTCGCCAAAGGGGGCGGGCCAACGTGGTTCATCAGGCTTGGCGTTCTTCCACAGGGCGAAGTCCAGTGGGGAACGCTTTTCGTCACTGGCTTCAATACGCGCGCCAGCGCGAAGACTTTCTAGAGGTTGACCAGCCAAAAGACCGTAGTCGGGCACGCTCGACACGTCGAAGTAGACCCCGTCACTGGTGCGGTAGGCGATGTCGCGTTCCAGAAACGAGCCGATCAGTTCGACCATCTGGGCGATGTAGTCGGTGGCGTGAGGGATGTCGTCGGGCTCGGCGACCCCGAGACGCCCCATGGCCTCCCACCACTCGGTCTCATACTGCTTGACCACCTCGGCTTCGTCGCGAGACTCAGCCTGGGCGCGCGCGATGATCTTGTCGTCAATGTCGGTGATGTTGCAGACGTAGTGCACCCGCAGTCCCTGGAAGGTAAACCAGCGCCGCGCGACGTCCCAGACGAGCGTGAATCGGCCGTGTCCGAGGTGAGGCAGATTGTCGACCGTCGGTCCACAGACATACATCGAGACCCGCCCGGGAGATCGCAACGAGAGGTCACGCACCTCGCCGCGGGCCGTGTCGTAGAGGCGAATCACTGTTCTAAACTACGCCAACCATGCCTGACGCTTCTACGCCTTCCTCCCACGCCGTGCCCGAAAAGCCCACGGTGGACGGCCTCGAAGCAACCTGGAACGACCGTTGGGACGAGCAGGGCATCTACCGCTTTGATCGGGGGGCCGAGCGCGCGAAGGTCTTTAGTATCGACACCCCTCCTCCAACGGTGTCGGGCGAGTTGCACATCGGCCACGTCTTTAGCTACACCCAAGGCGATGTCATTGCCCGCTTCTGGCGGATGAGGGGAAAGAACGTCTTCTACCCCATGGGCTGGGACGACAACGGCGTGCCCACCGAGCGCCGGGTCGAGAACTACTACGGGGTGCGCTGTGACCCCTCACTCCCCTACGACCCCGCCTTCCAACCCCCCGAGAAGCCCGACGACAAGAAGAAGATCTCCATCGCGCGCCAAAACTTCGTGGAGCTGTGCGTGAAACTCACCGAGATTGACGAGGTGTCCTTTAAGCACCTCTTTCGCAGTCTGGGGGTGTCGGTCGACTGGTCGCTCGAGTACACGACCGTAGGCACCCACGCCCGGGCGATCTCCCAAGAGGCCTTCCTCAACATGCTGGCGAGGGACGATGTCTATCTGAGAGTGGCCCCCACGCTCTGGGACGTGGACTACCAGATGGCCGTCTCGCAGGCCGAACTCGAAGACCGCGAGCAACCCAGCTCCTACCACCGGGTGGCCTTTGCCCGCAACGACGCTGAGGGCGCGATCGAGATCGAGACCACCCGACCCGAGTTACTCGCCAGCTGCGTCGCTCTGGTCGCCCATCCGGACGACCCGCGTTTTGCGCCGCTCTTTGGCACGAGCGTTCGCACCCCGCTGTTCGCCGTAGACGTGCCTCTTCTCGCCCACGAACTGGCCGATCCAGAAAAAGGTAGCGGGGTGGCCATGATCTGCACCTTCGGCGACACCACCGACGTCACCTGGTGGAGGGAGTTGGCTCTCCCCACGCGCACGCTCATCGGACGCGACGGCCGCTTCTTGCCGGCCGACTTCACCTCGCCCGAGTTCCCGAGCAACGACCCCGAAGCGGCCGCGGCCCAGTACGCCAAGATCGAGGGTCGAAACGTCAGGCAGGCTCGCGCGGCGACGGTCGAGGCGCTCCGAGAGGCGGGAGTGCTGATCGGCGAGCCCCGCGACATCACCCACCCAGTCAAGTTCTACGAGCGCGGCGAGCGACCCCTTGAGATCGTCGCCTCGCGCCAATGGTTTGTGCGCACCCTCGAGCACCGTGAGGAGCTCCTCGAACGGGGCAACGAGCTGCACTGGATTCCCGACTTCATGCGCCACCGCTACCGCTCGTGGGTCGAGGGCCTCAACACTGACTGGAACATCTCGCGCCAGCGCTACTTCGGCGTGCCCTTCCCCATCTGGTATCCCATCGACAGCGAGGGTGAGGTCGACTACGACTCACCGCTCACCGCGTCGAGGAATCGTCTGCCCCTTGACCCCTCGTCCGACGCTCCCGAGGGGTACGAGGAGTCTCAGCGCCACCAACCCGGTGGCTTCGTCGGCGACCCCGACATCATGGACACCTGGGCTACCAGTTCACTCAGCCCTCAAATCGCCGGCGCCTGGGGAACTGATCTGTTCGAGCGAGTCTTTCCGATGGATCTACGTCTCCAAGCCCACGAGATCATTCGCACCTGGCTGTTCGCCACGGTGGTGCGAAGTCACCTTGAGTTCGACTCGCTCCCCTTTACCAACGCCCTTATCTCGGGCTGGATCCTCGACCCCAACCGCAAGAAGATGTCCAAGTCCAAGGGGAACGTCGTCACGCCTCAACCCCTCATCGACCATCACGGGGCCGACGCCGTGCGCTACTGGGCCGCCTCCGGTCGCCCCGGTACCGACACCGCCATCGACGAGGGCCAGATGAAGATCGGCCGACGCCTCACCATCAAGATGCTTAACGCTTCGAAGTTCGTGCTCGGTCGCCTCGACGGCGACGAGACACTCAGCGCCCGAGATGTCACCACGCCGCTCGACCTCGACCTGTTGGCGCTGCTCGGAGCGTTAGTGAGCGAGGCCACCAAGTCCTTTGAGAGCTACGACTACGCGAGGGTGCTCGAGCGCGCCGAGTCGTTCTTCTGGTCCTTCTGTGACAACTACGTCGAGTTGGTCAAGGCCCGCGCCTACGGTGAAGGTGACGCGGCCGCCACCACGTCGGCCCGGGCCACGTTGGAGATCGCTCTCTCGGTGCTTCAGCGCCTCTTCGCGCCTATTCTCCCTTTCGTCACCGAGGAGGTGTGGAGTTGGTGGCACGAGGACTCGGTGCACCTCTCCTCCTGGCCCACGCTCGAAGAATTGGGCGCATCCCGCGACCGTGCGGGCTCTACCTATCAACCCGTCTGTGATGTCCTCGAAGCCATCCGTCGCGAAAAGAGCACGGCCAAAGTCTCCCAACGCGCCGGCGTCGCTCGACTCCTCGTCTCCGCCCCCGAGGAGTTCGCCGAGGCCCTTCGGGCCAGTTCCGCCGACCTCATCGCGGCCGGCAACATCGAGGAGTTCGTGGTGACCGACGGGGCCGAGCTGACCATCGAGGTCACCCTCGCCGAGGTCTAAGACACGACCAGGTCTGAGGCCGACTCGCGCACGACGACGCCCTCGCTCGTAACCTCATAGAAGGCGAACTGCTCGAAGGAGAGGGCGAGAGCTCGTGCGCTCTCTCGGGTCGCGTTCACCAGCGCCACACCGAGCTCGTCAGGCCACTCTCCGCGAGGATCGTGCCCTCGCGCCTCGACGTACTCAAGGTGTCGCGCCTCGAGCAACGACCGCAGATCACCGCGACGACGGTCGTTTTCCTCGGGCGAGAGAACCTGGGAGAAGGGGTTGTCCGAGGTCACGACAAACAGCGAGCCGAGTTCATCGACCGCGTCCATTACCTCGCGCCACTGGCCCTGCCACGCCAGCTCGAGACGAGTGGGAGGAACCTGATAACTGGCGATCAGATCTCTGGTCAGTGGGGGCCGCGTACGGGTCACCGACTCGGCGAAGGCGATCGCGGCGCGGGTGGTGGCCGAGGTGCGCGGACTGGCGGTGAGATCGAAGGCGTGCTGGGTGAAGGGAAGTTCCACGTAGTAGATCGGGGCGAAGGCGACGGCGCGGTACTTCGTGACGAACGCCCGCGCCACGTTGACCTCCACCAGCGTGTCGTTCGCTCCCTGCACGACGAAGAACGGTGGTGAGTCGGGAGTGATGCGTTCGTAAGGAGATAACGCCAGGTAGACGGGCTCGTTGCCCTGGTAGGGAAGTTGCACGACGCGGTTAGCGAGAAGGCGGCGAAGCCCCCCGCCCATGCCGCGCCACTGCGTCTCGTCCCCTGTCATCTCCAACACCCCGTAGAACGAAAGGACCCCGCGCACCGACCAATCGGCAACGTCTGACATCTCTTCGGGCCGCCACGTGAGGTCATGGGCGCTGAGCGCCAGCAGTGAGGCGAGGTGTCCTCCGGCCGACCCGCCCGCCACGACGACTCGGTCCGGATCGCCTCCGTAGGTCGCGATGTTCTTCTTGATCCAACCAAGCGCCCGGGTGACGTCTTCAATCTGCGCGGGCCAGGGAAAGCCCGGGGCCAGTCGATAGTTGATGGCCACCACTATCCACCCCCGACTCACAAACTCATGGAGCATGGGTCGACCTTGCTCGCGCTTATCGCCGAAGGTCCAGGCGCCACCGTGGACGTACAAGATGACGGGAGCGTCCATCGCAGTGGTGAAGAGCCGCCAGATGTCGAGTCGCTGACGTTCGAGCGGTCCGTAGCTGATGTTGCGTTGCAACTGCATCGCGCGCGGGTGAAAGGGAATGAGCAGCACGGTTCGCCACCAGCGACCAAAGACATCGTCGCGCGGACGACCGATCACGAGGGGTCGATCGGGTGACTCTCTCATCGAGCGACGGACCACACTGCGCGAGCGAAAGAGGATCGCGAGGAGAGCCACGTTCTCCAGGGAGACCACGCTCGCGAGCACCAGCACCACCACGCCGAGCCAGTGAGGTTGGGGCCAGCCCCACCACCGCAGGAGCGCCACGAGCAGTAGTTCGGCGACGAGACCGAGGCCGGGCAATTCCCCCGCCGCCCAGCCCACCGGGTGAGCGAGCACAGCGAAGAGTCCGCGTCGTCCTGGTCGGAGTGCGGTCCCCGCCGAGACCGCCAGAAAAAGACTGGCGATCGCGACGAAGTAGGCCATCGACACATTCTGTCGGTTATGCACGCGTCCGTGCCCTCTCTCTAGGCTGGCGTCAATGTCATGCTGTCTTCCGTCCGTCGACCGCGAACAGCCGAACTTGCTCGCCCTTTCGGGCGTGGGTCCTCTTGGCGCCGCCAAGATCGTGGGTGAAGTGGCCGACGTCCGCCGCTTTAAGTCCAAGGAGGCATTCGCCCGTCACAACGGCACCGCCCCCTTGCCAGTCTGGAGTTCCAACACCGAGCGCTTTCGCCTGAGCCGAACGGGCAATCGCCAGCTCAACTGTGCCATTCACCGCATGGCCCTCACCCAGGGCCGATGCCACGAACCGGCCAGGGTCTACCTCGAGCGCCGCCGCGAGATGGACAACACCGGACCCGAGGCGCGACGCGCGCTCAAGCGCAAACTTTCAGATGTCATCTATCGGACCCTCCTGCTCGACGCAACGAACACCATTTCGGTGTCGCTTGAGTTGGCAGCTTGACATAGGAGCAAATCGTGAGCACATGGCCGGTCGCCCTTGAAAAGTTGCGCCGCAGCGTTGGCCTGTGGACGATGACCCTCGATGCGAAAGCGCCCGGGGAGAGCGCGGACATCGCCAGTGAGATCGAGTCACTGGGCTACTCGGCGCTCTGGATCCCCGAGGCCTATGGTCGTGAGTCCTTCACCAACTCCGGTCTCCTGCTCGCCGACACCACGAACCTGGTCGTGGCGACGGGCATCGCCAACATCTGGGCCCGCGACGCGGTGGCGAGCGCCAACGCCGCCAAGACTCTGACCGCCGCCTACGCCGATCGATTCGTCCTCGGTCTCGGCGTGAGCCACGAGCCCCTGGTGAAGGGGATGAGGGGGCACGCGTACGAGACGCCCTACGTGGCCATGCGTGAGTATTTGCTGGCGATGGACCAGTCCTCCATGCTGGCAGCAGAAGGCTCCACCCGATCGGCTCGAGTGATCGCCGCGCTCGGACCGAAGATGCTCGAACTCGCCGCCACCCTCACCGATGGCGCTCACCCCTATCTGGTGACTCCGGCGCACACGGCGCAGGCTCGATCGCTCCTAGGAGACAAGTTCTTAGGCGTCGAACAGGCGGTGGTCCTGGGGCAAGACCGCGAGGAGTCTCTGCGACGCGCCCACGAGCACCTGGAGTTTTACACCGGCCTTCCTAACTATCGAAACAGTTGGCGTCGTCAGGGCTTCGGTGACGTCGACCTGGTGCGCGGGGGATCTGAGAAACTCTGTGACGCCCTGGTCGCCCAGGGAGACGAGGGTGCAGTGCTCGCACGAGTTCGAGAGCACTTCGACGCCGGGGCCGATCACGTGTGTCTTCAGCTGTTGGGCGCGGACTTCGGCCAGGTACCCCTCGAGGAGTGGCGACGACTCGCGCCGGTCGTCACCACTGTTTAAGTGAGCGACGAATCGTCGCGATGATAAAATCGTATCCCTATTACAAATTCTAAAAAGTGGGCTCACAACGAGTGCGCGCCGCGACGACACCGTGTAATTTCACAAGATGGCTGATCCTCTGCGCGAAAGTTCCACGCGAGATCTTTTGCTTGACGCAACTTCTCGTCGTCTCTGGAGCGTCGACGAGAATGAGTTGCGTATCTTGGACATCTGCCGAGAGACCAGTCTCAGCACGAGCGTCATTTACGCCCACTTTGGTTCCCGACAAGGACTCATTGACGCGGCTCTGCTGCGCGTCTTTTCGGCCGTGACCGACCAAATCGTCGCGAACCTCACCCGGGCCGTGGCGGGCCCCCATCCCACCGGCTCGTTTCTCGACTCGCTGCAAGAGATTCTGACCAACCCGGAACACAAATTGACCATCACCGCGCAGCGCCAGATGTTCTTTCGGGTGTCGGCGACCGCGATCAGTCGCCCCAGCCTCCGATCGGGCTTTCTTTCGCTCTACGACGCCTTTATGGTCCGCGTGGATGAGTTGTATGACGAACTGGTGCAGCGCGAGCTGCTGGGATCCCAGCTCAGCGGGCACCAGTGGGCGGTGTTCTTCGAGGGCCAGATGTTGAGTCGCGCCTTTCACGACCTGTCATCGGGGTGGGACAATCAAGATGACTGGAACCGGGCGGCGAAGCGGATGATCAGCTCGTCGATGCCCGAACAGGTCCCCGCGCCCGACTAACTAGCGCTTGTCGGGATCGATGATGACGACTCGGTCGTCCGACTGAGCGCCGCGAAGGGACCGTACGAAGAACGCCACCATGGCGAGCCAGGCCAGTTCCACGAAGCCGATTCCTATCCAGCCAAAGGTGACAATGAGCAGGCCGAGCAGAAAGCCCTTCAGGATTCCAAAGTGGATCATGCAGGCGATCTCCATGGGAAACCAGGCGAACAGCCACCCTACGAACGGTGCGACGACGACGGTGCCCATCCGACGTCGCCAGCCAAGGAGCGCCCCGAGCAGCGCGGTGATCGCAAATCCACTGATCGTCACCAGCGCTGAGGGATTGACCACCTCTATGAACAGAACGACGGTCATCGCCAGAGCCCACAGGACCACGGGCGTGGAGACATTGCCACGGGCTCGCTCGCGAACCGTAAACACTACGTTCATGGATACAAACTAGCGAGTTCGCCCAAATACTGCGCTGACGTCCACGGTACGCTGGCGCCATGACCAGAGGCGTCCTCGCGTTACTTGGATCCGGGGAAACGGCACCCGGAATGACCAAGATCCACCGTGAGCTGCTGAAAACGGTCGACAACATCAAAGCGGTCAACCTCGACACGGCCTATGGATTTCAGCTCAACGTGCCTCAAATGAGCGAGAAGCTCGAGGCGTACTTCGCTACATCCCTGAACGTGAAACTGACGACCCTCCACTTCCCTTCCTACGAAGAGGCGACAGATCTCGAACGCGTTCTCTTCAAGGAGCGAGTGCGCCAGGCGAACTACGTGTTTGCCGGACCCGGCAGCCCCACCTACGCCCTCGCCCAATGGGAGCCGCTCCACTTCGAAGAAGACCTCTTGAGTGTCCTCGACAAAGGCGGCACGTTGTGCATCTCTTCGGCTGCTTCCCTCACCCTCGGCGCTTTTACCGCCCCTATCTACGAGATCTACAAGGTGGGAGACCCGTACCCCCGCTGGCGGGTGGGACTCAATCTTCTTGGCGTCCTCGGGATTAATTGTGTGGTAATCCCCCACTTCGATAACAACGAAGGCGCCAACTACGACACGAGATTCTGTTACCTTGGTGAACCCCGACTGCTCGAACTAGAGCGTCAGCTCCCCGTTGGCGTCGCCACTCTCGGCGTCGATGAGCACACCGCGGTCATCCTCGATTTCGCCAACGACACTTTGACAGTAAAGGGCCGCGCCAACGGCTACTGGCGAGTGAACGGAGAGACCCTAGTCCTGCACGGCGGGACGACCACGGATCTGAGCGATCTTCGCACGGACTCCGGGTCCCCAAGGCCGGCGGTACCTATCGCTGCGCATGACGCGGACCTTCCCATGGAGCTCGGCGAAATCGCCGCCGCGGGCGGCGATCTGGGACTCCAAGCTCTGGCTCGCCTGGTCCAGTTAGCCTCGATCGGCGGAGAGGGATGTGTCAACCCGAAACCGCTCGTGGATGGAGTCCTGAACGCCCGACTTCGGGCTCGAGCCCGCGGCGAATACCAACTCGCGGACGAACTGCGCGACGCCATCGTCAGTGCGGGTATCGACGTTCAAGACACTCCTTCGGGCACTGTGTGGTCGATCAAGTCCAACAGCTAGTCCAAAGCCTCTGTGAAGTGGCGGGCGCTGTTCGGTTCGAACTCAACGACCGGATCGAGGCTTGCTAAGTAAAAAAACGGATGGCCCGCTCTTTCGAGCGGGCCATCCGTTTAACTAGGTGGAAAGTGACTACGCCTTGATGTTGTAGCCAGCCCTTCCAGTCTTACCGTTAGCAAGGCGGATGGTGAGGACGTGCTCGCCGTGCATGCCAGCTCGAGTCGTGATAATCACGACCAGCAAACGACCGGTGTCGTGTGACACGCGCGCCCGAGTACCAGCGGCATTGCTGGTGACCTTGGGCTGACCGTAGAAGCCAGTGCCCGTAATGGTCACGCGGACCGTGTGGCCAGCGATGGCAGCACCATGCACGCCACTTACGTGGAACGCAGGAGCCTTCTTGGCTGACTGCGCGGCAAGAACTGCCGTCGTCGAGGTAGCCGAGCCGCCATCAGGGTTGGTCACAACCAGGTACGTCGCCGTGGCGCTGGGCTGACCCAAGGTGCAGGTCGCCGCAATCGTCGTCGAGGCCGAAACCGTCGTGGTGCCACAGGTACCATTCGCCGGACTCAACGAGGTCGTAGCACCCGTCAGGAAGCCGGTACCGGCAACCGCGAACGACGTGGTCGCTCCCGCAGTGCCTGAGGCGGGCGTCACTGAGGTAATAGTGGGCGCAGCGTCAATGACCAAACCGGCAGGCGCAACTGCGGTGGCCTTCGCCGAGCCGCCGTTGGTGTTCGTGACCGTGTAACCATCAACGGTGTTCGTGTCGCCAGCGGCAATCTTGACCGTCGCAGTCAACTGCGTACCGGCAAGGTTCACGCCGGTGACCGTGGCCGTGACGTCGGGGTCAGCGACTCCGGTAGCCGTTCACGAAACCGTCACCGTCGATGAAGCCGACAGGTTCGAACCGTTGATCGTGATGGGTTGGGCCGTAGCGCCAACACCCACGCCACTCGTTCCGGTCGCGTACGTGATCGACGAGATCGATGGCGCAGCGCCAACGCTCAACGCAAAGTCGGAGTGACCGAGCTGGCGCCATAGGCGTCAACAGACTTCACAACCAGGAACGTGGGGTTCGTTGTGTTCGACGCCACACTGGGTGAGCCGGTCACCACAAAGTCTTCCGTCGTGGCACTCACGTACTGGCAAATACCGGTGAGTCCCGTCGCAGCGCCGGCCGTGACCGTACAGGTCGTGGTCGGATTGAAGCCGGTACCCGTCAAAGCGACAACCGTGCCAACTGGTGCACCAACCGCGATGCCCGTGGGGGAAGCCGAGGTAATGGTGGGTCCAGCGACCGTAAAGGCGTTCGGGAAGTATGAGTTGTCAACGTCCACCGAGTGGGCACCGGCGGTGGCACCGTCTGTAACCGTCAGCTCACAGGTGAGCGTCGAGCCAGTCTGGCCTCCAAGGCATGCAGCCGCTGTAATGCCGATCGAAGCGCCGGGCGTCTGACGCGGTTGAAGTACCGGCCGTAGTGTCTATGGGCGTCGTGTACTGGCTGAAGCCTTCGCCGGTAAAGGTGATCGCCTGGGCAGGAGCACCCGGTGAAACGGCGGCCGCAGTGGAGAGGCTCGAGGCCGTGATCAGCGGGGCAACCGATGAGTCTGTATGCCAACGCCCAACGCACCAGCGGGAGTCGAGTATGAGTCGACGTTTCCAGGTGCCGTATTGGTGACCGTCAGCACACAGGCCGCGCTGCTAGAAACGCCGGTGGTGACATTAACGGTGTCAGTGATCGTGGTGGCGCCAGTAACGGTCCCGGTGTTGGCCAGGGCCACGTCGTCGCCGGTCGCAACCACTGAGGGTCAGCGTTGCGGTCGAAGCAAATCCGCCGCCGTACACCGTAATCGGGTACGAATCCAACGACCAATGGAACGGCCGAGGGGCTGATCTCGCTGATCTCGTTGCCAGTTACGGTGAAGATAGCGGCCGACGTTGAAATTCCGCCGTCGGGGTTAATCACCGTAAAGGTGTACGTTCCCGGCGTCGCGGACGCGCTGTTAACCATGTTCTCCGGGACAACGGTCACCGTCAAGGATGACGACGGCGCGGTGGTGGTACCGGTAGTCCACCGGTCACGGTCACATTGGTCAACTTCGTGCCATCGACGGTGCTCGTGAGGAACACAATTGGGCGTGCCAACGAAGGATCCCGTCAGAGTTACTGACTCGGATCCGAACCAGCAGTGTCTGCGATGGACGCAGGGGATCGCGGCCGTCACTGACGGTGCAGCATTCACAGTTGAACGCTCCAGCCAAGGTGCCAGTTCCGTTGTTGTCAGTTACCGTGATGGGGTATGAGCCCGGGGTGGTCGCCGCAGTTGACGTGAACGAACCCGTCAGCGTGGCGCCGGTGGTGTCCGAGATGCCCGAAAAGGTAACTCCGGGAGCAGTCGTCGTTACCGTAGCAATCGTTTCGCCGTCACCCGCAAAGGCTCCCGCGATGGAGAAGCTACCCGACGCTCCCGTGCCGAAGGACGTGGCCACCGTTGTAGTGCCACCATCTCCGAAACAGGGAGTCCCGGCCGTGGTGCAGAACGTGATTCCGCTGACCGTGTCAGCCGCGCCCGCCACCGTGGCGAAAGCCATGGGCAGCGCCGCAGCTGCCAGCAAGGCGCCGGCCGCAAGTGCCTTTACCAAGTGGCGTTGTATCCGTCTTGGATTATTCATTGTCAATTCTCTCCATTCATAAGGGTCGGACTCGCCGACCACTAATTTTTCAGATCATGCGGCACTGCGTAAAACTCACAAGGTAGCGCCTCGTGACAAAACACGGCCGTTTCCTTAAGGGCAAGTATAGGTAACGGCAACTGCGCGAGCGAAGAAGTGAATGATTTCTTTGACGATTCACATGCGGACTCGAATCGAAGTTATTACCATTATAATACCTGATTAGGAGCCGATAAAAAATAATCTATGCGAGACCCCGACGTTAGCCGTCGGCCGTTCCGTGGGAAATCGTAACCATATTGTAAGCCAGTGTTTCAGACGAAAACTCGCGACTTTTACTCGTCCGTGCCAGGGTCCTCCTTGCAGTCGCGAGAGGCGTCCTGCCCGAGAACGGATCAAAGGACTTTGCAGGAATCGTCAACGTCGCGGTTGACGCCAAGTTCTAGCAACGTATCGACTGCCCGCGATCAAGAACGAAGGATCGATTAACTATGCAGAATTCTTCAGGCCACCGCACATCGGTTCGGACCCGAGTTCCAAGTTCTGTGGCGTCCGCGTCAAGCATCGCCTGCCCGGCGTTTATGCCGACGATCTGGCGGTAGTTTCCTGGCCGGTCCTTGACGTTGGCGACGGCCCACCGAACGAAGTCATCCTCACTGAGGGCGAGCGCCGCCAGCGACTGGCGCAGTTCCCCCAGGTGACGCGCCACAAAGTGGCCCGATGTCACGTCAACGCCCCCTCCATAGTGGGCCGGAAACACCATAATGTCGTCGTTCAAGGGCAAAACCCGTTCGTGCAGGCTGTGAAAGAGGTGATGGGCGTATCCCTCGGCCTCCTCAGCGAGATCGGGACGTCCCACACTTTCCAAGAACAAGGTGTCCCCGGTGAAGATCGCCTGTTGAGCCAGTTGGTACATCGTCGAACCCTCGGTATGTCCGGGAACGCTGACCGACGAGACCACGAGATCCACCCCAGGAGTCAGTTCGATCGACTTGCCATCAACCAACGGCTCAAAGTCGAAGCGAAAGGGATCGGCGGGATTCAGCCAGAGCGAGGCGTCGGCGGCCGCGGCCAGCTCGCGTGCGCCGCTCAGGTGATCAGCGTGAAGATGGGTGTCGAGGACATGGGTGATGGTCCAGCCGTAGCGCGCCGCGACGTCGAGGTACTGAGGGAGGTCCCGCGAAGGGTCAATCACCACGGCGCGCTGAGCCGCGCCCACCACGTACGAGAGGCATCCTTTACCGCGTCGGCGAAGTTGCACGACCGTGGCGCCCCCGAACTCGCCCGCGACGTAGTCGTAGGTCGATCCCCACGCACCCATGCCGCCTTCGAGCACGCGGCTGGCGATTTCGTGGGTAGCCAAGAACTCGGCGCCCTGTTGAGCCCGCGAACCCTTCGCGCAGATCACGACGATGTCCTTGTGCCGGGGGACTTCATCGACACGAGAGCCGAGCGACCCGAGCGGGATGTTGTGCACACCAGGGATCTGCCACTCGGCCACCTCGTCGGGCTCACGAACGTCTAAGAGAAACAGACCTGGATCCTCGAGGCGGCCCACGAGTTCGTCGCCAGAAATTGTTGGAATCGTCGTTGAAGCCACAGCGACAGCCTATGACGGGCATCGCCGCCTTGCGCCTTTCGAGTCGTCGAAAATTGCGATCGTCGAGATAGATTCCAGGTGAGCGATCCCGTGTGCGGTTCGCTCGAGAGGTCTGACCAATGGCCATACGAGAAGTGAGCACCACCGAAGCGAGCCAATTGCTGGAGGGCGACGCGATCCTCCTTGACGTGCGTCAAGAGAATGAGTGGGACGCCGGGCACGCTCCTATGGCCACGCTGATTCCGTTGGCCGAGCTCCCTGACCACCTTGACGAACTCCCCCGAGATCGGCTAATTATCTGTGCCTGTCGCTCCGGCGGTCGCTCGCTGCGCGCGGCCACGTTTCTTCAAGAGGAGGGTTTCGATACGGTCAACCTGACCGGCGGCATGATCGCCTGGTTGGGCGAGGATCTACCCTTCGAGAGCGACGACGGAGACGCCACCATCGAGTAAGTTCGAGACAAAGTCTCGACAGATATCTCTCGATAGAGTACTCTCGAGAAGTGCCCCAGACCTCCCGAGAGCCCCTCGCCAGCGATCCACCCGAACCCCGGGAACTCACGGACCCCAAGGTCATGCGGGCCCTCACTCATCCAGTACGCCTGGCGTTGTTGGAGGTCCTCGCCACGCAGGGCCCGTTGACGGCGACCGAGGCGGGTGAGCTCATCGGTGAGTCGCCAACAACCTGCTCCTTCCACTTCCGACAGCTCGAGAAGTACGGCTTCATCGAGGAAGCGGGCACCGGCCCGGGACGTCAGCGCCATTGGAAGTTCACCCACGGGGGAATGCGCTTTAGCGACACCGGCGACAACCCCGAGGCCAACATCGCGGCGAAAAGTCTGTCTCGACTGGTGACCGACCGAGCGATCGCGCGTATGCAGGCCTACGAAGACACCAAGGCGAACTACACCAAGGACTGGCAACAGGCAGCCGAGGCCACCGAGTCGGTCCTCTATGTCACTCCCGACGAGCTCCAGGAGCTCAACGCCGACATTCGCGCGCGTCTGGAGAAACACCGTGAACGCCTAACCAACGCCGACGCGCGCCCCGCTGACTCCCAACTGGTCGAGGTACTGGTCTTCACGTATCCCACGCGCTTCCTCGGAGGGACAAAATGACGATCCGGGCCCTCATGTCCTCACGAGACGCCCGGGTCTATCTCACCGGTCAGAGTTTCTCGCTCTTTGGTGACACGTCGATGTTTCTGGCTCTGGGCATTTGGACCAAGGAGCTCACGCACTCCAACGCCGCGGCGGGCCTCACGTTCTTCTTTGGGGTACTGGCCGCGCTCTTCGCCCCCTTCGCCGGCCTGTTGGTGGACCGGGTGCGGCGCCGTCCCATACTCGTCACGGTCAATTTCGTCAGCGCGCTCGGGATCCTGGTCCTCCTCTTTGTGCACTCCTCCTCAGGGGTCTGGATCATCTACCTCACGATGTTCCTCTACGGCTTCGCCGGGAACTTCATTGGTGCAGCCCAGTCAGCTTTTCTGACAGTCCTTCTTCCCCCCGAACAACTGGGAGACGCCAACGGCTTGCTTCGCACGGTGCGCGAAGGTCTTCGCCTCATCGCCCCGTTGGCGGGCGCCGGACTCTTCGTCCTCGTGGGAGGTCACTGGATCGCCGTTCTGGACTCCGCCACGTTCGTCATCGCCGGACTCTCGGTGCTCGCTCTACACGTGCGAGAGGACCGACCCACCCGGGCCCCCTCTCACTTTCTTCATGAGCTCACTGGTGGATTTCACCATGTCTTTGTGACGCCGGTTCTTCGGCGCATGCTCGTCGCGCTGGCGATTGCTCTGAGCGTGGTCGGCTTCGCCGAGACCGCAATCTTCGCCGTGGCGAGCAACGAACTTCATCGTTCGGCCAGTTTCATTGGCGTCATCATGTCGGTCCAAGGCATTGGCGCCATCATTGGCGGGCCGCTCTCGGCACCGGCCATGCGCAAAGTCGGAGAGCGCTGGCTCAGCGGAATTGGGCTCGCGTTGGTGGCGATCGGGGCTCTCTTCTTCGAAGGTGGTTCCCTAGCGATGGTTCTCGTGGGGGCCGTGGTCTTTGGCGTGGCGTTGCCTCCGTTGCTGGTCGGCGCGTACACGCTGTTGCAGCTGCGCACTCCGGCCGACCTGCAAGGCCGCGCCTTCTCCGCCTTTGACCTCATCGCGTCCCTCCCCCAGACCATCTCCATTGCCCTGGGCGCGGCGCTCATTTCCGTGCTCGGTTATCACGGCGAGTTAACCATCATCGCCGCGGTGGTCGCGTTCTCTGCGTTGATCCTGTTGTTGCCGGTGAAGGGCGAGGCCAACTTCGGTCCGACTCCGACTCCGCCGGACAGCGAGTCCACCGAGACCGAGACCGTCGCGGGCCCGAGCTATGAAAAGTTGGATTTCACGGGCTCGGGTCCTCATGAGCTGACCACCGATGGGTCGGCCGGCTCCGGTGTGGTGTGAACTCCTCTTTCGGGGAGCGGCTCTGTCAACGAGAGAGAGATCTCTCGTTGAGGCGGCCGCGCTATCTCCCCTACTCCCGGCGTCTCCGCTTTCGCCGGTGCACGAGCCGTCTCCTTCGCTACGTTCGTCACTTCCGTCACCGCCTGCGCTGTCGGGTACTGGGAACGTGAGACGAACGTGGCGAAGGAATTCAGGTCATTACGGTCCGAACGGGACTGAAACGCGTGCCTCCACCTGGAGAGCGGCTGGGCTTACCGCGGTCACGAGATCCGTCTCTAGGTCCTCGATGACGTGGTGACCTTCGCCACCCCAGACGGAGAGTTCATCGGCGAGACAACGATCAATCCCGAGCGCGATTACCAACCCAATGGTCCAGGCTTCAGATACTCTGCAAAGGTTCGGTTGTTCACGATGTCCCGACAGATTTCAATCGCAGTCCCAACGGGATTTGAACCCGTGTCTCCACCTTGAGAGGGTGATGTCCTAGGCCACTAGACGATGGGACCTTGAAAAAGCCAGTGTGACCACCGACTCATTCGCTCGGGGGCAAGGACTCGAACCCTGAATAACTGGACCAGAACCAGTTGTGTTGCCAATTACACCACCCCCGAAGGGCTCGGCAATCTTATCTGACTCCCCTTCTCAACTGCCAGACGAGTGATGAGATGGGACGGAGGTGGTCGTCCACTCACTCAGGCGGTGATAGCCCACGACTCGCCCCACGCCGACTTCGAGGGTCTCTTTCAGATAGAAGCGCCACAACTGGTGTTTGATGGTCGGCGAGTCACGCACCGGCGAGGGATAGGGCGTGAGACCCTGGTCCGACGAGATCGCCATCGCGCGGTACTCATGGAACGGATCGGTCACCACGATCACCGTTGTGAGGTGATGGCGGCGAAGCGCTCCGATCACTGTGGACACGTTCTGCCAGGTATCCGATCCGCCACCCTGTAACACACGCGATGTGGGGACGCCGTGGTCTTCTAAGTACGTGGCCGATACCCCGGCTTCGGTGTAGACGTCTCCTGGTCGCCTCCCGCCGGTCACCGCGACCCAGGGAGCCCGGCCCTCGTCATAGAGCGTGAGGGCCTGTTGAAGTCGGGTCTTCAGCTCCGCGGAAGGCGTTCCGTTGTCTTCGGTGGTGCCAAAGACCAAGATCGCCTGAGCTGACTTGGTGGTGTGTTCGTGACCCCGCAACCAAATCTGCACAAAGGTCACCCCGAAGTAGAGGACGAGCAGGACCGTGAGCGCACCGAGAATCCGAGCGGCGATTTTGAGTACCCGAAAGATCACCCTCGCCTCGCGAGCGCGTCGCGCAGTCGCTGTATGGTCCTCTTTCGTCCTAGATACTCCAGTGACTCAAAGAGCGGCGGTCCGACCAGCGTGCCGGTGACGGCGCAACGAATCGGCGCCTGCGACTTGCGCAGCGCCACACCGTGCGCGTCGCCCAGCTGCTGGACGACTTCGTGCAGGGCCGACGCCTCCCACGATCCGAGTCGCTCGTAGCGGCCGATGGCCTCTTCCAGGATCGCCGTGCCGATCGGATCGTGGGTGATCACTTTGGCGAAGGCGGCCTCGTCGTAGCGCAGATCGTCTACGAAGAAGAACTCCACCATGTCGGGAATCTCGCCGAGCGTCGCGACTCGCTCTTGGACGAGTGGCGCCACCTTCGCATAGAGCGCGGCCGAAAACTGGCTCTCGCTCCAGCCCGGCGCGCGGTCGCTCGGTCGCCACGGCGTGCTCCAGGGTTGCACCCACGGAGCGCTCACCTTGATGAACTGCTCGGGCGTCAGCGCTCTCACGTACTCCCCGTTCATGTGGCGGAGCTTCTTCACGTCAAAAAAGGCCGGCGAGTGCACCACGTCGTGCAGACGGAACTGTTCGATCAGCGTGGAGCGCGGGACGATCTCTTCGCTGCCTCGCGGACTCCACCCCAGCAGCGCCAAATAGTTGATAAAGGCCTCGGGCAGATACCCCTGATCGCGATAGGACTCGGTCGCCACGGGGTCGCGCCGCTTGGAGAGCTTCTTTCGCTGCTCGTTCACCAGAATCGGCAGATGCGCGTAGAGCGGCAGGGGCACCATCTCCCCCGTGGCTGCGTTGAGCGCCTCCCACAACATCATCTGCTTGGGCGCGTTGGCTAGATGTTCCTCGCCGCGAATGACGTGAGTAATTCGGTCATGACGGTCATCGGTCACGTTGGCGAGGGCGTAGAGCACCATGCCCGAGGATCGCACGACGACGAAGTCGTCGATCAGCGCGTTGACGAACTCAACGTCGCCGCGAATAGTGTCGGGCACGATCGTGACACCTTCGCGCGGCGTGCGAAAGCGTAGGGCGGTGGTCGCAGAACGCTCCAGCCCGCGATCGCGACAAAAACCGTCATACCCCGGGGGGGATCCGGGCGCCTTTCGCGCCTCGATCTGGGCCGGCGTGCAGTCACAGCGATAGAGATAGCCGCTGCGCCTGAGTTTCTGGGCGGCACTGTCGTGCGCCAGGTAGTTCTCGCTCTGGCGAAACGGACCTTCGTCGGGATCGAGACCGAGCCACGCCATGGCCGAGTAGATACCCCCAAACCACTCCTCGCGGTCGCGCTCGGCGTCGGTGTCTTCGATGCGCAAGATGAAGACGCCGTCGCTCTGGCGAGCGCAAAGCCAGTTGAAGAGGGCGGTTCGCGCCGAGCCCACGTGAAAGAAACCCGTGGGAGAGGGACAGAAACGTACGCGCAGTGCGCTCACGCGCTACTTCTCAAGGGAGATCGCGCCGTTGGGGCAACCGTCGACCGCGTGCTGGAGTCGTTCGTCGAACTCCGGCCCCGGGCTTTCGTTGAGCACGTACATAAAGCCGTCGTCGCGCACCTCGAAGATCTCGGGGGCGATGCCCATGCAGACGGCATTGGACGTGCACAAGTCGTAATCAACGTGAATCCGCACCGGACCTCCTTTTACTCCATCGTAGTTGAGGCACTTCGCGAAACTAAAGGGCCCAGTCCTGCCTAGGCTCTCGATCGGACAAAGGAGACAGATGAAAACGCGGGCACTCGGATCTCTTCAGGTATCGGAAGTCGGCGTCGGCTGCAACAACTTCGGGACCCGGCTCGACCAAGAGCAAGCGACCGACGTGGTCGACGCCGCCCTCGAGGTGGGGATCAACTTCTTCGACACCGCCGACATCTACGGCGCCACCAAGTCAGAGGTCTTCCTCGGCCAGGCTCTAAAGGGCCGCCGCGAGAGCGTCATCGTGGCCTCCAAGTTCGGCATGCCCATCGACGACACTCACTTTGGCGCCAGTCCTGACTACGTGCGCTCGGCCTGTGAGGACTCACTGCGACGTCTCAACACCGACTACATCGACCTCTTTCAACTGCACTACCCCGATGAGAAGACCCCGCTCACCGACACGCTGGGCGCGTTGGCTGAGCTGGTGGTAGCGGGAAAAGTACGAGAGATCGGCTGTTCCAACTTCACCTCCGCCCAGCTGCGTGAGGCGAAAGGCGCCGCGGGCGACGCTCCGTCGTTCGCCTCAGTGCAGAACCAGTACTCCCTCCTGGAGCGAGCCCCCGAACGAGACGGGGTGCTGGAGGCGTGCGACGAACTCGGCATCGGCTTCCTGCCGTTTTATCCCCTCGCGAATGGCCTGCTCACCGGCAAGGTGCGACCGGGTCAGCCCATCCCCGAAGGCACGCGACTGGCGAAGATGGCCCCCGAGCGCAGCGCGCACTGGTTGAGCGACGAGCTGCAAGCCCGAGTGGGCACGCTGTTGGAGTACGCCGAGGTCGCCAACACGTCCATACTCGCCTTCGCCTTCTCCTGGCTCCTGCACCACGTCGAAGTGTCCTCGGTGATCGCCGGCGCCAGCTCGCCTGAGCAGGTGCGCGCGAACGCCGCCTCGGTCAGTGAGCTCAGCGACAACGTGTTCGAAGAGTTGAACCGCCTGAGCGCGGTCGACTAAGAGGCCTTCACCACCGCGACCAGCTTGGTCAGGGTGTCCTTCGCGTCACCAAAGACCAGGATGGTCTTGGGGTTATAGAGCAGTTCGTTGTCGATCCCGGCGAAGCCCGGCCGCATAGAGCGCTTCAAGAACACCACGTTCTCGGCTAGGTCCGCGTGGATGATGGGCATGCCATAGATCGGTGACGAGGGGTCGTTGGTGGCGGCCGGGTTCACGGTGTCGTTCGCCCCGACCACGATCGCCACGTCAGCCGTGGCCAGCTCGGAGTTGGCCTCGTCCATCTCGAGCAAGTCCTCATAGGGCACGTTCGCTTCGGCCAAGAGCACGTTCATGTGTCCGGGCATGCGCCCCGCCACCGGGTGGATGGCGTACTTGACGTCGATGCCCTTGGACTCCAGTTGTTCGGCCAGCTCGCGCAAGACGTGTTGTCCCTGGGCGACGGCCAGGCCGTACCCCGGAATGATGACGACTTTGCTGGCAAAACTGAGCAACACCCCGACGTCCTCGGGCGTACCCGAGCGCACACTCCGGTCGTCCTCCGCGGTGCCGCCCTTCGCGGTCACGTTTGATCCAAACGCCGAGAAGAGAACGTTGGAGAGGCTCCGTCCCATGGCCTTACTCATGAGACGCGTGAGCAAAATACCCGACGCCCCCACCAGGGTGCCCGCGACGATGAGCAGGTTGGAGCCCAGAGTGAATCCCGACGCCGCCACCGCGAGGCCCGTAAAGGAGTTGAGCAGAGAGATCAAGACCGGCACGTCCGCTCCCCCGATGGGCAGTACGAAGGCGACGCCCAGCACGAAGGCCAGGGCCAGCAAGACCCAGAGCAGGGTTGAGGAGCCGGTCACCAGGATCGTCACAATGAGACCGAGAGCCACGGCCCCGATGAGGGCGTTCATAATCTGTTGACCCGGATAGGTGACCGGACGTCCGGTCATCAGCTCTTGAAGCTTGGCGAACGCGATGGCCGACCCCGAGAACGAGACCGTGCCGATCAGCACGCCCAGCAGAACTTCGAGGATCACGTAGGTCGCGGGGTCTGTCGACTTGATGTGGACAAACTCGGTGATGGAGACCAGTGAGGCCGCGCCGCCGCCCACCCCGTTGAAGATCGCGACCAGCTGAGGCATCGCGGTCATCTGCACGAAGCGCGCGGTCGGGACCGCGATGATGAGCCCGATACACATGGCCAGCACAATCAGCAAGACGTGATGCAGCGGATGTCCGTCGACGTACTTGAAGAACGTGGCCACAATCGCCACCAACATGCCAAAGGCGGCCACCATGTTGCCGCGACGGGCGTGCTTGGGACTGCCGAGCCCCTTCAGGGCGACAATGAACGTCGTCGCCGAGAACAGGTACAACAGGTCAATCAGAGTTTCACGACTCATTGAGCACCCTCGTCGGGTTTGCTCGGCGCCTTGGGCTGGCGGGGCTTAAACATCTCGAGCATGCGGTCGGTGACGACGAATCCGCCCACCACGTTGAGCGTGGCGAGGATGACGGCGAGAAAACCCAGAACCTCTTCGAGGTTGGTGTTGGCCGATCCCAAGATGAGCATCGATCCCACCAAGATGACTCCGTGAATCGCGTTCGAGCCGCTCATGAGCGGCGTGTGCAAGATGCTGGGCACCTTCGCGATGATCTCCGTGCCCACGAACGCGGTCAGGATCAAGACGGTCGCGTACTGCAGCAGAACGTTCATTCGCCCTCCTTCGGGGTCGCGGCCAGGACGCCCACCTCGACGCCGAGCGCCTCGGCCGTGGCGGCGTGGGTGACGTGACCATCGTGGGCGACCGTGACCCCGATCACGATCTCGTCGTGCCAGTCGGGGTTGAGTTGACCCTTCGCGCCAAAGAGGGCGAGCAGTTTGAGCACGTTGTTCGCGTACATGAAGCTCGCGTGCGTGCCCATCTCCGCGGGGGGGTTCGAAAGGCCCACGATGCGCACTCCCCGGTGGTCCACCACTTCGCCGGCCTTCGTGAGCTCGACGTTGCCGCCGCCGTCGGCTGCCATGTCGACGATGAGCGATCCTTCGCTCATCGCCTCCACCATGGCGGTCGTCACAAGGATCGGGGCTTTGCGCCCGGGTACGGCCGCGGTGGTGATGATCACGTCTGACCCGGCCACCTCGTTGAGCAGGGCCACCTGGAGCTCGGCGCGCTCGTCATCGGTTAGCTCGCGGGCGTAACCTCCCGCCGCGTCGGCCGTAACTCCCAGTTGAACGAACACCGCCCCGGCCGACTCGGCCTCTTCCTTGGCCGCGCTTCGCACGTCGTAGGCGCGCACCTTGGCTCCCAGTCGCTTCGCCGTGGCGATGGCCTGGAGTCCCGCCACGCCCACGCCCATCACGAGTACCTTCGCTGGGCGAATCGTCCCGGCGGCCGTCGTTAACAGCGGAAAGAAGCGATCGAGGTAGGTGGCGCCCGCGAGCGCTGCGCGATACCCCGACACCGTGGACTGGGAACTGAGAGCGTCCATGTACTGCGCGCGCGATATGCGTGGCAAGAGATCAAAGGACAGAACAGTGATCCGACGATCGTTCAGCGTTTTCACCACGTCCAACGCCAGCAACGGTGAGAGAAAGGAGAGGTGCAGCGAACCTTCCTTCAGACGGTGGGCTTCCTCCACACTCGGTGCGTTGACCCGAACGGTGACGTCGCCCCGCGCGTCGTCCACGATGTGAGCGCCCACCGCCTGGTACGCGTCGTTCGTATAGTGCGCCCGCAGTCCGGCGTCGCGCTCTACGTCGACCTCCCAACCGTCAGCCACCAACTCCTTGACGGCGTCGGGAGTGAGGCCCACGCGCGTCTCACCGGGACGCGACTCTTTCACCAGGGCGATTTTCATCCTCTTCGTTCTATCAGCACCGCGAGTGGGCTCATCACGTTCACGACGTTGCCGAAAAGAAATCAATCAGCGCGTCAGAGAGCTCACCGGGTGCTTCGAGAGGGATCCAGTGACCGTACGACGGAAGGCGAAGGTAGCGAAACCCGTTGGCGCAGTATGGCGCTGACTCGGTCATCTGTCGCTCGTTCAAGGCCAGGTCCCCGCTCGACCAGATACCCAGCGTCGGTGCCTGAATGGGTGGCAAGACCGGTGGCGGGCTGAAGAACATGTCCGGTCGAGCGTTCGCTCGGTACCACATCAGATGGGTTCTCATCTGCCCGTCACGCTCGAGCTCCTCGATCACCTGCTCCCCGCGAGGGTGGCGGACCCATCGCCGCATGCCCGCGTACTCCTTCTGTCGAAGGAACGCTTCGCCCAGGCCGTCAAAGTGAAAGAGCAACATGTACCAGCTCTTGAGCTGCTGATCCAGGCCGGAGGAACAGAACGACGTCGGATGACCGACCGAGAGAACCGCCAAGCGCTCCACCAGGTCCGGCCGATAGGCCGCCGTCGCCCAGGCGAGATTCGCGCCCCAATCGTGGCCCACCAGGTACACCTTCTCCACGTCCAGCGCCTCGATGAGGGCGCTGACGTCTCCCACCAGGTGGTGCATCCGATAGAGGTCAACCTGGTCGGGCTTGTCACTCTCGCCACAGCCCCGTAGGTCCGGAACGGCTACGCGGAATCCCGCGCTCACCAGCAGCGGCGCGACGTCGTCCCACAGGGCCGACGTGTCGGGCCATCCGTGCAACAGCAGAACCGTCGGCCCGTCTCCCTCCACGCGCAGGTGCAGCCCGACGTCACCGTTCACTACCCGCCGGCTTTCCATCGTGGCGACGATACACGCAGGGAGTAGAACAGAGCGATGAAACGCTACGTGGTGAACGTGGACTCGGGCGTCGGACCCTGGGGCGTGGAGGGAACGAAGGATGCCATCACCGCGATCTTCCAGCCCGGCGAACTACGTCGGGCGTCAGAGGGCCCGGTGCCCCGCGTGGTGGCCTCGGCGGCCAAACAGCTCGAAGAGTATTTCTTGGGCACCCGTCGCTCCTTCGACGTGCCCCTCGCCGACGTAGAGTCCACTGACTTTCAGCGCGACGTGTGGGCCGCGCTGGTCGAGATCCCCTACGGCGAGGTGCGCACCTACGGCGAGGTCGCCCTCCGCGTTGAGCGTCCCCGGGCCTCGCGAGCGGTGGGCAACGCCAACCACGTCAATCCCTACCCGATCGTCGTCCCCTGCCACCGCGTCGTGGCCAGCACGGGTCTCGGGGGATACGGCGGCGGCGAAGGCGTCAAGCGTTACTTGCTCGAGATTGAGGGCGTCACGTTCTAGACATCGGCCTCGGGCGCGCGGGGACCCTCGCGCGCCGGCGTCTGGTTCAACCCCTCACGGGTGAGCGCCACCTTGTACATCGGCGTCGTCATCAGGTCCTCGACGCGGTACGTGAGAGAGAGTCGAATCACCGCCCGACGCGCAACCCATAGCAGGGCGATAGCCGAAGGAACCTCCAGGAACAGCGCGAGGACCAGACTCTGGGTGAGGTCCCCGTGGTTGGCTGTCGTGATGTCAAACCAGGCATCAAGCAGGAACAGCGTGGCCCCCACGATGGTGAAGAGGATCAACAGGGCCCGCTGGCGCCAGGCCGCCCACGCCGAGGCGAATAGCATCGACACTTCGGCGACGTCCAGGCCGATCCAGGCGAGCGCCCAGTGGTGAGCCACGTAGTGGGGCGGGAGAACCAGACCCAGATAGACGCACCAGGCGATCTCTCCCACCGCACCCATCAGGAGCGCGACTAACAATCGATCGCGCCGAGTGTGGGGCACGAGTCGCGTCATGAACTACCGCGCGACGGGAACCGGGTCGCTGAGAGCTCTGAACATCTGTGCCGCTCCCTCGGCCAACGAGTGGCGTTGCTCGTCACTCAACACCGCGAGCGCCGACGCCATCGCGGCGTTGGTCAGCTCCTCGGCGCGACGTTTCTTCTCACGAAGTTCCTCGGTGACCTCGGGCGCCGCGTCCTCCTTGTAGCCGTGCAAGGCAAAGACTTCCGGCCCCTGGAGATAGCAGGCCGCGACGATGTCGAGATCGGCGTCAGCCACCGCACGGATGTGGAGTCCTCCTCGTAGTTCGCGAAGCAGTATTGCTCCCAGATAGGCGCCATGAACGCGATCGCTCGGCACGGGAAACGCACGATACCCATCCACCAGTGGACAGACTCCCAGGGCTTGCGCGTCAATCACCTGGCGAGCCGCGTCGCGAAAGAGCGCGAGCAGTCCCGCGTCCACTCCTCCGAAGGTCCGATCAGCGAACTCATACGCCGCGTTCAGGTGCGCGTTCGCGGCGGACACCGGATCGGCCTTGGTCTTCGCGCTGGTCCAGAAATAGTCGATCAGAGACGGATCAAAGAAGGTAAACGCGTCGACCACGGTCGACGTCTCGACGTTGCCGAGCACCCCCGCGCGGCCCAGACCATAAAACTCGACCACGTTGATGCCGTGCTCGCGTCCTCGTGCCTTCGTCAGTTCATCAAAATAGAAGCTCATGCCCACTACTTGAATGGGGTCGGCGAGAAGTTCGGCAAGTTCGTCAGTGTTCACAGACATGACTCTAGGCCCGAGGGCATTCTCACCTCGCGCCGCCTCGGCGCACACGCAGTTCGATGCGAGATCCCGAGTCCACCTCCACGAATCGGGCTGAGCCCCCGTGTCGGAGGGTGATCTCGGTGACGATGGCGAGGCCTAGGCCCGTCCCTCCGGACTGACGCGAACGCGCGGAGTCGGCGCGGGTGAAACGCTCAAAGAACCGAGCGCTCTCGGCGACGTCGATGCCCTCGCCGTCATCGCTCACCACGATGAGGGCGTCATCGTGGTCGTAGCGCGAGTCGAATCGCAACTCGCTCTGGGCGTAGCGCATGGCGTTGTCCACCACGTTGCGTATCATCCGCTTAAACATGGTGGGATCCCCCAAGACGCGGGTGGGGGCGACGCCCGAGGTGTCCACGTTGAGCTCGCTCATCGAGCGAACCCGTGACGCCTCCTCATAGAGCAGGTCGTCAAAGTCAACCTCAACACTCTCCACGTCCAGGTGATTCTCATCGTGACGAGCTAGCCAAAAGAGGTCGCCAATGATGCCGTCGAGCCGGCGTCCCTCGCGCATGACCACGTCGGCTACTTCAGTCCAGTTGGCGTTCGTGGGGTCGGTGGTAGCGCGCTCCGTCGTAGCCAGCAGGGTGGTGAGGGGACTGCGCAGCTCGTGGCTGGCGTTAGAGACAAACTCCTGCTGAAACCGGGACGCCGACTCCAACCGCGCCAGCATCTCATTCACCGTGCGGGCCATGCGCGCGATCTCATCGTCCCCGCCGGTGACTGGCACGCGCTGGGTAAGATCCTCCGCCGCGATGGCGTCCACGCGACGACGAATCGCCTCCACCGGAGCGAGCGCCAACCCAATACCAAGCCAGATGAGCCCCCCGGACATGATCAAGAGCAACGGGAACGAGATGAGCAGGCTGGCCAGGAGAACACGGACGCTGTGTTGAATCGGCCCGCCGTAGACGTAGCCAAAGATGAGACCCTGCCCTCGCTTGGTGGTGATCGGGGCGACCACGCCTGAACTGAGCTCGGACACCGTCGCCTTGGTGGCCGCCGTGCGAACGTAGCGGACGCCAAGTCCGCTACTGGCCGAAACGTTGACCACCGCCTTCGCGAGAACCGGGGCGGCCGCGATCGCCGAGCTGGCCGCCCATACTTTGGTACCGCTCGAGTTGGTGACCTGCACCACGACGTCGCCTTGCATAGACAGCGTGACCGGGTGACTCACCGCTTTGTGCGCGGTGGCAAAGCCCATCTGGGTCTGCTCCATGACGGCGTCGATCTGGTTCGCCGCCTGGGTCAGTAGTGAACGGTGCACCAGATTAACGAGCGCGATTCCGGTAAAGGTCAAGATGGCCGCGATGGCGAAGACGAAAATCAAAGTGAGTCGCGCCCGAATCGAGAGTTCGCGACGCCGTGGCATTAGGCGTCGCGCGCGCTGTAGCCGAACCCGCGAACCGTGCGGATGACCGAAGGCTCGTGAGGGATATCGATCTTTTTTCGCAGGTACCCGACGTAGACCTCCACGATGTTTTGATCACCGTCGAAGTCATTGCCCCAGACGACCGAAAGGATCTCGGTCTTTGAAAGGGTCGAGTTCGCGTGGCTGAGCAGGAACTCCAGCAAGGAAAACTCTCGCGGGGTCAAGGTGACCATCCGACCGTAGGCGCTGACGTGGCGGGTCACTGGATCAAGCGTGACCGCACCCACGCTCAACAGCTGGGGACGCCCTCGTTCTTGGCGGCGAAGGAGTGCGTGCAGTCTCGCCATGAGAACCGATCGCTCGAAAGGCTTACGCAGAAAATCGTCCGCCCCCACGTCCAGGCCCTCGACCTCGTCCCACTCGCCCTCTTTCGCGGTGAGCATCAGCAGCGGAGTTTGCACTCCCGCCGCACGCAGGTCTTGACAGACTCGAAATCCGCTGCGTTTGGGCAACATGATGTCCAGAACGATGACGTCGTAATTTCCGTGCAACGCCGCCTCGAGACCGGCGTCCCCGTCGTAGAACTGATCGACCACATATCCCTCATCGACCAAGAGGCCGGCCACGGCGCCCGCAAGGTCGTGATCGTCCTCGACGAAGAGCACCCTGCGAGGTTCATCACTCATTGCAGGTAGAGGTTACCGTTGGTCCCTTCGACGACTTTCAACTTGGTCAATCCGTGGGGCGCGGGTCCGACGATGACGTCGCCATTACTCACTTCGAACTCAGAGCCGTGACAGGGGCAGATCATGATCTTGTTGGCGCTCGAGTATCCCACCGTGCACCCCATGTGGGGACAGACCGCGTTGTAGGCGACAAAGTCACCACCGTCGGTGTGAATCACGATGCCCGGTTCACCGTTCGAGGGAATGGTGAACGTGGCGGCATGGTTATCGGGTACTTCGGCCGCCGAGCCCAGCAGCTTCCCAGAAGGGAGGGGTCCGGCGGGGATGGTAGAGGTGGTGGTCGACGAGCCGTCCGGTCCCGTCGTGGTCGTGGTGGTGGTTGAGGGAGCGGTCGACAAGGAAATCTCGCCGGATTTCCCAGGCTTGGGCGCGTTGTTTATCAGATTGCCAATCTCCGCGTCCGCCCCACCCAGCAGCAGCACTCCCGCCGCGGCGCTCGCAGCGACGCCCGCTCCCACGACCAGTGAACGACGGTCAACGAGATCCAGACCCGATCGCGTAACGAGAGGACCTCGACTTCCGAGCAGCACGGGACACACCGCGGCGTCACAGGCCAGTCCACCTCGAGCGGCGCAGTGTCCCGTGACGTAGTGGCCGCAGATGGCTTGCACGGTGGCGAAAGGAATCGCCACCAGTTGGGGCGAGGGTTGATCGGCCTTTCGCGCCACGCGTTGAGCAATCCACGCATCCAGACTGAGGCGGGTCCCGCCGCCACCGATGATGAGTGGCGTCCAGGCAAAGAAGAAAACGATGTCGGCGCCCGTGAAATACGGCGACGCGTGAAAGCTCACGGTAAGGAACAAGCTGAGGGAGAGGAGCAACCCGCCGAGGGCCGCGACACGCGTCCAGAGGCCCAGGAGCGTGCCCACGCCCACCGCGATCTCGCCGAAGGCGATCAGGAGCCCGATGGGTTTGGCGATCCCCTCGACGTGAACGAGGAGTCCCGAGATCGGACTGGTGTGAGTGGCCGCGATCAGTTGGGACTGTATGGAGATGGGGCTGTTGCGCTCGAAGAAGTTGGGGTTCGCGAGTTTCTGTAGCCCGGCGTAGAGAAACGTCGCCCCGAGAAAGAGGCGCAGGGGCGCGAGGGCCCACTCGCTCAGCGCCCACGCGCGGACGGGGGCTTTGAAAGGGAGACGACGCTCGGGACCGAGGGCCTCGGCGTCGCCATTCGTTGACGACACCCCTCTATCGTGCCACAGGACTTCGCCAACTCATTCAGCGCCTCCTCTAGGAATCTCTGAATCAGCGACAATGGAGGAATGTCGAGCGCCAGCATCCTGTCGTTTCTGTTGGAGAAGATTCAGAGCCTCCCGGGTTCTCTCGTCTATGGACTCGTGGCGCTCCTCGTCTTCGGCGAAGCGGCGTTATTCATCGGCTTCGTGTTACCTGGCGAGACGGCGGTGATCGTCGCGGGTGTGGTGGCCAGTCGCGGTCACGTGAACGTTGTGCTGCTCTGCGTTCTCGTGGTGGTCGCCGCCATCGCCGGCGACTCGGTGGGCTACGCGGTGGGGGCTAAGTACGGTCATCGACTGTTGGACCTGAAGGTTCTGCGGTCTCGACGAGAGTCATTGGACCGCACTCTCGATGCGCTCTCGCGACGTGGACTTACCTACGTCTTCATCGGTCGCTTCACCGCGTTCCTGCGCGCGGTCATACCCGGGCTCGCGGGGATGAGTCGCCTTCACTACCGGCGATTCTTGGCGGCCAACGCGGCCGGCGCCCTGTGTTGGGGAGTTCTCTACACCCTGCTCGGGTACTTCGCGGGACACGCACTGGACTCGATCGAGAGATACTCCGGCTGGGCCGCTTCGGGACTTCTCGTTCTCTTCGTGGTGATCATTGTCGTGGTGCATCGGCGTCGCACGCGGCGTGAGGCACGTGACGCGACGTCGTGGCGTAACGATCATCCCGGAGACGATTTACCGAAGCGCGCTGAGTAGCTCCTCTGACGCGCTGACTCGCCAGTGGCCACCCGAGTGAACGAGTAGTCCGGTGCTCACGCGGGTGGGGCCGGCGCCTCGCAGGAGCGAACGAACGTAGACCTCGGTGCCGGGCAGGGAACGGCGCGCGGCGAGCACGTCCCCTGGCCCGTTTTCGAGAGACACGACCGAGCTCGACGTGACCAGCTTGGCGCCCACCACGTCGTACCCACGAAGCTCATCCACGATGCGCCCCACCTGCGCCTGCGCGAAGTTTGCCTCGCTGCGAGCGTTGCGGCGCCACGGCGGTGAGCTCGCACTCACGTAGCCGGCGCTCACCAGTTCGTGCGGTTGGGCGAAGGGGAGGACGCCCGTGACGTGATCACCGAAGTACTCAACCACGCGTCGCCCGTGGGCGAGCACGTACGGGACCGTCCAGGGCAAGAGCCATGCGTCTTGTCCGAGCCACGCCGGCCACACGGCATCGATCAACGCCACCGTCACGTCGAGTCCGATCGACCTCGCGTAGCGCACGACGTCGAGGTAGCGAGAGAGCGCGGCAGGGTCGATCTGGTCAGCACGCGGTTCGATGCGGGCCCACTCGACGCTGAGGCGAATACCGTCAAAGCCGAGTCCCGGCACGAAGTCGAGCACACTCTCGTAGTGTCGCCACAGATCATCGGCGCCACCCGGTCCCGCGTGTCGCCCCAACGCGATGGTGGGTGAGTAACAGGTAGTCGGCTGGCCCACCTGGTCAAAACCGCCTTCGACGGCGTACCCCTCAAGGGTGACGAAGAGGCGGGCGCCATCGGTCATGAGCAAGTTTCCCACTTCGCCGCGCAACTCTCGTCCACTAGCGTTTCTCACGACGCCCTCGGGGCGACGAAGGAGTCTTATGGCTGAAGAGATCTTGCGCGAGCGCCGTGGGCACGTAGAACTGCTCACGATCAATCGACCAGAGGCGCGCAACGCCATTAACCGTGCCACCGCCGAGGCTTTAGATGAGGCGCTGAGCGCCGCGGAGGTTGATGACGACGTCTGGGTCGTCGTCTTGACGGCCGCGGGCGACAAGGCCTTCTCCGCCGGAATGGACCTGAAGGCGTTCGCCGCGGGTGAGTTTCCCATCACGGCGAACGGCTTTGGGGGAATCACCAAGCGCGAACTCTCCAAGCCACTCATCTGTGCGGCGAATGGATCAGCTCTGGCCGGCGGATTCGAGATCATGATCAGCTGCGACATTGTGATCGCCGCTGACCACGCGAAGTTTGGTATTCCCGAGGCGTCTCGGGGACTGGTCGCCGGTGCGGGAGGGCTCATCCGACTCCCGAAGCGCATCCCGCTCACCGTCGCCTACGAGATGGCTCTCACCGCGGAGCCCATTGATGCTTCACGAGCACGCGAACTCGGCCTCGTCAATCACGTGGTCCCGGGCGATCAGGTTCTCGATGCCGCCATCGACTTGGCCGAGCGAATCGCCAAGAACGCTCCCCTGGCGGTGCGAACCTCCAAAGAGATCATGCGCCGCTCCGTCGAGTTGAGCGAAGAAGACGCCTGGGCCGCAAGCGACGAAGCCTTCGCCATGATCGGACGAAGTAGCGACGCTCTCGAAGGCGCCGTCGCCTTCGCGGAGAAGCGTCCGCCGAACTGGCAAGGTAAGTAGGCGTTCTAATGAAGGTGCCACACCGCCGCTGAGGTTAGGGCCGCGCCCACCACCACAACGGGAAAAGGCGCTCGAGCACTCAGCAGGGCCACGGCGGCCATGAGACCGGCCAGTCGGTGATCGAGGACCACCTGCGTCCGGGTGACAAGACCTTCTGCCATGACGAGTGCGCTGAGAAGGGCGATCGGAATCAAGGCGTTGATGCGCTGCAAGCGTGGATGAGCCAGCCAACTCTCGGGGACGAAGTACCCGAGCAACTTGATAATGAAGCAAAGAGCGCTTGTCATGCCCAACACGATCCACGAAGCCGAGGCACTCATCGCGCACGCCACCCAAAGACGAACGCCACGAGCACACTGGCGATGATCGGAAGCCCCGCCGGCAGCCACGGCGTCATCAATAAGGCGAACCCCATGGAGACGACAGCCACCATCCGCAAAAACCACGTCGTGAGTCGCGGCCACAGCAATCCCAAAAAGGCCGCCGGCACGGCGGCGTCAAGCCCCCACGACGCCGGATTGCCCAGGGCTTGTGCGGCCAGCGCGCCGACCAGCGTGAAGACGTTCCAAAAGAGGAAGACGCCCGCACCCGTGATCCAGAAACCGGCGCGCATGGCCTCCGTGCCCCGGGGAGTCTGAGCGAGCGCGACGGCGGTCGACTCATCGATGGTGATCTGGGCCGCGGCAAGGCGCTTAAGTCCCTTCGCTCGTACCAGTGGAGCCATCTGCAAGCCATAGAGGGTGTTTCGGGTGGAGAGCATCGTGGCGGTGGCGACGGCGCTCACGACGCCCCCACCGGCGGCCATCACCCCTACCGCCGCGAACTGGCTAGCGCCGGTAAAGGTGAGCAACGAAAACAGACACGTCTGGAGGACGGAGAAGTGGGCGGCGATCCCAGCCGCGCCAAAGGCCACGCCGTAGGCGCCGACCGTCAGGGCCACACTGAGCGCGTCGCGGAAGGTCTCGCGAGGCGCCGTGGTCACGCCCATAGTCTTACCCAGCCTGATGAGGGCCGTCGCTAACGATGACCGCTCACAGGCGAGTACTGTGGAATGAGCGCGTCAAAGGAGAAGACCGTGTTCTTGGGTGATATTTTCGGGCCGGATCTCTTGGTCGTGGTGATTGTGGTGGCGGTGCTGATCTTCGGTGGCGCGGCCATCCCCAAACTCGCCCGCAATCTGGGTAGTGCCAAGACCGAGTTTGAAAAGGGTCTCAAGGAAGGTAAGAACTCCAACGCCACCAACTCCTCTGATACCCCCGACCCAAAGGCTCCCGAGTCCGACAAATAGTCCCGGGTGGACATTGTTGAACTCTCCGATCGACGCTGGCGCGGCGAGGACCTCGGACAGCGGACCAATCCCTTAGGCGGAATCGACCACGTCGCCGAGATCACCAGGGATGTAGCGTTTCTCCCGAACTTCGCCAACTGCACCGCGATCGCCACCGACGAGGGTCTGGTGATGGTCGACACGGGATCGCCTCTCACCGCCGAACTCGTTCACCGAGAGATTCGCACGTGGAGTGCCTCACCGCTTCACAGCGCCATCTTTTCTCACGGCCACATTGACCACGTCTTTGGCGTCGGACCCTTTGAAGAGGAGGCGCGCGAGCAAGGGTGGCGCGCGCCCCACGTCCTGGCCCACGCCCACCTGCCTCGCCGCTTTGATCGCTATCTCTTGACCGCGGGCTACAACGAGATCATCAACCAGCGCCAGTTCGCGGCGCCCAACCTTCGCTGGCCGCGCGAGTATCGCTACCCCGACGAGACGTACGAAGTGGCACACGACTTCCGCGTGGGCTCCCTGAAGTTTGCCCTCCAGCACGAAAAAGGCGAGACCGACGACGCCACGGTGACCTGGATCCCCGAGAGGGGTGTCTTGTGCTCCGGCGACCTCTTTATCTGGAACAGTCCCAACGCCGGGAATCCCCAAAAGGTTCAGCGCTATCCCCTCGAGTGGGCCCAAGCGCTTCGACGCATGGTCGAACTCAACGCGCAGTTCCTGCTGCCGGGACACGGTCTGCCGATCTTTGGCCGCGAGAGAATTCGCCAAGCCTTGAGCGAGACGGCCGAGTACCTGGAAAGTCTGGTGGAGCAGACGCTGGCGCTCATGAATGCTGGCGCGCGACTGGCCGACGCGCTCGCAAGCGTGACGGTGCCCAGCCACTTGCTAGAGCGCCCCTACCTGCAACCGTTCTACGACGAACCCGAGTTCATCGTGAGGAACATCTGGCGACTCTACGGCGGCTGGTGGGACGGCAATCCGGCGAACCTTCGCCCGGCTCACGAGAGAACTCTCGCCCGCGAACTGGCCGACCTGGTGGGTGGAGCCAACCAACTCTCCGCGCGGGCGGAGGCGCTCCTCGAAGCCGACTCTGATGAGGGATTTCGTGTGGCAGGTCACCTCGCGGAGATGGCGTGGCTCGCGTCACCGGCGGACCCTGGGATTCAGGACGTTCGCCGTCGTGTCTTTCATGTGCTGGCGTCACGGGCCACCTCTACGATGTCGCGCGGAGTCTTCAGTTGGGCCGAACGCGAGACGCCCGGTGACGGCGACTCCTCGTCGCGCTCGCACGCCTCGTAACCGGGCAAACTGGGGCCACTACGAAATCAAGTGCCCATAAATAATGAGTAAGGTTTCCAGAGTGGAACCACCTGCCCTGCCCCCACAGGGAGTCTCAGTTCGCACGCGCCGCTGGCGGCGCGTGCGGCGTCTCGCTGTACTCCCCGTCGCCGCCCTGGTACTCGCTGGCTGCAACGATCACGTTCCCACCAAGGACGGAATCCCGACCTTTGGGGCACAGCCCGGAGCAACAACGAGCTCACACTCGGTGTTCGACCTCTGGCAGGGCTTCACGGTCGGCGCCATGGCCGTAGGGTTTCTCACCACCTTCTTAATCATTTGGGCCGTTATTCGCTATCGCCGCCGGAGCGACAACATCCCCAAACAGAGTCAGTACCACCTGCCCTTGGAGTTCACCTACACGATCATTCCGGTGATCATCGTGCTCGGACTGTTTGCCGCCACCCTGGTCGTCGAGAACAAAGAGGTGGCGAACCCCAAGACCGCCGTCACCATCAACGTCGACGCCTTCCAATGGGGCTGGAAGTTCACCTACCCGGGCCAAAACGTCGTGGTCGTGGGCCAGACGACTCAAGACCCCGAGATGGTTATGCCGGTCAATGAGAACGTCCACATCAACTTGACGTCCTCAGACGTCATCCACGGTTTCTACATCCACGCGTTCAACTTCTCGCGTTACGCCCTGCCAGGAGTCTTGAACCAGTTCACGTTCCGGGCGGTGAACCTCGGGACCTACGACGGCCAGTGCACGCAACTCTGTGGCCTCTATCACTCGCTCATGTGGTTCCGAGTGAAGGTCGTCTCCGACAGTGACTACAGCGCGTGGCTGAAGAGCAACGCCAACTCGGCGGCGGCCGCGGCGGCCGCGACGGCCACGAACCAACAGACTTCATCCATCGTGCCTACCAAGCCGACCATAGGAAACAGCTAATGACTGACGTACTTGATCCACCGGTCATAATTGAGCACCACGACGAGCATCACGAGGATCACGGTCCGACGGGCATCTTGAAGTGGTTGACCTCGACCGACCACAAAGTCATCGGCATGTCGTACACCGTGACGTCGGTGGTCATGTTGATCATTGGCGGGTCGTTCGCCGAGCTCATCCGCGCCCAGCTGTCGTCACCAAACAACTCACTCGTCTCGCTCGCCCAGTACAACGAACTCTTCACCATGCACGGCTCGGTCATGATCTATCTCTTCATGGGACCCTTCGCCTTCGGGGCCCTGGCGAACATCATCGTGCCTATCCAGATCGGTGCCCCCGATATGGCCTTCCCTCGACTCAACGCCCTGAGTTACTGGCTCTACCTCACCGGCTCGATCACCATGCTGTCTGGTTTCTTCGTCGCCGGCGGAGCCGCCAACTTCGGTTGGGTGGCGTACCCACCGCTCTCGAACTCCGTGAACACGCCCGGCGCGGGTGCGGACCTCTGGATCGGCGGGCTTCTCCTTACCGGTTTCTCGGCGATCTTCACCGGCGTCAATTTGACGGCCACGATCTTCTATCTTCGCGCCCCCGGCATGACCATGTTCCGCATGCCCATCTTCACCTGGAACCTCTTGATCACGGCGATCTTGATCCTGCTCGCCTTCCCGGTCCTGACGGCCGGCCTGATCATGCTCTACTGCGATCGACACTTCGGCACGCATATCTTCTCGGTCGCGGGAGGCGGCGTACCGGTGCTCTGGCAGAACATTTTCTGGTTCTGGGGCCATCCCGAGGTCTATATCTTGGCCCTGCCAGTCTTTGGCATGGTGACCGAGATCATCGCCGTCTTCTCACGAAAGCCGGTCTTCGGTTACAAGGGAATGATCTTCGCCACCTTGACCATCGGCGCCCTTTCCCTGGGCGTGTGGGCGCACCACATGTTCACGACCGGAACAGTCCTCTTACCGTTCTTCTCGATCATGAGTCTGCTCATCGCCGTGCCCACCGGCATCAAGATGTTCAACTGGATCGGAACGATGTGGCGAGGAGAGGTCTGGTTTTCCACGGCAATGTTGATGTCGCTCGGGTTTTTGTTCACCTTCCTCGTCGGCGGTATTACCGGTATCTACCTCGCCAGTCCCCCGCTCGACTTCTTTACCCACGACACCTACTTCGTGGTGGCCCACTTCCACTCGGTGGTGATGGCACTCTTGATGGGCGCCATGGGCGCCCTGTACTACTGGGGACCGAAGATCACCGGATATCTCTTGAATGAGAAGATCGGCAAGGCCCAGTTCTGGTTCCTCTTTCTCGGAACTCAAGTCTTCACTTTTCCGATGTACATCCTCGGTCTGTGGGGAATGCCTCGACGGGTGGGCCTCTATCCCAACCACCCGGGGTGGCAAGACCTCAACATCATGGCTACGGTCGGCGCGATCATGATCGGCGTCTCGACCGCGCTCTTCCTCGTCAACATCGTCTACAGCTGGAAGAAGTACCCGGCCGGCGACAACCCCTGGGACGGTCACACACTCGAGTGGTTCACCACCTCTCCCCCGCCGCACCACAACTTCTACCGCCTGCCCCAGATCCGCTCCGAGCGTCCGACGTGGGACTACAACCACCCCGGACACTCGGCCGCCGCGCACGGTCACGCCGCCGAAGCCTTGGTCGAGAAGGAACCGACTCAGCCATGAAGACCGAGGCACGACTCCTGTTGTTCCTCGGAACATTCTTTGGCCTCATGATGATCGTCTACTGGTTCTGGAGTCACGAGAACGCGGGCAGCGTCATGATGTTCTGTGGCATGTTGCTGTGTTTTCTGCCGGGGAGTTACTACTTCTTTTGGAGCCGACGCATGAAGCCCCGGGCCGAAGACGACCCCGGCGCCACCCAGGCCTCCGGCGCCGGCGTGATCGGCACCTTTCCCGGCACGTCGATCTGGCCCTTCACCTTGGGCATGGGGGCCTTCTTCGTGGTACTCGCGTTGGTCTTTGGCATTTGGTTACTGGTTCCAGGGCTCGGTCTCGTGTTCTGGGCTCTCATCGGGGGGACGGCAGAAGGTCGTCGAGGTGGTCACCACTAGTCGACGTTGCTGTGTCTCGCCGAACGACATCGGTGTCCGAGCGCGGCGAGTTCGCATTTTTGCGCTTCAAAGCCCTTCTAATATGAAATTTGCTGTGTGTACAGCCACGACGAGCGAGGAGTTCCAGTGACGGCCCTAGAGAGTTCGACCAAGGTTCAACTCGGAGGGACGCGCGGAGGTCCCGATACCCCCACCGTTCGCCAGGACCGATGGTGGATCCAGCCCGTCCTCACGGTGAGTGTCCTCACGGCCTTTGTCATCTACTCCACCTGGGCCGCCTTTCAGAACAAGAACTACTTCGTCGGCGCGAACATGGGTCGCGATCTCATCAGCCCCTTTTACTCGCCCTGCGTCGGCGGCTCGTGCGTGCCCGGCGCGAAGTTTGCCTTCACCTGGAACGCCTGGACGATATCGCCGGCCCTCTTGATCTTGATCTTCCCGTTGGGCTTTCGTCTGACCTGCTACTACTACCGGCGCAGTTACTACCGGGCGTTTTGGTGGTCCCCGCCGGCCTGCGCCGTGGCGGACGCGCACGGTTCGTACTCGGGTGAGTCGCGTTTCCCCCTCATCATGCAGAACGCGCACCGCTACTTCTTTTACGCGGGACTCGTCTTCAACGGCCTGCTCACCTACGACGCGGTTCTGGCGTTTCACCAGCCGGGTATTGGCTGGGGGGTCAGTGTCGGAACGATTGTACTGGTGGTGAACGCCACGTTGTTGTGGCTCTACTCGTTGTCCTGTCACGCCTGTCGCCACCTCTGCGGCGGCCAAGTGAAGAGCTTCAAAGCTCACCCGTGGCGTTACAAGTTCTGGAAGTTCGTCACGCCCCTCAACGCGAAGCACATGAACTTCGCCTGGGCTTCTCTGGTCTTTGTCGCCTGCACCGATATCTACATTCGTCTCGTGGCCTCTGGCGCCATCACCGACTACCGACTCTTCTAAGGACTCAGCGTGAGCGAACACTACGAACACCACGAGTACGACGTGCTGATCATCGGCGCGGGCGGAGCCGGGCTTCGCGCCGCGATCGAGGCCAAGCAACGTGGGCTGAGCGTGGGAATCGTCTCGAAGTCTCTCCTCGGCAAGGCGCACACGGTCATGGCCGAAGGCGGCATGGCCGCCGCCATGGGCAACGTCTATCCCGAAGACAACTGGATGGTGCACTTTCGCGACACCATGCGCGGGGGCAAGTACCTCAACAACTACCGCATGGCCGAGTTGCACGCGAAGGAAGCGCCCGATCGGGTGTGGGAGCTCGAGCAGTGGGGTGCGCTCTTTGACCGCACCAAGGACGGCAAGATCCTCCAGCGCGACTTCGGTGGTCACCGCTACGCGCGCCTCGCGCACGTCGGCGACCGCACGGGCCTGGAACTCATTCGCACCCTGCAGCAAAAGGTCGTCTCCCTGGGCACCGACGTCTTCATGGAGTGCAAGGTCCTCCAGCTGGTCCACGACGCGCAGGGTCGCATCGCGGGGTGCGTGGGCTACTGGCGCGCGACTGGTGAGTTCGTCACCTTCCAGGCCAAGACCGTCATTCTGGCCACCGGCGGCATCGGAAAGTCCTGGAAGTTCACCTCGAACTCCTGGGAAAGCACGGGCGACGGCCACGCCATGGGCCTCTGGGCCGGAGCCACGCTCATCGATATGGAGTGCGTCCAGTTTCATCCGACGGGCATGGTCTGGCCGCTCAGTGTGCGCGGACTCCTCGTCACCGAGAGCGTGCGCGGCGACGGCGGAGTGCTGCGCAACTCGCTCGGCGAGCGCTTCATGTTCAACTACGTCCCTGAGATGTTCCGCGCCGAGACGGCCGACTCCGAAGAGGAGGGCGACAAGTGGTACGACGACCACAGCGCCGGGCGCCGGCCACCGGAACTGCTCCCCCGCGATGAAGTAGCTCGAGCCATCAACTCTGAAGTGAAGGCCGGTCGAGGAAGCCCCCACGGCGGCGTCTTCCTCGACATTGCCTCTCGGCGCACGCCGGAGTTCATTCGCCGACGCCTCCCCTCGATGTACCACCAGTTCATGGAGCTCGCCGGCGTCGATATCACACGCGAAGCCATGGAGATTGGCCCGACTTGCCACTACATGATGGGCGGCGTGCAAGTAGACGCCGACTCTCAAGAGACGGTGGTACCGGGGTTGTTCGCCGCCGGGGAAGTCGGAGGCGGCATGCACGGGGCGAATCGACTCGGTGGAAACTCGCTGAGCGACCTCGTGGTCTTTGGACGGCGCGCGGGAATTGGCGCGGCGGAGTACATCGCCTCGGGCCAAGCCGCCACCGCCTTCAACCAAAGCGAGGTCGACGCCGCCATCGACGCGGCGCTCGCCCCCCTCTCTCGCGAGAGCGGCGAGAACCCCTATGACATCCAGCGCGATCTGCAAGACATGATGCAGGCCAACGTCGGCATCATTCGAAGGGGCGAGGAGTTGGACCAAGCGGCGCTGAAACTGGACGAGTTCACCGAGCGCGTGAGGAACATTTCGGTGAAGGGACCTCGCGCGTACAACCCGGGGTGGAACCTGGCAACCGACCTTCCCGCGATGATCACCGTCTCGAAGAGCGTCACCTTGGGTGCCACGCTCCGCAAGGAGTCACGCGGCGGCCACACGCGCGAGGACTTTCCCGACCCCAGCCCGGAGTTCGGCAAGATCAATCTGGCCCAGTCCAGTGATGGTGGGTCGTGGGATAGTCCGATCACCGTGGTGGAGTCGCCCATCTTGATTCTGCCCGACGATCTGAAGGCCCTACTCGAGGAGACGAAGTAATGGCGCAAGTGACCATGCGAGTGTGGCGCGGTGACGCACGTGGCGGGGATTTCGAGACGTACAGCCTTGAGCAGAATGAGGGTGAAGTCGTCCTCGACGTCATCCACCGCATACAGGCGACCGAAGCGCCCGATCTCGCCTGTCGCTGGAACTGCAAAGCCGGCAAGTGCGGATCATGCTCGGCCGAGATCAACGGAAAACCCCGGCTCATGTGCATGACCCGGGTGGGCGACTTGCCCCCGGGACCGATCACCGTCACTCCGATGAAGACGTTCCCCATCATCCGCGATCTGGTGACCGACGTCTCGTTCAACTACGTCCAAGCGGCCAAAGTTCCGGCGCTGATGCCGCCGCCCATGCCGGAAGGCGGGTATCGAATGTTCCAAGAGGACGTCGCGCGCGGACAAGAGTTTCGCAAGTGCATCGAGTGCTTTATGTGTCAAGACGTCTGTCACGTGATCAGAGACCACGAAGAGAACAAGACCAGCTACGCCGGACCTCGTTTCTTCATTCGCTACGCCGAACTGGAGATGCACCCGCTCGACCAAAACGACCGCCGCGATTTCATTCGCGAAGAGGCCGGCTTGGGCTACTGCAACATCACCAAGTGCTGCACCGAGGTCTGCCCCGAGCACATCAAGATCACCGACAACGCGATCATTCCCCTCAAGGAGCGCGTCGTCGACGCGCACTACGATCCCGTGGCGTGGCTCGGACGAAAGATCCGCCGTAAGCCCAAAATTTCAGCCACCGCCGCGGACGTTCAACCCGCACCGTAGGTGAGTACGTTCCTCAGCGACCAGTGGTTCTCCGAGCTCAACGAGAGCCTGCGACTGGCCGGACCGCCCCCCTTGGAGGCGGACGGGACGGGGCTGCGCCTGGTCTTCGAGTTGACCGATGGCCCCGCGTCATCTCCGCGCGCCCTCACCTTCACCGTCGCCGAGGAGGGCGTCAGCGCCACGCCGGGCGACCACCACGGCGCCAGCGCCGTCATTCGTATCAGTTACCGTGACGCGGAGGCGCTGGCGGGTGGAACCCTCACCAGCGCCAGCGCGGTGCGCGACGGTCGCCTCAAGATTCGCGGCGACGTGCACGGACTGGTACCGCTCCTGGGCTGGCTGCTCGGCGCCCGCACCGAGCAGTAACTCAGCCGACCGCGCGACACGATCTCACGCGTCGCGTGTAGTGAACTTGACACCAGCGATGACCAGCAGCGCGGCGGTGTACCCCGCCAACACCGCTAAGCCGACCCACGGGGAGAACGCGAAGGGGTGATTTCCTCGTGAGAGCACCGCGACGCCAATACGCGAGGGGGTGAACTTGATGATGTCATGTTGGAGCGAGTTGGGCAGCGCCTGCAGCACCGACGGCAACACCAGCAGTATGCCGACGAAGGCACTGATGGCTCCCGCGGTGTGGCGAATCAACACGGCGAGGCCGAGCGCGAAGAGTCCGATAAGGAAGAGATAGATCCCCGTCCCCACAATTTCACGTAACGCATCGGGGGACGACAACGTCGCGTGCACCGCCGGCGACGTGAGAAGCGCCTGGCCCACGAAGAATGAGAGGAAGGCCGTCACCATCGACACCACGAGCGCCACCGCGCCAAAGACGCTGGCCTTGGCAAAGAGCACTCCGGGCCGCCGAGGCGTGGCCGACAGGGTCGCGCGAATCGTCCCGGTCCCGTATTCGACACTCATGACCAGCACGCCTAGCACCCCAATGATCAGTTGAGCGACAAAGACGCCGGTCAGACTCAAACTGGTCGGATCGAAGCCAAAGTGAGCGTTCGACGCCCAGTGCGATCTCGTCTCTGCGGTCGCGATAGCACTCACGCCGATGCCAATAACGATCGTCAGCCCGAGGGTCCAGATCGTGGAACGGACGCTCACCAGTTTCGTCCACTCCGAACGCATCTGGTCAAGAAGGGAGTAACGACCGGGCGGCAACTGCTTACTCGGGCCGATGGCCCGCTCACTGGTGGTGACTGTGCTCACTGTTCCATCTCCTTTAGCGCGTTCGCGATGTTCGTGTTGGTGCCGCGGTACTCAATGCTTCCTTCGGTGAGCTCCATGAAGGCTTCTTCCAAAGACTCGGTCTGCGGTGTGAGTTCATAGAGCACGATCGACAACTGCGCGGCGAGCTGGCCGACCTCTTTGTGGTCCTTGCCGCGAACCGTCAGCGAGCCATCGTCTTCGGTGCTCGTCGTCGCGCCCTCAGACTCGAGGGCAGCGCGCAGAGCGCCAATGTCGGGCGAGGACACGCGCACCGACTGGCGAGCGTTCTGGGTAAGAAGCTCGTCGATCGACGTCTGGACGATGAGGTGCCCCTTTCCAATGATGACCACCTCTTCGGCGGTGAGGGCCATCTCACTCATCAGGTGGCTCGAGACGAATACCGTGCGACCCTCCTTGGCCAGGCTCTTCAAAAACGTTCGCACCCAGCGAATTCCGTCGGGGTCCAGCCCGTTGATGGGCTCGTCGAAGAGCAGCACTTCCGGATCGCCCAACATGGCTGCCGCGATGCCGAGGCGTTGACCCATGCCGAGAGAGAACTTGCCCGCCCGCTGAGTGGCCACGTCGGTCAGCCCTACGATGTCGAGGACCTCGTCGACACGGCGAGCGGGTACGCGGTTCGCCTGAGCCAGCATCAACAGGTGGTTGCGCGCGCTTCGCCCGGGGTGAATGGCCTTAGCCTCCAGCAGAGCGCCGACCTCGTGCAGGGGCCACGGAAGATCATGAAAGTGACGACCGTTGACGGTCGCGTTGCCGGCGTTTGGGATGTCGAGGCCCATGATCATTCTCATGGTGGTCGACTTGCCCGATCCGTTGGGTCCAAGAAATCCCGTGACCACGCCGGAGCGCACTTCGAAGCTGAGTCCTTCAACGGCGACCTTGTCGCCGTAGCGCTTGGTGAGTCCTTTGGCTTCAATCACAGTTTCCCTACCTTCTCGGTGTCTGACGTTTCAAACGCGATCCAGTCTGGCGGGGAAGAGGTTATGACGTCATCGCCTTTGCGATGGTTCTTTTCGTACCCGCAGCGATGTACGTTCGCCACCATCGCGGCCCGGAGCGTACGCCCTGCGATGTACCCGACCGTAGCCCCGAGGGTGACGTAGCCGCTCCCCTACGTGGGTAGCGTCGAGTGGATGACGACTGTCGATGGCCCCTCGGAGAGCCTGCGTCCCCCTTTTCTCCATCGCCTCACCCCGCGCCAACTACAGGTCGTCGACTACGTCATCGCCGTCGTGCTGGTCTTTCTCTCCGCGCTGCACGCGCGTCAAAAGGCCTTTTCTCGGGCCACCGTCGGACTTTCCCACCTCGGAGACCACGACGTCGTCGTCATCCTCGGTATCGCCATCCTGGCCGGGGCCGCGATCGCCTTGCGCCGTCGCTACGCGATGTTCGCTCTCATCCTGCTTACCTTGTCCACGGCTATCGCCGTGATCACCGGGGAAGCATTCTTTGCGGCGCCCTTCATCGTCTTTCCGGTGTACCAGGTCGCCTCGGTATACGAGCGTCACCGTTCGTTGACGGCGACGGTCAGCGCGTGCTCCACCTTGCTGATCGCCATCTTGATTTCGGCTGACTACCATACGAGCAACGGAGTGGGTTCTCTCGCCATCCTGGCCTCGATCGCCGCCTGGTTTGTCGGCGATAGCGTGCGCGTGCGGCGCACCTATGTCGCGGGACTGGCCGATCAGGCGCACCAGCGCCAGCGCGAGGTCCTCGAGCGTGCCCAGCGTTCCGTCGCCGAAGAGCGTCTCCAGATTGCGCGCGAGCTTCACGACGTCGTAGCTCATAGTCTGAGCGTGATCGCCGTGCAATCGGGGGTGGGTCGTCACGTGATCGACGAGCATCCCGAGCAGGCGAAAAGAGCACTCTTGGCGGTGGAAGAGACCAGTCGCAACGCGCTCGATGAACTTCGTCGCATGCTGAGCGTCTTGCGCCACGATGACCGGCGACCGGCGACACTCCGGGCCGCACCCGGCGTGGGCGCACTCGACCAACTGGCTGAACAAGTGCGCGCGGCGGGCGTCGGGGTGGATCTGTGCGTGAGTAGTTCGTGGGCGTCGCGGCTCTCAGCGACCGCCGATCTGGCGATCTATCGCATCGCGCAAGAGGCGCTGACCAACGTTGTAAAGCACGCGGGGCACGCGTCGGTCCGCGTAGAACTTCGTGACGAGCCCGACACCTTGGTCCTTGAGGTGCTCGATGACGGTGGAGACGTGGTGGCCTACCCTCTGCACGCCGACGACGTCATCGCCCATCACGGGATTGTCGGTATGCGTGAACGCGTGGCACTATTCGCGGGGTCCTTCGAGGCCACTCCTCGGCCCGAAGGGGGATTCCGAGTACTCGCGAGGCTCCCCCTTCAGGCGGTGACACCCCTATGACGAGGGTCCTCGTCGTTGACGATCAGACCTTGGTGCGGGCGGGCTTTTGCTTCCTGGTCGACTCGTCGCCCGATCTCGAAGTGGTGGGCGAAGCGGTGGACGGTCGCGATGCGGTGGCGCTCGCTCGTGAGACTCATCCCGACGTTGTGTTGATGGACATTCGCATGCCGCACCTCGACGGTATCGAGGCTACCCGCCAGATCTTGAGTGACCCGGGGGCCGCTCATACGCGGATCTTGATTCTGACGACCTTCGACCTTGATGAGTACGTGTACGCCGCGCTTCGCGCGGGAGCCAGCGGCTTTCTCTTAAAGGACACCCGGCCCGAAGACCTCCTCGACGCCATCCGGGTGATCGCCGCGGGCAACGCGTTGCTCGCCCCCAGCGTGACGAGAACGCTCATCGAAGAGTTCGCCAAACAGGTCGCCTCAAGCTCAGTGGACGAGCGAGCCCTGGATCTCATCACCCCCCGCGAGCGCGAGGTGCTCTGCAGCGTGGCCCGGGGGCACTCCAACAGCGAGATCGCCGACGAGCTACATATGAGCGTGGCCACGGCGAAAACTCACGTGAGCCGACTGCTGGCCAAACTGGGCGCCCGAGACCGCGCGCAGCTTGTGGTCATCGCCTACGAGACGGGTCTCGCACAATCGTCCTGAGGTGGCGTCGCGACAGCGCGTCGCCACCTAAATCAGTCCGAGGGCTCTCACTTCGTCGCGCTCGGAAGCTAGTTCGTCGGTGGTGATCTGAATCCGCTCTTTGGCGAATCCGTCGATCTCAAAGCTCTCCTTGACCTTCCACGACCCTGACCCGTCCGACGTGACGGGAAAGCCAAAGGTAAGACCTTCGGGCACCCCGTACTCACCGTGACTCGTCACGGCGACGGAGGCGCAGTCGTCAGCGGGCGTGGCGGTCACCAGACTGCGCACGGTGTCGATGGCGGCGCTCGCGGCCGAGGCGGCCGAGCTCAACCCGCGGGCTTCAATAATGGCCGCACCGCGCTTTTGCACTGTCTCGATGAACTCACCGCGCAGCCACTTCTCGTCCGTGATGACCTCAGTCGCCTTCTGCCCACCGATCGTGGCGTTTCCAAAGTCGGGGAACTGCGTGGCCGAGTGGTTGCCCCAGATGGCGACGTTCTTCACGTCGGTAACGGGGCGGCCGGAGGTTTGGGACAACTGGGCCACGGCACGGTTGCGATCGAGTCGCATCATCGCGAACCAGCGCTCCGCCGGAACTTCCGTCGCGTTCGATCGGGCGATGAGGCAGTTGGTGTTGCACGGGTTACCCACGACCAGCACCCGTACGTCGCTGGCGGCGTGGGCCGCGATCGCTCGACCCTGAGGCTGGAAAATTCCACCGTTGATGCCGAGCAGGTCACCGCGTTCCATGCCCGCCTTGCGGGGGATGGAGCCCACGAGCAGAGCCCAGTTCGTTCCGTCGAAGGCGTGATTGAGATTGCTCGTCGCCTCAATACTGGCGAGCGCGGGAAAGGCGCAGTCGTCCAGTTCCATGACGACACCATGGAGGGCCTTCATCGCCGGATCAATCTCGAGCAGACGTAGGGCCACGGGTACGTCGGGGCCGAACAGATCGCCCGAGGCAATGCGAAACAACAAGCTGTAGCCGATCTGACCGGCGGCGCCGGTCACGGTGACGTTGATGGGATTCATAACTCTCCTTGGGGTTAGAGGCGCTCGACGATAGCCGCAGCGAATTCAGAACACTTCACTTCCGTGGCGCCGTCCATGAGACGGGCGAAGTCGTAGGTAACGATCTTGTCAGCGATGGTCGACTCCAGCGCCGTGACGATGTCATCCGCGGCGTCTTGCCATCCCAGGTGCTCGAACATCAACACACCGGACAACAGGACCGATCCGGGGTTGACCTTGTCCAGGCCCGCGTATTTGGGGGCGGTACCGTGGGTGGCCTCAAAGATGCCGTGTCCCGTCAGGTAGTTGATGTTGGCTCCCGGCGCGATGCCGATTCCTCCGACCTGGGCGGCCAGGGCGTCCGAAAGATAGTCGCCGTTCAGGTTCATGGTCGCGATGACATCAAACTCTTTGGCGCGCGTTAGCGCTTGCTGGAAGGCGATGTCGGCGATGACATCTTTCACCAGCAACTTTGATCCCGGCTTGCCATCGCAGTCGTTCCAACCCACGGCGACGTCGGCGAACTCATCGCGGACTAGCTCGTAACCCCACTTCATGAAGGCACCTTCGGTGAACTTTTGGATGTTGCCCTTGTGAACCAACGTGACCGACTCTCGGTCGTGGCTCAAGGCGTAGTTGATGGCGGCGCGAATGAGGCGCTCGGACCCGAACTGGGAGATGGGCTTGACGCCGATGCCGCTCATCTCACGGATCTCCCAGCCAAAGGCGTCGAGCAGGAAGCTACGAAGCCTCTCGGCCTCCGGGCTACCGGCCTCTACCTCGAGGCCGGCGTACACATCTTCGGTGTTCTCTCGAAAGATGACCATATCGACGTCCTGTGGACGCAGCACCGGGGAGGGCACTCCCTGGAACCAGCGCACCGGACGCAGGCACACGTAGAGGTCAAGGATCTGGCGCAACGCGACGTTCAACGAGCGAAAACCACCCCCGATGGGCGTGGTGAGGGGACCCTTGATGCCGATGAGATAGTCGCGAAAGACGGTCACTGTCTCTTCGGGTAACCAATCCCCCGTCTCGTCAAAGGCCTTTTGCCCCGCGAGAACTTCCTTCCACTCGATCGTCTTTCCATACTTCATCGCGGCCGCGTCGAGCACGAGTTTGGCCGCCGGCCAAATGTCGATTCCGGTGCCGTCACCTTCAATGAAGGGGATTATGGGGTCGTCGGGGACGTGCAATACGCCCTCAGTACTCATCGTGATTTTCTCAGCCATACGCCCATCCTACGGTCAAAAAATTGATCGACTTTCCGGGCCACACGTCCGCTACGCGAAGAGCGTCTGACAGATCTCTCTCGTCGCGGTCGAGCGATTGAGAGTGTAAAAGTGCAGACCGGGTACGCCCGCGTCCAACAGCTCCACGCAGAGTTCGGTCGCCGCGCGCACGCCCTCGGCCCGTATCGCCGGCGAGCCCCCACTGGCGTACGCCGCCTCCAGGCGAGCTACCAATCGAGCGGGCACGGGGGCGCCCATGGTGGCCATCCGAGCGATCCCGCTCAGGGTCGTCACGGGCATGATGCCGGGAAGAATCGGCTTGTGCACCCCGAGCGCGCCCAGCTCGTCGACCAGATCCACCCACTCGTGAGCGTCGAAGAAGAACTGCGTCACCGCGAAGTCGGCGGCCTCGAGCTTTCGCGCGAGGTGTCGTCGATCCGAGGCCCGATCGACGGAACGGGGATGACCGCGGGGGTGAGCGCCCACGCCGACGCAGAAGTCGCCCACCTCTCGAACCAACTCCACTAATTCCAACGCGTAGGTGAACTCCGATGCCGTATCGCCCTCGTCGGGGAGATCACCACCGAGGGCCATGACGTTGACCACCCCCGAGTCGAGATAGTTCTTCAGAAGATCGCGCATCTCGTCACGACCGTGACCTACGCAGATGAGATGGGCCATCGCCGCCACGCGACCCGCCGATTGAATCTGGGTCACCAAGTCGTAGGTTCGCTGGCGCGACTCTCGCCCGCCTCGATACGTCACCGAGACGAACGAAGGGGCGAGGGGCGAGAGCGTGGTGAGCGTGCGCTCGAGCACCACGCTCTCGTCGTCCGACTTGGGTGGGAAGAACTCAAACGAGCGAGTGCGACCTTGGGTCAGAAGATCGTCCACTCGGGTGACGCGGCTAGGCACGACCGAAATCGTCCTCAATGCGTTCGATGTCGTCTTCGCCGAAGTACGTACCGCTCTGCACCTCAATGAAGACCACGGGGACGGTGCCTCGATTCTCACAGCGATGCGCGACGCCGACGCCGATGTCAAGACTGGCGCCCGGGGGAACCTGCAGCTCAACGCCGTCCAGGGTGACCGTCGCGACCCCACTCACCACGAACCAGTGCTCGGCGCGCTTGGTGTGTCGTTGATAGCTAAGCCTCTTACCCGGGGCCACCACGATCCGCTTCACTTTGTGGTCGGAAAGCTCCTCGTCGAGCACGGTGAAGGAGCCCCAGGGCCGTTCGTCGAATTCGCGTCCGAGATCGTCGTGGAGTGTCATGAAGCCCTTTCGGCGGCCAGCACAGCGTTGCGTAACAGCATGGCACGGGTCATCGGGCCCACGCCACCGAGGCGCGGCGTGATCCACCGCGCCACGTCATCGACGCCGTCCGCAATGTCGCTCAGGAGCTTCCTACCTTGAAAGGTTGTTCCCGCACCCACCACCGCGGCACCCGGTTTGACCATCTCGGGGGTGACCAGCCCGGCGCGACCCGCGGCCGAAACGATGACGTCAGCGCTGCGAACAAGTTCGTCAAAACGCTCCACGCCGGTGTGCACTACGCTCACCGCTGCGTTGCAGTGAGGACGTCGCATCGCGAGCAGCAGAGCGAGGGGGCGACCGATGGTGAGGCCCCGGCCAATAACGACGACGTGCTGGCCCTCGACCGGAACGTCGTAGGCGGCGAGCAGCTCCACAATGCCGTTGGGCGTGCAGGGGAGAGGGCCGGGCGAACCCATGACGAGTCGCCCCAGGTTCGTCGGATGCAGACCGTCCACGTCCTTCGAGGGAAGGACTCGAAGGAGGATCTCCTCCTCGTTCACTCCCTCGGGCAACGGCAGCTGCACGAGAATGGAGTGAATGCGATCATCGGCGTTGAAGCGGTCGACGATGGCCTCGATCTCGCGCTGGGTCGCCTCGCCACCCAAGTGCTCGTCGAACGATCGGATGCCGATCTCCGCGCACTCTTCAATCTTCATCTCGACGTAGCGCGCACTGGAAGGATCATCGCCCACGAGAATCGTGCCCAAACCCGGTGCGGCACCCATGGCGATGAGTCGCTGAACTCGCTCGGCCAGTTCCATCTTGATGCCGGCGGCGACCCTCTCGCCGTCCAGTAGTTCTGCGCTCATGGTTCTCCTAGTGACGAAAGTGGCGTTCGCCGGTCATCATCATGACGATGCCCGCTTTGTTGGCCGCGTCGATGACGTCTTGATCTCGCACCGACCCTCCGGGCTGCACGACAGCGCTGACTCCCGCGTTGGTGAGCAACTCCAGACCGTCGGCAAAGGGGAAGAAGGCGTCCGACGCGGCCGCTCCCCCACGGGCTCTCTCGCCGGCCTTGGTGACCGCAATCTCCGAGGACACCACGCGCGACTGCTGACCGGCGCCAATTCCGACCGCCACGCCTGCGTTGGCGATCACGATTGCGTTTGACGTCGTGCGCGCACACACCCGCCAAGCGACAATCAAGTCTTCCAACTGACGATCGTTCGGCGTCGCGTCGGTGACGCAGCGCCACTCGCTCACGGGAGTGATGAGCTCATCGGCATTCTGCACCAGGGCCATCTGGCCGAAGGTTCGCACTGACAACCCGAGGGGCTCGGGCGGCGGCGCACTCAGAAGGCGCGTCGCTTTGCGGCGCGACACCAGCGTGGCGATCGCGTCCTCGGAGAAGTCCGAGGCGACGATGACGTCGGCCTGGGGACCCGCGGCGATCAGCGCGGCCACGCTGTCGTCCACGACGCCGCCCAAGGCGATGATGCCGCCGAAGGCACTTTGGGGATCGGCATCGAGAGCCTTGGTGAAGGCGTCACCGAGCGACGAACCAAGGGCGGCTCCCGAGGCGTTGGCGTGTTTAATAATGGCGACCACCTCACGTCCCGGCAGGTCGTGATCGAGTTCATGCACGAGTCGCCACGCCGCGTCAGCGTCAAAGAAGTTGAGATAGGAGAGCCCCGTGCCCGAGTGTTTGACGACATCGTCCCACCACGAGGCCGACCCCGCCACGCGATACCGCGCGGCGACCTGGTGCGGGTTCTCTCCGTACTTTGTCACCTCTGCGCGCTCTAGGGTCAGACGCACAGTCGCCGGCACCACCGCGTCCGTTTGACGCGGCGGGTTGGCCCCGAGCGCGCCCTCGTCGAACCAGGAGGCGACCGCCGCGTCGTAGCTCGCGGTGTGGGCAAAAGCGGCCCGCGCCAGGTCGCGGCGCGTGGCGTCTGACAGCGCCCCCGTGTCAGTGATCTCGGCGAGGACGGCCGAGTACTGCGACGGATCCGTCACGACCCCGACGTGACGATGGTTCTTCGCGGCGGCGCGCACCATGGTCGGCCCACCGATGTCGATCAACTCGATCGAAGGACTCGAGGTGAAGGGATACAAGTTACAGACGACTAACTCGAAGGGGGTGATATCGTGCTCGGCCAGCGCCGCGCGATGGTCCGATTTGTCGAGATCAGCCAGGATCGCGCCGTGGATGCGTGGGTGCAAGGTCTTCACGCGACCATCCAGCATCTCGGGGAAGCCGGTCACGTCCTCGACGTCGACGTGTTCGATGCTGGCGTCGGCCAGAACCCGGGCCGTACCTCCTGAAGCAACTAGATCAAACCCCGACGCACGTAGGGCGGTGGCGAACTCGACGAGGCCGGTCTTGTCCCACACGCTCAACAACGCCCGCATCTAGTTCTCCTCCATGGTGAGCGCCACACTCGTGGGCTCATTGCCCCACGCGAGGGACGCCATCACCCTAGCGACGACCTCGGGATAGAGCGTTCGCTCGACCGCCTTGATACGTTCGTGCAACGACGCTTCGTCGTCCTCGGGGTAGACCGGAACGCGACGCTGCGCGAGGATCGGTCCATCGTCCAGCTCTTCAGTCGCCACGTGCACGGTGCAGCCCGACTCACTCACCCCCGCGGCGAGGGTCGCCGCCACTGCGTGCCAGCCCTTGAACTCGGGCAACAGGCTCGGATGCGTGTTGAGGACCCGTCCGGGAAACTCGCGATGAAAGGCGCCGGTCACGATGGTCCCAAAGCCCGCCATCGCGACGAGATCAATCGACGCCTCGCTCAGGACACGCGCCAGCTCGACGCTGTAAGCCTCGCGATCAAAGGAGGGCCCAAAGCCGCCGAAGGACGCGCGGTCGATGAGTCGAGCGTCGAGACTCGCGTCTCGCGCGACCTCGAGAGCCCGACACGGGCGATCCGAGGCCACCAGGGCCACGCTGAGTCCGCCCTGCAACATGGCCTCGAGGATGGTGCCCGAGCCGGACACCAAGACGCAGAGTCGAACTGGATCCAACTACAACGCCTTGACGATCTCGACCATCTTCGCTCCGGCCTCGGTTGGATTGGCGCAGACGTACACGCCCGCTTCGGTCAGGGCTTCCATCTTGGCCTGGGCCGTCCCCTTGGAGCCCGAGATGATGGCGCCCGCGTGGCCCATCTTCCGTCCGGGAGGTGCGGTCACGCCCGCGATGTACGCGACCACGGGCTTGGTCATGTTTCGCTTGATCCACTCGGCTGCACGCTCTTCCTCGGACCCGCCAATCTCGCCGATCATCATCACCGCCTTGGTCTCGGGGTCGTCTTGGAAGGCGGCAAGACAGTCGATGAAGTTAGTCCCGGGCACCGGGTCTCCGCCGATGCCCACGCAGGTGGTCTGGCCCACGCCCTGTTGGCTCAACTCATGCAAGGCTTGATAGGTCAGGGTTCCCGAGCGCGAGACGATACCGACCGGCCCACCGGCGAGTGCGATGTCGCCTGAGGTGATACCGATGTTGCACTTGCCAGGGCTGATGATGCCCGGGCAGTTGGGCCCGAGGAGTCGTACGCCGGGGAAGTCCTCGACGAGCCGGTTGTAGGTGACGGCCTCGTCATGCGCTGGAATGCCTTCGGTGATGCACACGATGAAGGTCACTCCGCCCTCGGCCGCTTCGATGATCGCGTCGGCCGCGAACTTGGGGGGCACCACCACGAACGACGCGGTGGCACCGGTCGCGGCGACGGCCTCCTTCACCGTGTTGAAGACGGGGATCCCGTCCACGTCGGTTCCGCCCTTGCCCGGAGTGACCCCACCGACCACCTTGGTGCCGTAGTCACGATTGCGCAGACCGTGGAATCGTCCCTGGCCCCCGGTCAGACCCTGCACGATGACCTTCGTATTTTCGTCTACAAAAATGCTCATTCTCGTCCTACTTCGCTAGCGCCACGGCGCGCCGGGCGGCGTCGACCATAGTGGGTTCCATTATGAGGTGATCGTTCAGGTGCGGGGCCAAGATGGCGCGGCCTTCCACGGCGTTGGTGCCGTCCAGGCGCAACACGATGGGTGAGGCGATGCTGACTCGCTTCAGTGCCTCGAGAACGCCGTGGGCGACTTCGTCGACGCGAGTAATACCGCCGAAGATGTTCACGAAGATCGACGTCACCTTGGGGTCCGCGTTGATCACTTCGAGCGCCGCGGCCATGACGTCGGCGTTCGCGCCGCCACCGATGTCCAGGAAGTTTGCCGCGCTCCCCCCGACTTGATTGACCACATCGAGAGTCGACATGGCCAGGCCCGCGCCGTTCGCGATGATACCCACCGTCCCATCCAGACCGATGTAGTTGAGGCCGCGCTCCTTCGCCATCTTCTCGCGCGGGTCTTCAAACTCGTCCGCGCGGAACTCTTCCCACTCCGGGTGACGATACGACGCGTTCTCGTCCAAGGTGACCTTGGCGTCTAGAGCGTGAACCTTGTGCTCGGGCGTCAAGATGAGCGGATTGATCTCGGCCAGGTCGCAGTCACCGCGCGTGTAGCAGTCATAGAGCTTTACCAGAAGCTCGGCCGCCTGTTCGCGCGCCGGCTCATCGAGTTCGGCCTCGGCGACCCAACGACGGGCCGTCTCGACGTCGAGCCCGCGCACCGGGTCAATCGAGAGCATGGCGATGGCGTCAGGATTCTCTTCGGCGACGACCTCAATCTCCACCCCGCCTTGCGCACTCAACATTCCGAGGTGGGTCTTGTTCGGTCGGTCGAGGGTGAAGGAGGCGTAGTACTCCTTTTCGATGTCACTCGAGCGCTCCACCCAGAGACGACGCACCACGTGGCCCTTGATATCGAGCCCCAGTATGTTCCCGGCGTGTTCGCGCACTTCCTCGACGTTGTTGGCGAGCTTGACCCCGCCCGCTTTGCCGCGTCCGCCGACTTTCACTTGGGCTTTGACCACCACGGGATACCCGACGCGCTCGGCAACAGCCACCGCTTCGTCGACGGTGTCCGCCACGTCGCCGGGCGACACGGCGATGCCGTAAGCGCGCGAAGTACTGCTTGCCCTGATACTCAAAGAGGTCCATTCACATCTACTTTCGTTACTGGTGGTTTAGGGGTTGCGATCAGGTCTCGACTCGGGCGTCGAGTTCCGCCTCGAGCCACGAACCGATCTCGTCGAGGGACGCGCCCGGGGTAAAGACGCGGGCCACGCCCTCGGCCTCGAGGGTGGGAACGTCGTCTTCGGGAATGATGCCGCCGACCATGAGCAGTACGTCGTCGCGGCCCTCGGATTTCAGCAAACCCACGACGCGAGGCACCAGCACCAGGTGAGCCCCCGAGAGCAGGGAGAGTCCGAGCGCGTCCGCGTCCTCTTGGATGACGGCCTGGACAATCTGCTCGGGGGTCTGATGCAGCCCGGTGTAGACGACCTCAAATCCGGCGTCTCGTAGCGTGCGGGCAATCACTTTGGCGCCTCTATCGTGACCGTCGAGGCCGGGTTTGGCGACTACGACCCGATACGTGCGCTTCATCAATCTTCAGCATAGAGGGGTTGAGAAGGCCCTCTTTTGGCGTTACCTGTTAGGAAAGGGTCGTGGACTCTCGCTTCGAACTACCTCAGACCGTGGTGGTCTTCGGTGGCAGCTCCGAGATCGCTCGAGCGATCACCAAGAAACTCTGCCTGGCGCGCGCTCACACCGTCGATTCTGGCCGGACGTAGTCAGGCTCTCCTCGACCAGGCGGCGCGCGAGGCCGAGGAGTATGGAGCCTCGAAGACCGACATCGTCCTCTTTGACGCCGAGGAGCCTTTTCGTGCAGCGTCCACGGTGGAGGAAGCCTTCGCTCGGGCTGGTGATCACGTTGACCTGGTGGTGGTGGCGGTGGGGACCGTGGGAAACCAAGCACAGGACGAAGTGCACGCCGAAGGTTCTGCCCGAATGATCACGGTAAACGAGACTTGGCCGGTGGCGGCCCTGGCGGAAGTTCGCCGCCGCCTGATCGATCAGGGCAGCGGGCGAATCCTCGTTCTGAGCTCGAGCGCCGCCGTACGGGTGCGACGGGTCAGTTATCTCTACTCCGGCGCGAAAGCCGGGCTCGACCGACTCTGTCTCGGGCTCGCCGAGTCACTCGAAGGGACGGGGGTGCGCCTTCAGCTGTTGCGTCCGGCCGCGGTACGCACGCGAATGTCGCTCAATCTCGCACCCACACCTTTCACCACCGGGGTCAATGAAGTCGCCGACAACGCTCTCCGCGGCCTGGCCAGCCCGCAAGTCGTGATTTGGAGCCCGCCCGTGCTTCGCTACGTCTTCATCCTCGTGCGCCTTATGCCCCCCGCGCTCTGGCGTCGACTGGCCAATCGCTAGGACGGCCGCCTCACGCTCGATGCAGGGGTGTCATCGCCAGCACGAGATGCTTCGTACCGTGCTCGTCGAAGTTGACCGTGGCCCTCGAGTGCGAACCCTCGCCTTCAACGCGGGTCACCACGCCCGGTCCGAAACGGTCGTGGACCACCCGATCCCCGATCGTCAGCCCCAGCTTCTCGGCGCCCGTGGAACGCACCGGGGGAGCCGCCCCCGTTCCAAAGGCCCGACCCTCGGTGAAGGAGGTCGAACGTCCCACGAATCCGTCATCGTCGCGCGGGAAGCTCGAACGTCGCGTGGGCAGCGTGACCGAGATGTCGGTGATGAGCTCGCTCGGCACTTCTTGGAGAAAGCGACTGGCGATCGCCTCGATACGTTGACCCCACATCGTGCGGCTCCACGCGTGGGTGAGACTTAAGTGGCGCATGGCTCGAGTCACCCCGACATAGAACAGTCGACGCTCCTCTTCGAGCTCGTCGTCATCCAATAATGCGCGACGGTGGGGAAAGACCGTCTCTTCCAAGCCGGTCACGATGACGGCGGGAAACTCAAGACCTTTCGCCACGTGCAGGGTCATCATGGAGATCGCGCCCTCACCGCTGCCGAGTTGGTCGGAGTCGGCCACCAGGGCCATCCGCTCGACGAAGTCAAGCAAAGTGTCGTACTGCGCCGCGGCGGAGGCGAGTTCACCGAGATTCTCGAGTCGCGAGTACGCCTCGTCCGTATTTTCCGCCCGCAGCGCGTCGCCCATGCCGGACTGACGAACGATCTCGTCGATCATCTCACGAGGGCTGAGGTCGTTCGAGAGAGCGCGCAGCTCGTCGAGCATGAACGCGAACTTGTCGGCCCCGGTGCGGGCCCGACTGGTGAGTCCCGCCTCGGCGGCGTGATGGGCCGCTTCGGCGAAGGAGAGTCCGTGCTCGGCGGCGTAGGAACCGAGCTTGGCCTGAGCCCCCTCGCCGACGCCGCGCTTGGGTTCGTTGATGACCCGACGGGCCGACGCCTCGTCGCGCGGGTTCACGATCAGACGCGCGTAGGCCAGCGCGTTCTTGATCTCCTTGCGGTCGTAAAAACGCGTGCCCGAGACAACCCGGTAGGGGACGTTCGCGCGCAGCATCTCTTCTTCCAAGACGCGACTCTGAGCGTTGGTGCGATAGAAGACGGCCATGTCGTTCCAGCCCAGTCCGTACTCGCTGCGCAGGCGTCGTAACTCGCTCGCGACCCAACGACCCTCGTCGTACTCGTCCCCGGCGCGGTACATCCGAATGTTCTCTCCCTGAGCGCCCTCGGTGAAGAGATTTTTGGCGTGGCGAGACGAGTTCTTCGCGATCACCGCGTTGGCGGCGTCGAGGATCGTCTGGGTCGAGCGGAAGTTCTGCTCGAGCACGATGACTTCGGCGTCAGGAAAGCGAGCCTCGAACTGCAAGATGTTACGCACGTCGGCCGCGCGGAAACGGTAGATCGACTGGTCCGAGTCACCCACCACGCAGAGGTTGCGGTGTTCGGCGGCGAGCATCATGACCAGCTCGTTCTGAACACCATTGGTGTCTTGGAACTCATCCACCAGCAGGTAGCGGAAGCGGTCCTGATAGGACGACAGCACGCGCTCGTCCACCCTCAACAGGGCGACGGCGTTCACCAACAAGTCGTCAAAGTCCATAGCGTTCGCGGTGAGCAGTCGTTTCGCGTAGATCTGGTAGATCTCGGCGATCCGGCGCCGCTGGGGGTCGTCACCGTACGTGTCGGCGTAGCGCTCGGGTGACATCATCTCGTTCTTCGCTGCCGAGATCGCCGCGGACACACTGCGCGGAGGGAGCCTCTTCGTGTCGAGGTTCAACTCCTTCATGATCCGCTCGACCGCCGTCTCGGCGTCCCCCGCGTCATAGATGGTGAAGCCGCGCTGATAGCCCAGGACTTCAGCGTGGGCGCGCAGCATGCGCAAGCAGGCCGAGTGAAACGTGGAGACCCACATGCGATCGGCGTCGGGACCGACCAGATCGACCACCCGCCGGCGCATCTCGTCGGCTGCCTTGTTGGTGAAGGTGATGGCCATGATCTCGTACGGTCGTGCGTCACCCGTGGCGAGCAGGTGGGCGATGCGCCGCGTGAGCACGCGCGTCTTGCCCGATCCCGCTCCCGCCACCACGAGCAGCGGCCCTCCTCGCTGGGTGACGGCGGCAACTTGAGGTGCCGTCAGCCCTTCGAGCAGCGAGTCGGGGTCGAGCCGCGTCGGCGAATTACCAGACCCGGTTCCCCACAGTGACTCGTCAGAGAAGGAGCCGCGGCTCACTCCCACTCAATGGTGCCCGGCGGCTTGCTCGTGACGTCGAGAGCCACGCGGTTGACGCCTTCGACCTCTCGTATCAGCCGGTTCGCGATGCTCTCGATCACGTCGTAGGGCAGACGCGCCCAGTCAGCCGTCATGGCGTCGTCACTCGTGACGGCTCGTATAACGATTGGGTACGCGTACGTACGTCCATCCCCCATGACGCCCACAGTACGCACGGCCGGTAACACGGCGAAACTCTGCCAGAGCTCGCGGTACAGCCCGGCCTTCCTGATCTCATCGACCACGACGTAGTCGGCGTTGCGCAAGATCTCGGCCCGCTCGCGCGTTACCTCGCCGATGATTCGCACGCCCAGTCCTGGACCGGGAAAGGGCTGGCGCCAGACGATCTCCGCGGGAAGCCCCAACTCCTCACCGACGTGGCGCACCTCGTCCTTAAAGAGCAGGCGAAGTGGTTCCACCAGCTCGAAGGACAGATCCTCAGGCAGCCCGCCGACGTTGTGGTGGCTCTTGATGTTGGCGGCGTGACCGGACCCCGACTCGATGACGTCGGGATAGAGCGTCCCCTGCACGAGAAACTTGGGGCCTTCATCGCCCTCTGCGAGATCGCGCGCCACGGCCTCGAACTCTCGGATGAACAACTCACCGATGATTTTGCGCTTGGCCTCGGGATCGGTGACCCCTTCCAAGGCGTCAAAGAACCGGTCCTGGGCCTTCACGTGAACGAGATCCACCCCGAACTGACGAACGAAGGTCTCCTCGATCTGATCGCCTTCGTTCTTTCGCATCAACCCAGTGTCCACGAAGACACAGGTGAGTTGGGTCCCGACCGCTTTGGTAACCAGCGCCGCGGCGACGGCCGAGTCCACTCCCCCGGACAACGCACAGAGAACCTTTTCCGCGCCGACCTGCGTGCGGATCGCCGCCACTTGGTCTTCAATGATCGACGTGTTGGTCCAGGTAGGCGGGATCCCCGCGACGTGGTGCAGGAAGTTGGACAACAGCTCCTGCCCGCGTTCGCTGTGGGCGACCTCGGGATGAAACTGGGTGGCGAAGAGACAGCGCTCCACGTCCTCCATTACGGCGACCGGACCTTCGGGAGATGAGGCCGTCACCACGAAATTCGCGGGCGCTTCAGCGATAGCGTCCCCGTGACTCATCCAGGCCGTCGTCTCAGAGGGCCACTCGGCCATCAAGAGACTGGGGCCCTCGCGTGTGAGGGTCGTGCGACCGTACTCGCCCACGCCGGTGTTCGCGACGTGACCACCTAGCTGCAAGGCCATCAGCTGCGCGCCATAACAGATGCCCAGAATGGGCACGCCGAGGTCGTAGATCGCGGGGTCAAGCGAAGGAGCGACGTCGGCGTAGACCGACTTTGGTCCCCCAGAAAGGATGATGGCGGATGGCGCTTTCGCGCGAACCTCATCGGCCGAGATGGAGTGAGGAACAATCTCTGAATAGACGTGCGCTTCGCGCACACGACGAGCAATCAGTTGGGCGTACTGTGCCCCAAAGTCAACAACGAGGACGGTGTCGTTCAATGTCCCATGCCCACGCCCTGAGAGCGTTGCAGGGCCTTACCTTCGGTCTGTAGCGAGGGCGCCAACATGATCTCCGCCTTTTGAAACTCCTTCAGCGTCTCGTACCCACAGGTCGCCATTGACGTGCGCAGGGCGCCGAAGAGATTCAATCGTCCGTCGTTCTCGTGGGCCGGTCCGAGCAGGATTTCCTTCAGCGTCCCGCGCACCTGGGTGCGCACGCGGGTGCCGCGCGGCAAGGTCGGGTGAAAAGTCGCCATGCCCCAATGGAATCCGTGAGCCGGCGCCTCCACGGCGCTGGTGAGAGGCGAGCCGATCATGACGGCGTCGGCGCCGCAGGCGATGGCTTTCGCGATGTCGCCCCCCTTGCTCATACCGCCGTCAGCGATGACGTGTACGTACACGCCCGTCTCGTCGAGATGGCGCATGCGCGCGCCCGCGACGTCGGCGATCGCCGTGGCCTGGGGCACCCCGATGCCGAGGACGGCGCGCGACGTGCAGGCGTTGCCCGGTCCCACTCCCACCAGCACCCCGGCCGCGCCGGTACGCATCAGGTGCAGCGCGGCCTGGTAGCTGGCGCACCCTCCCACGATCACCGGGACTTCGAACTCGCGAATGAACTTCTTCAAGTTGAGCGGTTCGCCGGTCTTGGAGACGTGTTCAGCCGAGACGACGGTGCCTTGAATGACCAAGATGTCAAGACCGGAGTCGATGATGGTCTTGGACATCCACGCGGTGTGCGCGGGGGTCACCGAGGCCGAGGTGGTGATGCCGGCGTCTTTCATCTGCTTGATGCGTTCGGCGACCAGTTCGAGCTTCACGGGCTCTAAGTACATCTGTTGCATACGAGCGGTGGCTTTGTCGTCGTCGAGCTCGGTGATCTCTTCAAAGAGCGATGTCGGGTCTTCGTACCGAGTCCACAGCCCCTCGAGGTTGAGCACGCCAAGCCCGCCGAGGCGGCCAAGCTCGATGGCCGTGAGGGGAGAGATCGCGCCATCCATGGCCGAACCGAGCACCGGAAGTTCGAACTTGTAGGCGTCGATCTGCCAGGTGATATCGACGTCCTCGGGGTCACGGGTGCGCCGCGAGGGCACAATCGCGATGTCGTCAAAGCCATAAGCCTGACGAGCCGATTTCGAGATGCCGATCTCAACTTCCGCCATGAAGTCCTCCGATTGAAAACACCACAAACAGGTGGCGTGTTTCTTCCAATCTACTAGCGAGAGTGCGCCTCAAGGCCGTGATGGATGGGCCACGGAGTGCCGGTCACCAGACACAGCAGTTCGGTGAGCACCCGGGCCGTCGCCCCCCAGATCAGGTCGTCGGGAACTTTGAAAAAGTAGAGCGGGAAGAAGCCGTCGGCGTCAGCCCCCGGCCGCGTCAGAGGTCGACGCCACCGTTCTTCGAGGAAGGCCCCCTCGGCGACCAGCTCCGACAGCGAGACGCTGAAAGCGCGGTCGACTTCGGAGGGCTCAATGACGAACTCTGGTCGAGTCTCGAGAAGCCCCACGACGGGGAAAATGGCCGAACCCGAGGCAAACGTGGCGATCGGGCTCAGCCAGGCGTAGGGAGTCACCGCCGTGGGATCGAGCCCAATCTCCTCCCGCGCTTCACGAAGGGCCGTCTCGGTGGGTGTCTCGTCCTCGTGGCTACGGCCGCCCGGAAAAGCGATCTCACCGCTATGCGAGCGCATCGCGAACGAACGCCGCGTGAGGGCAACGTGACTTTCCCCCGCCTCTTCGAACAAGGCGACGAGGACGGCGGAGCGATGCGCGATCGTCGTGGGGGCACCGTCGGCGACCAGGCCGAGTTCTTCGGGCTGATCCGGCGACGTATCTGTGCCCAAGAGACGCTTGGCGTCGCGAAGCTGGGACCGCACTAGATCAAGTGAGAGGTTGGTTCGACGAGATGAGTCCGACCACGGCGCCAGCGAGCCCGTTTCAATCTCACCGGGATCGGGAATGATCTGCGGGTAACGATGACCGTCGAAGCGCGGGGGTCGTCGTTCAGGTGGCGTCATCAATTTCCTCTAGACTCGTGCTTCGCTTGACGTTCTCACGGTAACGCAATGCCTCCCATCTCCCCCCAGGAGGAGCCCTTGAAATCCCTCGCCCGTTTTTCCGTTCGAAACCGCTGGTGGGTGCTCGGCGCCTGGATCATTGTGTTCGTCCTCATCAATGGCGTCTCTCATGCGGAAGGTTCGGCGTACTCGAACGCCTTCAGCTTGCCCGGTACGAACTCGACCATGGCCCAGTCGCTCCTGCAAAAAGGCTTCGCCCAGCAGTCTGGCGACGCCGACCAGATTGTCTTTGACGCAAAGGGTGGCTCGGTCGCGTCTCACGAAGCCTCTATTCAACGTGCCCTGACCAAAGTCTCGAAGCTACCCGACGTGGGCTCCGTTTCCTCTCCCTTCTGTAGCGGGGTGTTCACCAAGACCGAGTCGCTGCCCGGAGGTACCTGCCTCGGTACCGCCCAAGTGTCCAAAGACGGCCACATCGCCTACGCGGTCGTCCACTTTACGAAGAACGCCAATGTCCTCACCAGCGCGGAAGTTCAGAACGTCGTAACGACCGCCTCAACGCTTCGTTCGCCGTCACTCAGTGTGCAGTTCGGGGGCAACGCGATCGGCAACCTGGACTCCAAGACGGGAAGCCCTTATGAGTTCGTGGGGATCATCGCCACAGCCGTCGTCCTCGTGTTGGCCTTTGGCTCCTTCTTCGCAATGCTCCTTCCCCTCGGTGTAGCGCTCTTCGCCCTCGGCATCGCTCTGGCCGGCGGCATTTTGCTTAGCCACGTGTTGGCAATCGCCAACTTCGCACCGATCCTCGGCTCCCTCATTGGCCTCGGCGTGGGCATCGACTACGCGCTCTTCATCGTGACGCGATCTCGTCAGGAGTTGAAACGTGGCAATACGGTGGAGGACGCCGTGTCAATAGCCCTCGACACGTCCGGCCGCGCGGTTCTCTTCGCTGGCTCGACTGTCTGTATCGCGCTTCTTGGCATGTTGATTCTCGGACTCTCGTTCTTAAATGGTGTGGCCATCACCGCATCATTGGCGGTGCTCGTCACGATGCTGGCGTCAATTACTCTCCTTCCCGCGTTGTTGGCCTTCCAGAAAGGTCACGTGCTCAGTCGGCGCGAGCGGCGCACCCTGGCAGCCGAAGGGCCGGGGCCCGTAGTGGTGACCGGACCCTGGCAACGCTGGGCGCTGTTTGTCTCGCGCCACCCGCGGGCACTCACCCTCAGCGCCTTCGCCGTCATCATCCTGATCATCGTGCCGTTCTTCTCACTTCAACTGGGAAGCTCCGACCAGGGAACCGACCCGGCGAGCTCCACCACCCGCCAGGCGTACGACCTCTTGGCTCAGGGGTTTGGCCCGGGGTTCAATGGGCCGCTCACCGTCGTGGGGGCCCTTTCGAATCCCTCTGACAAAGCGGCGATGACCGCTCTTGACAGCTCACTAAAGGGCAAGCCCGGTGTCGCCGCCGTGGAACCGCTCTTCACCAACCCGGCCGGGACCGTCGGCATCATCAACGTCATCCCCACCACCAGCCCCCAGAACACCAAAACCGCCTCGCTCATCGCGACGATCCGTGACAAGTACATTCCCGCCGCCACTGCGACCTCTCACACCCATATTTATGTCGGCGGTATCACCGCGATTTTCGTGGACTTCGCCTCGGTGCTCACCAGTAAATTACCGCTGTTCGTGGGCGTAATCGTCTTGCTGGGCTGTCTGTTGCTCATGATCGCCTTCCGCAGTGTCGTCGTTCCCCTCGTCGCCGCGGTCATGAATCTGCTCGCGGTCGGCGCGTCGTTCGGTCTGGTCGTGGCGGTCTTTCAGTGGGGCTGGGGGGCGTCGCTACTCGGCGCCGGCACCGGTCCGGTGGAGTCCTTCTTACCGATCATCATGATCGCTATCCTCTTTGGACTCTCGATGGACTACCAAGTCTTTTTGGTCTCGCGCATGCACGAGGAGTATCTCAATACCGGTGATAACGAAGAGGCGATCATCCGCGGACAGGCCAACACCGGCCGCGTCATCACCGCCGCCGCTCTGGTCATGATCTGCGTCTTTCTCTCGTTCGCCGTCGGCGGCGAGCGGATCATTGCGGAGTTTGGCATCGGTCTTGGCGGTGCGGTGCTGATTGACGCCTTCATCATCCGCACCGTCCTCGTACCGTCGCTGATGCACTTCATCGGCAAGGGAAACTGGTTTATGCCTCGATGGCTCGATCGGGTCGTTCCTCACGTAGCAGTGGAAGCCACGGAGTAGTCGCGAACGAGTCGCCTGCGATCTCTCACGACAGCGGTCGGCGTGTTCCTCCCGCTACGCATGCGAACTCGCCTATGTGTCCATGGCGAGCGCCACCCTTTCCGCTGCCGCGCGTAGTTCTTCGTCCGTGACGTTGGGGAGGACGTCCTCCCACAAGGGAAGCATCATCCCCGCGGCCTCCATCATCCCGAGCGGGCGTGGAAGCATCCACACGTGAAAATGCGATCCTCCATCACCCCATCGGTACAGGTGAACGCGCGCCACTCCTCCGAGCGAGAGTATTCCCCGCTCGACGTTGGCTACCACGCCCCCGAACTCCCGCGCCGCGGGTTCCGGCAGATCCTTAAAGGAGTCGACGTGATCTCTCGAGGCGAGCCACACGGCTCCGAGCAAACTTCCCCCCACCGGAGGGTGGAGCGACCAGTTCTCATTGGACCAGACGGGGCTCGTAGCTTGCCCGGTGCAGATACCGCACGGATCTCCGCCGGGTTCGCCGCGACGCGGCGGCTCAGGGATGACGGGCACGGCGAGTGACCGCACCGCGAGGGGCTCATTGTAGGGAAGTGTCATTGGTTTTCTCCTATCTCAGTCGCACACTGCACTGGTGAGGACTGTTCGGGTTTGCGCGCTACAAATCTCAGGTCCCCATCAACCACGATGGTGAGCTGGGTGAATCCCACCCCCCGCAGGCGCGTGAGAAAGGACCCCGGATCGACGGGGTTGTAGTCGTCGCCACTATGAAAATGGTGCAGGTCGTTGCTGGGCAGACTGTCGGAACCGAGGAAGACTCCTCCAGGCTTGAGCACACGAAAGGCCTCGTGAAGGAGCAGTTGCTGAGCGGCGAACGTCGGCACATGATGGAGCATGGTGAACGATCCCACGGAGTCAAACGTGCCGGCCGGGAAGTCGAGCTCGGCTGCGTCTCCCGTTACGACCTCGACGTTCGTGCCAGCGAAACGTTCGGCCAGCAGGCGTGCTGCATCTTCGTCCGCTTCCACCGCGACGAGTCGGCGCACGCGCAGGTAAAGCCACCCCGTCGCGGCCCCCGGTCCTGGCCCCAACTCCAGCATGCTTTCTCCGAGGCTGGCCACGGCGACGAGAGACGGAAGAACGTCGTCTTGGATGTGCTGCGCCCACTCAGGACTCGGGCACAACTTCGTGTGGTTTTCATTCATCCCACGAAGTTACGTAGCGTGACGCGCAACGCCAAGACCGTAGGCTGACATTCGATGTCGCAAGACGGACAAATCGATGAGTGCTCACCCGATCCGAGCGTGGGCTTAGCCGTTGTTACGTTCCCCATGCCAGCGGGAACTGTCTTTGATTGGCACACGCATAACGACCACCAATTGGCGTCGGCGTCGAGTGGCGTCCTCACCGTTCGCAGTGGCAGCTCCGCCTGGGTGCTCCCCCCCACCCGAGCCCTCTGGATTCCTGCCGGCGTGCCACACGAGACGCTGTCAGAGGGTGTCGCGACGATGCGCTCCGCATACGTCCGGCCAAACACCTGCTTGATCTCCTGGCAAACGTGCACCGCTGTCGAAATCTCGCCGCTCCTGGCGAATCTGCTCGTCCATCTGACAAGCGAGGGCCTGGAGTCTTCACATCGTGCACACGCCGAAGGGCTCCTGGTCGATCTTCTCAGTCCCGTGCCGATCACTTCCTTCGCGGTTCGGATGCCCACGGACGATCGTGCTCTGCAGGTCGCGCAAATGCTGGCCGACAATCCCGCCGACGATCGGACGTTGAGCGAGTGGGGACGTGAAGTGGGCGCGAGTAGCCGAACGCTCGCCCGCGCTGTTCCTTTCTGACACCGGGTTACCCTTCGCCCGCTGGAGGGTGTTTGTTCGCCTCCACCGTGCGATGGAGGCGCTCGGCACCGGTCAACCGGTGAGCGAAGTCGCCCGACAAGTCGGATACGAGTCCTCAAGTGCGTTCGTGGCCGCCTTTAAGCGGGAGACCGGAATCACTCCAGCCAGGTACTTTGGAGTACTCGCTTGGCAAACTGGGGCCCATTTGGACCATCCTCGTCAGCGGCTTACGACACCGAGGGCCGATTCTTCGTCAAATGCCGTGCAGCGGCGCATCCGGTGCCGAGAGTCAGTTGCGACGTCCGGTCCGTCACTCCCCTTCTCCGTGCGACACTGGGAGTTGCACACGAGACTCCAGTTCCAGTCCATCAGTAGCTGGCGTGCGAAAGCGAGTAGTGGTGAGTGAGAACACGACACACATGGCGGGAGCGGAGCGGGACATCCTCCTCGGCGATATCTTCTCCGCAAGCCCCGACGCAGTGGTCGTCATTGACGACCACTACCGGATCGTTCTCGCCAGCCCCGCAGTGACCACTTTGTTTGGCTATGGGGTCGACGAGCTTCTCGGTGAGCCCATTGACCTTCTCGTTCCCGACAGTCAAAAGAAGTTGCACATCGATCACCTTCGGCGCTTCTTCGAGTCGCCGCATCCTCGAGACATGGGCGCTGGACTGGAGCTTTCGGGGCGGCGGCGCGACGGTCTCGAGTTACCCATTGACGTGAGTCTCACTCCCGTCAATCAAGAGGGCGTGCTCTACGTCGCCGCTTTCGTGCGAGACGCGACCGAGCGTCGACGCGCTCTGAATCGAGTTAACGCGGTCAATGACATCACGAAGCGACTGCTGGCCGGCGCGCAGATGCAAGAGATTCTCTCGCTCGTGGCCCACAGTGTTCGCCTCCTCTGCAACTCCGACGCCGCGTGGATCGTGATGCCCACGGCCGTAAAGTTCGAGATTGTCTCGGTGGATGGCGAGGGCACGGACGTCTTGCTCGGCGTTCTGCTATCGAGCGACACCAGTCGATCGGCGGAAGTCATGCGAACCGGTCAGCCCGACGTGATCAAGGACCTCTCGACAGCGGACAATGTTCCCCCAGGCGTGGGTGCACTGGACCTGGGTCCTGGACTGTACGTGCCTTTCGTGGCTGACCAGAGGAGCCTGGGCACTCTGGTATTGGGACGCGCGCACGGCAAGCCAGCCTTTCAGCCTCTGGACGTTGCGTTCGCCGAAGTCTTCGCCGGCGCCGCCGCGACGGCCATCGAGCTCGGTTCAGTTCGCTCAGAGATCGATCGACTCAGCATTATCGCCGAGGATGAACGTATTGCTCGCGACTTGCACGACACAGTGATTCAGGAGTTGTTCGCGCTGGGCATGTCGCTCCAGGCATTGAGCTCGTCAACCACGGGCGCCGTGGGAGAGCGAATCTCCGCGGCGGTGGAGAGCCTCGACGACGTTATCCGACAGATCCGCAACACCATCTTTCAGCTTCCAGGTCGAAGCGACTCCGCGACGGGTCTGCGCGACGAGATGCTCAGGCTGGGCGATAGATTTCAACATGAGTTGGGGGTGCTCCCGCGCATCGCGTTTCTCGGACCTGTTGACATTGCCGTGCCCGAGGTCGTGCAAGAGCATCTCCTTCAGGTGTACGGAGAAGGGCTCTCTAACATCGGGCGGCACGCGCACGCATCGAAAATAGAAGCGGTCGTCGCGGTCGAGGGGGAGTGGCTCTCGTTCTCGCTCGTCGACGACGGTATTGGTGTGAGCGCCGGACCCTCCGCGGGAAGCGGACTACGCAACATGTCGACCAGGGCGGAGAACCTTGGAGGGACCTTCACCATCCGTCGAAGGGAACCAACTGGCACCATCGTCGAGTGGCGAGTCCCCCTTTCGCTGGGCCAGACCGACTGACGTTTCGACGAGGCACTCAGATACAACAACGCGCTCGCGGTCCCCCTGGACCGCGAGCGCGTTGAACCCAGCTCAACTAACTGACTTTGACTGGCTCAACCTTCGCCGGAGTCACGTCATCGTTATTCGTGGCCACGGGTGTCGTGAGCCTGACGCCGGCCACGCTCTTCTTGGCACTCGGCGCCTCTTCAGGCGAGCTCGTCCCGGCGAGTGAACGCACTGGGGTTGAGATCACTCCGTCGCGGCGCTGGCGGTAACCCGAGATAAGTCCGTCGACGCCTATCCACCGTGAGGTCCTCCACGTGGCCAGAATCACGATGGCGAACAGCGCGTAGAAAGCGCACACGCTCGCGGTTCCCGACATCACGTAGGTAAAGAGGAGAACCAAGCTTCCAAGGGCCGCGATGCGCGTGAACAGACCTAGCGTGAGGGCGACACCAATAGCGAACTCGGCCAGCGCCACGAGAATGGCGATCCATCCCGAGTTGGGCACGACGAAACTGTGTAGGAACGATCCCCACCAGCTGTACGCAGGGACCCCGTGTGAGGCAAACCCGTTGACTCCCGCACCGTTGTTGTGCAAGAACGCAGGGTTCTCCGCTCCCCACAACTTTGCAACACCGGCCTGAAGCCACATAATGCCTAGCCATACCCTCATGGCGGTCCAGCCAAGCGCCAATACCTTGGAACTCCGCACCACGGTCAGAATCTTTGGCGTCTTCACGGCCGATGGTTCTCCGAGGAGCACACGAATGTTTTCCATGACACTCACTACTTTCTGGCCCACCGTGGACCTCGTGACCATCTTGGAGCACGGGCGACGATTGTCGATAGGGACATATGTCAGAGATTGATCTCAATTGCCGCCAACGGCCACCGTGACGATTGCAACGCTCGTGGTGACAAAGATTGTTGTTGCCCGTCACTCACGGTCTGCGGTCTCGACGTGTGATCAGCCGACCTACGTGCAGCGAGAGACGGTTATTCGGGTCCGGCGAAGGACTTCCTCTGTCTCTCGGAGGTTCGTACCGCGAAGATTGCAGCTTCGGTTCGGTGCTTCATTCCCATCTTCAACAAAAGGTTCGAAACATAGTTGCGTACGGTCTTCTCTGCAAGAAACATCGTGTCTGCGATCTCTCGATTGGTCATGCCCTCGGAGATCAGTTCAAGAATGCGCCGTTCCTGAGGAGAAAGTCCCCGCAGCCGCTCATCTTCCACGTCCCGGCCGAGTCGCGCCCGGGCCCGGGCAACCATCAACGGGTCGAGCAGCGACTCCCCGGACGCCGCACGCCGTACTGAGGCGACGAGGTCGTTTCCCTTGATCTGCTTCAGTACGTAACCCGCTGCCCCCGCAATGACAGCTCCGAGGAATGCTTCGTCGTCAGCGAAAGACGTCAGCATCAAGCAGGCGATGTCAGGCATCGAGGAACGTATCTCTCGACAGATCTCTATACCATCACCGTCGGGTAGGCGGACATCCAACAAGACGACGTCGGGGTGTATCTCGGGGATCTGTGCGAGTGCCTCGCGTTCGGTGCCGGCTTCGCCAACCACCACAATGTCGTCCTCGCTCTCAAGAAGCTCTCGCACTCCGCGGCGCACCACTTCATGATCATCGACGAGGTATACGTTCAACACGTTGGTTGTCCCCTCTGCAACGTCTGACGTTCGCGGCCGGCCGTCGTACAAGACGTATGAACCAGTATCGCAGCAGCCCCCTTGCCTCGAGTGACGGCACGAAGGGAAACAAGCAGGCGGCGCACGGTGGTTCTCCTCTTCCCTCTCAAGTATCTCCCGGGCATCCGTTTTACTTCGGATGTTCCGGTCCTCGATAGGGACGTATGACCCTGCTTCACGCTGGGGCCAAGCCAAAAGGGACTTTTGGCTCTAGTAGCCATCACCACGCGTGAAGGAGGATCGATACGTCGCTCAACTCTTGTGGTCGAGAAGAGCGGACATGGAACTACCCCCAAAGGAGAAACGAAAATGAAAGCTCTCGTCTACAAAGGTCCTGGTAAGAAGGGCTGGGAAGAGGTTCCCAATCCCGTCATTCAGCGTCCGACCGACGTCATCGTGAAAATGGTGGCTACCACGATCTGTGGGACCGACCTACACATTCTCAAGGGCGACGTTCCAGAGGTCGAGGTGGGTCGAATACTGGGACACGAGGGTGTGGGCGTGATCACCGAGGTCGGTTCGGGAGTCAGTCAACTCGCGGTCGGTGACACGGTGATTCTGTCGTGCGTCAGCTCGTGCGGGCGCTGTGCCAACTGCCGCCAGGGGCTCTATGGCCACTGTCTCGATCCTGAGGGCAAAGCCGGTATCGGCTGGATCTTCGGATACATGATCGACGGAACCCAGGCTGAGTACGTTCGCGTGCCGTTTGCCGAGAACTCGGTGTATCCCATGCCCAAGAATCTGAGTGAGTCTGAGGGCATCTTGCTCTCGGACATACTTCCCACCGGCTTCGAGATCGGCGTCCAGTACGGCGATGTGAATCCCGGTGACGTCGTCGCCGTGATCGGCGCGGGACCGGTCGGACTGTCCGCGGTGACAACGGCTCGTCTGTACGGCCCGTCAAAGATCATCGCGATCGACCTCGATGAGTCACGTCTCAAGCGCGCACCCGACTTCGGCGCGACCGACACCATCAACTCACACGACTCAGACTGGAAAGAGCAGGTCATGGCGCTTACCGACGGTCAAGGAGTTGACGTGGCCATCGAGGCTGTTGGGTTGCCCCAGACCTTCACGATGGCAACGGTGATCGTTCGCCCCGGAGGCAGCGTCGCCAACATCGGCGTGCACGGTAAGTCAGTCGATCTGGCTCTGAACGAGCTGTGGATCAAGAACATCGATATCTCGATGGGGCTCGTCAATACGAACACTCTGGGAATGTTGTTGAAGCTTGTGACCGAAAAGCAGATGTCAGTCGAGCACTTCGTGACCCACGAGTTCACCTTCGGGGAGATTCTCAAGGCCTACGACGTGTTCGCCAACGCATCGGAGCACGACGCGCTCAAGGTTCTCATTCACTAACCGGAGATCAGAGACGGCGAACACGCCGTCTCTGATCCGACGACCCTCGCGGAACACCTGACTCTCGCTGATCGTCGCACTTCGCATACGGCGGTCGTAGATTGGCCTCGGTAAGGGATTCGCCGATGAGCAACTTGCATGGTGTCTCAGTCGGTTCAAAGGAGGGCAAGGTGGCGCGGAAGTTGGTCGTCTATGAGTTGTTATCGCTCGATGGTGTCGCCGAGGATCCCGACGCGTACATCTCCGAGTTTGACGAGGTAATGGAAGAGAACCTCGGTCGTGTCATCGCCACCCAGGACGCCGTACTTCTCGGACGCCGAACCTATGACGACTGGGCCGCCTTCTGGCCCTCTAGCGACATTGAGCCCTTCGCCAGTTTCATAAACCGCGTCAACAAATTCGTGGTGACCTCATCGCCGGTGGGAGAGCTTTGGACCCACACCACGGTCATCGACGGTATCGTTCTCGAGCGGGTAGTTGAATTGAAGTCAGAGTCCGGAGCCGATATTGGTCTGCACGGCAGCATCGAACTGGCCCAGGCACTTCTCGAGGCTAATTTGGTCGACGAGCTACGCCTCGTCGTCGCCCCGGCCCTACAAGCGCGCGGGCGAAAGCTCTTCGACAAGGTGCGCTCACGGAGACTCACGCTCACTCGCCATGTCAGCTCTCCGTCCGGATATCTTCTGCTCGATTTTCTCATAAACGAGTAGACACGGGGAAAGACTGTGAACCGGTGTCAGGCCTCACGTGGCCCTGCTTCGGTTCAGAATGTGCTGAGACACGTCACGGTTCCCCTAGACATCCCAATCCCAGAGAGGTACCGTGTGCCGTGTCGCCAAGGGCGCGCGAAAAGGAGGGGTGAGGTGCCAGCGGCTAAGAAGAAGACAACCAGAGACAGCACTACGAAGGCGACCGCGGTGAAGCGTGCCACTAAGTCCTCCACATTGACCGCCGCCAAGAAAGGCAGCCTCCCCGACTCGTCCTTCGCGTTCGTCGCGGAACGAAAGGAGCCCTTGACGGACGCCAAGCACGTTCGAAACGCCGTTGCTCGGTTCATGCAAGTCGACGACGTCAGCGACGCAGCGCGGGACAGAGCGTGGCGTCGCATCAGGGCTGCCGCGAGGAAATTTGGCGTGGAGATCTCCGAGAGAGGGTGGCGGGAGCTCTCTCGTAAGTCAGCATCGCAAAAAAGTTGAGCGGACCTCCTTCAACGAAGTCCTGATGAGCGAATCCCGCCAATGGAACGTAACCATCAGAGGCCGTGTCGAAGGACTGACGGACGACGTTCAGTTTCCGAACCTCTTTGAGATGGCCTTGTTATCGAATCCCGACCTGACTCTCGTTCGATTTCAACAGCACCCTTGGCCACACGCCAACTCGGCCGACATCGTGATTTTGGCTGTCGATAAAGAACACGCTCAGGCCAGGGGACGCGACATCATGAAACAGATACTGAGCCTCGCGGCGCGCGACTTTGGGGTCGTCAGGTGTGGATGGGTCGTCAGCGCCGGCGCCGAGTTGAGATCAGGCGGGGGGCAGACCTAAGCGTGACCGGACCACGTGGCCAACGTCCGACACCGCCTTCACGTCGGCCAAGTAGGCGTCTTTTAGCTGAGACCGGTCGCTCGATGAACTGGCTTGCCACGCCTTCAAACCTTGCGCGGCGCGAGCGTTCAAGGTGCGAAACTGCGCCAGCAAGTTGCCGACCTTTGAGGGCCAATGCTGGACTTTCACCTTCGCACCGAGGAGTGAGAACTGCGCGTAGAGATTGTTGAAGGCGTACGTGGAGGGCATCGCGCCGCTTTCGGCCTCATCGAACAGATAGTTAAGCCTGAGGTTGAGCGGGTACACGTCGCTGAGATACTGCAGTGGTGCGCCTACTGCTCGTCGCAGTACGAATCCGTCGTGATCAATAGGGGAAGGAACGTACGAGCGACCCGCGAGAGTCGAGAGGGCGCTGGCGTCACTGAAGGGGAGGTGCGGTGGACGCCCGTTCAAGCGTAACTTTTGAAAGGACACATCCGAGAGTGAGGGGTAGGTCGCGTCAAACCCGCTCGTCGGATCCTCCACCGGATCCTCCTGTATCCACTCCCCCGCGTCGAACTTCAGCTTGTTGGAATAGCCGATGAGTACCGGCCCAACTTGGCGGGTCGTCAAGTCCTCCACCTGAATGTGCCACTTGGTCCCGCGATGAACCAAGGACGCACCAATGAGATCGCCCGCGCTCACGGTCATGATGGCATGGGGATGAAAGTTCTCAACCGTGTCGCTCCAGAACACCTGGTACTGACGTCCGACGTCCCCCCTTTCCAGGTTCTCCTCCGTTCCCACCTGAATGAACGCACTGTCAGGACCCTGCACGCCAATCCACGTGGCCGCCGAGCCGTCAGTGGAATGACCCAAGATGGTCGGCACTCGCCACACAGCACTTATCGAGGTAACAGGAGCCTTCTCTACATATCCACCAAACCCCGACGCGGGAGCCACCAATGACTTCGATGGGACATGTACGCCGTGGGAGCCGTGATCGAAGTCTTGATGGCCGCCGTGTTTCGAAGCGTCAAAGATGGCAACGGTTACCACCAGAACCAGAAAAATGACCCAGATCCCAGGCCTGCGCGACATTTCGTGATCTTAACGAGAGTTGAGGTTCACTCCCCTTTCGCAAACGAGATCGAGCGTCGACTCTGCGTTACGACCCACGTCCATCGAGTCGAATCGTCCACCGCTCGATGGAGTCAATGAGAAGGTGTGACCCGTTCCACGGGTCACGCGCGAGCATCTCGCGAGTGTCATCCGGAGAGGGAGACTCTATGACGAGCACCACGCGAATCCCGTCATCGAGCGGCCCCCCGAGAACGACGAAACCATGGGCCACAAGCTCATCCATATACGTCGCGTGAGCGCTCCAGTCAACTTGCCCCTCCAAGGGCAGCGACGAGTCCCAGAGTGGGCCTCTGCGATGCAGGGTGACGAGAAACATGGACATCACCCACGTCTATCACTGGCGGGTGTCGCACGGTCGTCCTATCGTCGCGACATGGCCACTTTTCATCGGGATGAGCTTCAAGGCTCTACGTTTCACCACGTCGACCTGAGCGACGCCGAGTTTCGCAACTGCGATCTCACGAGAGTAGTGATGAAAGATGTCGACCTCGTGGACGTCGCCATCACCGGGTACATCGAGAATCTCACTATCAATGGGGTGCACATCGAACCTCTTGTCACGGCCGAGCTTGATCGGCGCTATCCGCTACGGGAGAAGATGCGACCCACCGATCCCGCAGGATTTCGCGAAGCGTGGGACATCGTGGAGAGTCTGTGGGCGGGCACGGTCGAGCGAGCGCGCCTGTTCGCACCCGAACAACTTCACGAATCGGTGGAGGGTGAGTGGTCCTTCATCCAGACTCTGCGCCATCTCGTCTTCGCCACCGACTCCTGGGTTCGACGCGCAATTCTTGGCGACCCCTCGCCCTGGGACGCCCTCGGGCTGCCGTGGAGCGAGATGCCCGACACACCGGGCGTGCCCAACGACCGCGCGGCTCGACCCTCGCTCGATGAAGTGCTGGAGCTACGTCGTGACCGCATGTCTACGGTGAGAGCCGTCATCGAGAGCCTCACCGATGAGTCACTGGCTGGGTACACAACAGTGGTGGAAGGTCCGGGCTGGCCCGAGTCGCGGAGTTACCCGGTTCAGAACTGTCTGCGCGTCATCCTCAACGAAGAGTGGGAGCACCGCCAATACGCCGAACGAGACTTGGACACGCTGAGTTCGGCGAACGCACGACCGTGACCAGAAGGTCTCAGGGTCGGCGCAGACCTACTCGCCAGGACCAGTGAGTCGCTGAGTTTCGAACAGCGCGTTTAGGTAGTCGATGTCCTGGCGATACGGGTTCAGCAGATTTCCACTGCTCATGACTACTGCGGCGGCGCTGGCATCCTCGAGATTGGAGAGATCGGCAATCGCGGCGACGTAGAGAACCGCGCGCGAACCTACAGCGCTCGACTCTCGACGTAGATCGACCAACGCGGCTCTCAGCAGTCTCTGATTGACGCCGCTGCGGATCCCCGCCGGCTCGTCCCCGTAGCTGATGCGGGCTTGGCGGAAGTACGGTCCTGCGGGCGCGTCATCGAGGAGAATCGTCGCCTGTTCCGCTCCCACGCCGAAGAAAGTATTCAGCACCGACCAGTCGCGATGCGAGTCAGTCATCTGGGTTGTCGTCTCTGAGGTGATCGGAATGCGCTCAAAGTTCTCGAGGGTCGCGATCGCCCGGAGATAGCCACTCGTGTCCCCACCCTTGGCCAGCCCCAATTTCAGATAGCGAACCGCCGAGACCAAAGGTACATTCTGCTCGGCGCTTGAGACCATCTGTGCCTCGCTGAGCCAGCGCGTGCGAGCGAGGGAGTAGAAGGGACGAGTGGTCGTTCCCGCGATGGCCGGCAAGACTCCACAGAGCATCGATCCGAGAAGAAGGCCCGCAATCGTCATCGATCGTACGTGACGAAGGTTCCCCTTTGAGCTCATAGGCATCGGTGTGATCATGACTCATCTTCGCCCAAGAAGCAGAACAGCCGGGCGCGAAGCCCGGCTGTTCTGTCGATCGAAGACCGATGACTACATCATTCCGCCCATGCCACCCATGCCGCCATCGCCCATCGGCGCACTGGCCGGCTCGGGCTTGTCAGCCACGATGGCCTCGGTGGTAAGGAGCAGCGCGGCAATGGACGCGGCGTTCTGCAACGCCGAACGCGTCACCTTGGCTGGGTCAATGACTCCCGCCTTCACCAGGTCCTCCAGGACACCGGTGGCTGCGTTCAGGCCCACCGATCCCTCAGCGTCGGCCACTTCACGGACCTTGACGGCCCCCTCGTAGCCCGCGTTCTGGGCAATGTGACGCAGCGGAGACTCGAGCGAGTTCGCCACGATTCGCGCACCCGTCGCCTCGTCGCCCGTCAACGTCGAGATCAGTGTGTCGACTGACGCGCGCGCGCGAACCAGTGCGGTACCGCCACCAGCAACAATTCCTTCGTCGATAGCGGCACGCGTGGCGCTGAGCGCGTCCTCAATGCGGTGCTTCTTCTCTTTGAGCTCGACTTCGGTAGCGGCGCCCACCTTCACGACCGCCACGCCGCCGGCCAACTTCGCCAAGCGCTCTTGGAGCTTCTCGCGGTCCCAGTCAGAGTCCGTGTCTTCGATCTCGCGCTTCAGTTGAGCGACGCGACCGGCGACGTCTTCCTTCGTGCCATCTCCATCAACCAGCGTGGTGGCGTCCTTTGTGACGACGACGCGACGCGCCTTGCCCAAGAGGTCGACCGTGGCGCTGTCAAGCTTGAGGCCGATCTCATCAGAGATGACGGTGCCGCCCGTGAGGATCGCCATGTCCTGGAGCATCGCCTTGCGGCGCTCGCCGAACCCGGGCGCCTTGACGGCGACGGAGGTGAACGTTCCACGAATCTTGTTCACCACCAGAGTCGCGAGGGCTTCACCCTCGACGTCTTCGGCGATGATCAACAGCGGACGTCCGGCCTGCATGACCTTCTCCAGCACGGGCACGAGGTCGTGCACGGCGGAGATCTTGTTGCTGGTGAAGAGAATGAAGGCGTCTTCTAGAACGGCCTCTTGGCGCTCGGCGTCGGTGACGAAGTAGGGCGAGAGGTAACCCTTGTCGAACTGCATACCCTCAGTGAGCTCGAGCTCGATGCCGAACGTGTTGGACTCTTCGACCGTGACTGTGCCGTCCTTGCCAACCTTGTCAATCGCGTCAGCGATGACCTCACCGATCGCGGCGTCCGCGGCGGAGATGGTCGCCACCTGGGCGATCTGGTTCTTGCCCGAGACCTCTTGGCTCTGAGCGGCAATGGACTCAACGGCCGCGTTCACGGCCTTCTCGATCCCGCGCTTGAGACCCGAGGGACTGGCGCCGGCCGCCACGTTGCGCAGACCTTCCTTGATGAGCGCCTGAGCGAGGACGGTGGCCGTCGTGGTGCCGTCACCGGCCACGTCGTTGGTCTTCGTCGCAACTTCCTTGACGAGCTGCGCGCCCATGTTCTCAAAGGGGTCTTCCAGCTCGATCTCGCGAGCAATGCTGACGCCGTCATTGGTGATGGTCGGCGCACCAAACTTCTTGCCGAGGACGACATTGCGTCCCTTGGGTCCGAGGGTGACTTTGACCGCGTCGGCCAACTTGTCGACGCCGGCTTCGAGGCCGCGGCGAGCGTCCTCGTCAAACTTCAGTAACTTTGACATTTCTTTTCCTTCGTTGGATTAGGTGACGAGACACTCGTCACGGACTACTTAGTGACGGTCGCCAGTACGTCGCGGCTGGACAGAATCAACAGGTCCTCGCCGTCGACAGTGATCTCGGTGCCGCCGTACTTTGAGTAGACGACGGTGTCACCCACCGACACGCCCGTGGGGATGATCTCGCCGGTGGAGTCGGTGCGACGTCCGGGACCGGTAGCGAGAACTTCGCCCTGCTGAGGCTTCTCTTTGGCGGTGTCGGGAATCACCAGGCCGGACGCCGTGGTGGCCTCCGCGCTGTTGGGACGGACGACGATGCGGTCTTCTAGTGGGTGCAACTTCATTTCTTGCCTCCTGAGCAATTAGCACTCGATACTTGCGACTGCCAATTTAGCAGCCGGAGGACCCGAGTGCCAACAGGAGACGAATGGGAGTTGCCAGACTCCAAAGACTCGGATCAGGTGGCCACCGGGCGTGACCAGGGAATTACGGCGACAGGCGGCGTCGAATCCACGAAGCGCCCTCGGCGAGATACGCGACCCGGTCGTGGAGTCGGCTGTCGCGGTGCTGCCAAAACTCGAAACTCTCCGGGGTGAGCCGGTATCCGCCCCAGTACTCGGGGCGCGGCACCGGCGAACCCTCGAACTCTCGGGCACTCGCCGCGACCAGCGCGTCGAGTTCACTCCGATCGGCGAGTGGCTGGCTCTGATGCGAGGCGCGGGCGCCCAGTTGGCTCCCCCGCGGCCGCGCGTCAAAGTAGGCGTCGGACTCGGTCCCGCTCATCCTCTCGACACGCCCCTCAATGCGGATCTGGCGACCCAACGGCTCGCAGTACCACAGCAGGGCCGCTCGAGGGTTGGCCGCCAACTCCTCACCCTTTCGCGAGTGATAGTTCGTGTACCAGCCAAAGGTGCTCCCGTCGTGCCAGCGCAGCAACACCATGCGCAGTGACGGACCCCCCTCGGGAGTGGCCGTGGCGAGGGCCACCGCCTCGCGATCGGTCATCTCGCCCTCGGCATCATCGAACCAACGTTGAAACTGGACAAAGGGACTGGGGTCAACGTCTCCCAGGTCGAGTGGCACCCAGCGCTCGCTCACGACACGTCCGCCAACTGCCAGTTCGGCGTAGCGGAAAGCTCGAGGGGACTTGAGGCGCCCAAGGCCAACCGCTGCAGACCCGCCGCCGCGATCATGGCCGCGTTGTCGGTGCACATGGCCATCGTCGGCAAGTGGACGACGAGTCCGAACTCCTGGCCCAGCTGGGTGACCGCCGTACGTAACGCCGAGTTGGCGGCGACGCCCCCGGCGAGGGCGACCCCGGCCACCTCATAACGTTCCAGCGCGCGGCGCAGCTTGCGCAGTAGCTGCTCGGTGAGAGCTGCTTGAAAGGACGCCGCGACGTCAGCCAAGTCAATCTCACGGTGAGCCTCGGCGGCGCGCACCACCGCAGTCTTCAGACCCGAAAAAGAAAAATCGAAGTCGTCGCCGATCATGGAGACCGGAAGTTTCATGGCGTCGGGTGACCCGCCCTGGGCCAGTCGATCAATCTCGGGGCCGCCGGGATACCCCAGGCCGAGCCACCGCGCCACTTTGTCATACGCCTCGCCCGCGGCGTCGTCGATGGTCTCGCCGAGCACCTGGTGCTGACCCGCTGCGCGCTGGAGGACGATGAGGCTGTGTCCCCCTGAGACGAGCAGCGTCATGAGCGGCCACTCGAGGTTTCGCGCTTCCAGTAGCGGCGCGAAGAGGTGACCTTCGAGGTGATTCACCCCCACGAAGGGCACGTCCCAGGCGTAGGCCAGCGCCTTAGCGCTCGAGAGCCCGACCAGCAGGGACCCGATGAGTCCCGGCCCACTGGTCACCGCGACCCCGCTCAGTGCTGGCGCGCTCGGATCCAGGTCGGCATCCTCCAGGGCGCGACGAACGACGGGACCAATGGTGGCCACGTGGGCGCGGCCGGCCAGCTCAGGAACGACCCCGCCAAAGGCCCGGTGCACATCAAGGGAGGACTCGACAACCGAGGAGTGAACGCGGAACTCCCCGTCGACGACGGCGGCCGCCGTCTCGTCACAACTCGTCTCGATGCCCAGGACTAACGCCACCGAACCAGCGTAGGGCTGGCGGCTCTCAGTCGAGATCGGCCCACAAGATGAGCGCGTCCTCTTGAGTTCGTTCGTAGTAGTTCTTGCGAATGCCTACGGGTCGAAATCCATAGCGCCCATAGAGAGCCTGAGCTCGCTCGTTGGACACGGCTACTTCGAGCGTGGCCCGCGCAATTCCGCGCTCTTTGGCGTCCTCCCAGGCCTCATCCATCAACGAGGTGGCGACACCGCGCCCCTCGTTGCCGGGCAACGTCCCGAGGGTGTTGATGTGCAGCTCATCCATCACGAACATGACCCCGAGACAGCCAATGATCGACTGGCTGCCCACCGCGACCGTGTACCGGCGGTTCTCCACGTTGGTGATCTCATCGAGCAACATGGTCCGAGACCACGGTTCTGGAAACTGCGCAACTTCGATAGCCAGTATGTCTGGAACGTCGCGACGCTCGGCCCGGCGAATGGTCCAGTCGTTCACGACTGTCGTTCACGCGTGGAGAAGTTGGCAACCGCGTCCGCCTCGCGCAAATACAACGGGGTGACCGCGACCTCAGAGCGCCGGTCCACCCCTAGGGCGAGCGCCTCAAGAGGCGGCGGAACACTCAGTTCGAGGAGTGTGGCGCGGGGAAGCGCCATAAACGCGTCGCCGTATCGTACGACTCCGTCACCGGCAAAAGTGACCTCTTGGCCGCGCCTACCCCACTCATCGATCAAAGCCTCGGGCGTGGTGACTCGTGGCTCGCTGAGTGCGTCGACCCCGCCATCGCCGAGTGAGGCGGTCTGAACGAACAGTTCGCCTCGACGCCCGTCGACCACGCTGCCAAACATGCCGCGTATGCCGTGTCGCCAGGCTCCGTGAGCGAGTAGTTCGAGCGAGGTCACCGACACGAGGTCGGCGCTCGCTCCCAGGGAGAGGCCAATCGCCGTGGCAACGCCTACGCGCAGACCGGTGTAGAGGCCCGGTCCGCGGTCGACGATCACGCGGTCGAGGTCCTTCGGCGCGAGGTGAACACGCGCGAGCAAGTCGCGAATACCGGGAGTGAGGGTCTCGGTGTGGTGTCGCTGGGTGTCCAGCACTTCCTCGTACTCCTCGCCGGAGTCGAGGCGTAGGGCGATGGCGCACGCAGTCGTGGCGGTCTCAATAGCGAGTAGGTTCATGACGCCCACTCATCCAGCTGAGGCTCTCGACCGGCCAAGGCTCCGTCGACCTCGATCGTGCGGCCCTCTCGGTCATCAATCTCAAAAGAGACGTTGATCACCTCAACTCCAAAGAGGGAAGACGCGATCTCTCCCCACTCGATGACCGCGACGGCGGACTCTTCGACCAACTCGCCGAGCGCCAGATCGTCGACCTCACCCAGCGATCCCACTCGGTAGACATCTGCGTGATGGAGCGTGGTGATGGCGAACGCATTGACACACTCGTGTTGGCGCACGAGAGTGAACGTCGGACTGGTCACTCGCTCGCGAACACCCAGGCCTCGCCCCACTCCCTGAGTAAAGGTTGTCTTGCCGGCACCCAAGGGTCCGCTCAACAACACGATGTCGCCGGGACGAAGCAACGACGCGAAGGACTCTCCCGCCGCTCGGGTGTCCTCAGCGCTTGAAGCGTAACGGTTCCAGCTCACGCCGTCTCCATGAGTCGATGAATCACGCCAAGATCGGCGCGCATCGTGTCCACCACACTCGGTCCTCCGCGCAAGGCCGCGGCAGGATGATAGGTCGGCACTCCCTTGATGGTGCCAGAACGAAAGACGTGACCATGCACTTGTCCGATTCCCGATCGATACGCGAAAATTGCCCGTCCCGCTGTATTGCCGAGGGTCAAAATATATGACGGAGCTACGCGATCAAGCTGCTCAATCAACCAGGGTCGACAAGTGGCAATTTCGCTGGGGGTGGGCGTGCGATTAGCGGGCGGTCGACACTTCACGACGTTGGTCACGTAGCAGTCGGCGCGGGTGAGGCCCACCACTTCCTCAAGCAGAGCAAAAAACAGTTTCCCGCTGCGACCGATGAACGGCGCTCCCCCTTCATCCTCGGTGCGACCGGGCGCTTCTCCCACCACCATAAGACGGGCGTCCAGCGGACCCGATCCGATGACCACTCGCTGTCGCGTACCGGCGAGCAGGCAGCGCGTGCACGTCGACATCTCTTCGAACTCGCCCATCAGTCAACGAGAACTCGAGGGATCCGGGCGCCGAGACTGGTAAGAACTTCCCACGTAATGGTCCCGCCCCAGTTCGCCCACTCGTCGGCGCTGACGACGTCGCTACCTTGTCGCCCGAGCAAGACCACGTCGTCGCCCACCGCCACCGCGTCGTCGCCCACGTTCACGACCAATTGATCCATGGTGACCATGCCCGCCAGAGGGTAACGCGTGCCATTGATTAGTACCTGAGCCCCGCCCTCGAAAAGGTGTCGCGGGTACCCGTCGGCGTAGCCAAAGGGCACGGTCACGATCGTGGCGTCGCGCGTGAGCTCGCGACGGCGCCCGTAGCTCGGCCGCGCGCCCGCTGTTACGCGGCGAACGGCGGACACCTGAGCCCGCAGAGCCAGTGCCGGCGTCAGGTGCTGCCCTTTTTCTGCCAAAGATTCCGCGAGCCACTCATGTGGCAGATACCCATACAAGGAGAGACCCACACGCACCATCGTGTGGCGCGACGACGGGTATCCAAGAGCGCCCGCCGAGTTGGCGCAGTGCAAAATTGCCGGTGTCACTCCTCGAGCCGCGAGGCCGGCCACAAGATCGTCGAAGAGTTGGATCTGGGACTCGCTAAAGTCCCGGTCCTCGGCGCTCGGACCATCGGCCACGCTCAGGTGGGTGTAGAGACCTTCAAGTTCCACGTTCGGCGAGGCCACGACGACGTCGACTACCTCATCGAGGTCTTCGGGCGCAACCCCCATGCGGTGCATGCCGGTGTCGACCTTGACGTGGACGGGGTGAGGCCCGCCCAGGGACTGCGCCCAGCGCGAAGCCGCGCGAGCTCCTTCGAGTGAGCCAATGGTCAAGGTGAGGTTCGCGCCGTAGGCGTCGGGAATCGTCTCTGGGGGAATCTCCGTGAGCAGCAAAATCGGGGCCGTCACCCCCGCGTGACGAAGTTCGAGGCCCTCATCTACGAGCGCCACCGCCAGCGACGTGGCTCCGCCTTCCAGCGCGGCCTCCGCCACCAGCACGGGACCGTGTCCATAGCCGTTCGCCTTTACGACCGCACAGATCTCCGCGTCGCCGACGACGGCCCGCAGCGCGCGAACGTTATGGCGAATGGCGGAGGCGGACACCTCGGCCCAGGCCGGTCGACGAACTCCTTCAACCGCCATGGTCGTCATCTTTTGAGGAGCCGACCACGAATGCCGCGGCGAGGTGATCGGTGTGGGTCATCGACAGGTGAAGGTATCCCACGCCCTGACTCTCGGCGATCTCACGCGCCCGATCGTGTAACACCACGCTCGGGGCTCCCGAGGCGTTGAGGATGACCTCGATCGAACGCCAAGGAGTAGTTCCCGCACCGATGCCGAGCGTCTTCAGCACCGCCTCCTTGGCAGCGAAACGAGCGGCCAGACGCTCTGGTTGACAGTGGGCGTCGCGTCGTTCCCCGTCCGTGAAAAGTCGATCCACAATGCGTGGACGGCGCTCTAGGACTAATCGAAAGCGATCAACGTCAACGACGTCGATGCCGACCCCGGTCGTGACCACTACTCAACCGTCACGGTTTTGGCGAGGTTGCGCGGTCGATCGACGTTGCGTCCGAGCCCCCGCGCCATGGCGTAGGCAAAAAGCTGCAGTGGCACCACGTCCACCATCGGCGAAAACAGCGGTTCGGTCGCGGGCACTCGCAACACGTAGTCGGCAATCGCTTCCACGTACTCGTCGTCGTCGGTGGCGACCGCGACTACCGTCGCGCCACGGGCCTTCACCTCAGCCAGGTTCGAGAGCATCTTTTCGTGCAGGGCGGGATCGGTCACCACGGCGACGACGACCACGCCGGGCTCAATCAGCGCGAGTGGCCCGTGCTTCAACTCGCCGGCTGGGTAACCCTCCGCGTGCAGATAGGAGAGTTCTTTCAGCTTGAGCGCGCCCTCGAGTGACGTCGGAAATCCCACGTGCCGGCCAATGAAAAAGAAGTCCCGCGAGCCGAGAAGTTGTTTGGCCACGTCCTCGACGTCGCTGCGTCGATCGAGAGCCGTCGCCACCTGGCCCGCCACAGCGTTGATTCCTTTGAACAGCGCGTCGACATCACTCGGGGGCAGCCTCTCGCGCAGTTGCGCCAGGCGCAGTGCCAGGAGCTCGAGAGCCGCAACCTGCGCGACGAACGCCTTCGTCGAGGCCACCGAGACCTCGAGACCCGCCCGAGTGTAGATAACCGCATCGGACTCACGAGCTAGAGAGGAGCCCACAATGTTGGTGACTCCCACGACCCGGGCTCCCCGTCTCTTCGCTTCACGAATGGCCTGGATGGTGTCGATCGTCTCACCGCTTTGGGATACCCCAATCACTAACGTGCCCACTTCAACGATGGGATCTCGGTAGCGGTACTCACTCGAGATGTCGACGTCGACCCCGAGGCGCGCCCAGCGTTCGATCGCGTATTTGGCCACCTGACCCGCGTGATGTGAAGTGCCCGCGGCCACGATCACTACGCGAGAAACGTCGCGCAGCTCCTCGTCGGAGATGCGCATCTCGTCAAAGGTGATGGTCCCGTCGCGACGGCGGCGATCGAGCAGCGTGGCTCGAATTGCTTCGGGCTGCTCGTTGATCTCCTTGGTCATGAAGTCTTCGTGCCCGCCCTTTTCGGCGGTCTCGAGATCCCAGTCGATGGAAAGTTGGTGCAGACGAACCGGCACGCCTTCTAGGTCAATGGCTCGAAAGCCTTCTGGCCCGAGGCGCACAATCTCGTCATCGTTTACCGCGTAAAAGGCGGTCGCACGGTCGAGGATGGCGGGAATATCACTCGCCAGATACGTGACGCCCGGCGCCGTGCCCACGATCAGGGGAGAGATGCGTCGAGCGGCGACGATGACGTCGGGCTCGGTGGCGTCCATGGCCGCGACGGCAAAGGCCCCGCGCACTACGAGCAGGCTCTGACGAACGGCTTCGATGAGCTCGAGGCCCTTGGCGCGCTCTTCTTCGATGAGGTGAGCGAGCACTTCTGAGTCGGTGCGGGAACTGAAGAGGTGACCCCGAGTTTCCAGTTCCTCTTGAATCTCGGTGTGGTTCTCGATGATGCCGTTGTGGATGATGGCGATGTTGCCCGAGCAGTCAAGGTGAGGGTGGGCGTTCACGGCTTCGGGGGCGCCATGGGTCGCCCACCGTGTGTGTCCGATTCCCGAGGCAAAACCGTCCGGGGCCAGCTCACACTCCCGGCGCAACGCCTTTACTGACTCGGTGCCTTCAGCCGTACGGGCGCGCCAGGTTTCCCCGGGGCGCACCAAGGCAACCCCCGCCGAGTCGTAGCCACGATATTCCAGGCGCGCCAGACCCTCGAGCAGCGTCTCGAGTGTGTCGCGGGAGCCCACGACTCCGATGATGCCGCACATGAAGCCAGCCTACTCGGGGTGATTTTCTACCTTTCGGAGCGCTTCAGACGTACAGCGAGGTGAGGCGTTCGCTAAAAACTTCCACAAACTCGGCGTTGAGCGCTTCGATCATGATGCGCACCAGCGGTTCGGTGCCAGAGGGCCGCACGAGGAGGCGGACGTCCGCGCGCTCGACCCCGTAGACCTCGAGCAACTCGTTGAAGATCGCTTGGACGACGTCGTCGCTGAAGTGCTCACGCGACACGCTGAAGATCTCTTGGGGAACGCGACGCCACGCTCCGCCAGCCAGTTCGGCCAGCGGCCCACGGCGCACGATCAACTCCGCCAACAGCAACCCCGTCAGCAGACCATCGCCGGTCGGGGCGAGATCGCGAAAGATCACGTGGCCCGACTGCTCGCCACCCAGGATCCAGGACTTCTCTTCTAGGGCCAGCAACACGTTCCGGTCGCCCACGTCGGTCTCTTCGATCTCGACCTTCGCCGCCTCCAGAGCTCGATAGAGTCCCAGATTGCTCATCGAGGTGACGACCACTCCCCCGCCCAACACCCCTCGCTCGAGTCGATCAAGTGCGAAGAGCACCATCAGGTCATCGCCGTCACGCACGGTGCCTTCGGAGTCGACGGCGATCAGGCGATCGGCGTCGCCGTCAAAGGCCAGCCCGAGGTCCGCGTGGGTCGCGCGCACCGCGGCCACCAGGCTCTCCACGTGAGTCGAGCCCGAGCCTTCGTTGATGTTGCGCCCGTTGGGCTGATCATGCAGAAAGTCCAGTGTGGCTCCGGTCGACTCATAGAGCTCGTGGGCCACGTGGGAGGCCGCGCCGTTGGCGCAGTCCACCACGATCGAGAGCGTCGAGAGGTTGGCGGGCGCCAGCTCGCGCAGGTGCTTCACGTAGTCGTGCTGGGCCGACTCGTCGATCTCCATCGTGGCGAAGTCCTTCGCGGAGGGGCTTTCGGCCACGTTGAGGGCACTCTCCACGGCGGCCTCGGTGGCGTGGTCGAGTTTGGCTCCGCCCACACCCAGCACCTTCAGGCCGTTGTCGTAATAGGGATTGTGCGACGCGGAGACCACCACGCCTGCGCCCCCGCGTTGTTGGGCGATGACGGCGACCCCGGGGGTCGTGAAGTAGCCGAGATTGACCCCGCTCGCTCCCCCGTCCGCGAGACCGGCCAGAACGGCGGCGGCCAGGGTGGGCGAACTCTCCCGGGTGTCGTAGCCGACAAAAATCGGCACCGAAAAGACACTGGCGACGGCTCTCCCGAGGCGGTACGCGAGTTCGGTAGTGATCTCGTCGCTCGCGCGTCCTCGAATGCCGTCCGTGCCAAAGCGCACGGGCATGACCATTAACGCTTGGAGTACTGAGGAGCCTTACGCGCCTTTTTCAGACCGTACTTCTTGGTCTCCTTCTTGCGCGAGTCGCGAGTGAGAAGGCCGGCCTTCTTCAAGGCGGGACGAACGGCCTCGTCGATCTCGAGAAGTGAACGAGAGATACCCAGACGCAGCGCGCCAGCCTGACCGGCCACTCCACCGCCCTCGATGGTGGCGTCAATGTCGTAGGTCTGTTGGGCGTCGATGAGGCGCAACGGCTCCATCACCATCTGGCGGTGGGTGGCCGAGGTGAAGTAGTTGTCGAAGGCCCGCGAGTTGATGGTGATCGTCCCGGTACCGGGACGCAAGCGCACGCGCGCCACCGCTTCCTTGCGACGACCGGTGGTCTGGGTGAGAGGCTTGGTCAACGTAACTCCTTAACCGCGGCGAATTGCCGAGGTGTCAAAACTCTTGGGCTGTTGGGCCGCGTGGGGGTGCTCGGCGTCGGCGTAGACGAAGAGCTTCTCCATCTGTGCGCGACCCAGGCGATTCTTCGGGATCATCCCGCGAATGGCGTCACTCACCAGCTTCGCGGGATCGGTGTCCATCAAGGTCTGCCACGAGGTGGCCCGGAGGCCACCGGGGTAGCCCGAGTGGCGGTAGTGGAAGTTCTGGGCGGCCTTGTTGGCCGTGACCACGATCTTGTCGGCGTTCACGATGATGACGTAGTCACCCGTGTCGACGTGGGGAGCAAAGAACGTGCGGTGCTTCCCGCGCAGTAAGGAGGCGGCGACCGTCGCGACTCGGCCGAGCACGAGGCCCTCCGCGTCAATGACCAGCCAGTCACGCGTCAGTTCCGCGGGCTTGGGCGAGTACGTCTTCACAGGTCTTCCTTAGCGAAATCATCGGATCAGCCCCAACGGGGTCCGAGGGGGACTCTCCATCTTACGAAACTTCGCCCCCGTGGGGCAAGTTTCACGAAAATGGCCCGAAAACCATCTTTAGGAACTGTCTAGCGTACCCGGAGCAACGTGGCGTTCATTCGTCGCCCGCCTACTCCGCCTCAGAGAATGCCGTCCACTGTCGCCCGTCAATGAGTTCGCGAGCGGCATCCAAATGTCCTGCGTGGCAGGCCGTCTCCTCGATCAGGTGCAACAGGATAAATCGGAGATCGGCGACCGGCCACTCTCCCCACCACTCCTCCTTTATGGCGGGGGGAGTCTCGAGAGGGGTAGCTCGAATGATCTCGTTCGAGCGGAGAATTTCCCTCCTGTACAGCGCGAAGATCTCTTCGGGCGTCTCATTGGGCCCGACCGTCCACACCTTCTCGCCCTCGAGGTCATTGTCTCTGAAGAAGTCGAGCGACTCGCCGGCCACGACGCAGCTAATCCAATAGTGCTCAACATCAAGCGCGAGATGCTTCACCATCCCGAGGGGACTCCAACCGGAGGGCAACACGTTAAGACGCAACTGCTCCTCACTCAGTCCCTCGAGAATTCCGAGTGCGTGCTCGCGTTGCGCGTCTAAAAAACCAATGAGAACGTCCGTGTTCTCGTCACGCAGTGAGCGTATCGAGGAGGCCTACCCTTCGCCAGGCGCGGCGGCCGAGCTACCAGATGGTGACGCGCTGATCGGGCTCCAACCAGAGCGAGTCGTTCTCGGTAACGTTGAACGTGTCGTAGAACTCATCGATGTTGCGCACGATCTGGTTGCAGCGAAACTCGGGCGGCGAGTGCGGGTCGATGGCCAGTCGACGCGCCACTTCTTCCGCTCGTGCCTTGTACTGCCAGACCTGAGCCCACGAGAGAAAGAAACGCTCAGCGCCGGTGAGACCGTCGATGACCGGAGGCTCTTGGCCGTTCAGCGCAATGAGGTACGCCTTCCACGCGATTCCCAGGCCACCCAAGTCGCCAATGTTTTCACCGATGGTGAGCGCGCCGTTCACGTGTTGGCCGGGAGTCTCTTCGGGCGAGAGGGCGTTGTACTGATCGATGAGAGAACGGGTGCGCGCTTCGAAGGCCTCGCGATCGGCCGGCTCCCACCAGTCGGTGAGCTTTCCGGTACCATCGAACTTCGATCCCTGATCGTCAAAACCGTGTCCGATCTCGTGGCCGATCACCGCTCCAATGCCGCCGTAGTTCGCGGCATCGTCGCTCTTCGCGTCGAAGAAGGGCCACTGCAAGATCGCCGCGGGGAAGACGATCTCATTGAAGCCCGGGTTGTAGTAGGCGTTAACCGTTTGGGGATACATGAACCACTCGTCGCGGTCTATGGGCGCGCCGATCTTGGCCAGCTCGCGACGGAACTCAAACTCATTGGAGGCTCGCACGTTGGCGATCAGGTCGCTCGCGTCGATGCTGAGCGCGGAGTAGTCGCGCCACTTCGCGGGGTAGCCAATCTTCGGGGTAAAGGCGGCCAGCTTCTCGAGCGCGCGCTCGCGCGTCGCGGGCGTCATCCACTCGAGCGTCGAAATGCTCTGGCGGTACGCCTCGACCAAGTTGGCAACCAGCTCGTCCATCCGGGTCTTGGACACGGGCGGAAAGTGTCGCTCCACGTATATTTGGCCCACCGCTTCGCCGAGGACACCCTCGACCAGTGAGACTCCGCGCTTCCAGCGCTCGCGTAGCTCCGGGGCCCCCGTCAAGGTACGTCCATAGAAGTCGAACTGCTCATCGACAAAATCCGCCGACAGATAGGACGCGTAGCCGTGAACGATCTTCCAACGCAACCAGTCGCGCCACGACTCGAGGCGCGACTGGTCGAAGAGTTCACCCAGATCGCGAAAGAAACTCGGCTCGCGCACGACTACTTCACTTAAGGCCTGGTCGGGAGCCCCAAAGGCGCTGACCCACTGGTCGAGACTCACCTCACCACTGCCCGTCGGCAGGCCGGCAATGAAGAGGTCGCGAACGCTGACCCACTCCATGGGGTTATAGGTCTTCTCGCTGTCGCGCGTCGTCACGTTATCCCAGTGGCGTCGCGCAATCTCGGTCTCGAGGTCAAAGACGCGCTTCGCTCGTGCCGGCGAGTCATCCAGGCCCGCTAGTTCCAACATTCGCTGGATGTGTAGCGCGTAGGCGTCGCGAACCGAGGCGAACTGCTCTTCGCGGTAGTAGTTCTCGTTGGGCAGGGAGATACCACCCTGCTCCAAGAAGACCAGGTAGCGCTCAGGATTGCCCGGGTCATTGTCGACGAAGACGCCAAAGAAACCCGAGAGCCCTCCGCGCTGCAGCTGTCCGGTCACGCTCACCAGCTCACCCAGCGTGCTCACGGTGTCGACCAAGGCCAGGTCGTCGCGCAGTGGTTCCGCGCCGAGGGCCTCGACGCGCTCTTGGTCCATGAAGCTGGCGTAGAGGTCGCGAAACTTCTGGGTGTCTGCGCTCTCGTTCTCGCCGGCCGCCTCTTCCACGATCTCACGTATGGCCGCCTCGGAGTCTTCGCGCAGTTTGTCGAAGTTGCCGTACCCGGCTCGGTCGGCCGGAATCGGGGTGCGCTTCATCCAGTTTTCGTTCATGTGACGATAGAGATTGTCCTGGGGGCGCACCTCGCCACTCAGTTCCTCCATGGGTATTCCTGAAGAGATCGGTTCTGACATGGCGCCAGCCTACCGAGCGCGTTTGCGTTTTTAGCCGTCGTCGTCGTCGTATCCGACGTCAATAAGGGCGAGCCCGGCGGCCGGGGCTGGTTGAGGCAGTTGGTGACGATCCCCGCTCAGAAGTCGCCGAGAAATCTCCTGTTCCTCGAGCGCCCCGCGTCCGACGGCCACCATGGACGACACCAGACAACGCACCATGTTGTGGCAGAACGACTGGGCTCGAATGGTGAGGCGAAGAGCAGGAGCGTGACGCGGGCTCATGGCCCACTCATCGTCGATCCGCTCCCACTTCGCGCCGAGGACTTTACGAAGAAGGGGCTCTCCCGCGGGTGAGTTCGCTGGTCGCCGGCAGAAAGCCCGAAAGTCGTGGGTGCCCAGAGTACGCGCCGCGGCGACGTTCATCGCCTCCAGGTCCAGGGGACCGGCCACCGACCACGCCCACGTGTTGGTGGTGTTGAGACCCGGGGCGTTGTTCTCCAAGACCAGGTAGCGATACTCACGCCATCGCGCGGAGAACCGCGCGTGAAAGTCGTCGCTCACGGCCACCGCGCGCAGTATCTGTACCCGGCCGCGAAGCTGTTTGTTGAGCGAGTGGGCCAGACGCTCGCCCTCCAAGGCGCGCACTCGGGTGAGGCGCGGCAGATCGACGTGGACTACCTGATGAAAGGCGTGGACCCCGGCATCCGTGCGGCCCGCCCCCACGATGAGCGGTTCATCGGGGAGTCGAAGGGTGCTGGCCAGAGTGGCACGCAAGAGGCCCACGACCGTGTCGTGCTGAGGTTGATAGGCGAACCCGCTGAACTCCTGGCCGTCGTAGGCCAGGTCGAGGCGCCAGCGTTGCGTGGCGCCTAGTGGATCAGACGAACTCAATGCGCGCCATCGGCGCGTTGTCGCCCTGACGCGGTCCGAGCTTCAAGATGCGCGTGTAGCCACCAGGACGGTCGGTGTAGCGCGGCGCAATCTCGGTGAAGAGCTTGTGGGTCATGTCCTTGTCGCGAATGAAAGCCACCACGCGACGGTTCGCGTGTACGGAGTCCTCGGGTGAGTTCTTGGCCGCCGTGACAACTTTCTCCACGATCGGCCGCAGCGCCTTGGCCTTGGCCTCGGTCGTCACGATGGACTCGGCCGCGATCATCGAGGCGACGAGGTTTCCCATCATCGCCTTCTGGTGCGCTGAGTTGCCACCGAACCGCTTGCCCTTGGTTGGGGTGCCGCGCATGTCTAGTCCTCGGCTCGAAGTGACAGACCGCGCTCCTCGAGGCGGTCGTTCACGTCCTTCAGCGACGTGGCGCCGAAGTTAGTGATGGAGGTGAGGTCACGTTCGGTGGCGTTCACCAACTGCGCGATGGTGTTGATGCCCGCGCGCTTAAGGCAGTTGCGCGAACGCTCGGTGAGACCGAGCTCTTCGATGCGAATGTCCAGCTCGCTCGCGGCGGCTTGAGCCGAGCCCACGTCACCGAGTTCGAGGGATGGGGCCTCTTCGTCGAAGCTGGCGATCAGCTCGACTAAGGAACCCAGGGTCTTTCCACCGGAGGCGAGCGCCTCGCGCGGGGAGATCGAACCGTCGGTCTCGATGTCAATGACCAGGCGGTCAAAGTCCTTGCTCTGCTCGACGCGCACGGGCTCGATCTCGAAGCTCACCCGACGCACGGGCGAGAAAATAGCGTCGAGGGGAATGACGCCAATGGTCGAAGAACCCTTGTTCCCTTCGGCCCCGACGTATCCCTTGCCGCGCTCCACGGTCAACTCAAAGGTCAACGCGGCACGCGGGTTGGTCAGGTAGGCCAAGTGCAGATCGCCGTTGAGGATCTCGACGTCAGCCGTGGTGGAGAGGTCCGACGCCAGGGCCGGTCCCTCGCCGCGCTTGTCGAGGCGCAGGGTGACGGGCTCATCGGAGTGAACGCGAAGGAGCAGATCCTTCAGGTTCAAGGTGATGTCCTGCACGTCTTCCTTCACGCCTTCGATCACGCCAAACTCGTGCAACACGGCGTCGAACTTGACGCGCGTGGCGGCGGCGCCGGGGATCGACGACAGCAGCGTGCGACGCAGTGAGTTACCGAGCGTGTGGCCGAAGCCCGGGTCGAGCGGGCCAATGCCAAAGGATTGGCGATTGTTGACTTCGTCGCCGAGAGCTTCGATAGTGGGTCGTTGGATGATCAACATAGGGACTCCTAGGGGTATGTAAAAAGATCGGTTACTTGGAGTACAACTCGACGATGAGTTGCTCTTGGATCGACTCGTCGATCTGCTCGCGCTGGGGAACTACGCGAACGGTGACGCTAAAGCCATTGTCGCCCGTCTCTAGCCAGCCCGGGACACTGCGGTCGAGGACATCGAGGTTGCGCTTCACGTTGAAGTTCTCGCGGGTCGCGGCCTTCAAGGACACGACCTCACCAGGACGAACGCGGTACGAAGGGATGTCCACGCGCTTGCCGTTGATGCTGACGTGACCGTGGCGCACCAATTGGCGAGCCTGAGCGCGCGACGCCCCCCAGCCAGCGCGATAGACCACGTTGTCGAGACGGGTCTCAAGGAACTGAAGCAAGTTGACGCCAGTCATGCCCGGACGACGGTTGGCCTCTTCGTAGAGGTTGCGGAACTGCTTTTCCAGCACGCCGTAGATTCGACGAGCCTTCTGCTTCTCACGAAGCTGCGTCAAGTACTCCGAGCCCTGACGCTGACGGTCGCGACCGTGCATGCCGGGCGGGAAGGCGCGGATGCGACGATCCGAGTTCTCAGCGACGGGGCACTTCAAGGTAAAGCAACGCTCACCCTTCAGGTACAACTTCGTACGTTCACGCCGACAGAGTCGACAGACGGGTCCTGTGTAACGAGCCATTTCTTTCCTTAACCTCGACGCCGCTTTTTGGGGCGACATCCGTTGTGCGGCAGTGGGGTGACATCCTTGATCGCTACCACTTCAATGCCCGCGGCGGCGATGGAACGAATGGCCGTCTCACGACCCGAACCCGGTCCGCGCACCAGCACGTCGACTTTCTTCACACCATGCTCCATGGCCGCGCGCGCGCACTTCTCCGCCGCGAGTTGCGCCGCGTAGGGAGTGGACTTGCGTGAACCCTTGAAGCCCACCTGACCAGACGACGCCCAGGACAGTACATTGCCCTCGGGGTCGGTGATCGAGACGATCGTGTTGTTGAAAGAGCTCTTGATGTGAGCGACGCCAAAGGCAACGTTCTTGCGTTCCTTCTTGCGGACCTTGCGAGCCGTAGTGGGCTTAGCCATTACTTGGTTACCTTCTTCTTACCGGCGACGGTGCGCTTGGGTCCCTTGCGGGTGCGAGCGTTGGTGCGAGTGCGCTGGCCACGAACGGGCAGGCCCTTGCGGTGGCGAATTCCCTGGAGCGAGTTGATCTCCATCTTGCGCTTGATGTCTTGGGCGACATCGCGACGCAGGTCACCTTCGACGGTGACGTTCTGGTCGATATACGTACGAAGGGCGTTGACTTCGGACTCGGTGAGGTCCTTCACGCGCGTGGACTCACTGATCCCCGTCGCGGCGGTGATCTGCTGAGCGATGGTGGGACCAACGCCAAAGATATAGGTGAGCGCGATAACGGTGCGCTTGTCGCGCGGAATGTCAACACCAGCAATACGAGCCATCGTTTTCTCCTAACCCTGACGCTGCTTGTGGCGCGGGTTTGCTTCACAGATCACGCGAACAACCCCGGCCCGTCGAATGACCTTGCACTTTTCACAGATGGGTTTGACGCTTGCGCGAACTTTCATTTGATTACTTTCTCGAACTTGAAAAACGTGAGTTAGCGGTAGCGATAAGTGATGCGGCCGCGGGTCATGTCGTACGGCGTGATCTCTACCTGGACCTTGTCGCCGGGAAGGATGCGGATGCGGTGCATGCGCATTTTCCCCGAACTGTGAGCGAGCACGGTGTACCCGTTCTCCAACTCGACACGAAACATGGCGTTCGGCAGCGGCTCGACGACGGTTCCCTCTACGGTGAACGCATCTTCCTTAGGCTTACTCAGGTTCTTTCTCCTTGTATCTTCACTACGGGACGTGCGGGAGCAAAACTCCTTCACGGATAGACCTCGGCAGTCCTGCCCCGAGGTCGGCTTACTATTCTACCGGAAAATCTGTAAAACGCAAAAACAACGGCACTTTCCCGGTATTTTGCCTCCGCGACTTCGCGATCGGCGCCTATCCATTCTACGGGTTGGTGCCTCTTTCCGACTCGCCAAAGTCCCACCGATACGCGCCGACGCCGCTGCGCCCCACCGGGACGGTTGCCTTGGTCTTACCCCTCATCAAGTAGGAGATCGCGTAGGCGATCAATGCTCTCCGCGGGGACGCCAGCACCTTGGGCCCAGGCGACCGGACCTCCGAAGCGTTCGTCCACCGCTGAGAGAAAGTTGGACATCGTCGTCTCGCGAGCGCCGAGAAGTAATGGATTCCCGTGTCTCACCTCCTCGCCGAGGAGGGGGTCACGGAGAAGCTTCTCGACAATGAGGATCACCCGCGGTGCTGTCAGGGCGTAGTCCTCCACGATGGCGGAGCGACCGACACCCAAGCAACTGAGAACCAGTGCCGCCACGACTCCGGTTCGGTCTTTGCCCAAGAAGCAGTTAAAGACGAGCGGGTAGTTGTCGGCTTTGGTCATCTCGTCGATCACCCGCACGAAGGCGGGGGCCCCCACCTGAAGGTACTCAAGATAGCGGCGCGACATGTAGCCCTCGTCGATATTCGTCCGAGACTCATCGGTCTGGTAGTTCGAAAGTACGGGAGAGTTTACGAAGCGAAGAGGCTCGCCGGCCAGGAGTCCGCGACCCGTGCGTTCCAGCTCAGACGCGCTCCGCAAGTCAACCACCGACGCGATGCCGAGTGCGCGAAACACTTTGAGATCGTCCGGTGTGAGATCGTGCATCGCGTCACTGCGAAAGAGACGCCCCCACCGCGTGAGACGCCCGTCCTCGGTCTCGTAACCTCCGAGGTCTCGAAAGTTGAGGGCGCCGCTGAAGGGGACGAGGCGCTCAGTCACGATAGCCAGCGTAACGAGGGGTCGAGTGCCACTCGTCGTCTCGCCTCGCGCCCGCTCGCGGGCGGAGGTAGGCTCGCGGTACTTCGACTCCACGTCGAGGTGGTGTAGTCGTAGCGAAGTCCGGTGTAATTCCGGCGCTGTCCCGCAACGGTAATGCCCCATCTGGGGACGAGTCCGGTCGCCTTCCCTGCATCGACGTAATCAGTCCTCGGTGGAAGGGCGATTCGTTCCACTCCGTTGGAGCGGACGGAACGGCTTTCCTCCGATCTAGCTAACGGAGATTAACTATGCGTTCTGTCCGAAAGAGTCTTGTCGCTCTTCTCATTCTCGTGGGGGTATGGGCACCCCTGGCTGCGGGCGCTTCTGAGCCCGCCGCCAAGGCCCCTTTCCCGGTCACTATGAAATTCGCCGACGGCACCTTCACGATCACCAAGGCACCCACCTCGATCGTCTCGCTCTCGCCCACCGCCACCGAGATGCTCTACGCCATCGGCGCCGGACCGCAGGTCAAGGCGGTCGATGAGTACTCGGACTACCCCACCAGCGCACCAAAGACGACGCTGAACGGCTACGAGCCCAACGTCGAGGCGATCGCCAAGTACAACCCGGATCTCATCATCGTCGCGGTGGATCCGCCAGGTTTTCTGGCCCAGATGAAGGCTCTCAAGATACCCGTTCTCTACGAACGGACTGCGGGCGATCTAAGCGCGGCGTACGCGCAGTACGGACCTCTGGGTAAGGCCACGGGTCACACGTCCCAAGCCCGAGAGGAAGTTACCTCGATCAAGTCGAAGATCGCCCACATCATCTCCACCACTCACAAAGCGGCCAAGGGCACGACCTACTACTACGAGGTTGACCCCACCTTCTACTCGGCCACGTCGACGACATTCGTCGGCCAGTTGTTTGCCCTGTTAGGTCTCAAGTCCATCGCTGACCGCGCCACGGGTGTCGCCTCAAGCGGCGGTTATCCCCAGCTCAGCGCCGAGTTCATCGTGAAGGCCAATCCCACCTACATCTTTCTTGCCGACACGGTCTGCTGTAAAGCGAACGCGGCATCAGTAGCCAAGCGTCCGGGCTGGTCGGCCATGAGCGCCGTGAAGAACCACCGCGTCGTGCCTCTCAACGACGACATCGCCTCGCGCTGGGGACCGCGCGTGGTCATCCTTCTTCAAGACGTCGCGAACGCTCTCAACGCGAAAGCGGCGTCGACCTCGTCGTGAGCACCCCGACCATCCCAAAGCCTCGGGCCCGGCGGCGAGGGACCACCCTATCAACCGCGCCGATCTCACCTCGCTGGCCACTTCTCGTCACCGGCGTCGCACTGATTGCCGTCGTTCTCGTCAGCACCGCCATTGGACCGGCCGATATCTCCATCTCAACGGTCATAGGCGTCTTACTCTCGCACGTCCCCTTGGTGCACTACCACTCGTCGGCGCCCACTCTTGAACAAGGGATCGTGTGGGATATTCGACTTCCCCGCGTGATTCTCGGCGGCATGGTGGGAGCCATGCTCGCCGCCGGCGGGGCCTCATACCAGGGGGTCTTTCGCAACCCTCTGGCCGACCCCTACTTGCTGGGCGTGGCGGCGGGAGCGGGACTCGGGGCCACAATTGTCATCGTCTCGCACTGGGGCACTACGTCTATGTTGCCGGTGGCGGCCTTCATCGGCGGTACCGCCGCGGTGACGCTCACCTATCTGGTGGGTGCCAAGTTTGGAGGACGCAGTTCGGGCACGTCGGTGGTTTTGGCGGGCGTCGCTGTGGCGGCGCTTTTTACCGCGGCGCAGACCGCGTTGCAACAGCAGCACTCGGCCGACCTTCAGGCCGTGTACGCCTGGATACTCGGCAGCCTCAACTTCACCACCTGGTCAGACGTCTGGCTCATCTTGCCCTACGTCGTCGTCAGTACGACGGTGCTCCTTATGCATCGACGCTTGCTCGACGTCCTTCGACTGGGTGAGGAAGAAGCGAGCAGCTTAGGAGTCAATCCACGGCGAGTGCGGCTCGTCGTCGTGGCGGCCGCGACGTTGGGCACCGCCGCGGCCGTCTCGGTGAGCGGACTCATCGGCTTCGTCGGCATCATCGTCCCTCACGTCGTTCGCCTCACCACCAACGCGAGTTACCGCGTCGTGCTCCCTGTCTCGATCGTGGGCGGCGCGACGTTTCTCATCCTGGCTGACTTGGTTGCGCGAACGATCGAATCCCCCGCCGAGGTGCCCCTTGGCGTGGTGACGGCGTTCGTGGGCGGACCTTTTTTCATATTTGTCTTGCGCTCGCGTCGGGCACACCAAGGAGTCCTTTAGCGTGTCGGCGCAACTCTCGCCCGAGAGCGCGAGTTCCATCGTCGAGATGCGCCACGTCTCGGTGCAATACGGCGACGTGGACGCGCTCGCCAACGTCAGCGTCGACGTACACACGGGAAGCTGGGTCGGACTCATCGGCGCGAACGGTGCCGGCAAGACAACGTTGCTAAAGGTGGTTGCCCGGCTAATCGGCTTTGAGGGCGACGTACGCGTTCATGGACGTTCTACCGCCGGATTGAGCCCGAGAGCCTTTGCGCAACTCGTGGCCTACGTTCCTCAGAAGCCGGAGTTCCCGCCAGAGATGCGAGCGATCGATTACGTGTCGCTCGGGCGTCTGCCCCACCTCGGGTACTTCGGGGCCGAAGGCCCGCACGATCGCGAACGCTCGCTCGAACTCCTCCAGCGTCTGTCACTCGGTGCTTTTGCGGAACGACACCTTACGACGATGTCCGGTGGTGAACTTCAGCGACTTGTACTGGCCCGGGCACTCGCCCAAGAGGCGCCGGTCTTGCTCCTCGACGAGCCCACCAGCGCGCTCGACCTCGGCCGACGTGTCGAGGCGCTCGAACTCGTCGATGAACTTCGCATCGAGCGCGGACTCACCGTCGTGAGCGCGATGCATGACCTCACTCTGGCCGCGCAGTTCGCAGATCAATTACTTCTGTTGGCGGGCGGCGCGATCGTCACGTCCGGAACCGCGGAAGAGGTTCTGCGCGAGGACTCGCTGGACTTTCATTTTGGAACCCGAGTACGCATCCTTCGAACCGACGACGGCGAACTCGTCGTCGTCCCGCGACGTATTCATCCGCGGGAGTCGCGTGATTGACGTTCCTCCGCGATCGATGTGAGACGTCGCCTCATGAGACGAGTTGGAGTCCGTTTGTGACGTCCGGTTCACTGCTCGTCCTCGGCACTTCGTCGGGAGCAGGAAAAAGTACGGTTGTTACCGGACTCTGTCGTTGGCTAGCGCGTCGGGGCGTGTCAGTGGCGCCGTTCAAGGCACAGAACATGTCGCTCAACTCGTTTGTGACGCGTGACGGATGCGAGATCGGCCGCGCTCAAGTCATCCAGGCTCAAGCCGCTCAGGTTGAGCCTGACGTCTTGATGAATCCTGTCCTCTTAAAGCCCGGCTCTGACACGAGCAGTCAGCTCATCGTTCTCGGCCACCCCGCGGGCAATCTGGATGCAGCGACCGGATGGCACGAGAAGCATGGCCTGCTCGAATTGGTGGTCGAGGCGCACGCCGAACTGCGCCGTCGCTTTGACGTCGTCATCTGCGAGGGAGCCGGCAGCCCTGCTGAGATCAATCTTCGCCGCAGCGATATTGCCAACCTCGGGTTCGCGGTTGCCGCGAACGTGCCAGCCATTCTCGTCGGCGACGTTGACCGCGGCGGCGTCTTTGCCTCCTTCGTGGGCACCCTCGCCGTTCTCGAATCTCGCGATCAGCAACTCGTGCGCGGATTCATCGTGAACAAGTTCCGAGGTTCCAAGGAGCTTCTTCAGCCGGGAATCAATCAACTCGCCAAACTCACCGGTCGCTCGACCTGGGGCGTGCTCCCCTATCAGCGCGGCCTCGAACTAGACGCCGAGGATGCCACGGACTTCTCGTCCTGGCTCGACTCTGTTGCCCCGCGTGGTGAGGACGTCCTGTCCATCGGAATCGTGGCGTTGCCCCGGGCTTCCAACCTCACTGACTTTGATCCGCTCGTCGATGAACCCGGCGTCGTACTGCGTCCGCTTTATCACCCCGAAGAGATGCGGGACTGCGACTTGGTGGTGTTGCCCGGGACGCGCGCCACGGTGAGTGACCTCACCTGGTTGCGCCAAAGAGGTTTCGATGTGGCCCTCGCGCGCCGGGCCGCGGAAGGGCGCGCGATTCTTGGGCTCTGCGGCGGCTATCAGATGCTCGGCGATCGCATTGACGACGGCGTCGAGAGCGCGGAGGACTCCGTCGAGGGACTCGGGCTTCTCCCGACGCGCTCGGTGTTTGAGCGCGACAAAGTTCTCGCTCAGGTCCAGGCGACGCTTGACAATGGAACGACGGTGCACGGCTACGAGATTCATCACGGCCGCGTCCTTGGGGATGGACCCGCATTCTTCGCTGATCAGGGCTGCGTGCAGGGATCGGTAGCCGGAACCTTGTGGCATGGCCTCTTCGAAAACGACGAGTGGCGTCGTACGTATCTCACCGAGGTAGCTACGCGAGCGAACAAACGATTCGTCGCCGACATCCGTCACAACTTCGCGGCGCGACGCGAGGCTCGACTCGACACATTGGCCGATCTTATAGAGGAGCATCTGGACACCGCGGCCCTCTTGTCGTTGATAAGTGGACCGCGGACCGTGCTCCCCAGCCTTCAACTATCGCGGCAGTAGATACTTCCAGACATCGCTGGAGAGAGCGGTCGTGGTATCAATTCCGTACGTCTCATCCGGATCGCCTTCGGTCATGATCGTCACTAGATAAAACCGCCCCTGGAACTGCACGAAACCGGTCGTGTTGACTTGCCAACCGATGGGGGTCTCCTTGTACCAGCCGTCTTTCATAGCCACCGTCGCGCGAGCGGGCGAACCCCAACCGAGGCCGAACTGCTGACCCTCAATCACGTGCTCCATCAAGGTGATCTCGTATTCGCGTGACGCGGTGTCCAGAATCGCGTTTGGTACCGCGATGGCTTTGAGAAGCTGCAGTTGGTCAAGGGGGGTTGTCGAGATATCGCCCCACGACCAGCTGGGGATGGTCGACTTGAAACCGATCAAAGTATTGAAGGCGTCGATCGCATCACGCCCGCCGATCGCCGCCCACAGCTTCGTGGCGGCGGCGTCATTGGACGCCTCGATCATGCTGGTCGCGAGCGACTGCTGCTTGGGGGTCAACGACGTGCCGCTTTGTTGGGACTCGTATAAGAGGTCAGCCAGAATGTCGATCTTGACGATGGACGCCGTGCGCTCGTGGTAGCCGTTGTGATACGTGAACGTGGCCCCGGTTGCCACGTTGTAGACCGCGGCGGTGACCATTCCCTCGCGACCTTTGAGATAGAGCGCCGTCGCCCGACTGGTAAAGGGATTGTCCGGGTTGTGCGTCGCCGGAGCCGTGGGGACAAGTGTCGTGGTCGTCGTGGACGAAGTGGTGGTGGTCGCAGCGCCGGCAGGAACGGTGCTCGTAGGGGTTCCGTTATCAGATCCCGCACTAGTCGAGAGGAAGACGAACGCCGCCACGAGCACCACGGGCACGGTTATGACGACCTGAGTCGCCACGCTCCTCACGGTTCGATGGTACGAGAGATGGCTCGAAGGAGCCGGTATGACCCGCTGGTGTCAAGAACTGCCCGACGACCTCACCGTGAGGAGCAGGTCTCCTCCCTCGACGGTGGCCCCGGGCTCCACCGAGACGTGCGCGACGGTGCCCGAGAGAGACGACGTGATCGCTGCTTCCATCTTCATCGCCTCAATGGTGGCCACCGTCTGCCCGGCCAAGATCTGGTCGCCGGGGGCGACGTGCACCGTCACCAGCCCGGCGAAGGGGGCCGCCACGTGAGCGGGGTCGCTCAGCTGAGCCTTCTCACGATGGATGGTCTGATCCTTGGCGGACTCGTCGCGAACACTGACCGCTCGATGCTGGCCGTTCAAGCGGCAGTAGACAATTCGATACCCCTTTTCGTCTACCTCGCCGACGGCGTCCACCCCCAAGAAGAGTGAGACGCCGGGAGCGAGTCGCACCTCGACTTCCTCCCCAGGATCAAGGCCGTAGAAGAAGGCTCGCGTGGGGACCGTGGAGAGGTCACCAAAATCGCTCAAAGCCTCTTCCCTCTCGCGCGCGGGTCCTGGAAAGAGAAGCCGATTGAGAGTCGCTCGAACGTCGTCGGGTCTCTCCAGGGCCTCTTCGTCCTTTTTCGTGAGGACGACGGGTTTCGCCACCTGCGCTCGGCCGTCTAGGGCCTTCGTTCGAAACGGCTCGGGCCAGCCGCCGGGTGGCACGCCGAGCTCGCCCTCGAGAAAACCGATCACGCTGTCGGGCAAGTCAAAGGCCGCCGGGTTTCGCTCGAACTCAGCCTGGTCCGCGTCCACCCCGGCCAAGTACAGCGCCAAATCACCCACCACTTTTGACGAGGGTGTCACCTTGATGATGTGACCGAGAATCGTGTTGGCGGCGGTGTACAGATCTTCGACGACCTCAAAGCGATCCCCTAGTCCCAGCGCGATCGCTTGCGTGCGCAGGTTGGACAGCTGACCACCGGGAATCTCGTGCTCGTAGACCCGTCCCGTCGGAGAGCGCAGGCCGCTCTCAAAGGGCTCATACAGCGAACGAACCGCCGCCCAGTAGGGCTCGAGATCGTTCAACTCGCCGAGCGAGAGTCCGGTGGCGCGATTCGTGTGATCGGTCGCCGCCACGATGGCCGGTAACGGCGGTTGGCTGGTCGTACCCGACAGGGGACCGGCCGCACCGTCCACCGCATCGACCCCGGCCTCGACGGCCGCCATGTACGTGGCCAACTGACCGCCCGCCGTGTCATGGGTGTGCAGATGAACCGGCAGATCAAAGTTCGAGCGCAACGCGGAGATGAGCGTGAAAGACGCCGGTGCGCGCAACAAGCCCGCCATGTCCTTCACGCACAAGACGTGACAACCGGTCTCTACAAGTCGCTCGGCGACGGCCAGGTAATAGTCAAGCGTGTACAGCGACTCGCGCGGATCGGAGAGATCGCCCGAGTAACAGAGCGTTCCTTCAGCGACCTTTCCCGACTCCAGCACCGCATCGATGGCCGGGCGCATTTGTTCCACGTCGTTGAAGGCGTCAAAGACCCGAAAGATGTCGATCCCCGTGGCGGCCGCTTCGGCGACGAAGGCGGTGGCGACCCGGTCGGGGTAGGGGGTGTAGCCCACGGTGTTGCGCCCTCGCAACAGCATCTGCAGACAGAGATTGGGCACGGCCTCTCGCAACTGCGCGAGACGTTCCCAAGGATCTTCTTTCAGAAAACGCAGAGCGACGTCAAAGGTCGCCCCACCCCAGGCTTCCAACGACAGCAACTGCGGCAGGCCGTGGGCCAGATGGGGCGCGACGGCAACCATGTCAAAGGTGCGGAGCCGCGTTGCGAGCAGGGACTGATGGGCGTCGCGCAGGGTCGTATCCGTCACGGCCAGTCGAGTGGCGTTGCGCAGTTCGGCGGCGAAACCCGTGGCCCCAAGTTCGGCCAAGCGCTGACGCGACCCCGTGGGTGGTTGGCCTTCGGGTAGCGGGGGCAGTTTGGTCGCGGGATCGGGTGACGTGGGCGCGTGACCGTTCGGACGATTGACGGTGACGTCCGCCAGGTAGGTGAGCAGACGGGTTCCTCGGTCGCGGCCCCCGGGAGTCTTCGCGAGGTTGGGATGCTCCTCTAGAAAGGCCGTCGTGATACGACCGGCCACGAGATCGGGCTCGGACATGACTGCCTGAAGAAAGGAGATGTTGGTGGTGACGCCACGAATTCGAAACTCGGCGAGGGCTCGCCGAGACCTGGCCAGCGCGTCACTAAATGTTCGTCCCCGACAGGTCTGCTTCACCAAAAGCGAGTCGTAGTACGGCAGGATCTCTGCTCCGACGTAGGTCCCCCCATCCAGGCGCACGCCCGCTCCGCCGGGCGATCGATACGTGCTGATGCGTCCGCTGTCCGGGCGAAAGTCATTGGCTGGATCTTCGGTGGTGATTCGACACTGCACGGCAGAGCCGATGACTCGAATCGAGGACTGCTCTACGCCGAGGTCTCGAAGAGACTCTCCGCCCGCGACGCGCAGTTGAGTCTGAACGAGGTCAATGGAGGTGACCTCTTCGGTCACCGTGTGCTCCACCTGGATGCGGGGGTTCATCTCGATAAAGACGTGAGCGCCCTGCGCATCCACTAGGAACTCAACCGTCCCCGCGTTGCGATACCCAACGGCGCGAGCGAAGGCCACCGCGTCGGCACACAGTCGCTCGCGCAGTCCCTCGTCGAGTCCGGGCGCGGGCGCAATCTCAATGACCTTTTGGTGACGACGCTGAATAGAACAGTCGCGCTCAAAGAGATGAACGACGTTGCCGTCGTTATCGCCGAGAACCTGCACCTCGATGTGGCGCGGTCGTAACACCGCCTGCTCCAAGAACACGGTCCCGTCACCGAAGGCGGACTGCGCTTCGTTGGCGGCGACGCTGATGGCCTCTGGCAGATCTTGGAATTCCTCTACCAGTCGCAAGCCACGGCCCCCTCCGCCCGAGGCCGCCTTCACGAACAAGGGGAAGCCCACGTCGCTCGCCAGAGCGATCAGCTCGGACTGATCGCCGAGTGAGTCTCCAGCAAGAGAGGCCGACCGCAAGGTGGGCAGGCCGGCCCCGCGCGCGGCTTCCAACGCGCGAACCTTGTTGCCGGCCAAGTGGAGCGTTTCTGCGGTGGGGCCGACAAAGGTCAGCCCGTTCTCCGCGCAGGCCTCAGCGAGATCGGGAGACTCCGAGAGGAACCCGTATCCCGGGTACAGCGCGTCAACCTCCGCGAGAAGAGCCACCCGAATGAGTTCCTCGATATCCAGATAGGAGCGTACGGGTGAACCCCGTTGCCCAATCTCGTAGCTTTCATCGGCCTTCTGGCGGTGAAGTGAGTAGCGGTCCTCGTACGCAAACACCGCGACCGAGGCGATGCCCAACTCGTTGGCTGCCTGAAAGGCCCGCACCGCGATCTCACCACGGTTGGCCACGAGTAATTTACGAATCACGAGCACAATTCTGTCCTAGTTGAAGCACGACGAAATTCGAGACCTCTGGGGCGCTCACCGACGACACCGCGAGGAAGGCTCACCGTGCCTCAACCCGTTCTCATCTCCTCGACATCGGCGACCATGCGTCATTTTTCGGCGAGTTTTACATCTTGGAACGCAAAACCCGTGAATTACGCGATGAACTACACTCGCCACGAGTCGGCAGGCGGCGGCCACAGCCGTCTGGGGAACCCCGTCGAGATCCGCCATCGGCGGCCAGCCGTCTGGCCGACCTAGGAGGCACTGTGAATACCCCCCTCAGCACTGATCGTCGCCAGTTGATCCCCACGCTCGAACGCTCCTGGTACACCGATCCCGCGGTGTTCGACGCCGAGCAACGGCTCATCTGGGCGCGCCGATGGATCCTGGCCGGGCGAAGTGCCGACATCGCCGAACCAGGCGCGTACCTCACGATCCAGGTTGCCGGCGAGAGCGTTATCCTCGTGCGACAAGAAGACGGCACCGCCTCTGCGCTTCTCAACGTCTGTCGCCACCGGGGCGCGCGCATCTTCCTCGATGAGCAAGGCACCTGTCGTGGAGCTATCCGCTGTCCCTATCACGCGTGGACGTACGGGCTCGATGGTGCTTTGCGTGCGGCGCCGAACATTCGCGACTGGGTGGGCGACGACCGCGACGAACTCGGACTGCAGCGCGTACGTGTGCACGAGCAGTACGGATGTCTCTGGATCAACCTCGACAACGTCGGTGCGTCCTTTGACGACGACATCGGCGCGCAGATCCGCCTACGACTTGGCACAGAAGACATCGAGGGCTGGGGGCTCGATCGCCTTGTCACGGGCAAGCGCGTGGTCTACGACATCGCCGCCAACTGGAAGCTTCTGGTCGAGAACTTTATGGAGTGCTACCACTGCGCCAGCATTCACCCCGAACTTGTCAACGTGATACCCGAGTTTCGTAAAGGGCTCGGGACCCAGTCACACGGACCGGGCTATGGGGCGTCGCTCGGCGAGGGAGTTGAGGGCTTCACCTTTGACGGACGGGTGGGGCTCTCTCCCCTCTCGCACCTGGATGAGGACGATCGGCGCCGCTACTTCGGCATCACCGTGACGCCGAGCGCGTTCATCAACCTCTTTGGCGATCACGTGATCATTCACCGTCTCGAGCCCGTCGCCGTGGACCGAACCCGGCTCGTGTGCGACTGGCTCTTTGAGCCCGAGATCGTGGCTCGTGCGGTTGACATCGCGCCTTCGGTCGAGCTGTTTGACCGCGTGAACCGACAGGACTTTGAGGCCTGCGAGCGGTGCCAACTCGGTGCGGCCAGTCGCGTGTACTCCCACGAGAGTGTGCTCGTTCCCCTCGAGCACCATCTCGAAGGCTTTTACGCCGAGATTCGTGAGGCTCTAGCCAGCGAGTAGTACCAGGCCCTAGTGGTTCTGGACCACGAGCAGGCTGGTTGAGACCAACCGTTCTGACCGGGCCGTCGGGTACACCAGGTGTCCGTCGACGTAGAGCGTCGTCGAGGTGCCCCCGTCTAAGTCGAGCGCGGTCTGCACGTCGAGCGACTGGAGAATGGCGTCGAGTTGAGCCCACGTGGCGCCTTCTCGGCCGTCCACTCCGCCGACCGTCATGATCACCGTCTCGTCGGAGGCGGTCCAACCAATGACCGTGCGAGCGAAGGGTGCCGCCAAGTAGGTGTCGGCTGGATTGACCGGTTCGACCACCCCGTTATCCAACAGAACCGGACTGCCGCCGATGCTGTCACAGCCCGAGGTTGACGCCGTGGTGAGGCTTACCGTGCTCCCTAGGGCCAAGGTGGCCAGCGGGCTGCCCACGGGCGCGGAGACGTCGACGCGACCAGCCCTCACCCGTATGGCCCGGGCGGTCGTGCCGACGTACTTCAGTTGCGCGGTCGAGTTGATGGTGGTCGGACTCGCGGCTCCCCCGAGGTTCTCGAACTCATAGGTCGACCGGCCACGACCAGTCGGCGTCTTTAGGGCGTAGGGCGCGGTGTAGAGAAGAGTCCCCTTGAGGGGGACATTGACGCCGACGTAGGACATCGGCAGTTCCTGATCGATGGCGGTGATCGCTACGGTGGTGCCGTTCACGTCGAGCGCGCTGGTCCAGTTGAAGCTGTTGGCGACCGACGCGGCGTCGATATCCACTTGGGCGTGAGAGATCTCGGGAGTGTGCATCAGCACACAGTTGCGAGTGATGCCACCGACCTCGTCACCCGGGTCGGTCTTTCCCGAGCGAGTGACGTCAAAGAAGTCACCGTTCACCGCCGCCACGCAGCCGCTCGTCCTTTGGCACATGGCGCTGGGCGTCTCTTCGCCCCCGTCGATCGTGTTGCGCGCGAGGCCGATCTTGACCGAGAAGTCCGACCCGTAGAAGGTCACCACGTGAATCGGCGACCGAACGCCAAAGGAGGCGCCACTGATGGGATAGCTGTAGAGCCCGGTCACGGCGTTAGCAACCGGTGAGGTGACGGCCACGCTCGTACCGGCGAGGGCGATCGTGAGCGCGAGGCAGATGACGCCCCCCGCCCGGCGGACTCCGGGGCGACGAGAAGCTCCGTCGCGCGACACCGCTCGGAGGCGCGAACCGTTTCGGGGGATCACGGACCCACCATACGGCGCTAGGCCCGCGTAAAGACCTCGGGCCCGTTCTCGGTGACGGCGATGGTGTGCTCGAAGTGCGCAGAGAGCTCTCCGTCGTCGGTCATCACGCTCCACTCGTCATCCAACACATACGTTTCGTAGGTTCCCACGTTGACCATCGGTTCGACGGCGTACACCATGCCCGCCTTCAAGAGCGGACCGGCCGATCCCGGCCAGTAGTTCGGCACCTGGGGCGTCTCGTGCATCTCGGTGCCGATGGCGTGACCGACGTACTCGCGCACAACCGAGAAACCCGCCCCCTCGGCCACCTGCTGCACGGCGCGCCCGACCTCGTTGAGTCGTCCGCCGACCACGAGCTGATCGATGCCCGCCCACAGCGAACGTTCGGTGACCTCAATGAGACGTTTCGCGAGCGCGCTCACTTCACCGACCGGGGCGGTGTAGGCGGCATCACCGTGGTACCCCTCGACGATGGCGCCCGCGTCCACGGAGATGATGTCGCCCTCTTGGAGCACGTAGTCCCCGGGAATGCCGTGGACGATCATGTCGTTGGGGCTCGTACAGATCACGGCCGGAAACCCGTTGTAGTGCAAAAAATTCGAGCGGGCGTTTCGCTTGGCCAGCACCTCGGCCGCGAGCTCGTCGAGCTGCCGGGTGGTGACCCCGGGGCGAATGGCCGCGCGCGTGACCTCGTGCATCTCAGCGACCACCTTGCCGGCCTTGCGCATCTTGTCCAGTTCGTCTTTTTTGCGAATCACACCAGCCCTCGCCCGTGTAGAAGTCCGTCAATGTCGGTGGACACTTTCTCAACTGACTGATCACCGTTCACCTTCACCAGAAGATCGCGGGACTCATAGAAGGAGAGAAGCGGAAAGGTCTCACGCTCAAAGGTCTCGAGGCGCGTCGCGATCGCGGCCGGCGTGTCGTCGGTTCGCTGTACCACGTCTCCCCCGCACTTCTCACAGGTCCCCGAGACGGCCGAAGGGTCGCTGTCCTTATAGACCGTCCCGCACTCTTGGCACACGCGGCGAGACGAGAGACGCTGGATCACCAGCTCATTGGCGAGATCGAGGTAGATGCAGAGGCGCACCCCGCCCTCGCCCAAGAGGCGTTCCAGGGCCTGGGCTTGGCCGGTATTGCGCGGAAAGCCGTCCAGCACCGCCCCTTTGGCGGCGTCGGGCTCCTGAAAACGATCTTCCACCAACTTGTTCACCAGCTCGTCCGAGACGAGTTCACCGGCTGCCAGAACGGACTTCACTTCGAGGCCGAGCGGCGAGCCGGCTTGGATGGCCGCGCGCAAGATGTCGCCGGTGGAAATGTGCGCGAGTCCGTAGCGTGAACACAGCAGTTCACTCTGGGTACCCTTACCGGCGCCCTGTTTACCCAGGACGACAAGATTCAGTTGACCAGTCATGACTATCTCTTCAAGAAGCCTTCGTAGTTGCGCATCATGAGCTGAGAGTCAATCTGGCGCATGGTCTCCAGGGACACACCCACCGCGATGAGCAGGGTGGTGCCGTAGTAGGGGAAGCGGTTGATGCTCCAGAGCGCCATCAACACACTGGGCGTCACGGCCACCGAGGCGAGGAAGACCGCGCCCACCACCGTGAGGCGCGAGAGCATGCGCGAGAAGTACTTCTCGGTGGGCATACCCGGGCGAATGCCCGGCACGAAGCCACCTTGTTGGCGGAGCATCTCCGCCTGTTGGTGCGGGTCGAAGGCGATGTAGACGTAGAAGAAGGTGAAGGCGAGAATCAGGATGAAGTCCGAGGCGATATAGAAGAAGTTGGTCGGCGTGAGTGAGTTACGCACGAAGTTCTGAAAGCTCGCCCAGGGAACGATGTTGGACATCAAGACCGGGATGTAGAGAACCGAGGAGGCGAAGATGATGGGAATAACACCCGACTGGTTGACCTTCAAGGGAATGTAGGTCGAGTTGCCGCCCATCTCCTTTCGACCGACCACTCGTCGGGCGAAGGTGACAGGAATGCGGCGCTGACCGTTGTCCATGAAGACGATCAGCACCAGCAAAGCCAGCGAGACGATCAAGATCACGTAGAACTTGTACGGGCCGCCCTCTTCCCACACGGCCTTGCCACCCGAGGGGAGTCCGGCCACCACGTTGGCGAAGATGAGCAGCGACATGCCCTGGCCAATGCCGCGCTGGGTGATGAGCTCGGCCAACCACATCACGAAGGCCGTACCGGCCGTCAAGATCAGCACCATGAACAGGGCCAGCCAGACGGTGAACCGGGGGATCAGGTTGATGGTGAATCCGAGCAACGCTTCGTCGTGCCCGTGGAAGGCGTAGATGAGCCCGGTCGACTGCAAGAGCGCGAGACCGATGGTCAGGTAGCGCGTGGTCTGGGTGATCTTCTTTTGACCAACGGCTCCCTGGTCACGCCACTCGCCGAGTTTGGGAATGACGCCGGTTAATAGCTGAATGACGATGGAGCTCGTGATGTAGGGCATGACCCCGAGCCCAAAGACCGCGAGTCGGGTCAGTGCCCCACCCGAGAAGAGGTTCAAGAAGCCAAGGACGCCACTCGCTCCCGCCTGGTGTTGCAGGGACTGGACCTTGGCCCAGCTCACCCCGGGAATGGGCAGGTTCGCGCCTAGCTGATACAGGCAGATAATGCCAACCGTGAAGAGAACCTTGTTGCGAAGGTCCGGGACACGAAAGATATTCGCCAGGCGCTGGAACACTGTTCGACCCTAACGGTTCTGGTGCTGATTACCCGACGCCGGGGGGCGAACTGAGAAGGGCAAGTCCAGAACGGTCACGCTCCCGCCGGCCCCTTCAATCGCGGCCTTGGCGGAGGCAGAGAATCCGTGCGCCGAGACGTTGAGTGCGCCTTTGATGTCGCCGCGACCGAGCACCTTGATGAGGTCCTTTTTGCGCGCGAGACCTCGCCCGACGAGCACGTCGGGGTTGATCTCACTCACCCCGAGCGCCACCAGCGCATCGAGGTTGACCGGGGTGTACTCCACGCGGAAAGGGTTGGTGAACCCCTTCAGCTTGGGAATGCGCTGGAGGAGCGGCAACTGTCCACCCTCGAAGCCGGGTCGAATCTGGCGACGAGCCTTTTGACCCTTAGTGCCGCGTCCGGCCGTCTTGCCGCCCTTGCCCGCGATACCGCGACCGACAATCTTCTTGCGGTGGGTCGAGCCTTCAGGTGACTTGAGGTCGTGCAACTTCATGTCTAGACCTCTTCTACTTTGATCAGGTGCGGCACTCGAGCGATCATCCCGTGTATCTCGGGACGGTCGGGCAGCACATTGGACTGGCCGATACCGCGCAGCCCAAGCGCGCGCAACGTTCCGCGGTGCTTGGGCTTGGTGGCGATCGACGAACGAATCTGCGTTACTTTCAATGACATTACTAACCCTCCGTCACTTTGAAGAGGTCGCCCTCGCGCTGACGCTCGCGGTACGCGCGCAGCGTGCCCGAAGGCATGACCTCATCGGCCGACTTGTCGCGCGAGGCGGCGATCTCCTCGGGACGACGTAACTGCTTGAGACCCTCAATGGTGGCGTGAGCCACGTTGATGCCGTTGGACGACCCGAGCGACTTGGCGATGACGTCCTTGACGCCGGCCATCTCGAGAATGGCGCGCGCGGCCCCTCCGGCGATGACGCCGGTCCCGGGCGCGGCCGGCTTCATGAGAACGCGACCCGCGCCGGCGCTGCCGATCACGGGATAGACGATGGTCGAACCGGCCAGGGGCACGTCGAAGAGGTTCTTGCGAGCCTCTTCGATTCCCTTTTGCACGGCCAGTCCGGCTTCTTTGGCCTTGCCGTAGCCGAGCCCCACCTTGCCCTTACCATCACCGATCACCATGAGGGCGGTGAAGGAGAACCGACGTCCACCCTTTACGACCTTGGACACGCGGTTCACTTTGATGGTGCGCTCTTCGTACTGCTCTACATCAGTCATTAAAACTCCAGTCCACCGGCACGAAGGGCGTCGGCGAACGCCGCCACTCGGCCGTGGTAGTCGAAGCCACCGCGGTCAAAGACCACCGTGGCGATATTGGCTTCCTTCGCGCGGCTGGCCAGCAGCTGCGCAACGACTTTGGCGCCTTCGATGTTGCCGCCGGTCGCGTCCTTCAACACGCCCTCCACCGATGATGCGGCGGCCAGCGTGCGGCCGTTCACGTCATCGATGATCTGCGCGGAGATGTGCTTGTTGGTGCGACTCACCGCGACGCGAGGACGCTCGGGCGTGCCCGAGAGGATCTTGCGCAGGCGACGGTGACGACGCTGACGGAGTTCACGAGTAGTGCGTGCCATTACTTTGCGGCCTTTCCTGCCTTGCGCGCCACTCGCTCGCCGAGGTAGCGCACACCCTTGCCCTTGTAGGGCTCGGGCTTACGAAGTTTGCGGATGTTGGCGGCCACTTGGCCGACGATCTCTTTGTCGGGTCCCTTGATGATGACCCGCGTGGGGGTAGGAACCTCAAAGGTCACACCTTCGGGGGCGGTGAACTTCACCGGGTGGCTAAAGCCCAGGGCGAGGTCGATGGCGCCGGGACCCGAGGCGGTGGCGCGATAGCCCACGCCGATGATCTCCAGCTCCTTGGACCACCCGTCGGTGACGCCGACCACCATGTTGGAGACGAGCGTTCGCGTGAGTCCGTGCAACGCCTTCTGGGAGGTCTCTTCGCTGGCGCGGTCAAGCACCAACGTGTCGCCTTCTTGAGCCAGGGTGATGCCCCCCGGGATGTTGCGGGTCATGGTGGCGTTCGGACCCTTGACGGTCACTACGTCACCCGCCACGCTCACCGTGACGTTGCCCGGCACGTTGATGGGAGTACGGCCAATACGCGACATTAGAGAACCTCCATGGTTGCGAGGCGGCTACCACACATAGCAGAGCACCTCGCCACCCAACTTGGCCTTACGGGCTTCGCGGTCGGTCATGAGTCCGTGACTCGTCGAGACGACGGCTACGCCGACCCCACCGAGAACCTTGGGCATCTGATCGGACTTCTTGTAGATACGCAACCCCGGCTTCGAGACGCGCTTGATACCGATGATGGTCTTCTTGCGATCCTCTGAGTACTTGAGGTTGATCTCCAGCTGGGCGCCGGGCTTGTCGTCCAACTTCGTCACGGTGTAACCCGCGATGAAGCCTTCCTTCTGGAGCACCTTGGCCAAGCTCTCCTTCAACTTCGAAGAGGGCATCTTGACGCTGTCAAACATCGCGGAGTTCGCGTTGCGAATGCGCGTGAGCATGTCGGCAATCGGGTCAGTCATGGTCATGTCTGTCCTCCTACCAACTGGCCTTCGTGACGCCGGGAATCTCACCGGCGTGGACCATCATGCGCAAGCAGATACGACACAGCCCGAACTTGCGGTACACCGAACGCGGACGTCCACAGCGCTCGCAGCGCGTGTAGGCCCGGGTCGAGAACTTCGGGGTCTGCTTTTGCTTGATTCGAAGAGCTTTTTTCGCCATGCTTATCGAGTCTCCTGTCTAAAGGGGAAGCCGTAGGCGCGCAAGAATGCGCGACCCTGCTCGTCGGTCGCGGCCGAGGTGACAATGGTGATGTCGAATCCTCGGGGCGCGTCGATCTTGTCGTAGTCAATCTCGGGGAAGATCAACTGGTCATTCACACCAAAGGTGTAGTTGCCGTGTCCGTCAAAGGACTTCGGGGACAGGCCCCGAAAGTCGCGGATACGAGGAATCGCCAGGCTCAACAGGCGATCGAAGAACTCCCAAGCGCGGTCCCCGCGCAGGGTGACTTTCACGCCGATGGGCTGCTCTTCGCGCAGCTTGAAGCTCGCGATGGACTTCTTCGCTCGCGTGACGATGGGCTTTTGACCGGTGATCAGCTCAAGGTCACGCTGGGCACCTTCGAGCAGGCTGGCCTGCTGAGTGGCCCGGCCGACGCCGGAGTTGAGGACGATCTTCTCTAGCCGGGGAACCTGCATGATGTTGGCCAGCCCCAGCTCCTCTTTGAGCGCGGGACGAATCTCTTCGTCGAAGCGAACCTTGAGGCGTGGTCGAGTGGCCGTGCTCATAGGACCTCCCCGCACTTACGACAGACGCGAATCTTTTTTCCGTCGACGACGTCCGAGCCGATCTTGGCCGGACCCTTGTGCTTGGGGCACCACACCGCGACGTTGGAGGCGGACAGTGGCATCAACTTGTCGATGATGCCCGCCTGCATAGTGGCGCCACGCTGCTTGGTGGCTCGCTTGGCCACGTTCAGGTTGTCCAGGATCACTTTGTTGACGCTCGGCAGCGCCTCTTCGACGTGGGCCCTCTCTCCGCGATACTTGCCAGACAGTACGAGCACGTCGTCACCTTTACGAATTTTCATTACAACACCTCCGGTGCGAGCGAGACGATTCGCATGAATTTCTTGTCGCGCAGTTCCCGACCCACGGGGCCAAAGATGCGCGTACCGCGGGGTTGAAGCTGATCGTTGATCAGCACCGCGGCGTTTTCATCGAACTTGATGTAGGAACCGTCGGGACGACGCTTCTCCTTGGCGGTACGAACGACGACGCAGCGAACCACGTCGCCCTTCTTCACCGCGGCGCCGGGAATCGCGTCCTTGACGGTGGCGATGAAGACGTCACCGATCGAGGCGTAGCGACGGCGCGATCCTCCGAGCACGCGGATGCACAGAACTTCCTTCGCACCCGAGTTGTCGGCGACCTTGAGTCGGCTCTCTTGTTGAATCATCGGGCCCGCTCCACGACTTCGGTGAGGCGCCAGCGCTTCAACTTCGACAGCGGACGGGTCTCTTGGACCCGCACCTTGTCGCCGATCTTGGCTTCGTTCTTCTCGTCGTGCACGTAGAGCTTCTTGGTGCGCTGAACGGTCTTGCCGTAGCGGGCGTGGCTGACGCGCTCGTTCACCGCGACGACCAGCGTCGAGTTCATCTTGTCGGAGATGACAATGCCTTCGCGGACCTTGCGGGGGTTGGCGCGCGTTTCGTTCTCAGTGGCGTCACTCATGACTGGGTGCTTTCTTCTAGGGCCTCGGCGGCGGCGATCTCACGTTCGCGAAGGAACGTGGACAGTCGCGCGACGTCTTTCTTCACGGCGCCGATGCGCGCCGAGTTGTCGAGCTGGCCGGTGGCCAGCTGGAAGCGGAGGTTGAACAGTTCGCGACGCGCCTCACCGAGGCGGCCCAACAGCTCGCTGTCGCTCAAGCGGCGCAGCTCCGCGCGGTGTTCGCTGGTCTTGGGCATTAGATCGTTACCTCCGGGGCGCCGTGCGTACCGGGACGAACGACGAACTTGGCTTTGATGGGGAGCTTTTGAATGGCGCGCTCCATGGCGGCGCGGGCCAAGGTCTCATCGACTCCACCGAGCTCAAAGAGCATGCGACCAGGCTTCACCACGGCCACCCAGAACTCGGGGTTGCCCTTGCCCGAACCCATGCGGGTCTCGGCCGGCTTCTGGGTGACGGGCTTGTCCGGGAAGACGCGGATCCAGACCTTGCCACCACGCTTCACGTGACGGGTCATGGCGATACGAGCGGCCTCAATCTGGCGGGCGGTGACCCAGCCCGACTCGAGCGCCTGGATACCGAAGTCACCAAAGTTGAGGTCAACGCCGCCCTTGGCCATACCGGCGCGACGACCGCGCATCTGCTTGCGGTGCTTGACTTTGCGGGGCATCAACATGACTACTCGGCGTCCTTTCGAAAGTGCGGCGCGTCGGAGTGCTCCGAGGCGGTGCGACGCTCGATCTCTTCTTCGACGCTGAGCTGTGCTTCAACCTCGGGGTTGGAGGCGAGCAGGTCAGCCACGACCGGATCGGCCACCTGGCCGTCGATCAAGGCGTCGGCGTTCTCCAACACGGCCTCGGCTTCGAGGGCGACCTCGGCGGTGGGCTCCGCGTCGACACGTCGACGACCCCCACCAGCGCGAACGACACCCTTGGGGCCGGACGGCGTCGCCCCGACGGGCATCGCGTCGCCGGCCGCCATGGCGGCCTCGCGGACGATCTTCTCGTCGTTGGTCAGTTGGTAGGGCAAGATGTCGCCCTTGTAGATCCAGACCTTCACGCCGATGCGTCCCGTGGAGGTACGGGCCTCGCGAAAGCCGTAGTCGATGTCGGCACGCAAGGTGTGCAGCGGCACGCGACCTTCGCGATAGGACTCGCGTCGCGACATTTCTGCGCCACCCAGTCGTCCCGAAGCCTGAATCTTCACGCCCATGGCGCCCGCCTTTTGCACGGTCTGAATGCCGCGTTTCATGGCGCGACGAAAGGCCACGCGACGAAGCAGCTGGTCACAGATGCCTTGGGCAATCAACGCCGCGTCAAGCTCGGGCTGCTTAATCTCTTGGATATTGAGGGAGATCTTGTTCTTTTGACCGGTGATCTTCTCCAGGTCCTTCTTCAAGCGCTCGGCCTCGGCGCCGCGGCGACCGATGACGATGCCGGGACGGGCCGTGTGGATGTCCACGCGGATGCGGTCGGAGTTGCGCTCAATCTCGATACGACTGACCGCGGCGCTCTCGAGCTGCTTGGTCAGATAGTCGCGAATCTTCCAGTCCTCGATGACCAGGTCCTTGTAGCCGCGCTCCTTGAACCAGCGGGACTTCCAGTCCGTCGTGATACCGAGACGGAAACCGTAGGGGTTTACCTTCTGACCCATTAGTTGGTCTCCTCCGTGGTGTCCTCAGACACCGAGTCGTCTTCTAGGGCGAAGTCGCTCGCCGCGTCTTCGTCTTGGGCCTCACTGGCCGCTTCTACGCCCGGAGCCTCAGCCTCGAGGTCCGCCTCCAGGACGGTGTCGGCGATGACGTCGTCTGGGGTAATCTCATCGGCACTCACCAGGTTCTCCGCCTCGAGGGCCGAAGCGGCGTCGAGTTCGGCCTGGGCTTCGTGCGCGGCTTCGCGCTTGTTGACGCTGGCCGTCTGGTCGGCGCGACGGCGCGAGGAGGCGACTCGGCGTGAACGGCTGGCTTGGGCCTGCGCACTGCGCGAGGCGCGCATGAGTTCCAAGCGCTCTTCGTCCATGCGCGACACGATGACCGTAATGTGCGTGGAGCGCTTGAAGATCTTGCCAGCACGACCACGCGCGCGGGGGCTGAAACGCTTCATGGTGATGCCCTCGTCCGCGTAGGCGGCAGAGATGTAGAGCTCTTCGGCGAGCAGGCCGTCGTTGTTGACCGCGTTCGCGACAGCCGAGGCCAGAACTTTGCCGATCACGTCGGCCGCTTCACGGGTGGTGCCGGCCAGGATCTCCCGGGCCGTGTTGACGTCTTCCCCGCGCACGATGTTGAGCACCACGCGGGCCTTGCTGGCGGACATCTGGTAGCCGCGCAGGGTGGCGCGGGTACCGATCCGTTCGTTGGTCTTGGAGGCAGTCATCAGCGACGACCCGTCTTCTCTTGTCCCGCGTGGAACTTAAAGGTGCGCGTGGGGGCGAACTCGCCGAGCTTGTGACCCACCATCGACTCGTTCACGAAGACCGGCACGTGACGTCGGCCGTCGTGCACCGCGAAGGTGTGGCCGACCATGTCGGGGATGACCGTCGAACGACGACTCCAGGTCTTGATGACCTTCTTCTCGTTGGCCGCGTTCATCGCGTCCACCTTCTTCAAAAGGTGGGTGTCGATGAAGGGACCCTTTTTTAGGCTGCGTGACATTGTCTACCTACCTCCGCGCGCCGCGTCCACGGCGACGACGAATAATGAGCGCGTCTGATGTCTTTGGCAGACGCGTACGACCTTCGGGCTGACCCCACGGCGAGACCGGGTGGCGGCCACCAGAGGTCTTGCCTTCGCCACCACCGAGGGGGTGGTCGACCGGGTTCATCGCCACACCACGGGTCTGGGGGCGAACACCCTTCCAGCGATTGCGACCGGCCTTACCGATCTTGATCAGCTCGTGCTCGGAGTTCCCGACGATGCCGAGCGTGGCGCGACAGTCGATGGGCACGCGGCGCATTTCTGTCGAGGGCAAACGAAGGGTGGCGAAACCACCGTCTTTCGCCACCAGCTGCACGCTCATACCGGCCGAGCGGGCCATCTTGCCGCCGCCCCCGGGACGAAGCTCCACGTTGTGCACGGTGGAACCAGTCGGGATGAAGCGCATGGGCAGTGAGTTGCCGGTACGGATGTCGGCCTTGGCGCCGGACTCGACGTAGTCGCCGACCTTTAAGCCGTGAGGCGCGAGGATGTAGCGCTTCTCGCCGTCGGCGTAGTGCAAGAGGGCGATGCGACAGGTTCGGTTGGGGTCGTACTCAATGGTCGCGACCTTGGCGGGAATAGCGTCTTTGTTGCGCTTGAAGTCGATGACGCGGTACTGCTGCTTGTGGCCGCCACCACGGTGTCGCGAGGTCTTGCGGCCGTAGCTGTTGCGGCCACCGGACTTGGGCTTGGGCTCGAGCAGCGACTTCTCCGGGGTCGACGTGGTGAGTTCAGCGAAGTCCGAGACCGTCTGGAACCGGCGGCCGGGACTGGTGGGTTTGCGGTGACGTAGGGCCATGGCAGTCCTTAGTTCTCGAAGAGGTTGATCGTGTCACCTTGTTTCAAGGTGACGATGGCGCGCTTGGTGTTGGGCTTGGTCCCGCGAACGCCGGTGCGGCGGTTGCGCGTGTTCTTACCCTTGCGGTTCAGCGTGTTGACGTTGGTGACCTTCACGTTGAAGGCCTGCTCGACGGCGTGGCGCACGTCGATCTTGGTGGCGCGAGGATCGACCACGAAGACGTAGGTGCCTACCTCCATCGAGGCGTAGGTCTTCTCAGAGACCACCGGGCGGATCAGAATGTTCATCGCGTCGCGCATTAGAGCGTCTCCTTCGCGGTCGGCAACGTGGCGTCGGTGAAAAGCAACCAGTCACAGTCGAGGACGTCGTAGGCGTTGAGCTCACCGGCGTCGATGGTCTTCACGTTCATGAGGTTGCGGAACGAACGAAAGGCGTTCTCGTCGTCGCGGCCGAGCACCACGAGGACCTTTCCCTCCAGGCCGAGCGTCTCGAGCAAGGTGGTCGCTCCCTTGGTCTTCGGGCTCGTCCAGGCGTCGAAGTTGTCGATCAGCGTGACGCGCTCCATCTCGGCGCGGTCCGACAGGGCCGAGTACAGGGCCAGGCGAATCATCTTCTTCGGCGTCTTCTGCTCGTAGCTACGAGGCTTGGGGCCGAGCGCGATGCCACCGCCCGGGTAGTGCGGGGCGCGGATCGTGCCTTGGCGCGCCCCGCCGGTGCCCTTTTGGTTGAAGGGCTTCTTGCCGCCACCACGTACCTCTTTGCGGGTCTTGGTGGACTGGGTCCCCGAGCGCTTGGCCGCCAGTTGGGCCTTGACGACCTGGTGCATCACGGCCATGTTGGGGGTGAGGCCAAAGATGGAGGGCTCGAGCGCGACCTTGCCGAGCGCCGCTCCGGCGATGGACTTGCGCTCTATGGTGCGCTCGGTGAGAGCGGGGCGGTCCTTCTTGATCGGACCACGAAGGGTAAAGACGTCGCTCATCGGCTACCTCCGGCCTTCATGGGGTTCTTCACACTGGTGCGCAGCACCACCACGCCGCCGCGCGGGCCGGGAACGGCACCCTTCACGAGGAGAAGGTGACGCTCGACGTCGACGCCGATGACCTCGAGGTTGGTCGTCGTGACCTGCTGGCCACCCATGCGACCGGCCATCTTCGTGCCCTTAAAGACACGGCCAGGCGTGGCGCAGGCCCCGATGGAACCGGGGGCGCGGTGGTGTTTGTGGTTACCGTGGGCCGCGCCTTGACCCGAGAAGTTGTGGCGCTTCATGCCGCCGGCGAAGCCCTTGCCCTTGGAGACGGCGGTGGCGTCAATCATCTCGCCCTTTTCGAAGGAGTCGGCCAGGATCTCCTGGCCCACGCTGTAACCCGAGACGTCATCGAGGCGAAGCTCCACGAGCTTCTTGCCCGGGGTGACGCCGGCCTTTTCGTAGTGTCCCAGCTCGGGCTTGGTCATCGTGGAGGCTCGACGGGTGCCCCAGGTGACCTGAACGGCGGAGTAGCCCTCTTTTTCGGGCGTCTTCACTTGTACGACGCGAGCTGGGCTGACGCGAACGACCGTGACCGGAATCGCCCGGTTCTGGTCGTCCCAGACCTGGGTCATGCCCACCTTCTCGCCGACGATCGCTTTGGTCGCCACGTTTTTCCTCTTCCTCTTTGTTTCTCTACGTCGACCAGGGCCGACATACAGACGCTCCGCCGGGCCATAAAACCCGAACGGAGCGCTCGACTGGTTCGGTTCAGCGTCCCGCGAACGGCAACTGAACACATCTGTTGTTCGCCCGATTTCTCAAAAAACCGGGCTATTCACCCTACACCACCGAGCCCCGAACACGCAAAGTGCCCGGGACTCGAGAGGTGGGGTCAGTTCTGGCGAATCTTGATCTCGATGTCGACACCGGCCGGCAGGTCGAGACGCTGAAGCGAGTCGACCGTCTTGGCGGTGTGATCCACGATGTCGAGCAGACGCTTGTGCACGCGCATCTCAAAGTGCTCGCGGCTGTCCTTGTGCTTGTGCGGACCGCGGACCACCGTGTAACGGTGCTTCTCGGTCGGCAGCGGCACGGGACCCTGCACGCGGGCGTTGGTGCGCTCGACGGTCTGAACGATCTTCGCCGTGGACTGATCCAAGACGCCGTGGTCGAAGGCCTTCAATCGGATTCGAATCATCTGCTTGTCGGCCATGATCAGACCTACTTCAGGATCTTCGTGACGCGGCCCGAACCCACGGTGCGGCCACCTTCGCGAATGGAGAAGGTGAGACCCTCTTCCATGGCGATGGGCTTGCCGAGGGTCACGGTCATGTCCGTGTTGTCACCGGGCATCACCATCTCGGTGCCCGAGGGCAGCTCGATGGTACCGGTCACGTCGGTGGTGCGGAAGTAGAACTGCGGACGGTAGTTCGCAAAGAACGGCTTGTGACGACCGCCCTCTTCCTTGGTCAAGACGTAGACTGCGGCCTCGAAGTTGGTGTGGGGCGTGATGGTGCCGGGCTTGCAGAGCACTTGGCCACGCTCGACGTCTTCCTTCTTCGTACCGCGAAGGAGGGCACCTAGGTTGTCCCCGGCTCGACCCTCGTCGAGGAGCTTGCGGAACATCTCGATGCCGGTCACGACGGTCTTGGTCGTCGGACGAAGTCCCACGATCTCGACTTCGTCGCCGACCTTCACGATGCCCTGCTCGACCTTGCCGGTCACAACGGTGCCACGTCCGGTGATGGACATGACGTCCTCGATGGACATCAAGAACGGCTTGTCGGTGGCGCGGGTGGGCTCGGGAATCCAGGTGTCGACGGCCTCCATGAGCTCCATGACCTTGTCGCCCCAGTCCTTGTCGCCCTCCAAGGCCTTCAAGGCGGAGACGCGCACGATCGGGGTGTCGTCGCCCGGGAAGTCGTAGCTGGTCAGCAGCTCGCGAACTTCCATCTCAACCAGCTCCAGGAGCTCTTCGTCGTCCACCATGTCGGACTTGTTGAGCGCCACGACGATGTAGGGCACGCCGACCTGACGAGCGAGCAGCACGTGCTCACGAGTCTGGGGCATGGGACCGTCGGTCGCTGAGACCACGAGGATCGCGCCGTCCACCTGGGCGGCACCGGTGATCATGTTCTTCACGTAGTCGGCGTGTCCGGGCATGTCGACGTGGGCGTAGTGGCGATTGGCCGTCTCGTATTCCACGTGAGCAATAGAAATGGTGATACCGCGCTGGCGCTCTTCGGGCGCCTTGTCGATCTGGTCGAAGGGCGTAAAGGCGGAACCGCCGATGCGCTCGGACAGGACCTTGGTAATCGCTGCGGTCAGCGTGGTCTTACCGTGGTCGATGTGGCCCATGGTGCCAATGTTGACGTGCGGCTTAGTGCGCTCGAACTTCTGCTTTGCCATTGTCGGGGACTAACTTTCTCTCTCGTGACCTTTTCACTATGAATCGGTCGGTTTTTCGGCCCTCCCCGACTACGGTTTGGACCTTTTTCGCTGGTTGCCCAGCGTCCTTACGCGCCGGTGGCCTTGGCGACGATCTCTTTAGCGATCGCGTCAGGTACTTCCGCGTACGAACTGAATTGCATGGTGTACGTCGCCCGCCCCTGAGTGCGAGAACGCAGGTCAGTAGCGTAGCCGAACATGTCAGCCAGCGGCACAAGGGCCTTAATTACCTGGTTGCTGCCGACCGCTTCCATGCCCTCGACGCGACCGCGTCGAGACGACAGGTCCCCAATGACGTCACCCATGTAGTCCTCGGGGGTGACCACTTCGACACTCATGATGGGCTCTAAGAGTACCGGGCTCGCCAGGCGCGTAGCCTTTTTCACGGCGATGGAGCCGGCGATCTTGAAGGCCATTTCCGACGAGTCGACATCGTGGTAGCTACCAAAGGTGAGGCGCACGCGCAAGTCAACCATGGGGTATCCCGCCAGCACACCCGAAGTCAGCGCCTCGGTGATGCCTTGGTTGACCGGGCCGATGTACTCCTTCGGGATCACCCCACCAGAGATCTCGTCCAAGAACTCATATCCCCCGCCGGGACCCGTGGGCTCGACGGTGATGACGACGTGACCGTACTGACCTTTACCACCGGTCTGACGCACGTACTTCTCTTCGACCTTTTCGACTTTCTTGCGGATCGTCTCGCGATAGGCCACTTGGGGCTTGCCGACGTTGGCGTCCACCGAGAACTCGCGCAGCATGCGGTCCACCAGCACCTCCAGGTGCAACTCGCCCATTCCCGAGATCACGGTCTGGCCGGTCTCTTGGTCGGTGCGCACGCGGAAAGTCGGGTCCTCTTCGGAGAGCGCGTAGAGCGCCTTGCCCAGCTTCTCCTGGTCGGCCTTGGTTTTTGGCTCGACGGCGACGTGGATGACGGGCTCGGGGAAGGTTAACGTCTCCAGCTGAATGGGCTGGCCCGGGTCGGACAGGGTGTCACCTGTCGTGACCTGCTTCAATCCCACGGCCGCCACGATGTCGCCGGTGCGAATGGTGTCGAGGTCCTCACGGTTGTTCGCATGCATCAACAACAGTCGACCCAGGCGCTCGCGCTTGGATCCCTTGGTCGTGTTGATGACGGTGTCGCCCTTTTCCAGGGTGCCCGAGTAGACGCGCAGGTAGGTGAGCTTGCCGACGAAGGGGTCGGTCATGATCTTGAAGGCGAGCGCGGAGAAGGGCTCTGAGTCATCGGGCTTGCGCTCGATCTCTTCTTCCTTGCCGGGCTTCGTGCCTTGGGTGGGCGGCAGGTCGACCGGCGAGGGCAGAAAGTCCACCACGGCGTCGAGCATGGGCTGAACGCCCTTGTTCTTGAAGGCCGAGCCGTTCAAGATCGGGACGCAGTGGTTCTCCAGGGTGCCTCGACGCAGCGCGCGACGAATGTCCTTTGCAGAAATGTCCTCGTCGCCCAGGACTTTCTCCATGAGGTCGTCGTCGAAGGTGGTGAGAACGTCGAGCAACTTGGTGCGATACTCGTCGGCCAGGTCTTTGAGGTCGTCGGGAATGTCCACGATGTCGAGCTTCTCGCCCAGGTCGTCGTGGTAGAGGGTGGCCTTCATGGTGGTCAAATCCACAATGCCGCGGTAGTTACCCTCAGAACCAACGGGCAGCTGAATGACGGCCGGGACGCAGTCCAGGCGGTCGCGAATCATGTCGACGCAGCGAAAGAAGTCAGCCCCCAGGCGGTCCATCTTGTTGACGAAGCAGATGCGCGGCACGTGATACTTGTTGGCTTGGCGCCAGACGGTCTCGGTCTGGGGCTCAACACCGGCCACGGCGTCGAACACCGCGACGGCGCCGTCCAACACGCGCAGCGAGCGCTCCACTTCGACGGTGAAGTCGACGTGGCCCGGGGTGTCAATGATGTTGATGCGATTGCCGTCCCAGTAACAGGTGGTGGCGGCGGAGGTGATGGTGATGCCGCGCTCTTGCTCTTGGGCCATCCAGTCCATGGTGGCACCGCCGTCGTGGACCTCGCCGATTTTGTAGTTCTTGCCGGTGTAGAACAGGATGCGCTCGGTGGTGGTGGTTTTGCCCGCGTCGATGTGGGCCATGATGCCGATGTTGCGAACTTTGTCGAGGGGGTACTCGCGTGCAGTCATTTCTTCTACGAACTCTCTTTAATTACCAGCGATAGTGGGCAAAGGCCTTGTTGGACTCGGCCATCTTGGCCATGTCCTCACGCCGCTTCACCGCTGCGCCCACGCCATTGCTGGCGTCAATAATCTCGTTGGCCAAACGGTCGGCCATCGTCTTTTCGCGGCGTTTTTTCGCGAAGTCGGTTAACCATCTTATAGCCAACGTGGTCGAACGACGCGGGCGAACCTCGACGGGCACCTGGTAGGTCGTGCCACCGACGCGGCGCGAACGCACCTCGAGTTCGGGACGGACGTTCTCCAGGGCGCGCTTCAAGGTGGCGACGGGGTCGGAGCCGGTCTTCTGCTCCACCTGTTCGAGGGCCGAGTAGACGATGCGCTCGGCGATCGTGCGCTTGCCGCGCTCCAAGATCTTGTTAGTCACCTGGGTAACGAGAACCGACTTGTAGATCGGGTCCACCGGGATCTCCCGGCGTACGGCGGGGCCCTTACGAGGCATTATTTCTCCCTTTTGGCGCCGTAGCGGCTACGGGCCTGCTTGCGGTCGCGTACACCTGAGGTGTCGAGCGCGCCGCGAATGATCTTGTAACGAACACCGGGGAGGTCCTTCACACGGCCGCCACGCACCAGGACAATGGAGTGCTCTTGGAGGTTGTGACCGACGCCCGGAATGTAGGCCGTGACTTCGACGCCCGAGGTGAGGCGCACGCGGGCCACCTTGCGCAAGGCGGAGTTGGGCTTCTTAGGCGTGACGGTGTGCACGCGGGTGCAGACCCCACGACGCTGCGGGGCCCCCTTCAGGGCCGGCGTCTTCGTCTTTGTAATCTTGTCCTGTCGGCCTTTTCGGACCAACTGTGCGATTGTGGGCACGCGGAACCTCTCTTGTTGGTACAACTCGTAGCCCGCCAGCCAGTAGCCGGTGGGCGGACTTTCAATCTTACGACAAAAATCGCCGTTACGGCAAGCCCGCCGCCGCCCGGCGAGAGCGGCGGCGAACTTACGCGTCTAGAGCGCCTGACCGCCGAGTTGATCCTCGGGGTTGACGACATCGTCCTCGGGTAGCGCCGACTCGTCGTAGGTGGCCGTTCCGATGTTCTGGAAGGCGCTCAGGTCAGCGCTAAAGGAGTCATCGCTCGAGAGCTCGCCGAGCAGGCTCGCGAGGTCCAGGTCATCGTCACTGACCTGGGCCCAGGCGGGCAGCAGCTCCGCGTCGGGCATGTCAAGACGCAGCTCACGCTGGTTGTAGTACTCGAGACCCGAACCGGCGGGAATGAGCTTGCCGATGATGATGTTTTCCTTCAGGCCCACGAGGTTGTCGCGCTTGCCTTCGATGGCGGCCTCGGTCAGGACTCGCGTCGTCTCCTGGAAAGAGGCGGCGGAGAGCCAGGAGTCGGTCGCGAGGGAGGCCTTCGTGATACCCATGAGTTGCGCGCGGCCGTCAGCGGCTTCTTTGCCGCTGGCCTCGAGCTCGTCGTTGGTGTCGTTGAAGAGCTTCACGTCGATGAGCGCTCCGGGCAGCCAGTGCGAGAGTCCCGCGTCGACGATCTGCACACGGCGGGTCATCTGGCGCACGATCAGCTCGATGTGCTTGTCGTGAATTGACACACCCTGGTCGCGGTAGACGTTCTGGACCTCTTCCACCAAGTACTGCTGAGTCTCGCGGGTTCCGCGGAACTTCATCATGAGCTTGGGGTCGAGCGGACCATCGTGCAACGGGGTACCGACCTCGACTTCTTGGCCGTCTTCGACCAGCAGGTGGCGAGCGATCGAGATCGACTCCTCTTGCACCTGACCCTCGTCTCCGACCAAGGTGACCTTGCGTTCGCGCCCAATGAGCTCCACGCGCACCGAGCCGGAGAACTCCGCCACGGCGGCGGCCCCCTTCGGGGTGCGGGCCTCAAAGAGCTCCACCACGCGCGGCAAGCCGTGGGTGATGTCGCTCTCGGTCACTCCACCAGAGTGGAAGGTACGCATGGTGAGCTGGGTTCCCGGCTCACCAATGGACTGAGCGGCGATGACACCAACGGCCTCGCCCAACTCCACCAGTTGGTGGGTGGCGAGTGAGAGGCCATAACAGGCGGCACAGACTCCTTGGATGGCGTCACAGGTGAGCGTCGTGCGCACACGAACTCGCGTGACCGCGGCGTCGTCGCGCAAGCGCTCGACCTCGTCCATCAACAACATGGTGCCGGCCGCCACCACCGAGCCGTCGCTCAAGGTCACGTCTTCAGCGACCACGCGTCCCCAGAGTTTGGTCTCCAGGTGCGCGCGCTGAGCGCGCGTGTCGGGAGCCACGTGTTCGATCCACATGCCTCGGGCCGTCCCACAGTCGAAGACCTTGACGATCAGCTCTTGAGCCACGTCCACCAGTCGACGAGTCAGATAGCCCGAGTCCGCGGTGCGAAGCGCGGTGTCGCCCAAGCCCTTACGGGTGCCGTGGGTGGAGATGAAGTACTCCAAGACCGAGAGTCCCTCACGGAAGGAGGACTTGATCGGACGAGGAATCATCTCACCGCGCGGGTTGGACACGAGGCCCTTCATGGCCGCGATCTGGCGAATCTGCTGGGAGTTACCACGAGCACCGGAGTCGACCATCTGGCGAATCGGGTTGTCGAGGATCGCGTTCATGGCGCGGTCGGTGGCGTCACCGACCTCCTTGTTCGCGTTGGTCCAGATCTCGATCTCCTGCTGGCGACGCTCGTCGTCGACGATGACGCCGCGACGGTAGTTCGTCTCGACCTTGGCGGCCTGCTCCTCGTACTTCTCGAGGATCGCGGCCTTCTCTGGAGTCGTGACAATGTCGTCAATGGAAATCGTGAGGCCGGACTTGGTGGCGAAGCGAAAGCCCAACGACTTGATCGCGTCGAGCGACTCGGCCACTTCCTGGCGTGAGTAACTGGCCGAGATCTCCTCGACGATCGTGCCAATGGGCACGGCGTTCTTGCCAATGAGCTCGTTCACGTAGCGAAAGCCAAAGGGCAGCGCCTCGTTGAAGAGCACGCGACCCGGCGTCGTGATGAGAGCACGGCTCGCGCCCACGACGTCCACCCCCGCCGACTCCAGACGGGTGTCCAAGGAGGAACCCTCGAGCGGCCGGATCTGAATGGGCGTACGTAGCCCCACCAACTTGTCCGCGACCGCGTTCTCAATCTCGTACACGTGGCGATAGACCTTGGGGTGCTCGACCTCTTCCAAGGGCGGCAACGTCAGGTAGTACGCGCCATAGACCATGTCCTGAGCGGGCTCGGTAATGGGGCGACCGGTGGCCGGGGTGAAGATGTTGTTGGTCGAGAGCATCAAGATGCGCGCTTCGGCCTGGGACTCGGCCGAAAGCGGGACGTGCACGGCCATCTGGTCACCGTCGAAGTCGGCGTTGAACGCCTTACAGACGAGCGGGTGAATCTGAATAGCTTTGCCGTCCACCAAGATCGGCTCGAAGGCCTGGATACCGAGGCGGTGAAGCGTGGGCGCGCGGTTCAACAACACCGGGTGCTCGCGGATGACCTCTTCGAGCACGTCCCACACGACGGTCTTGCGACGTTCCACCATGCGCTTGGCGCTCTTGATGTTCTGAGCCATCTGGGTCTCGATCAAGCGCTTCATGACGAAGGGCTTGAAGAGTTCGAGGGCCATCATCTTGGGCAGACCACACTGGTGCAGCTTCAGCTGAGGACCCACGACGATGACCGAACGTCCGGAGTAGTCGACCCGCTTACCGAGCAGGTTCTGACGGAAGCGGCCCTGCTTGCCCTTCAACATGTCCGAGAGACTCTTGAGCGGGCGGCCACTCTGGCCGGCCACCGGTCGTCCACGACGGCCGTTGTCAAAGAGCGCGTCCACGGCTTCTTGGAGCATGCGCTTTTCGTTGTTGACGATGATGTCGGGCGCGCCCAAGTCCAACAGACGCTTCAGGCGGTTGTTGCGATTGATGACGCGACGGTAGAGGTCGTTGAGGTCCGACGTCGCAAAACGTCCACCGTCCAACTGCACCATGGGGCGAAGGTCGGGCGGGATGACCGGTACGGCTTCCAAGATCATGGCGCGCGGGTCGTTCAAGCGGTGACCGTGCTCGTCGCGACGGTTGAAGGACTGCACGATGGCGAGACGCTTCAAGAACTTGGCGTGACGCTGCGCGGAGAGAGGCTTGCGGCCGTCCTTCGCGTCGATCATCTCGCGCATGACCTTTTCCTCGTCGTCAAGGTTCATGCGGTCGATCAGCTGCAGAATGGCGTCCGCGCCCATGCCGCCTTCGAAGTACTCGCCGTAGCGAAAGTCCATCTCGCGGTAGAGCACTTCGTCCTCGATGATCTGGCGACTGTGAAGACCTTCGAAGGTGTCAAAGGCTTGCTTGGCCAGTTCACGCTCTTCGGCGAAGCGCGAACGCACGCTGTCGAGCTCCTTCTCGGTCCCGCGCTGCAGGGCCCGAAGCTCGGACTCCTTCGCGCCGTCGGCCTCGAGCTTCGCGGCGCGAGTCTCGATCTCCTTGAGCTTGTTGTCGAGCGCCTTCACTTCGCGCTCGGCGATCTCTAGGATCTCGTCGTTCAGTCCGACGCGCAGTTCGGCCAGGTCATCGTGACGACGGGTCTCGTCGACGAAGGTGACCATGTGGGCGGCGAAGTAGATGACCTTCTCCAACTGCTTGGCCTTCAGCTCTTCCTTGGGCAACGTCCCCATCAAGAGGTAGGCCAGCCACGAGCGCGTACCGCGCAAGTACCAGATGTGCACGACCGGGGCGGAGAGGGCGATGTGACCCATGCGCTCACGGCGTACTTTGTCACTCGTTACTTCCACACCACAGCGCTCACAGACGATGCCCTTAAAGCGCACGCGCTTGTACTTGCCACAGGCGCACTCCCAGGCCTTTTGCGGTCCGAAGATCTTCTCGCAGAACAGGCCGTCCTTCTCGGGGCGCAGCGTACGGTAGTTGATCGTCTCGGGCTTCTTCACTTCACCGCTCGACCAGCTGCGGATGTTCTGAGCGGTGGCGAGACCGATGGAGATCTCGTCGAACTGGTTTACGTCGAGTGGACTCATGACAACTTCCTTTCGGCGGCACGTCGAGCGTCCTCTTCGTCACTGCCGCGCTCAGGACGACTGATGTCGATACCGAGTTCGCGCGTGACCGAGAAGAAGTCCTCTTCGGTGTCGGCCAGATCAACGTGGGCGCCAACCTTGTCGCGCACTTCCACGTTCAAACAGAGCGACTGCATTTCTTTAATGAGAACCTTGAACGACTCGGGGATCCCCGGCTCGGGCAGATTCTGACCCTTCACGATGGCCTCGTAGGCGCGCTCGCGACCCTTCATGTCGTCTGACTTCACGGTCAGCAACTCCTGCAGGGCGTACGCCGCGCCGTAGGCCTCGAGGGCCCACACTTCCATCTCGCCGAAGCGCTGGCCACCAAACTGGGCTTTGCCACCCAGGGGCTGCGCGGTGATCATGGAGTACGGGCCCGTCGAGCGGGCGTGAATCTTGTCGTCCACCATGTGAGCGAGCTTCAAGATGTAGGCGTAGCCCACCGAGATGGGACTGTCGTACGCCTCGCCGGTGCGGCCGTTGAAGAGCGTGACCTTGCCGTCGTTGTCCCCGGCCAGCATGCGCTGACCGTTTTGACCGTCGACGTTGAGCGTCTCGAAGGTGTGCTGAATCGTCGGCTTGTCCTTCGCGCGCTCGGTCTCGTCCCAGTGCGCTCCGTCGAAGGACGGGGTCGCCACATAGACGGCCGGCTCCGTGCGCGGACGAGTCTTGCGATAGGGACGAGTGGCGGGATCGCGCTGGTCGTCGTGACCCGAGGTCCCGACGGCGGCGTTGACCTCAATGCCCGCCCATCCGTGACGCGCGGCGTATCCCAAGTGACTCTCCAAGACCTGACCCACGTTCATGCGGCTGGGCACGCCGAGCGGGCTCAAGATGATGTCGATGGGCGTGCCGTCGGACAAGAAAGGCATGTCCTCTTCGGGCAGGATCTTCGAGATGACGCCCTTGTTACCGTGGCGTCCGGCCAGCTTGTCGCCTTCAGAGATCTTGCGCTTTTGGGCCACGTAGACCTTCACCAACTGGTTCACGCCGGGCTGCATCTCGTGGTCCTCGTCGCGCGAGTACACCTTCACGTCGATGACCTTGCCGGACTCGCCGTGGGGAACCTTCAGCGAGGTGTCGCGCACTTCGCGCGCCTTCTCACCGAAGATCGCTCGGAGCAAACGCTCTTCGGGGCTCTGCTCGGTCTCGCCCTTGGGCGTGACCTTGCCGACCAGGATGTCGCCGGGCTCCACTTCGGCGCCGATGCGCACGATACCGAGGTCGTCCAGGTCCGCCAGGATGTCGTCGGGCAGGTTGGGGATGTCGCGAGTGATCTCTTCGGCGCCGAGCTTGGTGTCGCGGGCGTCGATCTCGTACTCCTTTACGTGGATGGAGGTCAAGACGTCGTCGCGCACGAGACGCTCATTCAAGATGATGGCGTCTTCGTAGTTGTAGCCCTCCCAGGGCATGTACGCCACCAGCAGGTTCTTGCCCAGGGCCAACTCACCGTTGCTGGTGCTCGTGCCGTCGGCCAACAGGTCGCCGGCCGTGACCGTCTCGCCGCCAAAGACCAGGGGCTTCTGGTTGATCGAGGTGTCTTGGTTCGAACGACGGAACTTGTTGAGGTTGTAGGTCTTGCGACCGAAGGGTTTGCCGTAGCGGTCGACGGCGTCCTTCTCGTACTCCACCACGATGCGGTCGCCCGAGACGGACTTCACCACGCCGCTGCCTTCGGCGATCAACACGTCACCGGAGTCGAGAGCGGCCCGCGCCTCCATGCCGGTGCCGACGAACGGCGCCTCGGGCATAATGAGCGGCACGGCCTGCTTTTGCATGTTGGCACCCATGAGGGCGCGCTGCGCGTCGTCGTGCTCGACGAAGGGAATCAGTGACGTCGCGACCGAGATGATCTGCTTGGTGGACACGTCCATCAGCTCGACTTCCTCGGGCTTGACGAAGTCGATCTCTGAGGTGGTCGAGGACGACTTGTTGGAGGACCCGACGCGCAGACCCGTACCCACGGGGCCGCGACGAACGAGGACGCGCTCGGAGTTGATCTGACCGTTGTCGTCGACTTCGGTGTTGGCCTGGGCGATGACGTACCGCTCTTCTTCGTCGGCCGTGAAGTACTTGATCTCGCCGGTGACCTTGCCGCCGGTGACCACGCGGTAGGGCGTCTCAATGAAGCCGTACTCGTTGATGCGCGCGTACGTCGCGAGATAGCCAATGAGGCCTACGTTCGGACCCTCTGGAGTCTCGATGGGACACATGCGTCCGTAGTGCGAGGAGTGGACGTCGCGAACTTCCAGACCGGCGCGCTCACGAGACAGTCCACCTGGTCCCAGAGCCGAGAGCCGGCGCTTGTGGGTGAGACCAGAGAGCGGGTTGTTCTGGTCCATGAACTGGCTCAACTGGGAAGTCGCGAAGAACTCCTTGATGGCCGACATCACCGGGCGGATGTTGATCAACGTCTGGGGCGCGATGGCTTCGACGTCTTGGGTGTTCATGCGCTCACGCACGACCCGCTCCATACGCGAGAGACCGGTGCGCAGAGCGTTCTGAATCAGTTCACCCACGCTACGGATGCGGCGGTTGGCGAAGTGGTCTTGGTCGTCGATGTGGTACGTGGTCTCTTTCGCCGTGCGGTCGCGGGCCAGGTTCAACAGGTAGGTGGCCGTGGCCAGCACTTCAGCCTTGGAGAGCACGTGCAGGGACATGTCCGGACGGTCCAGCAGGTCCCCGAACAGCTCGAGGTTCTTCGCCACTTCTTCACCGAGCTTGCGATCGAGCTTGTAGCGACCGACGCGGCTGAGGTCGTAGCGCTTCTCCGAGAAGAAGGCGCCTTCAAAGTACTGGCGGGCCGCTTCCACGGTCTGCACTTCTCCGGGACGCGCGCGTCGGTAGATCTCGAGCCAGGCCGTCTCTTGGCTGGCCCGCAGGAAGTTCTCCGGCGTGTCTTCGATGTTGAACTTCTCCATGTGCTTGGAGATCTCGAGGTGAGCCTTCTTCCAGTCCACGTGGAACTGGTCTTCGAGGAAGTCAAAGTGCGCGACGAACTTCTCAAAGAAGCTCTCGTCCATGGAGGTGTCGAGCGCGCGCAGCAAGGTGAAGATGGAGATGCGACGCTTGCGCGCGATACGCGCACCGGCGTTGGCCGACTTGTTCTTCTTCTCTTCCAGGTCGACCTGGAGCCACTCACCACGACTGGGGTGAATGGTGCCCTCGAAGGCGACCTTCTCGTCCTTGCCGGGCTGGAACAATACGCCCGGCGAACGCACGAGCTGACTCACCACGACACGCTCGGTGCCGTTGATGATGAACGTTCCCTGTTCGGTCATGATCGGGAAGTCGCCCATGAAGACCGTCTGCTCTTTGATCTCGCCGGTCTCTGAGTTGAGGAAACGCGCGCGAACGAAGATGGGCTGGGAGTACGTGGTGGCGCGCTGACGACACTCTTCGACGGTGAACTTCGGCGGACTCTTCAAGTCAGCGTCGTCCGGGTCGAACTCCAGCTCGAGCGAGAGTCGACCGGTAAAGTCGGTGATGGGTGAGATGGCCTCGAAAGCTTCACGCAGGCCCTGCTTCATAAATAAGTCGAAGCTGTCGCGCTGAATTTCAAGAAGGTTAGGCAGGGGGTGAGCTTCACCCAATGCCGAGAAGTTAAAGCGCTCCGGGCTAGTGGACCGAGACGTCAACGGTCATCCTCCGTGTGAGTGGGTGGCTAGTACTACGCGGGTCAGAGCACAAAACGGCGTCGAGAGATGACGAAGTTGAGGGCAGGAACACGGTCTTACAACTCTAGTGGTTCTGCCGGAGAATGCGCAACTGGCGCTCCCCCTTGGAGAAACGCGGCCGTCCGAAACGGTTGCGCTTACCCTAGGCAGAATCACCGCTCAGGTCAAGTATGTCTCGACCTAAAGGTGTGTTCCCGGCCGGCGAACCGGCCGGGAACCCTTTAAAGCACTAGAAACTACTTGAGTTCCACCGTCGCGCCCGCGGCCTCGAGGGCCGCCTTGGCCTTCTCGGCGTCGGCCTTGGAGACCTTCTCGAGCACGGGCTTAGGCGCGCCGTCGACGAGGTCCTTGGCTTCCTTTAGACCCAGGCTGGTGAGTGCACGCACTTCCTTGATCACCTGAATCTTCTTGTCGCCGCCGCTCGTCAAAATGACGTCAAAGTCGCTCTTCTCTTCAACCGCCTCGCCCGCGTCGCCGCCACCGGCAGCCGGAGCCGCCGCTACGGCCATGGGGGCCGCCGCGGTAACGCCGAACTTCTCCTCAAATTCCTTCAAGAGTTCGCTCAGCTCAATCACGGACAGTTCCGCGATTCCGTCGAGAATCTGCTCCTTGGTCAGGGTTGCAGCCATGGTGAATCCTTTCTCTTCTACTTCGTTTGGTTATTCGGCCGGTGCTTCCGCGACGTCGGAGGACGCCTCGGGGGTTTCGGGGTCGGACTCGGCCACGGGGGCTTCCTCCTCGGACTCAGCCACGGGAGCCTCCTCCTCGACGTGCGCGACGGGGGTCGCGTCGTCGTCGCTCGCTGGCGAGCCAGCTTCCTCGACCCCGGCCGGAGTCTCGGCGACCTCTTCGGCGACAACCGCCTCGGGTGTGGCAGCCGGGGCGCCACCCTTCGAGTCGATCAAGGCCGAGAGGCCGTAGGCGAAGTTTTGCGGGATGGCCTTCAAGAGTCCGGCCATGGTCGTCATCGGTGAAGCCAGAAGTCCGGCAAAGCGCGCGAGCAACACGTCACGGCTCGGCAGATCCGCCAGAGCGGTGAGATCCTTCAGCGACAACGCCTTGCCATCCAGCACGCCGCCCTTGACGACCAGGGTGGGAGTGGCTTTGGCGAAGTCGCGCAGCGCTTTCGCCACGGCCGAGACGTCACCGTTCACAAAGGCGATGGCGGTCGGGCCGACCAGGAACTCGTCGAGCGGAGCGACGGCAGTTCCCTCGATAGCGCGACGAACCAAGGTGTTCTTGAACACCTTGTAGTCGGCATCGAGCGTGCGCAACTGACGACGAAGCGTGGAGATCTGGGCCACGGTCATGCCGCGATACTCCGTCACCACCGCGGTTGACGTGGAGTCGACCTTGGCCTTGAGCTCGTCGACCGTCGCGACCTTGGCGGTGCGTACCTTGTTCATCGTGACTCCTTCGCCGGATGCCGCCCGGGAACGGGCCCAAGACATCAACAGCGAACGAGTTTCTACGAAACTCGAACTCCCTCGTCAGGCGGACAAACGTCCCTTAAGCACTCGCGTGCACCGGATGTCTTCGGCGTTCTTCAAATCTGTGGCACTGACTTCGTGCGGTTTCCATCGTAGTGAGCCTTCGCGACTCACGTCAAAAGTTAGGCCGAGGCCAGGGCTTCCTCGACGTCCTTGGTGCGGGTCGGGTCGATCTTGACGCCCGGTCCCATAGTGGAGGACACGGTGACGCTCATGAGATAGCGGCCCTTCGCGCTGGCGGGCTTCACGCGAACGATCTCGTCGATCACGGCCTGGACGTTGCGCTGCAGGTCCTCTCGCGAGAAGCTCACTTTGCCCACGCGCAGTTGCACGTTGCCGATTTTGTCCGTGCGGTACTCGACGCGTCCACCCTTGAACTCGGCGACGGCCTTCGCGACGTCCATGGTGACGGTGCCGGTCTTGGGGTTGGGCATCAGGCCACGGGGCCCGAGCACTCGTCCGAGTCCACCGACCTGACCCATGAGGTCAGGGGTGGCGATCGCCACGTCAAAGTCGAGAAAGCCTCCGGCCACTTTGGCGACCAGATCCTCCGCGCCCACTTCGTCGGCGCCCGCGTCACGCGCGGCCTGAGCCGCTTCGCCGGCGGCGAACACCGCGACGCGGTTGGTCTTACCGGTTCCGGCGGGCAGCGACAGCGTGCCGCGCACGATCTGCTCGGCTTTGCGGGGGTCGACCCCCAGACGAATAGCCAGCTCGACGGTCTCGTCGAACTTGGCCGTCGAGAGGTTCTTCACCTTGTCGAGGGCCTCGGGGATGGTGAGCAACTCTTCGCGGTCCACCTTCGCCAATGCGTTTCTGTAGTTCTTGCCGTGCTTCATGACTCTCCTAGCCCGCGACCTTGATACCCATCGAGCGCGCGGTGCCGGCCACTTGGAGCTTGGCCATCTCGACGTCGTCGGTGTTGAGGTCCTTCAGTTTGGTCTTCGCGATCTCTTCGACCTGATCCATGGTGACCGTGGCCGCGACCTCGCGACCCGCCAGGTGCGCGCCCTTGGCGATGCCCGCGGCCTGGCGCAACAGCACCGGCGTGGGCGGGGTCTTCAAGATGAAGGTGAAGGTGCGGTCTTCGTAGATCGAGATCTCGACCGGGATGACCGTACCGCGCATCGACTCGGTCGCGGCGTTGTACTGCTTGCAGAACTCCATGGTCTGGACCCCGTGCGGTCCAAGAGCCGTACCGACCGGCGGCGCGGGGGTGGCTCCACCCGCCTCGAGCTGGATCTTGACTACTGCGACAACGTTCTTGGCCATGGCCGTTCTCCTTAACTCGTTCTAGAGCTTCGTGACCTGGGTGAAGTCCAGCTCCACCGGGGTCTCGCGCCCGAATATGTCGACCAGCACCTTGACTTTCAGCTGGTCCTCGTTGATCTCCGCCACGTGGCCCGAGAAGGTGGCAAAGGGCCCCGTCTTGATCTGCACCGTGTCGTTGACCTCGAACTCATGTGTTGGCATGCGGCGCTTGGTCACGGGCACTTCGACGCCTTCGACGTGGGGGCGAATGATGTTGTCCACTTCGCGACGGGTGAGGGCAGTGGGCTTGGTCTTTTCAGCGCCGACGAAACCGGTCACGCCCGGCGTCGAGCCGATCACGTAGAAGATCTCGGGGTCTGGCTCGCAGCGAATGAGGAGATAGCTCGGGAACATGCGCTTGGAGACGGTGACCTTTTTGCCCGACTTGAACTCGGTGACGTCTTCTTCGGGCAGGTAGATCTCGTAGATCGACTCGCTCAGCTCACGGCTCTTGATGATGTTGTTGAGGGCGCCGATGACCTTCTGCTCGTGACCCGCGAAGGTATGCACGATGTACCAGCGACCGGGTCGGTCGAAGGCGCTTTCGACAATGGGCTCTTCGTCCTCGTCGATGATCGTGACGTCAAGGATCTCCTCACCGTCAACGGTGTCATCTAGGTCGCTGTGGGTTTCTACGTCGCTCATTGCATGCCTACTTTGTGAAAAGGAACGACACGAAGTGGGAACAGCCAAGTCCCAGTCCGAAGATCAGTGCCGTCATGAAGATCAAGACGAAGAGGACAATCGAGGTGTAGTTCACGACCTCGGGTCGGGTCGGCCAGGAGACTTGGCGCATCTCCTCGCGGACTTGACGGAAGAACTCGCGCGGGGTGGCGCGTTCGCTGCGACGGCGCTGAACGTCCTGCGCAGAGGTGCGACGAGCCGCGGGTGCGCCGTCGGCACCCACCTGACCCTGTCGCTGCATCATGCGCTTTTGTTCGCGATTCACCGTTCAACTCTCGTTCGTACTTCGTTACCGCGTCGAAAACCATCTTCGAGCAGGGCAGGAGGGACTCGAACCCCCAACCACCGGTTTTGGAGACCGGTGCTCTACCAATTGAGCCACTGCCCTCAGTGGAGACGGCCAAAAACGAGCCGTGCCCCTAGGGACGTCAATCTTACCACCACCGCCCAAAGCCCCCTTCGGCGGTCTCGCTTTAGCGGGTCTCCTTATGGACCGTGTGCTTGCGCTCCCACGAACAGAACTTCTTCATCTCGATACGCTCGCGGTCGTTGACCTTGTTTTTGGTGGTGATGTAGTTGCGGCGCTTGCAGTCCTCACACGCGAGGGTCACCTGCACTCGCTTCTCGTTCTTCGCCATTCTTCTCTCCTTGGTACGACATAGGCCCAACATTGTGCCTGGTAGCGGCGGCGGGACTCGAACCCGCGACAACACGATTATGAGCCGTGTGCTCTGACCACCTGAGCTACGCCGCCTGGCGAGCCCTCTGTCGGGATTGAACCGACGACCCCTTCCTTACCATGGAAGTGCTCTACCACTGAGCTAAGAGGGCGTTCGCGAATAAAAAAAGTCGCGAGGGAAAATTGTAGTGCCTTAAAGCCCAATTATTCCAACCACGCGAGGACTACCCTGGACGCCTATGCGAACGCGCCTGGTGGAGATAGATGACGCCTCGGCCCTCATGAATATCTTGAACCCCGAGGTCGTAGAGCTCGCGATCTCCTTCGATCTGGTCCCTCGGACGCTGGAAGAGCAACGAGAGTGGATACGCGAGCACCAGCACACCCATCTCTGCCTGGTGGCGGTCAATACCGACGACCAGCTGGGTGAGATAGGTGCGCGAGGCGAGCGAGTCCTCGGTTTTGCCTCGGTCTCACCCTTTCGCGAACGGCCCGCCTACGCCACTACCGTCGAAAACTCGGTCTACGTGCACCGCGGCGCCCGGGGGCGCGGGGTGGGCGAGCTGCTGTTGAAGGATCTGATCGCGTCGGCCAAACAGTCAGGATTTCACTCCCTCATCGCGCGCATCGTGGGCGAAAACGCCAGTTCTATTCGACTTCACGAAAAATGCGGATTTTCCTTGGTGGGCACCGAGATTGAGGTCGGTCGCAAACACGGACGCTGGCTGGACGTGGTGGAGTACCAGTACGTGATGCCCGACACGGCTCGCTAGGTAGCGGCTTTCGGCGAGAGATCACCGGTGGGGGCGTTCTGCAGCGACGCCCGCTCCTCGTCGCTCTCGCCGGACACCACCGTCGCCGGAGTCTCCTCGACGGGGGAGACCAACTCACCCTCGGGCCAGGACCACTGGGTCCAGCGACCCATGGGGGCAATGAGAACCCCCCCGAGAATCGCCACGGCCAGGGCAATGAGGAGCGGGTTGGAGTGCACCAGACCGGCCAGAAGCTGGCGACCGCCCGGGAGCCCGATGAAGGGCCCGGTGATGGAGAGGAGCAAGAGCCAGAAATGCTCACGTCCCTCGTAACTCGCGGCGAAGATCACCAGTCCCCACGCCAAATACCACGGCTGCACCACGGGTCCAAGGACCACGAACAACAACAAAGCCAGACCGAGTGACCTCACCCAGCCACGCTCGGGGGATCGCCACAGCAGCCACAGCGTGAAGGCGACAGCGATCACCACCCCCAATAATCGAGTCTTGGAGAGCACCGAGGCCAGGGCAACGCCATGGGCACCGAGCGCGTGCAGGGTGTTGGTGATCGCCATTCCCGCCCCCGTCGCGGGCGCCGCCCAGGACCTGACCGTTCCGTTGCTCAAGAGGTTGTCGACCCACCCAAAGCCAAAGCCCGCGATCAGCGTGGTCACGCCGAGAACGGCGGCGGCGACCACTCCCCCAATGACGAAGGGGCGAGCTCGCTGTTTCAGTGACGCGCCGGGCGCCGACCAGTTCCACGCGACGAAGGCCAGCCCAATCGCGGCCGGCGCCTTGATCGCGGTGGCCAACGACACGAAGAACAGCGCCCAGACCGGATGTCGTTGGACGGCCAGGGCGAGCCCGATCACGAGGAACCCAGTCATGATGGCGTCGTTGTGCGCGCCACCGATCAGGGTGAGCAGTACCAGGGGATTCATGGCCGCCAACACGAAGGCCTCCCCCGGGTCACGACCGAGACCGCGGGCCAACATGACGACCCCGTAGCCAATCATGGCGACGGCGATGACTTCGAGCAGCCGCAGTCCCACCACCGTCCAGAGCTGGTGGTGCGCGGTGATCTTGTCGATGGTGCTGTCGAGGAAGAGAAAGAACGGTCCGTACGGCGCGGGGGTGTTGCCCCAGAGCGGATCAACGGGCCGGGTGTACGCGTTGGAGCCGAGCGTGAAGGGGCCATAGAGGTAGGGGCTGATGTGCAGAGAGGTCATCTCGCCCTGAGCCGCGTAGCTAAAGACGTCGCGAGAAAAGAGGGGCGGGGCGACCACCATCGGTATCGACCACAACCCGAAGATCCACCAGAGTTTCTTGAGGGGCGCTCCCACGTGATTTTTCATCACCTCGGCCAGTCGTAGCCAGACGCGCATCAACAACAGCAGTCCGCCGTAGACGAGAACGACCGAGAGGATGTACCTCGTCACACTGGGTACGCCGGCGGCGTTGGCGGCGGGCTCACCGAAGTACCACGTGCCCGTGAAGTTGAACTTGAAGGGCGAGTTGGTGAAGGACGATCCCGCGAGGATCGCGGTCAGGGCGACAAATCCCAGCAGGGCGGGTTGCCAGAGAAAGTTCCAGCCTTCAAAAGGTCCCGGAGTGAATCGGCCGAGTGGGGTGTAACGCTGCTCGAGGAGCTGCACGCCCGACTCGAAACGAGTGGCGCCGCGTTCGTAGGTTCTACGAACCCCGTTCGCCCACGAGTTCACTCGAACCACGAAACTCCTCTCGCCACGCAAGTGACACCGTACTGCTCCGACTCGACGTCGGACGTGGCCAACCCTCTCGGGTTGACCTTGGTGGGCCAGGAGGGATTTGAACCCCCGTAGGCTAAGCCGTCTGGTTTACAGCCAGATCCCATTGGCCACTCGGGCACTGACCCGTCGAAAATTCTACTGCCTCACTGGCGGGCAAACCAATGGAGCCCCCGCGCGGTAGGCGATCTGAAAATCCCTCCCTCACGTCGCGACTCTTTTGTTCACGATCTAACATCGGCCCATGCCTAGTTTCGATGTGGTATCCGAGATCGACCTTCAAGAGGTGCGAAACGCGGTTGACCAAGCCAATCGCGAAGCAACGACTCGCTTTGACTTCAAGAACACGGAGGCGAAAATCGAGTACTCGGAGAAAGAACTAACTCTGAGCGCCACCACCGAGGACCGACTGCGCGCGCTCTATCAGCTCCTGGAAGAGAAGCTCGTCAAGCGATCGGTCTCGCTCAAGACCCTCGACCCCGGCAAGATCGAGGTGGCCAGCCACAACAGCGCCCGCCAAAAGGTGTCGTTGAAAGCCGGAATCACTCAGGACGTCGGTAAGCAGATCAACAAACTAGTAAAGGACATGGGCGTCAAAAGCCTGAGTTCTTCGATCCAGGGTGACCAGGTTCGCGTGACCGGCAAGCAACGTGACGATCTTCAGCGCGCGATGACGGTCTTCAAAGAGGCGGACTTGACGGTCCCCCTGCAGTTCACGAACTTTCGCGACTAACTCGGGGTTCCCTCTTCGATCCGAAGATGCTCGTCGATCTCTTGCATCTTTTGCACGCCGAAGATGCGGTTGAAGACAATTAGTTTCAGCACCCAAAATATTCCGAAGCAAAAGAGATTAGCTCCCGCCACGAGCGCCGTATTGGCCAGATGGGACCAGTGATGCGACTTTGTCTCGTTCTTGGCCCACCAGGCGCCCAGCTGGGAGAAGGCGATGCCCAGGAGCGACATCGAAAGGAACGGGGCGATCTCTTTGCGAACGTGGCTGCGCCCTCGCTTACCCCAGGTCCAGCGGCGATTCAGTTGATAAGCGGGAAGCATGCCCACGATGTTTCCGGCCAACGTGGCCCAGATGGCGTCGGGAATTAGTCGCAAGCCATAAAAAGCGGTCACGGCGCTGAAGGAGACGGCCGTCGTGATCGCCGACGCGGCGGTATAGCGAATGAGGCGCTTGCCTTGATGCGTATGACTCCACGCGAGTAGCTCTCCAGGGGAATACCTCACCGGCGTTAACTTACTTCGCTCAATGCGCGAATCTAGATTGCCGATTCTTGTTGAAGGGCGACGTCAGTGTCGGGTTCCCCGGGCGCAGGCACGTGAAAGATTCGGTTGAACACCATCAACTTCAACACAAAGAAGAGGGCGAAGCAGAGAAGATTCGTTCCTTCAACGACTCCGGTCGCGAGGAGACGACTCCAGTTGTGGGAGTGAACCTCGTGGCGCGCGTAGACCGCGCCGACCTGTGAGAAGGCGATGCCGAGGAAGGCCATCGACCAGTAAGGCACGACCTCACGACGGAAGTGACTCCGGCCGCGCTTGCCCCAGGCCCACGCGCGATTCCAGTAGTACGAAGGAATGACCGCGAGGAGATTGCCACTCAGCGTCGCCCACAAGACGCCCGGAATAATACGGAAGCCAAACATGATCGCGATCCAGGCGAACGAAGCGCCGGTCGTCACCACCGAACCCAAGAAGTAGATCGACAGTTTCCTACCGTGCGGCGTTTTGGTCCACGCGATGATCGTGCGGATTCGAGCGCTCATTAGGACGAGTCTACTTGCTCGCCTCGAAGGACCCCAGCGACGGAAGTGCAACAATGTGCCATGTCCGATGCCTTGGAATTCCTTGTTCGTCTATTGGATATCGAGTCGATTGACGACAACGTCTATCGGGGTACCAATCCCAAAGAAGAGCGCCAACGCACCTTTGGGGGCCAAGTCGCCGCGCAAGCCCTGATGGCGGCGGGCCGGACCGTGGAACGCGGTCGAGCTCACTCATTGCACTCGTATTTTCTGCGACCCGGTGACCCCACGACGCCAATTCTCTACGAAGTCGACCGAATTCGTGACGGGAAAAGCTTTTCCACGCGTCGCGTGGTGGCCATCCAGCACGGCCGCGCCATCTACAACATGCAGGCGAGTTTTCACGCCGACGAAGTGAGCATCGAACACCAGATCGCGATGCCCGACGTGCCGGCGCCCGAGAGTATCCGGCCGCTGCGTGAGATCGTTCTCGAAAGCGACAGCGCCAACGAGTGGTTCATGCAGCCGCGCCCCATCGACCAGCGTTACATCGGAGACGTGCCGTGGAGCGAGAATCGCAACAAGGAACCCCACCAGCAGCTGTGGATCCGGGCTGACGGGACCCTTCCCGATGACCCTCTGCTTCACGCCTGCGTGGTGACCTACGCCAGTGATATGAGTCTGATGGACGCCATCTTGAAGCCTCACTCCATCAGCTGGGAGGATGGCACGTTCATGGGCGCGAGTCTCGACCACTGCATGTGGTTTCACCACGACCTTCGCGCCGATGAGTGGTTGCTCTACGACGCGGAGTCCCCCATCGCCTTTGGGGGACGCGGACTGGCCCGGGGGTTCCTCTTCTCTCGCGACGGCGAGCTCAAGGTGTCACTCGTTCAAGAGGGCTTGACCCGGGTGATTGGGCCTCAAAGGGCCTAGTCCCGTTCGGACATCGGCACAAACTTGCGCTCGCCTTCACCGACGTAGAGCTGGCGTGGTCGGGCAATCTTGGCGCCCTGTCCCAGTTGCTCTTGGTAGTGCGCCAGCCATCCTGAGGTGCGAGGAATCGCGAAGAGAACCGTGAACATCTCGATCGGAAAGCCCATCGCTTGATAGATCAGGCCCGAGTAGAAGTCGACGTTCGGATAGAGCTTTCGAGAGATGAAGTAGTCGTCGGCCAGGGCCACCTCTTCGAGTTTCAACGCGATGTCCAGCAAGGGGTTCTTACCGGTGACCGTGAAGACCTCGTCCGCCAGGCGCTTCACGATGGTGGCGCGCGGGTCGAAGTTCTTGTACACGCGGTGACCGAAACCGTCGATCAACGTGGTCTTTTGTGATTTCACTTCCTCCACGAAGGCGGGCACGTTCTCCACGCTCCCAATCTTGGTAAGCATCTTCACGACGGCCTCGTTCGCCCCCCCGTGTCGAGGTCCATAGAGGGCCGCCGTCGCGGCGGCGGTCGCCGAGTACGGGTCAGCGTGCGACGAACCGACGACGCGCATGGCCGTCGTCCCACAGTTCTGCTCGTGGTCGGCGTGGAGGATGAAGAGGACGTCGAGAGCGTGGGCGAGGATCGGGTCGGGCTCGTAGTGAGGTTCAGCCACCTTCCACATCATGGAGAGAAAGTTCTGGGCGTAGTCCAATGAGTTATCGGGATAGACAAAGGGCTGGCCCACGCTGAAGCGGTGGGCCGCGGCGGCGAGTGTCGGCATCTTGGCGATCAGACGGACGATCTGCTTGTGCAGGACCTCGGCGTCAGAGAGATCCTTCGCCTCTTTGTAGTAGGTCGAGAGTGCCGCCACGGCCGAGACCAGCATGCCCATGGGGTGGGCGTCGTAGTTGAAGCCCTCGAGGAAGCGCTTGCGGACGTTCTCGTGAATGAACGTGTGATAGGTGATGTCCTTCTTCCACGCGGCGGCCTGTTCGGCGTTGGGAAGTTCACCATGCAACAAGAGATAGGCGACCTCGATGTAGGTCGAGTGTTCGGCCAGCTGTTCAATCGGATAGCCGCGGTAACGCAGGATGCCCGCATCGCCGTCGATGTAGGTGATCGCGGACTCGGTCATCGCCGTGGTCATAAATCCGGGGTCGTAAAACCACACTCCAGGCAGTAACTTCGACCACTCGCTAGCGGCGACGCCGCCGTCAGTAATGGGAATCTCTCGCGTCTCGCCGGTGCGATTGTCGGTCACGGTAATGGACTGCGTCACAGGTCCTCGATTCAAAATTAGGAGCGTGACTATCGTAGGCGAACTGGCCAGTAACTCAACCCGCCTTGGTGTTTCCCGAGGGTGACATCCGGAGTCGATAGCGCTCCACGGTGGTCTTTCCGACCGCGGCGCGCGCGCCAAAAACCCGGATAACGACGTTGGCTTGTTCGCTGGGTGCGGTCGTGAAAGCCTTCGGCACGAAGGCGAACGCGCCCAGTGGTCCCAGCGTGACCGACATCCGACTGGAAAAAGCGAGGCCGCGGTGGTTCAGGGGTGTCACGACAAGGGTGAGGGTAACTGGCTGGTCGTCGTAACTGGCGTTCAGCACCGATACGCCGAGTTGCACTCTCGTCACCGGTGGCAACAGCATCACGTTCGCCTGAGCCGGCAGCGCGGCGGGAGTGACGCGCACCGCGTCGATCGAGACCGCTCGAACGAGTGCCAACGAAGGTGACCGCGTCAAAAGACTGACGCCATGCGCGGCGAAGTACTTGGCGCTCACCGCACTCAGGGCATCGAGACGGACATGACCGGGCTCCTTACGCAGCGCGAACCGGTCGGAGTTCCAACTCGTACTCGTCTCTTGAAGAGTCGCCGCCGGATTTGTCACCGGCTCGAGGGGTCGGGTCGACCAGGGCAGTGCCAACGTATGCGCCACGTCTCCCAGAAGTGCTTGGTACGCGGACACTCGTTCGTCGGTGAGCGTGGCTAGATCGTCGTTGACGTCGTGGGACAAAGCGGGGCGACGTAGGAGGGCCCCCGCCACGCTCCAGTCCCCCAGTTGATCGTTCAACTGATACAGACGGGCGGCAAACACCACGCGCCGCAACGTCGCACCTTGATCAAGGAGCGACTGGAGACGCCCGTCGAACTGGTTTTGCTGGATGAGCAGGGAGTTCGCGAGGGCCGCGAAGCTGAGGTCTTCGCTACGACGTGGCGCCAAAGCGCCGTGAGCAGAACGTGACACGTCGCGGGCAAAGAGGAGCACGAGAAGGGTGGCGGCGAGGGCCAAGGTAATAAACAACGTGTGTCGGCGACGTTGCGCGCGAGTACGAGCCACGCTTCAAGAACTTACTCGTCAGCGTTTTTACGCAGATTCCTCGAAGCCCTCGAGTTCCAAGATCTCCGCCGCGCCTTCGGGCAACGGGGTCGCGGCGTCAATTCCCCACTTCGCCCCATCGATCCGTGAGGGCAGATGGTCGACGACATTGAGATCAGGGAGCTCCTTCGCCTGACCGGTAATCCCGAGAGTCTTGAGACTCCGCGCGCTGACAATGAGTCGCGACTCGAAGGAGGAGACCATCTTGTTGTACTCCTTCACCTGAGAGTCCAGGGCCCTTCCCATCGCCGCGACGGGCTCCGCCACCAGGCGTATCCGGTCAAAGATCGTTTCAGCCACCCGATAGATTTCTTCAGCGTTGACGGCGAGCTTCTGCTGGCGCATCACCATCGCTACCGACCATAAGAGGGAGTAAAGGTTCGTGGGTCCGACGATGAGCACCCGCTCGGCGGCCGCGTATCGCAGTAAGTCGGCGTCGGCGTCGATGGCCACGCTCACCGCCACGTCGCTCGGCACGAAACAGACCACGAACTCTGGCGCGGGCGACACCGACTCCCAGTAGGCCCTGTCGCGCAACGTCTTCACGTGGCCACGAAGGTCCTTCGCGTGCTTCACCTCGAGAGCTTTTCGCTCCGCGGCGTCCTCACACGAGAGCGCCTTCTCGAACGCGTCGAAGGGGAACTTCGCGTCGATGGCGACGTGCGCGCCGTTGGGCATATTCACCACACAGTCCGGACGCTGCGCGCGACCCGACTCATCCACCGATGACACCTGCAGTTGGTAGTCAATATTTTGGTGAAGGCCCGAGGCTTCCAGCACGTTGGCTAACTGCACCTCGCCCCAGCGGCCGCGGTGGTCACTGCGCCCGAGGAGCTGATTCAGTCTCCGCGTCTCGTCTTGAGACTTGCGCTGTTCGAGCAAGAGTTCCTCCGTGCGGCTCTTTAAGTCGCCGAGAGCGCCGGCGTGTTCCTTGTCGGACTCGGCCAGGTTGCGCTTGTACTCATCGAGGAGGTCCGCGAGCGGCTTCAAGGTGCGATCCAGGGTCGTCTCGCGCTCTCTCATCAACTGTTCTTGCGATTGATTGAACTCCTGCACGGTCTCTTTGAGCACGTCGTGCGACAGGCTCTGAAAGACCGGCCCCAGATTCTTCAACTGCTGGTCATGCTCTTGGCGCAGGCGATCGATGTTCTCTCGTGCGTTGGCGAGTTCGGAGTCACGAACCGCAAGCTGGGACTGAAACTGACTGAGCGTCTCACGTGAGGTCTGCGAGTGGCGTTGAGCCCTCGTCCACGCCAGCGCGGCGCCCACCACGAGACCGATCACTGCACTGAGACCTGCAATCATCTCTCAACCTTTCGCTCTACTCATTTCACCCTAGAGAGGGCCTGTTACCTGGGACTAACCTCAAGAGCGTGAATCGGCCCTTTCGCTCCTCGCGCTCTGAAGAAGGCGCCGATCTGCCCGTGGTGCGCCTCAGTGACGACCTGCGGCCACAGACCGTGCGCATTTTTGCCCTGGTCGGAGAGGCGATCGCCGGGGCCACCCACGCCCTGCTCGCCAATGACCGCGAGCTGGCAAAGCGCATTGTCGAACAAGACATCGTCATCGACAATCTGGTCGATGAACTGGTCTCAAAGGCCGAGCAACGGCTTCTCGACACGGCACCCCTCGACGTCGAGGGTCGCCGCGACATGCTTATCTTGCTGCGCATCTTGCCCGAGATCGAGCGAAACGGTGACCTCGCCGAACACGTCGCGCGGCGCGCGGCGCGCGGACTCGGCAGCGAGATGAGCCCGCGTTCGCGGGGACTCATCGAGCGAATGGGCGAAGTGGCCACCACCATCTGGCGTGAAGCGACCGACATCATCATTGACGGCAAGGACGAGGCGGTCGGTGCCATCGAGGACATCGACGACGAACTCGACGATCTGCACGTGTCACTGACGGCGGAGTTGACCTCGGGATCCATGAGCGTGCCTGTCGCCGTCGAGGTTGCTCTGATGGCCCGGTTCTACGAGCGCTTCGGCGATCACTGTGTCAACTTGGCCCGTCGTCAAGTGGGGCGCGACGGCGCCGACTAGCGCAATCCCAGAAGCGCTTCGGCGATCTGCACCGCGTTCAAGGCGGCGCCCTTTCGAAGGTTGTCGCCGCTCACGAACAGCGACAGTCCGTTCTTGAAGTTGTCGGCGCGACGAATCCTTCCGACGTAGCAACCATCGCGCCCGGTCACCAGGCGGGGAGTAGGCATGTTGTCCACCACCACACCGTTCGACTTCTGCAGGATCTCCGCCGCGCGCTCCGGCGACAGAGCGGACTCGAAACCGACGGTCAACGACAACGAATGTCCAGAAAAGACGGGCACTCGAACGCACGTGGCGCTGACCGGGAGATTAGGAATCTCGAGAATCTTGCGACTCTCGTCTCGCAACTTCTGTTCCTCGTTTGTCTCGAGTGATCCGTCATCGACAATCGAGCCAGCCATCGGAATCACGTTGTGCGCGATAGTTGCAGGAAACTTCACACCCTCATCAAGTGGGAAGGCCGCCCCGTTGAAGGCGAGAATACGAGGATCGTGGTCCTGGTGCTTCTCGAGTTCATCGGCCAGTTCGTCGACGCCCTCTCGTCCTGAACCGCTAACCGCTTGGTAGGTCGAGACGATCATTGACTCAAGTACGGCCGCCACGTGCAAGGGCTTCAGCACGGGCATCGCCACCATGGTCGTGCAGTTCGGGTTAGCCACGATCCCCTTAGGAATCGCCAAGAGCGCGTGAGCGTTTACCTCGGGGACGACCAGGGGAACGTCGGGATCCATGCGCCACGCCGAAGAGTTATCAATCACGATGGCTCCGGCAGCGGCGAGGCGCGGGCTCAGAGTCTTTGATGAGGCCGCGCCCGAGGAGCACAGGGCGATGTCGATGCCCGAGAAGTCCGCCGTCTCGGCGTCTTCGACCGTGATCGCTTGACCTCGCCACTCAAGTGTCGTCCCCGCCGAACGCGACGACGCGAAAAAGCGGATGTCGTCGACCGGAAAGTCTCGTTCGAGCAGTATCGAACGCATCACGGTGCCCACTTGTCCGGTGGCTCCCACAATCGCGACGCGCATAGCGGAAGTTTAGATCACTCGGCGTCGAGACCGAACGCGCGGTGCAAATGTCGAACGGCGTCACCAACCATGTCCGCGTGCAAGACACACGAGATGCGAATCGAACTGGTGGAGATCATCTCGATGTTGATGCCGTTGTTGGAGAGCGTTTCAAACATCAACGCCGTGACTCCGGGGCTTGACTTCATGCCCGCCCCGACAATGGTCACCCGTCCAATGTGATCGTCACTGGTGACCGCGGCGGCGCCAATCTCCTTTTGGACTTTCTGACAGGCAATCATCGCGGCGTCCAAATCGGTCTTGGCAACCGTGAAAGAGATGTCGGTCACGTTGTTCAACGAGGTGTTCTGCACGATCATGTCAACGTTGATGCCGTTGTCGGCCAGTTCGCGAAAGAGCGTGGCCGCCACGCCCGGTCGGTCTGGCACACCACCCACCGTGATTTTTGCTTCAGACGTGTCGTCGGTGATGGCCGAAACGATGGCCTCTTCCATTGTGGGGTCCTCCTCCACGATCCAGGTTCCTGGCTCCCAGGTAAAACTCGAACGAACGTGAATGGGCACGTTGTGGCGACGAGCGAACTCGACCGAACGCAACATCAATACCCGACCGCCGGTCGCGGCGATCTCCAACATCTCGTCGAAGGAGACGGTGTCGAGTTTCCGAGCCTTGGGCACGACCCGCGGGTCCGCCGAGAAAACGCCCGTAACGTCGGTAAAGATCTCGCAGACATCGGCCTTTAGTGCCGCGGCCAGCGCGACCGCGGTCACGTCGGTTCCCCCGCGACCCAACGTGGTGATGTCGCGTTCCGTCGAGACGCCTTGAAAGCCGGCGACGACCGGGACTAGCCCATCGTCCAGCGCTTCACGGATACGGTCCGGTCGCATCTCGAGAATCTTGGCCCGCCGGTGAGAGGTGTCGGTAATGATGCCGGCCTGACTGCCCGTAAAGGAGGCCGACTCGACACCCACCGCGCTGAGGGCCATCGAGACCAGGGCCATCGAGATTCGCTCGCCCGCGGTCAGCAGCATGTCCATTTCGCGGGCTGGGTTGTTGGGCGATATCTGCTCCGCCAGCACTATCAAGTCATCGGTCGTCTTGCCCATGGCCGAGACGACCACCACCACCTCGTGCCCGTCGCGACGGGTCTGAGCGACGTGCTCAGCCACCGCACGAATGCGTTCGGCGTTGCCAACCGACGTACCTCCGTACTTTTGGACGATGAGCGACATGCTTGTCAAGGTTAGTTGGGGTTCTAGAGCCCTTTGGGAGGCCTACTAAAGTCGCTTTCATGGCAACTTCCAAACGTGAACGGCAGAAAGCGGCCCGCCGCGAGAAACTTGAACGCATGCAGCGCCACGAACGGCGCCGCAAAAACATGCGTCGTGGCGTGATCGTGGCAGTCATCGCCGCCCTGGTGATTGGCATCAGCGCGGCGCTCTTCTCCGGAGGCAAGTCGCCTTCGACCACCACCACCACCACCACCGCTGCCGCCGCCGCGACCACTACCACGATTCCTGGCCAGAGCGAAGCCGACCTCACGGCTCAGAGCGCCTCGAATGCGAAGGCCGTGGCATACGGGTGTCCCGCTTCCACCAGTGCTCGTGTCAATACGCTGTCATGGAAGAAGGCTCCGCCAATGACCATCGACACCTCGAAGATCTACGATGCCGATTTCGATACCACGGCCGGTAGTTTCGTGGTCCAACTCAACGCGGCAGCCGCCCCGATCACCGTCAACAACTTCGTCTTCTTGGCTGAGCACAACTACTACAAGTGCGTCATATTCCAACGGGTGATCCCTGGGTTCATGATCCAAGGCGGCGACCCCACGGGAACCGGCAGTGGTGGGCCCGGGTACACGATCGCCGACGAGTACCCCAAGGCCGGCAGTCCCAACTACCCGCTCTACTCCATTGCCATGGCCAACACGGGCGCCGCCCACAGCGGCGGTAGTCAGTTCTTCATCGTCACAGGTTCCACCGGCGAATCGCTCTCTCCCACGTACTCGTTGTTTGGAAAAGTCGTCAGCGGATTTAGCGTCGTTCGGACAATTCAGAACGTCGGCAACCCCAGCCAGACGGCCAACGGCAGCCCTCCGCTCGTCACCTATCGGATTTTGAACATCACAATTAAGGACTAAATATGCCCGACCTACCCAATCCCGATGGCTCAAGTCCGCAACGCCAAAAATTTGACGCGGCGCCCGCGATGTTTATAGATCCCGAGAAGACGTACACCGCAACCATGGTGACGTCCAAGGGCACCCTAGAAATCTTGCTCGATCCCCTCGCCGCGCCGGCCACGGTGAACAGTTTCGTGTTCCTCGCGCGTTGGCACTACTTCGACGGCATTGTCTTTCATCGCATCATCCCCGGCTTTGTCTTGCAGGGCGGAGATCCCACCGGCAGCGGCGCGGGAGGACCGGGATACCGTTTCAATGACGAGCTGCCCAAGGCCGGCCGCTATGAGTTGGGCTCGCTCGCCATGGCGAACGCGGGGCCGAACACAAACGGTTCGCAGTTCTTTGTCATCTCTGGCCCCGACGGCGTGCGACTGCCGCCGCTGTACGCCCTCTTTGGCAAAGTCGTGAAAGGCCTGGACGTCGTCGCCACCATCAACGATGTAGGGACTCCCTCGGGCAAACCTCGCGAAGACGTCGTCATCGAGTCGGTGACGATCAGCGAAAGTTAAAGGGCCACGTTGACCTGACCGCGCGTGATCGTGACATCGCCGGTGACCACGCGCCACCGGACGCCGTCGCCGTGGAGAACACCACTGGAGCCCAGTACCGCGAGAATCGCGTCGTCACCCAACAGCGTGCGAGTGCGCGAGAGCTGCTCCTCGCTCGCCGAGGTCGTCACCACCAGTCCTTCGCGGTACCCGAGGCCGGTCGTCGGCGCGCCACCACGGGGATCAATCATCGTTTCGAAAAGTACCGAGCTCACCGAACCGATCGCCACGACGATAGGCGCGGCTCGGATCGCTTCGCCGATCGCCGTTTGATGCCACACGCTTTTCGCGTGCAACGGTGACCCATCGCTCAGGACCACGACGTCCGCCTCTCGGGCTCGTTGCGCGAAGTACGGCTCGTCACTCGAGGAACGATCCAGGTGCATCAGTGCTTCGACGCGCGCGCCGCTCTCTTCAAAGACCATCGAAAGTTGGATGGCCGCCTCGGTCGCCCCGACAAAGGCGGCGGCAGTCGGCACTATCACGACGTCACTGCCCGTCACCACGAGGAGCTTTCCATGATTCAGTGAGGCCTCAAGCGCCGCGAGTGAACCGAAGGCCATCGTAGAGTGCACCCTTGGAGTCTGCCACCCGAAGCGCCAGAAACTGGACGCTAGTGTTCGCACATGAGTTTCCAAATGATCGGCGTTGTCGGCTCGGGCATCATGGCCAGCGGTGTCGCCGAGGTCTCCGCCGCGACCGGCGCCGACGTTATTGTGCGCGCCCGCACGCAAGAAGGCGCCGACGCCGTACTGGTTGCCGTCGACGCTTCGCTCGCGAAGCAAGTCGACAAGGGCAAACTCGACGTCGAAGCAGCCGCCCTCACTCGTCAACGACTGCGCGTGACCACCGAACTACAGGACCTCGCCGAGTGCGACCTGATCATCGAGACCGTCGTCGAGGACCTGGTGGTCAAGATGGAGCTGTTCCGCGCCCTTGACGCGGTCGTCGGATCGGGCACCATCCTTGCCACGTGCACCTCGACGTTGCCAATCATTGATCTGGCCATGCAGGTGTCGCGGCCCGAGCGAGTCTGTGGCGTTCACTTTTTCAATCCCGTGCCGGTGATGGCGCTCGTGGAGATCGTTCGCCCGATCACCGCTAATGACGAGACGATCGAAGACGTGATCGAGTTCGTGCGGGCGTGCAAGAAGGAGCCCATCGAGACCAAGGATCAGGCCGGCTTCATCGTGAACGCCCTATTGTTCCCGTATTTGAACAACGCCGTGCGACTCCTCGAACACGGCGTGGCGACCAAGGAAGGTATCGACGCCGCCATGAAGGGGGGTTGTGGTTTTCCGATGGGACCTTTCGCGCTGCTCGATCTGGTGGGACTTGACACTTCCGTGGCCATTCTTGACGCGCTGTACGCCGAGTACGCCGACACCAACTACGCCCCGGTTCCGCTCCTGCGTCGCATGGTGAGCGCCGGACAGCTGGGACGCAAATCAGGCGTCGGCTTCTATCAATACGGCCACTGAGGTGACGTGAACGAGCGATCCAAGCCCTGGGTGATGAGGACGTACTCGGGTCACTCGAGCGCGCGCGCGTCCAACGAGCTCTACCGCGCGAACCTCGCCAAGGGACAGACAGGACTTTCCATCGCTTTCGATCTCCCGACTCAAACGGGGTACGACCCCGACGATCCCTTGGCCGCGGGGGAAGTGGGAAAAGTCGGTGTACCCGTCGCGCACCTCGGTCACATGCGCCAACTCTTCGATCAGATTCCCCTCGGGACCATGAACACCTCGATGACGATCAACGCCACCGCGGCGTGGCTGTGGGGTCTCTACCTCGCTCTCGCCGATGAACAGGGCGTCGACTTCGCGGATCTACAAGGCACGACCCAGAACGACATCGTGAAAGAGTACTTGAGCCGCGGAACGTATATCTTTCCGCCCGAGCCGTCCAAACGCCTCATTGCCGACATGATCGCCTACGGGATCAATCATGCTCCCAAGTGGAATCCGATCAACGTGTGCAGTTACCACCTTCAAGAGGCTGGCGCGACGCCGGCCCAGGAGATCGCCTACGCGCTCGCGACGGCCATTGACGTGTTAGACGCCGTGCGCGATTCGGGGAAGGTGGAGGCAGCCTCCCTGCCCGACGTCGTGGGTCGGATCTCCTTCTTTGTCAACGCGGGCGTTCGATTCATTGAAGAGATCGCGAAAATGCGAACCTTTACCGCCATGTGGGACGAGATCTGTCGCACGCGCTACCACGTGGACGACCCTTCTCTGCGACGCTTTCGTTATGGCGTGCAGGTGAACTCTCTGGGCCTGACCGAACAACAGCCCGAAAACAACGTGCAGCGCATTGTCCTCGAGATGCTCGGGGTCACGCTGAGCGCCGACGCTCGCGCTCGCGCCGTCCAACTTCCGGCCTGGAACGAGGCCCTCGGACTGCCGCGCCCCTGGGACCAGCAGTGGAGCTTGCGCATCCAACAGGTTCTGGCCTATGAGAGTGATCTGCTGGAGTACCCCGACATTTTCGCGGGCTCACGAGTGATGGAAGCGGTCGAACACGAGATCAGGGTCGCCGCCCAAAGTGAGCTCGATGAAGTGCTCGCCATGGGCGGAGCGTTCCGGGCCATCGAGCAGTTGAAGAGCCGACTCGTCGAGAGTCAGTCCGCGCGCTTCGAGCGGATTGAGTCGGGTGAACAGATCGTGGTGGGGGTCAATCGTTTCGTGGAGACGGCGCCGTCACCCCTCACCAGCGGCGACTCACTCGACTCGATCATGACGGTTGATCCTCGGGTCGAACAAGAACTCATCGATGACGTCGTCGCGTGGCGCGCGAGCCGCGACGACGGCGCGGTGGCATCGGCGCTCGAGGACCTGCGTCGAGTAGCGATGAGTCGCGACGCGGCGGACAACATCATGATTCCCACCCTCGCTCTGGCGAAGGCGGGCGGAACCACCGGTGAGTGGGCGGGCGCGCTACGCGACGTATTTGGCGTGTACCGCGGACCCACCGGAGTACACGGCGGGGTGGGCGACCGGGGCGCCTACTTCGGCGAGTTGGTCGAGCGCTCAAAGTCTCTCCACGAACGACGCGGCTTTCCACCGAAGCTCTTGGTCGCCAAGCCCGGCCTCGATGGTCACTCCAATGGCGCCGAACAGATCGCCGTCGCGGCCCGTGACGCGGGCTTCGAGGTCATCTATCAAGGCATCCGGCTCTCTCCGGAAGAGATCGTGGCAGCCGCCCGCGATGAGGACGTGGACGTGGTGGGCCTGTCCATCTTGTCGGGCTCGCACCTGACCCTCGTGTCGCGAGTCATGAGCGGTCTTCGTGACGCCGGGGTGAGCGCCAAAGTGGTCGTGGGGGGCATCGTCCCCGACGACGACGCCCGCGCCCTCAAGGCCGACGGCGTTTCGGCGATCTACACACCGAAGGACTACTCGATGGCCACCATCATGGCCGACCTCTTAGATCTGATCGAGTCGTCTAGTTGACGTGGTGCGGGCGACGCAGAGCGTAGGGCCCGGAGTTGAACCAGCGACCCGAGAATCGCCAGGCCGGCGCCTTGTCCTTCACGCGACGACGCTCCTCTTTGAGCAGAACCTCCGCCGCCGCGACGAGGGCCGCCAACTCATCGGGCGCCAGCGTGGGACGGGGAGCGAGTCCGTAGTTCACAGTGGCACGTTCCCGTGCTTGCGCTTGGGCAACTCTTCGCGCTTGCCTCGCAGAAGGTCAAGCGACCGCGCCAGCACCTGTCGCGTCTCGGCTGGGTCGATCACGTCGTCGATGAATCCGCGCTCGGCCGCGATGTAGGGCGTCGCGTAGCGCTCCTCGTAGTCGTCCACCAGCTGCGCGCGCAACTCGTCCGCGTCATCAGAAGCGATCAGGTCACGGCGATGTACGATCGCCACCGCGCCCGAGGCACCCATCACGGCGATCTCCGCCGTGGGCCACGCGAGGGCGAGATCCGCCCCCACCGACTTGGAGTTCATCACCACGTACGCACCCCCGTAGGCCTTGCGCGTGACGACCGAGATTCTGGGAACGGTTGCTTCGCAGAAGGCGTAGAGCAGTTTGGCCCCGTGGCGAATAATTCCGCCATACTCCTGATCCACGCCCGGCATGAAACCCGGCACATCGACGAAGGTCACGATGGGCACATTGAACGCGTCACAGGTACGAACGAACCGCGCGGCCTTTTCCGAGGACTCAATGTCCAAGACACCGGCGAGGATTTGCGGCTGGTTCGAGACGATGCCGACGGTGTGCCCGTCGATGCGCGCGAAGCCACAGGTCACTTGCTGCGCGTAGCTGGCGTGCACTTCCATATAGTCACCGCCGTCGACCACCGACGTGATGACCTTTTTCATGTCGTAGGGCTGATTGGGCGACTCGGGCAGCAGTTCGCGCAGGTCCTCACAGAGTCGGTTGGGATCGTCGCCAGTCATGATGCGCGGCGGTTCTTCCATGTTGTTAGACGGTAGGAACGACAAAAGATAACGCACCTCGTCGAGGGCGCTCTTCTCGTCGGGCAGAACGAAACTCGCCACGCCCGACTTGGTGGCGTGGGTCTGAGCTCCGCCGAGTTCTTCGAGCGTCACGTCCTCGCCGGTGACCGACTTCACGACATCGGGTCCGGTTATAAACATGTGACTCGAGCCTTGGACCATGAAGATGAAGTCCGTCAGGGCCGGCGAGTAGACACCGCCTCCCGCGCAGGGCCCGAGGATGACCGACAACTGAGGAACGACCCCCGACGCGCGCACGTTTCGCCGAAAGATGCCTCCGTAGGCGTTCAGCCCGGCCACACCCTCTTGGATGCGCGCTCCCCCGCCGTCGTTCAGCCCAATGATGGGCAGGCCCATAGTGGTCGCTAGATCCATGATCTTTTGGATCTTCTCGCCGTGAGTCTCGCCGAGCGCCCCGCCAAAAACGGTGAAGTCCTGGGAGTAGACGCACACCTTTCGTCCGTCGATCTTGCCGTAGCCGGTGATGACGCCGTCGGTGAAGGGTCGCGAGTTCTCCAGACCCATGCCCGAGGCGACGTGCCGATTCAACATGTCAAGTTCCTGGAACGAGTCTTCATCGAGGAGGTACTCGAGACGTTCGCGGGCGGTCATTCGACCCTTCGCGCGATGACGCTCAATCGCTACTTCTCCACCAGCAACACGGGCTTCGGCCTTAAGGGCCTCCAACTCTTTTAGGCGCTCGGCCATTGAGTGCTCCATATGGTCTCAGGCTAGCCACGGGGTTCATGCGAAAGAAAGAGTTGCGGGGGCCAAATACGATCACAGCTCGCGTCGTCGTGTTGCTACTTGCGTTACTGCGAAGTAGGAATTTTCTGTTACTCGTGAGTAAAAATATCGAACTCACGAGTAACACCACCAGTCGTCGCGAGCTACCCGTTCTCTTGTACGAGCTCGATGAGAGTGGAGAAGGCGTCTTGGGGATGGATGAACGCGACGGTCGTATTGCGCGATCCCGGACGTGGCGCGTCATCGATCACCCGCGCCCCCGACGCCTTCACGCGGGCGAGCGCGGCGGCGCAATCGAGAACGCGATAGGCAACGTGATGCAGACCTTCGCCGCGCTTGGCGAGATATTTGGCCACCGGCGAGTCGCCGCGCGTCGGCGTGAGCAACTGAATATAGGAGTCGGCGACGCGCACCAGTGCCTCTTCCACTCCGTCGGACTCGACCACCTCGCGATGGGTCACCTGCGCCCCAAACACGTCGGCGTACCAGGCAATCGCGGCGTCGAGATCGTTGACGGCAATGGCAACGTGATCGATCTCGCTAAAGAGCGAGTTCATGAGCTCGACCGGTCGTGTCGGCGGAAAATAGTCAGTCGATCGCCGAGTCGCGCTCGGGTCTCGGGGTCGCTGACGCCCATTCCCTCCTGCGGGGCCAGGCAGAGAACCCCGATCTTCCCTTCGTGGCGATTGTGCTGCACCTGATAGGCCGCCTCTCCGCAGGAGTCGAGATCGAAGACCGCCGACAGCGGGGGCACCACCTTCGCGTCCATGATCGTTTGATTGGCCGCCCAGGCCTCGCGGTAGTTGGCAAAGTGAGAACCCTTGATGGTCTTCAACTTCATCCAGAGATGACGATTGTCGTACTCGACCATGTAGCCGCTCGTCGCGGCGCACGTGACAATCGTTCCCCCTCGTCGGGCCACAAAGACGCTGGCGCCCATGGTGGAGCGACCGGGGTGCTCAAAGACGATGTCCGGGTCCTTTCCGGTCAACTCACGTATGTCCTTACCGAGTCGGCGCCACTCGCTCTCGTCTTGGGTGTGCTCGTCCTTCCAGAAGCGGTAGTTCATCGCCTCGCGGTTGATCACGTGCTCACAGCCCAGCTCGCGCAAGGTCTGCGCTCTCGACTCGCTCGAGACGACCCCCACCGGTACGCCGCCTGAGTTGAGGACGTGTTGGACGGCAAAGGATCCCAGTCCGCCCGAGGCGCCCCAAATCAACACGGTGTCGCCTTGGGTGACGGGCGCACCGTTGTGCGAGGCCAACATGCGATAAGCCGTCGAGTTACATAAGGCGTTCACCGCGGCTTCTTCCCACGTGAGGTGACGCGCTTTAGGCATAAGTTGGTTGGCCTTCACCACCGCCACGTCGGCCAGTCCCCCAAAGTTCGTCTCGAAGCCCCAGATTCTTTGATTGCTCGCGAGCATCGAGTCATCGTGGCCACTCGGGTCTTGATCGTCGACGTAGTTGCAGTGGACGGTAACCTCGTCTCCGATCTTCCAGTTACGCACGGCCGAGCCGGTGCGCAGAACGACCCCCGCGGCGTCCGAGCCAACCACGTGGTAGTCGAGTGCGTGGCGCTTCCCCCAGATCGACTCCTTACCGAGTCGATCAAGGAACCCGAACGTCGACAGCGGTTCGAAGATGCTCGTCCACACGGTGTTGAAGTTGATGGAGGAGGCCATCACCGCGACGTACGCCTCGTCGGGGGCCAGTTCCGGGATGGGGACCTCGCCCACGTGCAGGCTCTTGCGCGGGTCCTTGTCGGCGCTCGGGACTCCCTCGAACATGTTCTGATCCTCGCGACGCACGAAGACTGCACGCGTCACTCCTGGCATGGGCGTCGCCGCCAGCGTCTCGGGCGACGCCCCGGCGAGAACGGCGTCGAGAAGTTCACTCATCTGGGCGAGACTACTGGGCGACCACGGGGCGATAGAACACCGAGTCGCGTCGGGCAGTGGAGCGTCTAACGTCGGATGCGAATCTTCCCGAGGAGTGCATATGTCCAAAAGTGTGATCGTCACTGGAAGCCGCACCGCGATTGGCAAGTTGGCGGGTGACTTTGCCACCTTGAGCGCCCAGGACCTGGGCGGCGCCGCCATCCGCAGCGTCCTGGAAAAGACCGGTCTCGACCCGGCCAGCGTCGACGCCGTCTTCATGGGTCAGGTGCTCCAGGCTGGCCAAGGTCAGATCACGGCCCGCCAAGCGGCCCATAACGCGGGCATTCCTCTAAGCGTTCACGCAACGACCATCAATAAGGTCTGCCTCTCGGGACTGCAGACCATATATTTGGCCGACCTCATGATCCGCGCTGGCGAAGCCGACATCATCATCGCCGGGGGCATGGAGTCCATGACCAACGCGCCCTATCTGTTGCCGGGGGCGAGGTCGGGATATCGCATTGGTGATCAGAAGGTCGTCGACTCCATGATGTTTGACGGACTGACTTGCTCCTTCGACCAGTGCGCGATGGGACTCGCGACCGAGCGCTACAACGCGGGCCATATCTCTCGGGCGCGCCAAGACGAGTTCTCCGCGCGCAGTCACCAGCTGGCCGCAGCGGCGATCGCCGCGGGCAAGTTCGACGAAGAGATCACGGGCGTCGCCGTACCCCAGCGCAAGGGCGACCCCGTCATCGTGAGCAGCGACGAAGGAGTTCGCGCCGACACCACACTCGAGTCGCTCGGCCAACTGCGCCCGGCTTTCGAGAAAGAAGGAACGATCACCGCGGGAAACGCCTCACAGATCTCCGACGGCGGTGCTGCGGTGCTCGTGATGTCCGAAGAGCGCTGTGCGCAACTCGGCCTCACCCCGCTGGGCGAGCTCGTGAGTTACGGACAAGTCGCGGGGCCCGACACCTCGCTACTCACTCAACCCTCGCGCGCGATTTTCCAAGCCACGAAGAAAGCCAACATTGACGTCCAGTCCCTTGACCTCTTTGAGATCAATGAGGCCTTCGCCGCGGTGGGACTGGCCTCGGCCGACGACCTTGGGGTGAGCGAGTCAAAGATCAACGTGAACGGCGGAGCGATCGCCCTCGGCCACCCCATCGGCATGTCGGGGACCCGTCTCGCACTGACCGCACTGTTGGAGCTTCGTCGTCGCGGCGGGGGCGTCGCGGCCGTGGCGCTGTGCGGCGGGGGTGGTCAAGGCGACGCGGCGGTGCTGCGCTCGCTCTAAGAGACTTCTGGCACGTAGCGCCGCACGAACTCATAGGGTCCCAGTCCCACCGGTTCGTCGTCGCGCAAGGCAAGGACGTACGCCCCGGCCAAGGGATACTCGTGAGCGAACTCGAGGGGCAGGTCCCGCGCCAGCGTCAACAAGAGTTCGAGCACCGTCGGGTTATGGCCAACGACGAGGAGCGAGGTAGCGACGGGATCGATTGCCGCCAGATCGATCAGGACGTCTTCGGCGGTCACCCGCCGCCGACCGTTGTAGATCAGCGCGCTGGCGTGGACAGCGCTGACAAAGGGCGTCCCTTCAAAGGACAGGCGAAACGTCTCGGCGGTGCGCGCGGCGGAACTGACCAGCGCGGTCGTCGGGCCGAACTGACCGAGTTCCTCCTGGTCGCCGGCCCACTCGCGCAACACCTCGCACTGGCGACGACCCCGTCCGTTCAACGTGCGCGAGAAGTCGCTCCCGTCGACGGACTCTTTCTCGGCCTTGGCGTGGCGAACGATGGTGAGAAAGCGCATCGTGACAGTTTGACACCGCGCTGACGACTCGATTCACATCCCTGGGGAGCTCTGGGCTTGCTGTCAATCGCTCAAAACTCGTCGGCCTTCGAGGGCGCGGCCCAGCGTTAGGTCGTCCGCGAACTCCAGATCGCCCCCCACCGGTAGCCCGCTCGCTGGCTGAGACACGATGAGACCGGGAAGCTGAAGAAGTCGCGAGAGATACATCGCGGTGTGATCTCCCTCGACGTTCGAGTTAAAGCAGAGAATGACTTCCTTCACCGGCCCGTGAAGGCGTTGAATGAGCTCTTGGATCTTCAGTCGGTCGGGCGTGACCCCCTCGAGAGGATTGAGCACACCGTGCAGCACGTGATAGGTCCCATGAAATGCACCCGATCGCTCGACGGCCGCGACGTCGGGCGGACTTTCGACCACGCAAATTGTTGTCTGGTCCCGTCGGGCGTCACCGCAGATGGGACAGAGTCCCCCCGACTCGGCAATGTTGGAGCACCGTTCGCAGAAGGACAACTTGACCTTCATCTCGCCAAGCGAGCTCGCGAGTCGCTCCACGTCTTCGCTCGGCTGACGCATCAGCCAAAAGGCGATGCGTTGGGCGGACTTCGGACCAACCCCGGGAAAGCGACCCAGCTCGTCCACGACTGCCTGCAGGGCGGGCGGGTAGCTCATGAAATCTCCTCCGCGCCGGGAAACATCTCGGTAATAAGGTGATCGGCCGCCGAGTTAACGACGACCGACACGTCATCTCGCTCAAGATCGTGACGGGGATCCTCCTCGGGCGCGGGCTGGGTCGCGTGACGGACCGGTGCGGGCTGGGCGCTGAGCGAGGGATTGACCGTCCAGCGCAGAGTAAAAGCGACTTTGAATTCGTGTTCCAGAGCCCCTTTGAGACCCTGAGCAATGAGTTCGGTGTTCTGGCGCATCTCTTCATTCGCAACACCAATGGTGAGCAACACGCCATCGAGAGACTCCACACGGGCCGAGCGCAGCAGCAGTTGCGCCGCGCGTGAGGTCCGAGGCACGACTCGGGTCGCAAACCTCTCACGAAGATCATCCAGTGCGAGGGGGGTCCCCGTCTCGGCGACCGTTGCGACCGACGCTGCCTCAGCGGAATCGGACTCCACACGTTCTGGTGGGCGGGCCGGGGCGCTCGGCGCCGGGGCACTCGGCGGCGTCGTGGGGGCGGGCGCACTCACCGAAGAGGCAATCGGGCGTAGTGCCGGGGCGCTCGGCGCAGTGGCGCTCGGGCGACTCGCGCCGCGTTCGAGACGAGTGAGACGTTCGTCGAGAGACTCGAAGGAGTGGTCGAGTTCGGGCTTGGTCAGCCGCACCGCGGCCACTTCCAGCATCACGATCTTGTCGGGGGCGCTCTTCATCTCACGGATAGTTCGCCCCACGGTCTCGAGGATGCGAACACTGCGCGCAAGACCCAGCAGTTCCCCCCACTTCAACAGCCGTTCGCGGTCGGCGTCCACCGCGTCCGCGACTTCGGGCGCCACCTGAAGCAAAAATGCCTGACGAACTTCACCGGCAAAGTTCTCAGCCAACTGCTCGGGGTCCCACCCTTCGCGCGAGAGCACCGCGATCGCGCGCAGTGCACCCACCGCGTCGTCGTGAGCCAAGGCTTCAAAAAGTGGGTCAAACTGAGGCTGGGTCTCACTGATCGAACCAGTCGCGAGAAGTTGATCGAGCGCGCTGAGCGCGTCGCGGGCAGATCCCCGTCCCAGGCGAACGGCCGCTTCGACCGTGGCCTCGTCGGCGCCAAGCCCGGCGGCCCCCTGTACGTCATTCAAGAGGGTTGCGAGAGTTTGCGCACCGATCAGTCGGAACTCTAGATGTTGCGTGCGCGAACGGATGGTGGGCAGAACCTTGTGTGGATCGGTGGTAGCCAGCACGAAGACTACGTGGGGCGGCGGTTCCTCCAAGGTCTTTAAGAGAGCCGCCGAGGCCGCCTTGGACAGCTGGTGTACTTCGTCGAAGATATAGACCTTCCAGCGGCCGGGCGTTCCGTGCCAGGCGCCAGAAATGATCTCTCGAATGGGGTCGACGCCATTGTTTGAGGCGGCGTCGAGTTCGATGACGTCGAGGGAGTTTCCTTTGGTTATGGCAAGGCAACTGACGCACGTCCCACACGCGTCACCGTCAAGGGGACTCTCACAGTTGAGCGCTTTGGCGAGTATGCGCGCCGTCGTGGTTTTTCCCGTCCCGCGTGGCCCGGAAAAGAGATACGCGTGCGAGACGCGATCATTCTTGACGGCCCCCTGAAGCGCACGCACCACGTGGTCTTGGCCCCGCAGCTCAGCGAAACGTCCGGGCCGATAGCGCCGGTAGAGAGCGGTCACCCCGTCGAGAGAAGTGGGGGTCGCCTTCGCATCAGCCATAGAACGATGCTAACGGGAGGCCCTGTCGCGCCGAGGTCCAAAGCGGTGGTCAGGCGATCCGTGGCACCCAACACAGTTCGCTGAGAGCTGCTGGCTTCCACCCCTGACTCGGTTCACGAAAGGTCGTCGCACGGGACCCGACCACCGCTTTCGACCTCGGCGAATTCAGGTTACCGGAGATCGCCCGAGCGCGGCTCGGGTAGCCTTGCAAGCCGGTGTTCATTTCGCGATGAGCACCTTTGGAGGAGTGCGAGAGCGGCCGAATCGGCACGATTGGAAATCGTGTGAAGGGAAACCTTCCGTGGGTTCAAATCCCACCTCCTCCGCCAGCCAATAAGCATCAGCCACCCGTTCCGGCTTTGTGCTCGGCTACGCCACTCTCCTCGAATAGGTAGTTCGTAGTTCCCTGATCCGTCACCTCGAACGGCCGATTCGGAACAATGCAGAACTCGTTACCCTCCGGGTCTGCCATCACCAGAAAACCTCCGCCTTCGTAGCCTTCAACGCGTCGACCTCCGAGCGCCACGACGCGGCGGCTCTCGCTCGATGGGTTCTCGGCACCGAGATCAAGGTGCAGTCGGTTCTTGCCCCGTTTGGGATCAGCCACAGTCTGGAAACCTATGCCCAACTTGTCACGACGTTCTAGCCAAACGTACGGACCGATTCGGGCGGAGACCGCCCTACCCAATAACGTGCCCCAAAATGAGGCCAGTCGTTCTGCGTCAACGCAGTCAATCGTGATGTCGCGAATTTGGAGCGAAGGACTGTCGAGGTTGGCTTGCGAGGTGGATGTGCTCATCGAAACATTCTGCTTGGTCGCGACGACCCTTTACTTCCGAGACTGCGATGAACCTACGCCGGTCGCGAACTTTCCTTGCGAGTTCGTTCTGCAAGCAGCAGTGCTGCTTTCACGTCGAGTCCCCACCGATATCCGCCGAGTGACCCGTCACGACGGATGACGCGATGACAAGGAATCGCCAGTGCGGCCGCGTTGGCCGCGCACGCCGACGCCACCGCGCGCACGGCCCGCGGTGATCCGATCTGTTGGGCCACCTCAGAGTAGGTCCGCGTCTCGCCTCCGGGGATGGCGCGCAACGACTCCCAGACACGAATCTGAAAGGCGGTGCCCTGGAGGTCGAGAGGGAGAGCACCGGCTTCGCCCTCGCCGCGTACCGCGCTCGCGAGGACAATCGCCGTGTCTCGTAGCCCGTCGTCATCTCGAGTGATGCTCGCGTTGGGAAACTCGTCCCACAACCCCTTGACCAAGGCATCTTCGTCACGGTCAACGCGAATCGAACAGAGGCCCCATTCAGTGCTCGCCGCCAGTACGACGCCGACCGGGGTGTCGAGCGTGGTGTAGCGGATCACTTCGTCGCGAGCACCCCGACGAAATTGAGCCACCGTCATGCCCAGTCGCGGAGCCCCGCGCTCGTAAAAGGTGCTCGCCGAGCGATAGCCCGCTTCATAGATCGCCTCGGTAATCGAGCCAGCGTCGCGCAATGTCTCGCGGACGCGCTCGAGTTGATGTTCGCGCATGTAGCTCGCGAGAGACACGCCGACACGGTCGCGAAAGCTGCGACGAAGGTGACCCTCGCTGTATCCCACATTGCTAGCGAGATCGTCCACCTCGCACTCGCCATGAGTCCGCTCGATCTCTCGGCACGTGGTGATGACGGCACTGGTCATTGGATCGAGCACGTCCACCTGATTCGGACGACAGCGTTTGCACGAACGATAACCAGCCAGGTGCGCGTCGTGAGGCGTTGAGAAGAAGTGAACGTGTTCGCGCAGCGGACGGCGCGAACCACAACCGGGTCGACAGTAGATCCCGGTGGTGGTCACGGCGTAGACGAAACAACCCGCCATCGTCGCGTCGCGAGACTCAACCGCGGACCAGCGCACATCGCTCAGCTCGTTCATAGATCGCACTCTAGGGACACGACGCTCGCCTCCGCGTTCTGAATTACGACATCTAATTTTGGCGACGTGTTTCGCCCGCGTCGCTGAACTGGTTCGCGATCCACGCGCGTTGGTCACTGGATTCTTAGATTGACTCCGTAGCGTTCGGCGTATGGATCGCCCTGCGAAGTGGAAGGTGCGAGGGCTCTCGGGCCGACTCGCCGGCCGTCGCACAGAGACACTGGCCCCTGACGCGTTGCTCCTACTCTCGCGCGGTTCGTGGAGCCTCTCATCGTCGGCGTTTGACGAGTGGCGTGCGCTTGAGTACCGCATCCTCACTCCACGCTCCAATGAGACCTGGCCGCGCTAAGCCCGTGACGAGGTAATCGTCACGAAGCCGTCATACGAGTCTGCCGTAAGTACCACTGACCAGTGCACAGACATAGGGTATGAAGACAGTGAGTACTCCCTTTCGTAGCGCTTCGCGCCACTCGGTTCGAGCCTTGGTCGCTCTCGCCGCCCTCCCCGTCTTGGTGGGGATGACGTCTCCCGCCGGCGCCTCGAACGCGGGCCCGACCAACGCCCAACGCCACGCGCTGGCATCTCGCGAGGTCACCTCGTTGCTCAACGCCGCTCCTCGGCCCGCGGGCTCGCGTCAGATCACGAGGGCGGCTGCCGAAACGACCAAGCCCTTCTCGGGCGACAAGTCCAGCGTCTACGGGGGAAACGAAGTCGGCGCCACCAAGTTCTACGTCGCGCCGTCGGCCGCGGCGTCGCTCGCCTGGCTAAAGGGCCAGCGCCTCGAGGGCCACGCAGCCACTGGTACCGGAGCGTCGGGTTCTACCCACACAGAGCTCTTTTTCTTGCGTAATACCACCGTGCTCGATGAGCCCGAGGTCGTCTATATCGCGCTGGCCAAGCCCAACGGGACCCTTGAGTACAGCATCACCGCCTCAGTGTGGTGGATTTCGCAAAAGTCGGTCCAGGCCGCAGTGTCTTCGGGCGCCACCTCTTTGACCGTGAAGCTCAATCGTGGACCAAACGCGAAGACGCATCGCACATCAACGGTCACCACCAAGGACAAGTCCTTGATCGCCGCGATCATTGACCACGTCAATGCCCTGCCGGTCCCCAGCCCACTGCCCACGAGTTGCCCCAACGACGTGGGAGCGTCACTCACCATGAGCTTCTACCGCGGGGGGGCCACCAAGCCGTACTCGGTGGTGGTAGCCGACCCCGGCGGATGCGGCCCGGTCACCATAAGCCAGTACAACAGCGATCACGCACGGACTTCGGCGGCTGACGTCAGTGGCGGCGCGGCGCTCTCAAATTTCGTCGCTTCTCATCTCGGCCTGACCGATCTGAACCCGTCCTAGCGTCAGGGATTGCCGAGCTGTTCCACGAATCGTTTGCGCAGGTTGTTCGTAGCGTTTGAGCCGCGACACGTTGCCCGACCAGTTCCCTGACGTCGTCGTTACTCGACGCGACGCTCCGAGAAAAACTCGCGAAGCAGTATGGCTGAGTCTTCGCCCAAGACGTCGTAGGTGAGTGACACCTCGTGCAGGAGCCGCGGGTCGCTCAAGAGGTTGTAGCGCGAGCCCACGGCGCCAGCCTTCTCATCGAGAGCTCCGATCACCAGTCGAGCGACGCGGGCGTTGATGAGAGCACCCGCGCACATGACACAGGGCTCCAGGGTCACGTAGACGGTGACATCATCGAGACGCCAACGACCGCGTTCACTCGCCGCCCTGCGCAGGGCGACGATCTCTGCGTGGGCGGTCGGATCTCGCTCGAGCTCTCGCCGGTTTTCCCCACTCGCGACGACCACGCCCTGGGCCACGATGACACATCCCACCGGGACGTCACCGTGCGAACCGGCGAGGGCCGCTTCCGCGAGCGCGACTCTCATAAAGCGTTCGTCGCCGTCCATGACGCAAAAGCGTAGGACACGAAGGGACGCCCAATGTTGAACGGAGAGCGCCGAAGTAGACTCCTCAGCGGAGGGGTGCGAGAGCGGCCGAATCGGGCAGTCTCGAAAACTGCTGTGTCTACGGGCACCGTGGGTTCAAATCCCACCTCCTCCGCCAGCGAAAGACGGGTGACGTGTGTCACCCGTCTTTCTCATTCCTCCTCGCACGGGGACCAGTACGCTGGACTCGTCTCACGACCGCTATCTCAGGAGATCTCATGGTTTCGTCTCTCACTTCCCAGGTGGGCACCGAGCGCAAGGTCATCACCGACCTGCCCGGCCCCAAGTCCCAAGAACTACACGCCCGCCGCAAGGCCACGGTCAGTGCCGGACTCACCGTGGGGTTTCCGATTTACATCGATCGGGCCGAGGGGGCCATACTCGTTGACGTCGATGGCAACCAGCTGCTCGACATGGGTTCGGGCATCGCGGTCACCGGGATCGGTCACGCCGTTCCCGCCTTGATAGAAGCAGTAAGTAACCAGGTGGCCAAGTTCACTCACACCTGTTTCATGGTGACGCCGTACGAGAGTTATGTCGAGGTCTGTGAAGCATTGAGTGAGCTCACACCGGGGGATCACGCGAAGACCTCGGCACTCTTTAACTCTGGTGCCGAAGCGATCGAGAACGCGGTGAAGATCGCGCGCCTCGCGACGGGCAAGAGCGCCGTCGTCGTTTTTGAACACGCCTATCACGGTCGGACCAATCTCACCATGGCCCTCACCGCGAAAAACATGCCGTACAAGGATCGCTTCGGTCCCTTCGCGCCCGAGGTGTACCGCGTCCCGATGAGCTATCCCTTCCGCGATGGACTCAGTGGCGCTCAGGCCGCCGCGAACGCCATCAAGATCATTGAGACCGACATCGGCGTACATAACGTGGCGGCGATCCTGATCGAGCCCATTCAAGGGGAAGGCGGGTTCGTGGTGCCCGCCGACGGATTCTTGCCGGCTCTGTCGAAGTGGACGACGGACAACGGCGTGGTCTTCATCGCCGACGAGATCCAAAGCGGATTCGGCCGCACGGGAGACTGGTTCGCCGTGGACCACGAGGGCGTCGTACCCGACATCGTCACGACAGCCAAGGGCCTTGCGGGCGGCATGCCGCTCGCCGGGGTAACCGGTCGAGCGGAACTGATGAATGCCGTGCACGAGGGAGGGCTCGGCGGCACCTACGGCGGCAATCCGGTCGCCGCCGTGGCGGCCCTAGCCACGATTCAGACGTTGAAGGACCAGAACCTGCTTGCTCGCGCGAAAGAGCTCGGAGAGATCATGTTCGCGTCATTGCGCTCGTTGGCCAAAGACGTTGCCATCATCGGCGACGTGCGCGGGCGCGGAGCCATGGTGGCGATCGAGCTCGTACAGCCCGGTACCAAGGTGCCCAACGCGGGCGCGGCGAAGACGGTGATTGCCTACTGCCAGCAGCACGGCGTGGTGGCCCTGAGTTGCGGCACCGACGGCAACGTCATCCGCCTTCTCCCTCCGCTCATCATCAGTGACGACCAACTGGCCGACGGTCTCGCTGTGCTCAGCGACGCGGTTCGGTCCGTCCACTAGTTCTTCGCCGCGGGGCGATATCCAGGGAGTGAAGTGAGTCGAGGTGTGAGTCGCGTGCGCCGGAGATGGCGCGTCACCGTCGTCCTCGCCGCCGGCGCGGTCACTCTTGCCAGTTGCGGAGCACCCACGCCCTCAGTGGTGCCTCCTCACCTCAGCGGAGTGCCCGCGCTGAGTTTCGCCGTTCCTCTCACCGCCGTGTCCTGCACGCTCAACGATGTCTGCGTAGCCATCGGCTCTTCTAGCAGTGGCACGGGACCGACCTCGGTGGCCGAGTTCGCTACGCCACATGGTCACTGGCTCAACCTCACCCTGCCCTCAACGACGTCCATTTTATTGACGACCGTGGCCTGCTCGGGTTCGCAGTGTCTCATCGGCGGATCGAGCCCTGGGCACGACGTGCTGTGGCTCTTCGACAGCCACGGAAGTTCCCTCACTCCCCTCGCGCCACCGGCACAGGGAATCGGCGTGAGTGCACTCACGTGCAGCGCCTCAAGCTGTGCACTCATCGACGCGGGACCGGGCGGCGTTCCAAGAACGAGCCAGAGTTCAGATGACGGCACGACCTGGTCGACGCCCACCCCACTTCACTTTGCCGAGAGTGACGCGATTACAACCTTTTCGTGCGGGTCAGCGAGTGACTGCGCGCTCGGACTGATGACGCTGGCGCACGTGTTCTCGCTCTACGTATCGAGCGATGGTGGCTTGAGCTGGAGCCTGGTGACCACCCCGAGCGCCTGGACGACCGTGACGTCGCTGACCTGTCAGCTCCGTCGCTGCGTCGCGGTGGCCACGACCGCAAACGCGTCTGAGATCGTGCGTTCAACGACGTTCACGAGAACATGGAAAGTACACAAACTGACACACCGCGCAAGTTCTGTCGCCTGCGCCACGAACGCACGCTGTGTCGTGGTGGGTCAACGAGCAAGCGGCCAGGCGTGGCTTTCTTTGGTGCACGGCACGGCGACGACGAACGTGACGCTGCGCTACGTCCCCTCACCTCTTCTCGGCGTGGCGTGTGGCTCCAAGATCTGTGCCGCCATTGGAGTGACGACACTCGTGAGCATCCCCGCCACGACCTAGCGGGCCGTCGATCACCTCGCGCCCGAGCTATGGGAGGCTGGTTGGGTGAGCACCCCGGCCACGAACCCCATACCTCCCGGCTGGTACCCCGATCCGGCCGGCGCACCTCAGTGGCGAGTGTGGACGGGCACCGCCTGGTCCGACGTGACCCGACCCTACGGTGAGAGGGTCGACGCCCCGCGTACGGCCGACGCCATCACGCTCGCGTTAGCACTGAGGCGAGTGCAGACGATTGGGATCGTGGGTGTGCTCGGCGGACTGGGACTCCTCGTCAGCGTTTTGGCGCACTGGCCCGGAACGGCGCACCCTGCTCCCCAGTGGTTCGCCCTCGTCGCGAGCAACGTAGCGGTGGCGCTATTGGCCGTCGGCACTACGGTCTGTGCGTTCGGGGTCAAGGAACTCGAAGGCCGCTGGTCGTGGGCGGCCTTCCTGCCGGGCATGAACCTCTTCGTGGCGAGCGCTCTCGTAAATCGACGCCTTGGCACGCGTCCCACCTGGCGGATCATCTCCGAAATCGTCTTGCTGGTCGTCTTCGCTGTCTCGTCGCGCGACGATCTGTGGCTGTGCATCGGGCCGGTCATCGTTGCCTATCTTGAGTTGACGTGGTTCAGCGCGCTCATAGAACGACTCGGGGTGCGAACCCCGGGAGACGGCCGTCGCACCACTTAGCTCGGCCGCGCGAGAGTGGCGCGTAGTCGCTCCGCAACTCCGGTCCACCCTTTGTACTCCTGCATCGAGGCGGGTGCCGATCCGATAGCCCTCGTCAGTGACTCGGCGAACGTCTCGTCACGGGCGCACAGCGTCTGCGCCGACGCCACGTAGGTGCGAATGGTGAACACTACGGCTTCGGTGCGCGGGAGAGAGCGAAGCGTCTGGCGCTCGACGCGGAAGTACCACTGGTCGAGGTCGCCCGTGGGAGTCCGTCGGGCGCCCGCTGGCTGAAAGAGTGCGGGACTGTCGAGCAGCGTCCAGTTCAAGCGCCAAAACGAGCGACCGGGTTGCAGGCGATCAAAGAACGCGTTGGTCGGACGCGACAACTCTCGGTCGTAGCCGGGGACGGGATCATGAATGTCGTCCAGCGTGGTTCCAATCTTTGACGCCAGGTCCCAGCGAGAGGGAAAACAGACGCAGGCGGCGCGCAGTCGCCACGCGTCGTCGCGGACCAGAACGCACAGGTCCTCTTGCACCAGTCGAGCTGCCGAGACCAGGGGATGCTCGCTCTGGTCCACGTCCGTTCCGACTCCTGGATGGTATGCGCGGAGGTTCAGAGTGATCTCGGTCAACAGCTCTCGACTGGCTTCATCCCCTTCGGGGTTCGTCGCCACGACGTCGCGGTAGTTCTCTTCGAGTAAGCGGGTCTTCAAGTCGAGCTCTTCGTGAAAATGCTCATCGACCTCGAGCCACGCCCGCATCTCGAGGGGGCGCAAACCCATGGAGAGGCGCCATCCTCGCGCGTCCACGGGCACGTAAGGGAAGTCGCCCGTCGTCACTCAACCGCCCCGGTTGCGGCGAACGACCAACAGGTAGAACAACAGCGCCGCCACCGGCACGGCGATCACGATGATGCGGCCCTCGGGCAGGGCCACGCCGCGATGCACGTCCACGACCATCTCATTGCTCAACTGAAGAGCCGCGATCCAACGATTCACGTGAGGAACTCCACTCACCTAATCTGGCACGTCAGACTCGCCACGAAATCGACCTCCGAGTCAGTTGTCGGTGGCGACGCGGATGTTGAAACCTCAGTTGAAAATGGCGTTTCGTTAGGTATTATGTCGCCATGCCACGAAGCCAGCGCACGCGAAGTGCGCGCGCTATCGCCAATGACACGGCGATCCGCGACTCGGCCATTAGCGAGGTGCTGCGGGTGGGAGTTGACCACGTCTCACTTCGCGACGTGGGTCACCACGCCGGGCTGACGCACGGCGCCACCTACGCCCGCTACGAAGACGTGGACGAACTCCTGGTCGACCTGTGGAACTCCGTGCTGGCGAAGCGGGCAACGGCGATGTTCGAGATGTCCATGACCGCCGTTGAGTCACCGAGTGTCAAGAGCGTAGGAGCCCTGTTTGACTTTATTCGCGACACGACCCCGGCCGACGTGGCCAGCGTGCATCTGTTGCTGACGGCGCGGCGAATTCCTACGTTGAACGAGGAGGTCGAACCGTTCGTCCAAACTCACTTCCGTTTACGTCCCCAGGCGAGCGAACGCGATCAGGCTCTCTTCGCGCGAGGACTGACTCTTTTTGCGATGACGATGATGCAGATCTTTGCTACGTCGCAGTTCGGCTGGGACCGCGAGTACCAAGCAGTTCTCGAGAAGCTGCTCATTGCGACCCTAGAAGTCGAACCGTCCGACGTGTCTCCGATCACGTATCGCCCGCCCGACGACCGCATCATCGTCGCTCCCGCGGACGACCTTAAGGCGCAGCTCGCCTTCGCGACCTTTGGCGTAGTGGGCAAAAGCGGCTACACCCGAGCGACCATCTCGCGGATCGCTCGGAGAGCTAACTGCTCCCCCGGGGCCATCTACAAGCTCTACCCCTCCAAAGAAGACTTGGTGATCGCCGCCTTTCACGACCTGATGCGCGCGCGCTGGATGAAGTTCACCAACTTCGTCGACCTACTCGACGAAGGCGCCCTGTCCCAGCTCCTGTACTCCTCGGCGAGCGAACAGAACGCGGTGCGACAGAGCTTCACGTTGGAGACCGCCCTGGCGGCCGTACACAGCGACAAGTTGCGTGACGCGGTGCTCGGTCAGATCGGCGAGCTCGAGTCCATCGTGCCCCTTCTCAGAAGCGTCGGTGACGACGAGAAGATTCACTTGCGCTACATGATCCGCTCCATCGTCTTCGTGACGGCCGGCATTAACTTCCTGTCGACCGTGACCGACGTGACCCGACACGTTGACTTCAACCAGTTCGGCGAGCCACTTCGACGGGCGCTCCTGCGAGACGTCGTGCCCACGTGGCCCGAGATGTGTCAACAGATCATCGAGGTCGTGAACTCTCGTCCCTAGCTGGGAGGAGTTGCGGAGGACTCACCGATCATTTTCTCCAGCCGGTCCATGATGGCGGTGATGACTTCGTCCTGGGCGAGCAGATGCTTTTGGATCTCCTCGGCCTCTTTGAGCACCGCTTCGGCGTCCTTGTAGGTCTCCTCGGCGCGCTTGTCCGACGCGGCGGCTTGGATGTTTTGTCCCACGATGATGATCGGCAGCAGCACGAGCTGCAAGAAACTGCTCGAAAGCCACACGATGATGAAGTACGTGCCCTGCTTGATGGCGTCGGGTAGAGCGAAGAGTGCGAGGACGGTGAAGATGTACGCGCACCACATGGTGCCCACCACCAACGTGATGCGCAGGCCAAACTTCGCGTTCACTTTGGCCAGGAAACTATCTGACTTCGGCGCGCGAAGGTCGTTCGTCTTGATGGGTCGACCCAAGCGAGCGAGCTCGCTGGCCCGCGGGTGGCGGATGTACTCGTAGATCCTTGTCACTCTCGAATTCTCACACGGGCACGCGAGAAGTATGGGATTTAGGTGGGATCAGTTTTTCATCAGGTCGGGAGACGTCTCCATACCCTGGCGCCACACGGACCGAGCGATGATCTTGGTCGTGTCGGCTCGATCTTTGTAGCGAAGGGCGATGTCGCGCGACTCCTCGAGCAGGCCCTCGGACAAGGTCGTCGGCTCCAGCCCCAGGGCGAGGAACTTCTCGCGACTCACGTTGAGCTCATTCTCCACCGCTTCGCGACGCGGGTTGGGCAGGTTCGCGACCTCGGCGCCGGTGAGCTTCGAGATGAGTTCGGCCAACTCACGTACCCGATGGGTCTCGGTGACCTGGTTGAAGACCTGGGGCTTCTGGCCGCGCTCGGGCGGATTTTCCAAGGCGATCTGGATGCAACGGACGGTGTCGCGGATGTGGATGAAGGCTCGCGTTTGGCCGCCGGTACCGTGAACAGTGAGCGGGTGGCCGATCGCCGCCTGCATCAAGAAACGGTTCAACACGGTCCCGTAGTCGCCGTCGTAGTCAAAGCGATTGATCAAGCGCTCGTCGAGAACGGTCTGGGGGGTTTGGGTGCCCCAAACAATTCCTTGGTGCAGGTCGGTGATGCGAACCTGGTCGTTCGCGGCGTAGAACGCGAAGAGAAGCTGGTCGAGTGTCTTCGTCATGTGATACACCGAGCCGGGGTTCGCGGGATGCAGGATCTCGCGGTCGATCTCGCCGTCGGGGGTGGGCACCTTCACCGTGAGATACCCCTCAGGGATTGGCGCCGTTCCCGACCAGCCATACCCGTAGACACCCATGGTGCCGAGGTGAACCATCGCGATATCGAGACCGGTGGTGGCGATCGCGACCAGAACGTTATGGGTGGCCCGCACGTTGTTGTCGACCGTGTAGCGCTTGGTGGAGGAGTCGCGCATCGAGTAGGGCGCGGCGCGCTGCTCACCGAAGTGCACGACGGCGTCGGGACGTTCTTCGCGGAACAGCTCTTCTAGCCGGTCGTACTCCTGAGCGAGATCGAGGTGGACAAACCGGATCTCGTTGCCCGTCAGTTCCTTCCACGCCTTGATCCGCTCACCGATGGGGGCTATCGGGGTCAGAGACTCCACTTCGAGATCAACGTCGATCTTGCGGCGACTGAGGTTGTCAACGATCGTGACGTCGTGACCGAGGTCGGAGAGATGGAGGGAGGTGGGCCAGCCACAGAACCCGTCGCCCCCGAGTACGAATACCTTCATAAATACTCCTAATACAACATCGTGAATGACGGCTGAACGGTCAGCAGAGCCCGCAAAAACTGGACTTCAGTGTCGTTCAACACTACCAACGAACGTTGGCGGACTCCTGGTTCAACGCATCGCGAGTTCACTCGAGGGACCTCGGTCGAAGGAGTGTTTCCATCCACCGCGCGTTCGCCTCCGTCACTTCGTAACACGCCCATACGCCGAAGCCTTCCCGGCAGATTCGAGAAAACCTATTTCATCAATTCAAATAATAGACTATTGCCGGGCACCCCATGTACGATGGCGCGCCACGGGCCGAGCTTCTACCGAGAGCGACGCCCACTCTTACGCGTTCGTCTCTCGAAGGATGCGCTCTCTCAACGTCGGGCTTCTAGGCAGCGCAGATCCCGGTGACCGCGGATCTTTCACTGACCGTGTTGCTAAATACCTACGGCGAACTCGTGGCAGCGATAACACGTCACGTCGCGCGTTGACGACTCTGCGGCCGCCATGCCACACAACGTGGTCTTCATGCTGGTGGTGCGCACGAGGTGAATGTCACCATCTACGTCGTTAACCGCCGTGAACTTCTCGAGTCGCTCTTCCATAGGCCCGACTGTACTCAGGGATCGATCAGAGAGTCGTCTTCCGCCACGACGGAAATGAAATGCCCCCCAAAAGTAACCAAATCGTGAAGTTTCTCAGTGAAAGGTAGAGCGACGAAGGTAAAACCGCATGCCCAAAGTTCAGCGAACACGGAGTGCGCGGGCTCCCGCGAACGACCTCGCGGTTCACGTCTTTGGTGTACACCAGTTCGAACGACAGGACTCGCTTCGGCATTTCGTGAGGTCCATCACGAGTCTGGTCGTCGCCGTCAATTGGTGACGCCCATTTCGACGACAACTCGCGACATCGATTTCAATCAGTTCGCTGAGGCTTTTCGACGAGTGATACTCCGTGACGTCGTGCCCAACTGGGATCACGTCTCGACGCAGCTTCGTGACGGCGCAATCGCAAAGAATCCGTAAAGAAACTCTCGTCGCGAATTTCGATTTGAATCGCGGTTCATGGGAATTGCCTTAGGAGATATGTGCTCTTTGTTTCGTCCCTGATCAAAGCCGCAAACTAAACGCGTCTAGAAAGACTTTGCGAGTGGGTGTCAGCGATCGACTCATGAGACACTCGGCGAGGGGTCACTTTTGATCCTCGCACTCGGCAAGGGAGTCGCTGATGGGGAAGATCGAAATGAAGTTCGTCGCGCGTCTCGCGTGGGCCTCGGCGTTGGGTGTCGCTGTGACGCTCGGCTCACTCAGCCTCGCCTCTGCCTCGCCGCGACCTCACGTCGCTCGCACGCCATCGGCGCGTTCCAGCACGATTCAGTTCAGCGGACGAGTCTCAACCTATTCAGCCGCCTCGGGAACGACTGCCGGCTCGATTACCCTCACCGACCGTGCGGGCGCAACGCTGACCTTCGCCACGTCGACAACCACCACCATTACCCAGATCGGCGGAAGTGGAGCGACGCTCGCCCTCGACGACTTCGCCACGGTCCAAGCTCCCGTCGCCACGCCCGATGACGCATCGTCAATCACCTTCAGTGCGGCCTCACCCGTCAGCTTTTCTGGCATCGTGACCGCGTACAGCGCTCCTTCGGGCGCGACGGCGGGATCCATCACCCTCGTGAAGCGCAACGAAGCAACACTGACCTACTCCGTCACCTCAACCACGATCATCACGGAGAACGGCGGCGGGAACAGCACGGTCGCCATCGATGACTTCGCCAGCGTTCAAGCCGCCGCAGCGTCGCCGACCGTCGCACTGACGATCGCCTTCGACGCGGCAAGTCCCGTTAGGTTTGACGGCCGCGTCATCGCCTTCACCGCCGCGTCCGGTACAACTCCCGGGTCCATCACCGTGAAGGATTCGGCCGGCGCCGAGCTGACGTTCTCGGTCTGGTCAACGACGACAATCACCGAGGACGGTGGTTCGGGCGACACCCTTGTCGCGGGTGATCACGCGGCGGTGGAGGCTGCGGCCTCGGCCAAGACCGACGCCGTATCGATCACCTTTGAGCCCGCTCCGCCGGTTTCGTTCTATGGTCTCGTCACCGCGTACACGCCGGCATCGGGCGCAGCCCCCGGCTCCATCACTCTGGAGAAGAAGAACTCGAACGCGGCCACCTTCTCCACCACCTCCGCCACCGATATCGTCGAAGTGGGCGGCTCGGGTGACACTCTGGCGGCGGGTGACTACGCCACTGTGATCGCCACCAGCGAGCTGCCCACGACGGCACACGAGATTCGGTTCACCCCCTCTCCGCGACCGGTCTACTTCTCTGGGCGCGTCACGGCCTACGTCGCTCCCTCGGGCACGACCGACGGATCGATCACCGTTCGTCGACGCGACCGCGCGACGTTGACGTACTCGGTGACGACCTCGACCATCATCACCGAAGTCGGCCGTTCAGGCGACACCATCGCCGCGCGCGACCCAGTGACCGTAGAAGCCGACGCATCGACCAAGAGCGTGGCGGAGAAGATCTACTTCAAGCCCGCGGCCCCCGTCGTCTTCGCCGGGCGCGTAAGCGCCTACACGGCGGCTTCGGGCGCATCGCCCGGGTCCCTCACTTTGGTGAATCGTGCGGGAGCCTCGCTCACGTTCTCCACGTCGTCATCGACCACGATTACTCAGCTCGGCGGGATCGGGGCCAGCCTCGAAGTAGGTGACTTCGCCATCGCGCGCGCCGCGGCAGACGCGAAGACTGACGCACTGATCGTCAACTTCTCGGCTCAGTCGCCCATCGTCTTCTCGGGCAAGGTGACTGCCTACACGCCGCCCTCTGGGTCGACGGAGGGCTCACTCACGTTGGAACGGTACAACGGCGCGAGTGTGACGTACTCGGTCACTTCCTCGACGACCCTCACCGAAGTCAACGGGATCGGAGATCCCCTCTTGGCTGGGGATGACGCGGTCGTCGTCGCGTTGCCCTCCTCGCCCACCTTGGCGGCGACAGTTACCTACCGCGTCCACCACTAAGCACACGCACACCCACCAATCGGTCAGGAGGATGGGTGAGGAGAAAAGTTCGCATACTTTTCACTATCGCGTAACTTTCGTCTTAGTCGCCGAACATTTGGGACTGGCAGAATTTTCCCGTGACTGACCTACGTGTACCGGAGTCGGATCAGGACCCACTCCAGAGTTCCTCCAAAACTGGCGACCGATCCGCCCCAACGCGCTCGGTGAGTCAGCTACTCGACGACGCACCCATGAGTCGATTCCACCGACGTGCCGTTCTCATTTCTGGAATGGGGTTCTTCACTGACGCCTACGACCTTTTCGTCATTGGCACGGTGGCCGCGATTTTGAAGCTTCAGTGGAATCTCTCGACGACCGAGACGAGTTGGGTGACCGGAGCGGCCATTCTTGGGGCATTCGTCGGCGCCTTTACGTTCGGGCGAATCGCCGATGTGCTCGGTCGCAAGACCGTCTACATCACAGTGGCCGCCATCATGGTGATCGGCGCACTCGCCTCCGCGTTGGCCCCGAGCCTGGGTGTTCTCGTAGCCGCGCGTTTCGTCCTAGGTCTGGGAATCGGAGGCGACTACCCGGTCTCGGCGGTAATGATGAGCGAGTTCTCGAACCGGCGCGATCGCGGACGACTCGTCGGACTGGTCTTCTCGATGCAAGCGGTGGGCCTCATCGTTGGTCCTCTGGTTGGTCTCGTGCTCTTGAAGTCCGGTCTCAGCTCGAACCTGACGTGGCGATTCATGCTCGGACTGGGAGCGGTTCCCGCCGCCACCGTGATCTACTTCCGTGCGAAGATGCCCGAGTCGCCGCGCTTTCAGGCTCGCGTCAAAGGGCGCTCGGAACAGGCGGCGGCGGACCTTCAGCGCTTTAGCGCTGGATCTATCGACACCTCATCCTCAGCCACGGCCGACTCACGTCTCATGGGCCTTCGCGAGTTCGTGACGAACCCCCGAATGATCGTGCTCATGCTCGGCACCGCCGGATCATGGTTCCTCTTCGATTACGCCTATTACGGCAACACGCTGTCCCTGCCGAGCATTCTGAGCGAGGTATCTCCTAACGCCACCCTCGTGACCAAACTCCTTTTGACTCTGGCCCTCTTCGTAGTCTTCGCCGTTCCGGGGTATTTGCTCGCGGTCTGGAAAATGGACAAGATCGGCCACCGTCGATTGCAGTTCCTTGGCTTTGCCATCATGGCGATATGTTTTCTCGTCCTCGCTGCATTTCCGGCTCTCACGGTCAACGTCGCACCGTTCATCGCCATTTTCGGCGTGAGCTACTTCTTCACTGAGTTCGGACCAAACACCACCACGTTTGTATTGCCCTCCGAGGTCTTCCCGGTCAACATGCGTACAACGGGTCATGGAATCGCCGCCGGAATTGGAAAGCTCGGGGCGTTTGTCGGGGTGTTCCTTGTCCCCGAACTCGAAGCGCACATCGGGCTTCGCGGGCTGCTTCTTGTCTCTGGAATAGCCGCGAGTTTCGGATTTGGGCTCACCAGAGTGCTTCCCGAACCGGCGGGCCGTTCACTCGAAGAGGTTTCGGGCGAAGAGGAGTCTTTCGCCCCAATCCCCTGACAGGGTGTTCGATCCGCTGACCAGCGAGAAGCGCCCCGACGTTGCTCACCAGCGGAATCGGTGGTCGCCCCAAATTATCAACAGATCGACCCCAATTCACCAAAGTGTCTCGATTTTGTAACTCAAACTTTTGTGTTGTGAAGGCGGGTCACAGTACGGTGCGGGGGTGAGCACTGCATCGTATGAACAGCGCCTCGCTACCTCGCGCTTGGTACACCGATTCAACTTTGGTCCAAAGCCCGGACAGTTTGTTCAGCTCCTCGAACGAGGACTCGGAGCGACCCAAGTCTCCGTGCTGGAACACGATCGGCCGGACCCTGCTCTCGACGCAGTCGGCATGCTCCACCTGGCCGATCTTGGTCAGATTCCAAACAACGAAGCCGCGTCCGCTGCTTTTTGGAAGGAGATCTACGCCAATCAGCAGACGCTCACCACCTGGTGGCTAGATCGCATGTACGCAGCCGACTACCCCTTGGGCGAACGCATGACGTGGTTCTGGCACGGGCACTGGGCGACCGCGATCTCCAAAGTCATGTATCCGCTTGCCATGTTGAAACAGAATGACACATTGCGCAGGAATGCCTTGGGAAATTTCAGGGATATGGCGAGGGAGATGGTGGTCGACGGCGCACTGAACTACTGGCTCGATAATGAGGAGAACTACGTCTACTCGCCCAATGAGAATCTGGCTCGTGAGTTGATGGAACTGATGACCCTCGGGGTGAACAAATTCACAGAGGATGACGTCAAAGCGGCGGCGCGGGCTCTCACCGGGTACTACACCAACCTTCCTACGGGCGCGGTCGGCTTCAAAGCGTCTCAGCACTACGACAAGCCCGTCACAATTCTTGGCACGACAGCCAAGCTCGACGCGGAAAACCTGGTGGCCCTCATTGTCTCAAAGCAACAGAACGCCAAGTTCATCTCTGATCGCCTCTGGTTCCGCTTCGTTTCCGGCACGACTTCTCCCCCACCATCCCTTGAGGGAAGTTTTGGAAGTCGTGATATCTCATCTCTCGTCAGTGCTCTGGTGTACTCCTCCGCGTGGACCAATCCGGCGAACTCACTTGTGAAGGCACCGGTCGAGTGGTTCGTCGGAGCGTGCCGGGCTCTCAACGTCCGCCCGTCGCGGATGGATCAAGGAGGCACGCAGTGGGAGCTATCTCAGATGGGTCAGGTCCCTTTTAATCCGCCCAACGTCGGTGGCTGGCCGTACGGCCAAGCGTGGCTAAGCGGGAGCTCCTTCCAATATCGATTCCAGCTGGCTTCGAGCATCGTGCAAGTCGGCAATCTGGCGCCGCTCAAGGTTCCCAAGTCGAGGATGGTCCAAGCGTGCGCGGATTGGCTGGGCGTCGCCGAGTGGTCACGCCGCACCGCCAACACACTGGCTTCGGCGACCGGCACCCCCTCCGAGCTCGCCCTTGCCGCACTGCTGTCCCCCGAGTACATGGTGAGCGCATGATTGACTGCGAGTTCAACCGTCGACGGTTCCTCCAGTGGTCCGGGGCAGGCATCTTCGCCGCGCTCTCAACTCAGCTCTCCTTGGAAGACTTGGCACTCGCGGCAAATGATTCGCCCTTGCCGCTCTCCACGCCCATTCTGGTCCTCGTTACTCTGTACGGCGGCAACGACGGCCTCAACACCGTGGTTCCCTACACCGATTCGACCTACCAGAGTGTTCGCTCGAACATTGCTCTGTCGGCGTCGGAAGTCCTTCCTATCAGCGCTGGGCTCGGCTTCAACTCCTCGATGCCGTCCATTAATGCGCTGTACGGCAAGAACAACGTCGCCGTTGTTCTGGGGACGAGTTATCCCAACCCCAGCCTCTCGCACTTCTCCTCCATGGCCATCTGGCAAGCCGCCTCGCTGTCGGCTGACGTGACGTCGGGATGGATCGGTCGCTGGCTTGACCGTCAACCTCACAATCCCTTTAACGCCATCGGAATCGGTTCCACCTTGCCTCCCTCGATGGTCGGTGAGAAGAGTGTGGCCTCCATGGTCGACGTCGGAGGCGTTGGACTCCCCTGGGGGCCCGTGGCCTCGATCTTGCCACGCATGGGTGTTGTCTCTTCATCGGACGGCGCTTTAGAGGCCGCGGCGGCGACCTCCATCTCGGACCTCTATTCCACCGCGAGGGCGCTCGGGCACCTGGTGAGCACCTCACCCACCGGTTCGTCCATGAGCGAGCAGCTCTCGATCGTGTCGACGTTGATCAACGCCAACGTTCCCACGCGCGTCTGGGAAGTGAATCTGAGCTCATTTGACACGCACGGCGGAGAGGTATCAACGCAGAACTCATTGCTTGCCGAAGTCGACTCCGCGATCGGCGCCTTTATGACCAGCATCAATACTGGTAGTCGCGCCAACGACGTCACGGTGATGATCTACTCCGAGTTTGGCCGTCGCGTGGGGTCAAATGGCAGTGACGGCACCGACCACGGAACCTCCGCGCCAGTCTTTCTCATTGGTAACTCTGTTAAGGGCGGCCTCTACGGGGAACAACCATCGTTGACGGCACTCGACGTGAACGGGAACCTGCAGGTGGCGACGGACTTTCGAAGCATTTACGGTGGGCTCTTGCAGGATGTCTTGCAGACGCCGGTCAGCGACATCATCCCCGGGTGGAGGTCCGCACTGTCGGTGCACTGAAGGTCCGACGGTTTCGGGGCCACGTCGGTTGGTGCGGCTGGAAGATTCGAACCCCCGACCCTCGGATCCGTAGACCGATTGATCGTGTTCGTGCGTGTTCGCGATCGTCCAGATTTGCAGGCCACGAAAGGAATTCTGTCCGCAGCTGATCTCTGCTGTTCGCCCACGTTTTCGAATTTCATTCCCATTTCATTCGGCGGCTTCCCAAATCGAGGGCCGGTGTTTCTGATTGCGTTGCCGGCTCGTCAACTAAATCGTATTCAGCGCGCGAGGAAACGACGCCGCGCTCGTTCACATGAAGGTCTGAAAACTCTCAGGGACCCAGTATCGCGAGGGGCGCTACGTACACGCCGTCTTGACGGCGGTATCCATAGTCAGTGGCCGTCACGACCAGTAGTGCGGACGCTGGTCTTCCAAGACGAGTCTCGTTGACTTTGAGCAAGCTGGCAGCCGCCTCGTCGATCTCACGTGACCCAAGTTTGACCTCAATGCCGATCCAGCTGCCATCTTCGACTCGCTCCACAATCAAGTCGACCTCGAGTTGACCCTCGTGCTCGCGGTAGTGATAGACAGACGCCCGGTTGGCATCTGCGTACACACGCACGTCGCGAGCAACGAGGGACTCGAATAAGTATCCCAGCGTGTTGAGTTCCGTCAACAGCCTCGTTGGTCCACACCCCATCAACGACGCGGCCAACGAGGGATCGACGAGATAGCGCTTTTCGGTCTTTCCTAACCTAGCCTTCGATCGAAGTGACACATTCCAAGCTTCGACGTCGTCGATGATCCACATTCGACGTAGCGCGTCGGCGTAGGCCGTTGCCGCCAGTCGCCCCGGTGCGGAGTCTTCGTCATCGGTGTCCGCCGCTCGAGCGACGATGGTGCTGAGTGGTGCTGGGTGCGCGCTGAGCTGCGCGTATGCCAGGAGGAAGCGCCGCACCTTGCGCGGATCACGCTTGGCCTCCGATACCGCGCTGATATCGCGATGCACCAGCGTGTCGAGATAACTGTCGAGAAAGTAGCGAGCTTCGTCAACGGTCGCGTCGAGGAGACCGGGCCAGCCGCCGATAACGATTCGATTGACGTAATCGACTAAAGCCACTTCAGAGTGCTCAGAATCGAGTGTTCGGGATCCCTCTAGGAGTGCCGAAAGTGACAACGCTCCTGAGGACCACCCCTGCTCGAAGAGAGTCATCGGCCGCATGACGATCTGCGAGATACGGCCAGACCCCGCATGTCGCGCATCGTCACGTGGCAACGACGCTGACCCGGTCAGGATGAACTGGCCCCTCTTGGCACGTTCGTCAATCTCTCGGCGCACGGCGTTCCACAGTTCTGGCTCCAACTGCCACTCGTCAATGAGCAGTGGAGCCTTCGTGCGGGAACTCAAAAGAAGTCTCGGATCGACTTGGGCTAATGCCCTGGCTTCGCCGTCAATGTCCAGGAGAATCTCATCGACTGCCACTTGTCGAGCGGTAGCCGTCTTCCCGCAGGCACGAGCGCCCTCGATGGCACAGCCTCCCATTGCAGAAAGCCCATCGCGTAGAGTGCTGTCGACGAGTCGAGGCTTGTAAGTGGTCATCGCGGCTTCCAGTTAGTATACTACTTACGGAAATATTAGCATACACTTTACGGGATACTTGACATACTCATTACGGACACGTGGGAGGTTTTTCCATAGTCCTCCACAAAGCAGGCTCACCGCTCAGGCCGACTCAATGGCGCGGCGTGAGTATTAGTGGATCAGCTCGGTCTCATCGGGAAGCACTTCGGCGAGAGTTTGATCGAGTGTCGCGAGTAAACAGCCCCGACTTACAGCGAGCGCCGCGAGGTAGGCGTCTGTGACCTGCCGATGGCCTACGACATGTCGAAGGTCCGCGGCCGTGTAGGAGATTGAATCCGGCCAAAAAGCGCAGCGCGGTGAGTCGTATAAGGCTGACAAGGCCGCCACGGCGGTGGCGTAACTCTCGCCCGCCCGCACGAGAAATCGGACAAGGGCTCCCTCCACGATCGGGCAAAGTGCGATCTCATCAACTTCGGCCGCCCAGCGCACCGCCGTGTCGTGGTGCTCGTGATCGGAGATCACCAGAGCGATCAGCGCGTTGGCATCCAGCAGATAGGTGGCGTTCATTCGTCGTCCAATGCGTCAGCTACCTCCGCAGCAGTGATTCGCCGACCGAGCGTGATCACCGGAAAGCCACTCGTCGGGTCGGTAGTTATCTCCAGAGATTCACCGAGGGCCGCAAGACCACGTACCGTCAGATCCGCCACCACGGTCGAAAGGGACTGGTGGCGCTGCAATGCGAGCTCTCGAACGCGCTGGTGCACAGCAGGTGGCAGATCGACCGTTGTTCTCATAGTTGCATCATAACAGCATCATGTGTGATGCTGCGAGAAACTTGGGTATAGGTGGGCCAAAGTTGTACGGACGCGGGTGGCGGTGTTGACGCTGTCCCAACTGCAGTGGAGTTCCTTGGCCAAGTGCGAGACCGGCTGGCCCGAGGCGACCTCTCTCACCACCCACTTCGCCGCTCTCGTCGTCAACATGACGCCCCTGGCCGCCAGGCGGTGATCCGAGAGGGTGAAGGACCTCATCGAACACGAGGGATTGGAGCAGGTGAGCCGGTGCTTCTTCCAGCGCAGCGTCATGGGCACGCCGCAAAAGGGCAGGTGGGTGTGGTCGACGATCGGGCGCCCTTTCACCCGAGCGCGCCCACCACATTTCGGGCAGGTGGGCTCGTTCACCACCTGTTCAGTGGAACAGCGCGAGTGGGTCGGACCCCGCTAGAAACGGGAGACCCCCGAATTTTTTGGTGCGGCTGGAGGGATTCGAACCCCCGACCCTCGGTTCCGTAGAACGTGGGTCTTTCACGCGTCAACCGTTGACACACATGCACTTTAGGTCGTATCACGAGTCTTGTCGGCGTCTAGTGGCGTTCAATGGATATCTGGTGGCGGCGAAATGTCACGGGGCAGAGGCGGGGCAACTTTGAAGACTGATTGTCGTTGTCACTCCCCCATTTGCTCCTTCTTGGCAGTGCTCACCGCCGAGCGGAGGCGCGGGTCAAAGTGTCACGCCGCACATCTAGAGCCTGGCGATTGCAAAGCTCGCTTTCTCGACTGCATTCGCAAGCAATCAAACTGGATTCGGAATTGATGCACGTCGCGTCGTATTTGCCGAAGTCACGTGTTCCTGGTAATTCACAGTTGCGGACAACTCCGACCGTGTCTCCTTTATGCGTTCCCGGCTTCTGTGTGAACGTCACGTACTGTTAGAAGTGATCACGATGTGCATGAGCCTCAATTGTCTGCAACAGAAATCGTCGATGAACGGCGGAGTGGGGAGGAGCCAACGTGGCTGACAAATCACACATCGAGTGGACTCAATCAACGTGGAATCCGACGACGGGCTGCGATCAAACGTCGCCAGGTTGCGATCACTGCTACGCGCTAACGCTCTCTCGCCGTCTCAAGGCGATGGGCAACGCTAAGTACCAAAATGACGGATCACCCAAGACTTCGGGCCCAGGCTTTGGCCTAACTGTGCATCCCGACCAACTGCCTCTTCCTCATCGTTGGAAGTCGCCACGCCTCATCTTCGTAAATTCGATGAGTGACTTATTTCATCCAGACGTGCCGGACGAATTCATCGAAGACGTTTTCCAAGTGATGGCGGACACTCCGCGACACACATACCAGGTGCTAACGAAGAGAGCACAGCGACTCTCAAAGACTTCACCGCACCTGAACTGGGCACCAAACATTTGGATGGGTGTATCAATCGAGTCGGCACGATACAGCTTTCGAGCCAACCACCTGAGGAAGGTGCCGGCGGCTGTTCGTTTCATCTCAGCTGAGCCTCTGCTCGGCTCCCTGCCAAACCTTGACCTCGATGGAATCGACTGGCTCATTGCGGGTGGTGAGTCAGGGCCTGGGGCTCGACCGATGCACCCAGATTGGGCGAAGGAACTGCGGGACCGCTGTAAGCAGGCCGAGGTCGCCTTCTTCTTCAAGCAGTGGGGCGCGTGGGCGCCAAATAGTGAATCGGGGGCGGTCCCAGTGGCGATTGACGGAGTGATCCTCGACTCGATGCCCAGAGTGAGGACCCCGAACGCACCAGCAAGTATGCGACGTGTCGGAAAGGGTGCCGCCGGTCGCACAATGGACGGGCGGACCTGGAACGAAATGCCAGTAACGCGAGGTAAGTCTCGATAGTGACCAACTGGGGCGGCTACTGGACTGAGGTCAAACTGGATGTCCTATCAAAGTATTTGGCCGGGTTCAATAACGCTTCGCGTTCTGCACATTCGACGGTCTATCTCGATCTCTTCGGGGGATCTCTCAGACACACGCGTGAAGATAATGGCGCGACATTCTTCGGGTCCACGGCACGTGCACTCCTGACCGAGCCAGCATTTACCCGGCTCGTGTTTTGGGAACTTGAGCCACAAGCGGCTTCACTTCTGGCGGATCTTAAGCGGGAGTTCCCTAAGGATAATCGCTTCGAAGTCCTGTCCGGAAACTGCAACACCCATCTCCAGGAGGGACTAGATTGCGCGCGCGATCTTCGATGGGCTCCAACCTTCGCATTCATTGATCCGAAGGGCCTTGAGGTCGAATGGACGACACTCGAGACGTTGTCTAAGTGGCGAAAGGACCGAAAGGAACGGAAAGTCGAGATGTGGATATTGGTTCCCGAGCCAGCATTTGCCCGAGTGCTTGGGCTCAAAGGTGAGCGCGGTGAGCCCTGGCCCGACCAACTCACGCGCTACTTCGGCACCGATGACTGGACGGGTGTGTACCAACGCCGACAATCGGGAGAGTTCAGTCCTAGCCAGACTCGCGCGGAGTTCGTAAATCTACTGAGGTGGCGACTCGAGCAGAACCTCGGGTACCAATGGACCCATGCCCTCCAACTCGGCAATGTGTCAGATCAACCTGTGTACACAATGGTATTCGCAACCGATGCCAAACCGGGCAACAGGATCATGTCGAGTATTTACAAGAGCGCAAGGGTGAAAGGCATACCAGAACTTCGATCCCAAGCTTTGGCTCTCCGTGATGCAAAACGCCGTGAGGGGCGCGGGGTCATGACATTATTTGATCCCCCACCACGGATTGTGAAGGTCAAGGACTACGAACATTTCCCGCCCTGGCGTCCCCCGACCAAACTGTCCGCAACCGTGGTCTTCGATGATCCACCGCCGTCAAGCCCATCTGAAGACGAAGAGGCGTGGCCTAGACCAGATAACTAAGCCGCAATTCGCAACCGAACGCTTCAGATCGTTCGATACTGAGGATCCGTCCACCACTTCTCAAAGTGGTACCGAAGTTCTTGGGCGACAATCGGTGAGACCTGGTCGATTAACACGAGACGATTCCCGAGACCAGATGGAGACGTTCCGACAATTAAGCCACCGCTTTCCCAAATGTAGGCGCGATCGTGAAAATCGGGAGTGTGCCTGGCGCCCTGCCACTGGCGAATCTGGAGGTTTGGAGTCTTCAAAGTGGTACTTGCCGGGGGTCGCGCGCCGTCACGTCCGGTGATAATCCGGATCGGAATTGCAAGATTCCGAATCACATCCCAATCGTTGGACTTACCGCCAAAGTAGGCATCGAAAATGAGTAGTTCGTCGTGGGCGGCCTCTAGAAGTCGTTCGAGATGCGCCCGTCCCTGAGCGCCAGGAATCACGATACGACCTGAGAGTCCACCCTTTAGCAAGTCGGCATATTCGGCATCAACGCGATCAAGTCGCTCGAGCCGCGAAGCCGCAGTCGCCGTTGCGCCCGTGCCTGTGACAACCGTGAACTCGACGTTCTCGTTTACGACCGCCGAGACGGCGATGTTCTCCACCAGAACAAACGTGTCGCTGCCATCGAGGAGGACACCGCTCCGGTCGAAAAGCCGTACCCTTCGGGACAGTCTCGGACCGAGTGTGGGAAGTCTCACTGTCATCGCACTTTCATTGAAGGAAGGCAGCGCTACATCTCCGAGTCTCAGTCGTCGAGCGGAAAGCAAGTCGTCCCCGTCGCGCTCCTCAACATCGAGTTCCAGGTCCCATATCGCGATTTGCGATGGGTCATAACGAATGTCGATGTCAAAGGATTGCAACTCAGGTCCGCCCCGCGTGTTCGCAATCCACGCACGATGTTCCATGCGACCCACTACAAGTCCTGGACGCAGCGAGGATCCCATATCACCGCTGGGTCGAGCGAAGACGTCAGAAGAGAAGCCTGCGAGGAAGAGGGCGCCCCCCTGCAACTGGATTCCATCAACAGTCCACTGCTGTGGCAAGTCCAAGTGCTCGTCCAGTGAGGGGCGTTGATCATCATTGATATTGAGTCGATGGACCCAGCCGATGACTGGCCGGCCCGCGGATGCGATTAGTCGACTTGCCGAAGTCGTCTCGCGACTGAGGATTCGCAAAAGTGAACCTGGTTGATTCGCTGCAATCCGAAATCCGTCGCCACCGGGCACATCAATCATTCCGTCTTCGACGACGGACGTGAGCAACTCCAGAAGTCGATCAAGCCCTACGACGAAGCGGAGGAATCGCCACTCATCAACTTGGTGGTCGAACTGGACCCATGACGCGACTGGGTGAGATGTCGCGGTCAGGAGATTGACTATTGGCGCGATCTGGTTCTGATTCGACTGGTACCACTCCGGCCACGATTGCTCCGCGAGTTCTGGTGGGCCAATCAGCATGCTGCCCGCGACGACTGTCGCTTCACCATTGACATCAGTCACGGCCAAACTAACAACAGCAACGTCTCCTGCTCTAGTGCCCAACCGCTCGAAATATGGCTTAATGTTGCTGATCATCACGTACTTAATCTCATCGAAATCGAATACTACATAGCAGATGGTCGACGCGAGAACCCCTTTGATGTCACGAAAGGGCTGATGCCGAGGTGTGTGGTCGAGTTGCTCGAAAACGTGTGGAACGACAAGTATCAGTCCCCGTGTCACCAGGGCCAATGGGGTTTCGTAAACACCCCTCCAAGGGGCTCACCTTCGTCACTGCCTTCGTGGTCGGGGTCGAGCGCGAGCAGATGCCCTTTGATGCGAACGTCAACGAGTAGCGCCGCCTTCTTTACGTAGTTCTCACGCGGGCGAGGACCCAGTGATACGCCACAATGGCGACTAAAAGGACCTCCCCACCTTCATCGACGGCGTCGCTGGGGTGCACCTCGAAGGTGGGGAAGCCTACATGAGCCACAACTTCGGTCCTTGACACGATGGAAGTCGTCTCTATCTTTGTCGTGGCAATTGGAGACTGAACTGACGGGACCGTCGTGGCTGGTATTGGCCTACCGTTGTGTGCTTCCCCGTCCAAGTTGCTTGGCGACTCCGGTTGAGTTGTACCGAAATCGCGCCATCTCGATCGTGACGTCATACTGAGCAGCGATTTGTTCGATCGTTGCTTTGCGTCGCGCCGCGCTTAGAAGAAGGGGCCTTGGCAACAGAAGTGTCCCCCCGTACGCAGTCGCTTCCTCTTCCTCATCGGGCCGACACGTTCGAAACGTTATTCCGCCCAGATCTCGAACCTCCGACAAGTCGTGCTCGAGCATCACGTGCGCAAGTTCGTGGGCGACGTCGCTGTTACGTCGACCAATGCTGCGAAGTGGGTTGTAAACAATCACGGTCTTGCCTTTGATGTCGAATGTCGCCGCTGAGAAGGCAAATGCTTGCAACTGCTCCAGTTCTTCCAACTCGGAAATATCAATGAGAGTTGACGCATCGAGGACCTGGAGACCACGATGTCGGGCCAGTTCCGCTGGATCCAACGGGTCATGCGGAGCGAGACCGAGTTGCTTGCGCACTTCGACGGCTTCTCGTTCGGCCTCGGCTTTTAGCCCGCGCCGAAGCGTCACAGCTTGTTGGCCGCGAATCGGCTCTCAAGCTCCGCGTGCATTTTGGTGAGGATGGAACTAAGGCGCTGTGGAACGCCTGGCCGGAGGACCCCTGCGGCCCGAAGATGGCACGCGAGCACTGGACGTTCAGCGGGTGCATTAGCGAGGTTTTCATACATCCCGCGAAGCACCTCCGCGATTTTCTCCGCTGCTCCTCCTACAAGACGCGGATCCGCACTCAAGTGCGCAATCGCCTCATCGATAGGAGCCACTTCCTTCTCGGCCATTGGGCTGAAAAACTGACTCGGCGGTACTCCTAGCCAAGCGCACAAAAGGGTGAACGACGTTAGATCCGGTTGGGCCCCCGCCTCCACCCTGCCAAGCGTGCTGAAACTGACGCCAGCTTCCGCGGCCGCTTGTCGCAGAGACAGGGAACCTCGGTGCGCCCGCAACAACGTTCCGAACTGCGACAGATCCAGGTTCTCAGCGTGGGTGGCTTTGACTGGGCCCTGGGTCATGGAGTCGAATGACGCGCAACGCTGCGATTGAGCCGATTCACATTCAAAGAGTATCCGAGTAGTCGGCGAGTTCGTGATTCATAATCTGAATCAGTCTAGAGGGTATCTCTACTTACTGACGCTTTGCTGATACACTTCAGTCAAGTACGGTTCGACGCGGCGCGGCGTCAGACCTAATCAAGATCGCGCCAGAGGTAACCAGGATGTCCAATATTGAAAATGTCGATGACAAAAAACACAGCGTGACGATCATCGTAAACACGAAGCCCCACACGTGGGCCGAGAAGAAGATCACATTTGAGCAGGTCGTCGAAGTGGCCTTCCCAGGTCAGCCCTACAATCCCGAAGGCACAACAGTGGAGTACAGCCGTGGACACGGACGGGATCACTCACTGCGACCTGGCGAAAGCGTTGAAGTGAAGGAAGGAATGATCTTCGATGTCGAACTCGCTACCCGGTCATGATGATCCAATCCGTCGGCTTCTCGATGACGGCTACGACCTCGTCATTGACTCGGGTCACCTAGTCGTACGTCAAATCCCCTACATTTCTCCTCAGGGAGGTCAGACTGACGGCACGCTCGCGCTGCCGATTAAAGAAGACGGCGGTGCGTTTGCTGACGCGATCGGGAACCATACGATTTTGTTCATCGGACTAGAGCCGCTTGACGAGCACGGCACGGCTCTTGGCACCGTAATGGAGCGCGACATCGGCCATGGAACAAGGCCGATGTACCAACTTTCATTCAAACCGCCTTCAGGAAGTTATGCCGGGCTGTACGAGAAGGTTCGGTCGTACGCCCGCATTGTCAGCGGTCCGGCGAGGAGTCTGGACCCTTCCGTGACGCCGACGCCAGGCGCGGCGTTCCAGTTGGTGGAAGACGGATTGCCCTTTGCATACCGTGATACGAACACGACCCGAGCGGGTCTCACGTCTCTGAACAAAGTTTTTCGAGGACACACTGTCGCGATCGTCGGCATGGGCGGGACAGGCAGTTACATCCTTGATCAAGTCGCCAAGACTTGGGTTGACCGCATCGTTCTCATCGATGGCGACGTGTTTGAAAATCACAACGCCTTCCGTGCACCGGGAGCCGCGTCACTCCCAACCCTCCAGGCCAAGAAGAACAAGGCCGAGTACTTCGCCGAGGAGTACTCGCGAATGCACACCGGCATCACCTTTCACCCCACGTATCTAAGTGGTGACAACATGCACCTACTCGACGAGAGCACTTTCGTGTTTCTTGCTGCCGCCGACGCCAACGAGCGTCCTGAAATCATGCGCTGGCTCAGTGAGCGCAAGGTACCGTTCATTGACGCGGGTATTGGAGTGAGTCAGGCTCCAGCGGGACTCACAGGATTGGTAAAACTCACCATGCACTCTCCGGGCACAATTCTCCCTGAGTCTGCAACAAAGAGTGAGGGGGTCTCCGACGACTACGGCACGAATATTCAGGTGGCCGACCTAAATGCGCTAAATGCTGTGCTTGCAGTCATTCGCTGGAAGCGACACCTTGGCTACTACGCCTCCGAAGCGTTCAGCGATGAAGTGGTGTTCAAGCTTTACACCAACGAAATTCGAAATGGGGTGAGCGAGTGACTGCTATCAAGCACTTCACCGCAGAATTCATCGATGTCTTTCCATCGCCGCTTGAGCCGCAGGTCCTCTACGTCTCCAGCAAGTACTCCACTTCGGCTCATCTCTGTGCTTGCGGTTGCGAGCGAGAAATCGTGGCGAAACTCTCTCCAGCCCGATGGAGCGTCGTCTTCGACGGCGAAATCTCGCTCCGACCCTCGATTGCGGCGACGGGTTTGCCGTGTAACTCGCACTATTTCATCACGCGAGGAAACGTTGAATGGAGCCGGAGACTTACTTCGAATCAAGCGCGTTTCGCGATTGAGGCGGACCGGCAAGCGCTAGACACTGCGCGAAACAAGGAGTCAAGGACCCGCGTGTTCAAATTCTGGCGACGCTTTCGGGAGTAACTTAAATGACTCGCAACGGACAGCGAGGTGCCCTATCGAGATTCCTAGGGCCTCATGTCCCAGCGACTCTGTAACGGTTCAGTTCGCTTGAATTTGGCGATGTATTTCTGCCGTTGCTCAGCGGTGTAAACGTCGATTCGATCGAGAGAATGTTGCCAACTGTGCTCGCCAACCAAGGCTCAGGACTCATGTTCCAGCGCTTTGAACCGAACCGATGAGGTCAGTGGCAGGCGACTCGTACGATTGATGCCGTGACCATGAACCGTCAGAATCTGCCGGACAGAGCGTCCCCGATGCGGGCCGAGGGAGAATCGGATGCTGACCTTGGAGCTCCTGAGATCGCGGCCGAATTGCTCTTCGAGGACGCGTCCGCTGAGCCTGACTACGAGCCGGTCAACGAGTCCGACGCGCGTCGAGCGGTGGAGCATTTCGGCCGGCTTTTCGCAGGGATTCCCGGGGCCATTCGGGCCGCCCTCGACGGCGCGACCGCAGGTGCGGAGATGCTTTCCGGAGACCAACTCCAAGGCGTGGCCGAGATTATCCAAAACGCAGACGACGCCGGGGCACGCAGTGTCCAGTTCCAACTGGTCGGCGACGTCCTGGTCGCCGTCCACGACGGGCGTCCAGTCAGGCTAGGTGATGTCCTGCCTCTTGCAACACCGTGGCTTTCGAACAAGGCCGACGATGCCAATGCAACTGGACGCTTCGGTATTGGGCTAATGACCCTCCGATCGATATCCGACGTCTTGGACGTCCACAGTGGCCCTTACCACGTCCGCCTCGGTGATCCCACGATTACGACTACTCACGAACGTCCGCCCGAAGGCGTTGTTGCCGACAGTAGCGCGACCGTTCTGTGCATCCCGCTGAAGTTGGAACACTTCGACGTCTCAGAGCTTGACGCATGGCTAGGCCGCTGGGATGACAGCGCCCTTCTGTTCTGCCGCAATCTCGAACGCGTGACGATCTTGGGGTCCGACGGTGAGGCCATACGCGCACTCTCGTTGGCGTGGTCGGAGGAAGATCTTGGAACATGTGTCATCGGCGTCGAGCAGTTGAGCGTCCGGCGACGACGTGCGCATTCGACGGATGGTCGATCCTGGATCGTACACAGTGCTGAGGCAACCGCACCTGCAGGAGTCATGCGAGCCAGGAAGGCGACAGGTAAGACGATCCCCCTAGCGCTCGCGCTGCCGCTCCAGCGTGAGAAGTCCGGTCTCATCTACGCCGGGCTCCCAGTCGTGGAGACTCGAGTCCCGGTCAGGGTCAATGCGCAATTTGACCCAACCACAAGCCGGCAGGAGTTGGCAAACACAGCGTGGAATGGCGCGATGCTTCCGTTGATCGCGGATCTGTGGGTCGAAACAGTGAGTGACCTCTTCGACAAGCGACCAGATCTTGGGTGGAGCGTTGTACCACTTGAATCCGACATTGTCACTCACGATCCAGGTAGGAAAATGATTTCGGACAGTCTCGAATCTCTCTTATTGGAGCGCGCCCGAACGGAGTTGGTCGGTCGGCTCCACTTCGTTGTCAACGGGTTGTCGCACAAATTAACGAGATTGGCGGTTGAAGACGCCCTACTTGATGGTGTCATAACCGCAACTGAGACCGCGCAACTAGCGTCGCTCGATGCGACCCTTCCAAGGAATGTACGTGATTCCGAAGGTCGATGGCGTCAGGTTCTTGAAGATTGGCGATCCTCAATTGCAGATCTTCCCGCTCTGGTCACCGTCACCCAGGCGCTCGATCTCCTGAAGGACTACGAGCGATCACCGTCGGCAACTGTTGCTTTGACGGCGGTCGGACTTGACTCGGGACTTGGTGATCGTCTCGCGAGCCTGCAATGTGTTGTCCTCGCGAACGGTGATCGTTTGAAGCCACCAACAGGAGAATCGCTCGAAATATTGAACGTCGAGCCGTCACCCCTTGCCGAGTTGTTAGGTGTGGGGCTACGTCTGCACAGTGCTTATTTGATTGATGACGCCCGGGCAGGATCAGTGCTGCGTTGGCTCCGTGAAAGGGGCGGCATCATTGACGATGCCAAATCAGAGTCGGTGATTCGCCACCTCGCGGCGGCCGGACGAGCGGGCCACCGGCTCAGCGAGCCGCTCAATGACATGCAGTTGACGGCGCTGCGCGATGCGTTTGAGCAAATCAAGGTTGAGGATCGTGCCTCCTTGGGCCCAAACGTAGGGAGCGCGATCCTGTTGAATGGGTACTCGTTTGATTCACGGGGCAATCGCGTTGGAACGAACGTTGCGCCCGTGGACTCCTACTTGCCACGCGCCATTGACAAAGAGCCAGATAGTTTCGCAAAAGCTGCGGACCAGACGCCGGGATTGATATGGCTCCAAGGTCGCTACATGGACAGCCTCAAATCGTCGTTGGGGCGAACGGAGGGCCTCGGTGCTCAAAGGTTTCTCCGATTACTCGGCGCCGAAACAGCGCCGCGGGTATTCGCTCATGACGGGACGATCAACCGCTTCGCTGGATCTCTTCAAGGGCTCGCAGTCGGGGTCATCGGAAGTCCCCGACAACGAGATCTAGCACTTCGAAGTGCTGGTGCCACGTACACCTTGAACGACTTCGACAGCCCGGACCTTCGCGCCGTCGTCGGCAACATCGCCAAGGAAAAGAAAGTCACACGTCGACGAGAGAGAGCAGGGGCATTGCTCGGCGCGCTCGGCCGAGCGTGGGAGAGACTATCCGAGCATGCTGAGGTGACAGCGGCCGCGGATTACTACAGTTGGCAGCCCAAAGGTTCGGTGCCGGCGTTTTGGCTGTGGTCGGTCGGCGCCATTGCGTGGCTTGACGATACTGACGGCAACGCCCAACCTCCTCTCGAACTTCGACTACGCAGGCCAGCGACCGTGGCGGTACATGGCGTCGACGCTCCGGGATATTTGCGCCCAGAGTTCGACGTCGCGAACCGTCGCGAAGTCCTTACTGCACTCGGAGTGACCGGAGAACCCAGCACACGTGATCTGCTGGAGCGCCTGCGAGGACTACGGGACGCATCCGAGGAGTACGACGACACAGGGGCTGAGATTGCCGTCGTGTACGAGGCAATTTCCGAACGGATGACGCGGGGCCAAACACTTCTTCCGGGCGACCTCAACCGACGGGATCTGCGCGCTGCCTTCTCAGAAGGAAACGGTCTCATCCGAACGCAACTCGGGTGGCGCGCTCCCACGCACGTCCTTGCTGGTCCACCGGTATTCGGTGACCTTCGAGCTTTCGTTCCTCAAGTGAGGAACACGGCCCGGCTCTGGTCGGCTCTACAGATTCGTCAACCATCTTTCGAGGACTGCCTGAGGATAATCAGTGAACTGGCGCGGAAGCGCACAGGTCCGAGTACGTCCGATGAGGTCATTCTGTTGGAGACCCTTCGACTTCTGGCGGTGCAAGTCGGCGGGGAGGGAAAGGCACTCGTCTTGAACAAGCAACGAATGGGGAAAGTCGCACTTTGGACGAGTCGTGGATGGCGGACCGACCGACCCGTCTACGCGGTGGACGATCCGACCCTTACAGCCGGCCTCGGTGACCATGTTCCAGTCTGGCTCCCGGGAGGGGAATTGAGCCAGTTTCAAGATTTGCTCGCGCCATTGAGGATTCAATACCTGGCCACTGAAAGCACGTCTGTTGTTGATCCTGACCGCGCAATTCAGGATCCGGAGGCAACTGCAATATTCCGAAGTGCCGTGCCATTGCTCCAGGTAGACCTCGCGCGCAACGACCCAACGACAGCGGCCGCACTACACGCTGATTGGACAAGACTTGGTGAATTGGAGGTGCGGGTCGACAGCGAACTTTCTGTGAGAGTCGATGGGCTCGTCGGAGACCGCACGATTGAAGTCCCTGTCACGGCCAAGGCCGATGTCGAGGAAGGCGTCCTGTTTCTCACCCACGCCAACCTCCTACGTCAGGTCGAGGGAGGGGGTCGAGCCATCGCTGGCCTATTCAGTGGTGATGGACGACGACTCTCGCAAGCTTGGCTTGCGGCGTGCGTTGCCGCCGAGGATGGCCGCACGGCTGAGCGAATGGTGTTGTCCGCACAACGGGCGCAACTGGAGCGGACCCAGAACGATATTGAGATGGCCGAACGACTCGCCGCCTTCCGAGACCAAACTGCAGCGGGACAAATAGGTCGCCCACGGCGACGAGCGGTCGCACCTGCTGGAGACCAACGCAGCGGGACGACTTCCGCGCTCACGCCAGCACCAAGACGCCCGCGTGTCTTGGTGGACCCTGCCACGCTGGGGGTCATCGACCCAATTGGTCATCCAGGGTCTCCAACACCGAACGTCCGCACCGCCGGTCGAGGAACCGACGATGGACGTGGTCAACTTGCCACTCCTGACCGCAGTGGGACACCACCCCGTGCGTCCACGCCCGCCGCGGCATTTACTCAACTAGACGCCGAGTCAGTCGGATTGGAACTGGTCCGAATTGTGCTCGCAGGGAATGGTCAGGAATTCCTAGACCTTCGTGCCCAGCGCAATGTCGGCGCCGATGCGATCGACGCACTCGACCGCTTCTATGAGCTGAAGGTTTATCTGCATGACGAGCCCGACACAATCCGGTTAGAAGATTCGCAGATTCGTCGCGCGATGAGTACACCTGATTTCTTCCTCGTCGTGGTGTCGGGTATCGAAGGAGTCGATGCGCACCCCAGGATTCGCGTGATCATTGATCCGCTGCACCAACTCAGGATGACCGAGACAAGTTCGGTGAGTTTCACAGGTGTTCGCAGTGCGGAGCACAGCCTGGTCTATGATTTGGCCCCCGTGCCTGAATCTCCCTGATCGATTCCGAATTGAAGTACACCGAATTGTCATCCGGCCTCCCGGTCAAATCGGTTCCCAGAGACCGGTGAATGTGAACGTCTTTTCCTAGAGGAAGACGGATCTCGTACCCAGAATTTCCCAGGCAAACACAGCGCCTTCCTTCTGGACGGGGTGCACCAATCCATGGAACGGCGAGGGAACACATGGGCGAAGATTCACGATGTCGCTCGCGACTCGCTCGAAGGCCTTAACGGCCGGAGTCAAAGGCCAGTCGGGATACTCGAATCCGATAATCATGATTGCCTGTCGAGATGCGAAGCCAGAGTGCGCGAGTTTGGCACAGTCAGTAACCGCACTGCGATCCTGAGCGTATGGCGAAAGGATATGCATAAGAATGTTGTCGTTCGGCTTACCGTTATCGCCAAGACGACGTAATAGTTTGACCTCAATAGCCCAGTCAGGGGATCCGCTGAGATAGACGTCACACTTAATCCGCTTCGATACCGGGTAGGCGACCCGAGTTGCCACTTTGACTTCACTGAGTTGCGGCGCCGCCGCGATCAAGGCAAGTTCCACCATTGCGTCTTCGTTGTGTGCGCCCATGCCTGGTTGATAGACGGTTCCTGTACGCGAGGCTGGGGGAACTGGGCTGAGTGAATCTCCACTCTTCAAGCCCGCCGCAAAGATGTCAGCAAACTGTTGTAGTTCCATGACGTGAGCGTACTGAAGTGATCGAGCCCAAGATCGTTTCGAGTGTGTCGCCCAACCCGGCGGGCTACCGTCTAACTGAAGAGCGACCGACGCGAGGCACTATGACCGTGGAAAACCTACAGTTCACGAACGAGCGAGCCTTTTTTATGCTCTACAAGGAGGCACTCGAATCGGATCTAGTCCTTCTCGCCGAAATTGTCGCCGCAGTTGACGCAGTACTCACCCGCTACAACACCACCGTCTGGGAGAATCGCTTCATCGTCGGGGGCGTCGTCGAGCAAATCATCGGCGCCTCGGCTCGGGCTCTCGGACTCGAGGTGCAGAATGCCGGCAAGCAGAATCAGGGCTACGACCTCGAACTCGAGGGTCCGAGCGGCGTCGGCATCTCAATCAAGGGCGTCTTCGCTACGACCAACGGTCTGCACAACTTGGTGAATGTGCGTTCCTCCAGCAATGATCGCGACCTCCGTGAACGATGGTCGACCGCTACCATCTTCGTAATGTCCGAGGTCGGCATCGGTTACACCGATCCCAGATTCGGAGCGGGATTCCTCAATACAACGAGCGACGCACTTCAAATCTCGGGTCGAAGCCTCAAAGCATGGTGGAACGAGAATCCCGAGTGGCTCATCGACGCACCAATTCCGAAGAAGCCAGTCGGTCCAGCAATGCGCGTCGCGTCGGATGCGGTGTCGTTTGACATATTCAGCGACTTTGACCGACTGAAGAGGAGTTGGCGACCCGAGATCTAGGCCACCATGTGACGGCGATGAATGCCCTCGTTTTCTAGGACCTCATCGGGGCTCTCAGGCGCTTCTAGGACCGCCTCGAGGAGCCGGGGCCGAGTTATCTTGAGGACGTCCTGATCACGCATGACGTGACTCCGGAATACATGCCATACGGCCCCGACAGAGACACCGTTGCCCAGTTGGCGATAGGTCGCAGTTGCGCGTTGGCCGCTGAAGTCGAACCATTCGGGTAGTCCCTGAAGACGCGCCGCTTCGCGCGGAGATAGCCGGCGCTCGCGACTCCCGATGATGCTCGTTTGAGTGATCGCCACCAGTGCTGGCAGGTACGTGGGTCGCTTGGCACGAATGCCTGAGGGCCGAAAGTGCATGACCGTATCCCATAGTCGCCGTGTGTCCTGGGCCTGCCACTCGAGTTTGCGTCGAGAAGGAGGGAACGCGTCGGAGTAGATTCCCCAGCGTTTCGTCCACGCATCAAGAAACCTGCGATGCGCTGCGTAGAACTCAGCGTTCTTCAAGATGAAATCGGCCTTCCACTTAGGCTCTTTGGCCAGTTCCCCACTATCGAGAAAAGACGGCATCACCCAGTGATCCGCCCATATCGGGAACCCGGGAAGTCGGTGCCCCTGGCGTAACTTCCACATACCTTGTACGAAATCGTCCCAGGCATCAATCCAGAGACGCTCGGCGGCATTGAGAGCGCAGCCCTCGACCTCGTGGTCGGCGTCGAGAGGAAGATCATCCTCGAGGTTCCATGACTTCGGATCCCAGCCGCCAATCGGACGGTTGTCGACGGCAGGATCCGCATCGAGCGAGAATTCCCGACCCTTTGGCAGCCTCGTCGCCGTGATGAAGACCCTCTCGCGAACCTGCGGTCGCCCGCCCAACTCACGGGGAAGTAGGTGGGGAGAGAATACGGCGGGCTCATCCGAAACTCGATACCCTTCGAGTCTCAAGGTGTCAATGATGACGTCCCACTCGTGTTGATGTCGCGGTCCAGCGAGGTTGCGAACATTCTCCAACAAGACCACTGCCGGGCGGCGTACTTGAATAATCTTCAAGATGTTCCAGTAGAGGGTCCCGCGGGTCTCATCCATTCCACGTTGCGCACCACTCTTGGAAAAGGGCTGGCACGGAAAGCCAGCGCAGAGTACATCGTGTCGGGGAACGCGCATCACGTCGTCGTTGGCATCCTTCGTGATGTCGCCGAGCGGATTTATACCCCAATTCCTCTCGTATACCGAAGCAGCGGCCGGGTCGATCTCGACTGCATAGACACACTCACCGCCCATCGCACTTAAGGCTGAGTGGAAACCACCGATACCTGCAAACAGGTCAATGAACTTGAAGGCAGATCGACTCACGCGGCCAGCTTACCTTGATGGTCCTACATATGAAGGATGTTTCGAGGGTTTAACAGCTAGCCACGAGCGCGAGGATGGTCGTGCTTGAATATCCGCGTTCGCGGAAAGCAATTTTGCGAAATCTCCCAGTAAATGTCTGTGAATCAAGGCGCCTACAACTGGCAACTGACGCAGGGGCCGGGAGCACAACAATAAGGGTAAAACACTTGCGAGATTCCCCCACTTCATCACTTACGTCGCCTGCAAACCAGACCAGGGCCTTTAATCGAAAACTCCACAATGTCTTTCACGATACGTCCGTGCACCGGAACAGAAAGTCCGCACAGTGACTCCTTCTTTTCCTCCGACTTCGCACCGCTCACCAACTTCTTTAAGTGGAGGCGAACCACGGAGTCGATTTCCTTCACAGCCTTATCGAAGCCAATCTTTGCGATTTTTAGAGCTTCTGGTCGGCAAGTGTAGGTTGTGTCTTCGCTTTGATCATGCGGAGTAACGTCTCCGATGTAACCGGACAGATCCTCTATGAAGTCCTTGTCTACTTGGTTCATTTTCTTTTCTTTCTGTCAAGTGGCAAGTGCCACGCTATCCACGGTTGTGGCGATTCATTGATTCCCAAGAACTCACCTCTGCTCACTGTTTAGGTCGGCGCGAACGTGTAGACACCTCCGGGGGCGCAGCCAATTGGAGTCGCAAGTCCTAGCTTGGTGCCCGGGGCTTTCGAAAAGTACAAGATGGCTGGATGAAAAATCCATGTCGAGACGCGCGTAATCCTCCGACCGTTGGAGTACCGGAGCCAATAACTGAACGTGACTTCATATCCTTTCCAATGGCAATAAATGATCGCGTCAGCCACAATCTTCTCTTTTGAGTCAGAGACAAGAACGACGGAAGAGTGATCAAGTCCCGTAAAAGAATTGGAACTCATGGCCAACGTTCCGCTCCTTGACCAAGGTTGGATCACCCCAGACGAAAAGGAAAGAGCACCGGCCAAACCGAATCCAACACCTCCAAGGAAAACTGCGAATGAGATCAGTCGGCTCATCTTGCGCATGCGCTGAATTTGTCCGCGCTCTTTCGATGGATTTCCCGTCGGTGTAGGGCCTCATGTTTCGTAGTTCCCTCAAGAAGTCATCTGTCATGGCGGGGATTCCTTCCATCGATAGTGGTTCTACTTTTTGGTCCTTCGAAGTTCAAGTATGTCTTTATCTAAAAAGATTGCACACCAAGAACTCTGTCTATTGCGGCATTGCCCGCCGACTCAGCGTCCGCAGTGACGCCGACGTACACACGCATGAACACGTCAAGGCTGTGACCCATTCGACGTGCGGCCTCGTTGTACGGCATCCCGCTTTCAGCTAGCCAGGTGCCGTGAAAGCGCCGCAGGTCGTAGGGCGCCAGAAGGCGGACTCCCGCTCTTTGGGTGGCGTTCTTCAGCGCCCGTCCCCAGTTGTCAGGAAGTGTCCCTGAGCGTGTGCGAAAGAGTGGCCCATCTTCAATACCAACGGCCGCAATGTACTGGCGTAACTCTGCTACTAGTAGCGGTGTAATTGGTATGGTGCGGACACTTCTTCCATCGGTCTTTGGTGTTCCTATCTCGTCGGCGTCATCAGACCAACCCCTGAGACCGGTTCGCGCGCGCTCTACCGTTAGCGACCCCCATCCCTCTTTAGGAAGTACCACGTCACCCATTTCCAATGTGACAATCTCACTTGGCCTGCATCCGGCCAGAACACCTACCGCGGTCATGGCTCGATAGAGACGCGACGCGGACTGCTTATTTTGCATCGTTCGAATGACCTCGATCATCTTGTCCAAGCTGGGATAGACCTTCGAAAGTGGTGTTGAGCGCTCTTTGAGTTCTGGACGTTCGGGCATCTTTAGTTCGTTGCCCTCCAAAACACCTTCAGAAACTGCATGGGATAAGAGTGCAGAAAAGTCATTGAAACGCCGTCGAACGACATTCGCTCCCAGGGGCGTTCCGTTTACGCTTTGTAACAAAAGAACGCGCGCGCGCTCTAGTTCTTTCTTATCCATGTTTGACATCTGTGGCGACCAGCGCCTTATCCATTCGTCGGCATTCTTGAAGTTCTTGGATTCAGTTGAACCCTGAATCCATCTCGAGATCTCCGCGTATGAGACTGGGCACGTTTCGGCCCGTTTTGGGACTGCAGCTGACTACAAATCGGCTAAACGTCTCCGCCAAAGCAGCGTGAGATCGCGCTTTGAGGCCCCGAGTGCGTAGTTGCCAGTAGAGCCTGCAATAACTGCCCACGTCGAGGGTGCTGGCGGGATTCCAGGAGACTGGCACTCCGGTGTTGAGATCCCACTTCTCCCCGTCCCTGGCGGCAATGCGTAACCGAGCCTGGTAGTCCAGGGCCTCGTCCTCAGTGGGGAAGGTCTTGGGACCCTTTTCCTGGCCATTGACCGACCAGCGGACATACCAGGGACGTCCTCGGCCACGTCTATAACTAATGTCCCACACTCGGATGGACGGTGCTGGGCGGGTCATACGTTCACCAGCAATGTGTCCATCCAGTCGACGACGTCGCGTGCATCAAAGCGCAACTGACCGTTCGGAAGCCGGCGCGCTGGCGGAGTGGTGCCCTTGGTACGCCACTTCTGGAAGGTGTCTTTGGATATCTCCAACGCTTCGCAAACGTCAGCGACGGTCATCCATGTAACTGTGTTTCCCATCTCATTCTCCTTGCCCGGTACTTCCAGGCGAGGAGATACTCCCGACTTGAACTAGAAACGCACACCCCGCGTTTAGTGACGGTTGCTGGCGGTGCATGACTAAATTACGGGGCAGATACGGGACAGCACGTACCACGTGATGAAAAGAGTGCGGCTGGAGGGATTCGAACCCCCGACCCTCGGTTCCGTAGACCGATGCTCTAATCCGCTGAGCTACAGCCGCGTTGTTACTGGCTCACCATCCTAGCGGACCCCGAATCGAGCGCCTTGTGGAGTACTAAGTTGCTTGCCACCATGACCCGCACGTTTCACGAGAGCTTGCCCAGTCTCTTGGACGACGTTGAAGATCCCATGGTTGAGATACGACATGACCTCCACGCTCACCCCGAGTTGGCCTTCGACGAGCATCGCACCACCCAGGTGGCAAGGGACCGCTTGGTGCAACTGGGCTTCGAGATTCGTCCGTGTCCCACACCCACCGGTGTCGTGGGGCGACTCGTGGGAGGACGGCCGGGAAAGCGCGTGATGATTCGCGCCGACATGGACGGGCTGCCCGTGAGCGAGGAACGATCCGACCTTTCTTTCGTCTCGCAGAACGAAGGAATCATGCACGCGTGCGGGCACGACGTTCACGTGGCGGGACTGCTCGGAGTGGCCGATCTCTTGTCGCGACGGCGCGACGATCTCCACGGCGAGTTCACGCTCCTTTTTCAACCGGCCGAAGAAGCCATCAGCGGAGCACGAGCCATGATCGAAGGTGGTGTCTTGGACAGTAGTCCCGTGGACTTCGTCATCGGTGCTCACGTGACATCACTCGCGCCGGTCGGACTCGTGGCAACCCGCGCGGGAATCTTGATGAGCGACGCGCAGTCGATCACCGTCAATATCAAGGGTCGAGGAGGTCACGGGGCCATGGCGACCGTCGAGGGCAATGTGGTCCTAGCGGTCAGTGACCTCGCCCCGCGCCTTGGCTCGGTGGTGGAGGGTCTCACCTACGAAGGAACCGGCTGTGCGTGCTCAGCCGGGGTGCTCTCCGCGGGCACCGCCAACAACGTGGTCCCTCGACACGCCCAACTGCAAGGAACACTGCGCACCTTCACTGGTGGCCAGAAGGACGAAGCCGTCCGTCGACTTCGATCACTGCTCAACGAGGTCGAGAGCACGTTCCAGGTGACCTGCAATCTTGAGTTGGGTCTTGGAGCACCCGCGGTCACCAATGACGAGTTCGTGACCGCGCGCGTCATGCGCAGTGCCGCGATCGTCGTGGGCGACGACGGAGTCTTCCCCTTTCCGCCCGTGACGCCCAGTGACGACTTCTCTGAGTTCTCGAACCGTGTCCCGGGTTGCTACCTCTTCGTGGGTGGTGCTTTGGCCGACGGTTCGAGCGGCATGCACCACAGCCCCGATTTCGCCATTGACGATGACGCGTGTCGTGTCGTCGCCGGTGTACTCGCGTCGGCGGCCGTGGACCTGGCCACGCCCGGGGCTTAATCCGCGGCGAAAAGCCGCGCCGCGCCGCGCATGGGTGCGTCGTTTCCGTTGATCACGACGCGAAAGGGCAGATTCTCAAACTCCGCCGGCACCACTCTGCGCGCGTTCCCTCCGGCCAGATGCACCGTGTTGGCGTGGAACTCCTCGGCGAACCTGGTCACGATGTCAACGAGTGTCGAATTCCAGTGTTCTTCATCGAGAGAACGTCCTCGTTCGCCGATCGTCTCGTCGTAGGTCTTGCCATCACGATAGATCTCGGCCCCAACGTCACGAACCGGACGGAGTTTTCCATCGACCGCAAGCGCTAGGCCGAGTCCCGTGCCCAGAGCCAGCACCACCTCGGTGCCCACACCTTCGATGCACCCGAGAGCCGCCATGGTCGCGTCGTTCACGACCCGCACGTCACGGCCAGTCTTCGCGCCCAGCGCGTCTTGAAGCGCAAAGCCTCGCCACAGCGCGTCAAGCTCAGGATCTTTCTCGGTCGCAATCCCCCCGGGGCGCGAGAGATTGCCCGGCGCGATGACGTGACCGTCACGAAACTCCCCGGGAAATCCCACGCCGACTCGTCGACAACCACTCTTTACGATTCGCTCTTCGAGAAACTCGACCAAGCGATCGGGCGAACACGGGTAGGGCGTGGGGCGTCGCCGCACTCCGCGAACCAGCACCCCCATGTCGTTGACGTGGGAAAATTTTATGTTGGTTGCGCCGATGTCGATCGCGAAGATCTGCTCTTGGAGCAGGAGCGATTGATATGCCATGGAGAAATCGTAGTTACCGCGGACGAACGCCCCGGTCCCGGAGGTGGCGATCACGCCACCACGGGCGAAGTCGCACGTGAAAGACGGCCCGACCCTCGGCGACCACGAGCCCGGTGCCGCGCGGTCGTCGGCGGATCGGGACGCTCGGCCCCTCGGGTCGACTATCCACCAACTCGGGCAAATAGGTCCCCACGGTGGCGTCGGCCAAGCCGCCCAGGACGATCCGAGTGGTGTGGTTATTGACGATCGTCGCCGCGCGAGGACCCCAGCGAGCGACCAGTTGGGCGAAGTCCTGAATGACGGTGACGAGCGTGACCCCGAGACCGCTCACGGTGGCGGCCAACTGATCGAGTTCGTCGAGTGAGGCGACGGTCGCGGCCTCGTCGAGAACCAGCAGAAGTCGTCGCGCCTTTCCCTGGTCGACTCGACACTGTTGCTCTTCCAGGACCATCCGGAGAGCGCCACGAAAGAGCGGCTCGTAGTGACGCTGCTCGCCGCGGGGACTGCACAAGTACAGGGTGTTCGAGCCGGCGACCACGTCGCGCACGGCGGCGAGGGGCTGGACGAAGCGCCACGGCATCAACATGGTATCCGCAGTAGTCAAGACGCCGTCCAAAGTCTTCGGGTCGTAGTCGAGAAAGCCGTGCAGAACCTCACCGGCGAGCGACGGCGCCGAGCCGAGCCAGGACGACACCTCCCGTCGCTCGACCACGCGTGCCACGTCGAAGATGGACCCTCCGCGCTCGTGCGCGAGGATCAACAAACTCGCCACCAGCTTGGTCGCCAGCGCGTTCCAGAACGCCCCTTCTCCTCGATCCGACTCGAGGGTGAGGTCGCGGGCGACTCGGGTGGCGTGTCGAAGTGTCGTGACCCCCTCCAGCGGGTCCCAGGTCAGCCCACCGTCTCGACCGGGCTCGAGTATCTGAACGGCCCCGAGCGAACGCCGCCAAGGGGCGGTGGCCTCGACGACGTCGCCTTTGACGCTCGTGACGACCACGGCTTCACGCCAGCGCAGCAGCGCCGGCACCACCAGTGCCGACGTCTTACCGGCCTGGGTCGGTCCGACGATCAAGAGCGAACTGCGCGGTCCCACTGTGACGTAGGGACCCGCGGAGAATCCCTTCCAGTACCGCTTACCGAGGGTGGGGCGATCGTTCACTGCGCGCGCATGGCGACATCGGTGTCGATGAGCCGCGCGTCGCGCTCATCGGGCTCCACGCGCACGATCGATCGATGTGCTCCATATCGTACGAGGGCCACGCCTTTGGGCAAAGCGACCAGATAGCTCTCTTCACGCGCGTCCAGTCCGAGCGCCAGAGCCATCTCGCGCGCCTCGTCAGGGGGCTGGCGAAAGAGCCAGGCCGTCTCGCACTCGCGAAGGAGTCCTCGAGCCCGCTCGCGCTCCACGCTGCCCACGTCACCGGCCGATGCCACGTCGCTCCAACGGTGGAGAACCATGACGTGAGACAGCCCCCTCGCTCGCGCCAGTTTCCACGAACCCTGCAGCCAGCGCAGAGCGGCGGCGTCGCTCAAGAGAGCCCACGCCTCGTCAATGACGAGGTAGCCCAGTGACCCCGGGTCTCCGACCACGCTCTGGGCCGCCGCCACGGCGCTCAGAACCGCGACCGACAGGGAGTTCGATGACCACTGGGACGAGAGATCAACCACCACCAGGTCTCCCATAAGGCGCAGCGGCTCGCCCGGTCCGTCAAAGAGACCGGCCAGGTCGCCGTGGATGAAGCGATGCAACACCAAGGCGAGTGATCGCTCGGCGCTGGGTGTTGTCGACGCTAGGTGGGTGCTCAAGAGTTGATAGAGCGCCAAGAGCACCCGCGTGGGCGGCGACTCCAGACGGCGCCATACCTCGTCCAGGGCGAAGTGTTGTTCGCTCGACAGAGCGAAGCCCTGCGCGCTCGCCACCAGAGCGCGCAACAGATGGTGGCCCTCGCGATCGTCCTTCGGAAAAGGACTGCACCAGCCATCACGCCCGAGGGCGATAGGACTCACGCCGTGAGTGGCCGCGAGCTGCGCGTACTCGCCCTTGGGATCCACCACCACCGCGCGGCGCCCGCGACGAAGCGCCCGCTCCAGCTGCATCTTGACGACCGTGCTCTTACCCGCGCCGATGGAGCCCGCGACGATGACGTTGGGATTGGACACGAGACCAGCCGCGTAGGCGTCAAAGGCGTCGAGAACAAAGGAGGATCCGTACTGGCAGTGCCCGAGCACCTCGCCCCCCAACCCGGTACCCGCGTCATGGGCTGGCGCGCGCAGACTCACCAGGTCGCGCGACGTCGCCCAGTGAGTCCAGGCTCTTACCACCCGGGGCCACCCGGAAGTTGCGCGCGATACCACTCGTACTGGCGAGCTCGGCCACGTTCGAGGCGGAGCCCCCCGTCGTGAGCTCGTCGCCACACGGCCGCGCTGCGCCGCTCGAGCTCCTCGAAGGACGACCCGCCCACCACCACAAAGACCCCCAGGCGCATAAGAGCGCGGCCGCTCGCCACCAGAACCTCTCGTTGCGCGAGGCGCTCGAAACTTCGCGAGGAACGGGCGCTGCGCCGAAAGCCCGCTGCACTCGAGGCGGCGTCGTCGCTTCGTACTCGGTGCACCGCTCGAGCGGCAAGACGGTGAGCTTTGGACCCGGCGACGACGTCAACGTGCACGGATAGGTCAAGCGAGACAGGAGAACGGAGGATCTGTTCGAGGAGGGACTTCGACTCCGGCACCGAAGAGAAGTCACGTACTCGGTACACCCGCAAGAGCTGTCCGGCGGTTCGCAAGTAGCTATAGCGCTCGTACACATCCAACGACGAGTCATCGTTCGTTCGGATCATCGCCAACGCCAGCGGGGCGTTGTTCCGCCAACCGTCGGGCGCGGTCGTGCCCGGAGGCAACGACAGCAAAGTGCTCGTCACATCGTCACGTCTCAGTACGTGCTGACTGATGTGTTGGCTCTCGCTGGAGGCACTCGCGGCCTCGACCAGTGCGGCCAGTGTCTCGGCCAGGGTGAGGTCACGCCCGGAGAGATCGAGCCGTCCTCGGTGGTCGAGTTCATAGGCCCGAAAGGTGGCGACGTGAGGCGTCGACACCAACAGATCGTCGCCGAACTGGCGAACGCTGAGGTTATGCCATCGGGAGCGACCGAGAAAGCGCATCGCGGCGACCAACGCTTCACCGAGAGTCTGTCCGTCGCGCACCGGCACACCACAGGCGAGCAAGGCGAGCCCCATCACCAGTTCCGTCGGTGACGCGGATGACCGCAGGAGCCAGGCGCTCGCGAGACCGAGTCCGACCACCACCAATACGGCTTGATGACGACGGATCCCAATCCAACGGTTCTCGGCGTCCGACTCCCCTAGTCCCAGTGCGTCACTCATCAAAGTGCCATCCCACGACCGGCCCCACCTCGTCATGTCCGTAGGCCACATGACCGCCGCGAAGTCGCGGCTTGCCAAGGGGCGGCGGTGGCGCGGGCGTGTCGGGATTGAGGGGAGGCAGGGAGGACTCTCCGGATCCCGGCCAGGTTTCCAGTCCCAAGTCAACCGGTCGTGTCGGCGGAGACGGGACGGGCGCGTTTGGAGTCATCGCGCCCGCCGCTCGACCCGCGAACGAGGTCGTACTAGCAGCGCCGCGGACGGCACGAGAGCGAAGACCGTCAAACTGATGAAGGGCAGACTGTTCCAGGAACGGCACCACGCGAAGGACGAGGTACGGAGTGGCCGTCGCGAGCAGCAGCGTCACCGCCCCGGTGATGACCGCCGTCGCCGATGAACCGGTGAGTTCATTGAGGCCGAGCACCAAGGTGATCACAATGACGAACTTGCTCACCGCGACGGCCACGAATGTCTCTCCTAGACGCCACCCCAAACGACGCATGGAGGGAAAGGTGGCCAAAGGAACCACGACGGGAACCAGCACTAAGAGCAGTGTCAACACGACCGTTCGCACGATGAGCTCGAACCACAGGAGCATTGTCCCCACTACAACCACGCACGCCAAAAGGAAGACGCCAAAACCCGGAGTCGTTGGGGTCAGCCCGGTGAGCGAGGTAGCGAGCACTGTCTCGTGAGCGGCCACGGTACTCGCCGCGTTCGACGACAGTTGATTCACTGCTTCCAAGATGAGTAGGGCCAGGGGCCGTGCCAGCACGATTCCGGCCACGCTCGCGGGCGCCACTCCCAAGTAGACCCGCCACAGGGCGCTCGCCTCGCCGTGGCGCAGCGCTTGAAGCGTTGAGACCAGCAGCCCGAGAATCATCAACACGGGGGCGCTCACCAGCAGAGTGTTGAACTCGCTATTGGCCCCATTAATGACCGTCGACGGCTCGCTGGCTGCGGTAATGACGTGCCCCACGGCATCGAGCATCCACTGAACGCTCGCGACGATCCAGCTCGTGAGCGCGTTGAAGAGGTCGTTAAAGGTGGACTTGCCGAGATCAGTGATGCACGACGAAGGCGAGAAAACGCACAGCAGATGCGTCATCAGTGAACGGCTACGCCGGCGTTGAAGAAGAAGTTGATGAGATGGGGGGCGGCGCCGATGAGAATAGCCGCGACTAAGGAGCTCAATACCGCTCGGCGGCCCTGCGATGACTGGTGCATATTTTGCGTGTGACTGCCCATTGCCCACAACGCGGCACCCAAAAGAAGTGCCACCAGAGCACCGATCAGCGCCCACGAGGCGATTCCGTCGGCAATTGATTGCAGGGCCGCGCCGCCGGGGAGATCGGAGGTCGAGGGACTAAGAGAAACGCCTGCGAATAGCATTGGTGGCTCACTTTCGTATGGAGTCCACAACGGTCGGAGCGTCACGGGGTCCACTGGTCTGCGAGAATGGCTAAATGCTCGTCGCCTCAACCAACACCGTGATCTCGACGTGGCCCCCCGCGGCGGTTTATGGAGCGGCGCTGGGAGTCCTCCTCGTGGGAGTCCTCGTAGGCGTGATGCTTTTCCGCCAGCGCGGGCATCGCGCGATTGCTCAGCGCCTGACGGCCCTCGCGTCGCGACTGGCCGTCGAGCCCCATCGCGATGACGGCAAGGTTGAGTCAGCGCTCAGTTATCTCGAGGAAGTCACCGGCGCGGCGCACAACGCGGTCAGCGACTCCAACGCCGAGTCGGTGCGACTCCGCCGATCGCTCGATACCTTGCCTCTCGGCCTCGTGCTGTGTGATGAAACGGGTGGGGTCATCTTTCGAAATGTGCAGGCCGAGCATCTCATGGCCAGTCGCTACGGTGACGCCATTGCGGCCCAGGCGGTCACCGACGTGCTGGCCGAAGGCTGGGCCAGTGGGGTGGCAGAGCGAACCATCGACATCTACGGTCCGCCGCGGCGAACTCTGACTATCCGGGCCACGGTGATCGATGACGGACGTCGCTCGCTCGGTGTGCTGGCGGTCATTGAGGACGTCTCAGAGCGCCGCCGCCTCGAAGACATCCGCCGCGACTTCATCGCCAACGTCAGTCACGAGCTAAAGACCCCGATGGGCGCTCTGGGCCTACTCGCCGAGACGCTGCAGTTTGAGCGCGATCCGGCGGTGGCGAATCGTCTGGCCGAGCGCATCAACTCTGAGGCCTTCCGTGTCAATCGCATTATCGAAGATCTTCTCGACCTCTCGCGTATTGAGGGAGAAGGATCGCCCAATCGCGAACCCATCTCCGTCTCGCTCATCGTGGCCGAGGCCATCGAACGCATTCGCACCGCCGCCGAACAGCTTGGAGTCAAGATCAACTTCGAAGAGCCCGAGACTAATCAAGTGGTCTTTGGCGACCGCCGCCAACTGACCTCCGCACTCCACGCGTTGCTCGAGAACGCCGTGGTCTACTCACCGAGCGACGGGACTGTCGACATTGACGTCCGACGCATCGAAGCCGGGTCGCTCGAAGCGGGAGAGATCACGGGGCCCTGCGTTCACATCGAGATTCGCGACCGCGGCGTGGGAATTCCGGCGAAAGACCTGGAACGCATTTTCGAACGCTTCTATCGGGTCGATCCCGGCCGGGCTCGCGAGACCGGCGGTACGGGGCTCGGGCTCAGTATCGTGCGTCACGTGGCACAGAACCACGGTGGAACCGTTCTCGTTGACTCGCGCGAAGGAGAAGGCTCGACGTTCACCCTGGAACTCCCCCTCACTCAGCAATGACAAAGAAGTCTGCGTCCGAAGAACGGATCAGGGTTCTGATTGTCGAGGACGAAGAGTCCTTCATCGACGCCCTTACCGTAGGGCTTGAACGCGAGGGCTTCGACGTCGCGATCGCGCGCGACGGGCAACAGGGCCTCGCCACGTTCAATACCGGTCACTTTGACGTAGTGCTGCTTGACCTCATGTTGCCCAAAATGTCGGGCCTTGACGTGACGCGATCCATTCGCGGCTCGAGTGACGTCCCTATCATCATCGTGAGCGCGAAAGGCGAAGAGGTCGACATGGTTCTGATGTTAGAAATCGGCGCCGATGACTATGTCACGAAACCCTACCGACTGCGCGAGCTAGTGGCTCGGATCCGCGCCGTCTTGCGCCGGCGAGGCGAGAGCGGCGACACGCACTCCGATGACATAATCTCGGTGGGCAACATTCGACTCGACGTCGATGCGCGCCGCCTCTACGTCGACGGCGAGGAGACCAAACTCCGAAAAAAGGAGTTCGCTCTTCTTCGCCTCCTCCTCGAAAACCCGGGGAGGGTGCTCACCCGAGAAGTGCTCATCGATCGGGTGTGGGGTAGCGACTACGTGGGCGACACCAAGACACTCGACGTTCACATCAAACGGTTGCGAACCTTGATCGAAAGTGAGCCCAAGAACCCCACGCACATCTCCACCGTTCGGGGGGTGGGCTACCGCTACGAGGGTCGCCAGGGCCTAGCGAATGGTGGCGTCGCCCCCAAAGAAGGGGTCGAGGACCTTCGGTAAGCGAATCGAGCCGTCCTCTTGGCGATACGTCTCTACCAGGGCCGCCCAGATGCGCGCCCACGCGAGGGCTGAGCCATTCACCGTGTGCACCAGGGCCGTGGTGCCGTCGCTGGTTCGATAGCGCACGTTGGCCCGCCGGGCTTGATAGTCGCGGAACCAACTGACCGATGAGACCTCGAGCCATCGATCCACTCCAGGGCTAAACACCTCGAGGTCGATGGTGTAGGCGGAGGCGGTTCCAAGATCGCCGGTGCACAGGTTTAACAGTCGATACGCCAGACCGAGCTCCTGGAGCAGCTCTTCGGCCCGACGCACAATGTCGGCGTGTGCGTCGTCGGCCTGCTCTGGCGTGCAGTACGCGAAGAGCTCGACCTTCTCAAACTCGTGAAGTCGCAGTACGCCGCGCGTATCCTTCCCGGCCGAGCCCGCTTCACGTCGAAAGCAGTTGGTCTGCGCGGTGAGACGAACGGGCAACTCCGCCTCGTCAAGTATCTCCCCGCGCCGTAGCGACGTCAGCGGCACCTCTCCCGTGGGAATGGCCCAGAGGCCGTCGCGCTGGATCTCGTACATGTCATCAGCCGATTTGGGCAGGTGACCGGTCGAGATCATGGTCTCGGTGAGGGCGAGGGTCGGGGGTCGAATCTCCTCGTAGGAGTCGCCGTGATGATTCATGGCGAAGGACGTCAGCGCTCGCACTAGTCGGGCACCCGCTCCACGATAGAGAGCGAACATCGAGCCCGCGAGTTTCGCCCCGGACTCCATGTCCAAGATTCCAAGGGTCTGACCGACCTCCCAGTGAGGCACGCGCTGGTGCTCGGCGAAGGTTGGAAACTCAGCGCCCTCATCCTTCCCGGGCCACCACCGACCGATTTCCACGTTGTCGTTCTCGTCGGCACCGTCAGGCACCCGGTCGTCGGGCAGATTCGGCATCATCAACAAGAGCGCGGACAGTCGCGAGGCGACTTCGTTGGTCGCTTCACTGGCGATGCGTTCCTCATCGCCCCGCGCGCGACTGGTGGTGGTGAGCGCTTCGGCCGCCGCCACATCCTTATTTCGCCGTGCCTCTCCCACCTGACGCGAGAGTTCCTTTACCTCGGCGCGCAGCCGCTCCGCGTTCTGGAGAAGCCGGCGGTGCTCGCTATCGAGGGCCTCCAGCTCATCAACCTCGGCCCTCGGGACTCCACGCCGGGAGAGGGCGGCCTTCACCACCTCGGGTTCGCGGCGTAGCTGAGCCAGATCGATCATGATCAAGACTACCGAGGCGTTACCGACGCTTTGGAGGAACGTCTAGTTTCGTAACGCATGAGTTATGCCGTCGACGTGAATGACCTGGAAGTTGCGTTCGGGGATCTGCGCGCGGTGGACAACGTCACAGTGAACGTCAACTACGGCGAAGTCGTCACGTTGCTCGGTCCGAACGGGGCCGGTAAAACGACACTGGTCGAGACGGTGCTCGGTTTTCGCTCCCCTACCGCGGGCAGCGTCCGTCTTCACGGACTTGACCCGGTACGCGATCACCGTGAGGTCGTCGCGCGCACGGGGGCGCTCCTCCAGCGAGGCGGCGTGTGGGCGCCCATGACTCCGCGCGACGTCCTTCGTCTCACCTCCACCTACTACGAGGCACCGCGTAGCGTCGACGAAGTGATCTCGCTGCTCGCGTTGAGCGGCTGTGCGAGAACGCCCTGGCGTCGCTTAAGCGGAGGGGAGCAGCAGCGCACGCTGCTGGCCCTCGCGCTACTTGGTCGACCACGAGCGCTCATACTGGATGAACCAACCACGTCCGTCGACCCCGAAGGCCGACAGGTCATCCGTGAACTCATCGCGGCGGAGCGGGCCCGAGGATGCGCCCTCTTGATCACCACGCACGAGCTCGCCGAAGCCGAACGCCAGTCCGATCGTCTGGTCATCATGCACCTCGGACACGTGCTGATTCAGGGAACGCTCGACGAACTGGCCGGATCCCCGGAGATGATCGTCCAGTCTTCGGGGCCCGTCGATCCCACTGCTTTGGCCACCCGGCTGCACTGTGAGGTCACGCTCGACAACCCGCTACAACTGCGCTGTGCCGTTACGTCAACGCCCGAACGCATCGCCGTGATCTCCAACTACTTGGCGAGCGCCGGACTATCCATGGTCTCGCTGCGCACGCGGGCCTCGCTCGAAGAGAGGTACCTCGAACTGATCGGTGACGAGCGAAGCGGGGTCGGACAGTGAGAGCCCTGGTGGCCCAGACCCGGGCCGAGGTGATCATGACAGTCCGACGTGGCGAGACCCTGCTCTTGACGATCGGGATCCCGGTCCTCCTCTTGATCTTTTTCTCGCTCACGCGCGTGGTCTCGACACCAGGCGCCCACCGCATTGACTTCGTCGCTCCGGGAATACTGACCTTGTGTGTGATGTCCACCTCACTGGTCGCGTTGTCCATTGCCACGGGGTTCGAACGATCCTCAGGCGTGCTTCGGCGACTGCACATCACGCCACTGGGCCAGCGTCGATTGGTCGGGGCGAAGATCGCGGGCGTGCTCGTGACCGAGATCATTCAGGTCGTCGCCCTCTCACTTGTCGCCCTGCTCCTAACGTGGCGCCCCGACGGCGGCTGGCTCGGCGCGGTCGAGGTGGTCGCCGCACTCCTTCTGGGATCCATGGGCTTCGCCGGAATCGGACTGGCGCTCGCCGGCTCCCTGCGCGCAGAGGTGAATCTCGCCGCCAGCAACGGTCTCTATCTGATCCTTCTCCTGCTGTCCGGCATTGTCGTACCCTTGTCGTCACTGCCGAGCGTCGTACGCCGCATCGTTATCGCTCTGCCCTCTGGCGCGCTTGCCCAGGCCCTGCATGGGATCCTCGGACACGGACTTTCGCCGACGCGGGCCGACTGGATCGTCCTCGGCGCCTGGGCGCTCGTCGCACCGCTGCTCGCCGCGCGAACCTTCCGCTTTGACTAGCTAGCTAGACGGATTTCAGGATCTTCAAGCCCACTACGAGTTCGTCTTTGGGGATTGCGCCGTAGTACACGCCCTTAACAACCCCCGTAGGGCTGAGAAACACGCTCTCGGGCACGGCTTGGAACCCGAACAGCCCTGTCGTGATCGTGCCGTTCGGGTCGTAGGCGACGGGGAAGGTAACGCCGTCCTTTTTGACCATGGCCTGCGCCGCGAGGCGCTTGTCGTCGGCGTCGACCGCCACCACGTCAACGGGGCTCAATGAGTGAGTGCGAATGTACTTCGCGATCTTTGGCATCTCGCCTTTACACGGTCCGCAATAGCTTGCGAAAAATACCAGCACACTGGAGTGGCCGGTACTCCAGGGCGACTTGACGACTCCCCCGTTTAGACCATCGAGTGAAAAATGGTGGATACGGTGACCCACGAGAGCCGACGACGTCAGCGGGTTCTTCTGGCCGGTGGTGACTTTCCCGCCCGTGAGCGCCGACACGACCGCCACCAGCGCGACTACCAGCACGGCCACGACTCCGATCACGATCGCCTTCTTCGACGGCGATCGTTTCTTCTCGCTAGTGATTTCGGACAAGGACGTCGACCGCCATCAGGATGAACAGTGCCGAAAGGTAGGTGATGGAGAAGTGAAAGAGCTTCATCGCTTCGGCGACGTCCGCCTTGTCGGTGCGGGCGTGTCGATAGAGCCGGAGCGCGTAGAAACTAAACATGGCACCCAACACGGTGGCCGAGATCGCGTAGACCCAACCCAGATGCGCGCTAGACCCGATCAACAAGGTCAGCGCCCAGAGAATCACCGAGTAGATCAGGATTTCGAGGGTCGTCCGGCGAAGTGAGGCCACAACCGGCATCATCGGTACGTTGGCCGCGTGATAGTCGTCGCGGTAGCGAACGGCCAGCGCCCAAAAGTGCGGCGGTGTCCAAAGAAAGATCACCAAGAACAGTAAGACCGGGGTCCACCCGAGTGAGTTGGTGACGGCGGCCCATCCCACCAAAACCGGGACCGCGCCCGCCGCGCCCCCGATGACGATGTTCTGCTTCGAGCGACGCTTGAGGATCAAGGTGTACACCACGACGTAGAAGGCCGTCGCCGAGAGGGCCAGCCAGGCCGATAAGACATTGACCCAGACAGCCAGAACCGTAAAGGCCACCACCTCTAACGCGAGGGCGAAGAGCGCCGCCGAGCGGGCGCTCATCACGCCGGTGACGAGCGGACGCCGCTTCGTGCGCTCCATGAGGGCGTCGATGTCCCGATCGATGACCATATTGAACGCGTTCGCCCCGCCCGCCGCGAGAGTTCCGCCGAGGAGGGTCGCCACGATGAGCCAGGCCTTCGGCCATCCGTTCGCGGCGACGATCATCGTGGGCACCGTTGTGATCAACAACAACTCGATGATTCGCGGCTTGGTGAGGGCGAGGTAGCCCTTTAAGACGTCGCGGACCGACAACGACGCGGTGGCGGAAACAGTCACCCGGACATACTAGGAGCCTGGAAATCCGTAGGCTAGGCCAGTGCCTTCGACAGCCCGACGCCGCATCTCCGGTCCCACGTTTCGTTGGTTCGCCTTCGCCGCCTTCTTGTCGATGATTCTGATCGTTTTGACCGGCGCGGCCGTGCGCCTGACGGGATCGGGGCTGGGATGTCCCGACTGGCCCACCTGCTTCAAGGGCAAAGTGTCGGGTTCGATGAGTATTCACCCCTTCATTGAGTACTCCAATCGCCTGGTCACCGGGGCGCTCATCGTCGTCGTGGGGGCCACGTTTCTCGCGGCACTCTTTCGCGAGCAACGGCGTGGCGACCTCGTACTTCTCTCGGGCGCACTCGTTCTCGGAGTCGTCGGTGACGCACTGCTCGGCGCGCTCGTGGTCTACTCCAAGCTCAATCCGTACCTGGTCTCCTTGCACCTGCTGCTCAGCCTCGCGATGGTCTCGGTGGGCGCGCTGCTGTACCACCACGCCAAGTACCTTTACGGGCGGGGCGCCCGAGAGGATCTGCGCGATCCCTATTTTCGAACGTTGGCTCGCTGGCTGTGGCTTCCCTTCGTGATACTCGTCGTGACGGGCACCGCGACCACCGGCTCGGGTCCCCACGCTGGCGCATCGCAGGGTCAGTTGGTTGCGCGCCGACTTCCCTTCGCCTTTTCTTCTGCGGCCTGGGTTCACTCCTTAGCGGCGATCTTCTTCATTGGGGTCGTCCTCGGCCTGCTCCTCGCCATCTGGAAGAGTGGCGCGCCGAGCGCGCTCAAGTTCGGCGTTCGCCGACTCGTCTACGTGTCGCTGGCCCAGGCCGTGATCGGAGCCACTCAGTACCTCACCCACGTCCCGGTGTGGCTCGTCGAGTTGCACGAACTCGGCGCAGTCGCCCTCACCATCGGCGTGACCCAGTTCAACGTTCGCCAATATGCACGCGATCGCGTTCCCGGCACGGAGCCAAGGACCTCCCCCGAACTGGTGCACCAGGCCGCGCAGTAACGCGACCCGCCACGCGTGCGACAATGAGGCCGTGAGAGGGATGCGTGTCTAAGGGCCATCATGGGTCCGTGGGCGACATGGGTCCGGTCCTTGGCGCACTGGCTCTCATCGCCGGGTTCTTCATCATTGAGATTGTGGCCGCGATTCTCGGGTCCTCAATGGTCCTCTTCGCCGACGCCGGACACATGATCACCGACGTGACGGCGCTCGCGATGAGCGCGTGGGCCCTGCGTCTCGCCCGCCGTCCGACCGAAGCACGCTGGACCTTTGGTCTGCGCCGCGCCGAGATCTTGAGCGCTGCCGGCAACGGGGTCAGCCTGGTGGCAGTTGCTCTCGTGATTCTGGTCGAGGCGACGCAACGCCTCGTAAGTCCACGCCCGGTTAACGGCACGCTGGTATTGGTCATCGCTCTGATCGGAGTCACCGTGAACTTAACGGCAACCACCGTGCTCGGCCGGGCGAACCACGAAAACCTCAACATTCGCGGCGCATACTTGCACGTCCTCACCGACCTCTTCGCTTTTGTCGCGACGGCGATCGCGGGCGTCATCATCATGGTGTCGCACTGGCAGCGCGCCGACGCCGTCGCGTCGCTCGTGGTGGTGGCCCTCATGGCCCAAGCCGCGTGGGGACTCCTGCGTGACGCGGGACGCATCCTCCTTCAGGGGACGCCGGACAACCTCGATCTCGTCGACGTGCGCACCCACCTCAGGGGAGTCGCGCACGTTGTTGACGTACACGACCTACACGCATGGAGCGTGGCCTCAGACCTCACCACGTTGTCGGCCCACGTGGTCGTGGAAAATACGTGCTTTGACGATGGTCACGCCCCGCAGATACTTGACGCACTTCAGAGCTGTCTCACCGAGCATTTCTCCGTTCAGCACGCGACCTTTCAACTGGAACCGGCGACGCACGAGTCCCACGAAGAGGGCCTTCACCCCTAAGGCGCACCGCCGCGGACCCCAGGAGCCGGGCGGGCTGGGCCATTGAGGCTGGGTCATTGAGGCTGGGTCATCCAGAGTGGAGACGATGGGGATCGAACCCACGACCTCAGGCTTGCAAAGCCCGCGCTCTACCAACTGAGCTACATCCCCGCGGGACACCATTCTACCCGAGTGCGACTTAGCTCGGCCGATCGGCCCGAAGTGGTTCTCCCTCAACGTCGAGCTACTACCCGCGCCACAGTATGAGAGTTCGAAGGGCGGCGCCACTAGGAGTTCGCGGGCCTCAGTTCCCCGCGAAAGCGTGGTCCCACGCGGGTCAGTATCAAAACGGACATGACGAGGTCGGTCATCACGATGCAGCCCGGGAAGAGCACACCGGCCGTCGTCCAGACTTTCAGCGTCAGTATCGTGATCGCGCAGTTCAGGCTTCCCAGCATGAAGGTTCGCGCCGACTCACTCGTCGGAGCGAGCCACGACTTACGCAGGGTGGGAAGCGCCGCCGCCTGATCGGCGCAGACGAAGGCCACCAGCGCGATGGTCGGCTCGTTGATGAAGGCCCAAAAAATCAGTCCAGCCAACGAGATTGAACCGCAGGCTATGTCGAAAGCGCCGATCTTCCACGCGGCGTGCGAGTTACGAAATGACGCGGCCACCACCGCAAACGGGACGAGGCCGAGCGTGAGCGTCATCCAGGAGGCGAGGCCGACGTGTTGTTGGACTTCCACACCGAAGGCGAGCACGCCTTCGAAACCCCAGAGTGACCAAGTCACGCGATTCGGCGAGGTCACGCCACGCAGCGTGTCGCGGATATAAATCCATCCCCCTAGCCCGGACAGCACAATGGCCAGGTATACGAAGCGAGGGTCAATCACCTTTCAAGTCTGCCTGTTTTGCGGGCTTCGCCAAAAGTCACTTTCTGGGCGTCCGGTATCCTTCGTCGTCGTGGACATGCGGGAGTTCTTGGGAATGCAACGGGTGAACAGCGACACCTGGCGCTGTCACGTCACGGATCGACTCATCACGCCTGGAAAGTTTCTCTTCGGTGGATGTGGGCTCGCCGCCGGCGTCGTGGCCCTCGAAGAAGCGAGCGGTCGGCCGACGATCTATGCGGCTGCGCACTACCTCTCTTTTGCGCCCTTGGACTCCGACGTGGACGTCGTCGTTGATCTAGCCGTAGAAGGGCATCGCGTCACGCAGGCTCGTGCCACGGCCTCGGTGGAGGGGCGTGAGGTATTGACCGTGAACGCGGCACTGGGGACCGGGGAGCTCACGTCACCGGACCCGTGGCTAACCATGCCCGACGTGCCCGCCCCCGAGGACTGTCGGCAGCGCCAGATGCCGAGCCGCTACGACAACTCCATCTTCAACTACGTCGAGACGCGCATTGCTCTAGGGCGCAGCTTCGATGAACTCGACGGCACGAGCGGCTCGCCCGTGTCGGCGCTGTGGGTCCGGGTGCCGAGCCACCTCGAACCTTCCGCCGCCACCCTCGCCATCTTTGGCGACTTCGTCGCCGGGGGTGCCAGTCAACCCCTGGGCTACAACACGATGGGGAGGAGTCTTGACAACACCATTCGTATCGCCACGCTTGTGCCGAGCGAGTGGGTACTCGTCGAGACACACATGCACGCGCTCTCGGGGGGATTCTCTCAAGGCACCGGATACTTGTGGAGTCGCGACGGGACACTGCTGGGGACCGCCAGTCAGTCAATGTCATCGAAGTTTTGGGATCCACCGGCAGATTAACCCGAACGAGGGCTCGTGTAACCTGTTATCCCTCGGGGCTATAGCTCAGTCGGTTAGAGCGCGTCACTGATAATGACGAGGTCGTAAGTTCGATTCTTACTAGCCCCACCAAGCAGTGAGTTCCCGCATGTCCATTACGCAATCTGCCCGTATTCCACGTTGCCAAGTATCTTCGCCACGTCGGTCGGACGACCTGGTGAGCCTCACCGGTTGGCACCGGGACTACGCCCGTCACGAACTCATCGCGGCCGGCACAGTGAAGCTGGTGACGCCTCGCCGACCTCGCAGCCCCCGTTACCCGGCGCACTTAAGCGCGGCGCTCGCCTTCGTCTGGTCGCTCAGTCGTTATCCCGCCGGCAAGCGACTGAGTCCTATGTTGCCAATGCTGGTTTCGATGGTGGCAGCACTCATCGATGAGAGCAGCGTGGCGTCCTCGTCACTGAGCGTGAGGTCGCCATCGCGTCGCAGCATCGCGAGAACCTTGGATTTCTCCCTTTTGGTGGAGCGCTTATAGGCGACCGCCATCTTCATTGTGACGGCGTGGCGTTGACTCATCGTTAGCTCCATCGTTCATGCGTAGACGAGAAATACGCCCCTCACGCCCGCCCGATGATCCGGAGGTTTTATATGAGGCAACGATGGGGTCTACGCGGAGGTTTTAGATGAGTCAACTCGCTCTCGCGACGATAGTTCCCCACTTCCCATAGGATTCGCGACGTGGGTTCGCCCGCGCGGAAGGAGCCTCATGCCACAGGCCGTCATTGTCGATGCGGTACGCACCCCGGGGGAAAGCGCAACGGAAAACTCAGAAATTGGCACGCCGTCGATCTCGCGTCCGAAGCACTGCGCGCGCTGTCCGCACGCAACAACCTTGACCCGAGCGTGGTGGACGACGTCATCATGGGTTGCGTCTCCCAGGTAGGCGAGCAGGCTTTCAACGTTGGTCGAAACGCCGTGCTGGCTGCGGGATGGCCGGAGTCCGTCCCCGCCACCACCATTGACCGTCAGTGTGGCTCCTCCCAGCAGGCGTTGCACTTCGCCGCGCAAGGCGTCATGGCGGGCGCCTATGACGTGGTGGTCGCCTCGGGCGTCGAGGTGATGTCGCGTGTGGCGATGGGTTCTTCGATCGGTAAAGACGCCGGGTGGCCCTTTGGTCCGCGCGTCACCGCGCGCTACGAACCGGTCGGAGGACTGGTCAATCAGGGCATCGGCGCAGAGATGATCGCGGACCAATGGGGTATCTCGCGCGAGGAGCTCGACGAGTTCTCGGCGGAGAGTCATCGACGCGCGGCGCGCGCCACGGCCGAGGGACGCTTCGATCGCGAGATCGTACCCGTTCACGCGCGCGACGAGGAAGGTCGCGACACCGACGAACTGGTGACCAGCGACGAGGGGATCCGCCCCGACTCCAGCGTCGAGACGCTCGCGAAGTTAAAGCCCGCCTTCAAAGAAGGCGGCAAAGTCACCGCCGGGAACTCTTCGCAGATCACCGACGGCGCATCCGCCGTCTTGATCATGAGCGAGGAACGGGCGCGTGAACTGGGCTATCGCCCCCGCGCCCGATTTCACTCTTTCGCCTTGGCGGGGGTCGATCCGGTCACCATGCTCACCGGTCCGATTCCGGCCACTACGAAAGTCCTCGAACGCGCCGGACTCACCTTGGACGACATCGACTTGATTGAGATCAACGAAGCTTTCGCCTCAGTCGTGCTCGCGTGGCAACGCGAACACAAGGTCGACCTCGAAAAGGTCAACGTGAACGGCGGGGCGATCGCCCTTGGACATCCGCTCGGCGCCTCGGGGGCAAAGCTCTGCGCCACGCTGCTCAACGAGCTGGAACGTACTGACGGGCGTTACGGACTGCTCACCATGTGCGAGGGTGGCGGACTGGCGAACGCCACGATTATTGAACGACTGCGCTAGGCACAGAGACTATTTGTACCCAGTGGCAAGGGCGAATGCGGCGAAGATCGACACGAGTCCAAGAGCCAGGTACCACGCCGAGGTGGAACCGGGCAGAACCGACAGGTAGTTCAAGGTAATGATCAGGATGCCGAAGATGAGCAGTCCGAGAATGGACCAGCCGTACCAACGGGGACTCTTGTCGGCATTGACGGGCCGGCGGTGGGTGACTCGACCCCGCGCCACCGGGTCAACGTAGCGCCCCACTGACTTTCTGGGATTCGGCTTTGGTTTCGCGGACGATTTCGCCATAGGAACGATGCTACAAGCGGGCCATCAGGGCGTCGTGGTCGTGGTCGTGGTGGTGGTGGTGGTGTTGGCGGTGGTTTGACAGATCGTGAGATCGACGGTTGACCCGTATTTCACGTTGGTTCCCGGCGCGTTCGCTTGGCTGGCGACCGTGGGCACGGCACCGGGCTGACAGACCGCCGTGGAATCGGGTGAGTAAGACGCGGTGAGACCCTGGCTTTCCAACGCGGTGTCCGCTTGGGCTTCGGTGTCGTTGACCACACTCGGCATCACCACGTTGCACGTACCCGAGGACACCTCTAGCTGAATGGCCTCCCCCTGTTTGACCAGCGATCCCGCGGGAGGATTGGTCCCAATCACCAGGCCCGGATTCACCGTGTTCGAGCATGTCCGCGTGACGCCTGACACCGACAGGCCTTGAGTCTGCAACGCTGCGCCGGCCGCGTACTGCGTCTCACCATTCACGCTTTGCAGGTCGTACTGCACCCCCGACTTAAGCACGGTCAACGTTACGGTGGCGCCGGACTGAACCTTCGTTCCGGCGGCCGGCGACTGAACGAGCACGGTGTTCGGAACGGCCGAGGTGTTGGGCGGAGGGGTGGCCACTTGAACAATCTTGACGCCGAGCTTCTCAGCGGCGAGCGTGGTCTCCGCATCGGTCACGTTCTGGTTTACGACATTCTGCACGGTCTCGGGCACCGTCGTGATGCCTTCACTTTCGACAATGACGATGGAGTATCCCTTAGCGACGACGATGCCGGCCGGCGGATTGGTGGAGATAATGGTGCCCGAGGGTTTCTTGGACTGTCGTTCGATGACTTGGCTCACACCAATGTCATCGGCCTTCAGGGTCTTCTTGGCCGCTTTGAGTTGCTGTCCGACCAGCGTGGGTATCGTCGTGGTAGTCGCTTTGTTGTGTTCTAAAAATATGACGACGCCGGCGGCGATGAGCAGAATGACGACGACCAACCCGATGGCGCTATAGCTGACACCACGTCGACGACGTACATCGGTGCGCGGTCCGGTCATGATCGGCACCGAACGCGTGCGCTCGCCAGCAACGGCGGCCACGGCTCGCGTGGCGTCCTCACCGAAAAAGGCGGTGTCGCGCATGGCGGCGTGCACGGGTTGGCCTTCACTAAATCGAATGAGGTCCGCGCGTAACTCGTCGGCCGACTGGTAGCGATTCGAGGGAGACTTCGACAGAGCTTCCATCACGATCGCTTCCAAGTCGTGAGGAACCGAAGTGGAGAACTGCGACAGCGGCGGTACCGTGCTACGCACGTGCTGACTCGACACCTCGACGGGTGTGTCGCCAATGAACGGGGGCCGGCCCACGAGCATCTCGTAGAGCACCACGCCCAGCGAGTAGACGTCGCTGCGACCGTCAACTGCGGCACCTTCGGCCTGCTCGGGCGAGAAGTATGTCGCAGTTCCCATCACCGAGCCCTCCTCGGCCAAGTGGTCTTCACTTGACACGGCTTGGGCAATCCCGAAGTCCGTCACCTTCACTTGACCGTCGCGAGTGATCAAGATGTTTCCGGGCTTAACGTCGCGGTGCACGACACCGCTGCGGTGCGCGTACCCGAGTGCGGCGGCCACTTGCGCGACGATCTGAGCCGAACGCGAGGCGGTGAGCGTGGCGCCCCCTCGAAGCATCTCGGCGAGCGACGTTCCGTCGACCAACTCCATGACGATGAAGTAGGTGTCACCGTCCTCGCCCCAGTCAAAGACGGGAACAATGTTGGGGTGCGAAAGGTTCGCCGCGGCTTGGGCCTCTCGTCGGAATCGCTCGACAAATAACGGGTCTTCGCTGAGCTCTGGGTAGAGAATCTTCAGCGCTACGGCCCGGTTCAGCAACGTATCTTGTGCTCGATAGACGATCGCCATGCCGCCCCGGGCGATCAAGTGGGTTACCTGATAACGATTTGAGTACAACCGTGGGTCGTTGACGGGCTCCATACTGCGCTAAGCCTACGCTCTGGTGTTCTGGCGAGAGGGCGGAAAAGTCCTTACGAGAAGGCCCGTGGCGTCGAGGGCGCGCGCGGGCGACGCGCCGATTGGGAAAAGTCGCGAAACGGTGACACCAACACCTTTCTCCTCGGCCGTATACCGACCGGTAGGGCCTTCACGAGATGCACCGCTTGCCCGTTAGGCCGGCAAGGTCCAAAGGGATCTCGTTACCCGGCGGCTTTGGTGGTCGTCGTTCCCGGATTCGTGGTGGTCGTGGTGGTCGTCTGGCCGAGCTCATACTCGCGGTACATGTTTTTGGCGGCGGTGATGGCCTCTTTCTCTGTCGGATAAGGGATCGTGGCGTTGAGCGCCCTTCGATCCTGAATGCGCAGATACTTCACGGACGTCGTCTCGGCCACCACCTCGGGTTTATACCAAAGGACGCCCGAGGGCTGCCCCCGAAAGACCGCAACTGTCCCATCGTGGTTTCCCAAGTAATACGTCGAGTACGCGTACCAGTGGATGACCACGACCCCTCCGGCGACGACCGCCAGAAAGAGGAACGTCGCCGCCCAGACTCGCCAGGTCACGATCCTTCGCCGACGACCGCCACTGGTGGGTCGTGACGTTACAGTCGCGGGGGGCGGAGCCGAGCTCATAGTTCGCCGGATGGGTGTCGCCGCAACGTTGGCCTCGTCGAACTCAAGCAGGATCACCGAAATGTTGTCGTGCCCGCCCGCCATCTTCGCAGCACTCACCAAACTCTCCACCGCGAACTCCAGCCCGTTGGGCGCACTCGACAGACGCGCCAGCGTGTCGGCGTCGAGCTCGTTGGAGAGTCCGTCACTGCAGAGCAGGATTCGATCACCGGGCAGCGCGTTGATGGAGGTCACGTCGATGGCTATCGTGTCTTCCACCCCGACCCCGCGAGTCAGCTGGTGGCGACGAGGATGAACTGCGGCCTCTTCGGGCGTAAGCCGACCCATTCGCACCCACTCTTCGGCGACGCTGTGGTCTTCGCTCAACTGTCGAAGGGCTCCATCGCGTAGCTGGTAGGCCCGTGAGTCGCCCACGTGGACTAACGTAGGCGACGCCACGCCCGCGAGGTCGTAGGTCACCGCCACGGCTATAACGGTCGTGCCCATGCCGAAGTGCTCGGGATGTTCACGCGCGTCGGTCACGACCTCGAGGTTGGCGTCTTGGATCGCCTCGACCAGACCTTCCACGTTGGGACTCTCTTCAAATCCCCGCCGTACGATGTCGATCGCCATGGCCGCCGCCACTTCGCCCGCCGCGTGGCCCCCCATACCGTCGGCGATGATGGCCAAGGTGTCGTCAGCGAACAGCGCGTCCTGATTCGACTGACGTACCAGTCCCGTATCGGTCGCCGCGGCGTAACGCCATCGGGTCAACGAACAACCTCAAAGAGGACGCCACCCACTTGGATCACGTCGCCTCGCTCTAGGTGCACGCGTCCCTTCACCAGTTCTTGATTGACGTACGTGCCGTTGGTCGACCCGAGATCTTCAATTGAGAGATCGCCTTCATCATTGGCGAGGCGCGCGTGCCGCGACGAGAGATACGTATCTTGGAGACTCAGATCACAGTCACTGCCCCGACCGATCGTCACTCCCGTCTCGACGTCCACCCGTTGTCCACTGCGCTCAGAGGGCTCAATAAATTCAAGGGCCAAGCTTCCGCGGCGACGACGCGTCCTCTTCTCGTAGTCGGCGGGACGCGCTTGAACCGCGACAACCCGAACGATGCGCAAGAAGAACAAGACGGCCACGACCATCACCAGCACCTGCAGCGGGCGAATCACCGCCGCGTAGTTGGTCGACGCGGCGAAGGGGATCAAACGAGCTCAATCCGAAAGTGGAACGGTCCGATCGTGATGTCGTCTCGCGGCGAGAGCGACACCGCTGAGATCCGATGTCCATTGACGTAGGTCCCGTTGGTCGACTGAAGGTCTCGTATGGCCACGCCTTCGCTCGTGCGCCACACTTCAGCGTGCTGTCGAGAGACGTTCGAATCGTTGATCACCACCTCTACGTCGGGACTCCGCCCAACGATTAAAGGCACATCGCCGACAGGAAAGGTGCGACCGTCGGCGAGAACGAGGCGCGGTTGGCTCTCCCCACCAACAAAATCGGTCTTCACCTCGATGGCGCCGGATTTGAGGTCATCATCGATGAAAATCTCAACCTTGACCGGCCCGACAAACGAGTATCCCTCCGCCAAGGCGTGTTGGCGCACCGTCTCTTCTAACTCACTCACCAGCGCCTTTTGGAAACCCTCAAAACGCTCAGCGTCCGCCGGGCCGAGCCACACGCGAACGACATTGGGAGAAATAGGACCCTGACCCGAAAGGCGTCGAGTCAGGTCCACCTCTCGAACAATTCTCGTTCCGATCTCGATGGGCTGGAGCGACGTCTTGAAGGGCCGCGAAAAGGTGCGCTCAAAGATCCGCTCGAGGCGATTTTCTACATTCTTCAGAACCATAACAATATTCACTGTACCGGTCGCGTCCCCTCAACACGAGGCGTCGAGAGCACCCGGGAGCGAGTCGACTATTGTTGCAAGGTCTTCGGGCGAGTGGCGAAATTGGCAGACGCGCAGGCTTCAGGTGCCTGTATCCGAAAGGATGTGCGGGTTCAAGTCCCGCCTCGCCCACCAACCTGACCTGAGCGGGTGCCCGGCGCCGTGGGCCGCACTCGGATGCCACCACTGGTGGGACATCCTCAGTTTGTGGGGTCGCCGTTCGCGGGATGAAACACTCGATAGATCACCGCGGCGATCGACCCGCCCACGAGCGGCGCAACAATGAACAACCAGACTTGGCGAATCGCGGTGCCGCCGATGATGAGGGCGGGACCAAGAGCACGCGCCGGGTTGACCGAAGTACCGGTGATGGAAATGCCCACCAGGTGTACCGCCGTCAGCGTCAGCCCAATCACCATGGCCGCGGTCGCCACGTGAGCGGATTTGCTCGTCACGCTCAAGATCACGAAGACGAACACCGCGGTGAGGATCGCTTCCGTCGCGAACGCGCCGCCCGCCCCAACGTGAATGTGACTGGCTACCCCCCAGCCGTCGGTTCCGAGCCCTGTCGTCGCTCGATGGTAGAGCGGAGATGAGGAAAAGACGCCCCAGAGGCCGAGTGCACCCACCATTCCCCCTAGAAACTGAGCAATCCAGTAGCCGACTGCCCCCCTCAGCGATACTCGACCGGCCACGAGTGCGCCAATGGTCACCGCCGGATTGACGTGACAGCCCGATATCGGTCCGAGTGCGTAGGCCAGGGCCATCAACGTCAGTCCGAAGGTAAACGCTGTTGCGACGACCCCGGCGGCGAAACTCGCGCCGTCAGCCCCGAAACCGAAACTCAACGTCGCGACGCCCACCCCAAAGAAAACGAGAATGGCCGTTCCGAGAAACTCGGCTAAGAGTTTGCGAGACATGACCACCCCCGTGTCAAACGCGAAGCACCTCTCGCCTCCCGCGTCACTCGATACTAACTACCACGTGCTCACTGTGAGTGGAAACACGTCGCACCAACTGGATGACATTCTTCTTACGAATAGTTGCGCCGCCACAAGTGCCTGGTAGTTTTTCCCTAAGCTTCGCTGAGCTCGGGGTCGCACGAGGACTGCGGCGTAACAGCGACGAAATAGCGCCTGACGACGCGTCAATGCGCGTGTGAAGTGACGCTCAGCTCTCGTGAATCGAAGGAAAGGGATGGCCCCGTGGGCAACGTACCGTCTGATCCCATCCTCGAAGCCCGCGATCTCGTGAAGAAGTTCGGCGAGTTCGCGGCGGTGAAGGGTGTCAGTTTCACGATCGAGCGCGGCGAGAGCTTCGGTTTCCTCGGACCCAATGGCGCTGGAAAGACGAGCACCATGCGGATGATCTCGGCGGTCTCCAAGCCGACCTCAGGCTCACTGTCGATTCTCGGTCTCGACCCTCTCGTGGACGGACCCGAGATCCGAGGGCGTCTCGGCGTCGTACCTCAAGAGGACACGCTCGAACTCGAACTTTCCGTACGACTAAATCTGGAGATGTTCGGCCGCTACTTTGACATTCCACGTCAGGTTCTTCGCGAACGAGCGGACGAACTGCTTGAGTTCACGCAACTCTCGGAACGGGCCAGCGACAAGGTCGACGAACTGTCGGGTGGCATGAAACGCCGCCTCACCATCGCCCGAGCACTCATGAATCAACCAGAGCTCTTAATTCTCGACGAGCCCACCACTGGTCTTGACCCGCAGGCCCGTCACCTTCTCTGGGAGCGTCTCTACCGCCTGAAACGCGAAGGCGTCACTCTCATCATCACCACCCACTACATGGATGAGGCCGAGCAGTTATGCGATCGACTGGTGGTCATGGATCATGGATCGATCGTGGCCGAGGGCCCTCCGCGCGACCTCATCGCGAAGCACTCAACTCGCGAGGTCGTCGAGCTGCGCTTTGACGCCGAGTCCCACGACGACGTTCACCTTCCTCTGTCCCACTACGCGCAACGGGTCGAGGTCCTGCCGGATCGGATCTTGTTGTACGTCGATGAGGGTGACAACACTCTTCGTGAACTCCACGCCGCGAACATCGTGCCCGCGAGTGCGCTGGTTCGTCGCAGTTCTCTCGAAGACGTCTTCCTGCGCCTGACCGGGCGCACCCTGGTGGACTAAGCGTGTCCCTCTCCCCTCAGCTCAAAGCGGGTGCCCCCGCGTGGCTCCGCAGCTGGCACTATCACGCCACCTTTTACGTCCAGACGTGGCGGGGTTCCGTGGCGAGCAGCATCCTCTTTCCCATCTTCTTTCTCGCCTCGCTCGGCGTAGGAGTTGGTCATCTGGTGACCGCGCACAGCGGGCTGGTCCAAGGTCAGACCTATCTTCACTTCATTGCCCCCAGCATTCTCGCTACCACCACGATGCAGCTGGGTGAAGGCGAGTCCATGTGGCCCGTCTTGGCTGCCGTGAAATGGATCCGGACGTACCACGCGGCCGCGGCAACACCCCTCGAGCCTGAGGACATCCTCTATGGCAAGTTGGCGTGGGTCGTCACGCGAGCCTTCGTCACTGGCATCATCTACACAGTTGTCATCGGGGCGTTCGGGGCTCTTGAGTCGTGGTGGTCTCTCACACTTCCCTTCATCGGAGCCCTAATCGCGCTCTCCTTCTCCGCCCCTTTGGTGGCCTTCGCCGCTCGATCCCAGTCCGACGCACCCTTCTCTGTCATCTACCGCTTCGCCTTTGTCCCGATGTTCCTTTTCTCGGCGACGTTCTATCCGATCACCGCCTACCCCGGTTACCTGCGCCCGCTGGTCCAACTGGTACCCCTCTATCACGGAGTGGCTCTGGCGCGAGCCGCCGCGTACGGCAACGCCTCGATCGGTCCCGTTCTCGCTCACGTCGCCGTCCTGACGGTGATGGCCGCGCTCGGCGTCGCCTGGGGTCGCCACACTATGCGTCGACGGCTGGTGGACTGATGCTGACTCGGACTCTCCCGAAATTCGGGTCTCGCCGATCGTTGCGGGTTTTTGAGCGTAATTACATGGTGTATCGCTCGCAGTGGCTGATGCTGGTCTCGGGATTTTTTGAACCGCTGTTCTACCTCTTAAGCCTCGGCATTGGTCTCAATCATCTCATTGGCCATGTCCACAGCGGTGGCCAAGTCATTAGCTACGCCACCTTCGTGGCCCCGGGCATGCTGGCCACCTCGGCCATGAACGGTGCAGTGATCGACACGATCTTCAACACTTTCTTTCGACTCAAGATCTCGCACTCGTACGACGCGATCCTCTCGACGCCGCTTGACGTGACGGACGTGGCGCTGGGCGAAGTGTGGTGGGCGCTGGCTCGGGCCACCATCTACGCGGCCTCGTTCATCGTGTGCATGGTGCTGCTGGGTGACGCGGCCAGTCCCTGGGTGGTGCTCTGTTGGCCAGCCACGATCCTCACGGCGTTCGCCTTTAGTTGTGCCGGACTCGCCGCGTGTACCTACATACGCTCCTGGCAGCACTTTGACGTGGTCTCTCTCATCCAGTTGCCGCTCTTTCTCTTCTCGGGAACTTTCTTTCCGATCACGCAGTATCCCGCGTGGCTGGGTGCCATCGTCTCCGTGTCACCGCTTTATCAGGCGGCGGCGTTGCTGCGTGGGCTTGACCTCGGGCAGTTTCAGTGGATCATGCTCATGCGCATGAGTTACCTCGTGGCCATCGCCGTAGTGGGGTTGACCATCGCCGCTCGGCGCTTCCGGCAAATCCTTGTTCCGTGAGGGCGCCGCGAGAGCGCTACTGAAAAGCGGTCTGAGCCAACCAGTACTCCGCCAACGAAACGTCTCCTGACACGCTGAGGGAGGAGCCCGGGAGAGCGCGACGTCGAAGGACGACCATCAACACGTCTCCCGCCGGACCGGAGAGCTCCGCGTCGGGTTCCTCCGTCGACTCAACAAAGTCGTAGCCGTCACTCCTGAGACGTACGTTCCAGTGCCGATCGGGCGCCGTCGATCTGATCCGCAAAACCTCCGCGTCTCGTCCGTCGCGAGCGCGGAGTGATATATCTCGGTCGGACTTCATGTTCGCAAGAAACTCATCGAGAGCATCGAGTGCCACCACAGGGTCGATGTACGACGTGGCTCCACTGGCGAGTTCGAGGTCGAGTCGGTGCACAAAAGTCTCGTGTAGTTGGCGACGCGACCAGAATCGCACGTGCTGATCCGCCCCCCACGACCACATCTCGTCCTCAGGGTCCGCACTGCGTAACGCCTGGACGAGAGCCCGACCACCTTCGCGCAACCACCGCGCGTCAAAGACCTCGGCGTCGTTGGTCAACTCGGTCCAGGGTATTCGGGCAGGGGACCGCAGCGTCACCAGTTTTGTCGCCCAGCGATGAACCATCCCCAGATGCTCGGTAAGGTCGACGACGGTCCAGTCGGGACACGACGGCACCCGGGTGGCGGGATCGACCGCTGCCAGAGCGTCAGCAAATCGATCAAGCTCTCGATCCAGCTCGTCGCAGTCCTCATCGTGAGTCATCCGATGATATTAACGAAGGCCCTGTTGCGTGTAGTCACGCAGCGCGCGATCGTGTGCTACAAAGTCAAGGAACGAATCGAGGTTGTGAAATGGAATCGTGGCTCGCCAGCGTTGACGTCATCACTCTCTTTGTCGAGGATGTTCAGCGCGCGAAGACTTTTTACCATGACGTCTTTGACCTTTCGACGGTCTATGAGGATGAGCATTCGGCCGTGGTGAATTTTGAAAACCTCACCATCAATCTGTTGGTGAGCACGCAGGCGCCCGATCTCATTGCCCCCGCCAAGGTCGCCGTGGCCGATGACGGATCGAGATTTCAGTTCACGATTCAAGTTGATGACGTCGATGAGACGTGCGCCGAACTCGCGACGCGCGGCGTCACACTGCTAAATGGTCCCGTGGACCGCCCTTGGGGTATTCGGACCGCAAGTTTTACCGACCCTGACGGTCACATCTGGGAGATCGCGAACGGCTAAACCAGAGGGTGACGATGGCGTTCGGGCTCGCTGTTCGATACACTCAGCCCCGTGGGCCTGTCCGACGAAAAGTACTTGCTTCTTACGACGTTTCGCCGTGACGGGACCCCGGTCGCGACCCCAGTCTGGGTGGTTCCCCTTGAGGCCGGTGCCGTCGGGTTTGCCACGAGTTCCAAGTCCGGCAAGGCCAAGCGTCTCGCCCACACGAGCCGCGTCACCGTTCAGGCCAGTGACGTCCGGGGGCGAGTGAAGCCCGGCGCGCCGATCCATGAGGCAACTGCCCAGCTCTCGACGGGTCCCGAGTACCCGATTATCAAGGACAAGCTCAAGACCAAGTACGGCGCGATGGTCACGATCGCCAAATATCTCGGCGTCGTGGGCGGAATCATCAAGCGAAAGCCGATACCGTACGCCGACTTGGGCGTGGTCATAACTCCCACCACCTGAGGGACTTTCCTCCCTGGTCTTCAAGCCCTCAACCAACGTCACCGTTTACCAGGACTGCTCCGTACGACCACGAACTCGTTGCTCGTAAGAATAAGGTCATCGTGCCCCAGCTGGAGGGCAGTCCCTCGGACCGTCTCTCGGTTGCGCGGGTTCGTGACTCTGGCGCCGTCGAAAGTCACCTCCTAGCCCTTCGCCCACCGTGGCGTGGCACGACTGAGCGGACACGTTTCTGGAGGTTCGAGAGACAAAAATGCGCGTGTTGAGTTACGTCGATTGGTCCGCACAGCGATCGTCGTGAGCAGTCAGTGACGAGCGAGCGCCCTTCCGGTAAAACTTGCGTGAACCGCGATGTGGAACTACGGGGGGCGCATTGCCGGAGCTGTCTCGCTCCGATAGAGTTTCGCCGAACGCCACAGAACGGCGACGATAACCCCATGGGGAGGGCATTAGATATGGCACCAAAGAGAATCAGGTCGGTCCTGCTCGCCGGGGCAACCTTGGCCAGCGTCGCGGGCATCGGCGTTACCGCGGGCACGGGAGCGGCGAGCGCGTCGTCGAGCGTGAACTGGGCAAAGGTGACTCACCTCACCAAGACCGGTCCTACGTCGATGAAGGCACTTGTGGCGGCCGCCAAGAAGGAGGGCACTCTCAATGTGGTGGCGCTCCCCGACAACTGGGCGAACTACGGCAACATCATTAAGGACTTTAAGAAAAAGTACGGAATCAAGATCAACTCAGAGAACCCCGAGGGTTCGAGTGCAGAAGAGATCACCGCAATCCAGCAGGACAAGGGACGTTCGAGCGACCCCGACGTCATCGACGTAGGTACCAGCTACGCCGTGACGGCAAAGTCCGAGGGCCTTCTTGCTCCCTACAAGGTCCAGACCTGGAGCGAGATCCCCGCGGGACTTAAGAACTCCGGAGGGTACTGGTTCGACGACTACGGCGGCTACGTGGCCATCGGTTGCAATACCACGACCGTGACGAACTGCCCCACCTCGTTCAAGCAGATGAGCACGGAAACGGGCGCTCAGGGGTACAAGATCGGTTTGAACAACAGCCCGCTCACTTCCAACTCGGCGCTTGCCGCTGTTCAAGCGGCGGCAGTTGCCAGCGGTGGCTCGCTCAACAACGTGGCCCCCGGTGTGACGTTCTTTGCCAATCTGAACAAGAACGGGGCTTTCGTCAACACGATTGCCGACTCCGCGACGGCAGAGAGTGGCACCACCAACGTGATTATCTGGTGGGACTACCTCATGGCCAACGGTGGCATCGCCGTGCCCGGCTGGAAGATCGTCATCCCCAGTGACGTTCTTTTGGGCGAGTACTACACCCAGGGCATCAACTCAAGCGCACCGGACCCCGCTGCGGCACGCCTCTGGGAAGAGTTCCTCTACTCACCTCAAGGCCAGAACCTTTGGCTCGCGGGAGGAGCGCGTCCCGCAGAGTTGGCGGCTATGACCACCAACAAGACGGTCAATAAGTCACTGGAAGCGAAGTTGCCGGCGCTGCCCGCGGGTCAGACGGCTCAATACCCGACGACCGCGCAGATCACCGCGGCGGCCACGACGGTCAACAGCACGTGGGCTACCCAAGTGGGCGCCAGTTCGTAACTAACGCGGACCCACGCCGCCCATGACAATTGATGTAACGAATGCCTCAGACCCGGGTGCCAGCGCACCCGGGTCTGAGGCATTCGTCGTGAAGCGGCGTAACCTCAAAAAGGGCTTGCGTCGCATGGAGTCCACCTTCGTGGTGGCTCCCTTTGTTGTCTACTCGTTTCTTGGCCTCGGAGTCCCGGCTCTCGCGGTCATCTACCTGGCGTTTCACGGCGAGAGCGGAGGTTGGACCTTTGAAAATATGCGCTTGGTTTCCCACGGCATCTTTCTGATTGGTTTTGAGAACAGCATCAAGTTGGGCCTTCTCACCTCGCTGATTCCCGGCGTCATCGGCGTCTTCGTGGCCTACGCCATTCAAACGTCCAAGAGCACCGTGCTGAAGCGTCTGACCTCCACCGGCTCGGGCGTTCTCGCGAATTTTGGCGGCATCAATCTGACGTTCATGTTCATCGCCACGCTGGGATCCGCGGGAATACTCACCGCGTGGCTGCACGCCCTGGGCATCAGTCTCACCAGTATCGGCTTCAACCTCTACACCTTCTCGGGCGTGGTCGTGGTCTACATGTACTTTCAGCTTCCGCTCATGGTGCTCGTGATCACCCCGGCCCTTGCGGGACTGCGCCAGAACTGGCGAGAGGCGGCCGAGAACCTCGGCGCTTCCAGCTGGCGGTATTGGATCCACGTGGGAGTCCCCGTGCTGATGCCGTCCATACTCGGCGGAATGCTGCTGCTCTTTGGGAGCTCCTTTGCCGCCTATGCCACCGCGGAGTCGCTGACCCTCGGTCTCGTCGCGCTGGCGCCCATTCAAATCGGAAACTTCTTGAACGGTAACGTCATCGCCGGAGAGACGCACGTGGGATATGCCATCGCCTTTGGCATGCTGGTCATCCTGGCCTTGGTCATGGCGCTCTACAGCCTGGTTCGAAAAAGGGCATCTAAGTGGCTCCAGTAAGCATCTACGAAGTCGCCGAGGCCGAGGACGAAGCTGTTCCGTCGTTCTCAACGGGTAAGCCCACACGAAAGCGCCACTTTCGCTGGTGGCGGTTCTTGATCCTCCTGATCGTCGGGGCCTACATCTTGATTCCGCTCTACGCGGGCATCAAGTTTTCTCTACAGAATGACACCGGCGGTTTCTCTGACCTCGCGTATAAGAGCCTTCCTTCCGCGCCGGGATTCACCGGCGCACTGACCCTCTCGCTCAAGCTGGCCATCGCCACCATGGTCGTATCCACGCTGCTCATGGTGCCCACCTCGGTTTACGTGCATCTGCACATGCCGCGTTTTCGTCGCGTCATGGACCTGGTGACCGTGTTGCCCATCGTGATCCCCCCCATCGTGCTGATCGTCGGAGTAGAGGGCGAGTATCCGCTCTGGGCCCGGGCCTCCCCGTACCTGCTCAGCTTCATGTACGTGATCCTGGCGATGCCCTTCGTGTATCGATCCCTCGACGCCGGTCTCTCCGCTATCGATCTAAAGACCCTCACCGAGGCGTCGCGGTCTCTCGGCGGCAACTGGTTAAAAACGATGTGGAACGTCGTCTTGCCCAACATTCGCCCCGCCCTGCTCTCGGCGACCGTGCTCACGCTCGCCCTCGTCTTTGGCGAGTACACCATGGCCAGTCTCGACCTCTGGGTAACGATCCCGGTGTGGATAGTCCAAGCCGGTCAAACAAGTGACGGCCACATCCAGGTGGCCGCTTCCATGTTGGGGCTCGTCGGCACCTGGGTACTTCTGATTTTGGTAGTGTCCCTCGATCGTTCGCAGTCTCGTCGTAGCCGTAGAAGGGCGTCGTAATGACCCAGACAAAAGAGAACCCAGTGGGCGAGTCGAGTGCCGTCGGAGCATCTGTCAGCCTTGAGAATCTCGTCCGCACCTACGGAAAAGTGCGAGCGCTGGATGGACTGACGCTCGCCATCGAACCGGGCGAGTTCATGGCCTTGCTCGGACCCTCAGGATGTGGCAAAACGACTGCCCTACGCGTCCTCGCCGGCTTCGAGACGCTCGACAGTGGGCGCGTCGTCGTGGACGGGACCGAACTTTCTGACGTGACGGCCCGCAAGCGCGATATGGGCATGGTCTTTCAGAGCTACTCGCTGTTCCCCAACATGAGCGCCCTCAACAACGTGGCCTTTGGACTGCGGATGCGAAAGCAGTCGGGCGGCCTTCGACGCGCGAAGGCCGCCGAGCTCTTGGACATGGTGGGACTGGGTGACCAGCAGGCGAAGTACCCCCACCAGATGTCGGGGGGACAACAACAGCGTGTCGCCCTTGCTCGCGCCCTCGCCATCGAACCCCGGGTGCTCTTACTCGACGAGCCGCTTTCGGCCCTCGACGCCATGGTGCGCGCGGAGCTGCGAGACCAGATTCGATCCCTCCAACAGCGCCTCGCCATCACGACGGTCTTTGTGACCCACGACCAAGAAGAGGTTCTCTCGATGGCCGACCGCGTGTGTGTGATGTCCAAGGGCCACATCGAGCAGGTGGCCTCACCCGCTGAGCTCTACTCGCGCCCGAAGACGGCCTTTGTCGCTCAGTTCGTCGGCATCTCCAGCCGCTATCCGGTCGAAGCTACCAACCAGCAGGTGGGCCTCTTCGGCCAGACCTGCCCGGTGCGCAGCGGCGAAGGGTACTCTCTGTCCGGCCCGGCCGATGCCCTACTGCGCCCCGAGGACGTCAACCTCGAGGTGGACCCCGAGGGTCAGGGCTTTGTCACCCGCAAGAGTTTTCTCGGGGCCATGACCCGTCTCGTGGTGCAAGTGGGCGAGATCCCGGTGCGCGTGGACGTACGGAGCGATCGGGCCAACGACATCGACCTGGGAACGCGGGTGCGCCTCAGCATCGTCGCGCGCGACGTACTCATCGCCGCGCGCCAGCCGGGAGCCGACGTCCCGGAGCGTTAGGAACTACTCGTCCGAGAAGTCGGCGTCGTCAGCGAGCACGGCGTGCACCTCGGGAAGCTCGCTGAGCGCCGCGACCAGATCATTCACCAGTGCTTGGCCGTGCACGTGCAGCGTCACTCCCACCATCGGCGTGTCGCTGACCTCGCGCCCGATGTCCGCGCCGCCGGCGCGCTGATAGCCCATGGCTTCGGTGGAGATCTCCGAGAGAGTAAAGCCCCGCGCTGTCGCCAGAGCCAGTATCTCGCGCAGCACGCCCTGTCCATCGGGGTAGCGCACGCGGATCACCGAGAGCTTGAAGGACGAACGTGGTAGTCGTCGCGAAAGATACGGAAAGAGGGTGGCTACCACGAAGTAGATCGCCGTCGCCGCGGCGCCCAGCACGATGAGCCCGGCCCCGCACGCGGCTCCCACGGCCGCCGTGACCCAGACGGCCGCCGCGGTCGTGAGCCCTCGCACCGAGTCGCGTCGTACGAAGATGAGCCCGGCTCCTAAGAAGCCCACTCCCGACACAATCTGGGCGGCCACTCGTGAGGGATCCAAGACAATGCGTCCCGGCACCAAGACATCGTTGAACCCGTACTTACTGATCAGCATGAACAGCGCCGCACCCACTCCGACCAGGGTGTGCGTGCGAAGACCGGCACTCTTTTGGTGGACCTCACGTTCCACACCGATGACCATGGAAAGACCAAAGGCGGCCCCGAGTTCGGCGATCTGCGTCCAGCTTTGGATATTGGGGGACCCGGCGACGATCACCAGGCGGCTCCCCTAAAAGTCGTAGATGTCATCCATTCAGGTTAGTCAGAAAGTTAACGGAAGGTGAACACAAGGTGACGTGTACGTAAACTAGCGACCCCGACGATCGACCGGCCGGGACCCGCCCTCGAGACGAGGGGCGTACCCGAGGGACCACATAGTGGATGCGTCCCACGCGAGCCAACTGATATTGACGAGCGCGGCGAGAGTCGCCTAAACCTGAGCAACACTTCACGGCGACAGCAGCCGTCGAAGTCGCCCCTGGAGGACCCGTGAAAAGAACGCAGTACGACTTTGTCATCGTCGGCGGCGGGTCCGCGGGCAGTGCCCTCGCCAATCGCTTAAGCGCCGATCCCGCACACCGCGTTCTCGTTCTCGAAGCGGGTCGCCCCGACTACAAGTGGGACGTCTTTACTCACATGCCGGCCGCGCTCACGATCCCGATCGGCAACCGCTTCTACGACTGGAAGTACGAGTCCGAACCAGAGCCGCACATGGGCGGGCGCAAGATCTATCACGCGCGCGGAAAATTGCTGGGTGGGTCCAGCAGCATCAACGGCATGATCTTTCAGCGGGGCAACCCACTTGACTACGAACGCTGGGCCCGCGACGCGGGGATGGGCCAGTGGGACTATCGCCACTGTCTGCCGTACTTCAAGAAGATGGAAAACTGCCTCGCCGGGGGCGATGAGTATCGTGGCACCACCGGCCCGCTGATTCTCGAGCGTGGCCCGGCAACTAATCCCCTCTTTGGCGCGTTTTTCGAGGCCGTGCAACAGGCGGGCTACTCGCTCACCGCGGACGTGAATGGCTACCGACAGGAAGGCTTCGCGGCCTTTGACCGAAACATCCATCGCGGGCGCCGCCTCACGGCATCGAGGGCGTACCTGCACCCCGCGATGAGCCGAGCGAATCTCGAAGTCCAGTGTCGCACCCAGGTTTCCAGGGTCCTCTTCGAGAAGAACCGAGCGGTGGGCGTTGAGTTTCTCCAGCGCGGGCAGCGCCGCGAGGTGCGCGCCAAGGAGATCATCCTTTGCGGCGGGGCCTTTAACTCGCCACACCTCTTGCAGCTCTCTGGCGTGGGAAACGCCCCCGAGCTGAGCGCCCTCGGTATCAACGTGGTCGCCAACCTGCCCGGAGTGGGTGAGAATCTGCAAGACCACTTAGAGGTGTACATCCAGTACGCCTGCACCCAGCCCGTCTCGCTCGCGCCAGCCCTCAAGATGCGTAACCGACCGTGGATCGGAGCGCAGTGGCTCTTCGGGCGCCGCGGCCCGGGCGCGACGAATCACTTTGAAGGTGGAGGGTTCGCGCGCAGCAACGAGGAGGTCGCCTATCCCAACTTGATGTTTCACTTCTTGCCAATCGCCATTCGCTACGACGGCTCCTCGCCCGCCGGTGGCCACGGCTATCAAGTTCACATCGGACCGATGTACTCCGACTCGCGCGGCTCGGTGAAGTTGACGACCTCTGATCCGATGGTCCACCCGGCCATTCGTTTCAACTACCTCTCCACCGAGCAGGACCAGCGCGAGTGGGTGGAAGCCGTGAGCGTCGCTCGCGACATCCTCGGTCAAGGGGCCTTTGCACCCTTCAGCGGAGGCGAGCTGTCGCCCGGCGCGGCTGTCGCCACCGACAAGGAGATCCTTGACTGGGTTGCTCGTGACGCCGAGACCGCTCTTCACCCGTCGTGCACAGCAAAAATGGGCGTGGACGACGGTTCGGTCATCGACCCGACGAACATGCGCGTGCACGGACTCGAAGGCCTGCGCGTCGTCGACGCCTCGGTCTTCCCCTACGTCACCAACGCGAATATTTTCGCACCCGTGATGATGGTCGCTGAGAAATCGGCTGATCTCATTCTCGGTAACACCCCACTCGCTCCGGCCGACGTCGACTTCTATCGTCACACGAGTTCGCCGAGCTCCTGACCTCCCGCTCGCCAAACCCCCTCTACCTTGAGCGACGCGCCCTAATCGCGTCGCTCAACGCGGGGATGATCACCCCGAGATCGCCCACGAGTGCGTAGTCCGCGCGCGTCAAAAAGGGCGCCTCGGGGTCGGTGTTGATCGTGACCACGTGTTTGGCACTGCGGCATCCCGCCAAATGCTGAGTGGCTCCGCTGATGCCGCAGGCGAGATAGAGCTCGGGCGAGATCTTCGTTCCTGTTTGACCAACCTGCTGGGCGTGGGGACGCCAGCCCGCACTCGTCACGGCTCGAGAGACGCCCACGGCCGCTCCCAAGAGCGTGGCCAGTTCATCAAGTGCGTCAAAGCCTTCTTCGCTGCCCACGCCTCGCCCGCCGCCCACCACGACGCGCGCGTCGGCGAGCGCGACTCCCCCACCTCGACTGATCCACTGCGAGACGGTCACCCGGCGATCAAGATCACTCGGAGTAGAACGATGAGTTCGAATAGTGGGGCTCGTGGGGGACGGGGACGCCACGGCGAGCACCCCATCGGACGCCACGGTTAAAAGGGCCGGCACTCCTTCGAGAACCGCCTCTTCGACCAAGCTTCCGCCCCAACGCTGTCGGCTCAGCTGGACTGAGCGCGCGCCGACCCACGACGCGCTAAGACAGTTCGCGGCCATCGCGAGCCCCGTCCTTGCTCCCACGTGCGCCATGATCTCCTGGCCCCGATCGGTTCCTGCGGCGACGAGGGCATCGGAGGCCAACGCCTCCGCCAGATCGAGTAGGGCAGTGGCGTAGGCGGGTGGTGAGAAGGTATCGAGATCATCGAGGACGACTTGATAGGCGTCGCCCACGCCGAACTGGGCCAGCACATCAATGTCCGACGAGCCCAGCTCCCCCACCGCGACCGCCACGAGCGTTCGCCCCACGTCGCCACAGAGTCCCCGCGCGAGCGTCAGCGCGCGAAGCGAGGCGTCGGCGAGACCGACATCATCGCGTTCCACGAAGCACAGCACGCCACCTCGAGCAATCTCGGACAGCGTCTGGGATCGAACCACGCTCACGAAAGGACTCCCCATTGCTCGAAGAGCGCTACCAGGGGGGCGATGCCCTCAACTCCGACGCCCAGGACTTCGGCTCTCTCGCGAGGTTCCACGGGGACCCGCAGTTTCACCAAGCGAAGAGAACCCTCACGCCACTCCACCGGGACCTCTTCAATGATCACTTTTTTCGCACGCATACGTCCAGGAAGCGAAGGGTAGCGCGGAAGATTGATGCCCTCTTTCACCCCGAGGACGCAGGGCAACGCGATCTCGTAAAGCTCCTCACCGCCGCGATACTCTCGACGAGCCGTGAGAGTGTGCTCGCCCACCTCGAGGTGCTTCACGCCACCGAGCGAGGGGCGACCGAGCGCCTGAGCCACCCGAGTCCCCACTTGATAGTCACCCGTGTCGGCTGCCTCATTGCCAAAGAGAATGAGATCGAAAGGTCCGCCGGCGGCTTCGAGAGACCAGACCGTGCTGACCAGAGCCTCGGCGGTTGCCACGGCGTCCCACTCTCGTCCGTCGCTCACCAGATGCACCAGCTTCGTGGCGCCGAGGGCCGCGGCATCTCGCAACTGCTCCGAGGCCTCCCGGGGACCGAGGGTCATCACGGTGACAACACCTCCGTGTTTCTCGATGAGCCGTACTGCCTCCTCGACCGCGCACTCCTCGTGGGGACTCATCGTAAAACCGAGCTGACGCACGTCCACCTCGCGGGCGTCCGCCGTCAGAACAATCCGAGATCCCACCATCGCCACGCGCTTCACGCAGACGAGAACGTTCATACTCAACTTCGTACGCGAAGGTTCTCGGGGTCAAAGAGCGGCGTGGCACCGACCACGTCGACCGTCACCGGGTAGCTCTCCCCTAGGTACTCGACCATCAGCTTTCGGCCCACTGCGGCGTACTCGGTCGGAAGGTAGGAGAGAAGAATGTGCTTGCCAACCGACGGTCCCGATCCGGCGCTCGTCACGTACGACGGGCGACCCTTTTCGTCGACCAGTCGCTCTCCTTCCCTCGTCACGATCGGTTCACCTCCGAGCATGTAGCGCGCGACGCCGCTGGAGGAGCGATGATCGTCAACGGTCAGAGTGCAAAGATGAGCCACCGGTGCTACCTCGCGCTGGGCTACGTACGCCTCGCGTCCGATGAAGTCTTGCTTCTTCACCGTGGGTCGGGCCATGCCGGCCTCCACGATGGTGTAGTCGGCCGTGAGCTCATTACCGAGGGCCCGGTATCCCTTTTCGAGGCGACCCGTGGTCGCGTACACGCCAATTCCCACGGGAACAAGTCCGTGATCGCGGCCGGACCGAAAGAGCGAGTCCCAGGCCTTGGCCCCCTCTTCAATTGGCACGTAGATCTCCCAGCCGAGTTCGCCGATGTACGAGATGCGTGACGCCAGAACTCTGATGCCCCCCAGTTCGATGAACCGACAAGTCCCAAAGGGGAAGCCCTCGTGACTCACGTCGTCTGACGTGCACGCCGCCAGCACGTCGCGCGCTCGCGGACCCCAGAGACCAAACGTGGCCCACGACGAGGTCAGATCGGAGAGCTGCGCCGACCCGTCACTGGGCAGATGATCAAGAAACCACTTCTTCTCGGTCATCCCACTGTGAGCGCCCGTCACAACCCGAAAGTGATCGTGTCCAAGCCGCATAATCGTGAGGTCGGAGGTGAAACCGCCGCGCTCATCGAGCAGTGACGTGTACACCACACGACCAATCTTCACATCAAGTTGTGCGACAGCAAGGTGCTGAAGCGCAGCGAGCGCCCCCGGTCCGCGCACGTCCATCACCACGAAAGCCGAAAGGTCGGTGATACCGCACGCCTCGCGCATCGCCAGGTGCTCGGCGTTGATGATCGGCGACCACCAGCGCGACTCCCACTCGCCATAGCGAGGCATGAGACGACCCTCGTACTTCTTCAAGAGGCCCGCATTGCTCTCATACCAGTAGGGCCTCTCCCAGCCCATGGCCTCATAGAAAAAGGCGCCGAGGTCACGCTCGCGATCGAAGACCGGACTTACCCGCGTCGCACGTAACGACTCCCACTGCTCGGCGGGATGCACGATGCCGTACATTTTATTGAAACTCTCCTGCGCACGCGCCGTCACGTGCACCCGGGTCCGTTGATGGTCGTAGAAGCGCGCGACGTCCGCCTCGTGCAGATCGATCTCGGGGACATCGCCGTTCATCCACTCGGCGACCGCGCGCGCGATGCCCGGGCCTTCTTTGATCCAACTCGCGGCCACCGACCACAGCCCCTTCACTTCGGGTGTTTCACCGAGGACAGGATGTCCATCGGGCGTCATTGAGATGAGCCCGTTGATGGCGTAGCGCACGCCGACGCGCTCATCGCCGAGAAGATCAGGCATCAACTCGAGCGCGTCTTGAAGTTGGGGGTCAAAGTCGTCCTGGGTGAACGGCAATTCCGTCGGAGAGAGCGCGGACTCCTCAATCGAGGGGATCTCTTCGGGGTTCACGATGATAGGACGATGAGCGTAGGAGCCCACCTCGATGTCTCCTCCGTGCTGTCGCTCATACATGTTGGTGTCCATGTCGCGAATAATCGGATACACGATCTCCCCGACCGTGTCGGCGAAGAGAGGGATGGGGCCCACACTGATCATTTGATGAACGGTCGGGATGAGGGGAATGGCGGCGCCGGCCATCGCCGCGATCTTCGGGCTCCAGACCCCACAACACACCGCCACGACCGACGTCTCGATGTCGCCCGAGGTCGTTCGCACGCTCCTCACGGACGTGCCGTCGTCGGTGAGTTCGATACCGAGGACCTCGGTGTTGGCGCGGACCTCGAGGGCGCCCATCTCTTGGGCGCGTTCGCGCATGATCGTGCCCGCGCGCAGGGAGTCCACCACGCCCACGGTGGGAAAGAAGAGCCCCTCACGAATGACCGAGGCGTCAAGGTACGGCACCAACTGCGCCACCCTTTCCGCGCTGAGAAGCTCACAAGGAACCCCCCACGCCTTTGCGGCCGCCATCCGACGTCGAAGCTCCTGGCTTCTCTCCTCGCCGCGCGCCACTTCGATTCCGCCGCTCTCGATGAAGACGCCGAGTTCTTGGTATTGCCGCGTCGAGTCGGCGGTCAGTTCGGTCATCATCTTGGAGTAGTCGACGGGAAAGATGAAGTTCGACGCGTGTCCGGTCGATCCTCCCGGATTGGGCATAGGACCCTTGTCAACCAGGATGAGATCTCGCCAACCCAGGCGCGACAAGTGGAACGCCAGTGAGTTGCCGACGATACCGGCGCCAATGATGACGGCGCGCGCGGAGGCGTTCAATTCGATCGTGGTCATGTCTCTCTCCCGATTTGTAACAACAGCAGCGGCGAGCGACTCAATTGTGGCATGACCAGCAGCCTGCCCCGGGGCGACTCACGACCGATCTTCCTGTGACGCGAAATGATCATCGTCACGCCATCGTGTTGACCAACATCGCCACTCCATTTTTCGTCGCGTCGCGCGAGCTCTCTTGTTAAATCACATTGTAAAACTCCGTACTGTACTATGGAACCAGTGCCAGCCACGAACAAACCATCGGGATCTCAGGCCATCGACCGGGCGGGCGATCTGGTGCGCCAAGTCGTGGACTCCACTCATCCCCTCACCTTTTCCGATCTAGCCGCCTCGTCGGGATTGGCCAAGAGCACCGCGTCTCGGATCTTGAACGCCCTGGAGCGCAACGGCCTCCTGCGTCGCGACGCCAACGGCATCTTTCTGCCCGGGGACGCCTTCGTGCGATACGCGTTGCGAGGCAACACCGATACCGACCTCGCGACCGTCGCCCAGCCCTACCTCGAGCGCCTCGGTGAACTGAGCCGCGAAACCATCAATCTGGGAGTCGTTCGTCAGTCAGTGGTAATCCAAATCGCCCAGGTCGACAGTCATTATGTGCTGGGAGGGACAAACTGGCTCGGCCGCAGCGAGCCGCTCCACGCGACGGCCCTCGGAAAAGTACTGCTTGCGTTCGACGCTGCCCAGCTCCCGCCCGGCCGGCTCGAGCGTCTGACGGTCCACACCATCGCCGGTCGCTCCGCCCTTGACGCCGAACTTTCGAAGGTTCGTCATCTGGGATACGCCGTCGCCATCGAAGAACTTGAGATCGGTCTCATCGCCATCGCGGCCCCGGTTCACCGAGACGACGGCACCGTGATCGCCGCCCTCTCCGTCTCGGGTCCCTCGACGCGACTCGACGCGACTCGGATTCCTCAGGTGGGGGCGTGGTGCGTGGCTGAGTCCAGCGCACTTTCTGCGGCGCTCGGTCATCACGACAACTCAATGGGAGCGGTCTAATGCGACATCGGCGTCGGGTGCCCACGTGACGAGACGCGCGACCACCCGCCGCTAGGACCGCACTCGCACAGCGACTGCACGACATTTTTCTCTCTCTGCTCGCCAACTACTGTTGAACAGGTGTCACTTCCTCCCACCACTCTCGAGGTCGACGAGAGTCCGCCCCCGGTATCAAAACGGAGGTCCCGGCAAAAGTCCGTGATCGAGTGGGCCATCGTCATCGTGGTGGCCGTGTTGGCCTCTCTCTTGATCCGTACGTTCGTCTTTCAGACCTTCTTCATCCCGTCGGGTTCGATGGAGCCCACCCTTCAAGTCGGCGACCGCATCATCGTGGACAAGCTCGCCGTCGAGTTCGGGACCATCCACACGGGCGACATTCTGGTCTTCAAGGCGCCCAAGGCGGTCGCCACAGTCTGTGGCGACGACGTCTCGGACCTCGTCAAACGAGTCATCGCCACTCCGGGTGAGACCGTGAAGTCGCTAGGGAACAAAATCTACGTGAAGGACCAACAGCTCGGTGAGCCCTGGCACCTTCTCAAGCAACCGTGGTCGCACGTCGCCGAGGTCGGGGCTAAACCAATCGCCACGACGTACGTGACGGCGAACCACTACTTCATGATGGGCGACAACGAACCCGATTCGTGCGACAGTCGCTACTGGGGGCTCCTTCCGCGCTCGGACGTCATTGGTAAGGCCTTCGTGCGAATCTGGCCGCTACACCGCGCCGGTTTTCTCTAACTCGACAGTGGGTGCGCTTGAAAGAACGACCACATCACGGCGTTCGCATCAATCGCGTTTGATTGCGGTCCCAGTTCCGACGTGAGGGCGGACGGCAGGGCCGGCCCGCCGGGCCACTCATGTCCCTCGCCCTTCACCTCGTAGAGTTCGACCGCGCTGCCAGCGTCACAGTGGGCGTAACTCGTCAGGGTCACGCTCGCCACCGGTTGCGACGTGGCGGGTTTCATTGAACAGCCGTCTTGTATCGCCCAGTCTTTGGCGGCCGCCGGAACGGAGTAGGTCCAGTAGGCCTGTCCGTTGCCCGCGAAGGGATCGACCGGATCGTCCGATCCGTGAAAGGCAATGAGGGGCACCGCGCGAGTAGTGGGACAGGGTGTCGGGCGCCGCAGACCGCTGATTGGCGCCACGGCGGCAAAGAGGGAGGACTCTTCGCAGGCCAGTTGGCTCACCTCGCGGGCGCCGCCCGAAAATCCCGTCGCGTAGACCTCGTTCTTATCGATGCAGTATTTCGACTCGAGAACCTTCACCAGTGTGGCGAGGAAGGTGATGTCGTTCGCCGATCCTTTCGGTACGGCGCGACCACCGATCAGCGGTTCCTTCGGCACGTTCCAGTCGTATCCCGAACCGTCGGCAATGAGCCCTTGGGGATAGGCCACGATGAAGCCGTCCTCGTTCGACGTGCGGTTCATCCCCGAAAACAGCTCCTGGTCAAGCGCCGTGGCACCGCTGCCGTGGAGGTTGAGGACGAGGGCCAGTGGGGCCGAGTCAGACGACCCGCGCGGAAGGTGGACAATAACTGTCCGCTCAAAGCCCTTCACGCTCAGGCTGAGGGTGGCCGAAGATCCCGGCGAGCCACATCCCGGACTCGTGGTGGCGCCCCCCGCGACCGAAGCGTCGAAAGAGAGACAGCTCAGTGAGAGCGATATCACCAGCCCCGCGACCATGGCGTTCAGCCATCGAAGTCCCAGCCTTGACCTCATGCTCGCCTCCTCTTCCCGCTAACCCATGGTGTCACAGATGTTCGTGATATGCAACTTAGTTGCATATCGGATAGAGTGCCCTATGTCTACTCCTCGGCCCCAGCTTTTCGGTGATCTTTTGGCACTCGCGCGCGAACGCTGGGTGAGGGCGATGGCCCTCAGCCTGGCCGAGAAGGGATATCCCGCGTACCGGCGCAGCGACGCCCTGGCCCTGCGCGTACTTCGTCGCGACTCGCGCGCGCTCGGTGAGCTGTCGGCTCCCTTGGGCGGGTCGCGCCAGGCGACGAGGAAAGTTGTCACGGGACTGGTGGAGCGCGGCTACGCCACTCTCGAGTCTGACCGGCGCGACGCCCGCCGACGCCGAGTGATCTTGACGGAGCGAGGACGCGCGTACGCCGACGCCGTCCTCGACAGCGTGAACGCTCTCAACCGCGAAGTTACCGAAAAGGTGTCGGCCGAAGATCTGGCCGGGGCGGTCTCGGTCCTTACCTTCGTGAAAGACGCCCTGGTGACAGTAGGGTAGCCCCGAGAAGAGGGGGCGCATGAGGATCTTGGTCGTGGGCGGTACGTCGTTCGTCGGACGGGCGATCTCGTGGTCCGCCTGGCATCACGGGCACCACGTCAGCGTCTTTAACCGCGGCGTGACGCCGAACGACCTCCCCGAGTCGATCGAACATCTCATCGGCGACCGAGACAGTGACCTGTCATCACTCGAGGGCCTGGCCTTTGACGTCACCGTCGATGTGACCGCGTATCGTCCGAGCGACGTCGAACGACTCGCGCGGGCCCTCGACGGCCGTGGGGGCCACTACGTTCAGATCTCTTCCGTCTCTGCGTATCAGGACCCGCCCGCACCAGGAGCCACCGAAGCGACGCTGTCTCTCATGGATGATCCCGACGATCTGGAGGCGCCGATCAGCGGGCGAACCTACGGTCCGCTCAAAGCGGCGAGTGAGCGAGCTGGCTGGACGCACTTCGGAGATGAGTCCACGATGGTGCGCCCCACGTATGTGATCGGTTCGTTTGACTCGACGCTGCGTTTTCCCTACTGGGTCGAGCGAGCACGCCGCGGGGGGATCATGGCCGTGCCCGGTCCGAGCGAGAGTTACTTTCAATGGATCGACGCGCGCGACCTCGCCAACTTTGTCGTGCGGGTGGGCGAGGACAAACTCCCCGGGGTCTTTCATACCGCCGGACCCTCGCTCGGTCAAGGATTCCTCGAGACCATCGAGCAGATTGCCGCCCACGTCGCGCCTAAGGACACCACGCTGCGAGAGATCAGTGTGGAGAACGTCGCCGAAGCGGACCTCGGACGGAAGTTTCCCTTGTGGAGCCCGAACATCGAAACCGTCATGGCGCTCGACTCGTCGCTCGCCCTCGAGCACGGGCTCGACCTACGTCCCCTTGAAGACAGTGTCGAGGACGTCGCCTCCTGGTGGGGCGATCGACCCTGGCCCGAACAGTGGCTCACCAGTGACGAAGAGGCCCGACTTCTCGAGTTGTAGTGGAGACTCGGTAAGAATCAAGCGCGAACGGACAGAGAGGGGACATGGGCGCTCCAGATGAGGATCGATTCGCTCGACTGGTCCATGAGCACTCCAACGCCGTCGGGAACTACCTCCGCCGGCGTCTTTACCCTTTGAACGTAAGTGACCTCGACGACCTCGTCGAAGAGACCATGATCGTCGTCTGGCGTCGGATCGATCGCGTCCCGGCCGACGCCGAGCTGCCCTGGATGCTGGGCGTCGCTCGTAACGTCTTACGAAACGCCCGGCGTTCGAAGAACCGGCGTTCGGCGACCGAGTCCCGGCTGACCCCGAGGCCCAACGACGCCTCCGCGGAAGAGCACGTCGTGGGAGATGACAGTGTGCGCCACGCCTTGAAGTCACTTCCCGACGACGATCGCGAGATCTTGCTCCTCAACGCCTGGGATGGTCTCGACACGCACGCCCTGGGCGCCTACTTCGTGATCAGCACCAATGCCGCGGCTGTCCGATTGTCGCGTGCACAGCACCGTTTTCGCGAACTCTTGAACGAGGCGCAAGTCCGATGAAAGTTTGCGCCGGTTCTGACAGAAGAGAAGTAGGAAGGAGCACGAATGAGTGACATCAACGACCAACTCGCCGCGCTCGATCCCGCGACGCACGATCCCTATCAAGCGCGCAACATCGATCAACTGATCAGCCGAATTGTCGCGAGTTCCCCCTCGGGCGCTGCCCGCTCGACGTGGTGGCAACGCGTCCAAGTGCGTATCGCGGGCACGCTCATCCTCGCCACCGCCATCGGGGTCAGCACCCTGGCCGTCGTCCAGGGCGGACCCAGCCTCGCCGCTCTCGCCATCCAGGCGAACGTGACGAGCCACCCGGGCCTCTTTGCCTCGGCGAAGGCCGTGCCCGAAATGAAGTTCTCCCCGACGCCCTCACTACGGTCGTCGAACTCTGCGCGCCTCTCGACCAGTCCTTCGTTTGAACTCCGCGTTCCCAAAGACAGCGCTCGCGAGGCGGTTCGTCTGGCCTCGGCTTTTCACCTCGTGGGCACGCTCCAACACCACGGCTATGACTGGACTGTGGGGAGTTCGTCGGGCGCGTCCTTTGACTATCAAACCTCCAGCGCCTCCCCTCAGTGGTACTACTCCTCCACCACCCCCAAGATCGCACCGGCGACCGCTTCGAGTTCGGTGCGCGTCCCGATGCCCAGCCACGCCACGCTCGCTAAGGACGCACGACGCTATCTCAAGCGTCTGGGCTTCAACTACTCCGTCGTCTCGCCCTCTTACACCGAGTCGAGCGTGTCAACGACCAGTACAAAGGGTGCGCCACGCCTGCGGGACCAAGAACAGGTGACCTACCGAGTGGCCGTGCACGGCGTCGCGACTGATCAGTTGGTCAGCTTCAGCGTTGACGCCCACAACACCGTCATCTACGCCCAGGGCCCGGCCTTTGGGGTGGAGCCGGGAACTAACTATCCCTTGGACGGGCCCCTCGGTGGCGTGAGCGCTCTCAACGCGTTGGAGCGGACGGCGTCTCCGAGCCCCTCTCGGGGCGCCAGCGCAGCCGGACCAGCGCTTGTGCACGCGAAACTCGCCTCCGTGTCGATCTCGCTCGCGACGTTTCGACTGAAGAACGGCACGTCGTGGCTCCTGCCGATCTACACCTATTCCGGAAGTATCCCCGTGAACAACAAGACGACCGCTCGCACGTGGAGCGAGATCGCGATAGTCCCGTCCTACGTACGCCTCTCACCGAGCGAGGCGCGGAGTTTTCTCAATCGCTAGTTGAGTTCACCAGAGGTGTAGTCGTGATAGATCTGAATCTTCCCGATCCCCACTTCGAGATTCATCACCAGCGTGGCGCCCGCGTGTTGAACGGGTGCGCGGGACGTTGTGTTACGGATCACCCGATAGGAGAACGTGTCGCCGAGACCCGCGTGCGTGCGTAAGTCAATCTTGACCCCTGCCGGAACATACACGTCGAGCACGCCCACGCCCTGAGTCGCTGTCACGTACGTCGTGCCGGAGAATGCCACACTGTCAAAGTTGATCGTCGAGGTGCCGAAGGCGCCGTGATAGTTCCGCTGAATCTGAGCCTCGGTGGTGGGCGTCCATTGCTTCACCCCACTGCCGCCCTGCAGAGGCACGCCAAGTTCGTGAATCGTGATGAGAAATGCTCCCGACACCACAATGAGCAAACTCACGAAGGCGAGGAACGCAAGCGCCACCACGCGTCGAAAGGTCAATCGACGCGCCGGAGAAAAGAGGGACAGTACCGCCACGGCCATCAAGAAGACGACCCAGAGAATCGCGAAGGACGCTCCAAAGACCGGCAGATGACGAAGCGTGGAGATGAAGATAATCGCGAGGACCAGTACGCCCAGCGGTATGGCGTAGCGCAGCCAGCGTACGCGCGGCGCGTCGTCAGTCACGACGAGCGCACTCTCGACCGGCGCGCTTGAACGAGGAATGAGGGCCCACATCGCGAGATAGATCGCGATACCGAGGCCATAGACCAGAGCGAGGACGACGAACACGACACGCACGATGTTGGCGTCCACGTCAAAGCGCTCCGCCAGTCCGCCGGCGACGCCACCAAAGACTTTCTTCGTGTTGCTCCGATGCAACGTTGCCCCGCCGAGTTCGGGCGCGCCGAGTTCGGGCGCGTGGTGGCTCTCGTGCCCGACCGCCGTGACTTCATCAAGTTTCGTCGGTTCGTCCATGATCACAATGTAAGTTCTCGCCGGTGTCGGGCTCATCAGGGCGAACCCCGAATCTGGCGTTCCGGCGCTTCGCGGCGTCAGGGTTTTCCCCGAGAGCGTCGCGCGGAGGGCTCGTGGAAGACTGTGAGGACAAAGCGAGAGGAGCGACGTGCCGACAGAGACGCCGCAACGTGCGATCATTGGTACCCCCGTTCGGCCCTACCGCCGTGGAGTGGAGAACGCCGTTCTCGGGGGCGTGTGTGGGGGCCTCGCTATTCGCCTGGGCGTGAAAGAGCGAGTCGTGCGCATTATTTTTTGCCTCTTGGCCCTCGTCTCGGGCGTCGGGCTCCTTCTCTACATGGTGCTGTGGCTCGCCATCACGCGAGTGGGTGAGTCTGAGCCGATCGCTCAACGTCTCATCGGGCGCCACCGCAAACTCAACAGCGTGGTGATTGGAATTGTGGCGATCGTCGCCATGTTCTTCTTCTTGGATCGCCTGGGACTGCCGGCACTCGGCGTGTACTCCTGGCCCATCTTCCTCACCCTCCTTGGCGCCATCTGCGTATGGCGCGGGGCGTCCCCCGAGGAGTTGGCTCATCTCAACGACCTCGCCAAGTCAGCGCCTTTCATCGGCGTCGCGGCCTCCAAGAAACGCTGGAGCTTCTGGCTTCGCCTCGCGCTCGGGGCGATCTTCATCGTGTTTGGTTTGCGAATACTCGACCACCTCGGTGGCGCGTGGGGCCTCGCGACCCCGGCCTTCATTGGCACGCTGGTGCTCATTGGTGGCGTGATGATCCTGCTCGCGCCGTGGTGGCTCGCGACGCTGAACGACCTCTCGGGCGAGCGGCGGGCCCGCGTTCGCGTGGAGGAACGCGCCAACGTTGCCACCCATCTCCACGACTCGGTCCTCCAGACGCTCACCCTGATCGAACGCGCCGCCGGCGACGAGGCAGCCGTCATTCGTCTCGCTCGCACTCAAGAGCGAGAGCTACGCCAGTGGCTCTTCAGTCCCGAGGGCTCGGGCGACGCCAGCAGCTTTTTGAGCGACCTGCGGGCACTGGAAGACGAGATTGAGAACGACTACGGCGTTCGCGTCGAACTCGTGGTGGTCGGTGACTGCGTGAGCGACGAGCGAGTCACCGCGCTCGTCGCCGCGGGACGCGAGGCCGCCATCAACGCCGCCCGTTGGTCGGGGGCCGAACTGATATCGATCTACGCCGAGGTGGAAGAGACCACACTAAGTCTGTTCGTGCGCGACCGGGGCTCGGGCTTTGATCCCGAGTCCGTGCCCAGCGATCGTCAAGGCATCGCACTTTCCATCCGTCAACGCGTGACCCAGCGCGGAGGAACCGTCACGCTGAAGAGCACGCTCGGAGAGGGCACTGAAGTGCAGTTGTCTCTCGCGCGCACCCCCTAGATGCAGCCGCGCGTCTTTCTGGTCGACGACCACGAGCTCATCCGCACCGGCATTCGCAGCGAACTCTCATCCTCACTCGACATCATCGGCGAGGCGGACGAAGTCGAGGCCGCGATTGAGATCATCCTGGAGCGACGCCCCGACGTCGTGTTGCTCGATGTCCATATGCCCGACGGGGGCGGGCTGGCCGTCTTGGGGGCGGTCACCCCGGCCGCGCCCGAGGTTCGATTTCTCGCTCTCTCGGTCTCGGACGCATCCGAGGACGTCATCAGCGTGATCCGGGCCGGGGCCCGTGGATATGTCACGAAGAACATCTCCGGGCCCGACTTGCTGGACGCGATCTATCGCGTCGCGGCGGGCGACGCCGTCTTTTCGCCGCGCCTGGCCGGCTTCGTCTTGGATGCCTTCTCCTTAGAGGGCCGACACCTCGAAGCCGGTGACGTCGACCCCGACCTCGATCTGCTCACTCCGCGCGAACGCCAGGTCCTTCGACTCATCGCGCGCGGCTACTCCTATCGCGACATCGCGACCGAGCTCTCGATCTCCGCCAAGACCGTCGAGAGCCACGTCTCGTCGGTGCTTCGAAAACTCCAGCTCTCCAATCGCCATCAACTCTCCAACTGGGCGTCACAGCGACACCTCAACTGAGTTAGCGCTGCTCGATGAGGTCCATGTACTGCTCGTCCCAGATGTCGAAGTACTCCTCAGGCAACAAAACGGCGTGAGTCGGCTCGAGCGCCTCGACGAAACCCCGTTCGTGACTCACCGCCACAATCGTCCCCTTCCATTGGCGCATCATCTCGCCGAGCGCCTCGACGCTCGCCGGGTCGAGGTTGTTGGTCGGTTCGTCCAGCAAGAGCAGATTCGCCTTAGAGGAGGCGAGGATGGCGAGGGCCAACTTCGCCCGCTCCCCGCCGGAGAGGGTGGCCGGCATCTGGTGGGCGGCCGAGCCCTTTAGACCGAAGGCGCCGAGCATCGAGCGGCGCTGAACGTCCGAGTCGACCGTCGAGTTGTCGAGGTTTCCAAGTACGGTCTTCTCAAAGTCCAACTGCTCGTTCTCCTGGGCGAAGTAACCCACGGTCACGTTCGCTCCGAACTTGACGACGCCGTCACTGGAGTCCTGGGTTCCCGCGAGACAGCGCAGCAAGGACGACTTGCCCGCGCCGTTCTTGCCCACGATCACGATACGATCCCCGCGCCGAGTGATGAAGTTCACGTCGCGCAGTACTTCGTGGTCGCCGTATCGCACGGCCACGTGCTCCACGGTCATCGGCACGTCCCCGCTGCGTGGGGGCATGGGCAGACGAAAGACCACCTTCTTTTCCTTCTTGGTGACCTCGATGCGGGTGTCTTTCAGCTTCTCGACCCGGCGGTCCAGCACCTTCGCCAAACGAGCGCGCTTAGCCGTCTGACCACGCATCGAGTCCGCGAGCTGGCTGAACTGCTCGATCTTGGCGTCCTGGTGCGCCGCGACCTTTTCTTCGGACAGTCGCCGTTCCTCTTCTAACTGCAGGAACTTGGTGTAGTTCCCGCGGTACTCACGAAGCTGCCCGTCGCGCAGGGCCAGCACGCGGTCGATCGAGCGATCGAGCAAGGGTAGGTCGTGGCTGATCACGAGCACCGTGCCGCGAAACTGCTCCAGCTCGTCGAAGAGCCATCGCTTGGCCGCCTTGTCCAGGTGATTCGTTGGTTCGTCGAGCACCATGGTCTCGGGCTGTTCGTAGAGCACCCGCATGAGGTCGACACGTCGCCGTTGACCTCCCGACAGTGATCCGAGGTCCTCCAGCAAAAGGTCTTCTTTGAGACCGAGGCCGTCGGCGAGACGCGCCACCTCGGACTCGGCCTCGTAGCCGCCGCGCTCACGGAACTCTTCCTCGAGGGAGGTAAAACGTGAGATGGTCTCGTCGGTCGGATCCGCCGCGAGGGCGTGACGAGCGTGCTGCATGTCCGCGTCCAGGCGGTCGATGCCGCGCGCGCTGAGGACGTGGCTGAGCCCGATGGGTTCGACCCCGAGACCCCCCTCAACGGGCTCTTGAGGCAGGTGGGCCAGCGAGCCTTGAGAGGCGACCGAGCCGGTGATGCGCAGGTGCTCGGGGTGAAAGCCGAGCAGCACCGACAGCAGGGTCGACTTGCCCGCGCCGTTACGACCCACCAGACCTACTTTTTCGCCGTTGCCCACGACGAAGGAGACCGGCTCGAGGATGCGACGCGGGCCAATCTCGATACCCAGATCCTTGACGATCAACATGAGCCGGCCCGCCGTCGATCACTCGGAGTCTCTGTGGACCCGTCCAGCGGACACCCGGCGAGCAGGTTCCCAACGACGACGTCACGAGTCTCGGCTGAGTGTGGGGCGAAGGTACGAACGAGGCTTCCTTGGACAGATTTTCTTGCGGTTGACCAGTTTACTGGCCCGGGTCATCGGCGATATCTCGGCCCTACGATGTTCGCATGAGCGACCTAATGACCGTTGAAGTGTGGAGTGATGTGGTCTGTCCCTTTTGCTACCTGGGTACGCGGCAGCTGGCCCTCGCGATCGATCGAGTCGAGCATCCGGTCGAGGTGATTCCCCGCGCCTTCGAACTTGACCCTCACGCCCCGGCCTCTTCCGAGGAGTCGTTGGATGAGCTCCTCTCCAAGAAGTATCAGATGCCGGTGGAGCAAGCCCAAGCCGCTCATCGACGACTGACGGCCCAGGGCCACCAGGTGGGCATCGACTTTTCCTTTGCCACTGTTCGTCGCGCCAACTCCTTTGACGCGCATCGTCTCATCGCCTTGGCCGCCACGCAAGGTCACGCCAACGAACTGGCCACTCGCCTCTTCCACTCCTACTTCAGCGACGGTCTCTTGATCTCGGATCGAGAGACCTTGAATACGCTGGCCGACCAAGTCGGCGTGAAGGACGCGCCGGACCTGTGGACGAGCAACGCGTTCGTCGAGGAGGTGCGTAGGGACGAGGTCGATGCCCACAACCTCGGCATCAACGGCGTTCCGGCCTTTCTTATCGATCAGCGTGTCATGGTCTCGGGTGCCCAAGGCGTCGACGCGCTGGCCGACGCCTTGCGCCAAACCTGGGCTACGCGCGAGGTTTAGTCTTCCGACTCGCTCGGCACGAGAGCCACGGCCGCCACCGAGTGACCTTCATCTAGGTTCATCACCCGGACGCCGGTCGCGTCTCGACCCTGGGAGGACACCTCGCGCACGCTGGTGCGAATGAGCACTCCCCCGTCAGAGGCCAACAGCACGTCGTCGTCCAGGCGGACCATGAAGGCCGCCACCACGAAGCCCCGGGCCGCGGTCAACTTGATGGCTCGCACGCCCTGTCCTCCGCGACCCTGGCGATTGAAGCGCTCGGTCTTCACGCGCTTACCGAAACCAGTGTCGGTTACCACAAAGAGGTCGGCGTCGTCGCGCACCACGTCGAGGGAGATGGCCTTGTCATCGTCGCGCAGCTTTATCCCTCGCACGCCGGTCGCGTCGCGCCCCATCTCACGCACTTCGGCTTCGCTGAAGCGAATGGCCATCCCGCGGAAGGTGACCATCATGAGATCATCGTCGCCCCCGGTCGCCACCACGCGAACCACCTCGTCGCCCTCGCGCAGATTGATAGCAATCCACCCTTCACGTCGCGACTTGTCGTACTCGCTGAAGGCTGTCTTTTTCACGGTGCCATTCGCTGTCGCAAAAACGAGGAATTTGTCCTTCGGGAAATCGTCGGTGGCCACGATCGCCTGGATGGACTCACTCGGCTGGAGATTCAACAGGTTCACGATGGCCGTGCCCTTTGCCGTGCGCTCCTTCATCGGGATCTCGTGACCGCGCAGGCGAAACACGCGACCGCGATTTGAGAAGAGCAATAAGTAGGCGTGGGTGGTCGTGTGAATGATCTGATCGACGAAGTCCTCGTCACGCAGCTTGGCGCCCTGGACGCCGCGTCCTCCTCGGCCCTGGGTGCGAAAGGCGTCGACCGCGACGGACTTCACGTAACCCGCCCGGGTCACCGTGAGGACGATCTCTTCGTCTTGGATCAAGTCCTCCATGCCGAGCTCGCCCGGGTCGTTGACGATCTGGGTGAGTCGGGCGTCGGCGTACTTGTCACGGACGGCGATCAACTCGTCAGAGATAACGCCGCGCAGCTTCGCGTCACTGTTGAGGATCGACTGGAGCTCGGCGATGGTCTCGCGAAGCTTGTTCATCTCTTCCTCGAGCTCGGTGCGACCGAGACGCGTGAGCCGACCCAGGGTCATATCGAGAATGTGATTCGCTTGCTCTTCGGAGAAGTCAAAGGGGGCGCTCATCAAGGCCGCTCGGGCCGCTGGTCGGTCGTCCGAACCGCGGATGGTCGCGATGACCTGATCCAACATGTCGATGGCCTTTAAGAGGCCCTCAACAATGTGGGCCCGCGCCTCGGCCTTGCGCAGACGGTACTGGGTGCGTCGCGTGACGACATCAACCTGGTGGGCGATGTAGTGCGTGAGGGCCTGGGCCAGGTTCAACGTGCGCGGCACGCCGTCCACCAAGGCCAGCATGTTGACGGCGAACGTGGTCTGCAGGGAGGTGTTCTTGTAGAGCTTGTTCAAGATCACGTTGGCGTTGGCGTCACGCTTCAGGCGAATGACCAGGCGGGCCTTGCGCCCCGCGGAGTCGTTCTGCACTCCCGAGATGCCGTCGAGCTCGCCGTTCTTCACGAGGTCAAAGATCTTCTCTTCAATCGACTCCACCGACACTTCGTAGGGGAACTCCGTCACCACGATCTTCACGTCACGACTGGTCTCTTCGATCTCCGCGACCGCGCGCAGCTTGATCGATCCGCGTCCGGTGCGGTACGCGTCGAGGATCCCCTGACGCCCCAAGATCTGAGCTTTGGTCGGAAAGTCAGGACCCTTCACGAACTTCATGAGGTCATCGGGGCTCGCCTCGGGGTTGGCGAGGAGGTGCAGGGTCGCGTCGATGACTTCTCCGAGATTGTGTGGCGGGATCTTGGTCGCCATGCCCACCGCGATGCCTTGTGACCCGTTGACCAAGAGGTTCGGAAAGCGCGAGGGTAAGACGACGGGCTGCTGGGTGGAGTTGTCGTAGTTCGGCTCAAAGTCCACGGTCTCTTCGTCGATCGAGTCGAGCATCTCGAGGGCCAGCGGGGCGAGGCGACACTCGGTGTAGCGCATGGCCGCGGCCCCCTCGTCGGGTCCGGTGCCACCGAAGTTACCGTGTCCGCTAATGAGGGGATGGCGCATGGAAAAGTCGACCACCATGCGGACCATCGCGTCGTAGATCGCGCTGTCGCCGTGGGGATGATAGGTGCCCATCACGTCGCCCACCACCTTCGCGCACTTGGCGAAAGGGCGATCTGGTCGCAGGCCCTGATCGAACATGGAGTACAAGACCCGACGGTGCACCGGCTTTAGACCGTCGCGCACATCGGGCAGGGCGCGCGAGACGATAACTGACATGGAGTACTCGAGGAACGAGCGCTCCATCTCCAGGTTTATCTCGATCGGTTCGATGTAGCCGACGACGGCGTCGTCGCTGGGCGGCGTTCCCGCGCCCGAGCCAGAAACAGAACGTGGCATATCTCAGTCCTAGATGTCGAGGAAGCGAACGTCTTTGGCGTTCGTTTGAATGAAGTGGCGGCGCTGGGGCACATCGTCGCCCATGAGAATCGAACAGACCTCATCAGCGAGGGCCGCCTGCTCGACGGTGATCTGGAGCAGGGCGCGCTTGGTGACGTCCATCGTGGTCTCGCGCAGTTCGTCGAAGTCCATCTCGCCAAGACCCTTCAAGCGTTGGAAGTCGTTTTTATGATCGGGGTGGGACTCCAGAAAGGCGTTCTTTTCGAGATCGTCGTGAAGATACACCTTCTCCTTGCCGACCAAGGTGGAGTACAGAGGCGGCTGAGCCACATAGACGTGACCACTGTTCACCAGCTCGGTCATTTGGCGAAAGAAGAACGTCAAGAGCAACGTTCGGATATGGCTGCCGTCGACGTCCGCGTCGGCCAGGAGGATGATCTTGCTGTAGCGAATTTTGGTGAGGTCGAACTCGCCCTCGACGCCCGCGCCGATGGCGGAGACCAGCGCTTGAATCTCAGTGTTCTTCAAGATCTTGTCGGTCCGCGCCTTTTCGACGTTCAAGATCTTGCCGCGAATGGGCAAGATCGCCTGGATCCGCGGGTCACGGGCGTCCTTCGCGGATCCCCCGGCGGAGTTTCCCTCCACGATGAATAGCTCACACTCGCGGGGATCGTTCGAGGAGCAGTCGACGAGCTTGCCTGGCAGTCCGGCGCCATCGAGGGCGTTCTTTCGCCGAGTCAGGTCCCGGGCTCCTTGGGCCGCCATGCGAGCGCGCGAGGCGGAGATGGCCTTCGCCACGATCTGGCCACCCTCGCGCGGATTCTCCTCCAGCCAGTCGGCCAGTTTCTCGTTCGTGGCGCGCTCCACCATCGAGCGGATGGCTACATTGCCTAACTTGCCCTTAGTCTGACCTTCAAACTGAGGGTTACGGAGCTTCACCGAGACGATCGCGGTCAAACCTTCACGGATGTCTTCCCCCTTCAAGTTCTCTTCTTTTTCCTTCAAAAGGTTGCGCTTTCGCGCGTAACGGTTGACGACGTTGGTGAGAGCCTTGCGAAATCCCTCCTCGTGCATTCCGCCTTCGATGGTGGAAATGCCGTTGGCGAAGGAGTAGATGCTCTCGTAGTACCCGGTGTTCCACTGGAATGCGAGCTCCACTTCTTGCTCCTCTTCAGACTGCTCGAGGTAGCCAACTTTTCGAAAGAGTGACTCTTTCGCACTATTGAGGTGGCGCACGTAGTCAACGATGCCGCCGTTGTACTTGAAGGTTTCCTTCGCTTCGCTGCCGGGGCGCTCATCGGCAAATCGAATCTCGAGACCCCGGTTCAAAAATGCGTAGATCTGGAGGCGTTCGGTGACGGTCTGGGCCCGGAACTCGACGTCTTCGAAGATCGTGGGGTCAGGCGTAAAAGTAATGGTCGTACCGGTGCGCCCACGCGGAGCGGGACCGGTGACGATGAGCTTGCCCTGGGGCTTGCCGCCGTCGCGAAAGGTCATCTCGTAGTGCTCGTTGTGCCAATCAACTTCGAGGTGAAGCTCCTTGGAGAGGGCGTTCACGACCGAGATTCCTACGCCGTGCAGTCCTCCCGAGATCTTGTACCCCGCTCCGCCGAACTTTCCTCCGGCGTGTAGGACCGTCAAAGCGACCTCAGCCGCGGACTTCCCCTTGTACTGGGGATGCTCTTCGACGGGAATCCCGCGACCGTCGTCCACGACGCGGCAGCTTCCGTTTTTCGTGATGGTGACGTCAATACGGGTGCAGTATCCGGCCATCGCTTCGTCTACCGAGTTGTCGACCACCTCCCAAATCAGGTGGTGCAGACCCGCGGGGCCGGTGGAGCCGATGTACATCCCGGGGCGAACTCTGACCGGTTCGAGGCCTTCAAGAACAGTGATGTCACTAGCTCCGTAGCTAGCCGATCCTTTGGTCTTTTCGGCCACGAAGGAATCCTTTCAAAACGAAAATTGGGGCGTTCAGACGCGCCTGCGGTATCAACAATTTGACGTCTCCATCCTACCCGAAGAGATATCACGTTCGAACCTAATTGGGGATCGAAAACGCTTATTTTGCTTAGTTTTTCGACCTATTTGAGAACAGTTTTTAGTGTCGTCGGCGCACTCGTTCCGAGGGACGAAAAACCGCTCAAGATTGTCGTCGCTTGACGAGCAATCTGTTGCGCAAACGCGCCCGAGGGAACACTGACGATGAGTACTCCGTCCTTGATCATCTCCACGCGACAGTGCTCGGCGATCACTGGATCCACAACGGTCGACCACAACTGACGAGCGTCATCAATCACGCGCAAGTCAACCCGACGTAGTCGTCCAGCCAACGTATTCAATACGTCGCTGAGGGCCGCGGGTTCCTCCTCGTGCGTCACGACAAGATGCTCGTGAGATCAATGACCGCGGCTGGTGTCAGCGAACTGGGAAGCGGTGAGGCGGTAGTGACAAGGGTCTGGCCCGCCGGCAAGAGGCCGAGCAGGCGGTCACTGCGCAGGGGGTCGAGTTCACTAAAAACGTCGTCGAGCAGGAGTAATGGGTCCACTCCGCGGCGCTGGCGCACCAGCTCGTGACCGGCGAGACGTAGGGCGAGGGCCAGCGAGCGCTGCTCACCTTGGGACGCCTGGCGCCGAGCGTCTCGACCTTCCAGTGAGAGTTCAATGTCGTCGCGGTGAGGCCCGATCGTCGTGTACCCGCGGAAGCGATCGTCATCGCTGGAGCGCTCAAGCGCCTGGAGTAGCTCTCCCCGCCACGATCGTTCATAACGCACTCCCACGTCGACCACGTTCTGAGCGAGTTCGTGATACGACGCCGCAACCAGTGGAGCGAGGGCGTCGATCAGCGTTTGTCGCTGGACAAGCAGTTGCTCGCTCGCCCCGCAGAAATCACTCGTCCATTGATCCAACTCACGTTGCTGACTCGAAGACGGCCGAGAACCTTCAAGTGAACGTAGAAGGGCGTTTCGTTGACTCAGGACGCGCGCGAATCGCTCGATGACATCGCCCGTGAGAGGGTCAACATCAGTGAGGAGCGTGGTGAGAAAGTTGCGTCGATGCTCGGGCCCTCCCCGCACCACGTCGACCCCCTCGGGGGTGAAGACCGTGAGGGGCAACACCTCAGAGATCTCCGCCCGCGAGCTCGGGCGCTGACCATTCACCAACATCTTCTTGGTGGTGTTTCGTACTCCCCGCGTCAACGTGAGGTCTACTTGGATCCTTCGCTCGCGCTGGTAGATCACGCCATGCACCTCGGCGGTTGTCTCGTTGTTGAGGATCATGTCGCTGGCCAGGCTGGTTCGAAAGGACGACGCCGTCGCGAGGGCGTGAACAGCTTCGAGAACCGAGGTCTTTCCTGTCCCGTTTGGCGACAAGAAGACCGTGACGGCCTCGGAATCAGGTTCAAAGGAGTACTCGCGAAAGAGGCGAAAGTTGCGAAGGGTGAGTTCGTGGAGACCCACGACGGCTCGTTACTACTGGACTCGAACAGGCATGAGGAGATAACGAAAGCGCTCGTCGTCAACTCCATGAACCATGGCGGCACGGACAGAGTCCGACATCTCCAGCACCACTTCGTCCCCACTCACCGCTTCAATCCCGTCGATTAAAAATCCGGGATTAAACGCGATGGTCATCTCTTCACCGGTGTAATCAGCATCCACGTTGTCTTCCACATCGCCGGCGTCGTGGCTCTGAGTACGAATCTCCAGATTGCGATCCTTCATGGTGAGGCGAACTGATGAGGTGGAGTCTTTGGCTAGGAGCTTCGCGCGCTTCAAGGAGGTGAGCAGTGTGTCTTTCGCAATTCGGAGTTGGTTTGGAAAGCTCGCGGGGATGAGTTGTAGGACTGAGGGATAGTTCCCGTCGATAAGGCGCGAAGCGATAGAAGTGTTGCCGACGATGAAACAGATCTCGGCGTCACTGAGCGTAACCCCGATCTCGGCGTCGGCGGCCAACGAGGACGCCGCACGCTGCAGTTCCTGAAGCGCTCGAGCGGGCACCAGAAGGTCCTCTGTGTCACTAATCCCCTTGACGCCGGGTACATCTCTCACGGCCAGTCGGTAGGAGTCTGTGGCGAAGAGGCGTAAAGTGCCGTTTTCGGTAGTGAACAACACACCGGTTAACAGTGGCCGAGCATCGTCATTGGCGGCGGCCCGAACGACTTGGTTGAGCCCCTGGATGAGATCCAAAGCGGCAATTGTGGTGATCGCCCCCGCGATGGGTGGAAGTTTTGGGTAGTCAGTGACCGGAAACGTTCGAAGGGAGAACTTGGCGCGCCCGAGCGAGATCTCAACGTTGTCGTCGCCACTGGACACGGTGACGGCTCCCGCTTCGAGAGAACGCACCGCGTCAACGATCAGTCGCGCGGGGACCACCGTGGATCCGTCCTCAATGCCGATGACATCAACGGTCGTACGGGCGGTGATATCGAGGTCGGTCCCCGTGACAACAAGCTGATTCCCACTCAGGGAAAGAAGAACACCCGATGTAGCGCCGATCAACCGTGTTGCTGCCACCCGGCTCGCGGCGGTGAGCGCCTCAACCAGGATGTCACGCTCTGATTTGAACTTCATAGAACTACCTTTCCTTGCTACTGAGGTTACGGTGTGTTTTTCAATGTAAAGGAGTCTTAGTAGTAGTAGGGGTGTGGATATCTGATCACGGTTGAAAGAACCCTGATCGGGATTTCTTTTCTACTACACCTCTAATACACAAGACTGTTCGTAACTCCCTCAACCCTCAGGCTTCAACCCGGAAGTGATGTGTAGTACGGGCTCGTTGTCAACGTGTAATCAACAACAGAGTCCTTAGGTTGCGCACAACTTCCTGTCCTAATTCTCTCCTTGGAGGCGTCGCTTCAACTGATTAATTTGCGAGAGCATTTCGGGGTTCGACGTGAGTTGCTCTCGTATCTTTTCCACCCCACTAATAACTGTCGTGTGGTTTCGACCGTCAAAGATTCTGGCGATCATGGGGTAGGAGTAGTTGTTCAGCAGGTCGCGGATGAGATACATCGCAACGTGGCGCGCATGGACCAAAGGACGAAGACGTTTCGATCCCCGCACTTCTTCAACCGAAAGCCCATAAAAGTCAGCCACTACCGACAAGATGGTCTCGGGCTTTAGAATTACCTGTTCTTGACCAAGATTGGTGAGGTGGGCCCGGGCGAGCTCGATAGTGATGGGCTCCTGGCGGAGATTCGCGAACGCCCGCAACATGGTGATGGAGCCCTCGAGCTCGCGAATATTGTCCCGGACACGTTGGGCGATCCACTCAGCGACGTCATCAGGCAGCGCGATGCCCTCTCGTTCGGACTTCGAGCGAAGGATTGCGATGCGGGTCTCGAGATCCGGTTGGTCGATCTCCGTGACGAGCCCTTGGAGTAGGCGACTACGGAAACGATCCTGGAGTCCGGCGAGGTCGCGAGGCGACCGGTCCGAGGTCAAGACAATCTGCTTCCCCTCACCGTGCAAGGCGTTGTACGTGTGAAAGATCTCTTCGTGAAACGTCTCGCCGCGGGTCTCCATGAACTGAATGTCGTCAATCAACAACACATCGTTCTCGCGGTAGCGCTCGTGCAGAGAGAGTTGGGTGCGGGTCTGAATTGCTCGAATGAAGTCATTCAGAAACGTCTCAGTGGACACGTAGAGCACCTTGCGGCCGCGATAGTTCTCCTGGACGTAGTTGCCAATGGCGTGGAGGAGGTGGGTCTTACCGAGCCCGGAGTTCCCATAGATCATGAGAGGGTTGTAGGCCCGACCAGGGGTTTCGGCCACCGACTGAGCGGCGGCGAAGGCGAGGCGATTGGAAGGGCCCGGAACAAAAGAGTCGAACGTCATACGCGGGTCAAGTCGAGCCGGTTGATCCACGCTCGGGGCGAACGTGACTGACGCTGGCGCGACCTCTACGGGCTCAGGAGTCTCGTCAAACACCGGGGCACTCGCGGCGTCAGTCACGGTGAGCGATACCGACAGTGGGCGACCCACCAGTTGCTGCGCCTGCTCGGTGATGAAGGGCAGATAACGCTGCTGCACGCGAAGCAGTTGAATCTGATTTGGTGCGCCGATGACGAGCTCGTTGTCGTGGTAATCCACAAGGCGAAGTGTGCTCAGCCCCGCGGCCCAAACTGCCTCAGAAGCATTGCCTCGTAAGGAGTCTCGAAGAGCTGACCATATTTCTTCACCGCTCTGCACTATGTTCCTCCACAGGCCAATTCTGACATTATCCACAGCCAGGCCGCTGGCGATAACCGCCCGCCGCCCGTCAGGGAGAGCCACCATACACCTATTTACGACGGCCCGCCGAGGCCGTGCAACCCGTGGGGTAAGATTGCACGCTGTGGCGCGCCAGCGACCCCCAGGGGGTTACGCGAAGCGCAGAGCATATTTTGAGAAGAGGTTTTCGTGAAGCGTACATATCAGCCAAATCAGAGGAAGCGGGCCAAAACTCACGGTTTTCGCGCGCGCATGCGCACCCGTGCCGGCCGTGCTGTCCTGAAGGCTCGTCGCGACAAGGGCCGTCACCAGTTGACGGTCTAGTCAAAGTGCCCGGTCGGGTCCGAACCCGCCGGCAGTTCGCACACTTCGCGACACCGACTGGACGTGGTCAGAGTGGTCCCTTACGAATCAGTTATGTGGCCAGCCTGCCCGCAGGCGCCAGCGTTGACGTGGCCTACGCGATCAGCCGAAAGGTCGGCAACGCCGTCGTTCGCAACAGAACACGACGTCGGCTCCGGGCCTTGATAGACGACCTGAACCCTCAACCGCAGCCTGGCTTATACCTGATCAGGTGCGGTAACGAGACCGGGAACCTCTCATATGCACAACTCCACCTCCATCTCACCAAAGCCCTTGAGCGAGCCAACGCCCTCTAGGGCCGCCCGGATTCTTCTCGGGGCACTTCGTACCTACCAGCGCCTTCGCGCCGGGCGGATTGCGCCGTGTCGTTTCTATCCCTCCTGCTCCGACTACGCCGTTGAGGCAATTCATCTCCACGGAGCGCTACGCGGGAGCACCCTCGCCGGACGCCGGTTGTTGCGCTGCCGCCCGCTCGGACCTCACGGCATTGATCTCGTTCCCGAACCACAGACCAGGAGTTTTCGCTAATGCGCTCCATATCCAAATTCTTTGGCACCATCTTCCAGCCGATCTTCCACGGGATTGCCTGGCTTTTGCAGTTCTTCTATAGCTGGTACCCCAACTACGCCTTCGCCATTGTCCTCCTGACCATCGTCATCATGGGGGTGTTGACTCCCCTCACGGTGAAGAGCACCAAGTCGATGATCGCGATGCAGAAACTTCAACCTGAGATTAAAAAGATTCAACAGAAGTACAAAGGACCAGAGAACCGTCAACTCCTCAACGAGGAAATGATGAAGTTATACCGCGAAGAGGGGGTGAACCCCGTCGGAGGATGTCTCCCGATGCTCCTCCAGGCGCCGTTCCTGTTCATCCTCTACAGCGTGATCAAGGGCTTGGCCTATACGGTCAAGAATAAGGCCGGGAAGATCGTGGCGGCTCCGCGCTACATCCCCCACCACGGAGCCATGTACTGGAACCTTATTCATTCCGGTGGCCAGATCAAGGTGTGGGGCATGGACTTGAGCCTTAAGCCCTTCCCTATTTCGGCTCACGGAACTTTCTTAAAGGCACTCCCCTTCTTTGTATTCGTGGCGATCGCCGTGGGTCTTCAGTACTTCCAGATGGCTCAGCTCAACAACCGCAACCGCAAAACTGGTCAAGCCATGCCCAGCCAGCAACAGGCCATGCAGCGAGTGTTACCGCTTATTTTCGCATTCTTCTATCTAGCAATCCCTTCAGCTGTAGTGGTCTATATGATTATTTCTACAGGGATTCGCATAATTACTCAAGATATCATGTTCCGCACCGGGGTCTCGAACCCGAATAAGGGCAAGAGCATCGACAAGGTTCCAGAAGTCGAACGAGAGATACCCGGGGCCAAAGAGATTGCCGTCAAGAGTGACGTCGTCGAGTCTCCCAAGAAGGCGGTGAAGCCGCCGACGAGTCAGCCACGACCAAAGAATCGACCGGAGGGTCAGCCTCGGCCGACACCGAAACCGAAACCGCAAGGCAGCCAAGCTCGATCACGGGCGAAGCGAAAGAGAAAGGCGCGTTAACCCATGGAGTGGGTCGAAACTACCGGAAAGACAATTGATGAAGCGACGGATCGCGCCCTGGCGCACCTGGGGGTTCACCGCGACGATGCAGAGGTTGAAGTACTAGAAGAGCCCAAAGCCGGACTCTTCGGCCGGGTCCGCGGTGAGGCACGCGTGCGAGCGCGAGTTCGTCCGAGTGGTCCCCGCCCCAAGCGTTCTCGTCGTTCCGGAGAGCGTGAGCGTCCCCGCGGGGCCAGTCGCGAGGAGCGTCCGAAGTCCGAGAAGAAGCCGGCCGGCGAAGTTCGCCGCGATCGTGAGAAGTCTGCACCTCGGGCGACGAACGCGCCCAAGAGTCCGCGTGTTGCAAGGAGTCCACTGAAGGAGGACAGTATGGCAGAAGGCATATCGCTTGCCGAGCAAGGAGCCATCGCGAAGGAGTTCCTCGTCGGGCTCCTGGCGTCGATGGAGATTAAGGCTGAAGTTTCAGTCAAGGAATTGGATGAAGAGACGGTTGAGCTTTCGGTGAACGCTAATCCCCCGACGGAACTCGGGGTGCTGGTGGGCCCGCGCGGGACCACCCTGCAAGCTCTGCAGGAAGTGACTCGAACCGTCGTGCAATCCAAGAGCCCAAGTCGAACCGATCGGATCCTGGTCGACGTTGCCCAGTACCGAGAGCGCCGCGTAGCGGCCCTGGGTCGATTCGCACAGCAGGTAGCCTCAGACGTCATTGAGACCGGCGAGGAACGCGCGCTGGAGCCCATGTCCGCCGCGGATCGTAAGGCGGTTCACGACGCCCTGTCAGAGGACGCACGAGTAGTGACTCGCTCTGAAGGTGAAGACCCTCGACGGTTTGTGGTGGTTTCTCCTGCATAATATGAGTGTGAACGAAGATTGGTTGCCCCGCGCCCTCGAGGAATCGAGGGCGCGGGGTTTTTTAGGTCCGCAGCCGATTGCGCCCCAAATTGCCCACGCTGAGGGGTTTGCCCTGTGCTGGGAGGCGATTAGGCCATCTCCCCCTGCGTCCTTCCTTGATCTGGGTAGCGGAGGAGGACTTCCCGGTCTGGTGCTGCTTGATCGATGGCGATCCCGTGCAGTGTTCCTTGATTCGATGATCAAGCGCAGTAAATTCCTCGAAGAGGTACTGGAGTGGCCGGATTCTCCCGCAGGTGAGGTCATTACCGCACGCGCGGAGGAGGCCGCTCGTTGGCCCGAGTGTGACGCCACATTTGATCTCGTTACTGCGCGGTCCTTTGGTCCACCGTCAGTAACAGCCGAGTGTGCGGTCAGATTTCTGAAGGTGGGGGGAGTTCTTGTGGTATCGGAGCCTCCCAACGACGAGGAGACAGGACGTTGGAATCCGTCGGGTTTGGGCCAATTGGGCCTTAGGGACCTCGGCCGTTCCCGGCACGGGAGTGCCTATGAGGTGCTGTCCAAGGAAAGCGTCACCCGGACTGAGTTCCCTCGAGCGACGGGTACCCCGAAGAAGCACCCTCTCTTCTGAGTGTTTCACGTGAAACACTTCTCCGAGTAGGGGCAGTGCCACCATTCGCGAACTGGACAAACTGGATTGGTGGCCCAAGAGTGATTCCCCTTGAGTGTTTCACGTGAAACAGTCAAGCATAGGTCGGCCAAGGTTGTGAGCATTGGAGCCCAGATGAGGTCACCGACCCGCCACCGGGGTGGGCGAGGCAGCACCTTGAGCTCGGATCCGCCACCAATGTTTCACGTGAAACATTGGTACCGAATATAAGAGAGAGGTACTCAGTTTCAGCGGAAACACTTGCAATTGAGGGTTGTTTGGAATTGACCCTGGAGCGTGAAACATTGACGATGCTCCGCCCGGAGAATGTTTCACGTGAAACATCGGTACTTGACGGGGCGCCAAAAACAGAGTTGAATGGCAGTGGTTCAACGACGCAGTGTCGGTTCAATCCTACGGTCGAGAAGATAGAGGCTCATGGCGGACGCCAGCACAATGAGGATTTTTGCTGTTGCCAATCAAAAAGGCGGCGTGGGCAAGACCACAACAACGATTTCTCTAGGCGCGGCGCTGGCGGAACTGGGAAAGCGGGTATTGGTCGTCGATCTCGACCCCCAGGGGAACGCCACTACCGGATTAGGCATAGATGGTCGGCAGTTTGAGCGATCGGTCTACGATGTGCTCCTCAATGACGTGCCGATGGTGGACATCGTAGAGCCCACGGGCTTTAACAATCTCTTCGTTGCCCCCGCCACGCTGGATCTTGCCGGCGTTGAACAGGAACTGACGTCGGTCATCTCACGAGAGTTACGTCTCAAACGGGCTATTGCCTCAGTTGAGGGCGACTTTGACTTCATTTTCATCGACTGTCCCCCGTCTCTGGGCCTGATTACTATCAACGCCTTTGCGGCCGCCACCGAGATCATGGTGCCCGTTCAGGCCGAGTTTTATGCCCTGGAAGGACTTACCCAACTCCAGCGGATCGTTGACCTCGTGCAGAAAAACCTCAACCCTGAGCTTCGCATTACCAAGGTGGTATTAACCATGTACGACTCGCGCAATACTCTCTCGGCGGACGTCGCCAAAGAGGTGGCGAAACATTTCCCAGACGAACTGTGTAAGACGGTGATCCCCCGAACCGTTCGACTGGCGGAAGCGCCGTCCTTCGGCCAGCCCATCACCGTTTTCGACCCCACATCCAAAGGTGCGCTCGCGTACCGTGCTTTAGCAGAGGAGATCACAAATGCCTAGAAAACCAGGTCTGGGGAAAGGGCTCGGAGCCCTCATCCCCGAGGGAACATCCACTCCGGCGGAAATGCCAACTGAGACTCCGTCGTCGAGCCCACTTCGAATGGTGTCCGTCGACTCCATTCGGCCAAATCAGTTTCAACCTCGCAAAACCTTCAACGATGAAAGTCTCAAGACCCTCGCCGCCTCGGTTGCTGAACTGGGCGTTCTTCAACCCATCATTGTTCGACCGGTAGAGGGCGAACCCGACAAGTACGAGCTCATCGCCGGCGAACGTCGATGGCGGGCGGCGGGAATCGCCAAACTTGACTTTGTCCCGGTGCTTCTCCAAGACGACGTCAACGATCGACTCTCACTCGAGCAGGCTGTCGTGGAGAACCTGCACCGTGTCGACCTTCACGCGCTGGAAGAAGCCGCAGCCTACCAACAGCTGGTCGACGAGTTTGACCTCACTCACGACCAAGTGGCGCAACGAGTGGGGAAGAGTCGGGCTTATGTTACAAACACATTACGACTCCTCCAACTGGGCGAAACGGCCCAGAGCGCCCTGGCCTCGTCACAGATCACCGCGGGCCACGCCCGCGCGCTCCTCGGGGTGAGCGATCCCAACGCCCAAGCCACCCTGGTGGCGAAGGTAATCAAGAACGAGCTGTCGGTGCGCGCGACGGAGGAGGCCGTCAAATCGTTTCTCGAGCCTCGACCCCTGCCGACGGCGGAGGCCGTCACCCGTACTCCCGACGGGGGAGCGCCACGGCTTCGACCAGTACCCGACGCCAGCGTCGCTGAGTTGGAAGAGCTGCTGGAAAGCTATCTAGATACCCGGGTCCACGTCGACCTAAAAGGTCGCAATGGCCGCATAATCATTGACTTTGCGGACCTCGATGACCTTGAGCGGCTCTACAGCGCGATCGCGAAACCTAAGTGACCTTCAACCTTAAACCTAACCCTCTTGTTGAAGTTTTCCCCAAGTTGTGGATGAAGTTGTGGGTTACTTCGAAATCGGCCTGATTTATGGGTTTTTACCGGCTAAACACCCGACTTTGGGGAGCCTTTTTCACTCCGAACTGTGGATAACCTGGCCCACTACACCTTCAAATGCGGTGATCGCCTGGTGAAGTACCTGTTCAGAGAGGCTTCCGTGCTCAATGTGGATCGTGGTCATCTTGGTTTCACGCAGGATCGGTAGGGCCATGCCCGTCACTTCCACCCGGGGCACTTCAGGTTGATGGGCGAACACCGAGGCGAGCGTGCTGGCGAGAACTTCACCGCGGTGGGAGTGGTTGCGGTAACTGGCCCAGTAGTGCAGGTGTATCCCCTCGACGTGGTTGAGGGTTTGAAACGACAGGACGAGCGCAACGTCGTGCGTGTTGGCACTGAGAGCGGACTCCTCCTGTGAAGTCTCCGGTGAAACGAGAATGGACTCGTTGCCCTCGTAGTAACGGACGAGTCCCTCGAGGAGGGGACCGTCGCCACAGAGCAGCACCGAACCGCTCGTTGAGGGGTCGATGCCGGCGAGGTCGCGCGCATCGGTGACGAGACTTTTCACGGCATTGGTCGCTCGGACTCGGCGAAGGGTTAAGAGAGTCTCCTTGGTGAGGGCCGCGCTTTCCTCCAGGGCGCAGTTGCGCTGAAACTCGCCGAGGGCGACGGCGGTGTGGGGCCCAAAGATGCCGTCGATTCGCCCGGGGTTGAAACCGAGTTGGGCGAGGAGTACTTGAAGTTCGGCGACGTCGTCACCGCGCAGCATCGGTCGCGTCGCGTAGAGCAGTCGTTGGCCCAGCTGCCAGCGGGCTTCTCCAAGTCGTTCGTAGGTGACGGCATCGACCACTCCGGTGAGGGGGAGTCCGCGCGAGCGCTGAAAAGACTCCACGAAGGCCACCGTCTCGTCATCAAAGACGTCGTCGTCGCTGGTGGGCACGAAGGAGATAGCCACTAAGCGCTCTTTGAGTTCGCGCACACGAGAACCCGTGTCGCCGATGCGAAGTGGATCGAAACTCAGGTGGACTACAGGTTCGAGGTGATCTCTTGGAGCAACGCGCCCTTGGGTTTGGCGCCCACGAGTCGCGCGATGACTTCTCCGTCCTTGAACAGGAGAAGGGTCGGAATGCTCATCACGGAGAACTTGGTGGCCGTGGCCACGTTCGCGTCCACATCGAGCTTGCCGATGGTGAACTTGTCGGACTGCTCGGTTGCAAACTCTTCGAGGATGGGGGCGATCATCTTGCAGGGGCCGCACCAGTCGGCCCAGAAGTCAACGAGAATCGGCTTGTCCGACGAACCGATGACCTCGTCAAAGGTCGCATCCGTCAGGGTTGTGATGTTCTCGCTCATGCCAAACCTCCTCGAACGCCACCGCTGGCGTTGGACAACCACCTTAGCGACTGGGTTTTACATTCCCTGCGCTTCGAGCCACCGCTCCGCGTCTATGGCGGCGATGCAGCCGGAGCCCGCGGAGGTGACGGCCTGGCGGTACACGTCGTCTTGGACGTCACCGGCGGCGAAGAGTCCCTCGATGTTGGTGAAGGATCCCATCGACGTTCGTACGTAGCCGTTGTGCTCTAGATCCACCTGATCCGTGACGAGGGTGGTGTTGGGCACGTGGCCAATGGCGACGAAGACCCCGGTGACGAGGAGCACACGCTCCTCGTCGGTGAGGGTGTCGCGAACCTTGAGTCCCATGACCTTGTCGTCCCCGAAGACCTCGGTGACCTGCGTGTTCCACTGGAAGCGAATCTTCTCGTGCGCGAAGGCTCGTTCCTGCATGATTTTGGAGGCGCGCAGGGAGTCGCGACGATGGATGACCGTTACGGTTGAGGCGAAGCGCGTGAGAAAGAGTGCCTCTTCAAGGGCCGAGTCACCGCCACCAATGACCGCGATGTCGTGACCGCGAAAGAAGAATCCGTCGCACGTCGCACAGGTCGAGAGTCCGTGACTTAAGTAGCGCTCTTCGCCGGGAACATTCAACATCAACGAGCGTGCGCCGGTCGCCAGGATGACCGCGTCGGCGGTGATGCTGGGCTCGACGTCGCCGCCCAGCCAAGCCCGAAAGGGTCGCTGCGTGGTGTCGAGTTGGTGGACCTTTTCGACCCGCAGATCCGCGCCGAATCGAATGGCCTGCTCGCGCATCTTCATCATGAGATCGGGGCCGCTGATGGCTTCGGGAAACCCCGGGAAGTTCTCGACGTCGGTCGTGAGCATCAACTGGCCGCCGGGCTGATCGGTGGTGGAAGATGGTTCGCCCTCGATCACGATGGGGCGTAGCTGGGCCCGAGCGCTGTAGATCGCGGCCGTGAGGCCGGCCGGACCTGATCCCACAATGAGAACCCGCGTGTGCTCGGCCATTACTTCCTTAGGGTGAGCGGTCGGCGCTTACGCCAGATGATAAAGCCAGCGATCATGGAGAGTACGCCGATTGCGACGTACGTGATCCACTGATGAGAGGAAAAGACGTACACGTTCAGAAGTCGGATGGACCCGATCACCAAGACGATGACAAAGACCACCGCAGCGAGCGCGATGATCAGCCCGTAAGCGATCGCTCGTCCCGCAAGAATGATTGGGCGAAGCACCTTGTCGTGCACCAGGTCGAGGCCGTGATCGACTCCTGCGAGGAGCCGGTCAACGATGTCGGCATCAGGTTGAGAGTTCTCGGCCACGACCAGCAGACTAATAGGTCGTTACTGTTCGATCCACGTGAGGCCGATGATCCCGGGACCGCCGTGGGTTCCCACCACCGGTCCGATGTCGGTCACGACGAGCGGAAACTGCGTGGGGATGTCTTTCACCAGCGCCTCCAGCGTGGCGACGTCAGTGCACGCCCCTTGAATGAGAGCGAAGCGGCGAAGTGGGGAGTGCTCGGCCGCGACCTGGGCCACCGCCGCGAGCGCCTTCGCCCGCGTGCGTTGGCGACCCGCCTCGGCGACCACCCCACCCTTCACATCAATGAGGGGTTTAATCGAGAGCACCTGGCCGAGGAGCGCCTTCGCTCCTCCGATTCGCCCGCCCTTGATGAGGTGCTCCAGGGTGTCGAGCGTGGCGACGACTCCGACCTTCTTCAGGAGTTCTGAGCTCCGCGCGACAAGTTCGTCCAAGGTGGCGCCCCCCTTCGACGCTTCGGCGATGTCCATAACCATCAGCCCTTCACCCATGGAGACGTTCAAGGTGTCGACCACCCGCACCTCAATCTCACCGGCCATCGACTCGGCGCCGAGAACGGCGGCCTGATGGGTGGCCGACAAGAGCGACGAGATGGTGAGGACGATGACGCCGTCATAGCCGCCCGCCTTCGCTCGCTCGTACGCGGCCTGAAAGGCGCCGGGCGAGGGAGCCGAGGTCTCGGGCAAGGTTTTCGCGACCTTGCACTTGGCCCAGAAGTCGTCGGGGGAGAGGTCGGTGAACTCCTCGTCGCCAAAGCGGATGCTCAGCGGTACGACGTCTATCTCCAGGCGTTGCGCAATCTCCCGCGGTAGGTCACTCGCGCTGTCCGTGACGACTCGAATTCGGGCCATGGCTCCCCCTAGAACCTTTCAAGCCTTGCACTTTTGGCGAACGTTCGTCGAACCCGGCGCCGCAGCACCACCACCACGAGGGCGTAGGCGATGACTCCGACGACGAGCGCTCCGACGAAGCGCGTGAGCAGTCCGAGCCCACTCGTCCAGGTCGGCACGTCGTAGGCCACGGCCACCAAGGCGCTCGCGACGAGCGAGGCCAACAAGCTGCGCCGCACGTGGACGCTCCACACGCCCGTGATGATGTTGACGTGGTAGCGGGCGAGCACAATCAAGGAAACGACCGCGGTCGCGCTGTAGCCAAGGGAGATGGCCGCCATCAGACCGACGATGGAGTGGCGTCCGAGCACGATACACAGCACGATCGTCAGCGCGTTATCAAGAACGTAGAGAAGAAAGACCTGACGCGCCCGTTGCATTGACTGTAGGCCGCGCACACAGAGCTGGAAGATCGTGAACCCCGGAAGTCCGGCGGTCAGTACGGCCAGAACGGTGCCGACCGGCCAGGGATGACTGGCGTGGAGGCGCTCGACCAAGATGCCCACCAGAGGTTGGGCCAGCACGATGACGGCCAGTGAGCACGGGATGATGATGACGAGCGACTGACGCAGGGCGAAACGAAGCCGCTCGGTGAGGCCCACGTAGTCCTCGTCGGTGGCGTAGCCGGCGAGCTGGGGGGTGAGGGCCCCCAACACCGACACCACCACCACGGCGTAGGGCATCTGCATGAACGACCAGCCGTAGGTGTAGTCACTGACGGGGCCGCTTCCTCCAATGCCGAAGGCGAAGGCCAGGACCACATACAGCGAGAGTTGATTGGTCACTACGACCAACAAGGTCCAGCTGCCGAGCCGTCCGATGGACTTGACCGCCGGGTCCTTGAGGTCGAGGCGAAAGCTCAGGCGCCAGAGATCGCTGCGCACGAGTGAAGGCACCAGGCAGAGGAACTGAATGGCCACCCCCGCGGTCGTGCCGAGCCCGAGCCAGAGCAGATCGCGCGAGCCGGCGAGAGCGCCCAAGACGGGGTGAGGATCGACCAGGTGAAACCAGATCAGTACCGTGATGCACACCGCGTTGTTGGCTACTGGCACCCAGGCGGCGATGCCGAATCGCCGGCGAATGTTGAGCAGGGCCGTCGCCACCCCGATCACGCCGTAGAAGAAGATTTGGGGAACAAAGAACCGAAGCAGATCGGTCGCCACGGCACGCTGTTGAGTCGCGATCAGGCGCTGGTGGGCCACGTAGGCGGCGCCCTGGTGCGCCGTCGAGGTGCGCTGGAGGAACGTGAATCCGTCGATGATGTAGGGCGCGAGAAACCAGGCCAGCACCGAGGCCGCCGCGAGAACGATAAGAGCGCCGGTGACGACGCTCGAGATTGACTTCCACGCGCGGCGTTCTCCGTCTAGGGCGAGTCGCTCCACGAAGACCGGAATAAACGTCGCGGTGGCGATGCCGCCGAGCACCAGATCGAACAACATGTTGGGCACCGTGTTCGAGAGGTTGAAGGCGTCGGCGATGGGAGTAAAGCCCAACACCCAGGCGAGCACCAGCACCCGCGCGAACCCAGTAAGGCGCGAGACGAGGGTTCCACTCGCCATGGACACGACGCGCGAGGAGTGACTGGAAGCGAGCGTCATCGAACGTGACGGCCCTTCGGGCGCCGGCGTAGCGTGCGCCACCACCACAGGCCGAGTACGAACAGGGAGGCGAAAGTGAGGAGGTAGCCAACCACCGAGGTTCCCGCGATGTGGACCTGTACCGCCGTGCGCGCGAGAATGAGTTGATTGTTGGGAGTGGTAAGGACCACCTGCAGGGTGAGAGAACTGCCGTGCGCACTCGTAGCGGGGACCCGGATCGACTGGGTCGGTGAGTTCAGCGTCAAGGGAACAACGCCGCCGCTCGGAAAACTCAGACGATCGGTCACGAGGTGCACCACCGCGTCCACCGTGTAGTGCAGGTGGGAGATGATGGTGATCGGCAGCGCGGTGCCCGATCCGGCGAGGGTGATGGCGCTCTGGTCGATCGAGAACTGGGCGAGCTGCTCACTCAGCAAATGATTCGCGGCGTCGATGTCGTTCTGACGAACGCTCGGGCCGCCACGGATCTCAGACTTCGCCACGGCGACGCGAAGAACCGTGGCGATGTTGCTGGACTTGACGCCTTGGGCGAAGGAGTTGACCTCGCCGATCAAGGTGGCGAGCGAGGACACGTTGTGCGAAGACCACACCGATGGTCTCGTGGAGGTGAGCGCTCGGGTCGGGGGTGCGCCATTGGTGGCCACCAGCGAGGTGCTGAAGGACGGCGAGAGCGGCGCCATCTGGCTAAAGGGATCGTGCTGCAAGCCACTCAGTAGGTCGACGACAAAGGTGTCGGACGTCTCGTTCACGGGCAACTCGATGACGACCGAGCGTGTGGCCGGGGCGTAGGGCTCTTCGTAGTGCAAAAACGCGAGGGTTCCGAGCACCAGGGCGGTCCGTCGGCCCGGCTCAATGGATGTGTCGTGGGTTAGCTGGGAGAGGGGTCCGTCGGTGCTGAGCGCGGTGAGTTGGCCGGCGCCCAGAACGTGGAACGGCGCTCCCCAGTTGAGCGTCGAGGACGGCGCCTCGCTCAAGTCCTTCTCGGGTAGCACCACCTGGTTGAATCCCGAGCGGTCGAGCGCCGAGAGGCTCTGGGGCGACTGAGCCCCACTCACTAACACGGGATCGTCCATGTAGTGTCCCGTCATCGCGGCGAAGAGATCGCTTGAGAGAGTCATCTGTTCGGCCACTTGGGTAGTCAGACGATTAGCGGCAAGCCCCGCGAAGTCCACCTCGCTCGGGGGAGCGTCGATCACGCGATGCTCAGAACTCGCGAGTGCCCGTTCCAATGCGCTGACCCACTTCGGGCCGCGGCTCGCGTCACTCTGTATGGCGGCCAGCACTTCGTAGTTGGTGCTCAAGGTCAGAGGCATCGTCGAGTACTGGGCCAGCGCGTCGAGCACGGTCATTGAGCCTCTCGGGTGTCGCAGGGCGCGCACCGTCAAGGGCGTGAGCAGTGACACCGCCAAGGGTTTGGCGACCGACGTGGCCTGCACGGCGAGGAGCGACCACTTGGTGACCTCCGTGTTGTTGACGCTCACGACGTAGCGGATGGGATAGACGCCACCACAACCGAGACTGGAGCAGGCCAGCCTCAGGTGGGGAGAAATGTCGCCACACGAACCCGGTGAATGGGGTAACGACCGGGTGTAGAGGGTGATGTTGAAGGAGACCTCGCCAGATTTCAGGCAGGAGAGCGCAAACGATCCCGTCGTGGCCGTCGCGGCCACCCCTGGCCCGGTCTCGTCGACGATCGGCGCGATCTCCGCGCGACCGGTAATTACCGGATAGATGGTCACGGTGGCGCGAGCCCCCGTCGCCGCCGAAGTGAGAGCGAGGGTGGTTCCAAAACGCGCGGCGCCACTCGATGAAAGGATCGCCACCGGTGTCTGGTGGACGATGACGAACTGTGGCGTCGTGTCAGCCCACGAGGCCGAGGGCCACGTCACCGTTGCGAGGCTGAGGAGTACGACGCTGAGCGCCCGCCACCAGGTCGTAAATCGGTGGGACATTGCTCTCACAGGCTACCTTCGAGCGGGCGCGACCTTGGGCGCCGCTACCCTTCATTCGCAGTGACTTCCTTCACCAACGCCCACGATCAACTCCATGAACTGGCTCGTTCGTCACGTCCGCTCGCCGAGGCCTTCGCGAGCGCCGGCTTCTCGCTCTACGCCGTGGGCGGCTCCGTGCGCGACGCGTTGTTGGAAGTGCCGCGCCGCGACGACTACGAGATCGACTTCACCACCAACGCGCGGCCCGACGATATTGAACGACTGATGAAACCACTATGCAGCGCTCTCTGGCAGCAAGGGCGTGCCTTTGGCACGATTGGGGGCACCCTTCGTGAGAACGACATCAAAGTGGAGGTCACCACGTTTCGCTCCGAAGCCTACGTGGACCACTCGCGCAAGCCCTCGGTTGAGTGGGGCGACTCGCTGGAGGCTGACCTGTCGCGCCGTGACTTCACCATCAACGCACTGGCCCTCGACGTCGTCGCGCTGAACCAGGACACCCCTGGGGTCCAAACCCTCTTTGACTACTCCCAGGGTTTCCCTGACCTTCAGGATCGAGTCCTGCGCACCCCGATTGACCCCGCGGTCCTCTTTAGCGATGATCCACTGCGGATGCTGCGCGCCGCGCGCTTCGCCGCACGATTCGAGATGACCATCGATCCCGCCCTCGAAGCCGCGGCGACGGCGATGGCCGAGCAGCTCACCAAAGTGTCGGCCGAACGCATTCGCGGCGAACTGAACCTGTTGTTGATGACCGCGCGACCCTCACTCGGACTTGACTTCATCGTTCGTACCGGACTCGCGGAGTACTTCCTTCCCGAGTTGCCCCGGTTGCAACTGGAGCAAGACCCCGTTCACCAGCACAAGGACGTCTTCAAGCACACCCTGGCGGTCGTCGACAAAACCTCGCCCGAACTAGTTCTTCGATTGTCCGCTCTTTTTCACGACATCGCCAAGCCCAACACCCGAACGATCTCAGATGAAGGGGTCACCTTTCGCTTTCATGACGTGGTGGGGGCGCGCATGACGCGCCAACGAATGGTGGCGCTTAAGTACTCCCAGGACATGATCGACGACGTCACTTCCCTTGTGGAGCTACACCTGCGCTTTCATACGTACAAGTTGGGTTGGAGCGATCGAGCGGTGCGCCGCTACGTTCGTGACGCGGGCGATCTGCTCGAAGAGTTGAACGAGCTCACTCGCTGTGACTGCACGACGCGTAACGCGCGCAAGGCTCAGATGCTCGGGGCCCGGATGGACGAACTCGAAGCGCGCATCGCGGAGTTGCGCGAAGAGGAGGATCTGAGCAGTCTGCGCCCGGCGTTGGACGGAGTCCAAGTCATGGAGCTGCTCGACATCCGCCCGAGCCGAGAGGTGGGCGAGGCGCTCGACTTCCTGATGGAGATCCGCCTCGACGAAGGCGAGATCGAGCCCGCAGAGGCGGCGCGACGGCTGCGCGTGTGGTGGGCGGAGCGTAGTCACTAAACAAGAAGACCCCCGCCTGGACGGGGGTCTTCTTGCTTAGTGATGAGGTATTACGGCCAGATGGGGTTCTCCGCACCGGCGGCGAAGGCGTCGATCATGTCGTGGGCCACGTCGTCGTGGAACTGCACGGGAGGCGACTTCATGAAGTACGCCGATGGTCCGAGCAACGGTCCACCAATTCCCCGGTCGAGTGCGATCTTGGCGCAACGCACCGCGTCGATGATAACGCCGGCTGAGTTGGGCGAGTCCCAGACTTCGAGCTTGAGCTCGATGTTGAGTGGCGCGTCCCCGAAGTTACGACCCTCCATGCGGATGTAGGCCCACTTGCGGTCGGCCAACCACGGAACGTGATCGCTCGGTCCGATGTGCACGTCGTCGGGGTCCATGTCATTCAGTTCGAGCTGTGAGGTGACGGCCTGGGTCTTGCTGACCTTCTTTGATTCCAGCCGGTCGCGGTCGAGCATGTTCTTGAAGTCCATGTTGCCGCCAACGTTGAGCTGGTAGGTATGGTCCAGCGTCAAACCGCGGTCCTCAAAGAGACGGGTCAGGACCCGGTGCACGATGGTGGCGCCCACCTGGCTCTTGATGTCGTCGCCAATGATCGGTACGCCCGCGTCGGCAAACTTCTTCGCCCACTTGGGGTCGGACGCGATGAACACGGGGATGGCGTTAACGAAGGCCACCCCGGCGTCGATGGCCGCTTGCGCGTAGTAGCGCTGGGCCTCTTCGGACCCCACGGGTAGATACGAGACGAGAACTTCCGCTTTGGCGTCACGCAGGGCTTGGGCTACGTCGATGGCCTCGAAGGGGGACTCCTCAATCACGGCTCGGTAGTACTTGTTGAGACCATCGAGCGTCGGTCCACGCTGGACCATGACGCCGAGCGAAGGGACGTCGGCGAACTTGAGCGTGTTGTTCATACCCCCCTCGATGGCCTTGCCTAGGTCGTTGCCCACCTTGGAGGCGTCCACGTCAAAGGCGGCGACAAACTCCAAGTCGCTGACGTGGTATCCGCCGAGCTCGACGTGCATGAGGCCCGGCACGTGGTCGCCTTCTCTGGCGTCGCGGTAGTACGTCACGCCCTGGACGAGGGAACTGGCGCAGTTGCCCACTCCCGCTATCGCCACACGAATCTTCTTCATGGCTTCCTTTCCTACTTCGCTTCGTTCGCGAAGGTTTGGTTACTACGTTCGGTGTTCAACAGGTCGTCGATCCACGCGAGATCTAGTTCGACGCCCCGGGCGGCGTGTTCCATCACGCCGCGCGCGTAGTCGTCGAGTTCTTCGTTGCGCTCGCCAGCTCGCACTTCGGCCAGTCGCTCCAACAGGTCGGCGCGACGCCGCTCCAAGAGACCGACCCGCCGCGTGGGCGAGAGGTGCTTGGCGAGGGCCATGCGCAGAGAGAAGTTCTTCGCCGAGTCAAGGGTCGAGGGGTCGCTGAGCAGCGCGACAAACTCCACGCGACCGCTCTCGGTGATGCGATAGACCTTGCGCCCGCGTCGTCCCAGTCCCGAGGAGGCGCGCAGGGAGCGAAGGGAGGCTCGCTCACCCGAGAGCGAACCGGTCGAGAGTGACGTCAGCCGCGGCGCGACAGGTAAGACGGCTTCCACGAAACCGTGGCGCTCTAAGCGAGCGAGGGCCGGATAGATAGAGCCGAAGGAGACACTCGCCCACATTCCGAGGCGGTCACGCAGCTGTGAACGGACCTCGTACCCGTGATGATCACGTTCCATCAGCAGGCCCAGGATGGCAATGTCTAACACGCGGTTCATCATATCAGGTCGATATATCGAACATGACGGTACGTGCACAGACCAGGTTTTTGCTGGAGGTAGCATCACCCGTAATGGATAAGCGATTCCGCTCGAGCACCGCCGACGGGGCCGTGGTCGAGTTCGGGCTCGTTCGCCACGCGCTCCTCGCCAAGGTCGCCGCCGGACTCTTGCGCTACGAGGACATCTGTGACGCTCACCCTGAGTTGCTTCGCGCTGCCCGCAACGTCGGGCGAAAGACGGGCGAGACCTGTCCGGTGTGTGGCGACGCCGAACTGGTCGAAGTCACCTACGTCTTTGGCGCGCGTCTGCCCTCTGGGGGAACGTGTCCGGCGACGCGGGCAGAACTGTTGAAGCTCGAGCGCCGCGAAGAGCCGGTGCAGTGTTACGCCGTCGAGGCGTGCATCGAGTGCTCGTTCCACCATCTCGTGCGTAAGTGGGCGGCGGGAGGCCGACGGTCGCGACGCGGCGTGGGGTTCGCCCAGGAGGCGAACGAGTGAAGCTCTCGGCCCCTCAGATCAAGGCGCGCAAACGTCGTAACGGTGCGGCCGCCCTCGTGATGGTGACCGCCTACGACGAGCCGGGGGCCCGCCTCGCGGCGGCGGCGGGAGTGGACATTCTCTTAGTGGGGGACTCTCTCGCCAACGTGGTGCTCGGTCACGACGACACGCTGCACGTGAGTGTGGAGGACATGTGTCATCACGTCCGCGCCGTGGCGGCGGCGAAGCCTGACGTCCACGTGGTGGCGGACATGCCCTGGCTCAGCTATCACTTGAGCGTCGCCGACAGCGTGCGCAACGCCGCGCTCTTGATTCGAAGCGGCGCCGACAGCGTGAAGTTAGAGGGGGGCCGCGTGCGCCGCGAAGTCGTGCGAGCGATCCTCGATGCGGAGATCCCTGTCATGGCGCACCTCGGCCTCACTCCCCAGAGCGTGATGGCCTTTGGCGGGTTCAAAGTCCAGGCGAAGACGCGCGAGGCCGCCCAGCAGATCCAACTCGACGCCAAGATCCTCCAGGACGAGGGAGTTTTTGCGGTAGTGATTGAAGGGGTGCCGAACGTGGTGGGCACGCGGATCACCGAAGCGCTCGAGATTCCCACCATTGGCATCGGCGCCGGTCCCGACACCGATGGTCAAGTGCTTGTCTTCCACGATCTCTTGGGACTGACGAAGACGGCGCCGGCGAAGTTCGTGCGTCGCTACGCCGACCTCAACTCGGTGATCACTGAGGCCATCGCGCACTTTGCGAGTGACGTCCGATCGGGCGAGTTTCCGGGACCAGATGAGGTCTACCCCAACCCAGATGAGTTGCTGACCTGACCTCATTCCATGAGCGAACGGAGAGATATGACACTCAGGGTCGCCAACATCGGGGTCGACTGTGTGGATGTAGAGAAAGTGGCGAACTTTTGGGCCGCCGCCCTCGGCCGACCACTAGACGAGGGCAGCAGCGAGGTCTTTGCCTCCCTCGGGGCGGGCGACACCGCGCGCCATGAACCGGCTTGGTTTTTTCATCGGGTCCCCGAGCCCAAGGTCGCGAAGAACAGGATGCACGCCGATCTCATCGATCCCGACCCTGAGCTTGTGGCCAGGCTCGTTGCGTTGGGCGCCACGGTGGTCAAGGAGCACGACCTGGGATTTCATAGCTGGACGGTCATGGAAGACCCCGAGGGCAACGTATTTTGTGTCGCGGCCAAGGTCTATACGGGCTGAACCCCGGGATCACGGTCAACCGACCACTCGCGAAGTGGCCCAAATTGCCCTGAGGCGGTAGACTTTTCTCTCCCACATGCGTGGGGAAGCACCAAACACACCCTGCTCTGTTTTCCGCAGAGCCCGAAGACGTTTTCGGACCAGAGGGAAAGGAAACCGGCCATGAGGCCCTATGAAACCATGATCGTGTTTGACACGACCGTTGACGCCCAGGCGATCCAGATCGCATTGGACCGTGCCTTAGAAACAATCCGAGCGAACGACGGAACCCCGGGAAATATCGACCGTTGGGGAAAGCGTCCCTTGGCGTACGAGATCAACAAGAAGAAAGAGGGGTACTACGTCCTCGTGGAGTTCAGTGGCGAGTCGTCGACGGTCGACGAGCTTCACCGGATTCTGACTCTCTCGGACGAGGTCCTTCGCTTCAAGATCCTGCGACGCTTCGTAAAAGTCAACGCCAGCCGTGTGACGGCCCAGGCGTAGGTTCGGACGCGAACCGCTAAGGAGAAACTATGGCTGACAACACCATCACCGTCGTCGGGAACATCACCCGCGACCCCGAACTGAAGTTCTTGAACAGCGGTCAGGCGGCCGTGCGACTTTCGGTCGCCGTCAACCGCCGCTGGCAGAACCGCCAAACCCAAGAGTGGGAGGAGCGCGTCTCGTACTTCGAAGTCACTGGGTACGGCGCCATGGCCGAAAACGCCGCCAACTCCCTCGCCAAGGGCAACCGAGTCATTGTCTCGGGTCGCCTGGAGCAGCGCAGTTGGGAGACGGAGAACGGCGACAAGCGATCCATCGTCGAGATCAACGCTGACGAGATTGCGCCGTCGCTGCGCTTCGCCACCGCCGTCGTCACCAAGACCCCGCGGGCCGAGGGATCGAACTTCTCCTCGGGAGACCGTCCGAGCTCCGCTCCGCGCACGAACAACGCACCCAGCACCAGTAGCTACGAATTTGATGAGGAACCCTTCTAATGCCACGTATTAATAACCCCAAACCACCGAAGCGCGCACCGAAGATCGACATTCGTCGTGGCGCGAAGAAGAAGCCGTGCTCGTTCTGTCAGCACGGCGTCGATCGCGTGGACTACAAAGACCTCGCCCAACTACGCAAGTACATCTCGGACCGAGGCAAGATTCGGGGCCGCAAGGTCTCGGGCAACTGCCAGCAGCACCAGCGCGACGTGAGCGACGCCATCAAGACGGCGCGCGAGCTCGCACTCTTGCCGTACACGCAGCGCACCGTGACCGAGCGTCGTGGCGGCCGTGGTCGCGATGGGGGACGCGACGACCGGGGACCTCGTGGTCCCCGTCCCAGCCGTGACAGTGTCGAGACCGTCGTTGATAGCCCCGAAGTAGAGGGTGACTTGATCGACGACGCCAGCATCGCCGCTGAGATTCTCGAGCCACAAGCCGCGGAGGTGAGCGAATGAAAGTCCTCCTTCGAAGTGACGTCCATGGGCTGGGTCGCCGCGGCGACATCGTCGACGTAAAAACGGGGTACGCCCGCAACTTCCTGCTCCCTTCGGGGGCGGCGCTGCAGGCCAGCGCTACGACGGAGGCCCAAGCCACCTTGATGCGTAAGGCTCGCGACGTACTGGACGCCAAGAGTCGTGAAGCAGCGGAGGCTCAAAAGGCGCTCATCGAAGCGGCGACGTTGACGATCGCCAGTCGCGCCAGCGCGAACGGCCGACTGTTCGGCTCGATCGGTGAGACCGACATCGTGAACGCGATTCGCACCGCGACCGGCATCTCGTTGGACCGTCACGCGATCCATTTGGCCGAGCACCTGAAAGACGTGGGCGGCGCGACCGCGACCGCCACGCTCTTTGATGGCGTCGAGGCTACTGTCACGATTGAGGTCGTGGCGAAGTAATTTTTGAAGAATTGATGATGACCTCGCCGGGGCCCTGCGCCCCGGCGATTCTCATGTACGCGCGATGTCACAGCGCGCTGAGAGTGTGTGTTACGTGGCAGTTTCTACACAGGCTTTCCCCACGTTGTTGTTCTTGTGACACACACCCGAAATCGACAACCGTTGAGGTCTTATGACGCAGATTGAAACAGAACGAACGCGCCCCTCCTCCGGTGGTCGGGTCCCCCCCAGCGTCATTGAAGCCGAAGAGTCATTAATCGGAGCGATGTTGCTTTCCCAAGAGGCGGTGAGTGTCGCCTACGAGACCGTACAGGCCGAGGACTTTTACCGCCCTCTGCACGGACAGATCTTCAGCTCCATTATCGCTCTGGCGCACGCCGGAGAACCCGTGGACTACGTCACGGTACAAGCCAAGCTCCAAGAGCGTGGCGCGGTCGCGGTGGAACTCGGAATTCTTTCGTCGCTGCAGCTCAATACGCCCTCGGCCGCGAACGCCTTGCACTACGCCGAACTGGTACGCGAGAAGGCTCAACAGCGCCGCCTCATCGCGGTCGCCGGAGAGATTGTCGACGACGCCTACGTCGCGACCGACGACGTGGTGGGGCTCATTGACGAGGCGGAGCGAAAGATCAACGCCATCGCCGATGATCGCAAGACCGACTCGGTCTCTCCGCTGCAGCGCCTGTTGCTCAGCGAGGCCGACATCTTGGAGCAGCGTGGCGAGACTCGTGGACAGTTCAACGGGCTCGAGACCGGTTATCGCTCGCTCGACGCGATTCTTCAAGGACTCCAGAAGAGTTCGATGACGATCGTGGGCGCCCGTCCGGCCACCGGTAAGACGGCCTTCGCGCTGGGCATCTTGATTCACGTCGGAGCGGTCGTGAACCGCCCGGCGTTGTTCTTCTCGTTGGAGATGAGTCGCCAAGAGTTGGCCGAGCGCATCCTCGCCTCGACCGCGCGCATCGACTCGTCCAAGCTACGTACCGGCGACCTTTCCGAAGCCGACTGGAATCGGGCTCATGAGGCCTTTGGGTACCTGCAGTCGGCGAAGGTATTCATTGACGACAATCCCAGCCTCACGATCATGGACGTGCGAGCACGCGCCAGGCGCATCAAGCAGCAAAACGGAGACCTCGGGGTCATCATCATTGACTACTTGCAGCTGATGAGCAGCCGGGGAAGAGCGGAGAATCGTCAGGTCGAGGTGTCCGAGATGAGCCGCTCACTCAAGATCCTGGCTCGCGAGTTGGAGTGTCCCGTGGTGGCGCTCTCCCAGCTCTCACGCAAGCTCGAAGAGCGTGCCGACAAGCGGCCCATGATGTCGGACCTGCGTGAGTCCGGTTCGCTGGAGCAAGACGCTGACGTCGTCTTGTTCTTGTTCCGCCCCGAGATCTATGGCGAGGTCTCCAACGACATGAAGGCCGACGCGGAGATCATCGTCGGCAAAAACCGTAACGGCCCCACGCGCACCGCGCATCTCACTTGGCGCGGGGAGTTCGCCCGCTTTGACAATGTGGCCGATGCCCGGGAGATCTAAGTAATGACCGGGTTGGCGGCTCGTTCGCTGCGAATCGTCGAGTCGGTGTGGGTGGCTTGGCTCGCGTCTTCACGTTGTTGACACAAGAGCGAGACTCTCTTTGCCGGCGACGCCGACGCGTACTTGTTGAGGACCGAGATCCCAGGGTAGGAGTGACCCACCGGCTTCGGGCCCGTTCGAGCACTCCACTCAGCGAATGTGAGAACGGCGAATCCGCCTCCAGCGCCGCGACACGTGCACGATGATGTACACCACGAGAACAAGGCTCGCGAGCTTGTGCCATTGGATAAGCCCCCGGGGGAATCCGAGCGAACCGAGAAAGTTCAGCTGGGTGGACTGATGGTTCACGATGTCGACAACTCCGGAGACCAGGACGTTGAGCACCAGCAGTTCCAAGATGCTGTCGGAGACGGCCAGACGGCTCGGCCCTTTCGACCGGCGAACCGTGCCGGTGATCTGTTTGGCGAGCGAGGTGACGGTGCGCCTGCGCTGGTACAGATGAAAGAGAACAAAGACCATGAACGCCACCCCGAAGATCACGTGAATCGTGATGCTGTGGCTCAGATAAATGAGCGTCACCAAGGATCCGGCCAGCGTTAGAAGAAGCGCGAGGTGCACGTACCATCGACGACGCTCACCGCGGATCACCGGCTTCGTCGCGGAAACATCTGTCATGCGCATCTCCCCGACGTCGTTGGTCACTTGAAGGTATCTCGTGATGTCGTGACGCGTGTTACGTCCCCTAGGGGAGATCCCTAAGGGACGCGAGTGAGGTCAGTTACGGCGCGGGCGGGACGAAGGGAGGGAAGTGGCCCATGTCGGCTCCTACCTTCCGGCCGATGTTGGCCACGTGCAGGTGAATCTCCTCGAGCAGGTCGGTGTTCTTCTTCACCTGTGACGTGAGATCGGTGTTCTCTTGGATGAGGGCCTTGATGTCGTCAGTGTTGTTCGACGTGTGCAACGCCACTTCGGATGAGATGGCGTCGGCCCGCTTGGCGGCGATCAAAAGGGCTGCCGCCTGGACGCCCGCGAGCATGGAGAGAAAGAGGTTTAACAGGATGTACGGGTACGGGTCGAAGGCCTTGTGGTGTAAGACGTGCTCGAAGAAGAAAGTGTTGGTGACCGCCCAGAGGATCATGATCGCGAAGAACGTGAAGACGAAGGGCCACGAGCCCATCACGTTGCGCATACGATCGGCGGATCTCTCCCCCAGGGAGAGATGTTCACCCGTTCGTACCCCGGGGTGTTTGTGCCAGTGGCTTTGCCACGCACGACTCTCCACGCTCACGATCGTCGCATACTTCGCACCACTCACCGGGGACCGTTGACCCTCCTAGGAGTTCAGCGCGCGTTCCGCTCGAAGTTGGCGCAGCCGGTGGAGGATGAAGCCCGCGATCACCACCACGGCCACTGCGGCTGCCACGTATCCCACATCGCTGAAGTAGGTGAGGATGTGATGCCAGCTCGACCCGAGTCCATAGCCGATCGACGCGAGTCCCGCGCACCAGATGGCGCAGGCCGCGGCGGTGAAGGCGACGAACTTCCATAGAGCCATCTCGCCGATGCCCGCCGCGATCGAGACGAAGGACCGAACTAGGGGAACGAAGCGGCCGAAAAAGACAACGGACTCACCGCGGCCGGCGAACCAAGTCTCGGCTCGGTCGAGATCCTTCTTTGTCAGCAGAGCGTATTTGCCGACTCGCTCGACCAGAGGTCGTCCTCCGAAGCGGCCGATCGCGTATCCCACGAGCGAACCGCACACCTCCCCGACCGTCGCTACCAGGATGACCAGCACGAGTTGTAGATGATGGTGGTGTCCCGTGACGAGTTGGCCACTGGCCAGCACGCCGGCGTAGCCAATGGCTAGTTCGGAGCCCACCGGGATGCCCAGCGCCGCCAGAAGGCAGACTCCAAAGAGAGCGAGGTAGCCCCACGTTGCGAGTAGATGCTCCATGGGTTCGCTCGCCTCTCACGTCACTGTCGGTGTTGGCGACAATGACTCATCGTCCCCGCCTCCCATTTTTACCGCTAAACCTGAAGGATTCGTGAATGAAGGCGCTTAGGCGGGGCTCTGACCTTCAAGACCGCCCGGTGCCGCGGGTTGCGGGGCACCGGGAGAACTCAGGCGCCAGGAACCCACGATTCGCACCACACCCACGATCGCAAAGCACACGGCACATGACATGAGCGACACGATGGTCACCATGGTCGAGCTGACCGCCCCGGACGATCTGCCCACCGGGTCGCCCAGCAAGAACCATGAGGCGTGAGCGGCCAGTACGTCCCACCACACAACCGTGGCACCCGTGATCGCCGCCATGGAGCCCGCGACCACGAGAGCCAACGAACCTTCGATTCGAAGTACCCTTCGCGACAAAGTGAGTCGGGCGGCGATGGCGATGGCCATGGAGGTCCACGACACGAGGGCGAGAACGATGAGTAGCGCCCAGATGCCAATGACCCACGAGTAGGCGTGGTCGGTGCCGTTCCGCTGGATCGAGGTGAGTCGGTGCGCCCACAGCGACAGGGGAATCACCGAGACGACCACCAGGAAACTGAGGGAGGCGGCTCGAAGGGCGTGGCCTCGCACGTGACGCCAACCGCCTGACCGAAGGAACCTGATGGCCGTCGGAAGTGTCGCCGCGACGCCGATCAAGACGGCGACGACGGAGATGACCGCACACAGCGTCACGGCGTTGAAGGCGTCTTGGCTGGACGGGCGTACCGCGTGGGGCAGCGCTTGGGCGAAGTGCTCTGAGCTCTTCTGGAGCCCGATGCCGGCGATGACAAAGAGGGTCCACGTAGAGAGCACCAAGAGCGAGCCCGAACGCAGCCTGGTCGGGGCGCTTGCCGCGTGACCCACGAGACCCGTCGCGTGCAAGCGCTCGCGCAATCCCGCCCGAGCGACATCGCGGCGATATCGCAGTGAGGGCGACCGATCGCCCCACTCGTCCTCCATGAGCGCGAGCAGTTCCTCGCCGTAGCGATCGCGCCACGAGGCCGGGTACCAACGAAGAAGGCGCGAGAGCCCGACTCGCTTGGCGCTCACGAGAGCCTCCACGAGATCTTTAGCCGTGCGGTCCCCACGTCTGTCAAGTTGCGCATCTCAGCCATGACACCGGCCAGCGCCCGCGTTCCGGCTGCCGTGATTTGGTAGGGGCGTCGCCGATCCGTGCTTTCGAGCGCTTCGATCAGCCCGCGTTCTTCGAGCCGCGTGATTGCGCCATAGAGAGCGCCGGCCCCCAGTCGAACGCCCGCGAAGGACTCGATGTCTTTTAACAGGGCGTGTCCGTGCTTCGAGCCACCCGCCAGGCTGGTCAGGATAAGAACGGGCGGGTCGTTGGCTCGGCGAAGGCCGGACGAGTCAGCACGGGTAGTCACGAACCGAACACTACTACGTGGTGCGTAGTAATTCAAGGTGCCACTTTCCGTGGTAATCGGGCCTCGCTGGTACCTTCATCACCATGCGCGTACTCATTGCCGAGGATGATGCGGCCCTCAGACGAGTACTGGAGCAGGGACTACTCGAGGCCGGCTACGTCGTCGATTCGGTGGGGGACGGACTAGAAGCCTGCCGATACCTGGGCGACTACGAGTTCGGCGCCGTCATTCTTGATTGGCGCATGCCCGGGCGTTCCGGTCTCGAGGTGGTGACCTGGGCTCGTCGTCACGGGGTGCGGGCCCCCATTTTGATGCTGACCGCCCGCGACGCCGCGGCCGATCGGATTGGGGCTCTGGACGAAGGGGCCGACGACTATCTGGTGAAGCCGTTCGACTTTGGAGAGTTGCTCGCGCGTCTGCGCGCGTTGCAGCGACGCCCCCTGGGCGAACGTGGTCCGGTCCTCACCCGCGGATCATTGAAAGTGGACCCCTCGACTCGCGAGGTCCGTGTGGCGGAGTCGCTGGTGAAACTCACGCCCCGTGAGTTCGCCATTCTCGAACTGCTGATGCGAAAGAGCCCTTCGCTCGTGCAGCGCCGAACGATCGCGGTGCAGGCGTGGGCCGACGAGGCCGACGCGGTCGGGTCCAACACGATTGAAGTTCACGTGGCGCGACTGCGCGGCAAGTTAATCAACGCCGACGTCAGGATCGAGACCGTTCGTGGCGCCGGCTATCGGCTGGTGGCATCGTGAAACTCCCCTTTCGCCGGGGAGTCTCGACCCGTCGGTTGCGGAGTCTCTCGTTCCGAGTGGCCGTGCGGGCCACGTTGATCGCGCTGGTTGGTGGGGTACTCGTCTGTGCCGTGGCTGACCTGGTGGTCGTGAATCGAATATCGGCCCGCATCGACGCTCGCCTCAACAGCGAGCTAACGCTGTTGATACACGAGTCACCGCGCCAGATCCACTCCCAGTCAACGTCCAAAAGCCAAGTCTCCGGTGACGCCGACGACGTGCCTATCCTGGCCTGGTTCATCCCCAAGGGCTCGCATCAGGTGAGGGCGCTCAACGTCAACACGCCGAGACTTCCGCCGAGCGATGAGGGCGTGGTTCAGCCGAGAGGGGTGCAACTGCGCGGCCTGGCGGTGCGGGTGGAAGGGGGCAGGGGACCATCGGGATATTTCGTCGTCGGGATGAGCACGAGTCAGATCGGCAGCGTGTTGGCGACCTTGCTGGTGATTCAAGGCGTGCTCGCGCCGCTGGCGCTGCTGGGGCTCTTCGCCGCGGCGACGCTCATCGGTCGCCGGGCCGCGGCGCCCATCGAGCAGGCGCGGCTGCGCCAACTTGAGTTCACGGCCGACGCCTCTCACGAGTTGCGCACACCGCTCAGCGTCATTGAGGCGGAGGTCAGTCTGGCCCTGGGTGCCCGGCGCTCTGAGGGTGAGTATCGAGCAACGCTGGGGCGAGTTGCCCACGAGTCTCAGAGACTTCGCCGGATCGTTCAAGATCTTCTGTGGCTCGCGCGCCTGGACGCGTTGCCCGACGGCCCGGCGTATCAGCCGGTTGACGTGGCGACGGTGGCCGAGAGTTGCGTGGAACGATTTCGCGGGGTCGCCGCCCGGCGCGGCGTGTCCCTGTCCCTCATCGGACCCACCGGGCGAACGGCCATGGTTTTGGCTCCCAGCGAGTGGTTGGATCAACTCATCGGAGTACTGCTTGACAACGCGTGTCGCCACGCGAAAGAGGGAGGACGCGTGGAAGTTCGCGTGGGCGCCACCGAGGACGGGGTCAGTCTTCGTGTGGACGACGACGGAGCGGGATTCGACAAGCAGGGGCGCGAACTGTTTCTTCAGCGATTTCATCGGGCCAGTGAGGACTCGGGTGGCGCCGGTCTGGGGCTGGCGATCGCCCAAGCCGTGGTGCGGGCCACCGAGGGGGAAATTTTCCTCAACGACGCGGAGATGGGCGGGGCCAGCGTGGCCGTCGCGTGGCCCCGTTTTCAGAGCGGGACCGGCGTCTGGCCTCCTCACGCGCCCCACGAGACGAGCGTTTTCTAGCCTTGTGCGGCGCTCAGCGAGCGCCGAGACGATTTTTATGGAGACTTCATGTCGTCGTAAGGTCCTCCCCGTAGCCTCGTTTCGACGCGCTCTCCCCCCGGCGCGCCAGACTTGTGAGGATTTCAATGTCAGTGAGAGAAGGCCCCGTGCCATCCCTCATCGCCGCGCAGGCCTCGGTGACGTCGGCCAGTGAGGGCACCGGGCATCACCATCACTCCACCGCTCGTCACGCGCGCCGGCGTCCCGGACACGCGCCTCGCCCGTGGGTTGGCACCTCGTTCGCGTGGCTGGTCGGCCTGGGCTTCGTGGGAGTCGTCGTCCTCGACCTGAGCGGCGAGACCCGCGGCTCGCTGTCGGCGCCGGGCGGGTGGTTCATCGCGGGCGGGCGACTAGCGGCCTTCACCGGAACGTACCTCATGTTGGTGATGCTGGTGCTGATCGCACGCATCCCGTGGCTCGAACGAGCGCTGGGACAGCACCGTCTTCTCACGTGGCACCGACGGATCGGACCGTGGCCCGTGGTCTTGATCGCCGCTCACGTTGTTCTCATCACCGTGGGATACGCCGCGCTCGCCCACACTGGCCCGCTTCATCAGTTCTGGGTCTTCCTCTCGAACTATCCCAATCTGCTCGCCGCCACGGTCGGGTTCGCTCTGCTCGTGATGGCGGCGTCGACGTCGATAAAGATTGCCCGGCGGCGCATGAAGTACGAAAGTTGGTGGGTCGTCCACCTCTACTTCTATCTGGCCCTGGCTCTCGCCTTCGCTCATCAGATTGACACCGGCGGCTCATTCATTGGACACCCCGTCGCTCGCATTTTCTGGTCGGTCGTGTGGGCCTCCACCGCGGGCCTAGTTCTCGTCTTTCGCCTGGGACTTCCCCTGTGGCGCAGCTTTCGTCATCAACTGAGGGTCCGTGAGGTGCGCGAAGAGGCGCCCGGCGTGTTCTCCGTGGTCTGTTCGGGACGACGGCTCGATCGCTTGGCGGTATCGGGCGGTCAGTTCTTCAAGTGGAGGTTTCTTACCCGAGAACTGTGGTGGCACGCGCACCCCTACTCGCTGTCCGCGCTACCACGCCCCCCTTACCTGCGGGTCACGATAAAGGGGCTGGGCGACCAGAGTCGGGCGGTGTCCGCCTTGAAGCCGGGAACGCGCGTCGGCATCGAGGGTCCTTATGGCTCCTTCACCCACCACGCGCGCTCGCGTGACCGCGTCGTCTTAGTCGGGGCGGGCGTGGGCATTACCCCACTGCGCGCGCTCTTAGAGGATCTGCCTTCGCGCGTCGACGCCACGGTGATCATCCGCGCGTCCGATATCCAGGACATCGTCCATCGCGAGGAGATGATCACGCTGGTGGAACGTCGCGGTGGCCGATACCACGAGGTCATCGGCGCGCGGGATCAGGTGCGCTTTGACGCCAAGTCCCTTCGTCAACTAGCTCCCGCTATTCGCGACAGTGACCTCTACGTGTGTGGGCCTAACGGTTTTAGCCACAGCGTGATGTGGGCGGCCCGCAGCCTTGGGATGCACGCCGACCAGATCCACGAAGAGACGTTCGCGTTTTAGGGTGAGAGTGGATCGACCAGATATGACCAGCGTGCACGAGCGTCGACTGTGAAGCGCGCGGCGGTGGTGGCGGTCGCCACGGTGGCCGGGTTCGCCGGTGTGATGAGTTTTCACTCGAAGCCCGCGGCGTTGTCGCTCAGCTCCCTCGGTGCGGCGACCACCACGACTCGGGCCTCCAGTGGCGGAGGGGCCCCTACGCGGAGCGGCACCCCGAGCACCTCCACAACCACGACTCCACCCGCGCGAGCGACGACCACCACGACCACCGCGCCGGCGCACTCCACCTCGAGCAGTTCTGCGACGACCACGACACCAACCACGACGACGCCAACCACGACGACGCCAACCACGACGACGACGTCCCCACCGTCAACGACCCGGACGGTGGTTGGCCCGTCGGTCAACTACAGCTACGGCACGCTCGCCGTCTCGGTGACGGGCTCCGCCTCGCACATCACCAACGTCAGCATCGCTTCCATTAGTGACGGCGGCGACTCGCGGTCTGAGTCGATTGACCAGTACGCCATTCCCATCCTGGAGTCACAGGCCGTAAGCGCCCAAAGCGCCAATATTCAAGGGGTCTCGGGGGCCAGTTTCACCAGTGCCGGATTTGAACAGTCGCTGCAGTCGGCTCTCCTGAAGTTGCGCGGCTGATGACACGGAACACGGCGTCGCCCCGGGTGGTCTACTACCTCGAAGAGGTGATGGGAACGGTCGTCGTCTTTGATCTCTACGTTGAGGCGACGCTGGAGAACGAGGTGATTGACTCCTTGGTCGAACGCGCGCGGGCGACTCTGCATCAGGCGGACACCCTCTTTAGTACCTGGAACACCGAGAGCGCCGTGTCGAGGCTGCGCCGAGGCGCCGCCACGCTCGACGAGATGCCCGAGGACGTGCTTGAGGTCTTGACGTTGTGCGCGAGCGCTCGCGACCTATCGGAGGGTTGGTTCAATCCATGGGCCGTGCCGGGCGGCGTGGATCCCACCGGGTACGTGAAAGGTTGGGCCGCTCAACGAGCGCTGCTCGCCTTTGATCACGAGGGCATCGCGGGAGCCATGGTCAACGCGGCCGGAGATATCGCGACCCGAGGACGGCCTGGAGCGAACGTACCTTTTCGGATCGGCGTCGCCGATCCCGCAACGCACGGGCGACTCGTGTGCGTTGTCGATGTTCACGGGTCGATCGCCACGTCGGGAACGTACGAACGAGGCGAACACCTCATTGACCCCTTCTCTGGACAAGTGGGCGCGCGCGCGGCGTCGGCGAGTGTCGTTGGTCCTGACCTCGGTGTGGCCGACGCGTTGGCGACAGCGCTGGCCGTGGCCGGACGTGACTTCCTCGCGGTGGTGGAGGGCGTCGCCGGCTACGAGGGCCTCGCGATCGAGAGTGACGGGTCGTGGAGTTGCACCACCCGATTTCCCTTCGCCGCGAACTCTGTGCCCGATAATCCGTTGAGCGCAGGGGACGACCTTCATCGCACCCGCCGGTGACTGGTCGGTGCTACTCAGAGGTGAAAGGGATTCACCATTGACGTGGCGCTTCGTGCCGCGCCGAGTAGGGGGAGTCCCAGCAACGTTTCGGTCGTGCGCAAGAGGGAGTAGTGAGTAAAGGCCGCGCCGATGCGGGAGTGACGAGGCACCGAAGGAGCGACCACGAAGGTGGGCACTTGATTTGTCGGACCGCTGTCGCTCTCGTCGAAGGTGATGAACAGCACCAGTGATCGGGACTGGTATTGCGGGCTCGCGACGATCTCCGGAACGACGTGGGAGAGCCACCGGTCTCCGGTCGCCACCGGGCAACTGTGCATGTCGTCACAGATGTTGGGCGTGATGAACGTGAAGCGGGTACTTAGGTCCAAGGGAAAGGTGAGCGGAACGTCGTTTCGCGAACAGGCCGCCCCGAGGTTGACGTAGTACACGGCGGGGTTGTGCCGCGCGGCGTAGGTGCCACTGGTCACGTGGTCGCACGCCTCGGGCATCGACTGGACGAGCCCTCGCCACTGGCCGCCGAGTTCGGAGAAGATGCTCGGGCCATCCAGGGGATGCGAAGCGGGCTCACCGTCGTCGGTGATGGCGTGGGTGGATCCTGAGGTGAGGGCGACGTAGTTCGGCAAGCTGGGGTGCGAGACCGCCCGGTAGTTCGTGGCCAAGCCACAACGATCGGCCAGGGAGTTGAGATAGGGGGCACTGGAAGAGCCGACCACGGAGTAGCCCACGTTCTCGAGCAGAATCCACACCACGTGCTGGTACGCGGGGGTGACACGAGGTACGCCACACGGAGCGTGCGCGGAGATGTGCCCGGGCGAACTCGCGGCCGAGGCCCCGGTGGGCACCTGCCACGACGCCAGCACGAGCAACAGGACTAACCACCGGGGGCGAAGGCTCACGTTGTTATCTTGCCCGAACTCGCGTCACGCAGGACGGCGCCCCGTCGGCCGCGCCCGTCAATCTCCGCTCAAACAACTCTCGGTCGAGACGCTGCCGCTCGAGGGAGCGCGGGCGATGTCACCTTGCACGACGCTGTTGGGGATGGCGTAGGCCGTGCTTGGTTGGCTGAGGGAGTACGACTCGACCACGCCCGCCACCTGACCGTTCACCAGCACGGGGCTTCCGGAGTTGCCCGGCTGCACACTTACCTCCAGCGCGAGGAACTTTCTCACCGCGAGGTCCTGGCTATAGAAGTTTCGGCTGTCTCCGCTGAGCGGGCCTTCGAGATAGCCATCAGCGCGAGAGCGCGTGCCGTTCAGGGGGAAACCCACGACCTGGATCTTGGTGTCGGACGGCGGCTCTTGTGAGAGGAAGGTGAGCGGCGTGCCGTTCGCCTCGACGCGTAACACCGCGATGTCGTTATCCGCGTCGTAGAGAGTCACGGTGGCGGGAGAGCCATTCACCGTGAAGTGACGATGGCCGGCGACCACGTGCGCGTTGGTCACCACTTCGTTCGCGGCGACGTAAAAGGCGGTGCCCTCGCTCAGGGTGTTGCATGAGCCACTCGCGAGCACCTTCACCACGTCACGGGGGGCGGAGATCGAGTGGATGACCGGGGGAAGAGTGCTGGGACTCACCGGAGGCGGCAAGGTGGGGGCTATCACGTGGGCGAAGATCGACGGCACGCCGGCTTTTTGAAAGAGCGCTTGCACTTGCGTCTCGACCGAAGGGATAGGAGGCATGACGCGATCAAGCGCCGAGAGGACTGCGGAGTTTTGGATGGCGCTGTCGACCGAGCCCCACGGTGTTCCGGCGAGGATTCCGGCGAAGAGCCAACAGAGGACGAGTGCGGCCACAACTCCGACGGCCACTCCGACCACGCGGTCAACGATGCCGAGCATCAGCACGCTCACGAATCGACTGAGGATTCTTCCCACGACGCCGCCGAGAGTGACGCCGACCAACGTGATGATCGCGATGATGATGAGGGCCAGAACGGCGCGCTCGTGGCCTTTGGTGATGTCGTGCGAGAGCGACGGAGCGACGGCGGTGCCGACGTAAAAACCCAGCCCCAGGCCCAGTATCACGGCCACTTGGCTGAGGGCGCCCTCGGCGAACCCTCGTAGCCCCGCGAGGAGCGCCACCACGACGATCACGATGTCCACCCAACTCACACCGGCAAGGCTAAGCGGTCCTTTCGCGAGGCGAGGGCTTTCTGCCGCTATTTCGGCTGCATGCGAATGCCCGCGTCGATGCGAATGGACTCGGCGTTCATGTAACTGTTGGAGAGAAGCTCCACGGCGAGAGACGCAAACTCACGGGCGTAACCGAGTCGCTTCGGGAAGAGGACGCCCGTGCCGAGGCGCGCTTTGAACTCGTCGGATGCTTCACCGGAGCCGTAGATGGGTGTGTCGATGAGTCCGGGCAGAATGCAGTTCGCGCGTACTCCAATCGGTGCGATATCGCGCGCGAGGGGCAAGGTCAGACCGACGATGCCACCTTTGGACGAGGAGTAGGCGACCTGGCCGATCTGGCCGTCTTCGGCCGCGACCGACGCCGTGTTGACCAGCGCGCCCCGACACCCATCGACGTCGGGGGCGTTGTGGCTCATGGCCGTGGCCGCCAGTCGGCAGACGTTGAACGTGCCGATCAAGTTGATCTCGATGACCTTGCGATAGATCTCAAGGTCGTGGGCCGAGGCGTACTCGCCGTCTTTGCCGATCGTGCGCGTGGCCCAACCGATGCCCGCGCAGTTAACCGCGCTCCACAGGGGCGCCAGGGCTTTGGCCGCTTCAATGGCCCCGATGACCTGGTCGGTGTTGGTCACGTCGCAGTGCACGTAGGCGCCACCGATCTCCTCAGCGACGCCGCGCCCGGCTTCTTCATTGAGGTCTGCTATTACCACCTTCACCCCTCGAGCGGACAGTGCGCGCGCGGTGGCTTCACCGAGGCCGGAGGCCCCGCCGGTGACGACGGCCGATGTGTTCGCTAACTCCACGATGCTCCTCTTCTGGCCACGCCCTCGCACAGCCACCAACGAGTCAAGCAGAGTTTGCGCGAACCACGAAAACGCGGGAAGGGGGGCCGCGGGTGGGACCGGTTTCTCGATCCCACCCGCCGGGGGACCATCACCTATCGCTCCGATTCGACCAGGACTGGTACGTCCTCAGACGAGTGGGGGACTTCGCGATACGCCTCGACCGTTGCTTCATAGTCAGCCACGACCTCACGCTGGTGAAACAGTTTGATCCCGCTACCCCCCACACTGCCCAGGGTTTGAGAAAGAAGCAAGTAAGAGTTCTCTGTGAGTTGGCTATAGGGAGACCCCGCACTCACCTACCGCGCCTCGCGACAATTCATCTACCGTGGAACGGTGCCGTCGATCTATCACTACACGAAAGAAGAATTGACATCACTTCTTCAGAACGAGCCCTCGTATCGTGTTGACCAGCTCTGGCACGGACTCTGGAGCGAAGCGCGAACGATCGAGGAGATCACCACGATTCCAAGGGCCCTGCGGGCTCGTCTTATGGAGGAGTTTCCACCCAGCCTGACCGTCGTGAACGAGGTGGCCAGTGACCACGGCGCGACGCGCAAGTGGGTCTTTCAACTCGAGGACGGTGAGACCATCGAGACCGTCTTGATGCACTACGACGATCGCGTCACGGTCTGCGTCTCCTCCCAGGCGGGGTGCGCGATGGGCTGCACATTTTGTGCGACCGGGCAAGCGGGATTCTCCGGCCAGTTAGACGTCGGCCAGGTCATTGAGCAAGTGATGTTCGCCACGCGGGCGGCCGCTCCCTCACGCCTCTCCAACGTGGTCTTCATGGGCATGGGTGAGCCGCTCGCCAACTACGCCACCACCGTCTCCGCGCTTCGACGGCTTCACGGGTACCGAGGACTCTCGGCGCGCCACTTAACCGTGTCGACCGTGGGAGTTGCGCCGGCCATAGAGCGCCTCGCGGGCGAAGGACTCCCCTTGACCCTGGCCGTCTCCTTGCACGCGGCGAATGACCTGACGCGCAGTGAGCTCGTTCCCCTCAACCGGCGCTACCCGCTCGAGCGGCTGCGCCAAGCGTGCCAGACCTGGATCGAGGTCACCGGCCGGCGACTGAGCTTCGAGTGGGCCCTCATCGACGGCGTAAACGACACCGAGGTCGCCGTCGAGGAGTTAGCCGACTACGCCCTTAGCCTCAGCGCCCACGTGAACTTGATTCCCCTCAATCCCACCCCTGGATACTTGGTCCGCGGGTCTACGACGCAGCGCGTGCACGAGTTTCGCGACGCGCTCCTCGATCGCGGCGTGAACGTCACGGTGCGCAATACCCGTGGTCGTTCGATCGCGGCGGCGTGCGGCCAGCTGGCGCAGGTGACGAACGGCAAACGGCGTTCGATTCCGGTGCGCTCGGCCTAGATCGATCGTTCGCGCCAGAAAGTTGGACGCCACCGGATGAGGGCCAGCACCCCGAGGACGCACATCACTCCGCCCGAGACAATCGAGAACTCGGTGGAGGTGAAGTTGGCGACCACTCCGGACTCCAGATCACCCAGGCGCGGCCCGCCGGTGACGACTGCCATCTGAATGGCCGAGAGTCGACTGCGATAGTCATCCGAGATAGAGGTCTGCAGGATGGTATTTCGTAACACGGTCGAGATGACGTCCATGGCGCCGGCGACGGCGAGACAGATGAGACCTACCCACACGGCGTGCACCAGACCAAAGAGGGCCATGACCACTCCCCAGGTCAACACGACGAGGATCACCAGGCGGCCGCGCCGACGAACCTGGTCCATCCACCCGGTAAAGATCGCCATGAGGAGAGCTCCCGCCCCCGGGGCGGCGTAGAGCAGACCTAACATCTCGGGGCCACCGTGGTAAATGTGCTTGGTCACGGCGGGAAAGAGTGCGCGCGGAAGACCGAAGACCATCGCGTTGAGATCGACGAGGTAGACCGCTTGGACGACGGCGTGTTGGCGTACGTAGCCAAAGCCGGCCGCAATCGCGCGAAGCGCCTTCTCGCCACTGTGTACGCCCGCGGGTTTCATGGGCGCCATGAAGAACGTCGAGAGCACCAAGGCGAAGAAGGTGATGCCATCGATCAGAAAGCACCACGACACTCCGCTCGAGGCGATGATGACGCCCGCAAGTCCCGGCCCGACGACGGTCGCGGTGTTCATAATGATCTGATTCAACGAGTAGGCCGCGACCAACTCCTCGGGCTTGACCAGTGTGGGAATGACCGCGGTGCGCAGTGGCCCCGACAGCCCCGCGAGCCCGGCCGCGAGTGCCGGTAGCGTGACCAGCACGACGAAGTTGGGGTGAGAGAGCAGGGCGTTGGCTCCGAGCGCGAAGCTGACCAGCGCCAACAGCAGCGTGGCCGCGATGAGCAGCGTGCGCCGATCGAAGCGATCGCCGAGCGCACCGCCCCAGAGCGCACCAACAATCAAGACGGGGAGTTGAATGAAACTGACCACACCAACCCACAGTGAGGAGTTGGTGACTTGGTACACCTGATAGGCGACCGCCACCAGCGTCAAGTTACTGCCCAGTAGTGAGACCAACTGCCCGATGAACAACAATCGGAAGTCTTTACTCGTGCGCAAAGGGGTCACGTCGACGAGTAGCCGGGGCACCCCTTTAGCGTACGGGGATAAGGTTTATCGCTGGGGGTTAACTAAGGAGCGTTGATGATCGGCGAAGAACTGATCCAATTAGTGACACCTGAGGGAGAGCGCGTTTTAGACGCGCAATACGAGTCGACACTGAGCGGTGAAGCGATCTTTGGCATGTATCGCGACATGGTCATCATTCGCCGGCTCGACCAAGAGTCGACGTCTTTGCAGCGCCAGGGGCAACTCGCGCTCTGGGCTCCGGTGCAGGGTCAAGAGGCCGCGCAGATCGGCGCCGGTCGAGCGCTCGCCCCCGACGACTTCACCTTTCCGACCTACCGCGAACACGGGATCGCCTGGTGTCGCGGTGTCCCTCCCGAAGACATGCTCCGACTCTTTCGCGCGACCTCGAACGGCGGTTGGGACCCTCAGAAGTACCGCCACTCCGTGCCGACCATCGTCCTCGGTAACCAGGTTCTGAACGCGGTGGGCTACGCCATGGGCGTCCAACGTGACGGCGCGGAAGAGGCGGTTTTAACCTTCTTTGGCGACGGCGCCTCCAGCCAGGGTGACGTGCTCGAGGCCTTCGTTTGGGCGGCGTCGTTCAACACGCCCGTGGTGTTCTTCTGTCAGAACAATCAGTGGGGCATCTCGACTCCCATGTCGATCCAGTCGAAGATCCCGCTCTATCACCGGGCGCACGGTTTTGGCTTTCCGGGCGTTCGCGTCGACGGCAACGACGTCCTGGCCGTGTACGAGGTCACCAAGCGCGCGCTGGAGCAGGCGCGGGTGGGCGCGGGACCCACGTTGATCGAGGCCTATACCTATCGACTGGGCGCCCATACGACCTCGGACGACCCCACGCGCTATCGCATCGACGCCGAGGTCGAAGTGTGGAAGCATCGCGATCCGATCGAACGAGTGAAGTCGCTCCTCGTGCGGGAGTACCGGGTGAAGGCTGCGAAGTTCGAGGACGTCGCGGCAGAAGCCGAGACCATGGCGCTCAAGTTGCGCGACGACGTACTGGCCATGGATCGACCGGACCCGATCACCATGTTCGATCACGCCTACGCCGCACCTCACCCGCTGATCGACGAGGGGCGTCGCGAGATGATCGACCTCGGCGTAAGTGGAGGTCACTGATGGTTACGACCTCGATGACCATGGCCAAGGCTCTCAACGAGGGACTTCGAAAGGCCATGGAGAACAACAAGAAGGTCCTCATCATGGGCGAGGACGTCGGCAAGTTGGGCGGCGTGTTTCGCATCACCGACGGTCTGCAGAAGGACTTTGGTGAGGATCGCGTGATCGACTCACCCTTGGCGGAGTCGGCCATCGTCGGCACCGCGGTCGGACTGGCCATTCGCGGGTACCGCACCGTCTGTGAGATTCAGTTCGACGGTTTTGTCTATCCGGCTTTCGACCAGATCGTGTCTCAGGTCGCGAAGCTTCACAAGCGTTCCGACGGTGTCTACACCATGGGTCTCGTCATTCGCATTCCGTTCCAGGGGGGCATCGGCGCCATTGAGCATCACTCGGAGAGTCCCGAGGCCTACTTCGCCGCGACGGCCGGACTTCGGGTGGTCTCGTGTTCGACTCCGAATGACGCCTACTGGATGATTCAACAGTCCATCGAACACGACGACCCCATTATCTTCTGCGAGCCGAAGAGCCGCTACTGGGAGAAGGGTGAGGTCGACCTCGACAGCCCCCCGCTCGGGCTGTTTGACGCCAAGGTTCGCCGTGAGGGCAGTGACGTGACGGTCGTCGGATACGGCTCTTCAATGAAGACGATCTTGCGCGCGGCCGAGACGGCCGCCGTTGAGGGGGTGTCGATTGAAGCCATCGACGCGCGCGGTATCGCGCCCCTTGACCTCGACACCATGGCTGCCTCTCTGGAAAAGACCGGTCGCCTGGTTGTCGTCCAGGAGGCTCCGCATATGGCCTCGATCGGTTCAGAGATCGTGGCCGAACTGACCCAGCGTTGTTTCTATTCGATGAGCGCCCCCGGTATTCGGGTGAGCGGATATCACGTGCCCTATCCCCCCACGAGGATTGAAGAGGACTACCGCCCCACGGTGGACCGCATTCTCGACGCGGTGGACCGAGTGATGGAGTATGGAAGTTGAGCGAACAAGTCTTTCTCTTGCCAGACGTTGGTGAAGGTCTCGTCGAAGCCGAGATCGTGACGTGGAAGGTGGCGGTGGGTGACGTGGTCACCTTGAACCAGCCTCTCGTCGACATCGAGACAGCGAAGGCCACCGTTGAGTTACCGAGCCCCTACGCGGGTACCGTCGTCGCACTGCACGGAAGTGTCGGCGACGTCATGGAAGTGCACAAACCTCTCATCACCTTCGACGTGGGGGGCGACGCCGCGCCCGCGGCGAAGGTCGCCGCAACTCCGGCCAGCCAAGCCGAGGCCGCGAGCGAGCTACTCGAGCAGAGCCCCGCGGCCATCGGAGCGGGCCGCGAGGCAGTGCTGGTCGGCTACGGCGTGGCCAACGAGGACGGGGTGGCCACCCGTAAGCACCGCCGCGCCGGTCGGAGCGGAGCCCCCCCCACCCCTTCTGTCGCCCCGTCGACGCCTCCTGCGGCATCGGTGAGTGCGGTGACTCCTTCGCTGGCGCCGCGGTGCACGCCTCCCGTTCGCCTCTATGCAAAACAGCACGGTGTTGACCTGACGACGGTTGCCGGGACGGGCCGCGACGGACTGATCACTCGTGACGACATCGAGCGCGCGTTAAGCGGCGCTCCGGTCGCGACACCGGTCGCCGCCCGTGGCCCGGCCCCGAGTGGGCCGACGACCACGTCGCGCTTCGTGGGCAGGGACATCGAGCCTTGGTCGAGCGGCCCGAAGGAAGAGCGCATACCCGTGAAGGGCGTTCTTCGCTCGATGGCCGAGGCCATGGTTCAAAGCGCGTTCTCCGCCCCGCACGCCGCGGTGTGGGTTCGCTTCGACGCGACGAAAACGATGGAGCTTCTGGCGTCGCTGAAGAAGCAGCCCAGCCTTCAAGACGTCCGGCTGTCTCCGCTCGCCATCGTGGCCATGGCCCTCTGCGACGCGGCTCGCCACTACCCGGGAGTGAACTCGAGCTTCGATGCGGCGGCCGCCGAAGTGGTCGTGCGGCGCAGTGTGAATCTGGGCATCGCGGCCGACACCCCGCGTGGGCTGATCGTGCCCAACATCAAAGGCGCGGATCAACTCGACCTCGTCGCGATGGCTCAGGCCCTCAACGTCCTCGTCGACAAGGCGCGCAACGGCACGACCACACCGAACGAGATGATCGGCACGACCTTGACCATCACTAACGTCGGGCCCTTCGGCGTGGATGCGGCGATGCCGATTCTGCCGCCCGGTACGGGCGCGATCCTCGCGATCGGCCAGATCGCGAAGGCCCCGTGGGTCGTCAATGACGAAGTGGTGGTCCGCCACGTGTGTGAGATTGCCATGTCCTTTGACCATCGCCAGATCGACGGGGCGCTCGCCTCACGAGTGCTCGGTCACGTGGCGACGTTTCTCGAGGACCCGGCCGCGGCGCTCATCGCGGGTTAGGCGCGTAGCGCCTCGAGCGCGCGGTCGGCGTGGCTATTCAGGTTGACTTCGCTGTGGATCACGTCGCGTACCACCATGTCGTCGCCGATGATGAAGGTGGCGCGCTTGACCTTAAGAAAACCGAGCGCGCGCTTCACGCCATAGTGACGAGCGACCTCGCCGTCGTCGTCGGCCAGCAGAGGGAAGCCGAATCCATTTTTTTTGGAGAACTGGGACTGGCGATCGACGCTGTCCATGGAGATGCCCACCGGTTGGGCGCCGAGTGACGTGAACTCAGCGTGGAGGTCGCGAAAGTGACAGGACTCCTTGGTGCAGCCCGCGCTCAGGGCGGCCGGAAAGAAAAAGAGGACGACGGGACCGTGCTTCACCATGGTGGAGAGTGTCTGGTCGTTGCCGTCTTGATCTCGCAGCGTGAAGTCGTAGGCGACGTCGTTCTTGTGCACGTCCGTCAGGCTACGCGTCGAGTCGAAAGCCCACGCCGCGGATGGTGATGAGGTGTCGAGGGCTCGCCGGATCGTTCTCGATCTTCTGGCGCAGTCGTTTCACGTGCGTGTCGAGGGTGCGGGTGTCCGAGAGCTCCAGCCCCCACCACAGCGTGTCCAGGCAGACCTCGCGCGTGACCACTTGACCGAGGTGCGTCGCAAACAGTGCGAGCAGATCGAACTCTTTGCGACTGAGTTCGACTTCCTCGGACTGACGGGTGACCGTGCGTCGAGTGAAGTCGATGCGCAACTCACCAAAGGTGATGACTTCCTCCTCGCTGGGCGTGGTCGGTCGACGTAAGACGGCGCGTATTCGGGCCACCAGCTCGCGCAAGCGGTAGGGCTTGGTGACGTAGTCCGCCGCGCCGATCTCAAGGCCGAGTACGATGTCCACTTCACTGGTTCGCGCCGAGACCATGATGACGGGAATGTGCGTCGTGTCGTGCAGCTCGCGGCAGTAGTCGATGCCCGAGCCGTCGGGCAACATGACATCCAGCAGCACCAGGTCGGGCGTGGACGAAGCGAGGACCGCACGGGCCTCGGCGATGTTGGTGGCGCCGACGACCACGAAACCTTCGACACTCAATCCGACGTTGAGAGCGTCTTGGTAACTTTCTTCGTCCTCAACGATGAGGATGACGTTGCGGCCCGAGAGGTCGACGGCGGCGCTCACGAGCGACCTCCTCGGAGTAGGCGAGGTGCGGCACGCACGGCATCATCAAGGGGGCGGTGAGTTCGTTGTCGTGCCACGAAGAACACCGTAAAAAGCCAGGGTTACCGCAAAGTGAATGACGCGGTACTCCAAGGTGGTCCGGAGATGAAACCTTCCCGGTCCGCCGGCGCCTTCAGCCGGCGAGTGTGAATCCCTCGTAGGTACTGACGCCCTGTAGGTAGCTGCCTACCCCGACGCAGGACGTCGCACTGGCGCAGTAAAGGGCGTAGATCCCGCCATCCACGCCGACGGTGGTCGCTCCCGAGGGAAGAGTGACTTGCGTGCCGCGTTGCCACACGCCGTCTGTTTCGCCAAAGACGACCGCCTGGTAGTTGCCGCTGGTATCGAGATAGGAGCCGCTCGCTTGGCAGTCGCCGAGGCTCGGGCAACTGATCGCTACGACGCCGCCATTTTGACCTCCCGAGCTGCCGTTGGCGGGTAGCGAGGCCTCGGTGGCCGAAGACCATACCCCCGCCACTTCGTTTTCCAGGAATCCCTGGTACTGGCCGCCACTGTCCTTGTACTGACCTACGACGCTGCAGTTTCCGGTCGTGGCGCAGGCAATGCCCCCAAATCCAAAGAGGAAGACGTGCGGGTTGGCCGCCGCGTTGGGGGGCATGGCGAGCGCACCGGCTGCTCCCCACACCCCGTCGGTCTCACTGGCGCTCATCGCTTCCTGCGCCCCATCGGTCGCGTTGAAAGTGCCCAAGGCGGCGCACGAGGAGTCCTTCAGGCAAGTCACTTCGGTGACCGAGGCGCCGGCGAAGCGACTGGCCGAGGCCGGCAGCGCCAGCGCCTGGGCGCGATGCCACGTTCCACCGACCTCGTCGACCACCAGCGCCTCGGTGACGTCGTTGTTGTTAATGAAGGAGCCGACCCCCACGCAGTCGGCACTCGAGGAGCAGGCGATCTGAGAGAGGGAGACGAAGGGGTTGAAGTTGCTCGCGGGCAGGAGTATCTGACGAGCCCGACTCCAGCTCCCATTACGTTCAGTGGTCACAAAGCCCTGGTTGCGGGTGCCGATCGGGTTGTTGTCCTGATAGGTGCCCACGGCGCTGCAGGTGTTGGCGCTCGAGCACGACACCGAACGCACCAGAGCATTCTGTCCGCGAACGAGCGCGTTGGGCGGAAGGGGAAGCACCTTGGCCCGCAGCCAGTGCGCGCCGCGCTCGTTGTCAACGAAGGCCACGGTGTCGCCGTGGCCATCTTCGTAACTTCCCACGGCCGCGCAGTTGCCCGCGACGCCGCACGACACGTCATAGACGGTGACCCCTTGGTTTCCGGCCGCCCCCGCGGGCGCCTCGAGGCTGACCGGAGCGGTCCAACTTCCGTTCGACTCGTTCGCAATGAGTCCGAGAATCTGGCCGCCGCCGTTCGAGTAGGAGCCGGCCGCGTCGCAGTTGCCGAGGCTCGGGCAACTTAGTGAGGAGAAGAAGCCATCGGGGATACCGGTTGCACCTTTGGGCAGCGCGACCTGACGAGCATTGGTCCACGCCGGCGACGCGATGGCCGACGCCGGCACGGTCATCGCTAAGGAGACCAGCGTGGCGAACGCCACGGTCCTGCCCAGAAACGTCATTAGTTCGTACCCCGATTTTGAGAGACGTGGCGTCCACGAACCCCCGCTCGCTACGACGAACGCTCCTGCGACGCTACGTAGTTCGTCGCCCAGTATAAGGAGGGGGCTCCGAGGGAGAATGGCCCGCTTTATGACTTTCTTAGCGTCGAGCGGCCCTGACCGACGGCGGACCCGCGCGGGGGCTCCCTCGCGTACTAGTTCGAGAAGTCGACGATGCGACAGGGAATGGGTGAGTTCTCGCTCAGCCAGTAGCTGGCACACACGCGGTGGTAGCCGTCGGCAATCACCAGATCGCGGTTCTTCATGAATCGCCCGCGCACGAGCAGGATCGGAGAGAGCTTGACTCCTCGTTTCACCTTGTCGAGATCGAGAGCGACGTGCACGTTGTCCTCGGAGAGCAGAGACAGGCGGCTGGCGCGCAGCAAGTCTTTGGCTTCGTAGGTGACGGTCGGAGCGTGCTCGAGGAGCTTGACGAGTTTGTCCACGAGGGGCGCTTCGGCGATCAAGCTGAGATAGGTGCGGGCGGCAGGAAAATCGTGCGCACTGGGTTCGCTCTGCCAATGCTCAGTGTTTACTGGGCCGCTCACGCTCCAAGCCTACCGACGCTCGCCAGGGAAGCCCGGATTCGGACTTTGCTGACGCCCGCCTAACTAGCCTGGAAAAAAGCAAGGAGTTGCAGCCCATGAGTCGAGTACGTGCCCTACGCAGGTTGTTGACCCTTGGTGCGGTGTCCTCAGTGATGGCGCTCACCATAACCGCGACCGTGGCCGGCGCCTCGGAACCCGCGCCGCAGCACGTTCGCGCGACGGGGACCGCGACGACGATCCTCGTGAGTTGGTCTCGACCGCCGGGAGCTCCCGTCAAGAACTTCGCGGTGATCTCGAAGCCCTCCGGTCGGACGTGCGTGACCACCGCAACCCACTGCGACGTCAAGGGCCTTCGACCTGGGTCGAGTTACCGCTTCCGCGTCGTGGCCCGAGGGGCGTCGGGCACGAGCGCGCCCTCGTTGCCTTCGAACCGCGTAAGGGTTGACACGGCGGGCGTCTATTTCTCCAAGACCTTGTCCGCGGGGAGCGTGCAGATCGCGAAGTACGAGAGCGATTTTGAGAACTCGACCGTGGCAAAGGCCGCGCCCTATCTCACGAAGTTGTCGGCCGCCTTTGCGTCGCTGGCGAAGTCACTGAGCATTGAGGCGTGGCCCGTCCGCGCTCGCGGCGACGTGTCGTCGTTCATAACCAACTTCCGCGCACTGGGCGCCGACACCATCAAAGACTTCAACGCTTCTACCTCTACCGGCTTGGCCGCGGCGACGTACGCGCTGCAGTCCGACACCAACAAAGAGATTCTGGTCGAGTCAAAGGTCCGCACGGACCTCTCTCTCCCGCAATTGATCATCGCGCCGATCGCCGGGACGCCATCGCCCGCCGCGTTGGGAACGACCCAAACGATCCACGACTTCTACAACGACCCGCTCTCGGTCAGCGCGAGCCAAGTCTTTGACCCGGCGACCGCTGCGGCGGGGGCCGGACTGCCGGACTCGGGGTACCGATTTGTGGCGGTGCTGGTCAGTCTGGTCAACAACAGCACCGAGGAGATAAGCGACGACGCGGATTTCACCATGACCGTCGCCGGCACCGACGGGCAGACGTATACGGCTGACTTCGGTACCGTGTCGGAGTGCTCAAACTTCTATGACAACTCGGGCTTCTTTGATTTGGCCCCGGGTGATAGCACCTCAGGCTGTGTCATCTTTCAGGTGCCCACGGCAGTCAGCGTGCAGACCATCTCGTTTTCCCTGGCCCCGGGGTACCTCGACACCGCGGAGTGGTCGAACTAGTCGTCGCTTCCGGTATTAGGGGCCGTTGAGGTGACGCTCCGTGAGGACGCCGAAGCGATCTCCTCGCGCTGGATCGCGGACGTGAATCTCGCGTCTCTCATTGCGAGCCGCGTGGACGAACCCTCGCCGCTTGAAGGAACCGTCGACGTGATCGCCCTCGGCAAGGCTTCACGCGAAATGTCTCACGCGGCCCGGTCTACGCTCGGACGGCGAGTCCATCGGACATTAGTGATCAGCGACGTGGGGCGCCCGAGCGAGGCGCCCGATGAACGCGTTCTGGTGGGCGAGCATCCCACTCCCGGCCCCAGGAGCCTTCGCGCCGGAGAGGAGCTCGCGTCGTTTCTTGGAAGCGACGAGCACGCCGACTCCGCGTTGTTCTTGTTGTCGGGAGGGGCCTCGAGTCTGTGCGTACGTCCCGCACCCCCTCTCACCGTGGACGACCTGAATGAGATGTGGCGGGCCGCCCTTAGGACCGGTCTCGACATCACCAGGCTGAATAAGATTCGTGCCACGACGTCTCTCCTCGCGGGTGGCGCGTTGCTCCGACATCTTCGTTCGACGCACTCAAAGAGCCTGATCCTGGTGGACAACGTGGTCTCGGGGGCCCAGTGGGTGGCGTCAGCGATGACCTACGACTACCGACCTTCGCGCGACGAGGCCGAAGCGCTGTGGGCGTCGATCGACCTGAGCGCGACGTTGCGCGCCAGGATGCTCAGCGCCTTCGAGAAACGGTCGCGACTGATGGATATCGCGCTCGATCTCGTCCACGAGAACGTGGTGGTCGGCGAGCCGGCCATGATCTTGCCGTCACTGATCGAAGAAGCGTCTCGACGGGGGTACCAGGTGATCGACAGGGGAGCGCGCGTCACCGGCGACGTCCAGGCGGTGGCGCGCGCGTGGGGCGACGCCGTGAGGAGCGCCGACGCGCGAACGGTGGTGGTGGGCGTGGGCGAAGTGACCGTTCGGGTGGAGGGCGGCGGCCGAGGGGGCCGGTGCCAGGAGTTCGCGTGGCTCATGGCGAAGGAGCTCACAGACAGCGCTCGAGCGAGCACCTTTGTTGCCCGAGCGTCCGATGGTCGCGACTATATCGAGGGGGTGGGGGGCGCGTGGGTGAGCGAGTCCACCATGGCGCGCGTCAACGACCTTGGTCTCGACTGGCACAGCGTGGCGCGAACTCACGACACGTACCCCGCTCTTCAAGCCCTCGGTCAACTATTGGAGGGTGGTCACACGGGCTGGAATCTGTGCGACGTGTACGTCGCGGTGATCGGTTAACTACTCCAGGTCGGGCGCGGTGTAGGGGCCACCGACGCTATCTCCGGGCCGCTGATCGTCGAGGATCTGATCGGCGTAGTCCTCCGCGTTGTCGCGCGGCTCGTAGCCAATGGCCCGACCTTCCTCTCGCGAGACGGCGGCGCGACTATTCGCTGACACTCCCCAGACCACGCGAAACCCGGGGTGAGGTGTGGCGAGCGCGGCCTCGACGAGACGGGTGCAGTCGCCGGGGGAGAGCCAACTCCAGAGCGAGCGCCGATCGAACGGGCGCTCGCGATACGACCCGATGCGCAGGCAGACCACGTTGAGTCCATACCGGTCGTGATAGAGGCTCAACAGGCTCTCGCTCGCCACCTTGGAGACCCCGTAGTAGCTGTCCGGCCGCGGATACTCATAGTCGGGCACCACGCCACCCTCGCGCAGGGGAGCGAATCCGACCGCGTGGTTCGAACTGGCGTACACCAGGCGTTCGACGCCCGCGCGGCGAGCCGCGTCCACGACAACTTGGGTACCGTGAATATTCACCTCGAGATACTCGCGCCACGAGTAGCCCGCGTGCGAGAGTCCGCCCAGATGAACGACCGCGCGGGCGCCCGAACAGGCCGCGAAGGTGGTCTCGGGATCGAGGAACGATCCGGTGATGAGTTCGGCGTCCTCTCCCGACTCCCGCGCCGAGAGTGGCGCCACGTCGAGCAGTCGCAGACGCCGGCCGGGCCGGCGAAGAGAGGTTCGTAGCATCGAACCGATAGATCCTTGGGCGCCGGTGACGAGGATAAGGTCATCCATCGTTCAGTGACTCTTCGATCTGATCCACGTTCGCATCGACACTCGAGTTCCAGTGAGAGACGATGCGCGCGGCCGACTCGGCGCTGGTCGTTGACATCAGTCCCAGATGGTAGAGGTGGAGCTCGCGCACGCCCCGACTGACAAAACGAGCGAGGTCGTCATCGACGTGGTCCCACTCGCGATCGAGGCGCAGGTACGCTCCCAGCCTTTTCGTCATCGGGCCCAGCCCGACCAGTTCACCGTCGGCTTCTTCTCGATTCCAGCAGTTGGCAACGGCGCATGTCGCGTTGGTGAGCAGTTCAGAAGAGCTCGCGGGAAACGACCCTGTGGCCCACGGACTCGCGCTGGCGTGCACCGTGAGGCTGGCGCCGGGATCTATTGCGCGCACTGCCTCCAGTAGTTCCCGCTGGAGGGTCGTCGCGAGTGACACGCGATACCGGGCCACCGCCGAGGCGTAGTCACCCAAGCCCTCCTCCATCGAGGTGACGCCGCGGGCCAGTCCTTCTCGAATCGTGCGGGTCAGGTCCGCCGGGTCGACCCCGACGTGAGAAAGCGCGACGTCACAGGCGCGACAGAAGCAGATTGATAAGAGTTGGCGTTCGATCGAGTTCCAGCCGGCCATCCCCACTTTGTCGTGAGTGCCGCCGTGGTCTAGACCCATCGCCCCCGACGCCTCCAGAACCACGCCTCGAAGACCGCCGACTCTCACAACCTCTTGCACCAACGTGCGGCAATAGTCGCGCACGTCGTCGTTGCCCGGGCAGAGCGCGTAGGAGTACGACTCGCCGTAGGCGTTGTGCACCAGAAGATCGCGGTGGGCGTCATCGGGGTTGTCATCGTGAGTGAGGACGACCCACCCATCCACGGCCAGTCCTTCGCGAGTGAGGCGATCACGCGCGTGTTCGAAGGAGTCCGGACCGATCCACCCGACGGGGTGGTGGGGCTGTAGGCGTTGGCCTCGCCAGATCTCTTCGCGAAGAGGGAAGTACGCAGCGGCGTGGGGAATCTCGGTGACCCGTCGGGTGGGATGCAGGGGCGTCGCCACGCGAGTGGCGTGATAGCTGGCGGCGACGGCCACGACGTCGATCCCGAGGGACGCCGCGCGAGCGGGCGCCTCCTCGTCGTCGCGGTAATCCCAGGGGTAGGCGTAGCCGGTGATGCTCACCAGCGGGGCAGTGTCGCGTCGTATGAAGGGTACAGAGACTTCATGTACTGAGTGTCGCTGCGCTCTAGGGCACCGCACGCCAGATACTGCTCGTGGAGACGCGCGAGTGCGTCGCGATCCAGTTCGACCCCGAGGCCGGGTCCGCTCGGAACTGCGAGGGAGCCCTCTTCGAAAGTGAAGGTATCGACGATGACGTCCTCGCTCTTCCAGGGCCAGTGCGTGTCGAGGGCGTAGGTCAGGTTGGGCACGGCCGCCGCAATGTGGGTCATCGCCGCGAGGCTGATGCCGAGGTGTGAGTTCGAGTGCATGGATAGTCCGAGGTCGAACGTGTCACAGATGGCGGCCAGATCTTGGACCTTTCGTAGCCCGCCCCAGTAGTGGTGATCGCAGAGGATGACACCCACCGAGCGCTCCGCGAGAGCGCGGGGAATGTCGTCAAAGCCCACCACGCACATGTTGGTGGCGAGGGGCATTGAGACGTCTCGCGCCACCGCCGCCATGCCGGTGAGTCCCGGGGTAGGGTCCTCCAGGTACTCGAGCACGCCCTCGAGTTCCGCACCCACCGTGATGGAGGTCGAAATACTCCACGCCGTGTTGGGATCGAGACGGAGAGGCACGTCAGGAAAAGCCTCACGCAGGGCCCACACGGCCTCGATCTCGGCCGCGGGTTCAAAGACCCCGCCCTTCACTTTGATGGCCCGAAAGCCATAGGTCTCGAGCATCCACCGCGCTTGGGCCACGATGTCACCCGGAGTGAGGGCTTCGCCGAACTCATCGGGCTCGAGGCCCGGGTGGGCGGCCCACTTGTAGAAGAGGTAGGCGGAGAAGGGCACGCGCTCGCGCACCGCCCCTCCCAGCAGATCTGACACGGGACGTCCGAGGACCTTGCCTTGAATATCGAGAGTGGCCACTTCGAAGGCGCTGAAGGTTCGAAGGATCGTGCCCGCGGCGTTAATCGAGCCCGTGAGCCCGTGAGCGTCGCGTCCGACAGCTCCACCCAGGGCGCTCGTCGTGGCCGTGAGAATCTGGTGCGTGGCGAACACGTCGATGCCAGAGAGCGCCTCACCAACTCGACGAAGCCGCTCAAGATGACCGAGGTCACCGTAGGACTCGCCGAGACCGGTGACTCCGGCGTCGGTCTCGACCTCGATGATCGAGCGGAGCGCGAAGGGCTCGTGCACACCGACGGCGTTCAACAAGGGGGGATCACGAAACGCCACGGGCGTGACAATCACGTTCGTTATTCGGATGGAGTTCAAGATCGGCACCTGCGGATTGTGGCGGTTTTTTGCGGGTTCCTCACCCGTGATGGAAGACTAACGTATGAACTTTTTTGCTCCGGCCTGCCTACTCACCTGTGATCGAGCGCTGGTGAGTGGCTCATGACAACGTTGCGAGAACTAGTGCGTGGCGGCGCGACGCGAGGAACTTTTTTGAGTCTCGGTTCGGTCGGCGCGGCTGAAGTCTGCGCCCTGGCTGGATTCGAGTGGTTGCTGGTCGACCTGGAGCACGGGCCCGGCGGCGAAGAGGGGTTGACCGGCCAGCTTCTCGCGGGGGCCGCGCACGGCGTGCCCGTTCTGGTACGTGTCGAGTCATCCGAACGCATTCGCGTGGGTCACGTGCTTGATCTAGGGGTCGCGGGAGTCATGTTTCCCCGCCTGAACACTCCCGAGGAGGTTCGCTCGACGATCGGACACCTCTGGTATCCGCCGCGCGGTGATCGCGGAATCGCGACGTACAACCGGGCGCGCGAGTTCGGCGGTGATGGTCGCGACACCGAGAGCGTGAACGACTCGCTCCTCGGGATAGTTCAGATCGAGACGGCGCCGGCCCTGTCGAACGTGCGCGAAATCGCGGCAATCCCCGGTGTCGACGTTCTGTTCGTCGGACCTAGTGACCTCTCGATGTCGCTCGGAATTCCCGGCGAGTTCGACAATCCACTTCTCCTGGAGGCGTTCGACACGGTAATTGATGCGGCTCGCGAGGCCAACGTCGTGGCCGGAATTCTCGCCGTCACCCCGGAACGGGTGGAGGCTCTCGCCGCGCGGGGATTTACCTTCATTGGGGTGGGATCTGATGCCTCGCTGCTGCGAGGAGCGGCGCGAACAGCGTCTCAGTCGTGACCGACTCTGGCCACTCGGCGGTGCACTGCCGCTTTGCCACAGGCCACCAGCGCGAGTCTCCGTACTCTCCGGTCCGCGGTCTTTGAAGTGCGGTCGCCTACGAATTGACGGTGAGAGTGAAGGAGATGTATGTCCGAACTTTTTCCATCTCGGCCCCCATCGTCGGTACCAGTGATGACTCGCGCGCCCGCCTCTGGACCGTGCAAATGCTCTCGTCATACCTGTTGGCACCAACATCAGTGCAAGGCGAATGGCTCCATCCGAGTACTCCGCGCCGCCAAATCTGAAGAGGAAACGCGTAAGTCTGTCGTGCTGTGTCGCGAGTGTGCGGCGCCGACTCGACGTTCGCGGGTCGCCTGACGCGAGGTCACCGCAACAAGACACTTGGGGGAAACGAGTGTCACGTCTCTCAGCTCTGATTCCCCGGGTACCATTTTCACGCACTCGTTGACTCGAAGGGAACCCCGTGACCAGTACCGCCCCAGACTCACTCAAGGAACGCGTTGGTTTTGTGGGACTGGGGACGATGGGTCAGTTCATGGCTGAGAATCTCGTCACGGCTGGCTTTGCGGTGAGCGTGTGGAACCGCACGTCAGAGCGGGCGCGTCCGCTCATAGCTCTCGGCGCGACGAGTGCGGCGACTCCCGCCGAGGTCGCGCGCACCAGTGACATCGTGGTGGCGTGTCTCACTGACTCTCCCCAGGTGGAAGAGGTCCTCTTTGGCCCGCACGGACTCGCCGAAGGCTTTACTCCGGGCTCTCTCTTTGTCGACTGCTCGACGATAAGCCCCACCAAAGCGAAAGAGTTCTCCGCACGCCTCTTCTCACAAGGGGTCACGGCCTTAGACGCCCCGGTCACCGGAGGTTCTGAAGGAGCGAAGAACGCGACCCTCTCAATTCTGGTCGGGGGCGACGACCACGACTTTGAACGCGCCGCACCCGTGTTGAACGCCATGGGCCGCACGGTGACTCATCTCGGCGACGTGGGAGCTGGCCAGTGGGCGAAGGCGATCAACCAAGTCATCTTGGCTTCTACGTACTTAGGAGTCGCCGAGGGTGTCACGCTGGGGCTGAAGGCTGGTCTGGACGTCGAACGAGTTCTCGGGGCACTTCGCGGAGGTGCGGCGGGGTCGTGGGTATTGGAAAATCGCAGTGGTCGCATGATCGACGACAACTATCCCTTGGGATTCAAGATCTCACTCCACCGCAAGGACCTCGGTATCGGACTCGAACTGGCGCGCGAAGTGGGAGCGGTCTTGCCGGTGGCTTCGCTGGCCGCGACCTTTGAAGACGGCATCATCGCTCAAGGCTTCGGCGACGACGACAACTCAGCCCTCGCCCGCCCCATCCGCAGACTCTCCGGCCTCTAGACCTTCGCCGTGTCGCGGCGATACACGCGTACCGCAACGCGAGCCAGAACGAGCGACCATACGGCGATCACGATCCACGCCTCCGCCGTCCAGACGTGCCCACCCTCGAGGGCGGACTTGCCCGCTTGAACCAACCAATAGGAAGGAAGACCCTTGACCACGGTGAAGAGCGCTCCGGATGAGAAGAGCGGGCCAAACACTCCGCCCAGGAGGGCAAAGATCGACGTGATGCCGCCGATGGCGGGGCCCAGTGAGTCGACACTGATCAGGTGGCCGAGCATGATGCCCATGATGGCGAAGGGGATGAGACCCACCAGTAGGAGGCCGAGCATGGTCAGCCAGCCGCCCGCGCCCAGGCGGACTCCCAGAAGGGTTCCTGCCAGGGCGAGCACCGCGATGCTGAAGATGCCCATCATGTACCCGGTGAGGATCTTCGCGGCGAAGTAGGTGCTGGTCTTGAGTGGAGTGATGCGCAATTGGCGGGTCCAGCCGTCGGAACGCTCTTGAGCAATGCGCGCTCCCGCGGAGATGACTGAGGTCATCGCTCCCCACGCGGCCATCCCGGTCATGTAGTACAGAGGAAAGCCGATGCCGTCGGCCGTGGCGTGACGGTGCGCCCCAGCGACCGTCAAGAACAAGATGAGCGGAAAGACCAGTGAGAAGATGAGAAAACGGCGGTTGCGGATGGTGCGCAGCACCTCGTAGCGAACATATATGAGGTTCACGAGGACTTCTCCTCGGGCTCGTCACCGGTCAGGTCCAGGAACGCTTCTTCGAGGCCCGCTCCGCGGACCTCGATATCGCGCGCCTGTGGGTACTGAGTGAGGAGGGCTCGAAGGGCCGAGTCTGATGAGTTGGCGTCGGTGCACTTGATGACGAATCCCTCGCCGCGCTGTTCGGCGCTGGCCACGCCCGTCAGCGCTTGGAGGGCGGCGACGTCCACTCCCGGGAGCGTCGCGCGAATGGTGCGGCCCCCCACGCGAGCTTTGATCTCGGTGGGTGGCCCGTCCGCCACGATGCGACCGCGGGCCATGAGCACGACTCGATCCGCGTAGGCGTCGGCCTCTTCTAAGTAGTGCGTGGCAAAGATGATGGTTTTGCCGCGAGCCGCAACCCCGCGAATCGACTCCCAAAAGTCACGGCGGCCTTCCACGTCAAGGGCGGCCGTCGGCTCGTCCAAGATGAGCATTTCTGGATCGGCGACGAGCGCGATCGCCATTCGAACTCGCTGGGTCTGACCACCGGAGAGCTTCGTGGTCGGACGATCGGCGATCTCCGATATTCCCGCGTGGCGCAGTACGTCGTCGACCTCCAGGGGGTGCGGGTAGAGGGAGGCCATCATCGTGACGAGTTCGCGGACGCTCAAATAGTGCGGAAGTGAACCGGTCTGGAGCATTCCGCTGATGATCCCGGCGTCGACCGCCTCGCTAGGGGTGGACCCAAAAAGCGAGACGCTTCCCGCATCGGGGCGGATCAAACCCAACATCATGTCAATCGTGGTGGTTTTTCCGGCCCCGTTGGGGCCGAGCAGAGCCAGGGTCTCACCAGGGTGGATCGTGAGATCGATGCCGCGTACGGCTTTGACGTCGCCGTAGGACTTGGTGAGATTCGTCAGTCGAATGCCGGTGCGTTCGCTGGTTGTCACCTGGATCACTCTAGGTGAGGGTCCCGCCTTGGCTCGGGCTCCGCGCACCAGAGTGCAGATTTGAGAGTGCAGATTGGACGTGGTCCACCCCCGCAAGGGCATGTTGGGGAGAACCACCTCAGCTGAGCACTGAGAACCATCTTCGAAAGGAATTCGAAGGGCTCGATCATTCTTCACTACGGAATCGAGCTTTTGACCAACTTGATCAGGAGTTGTGCGTCATTTGGGAGCCTCGTGTGAATCGTGAACGCGTGCGCGTCACCAGAGCGCACGAAGATTGTTTTTCTTATGAACATTCAATTCGTTCGGCCGCTGCACGCGTTCGTCGCATCTACAGTGAGGATTTGACGCAGAAGCGAATGATGCGAATTTCAGTAACGAGAATTTCATACTTCGATTTCTCAATGATTCATTGGTCTGCGGACTGACACGACATATCCACAGCAAAATGTGAGTATCGAACGACACTTTTTCGGAGATGATATCCGTGCCGTTCGATCACCTCGAAAGGCGTCACTCAGTGCTCAGCTGAGGTGGCTCTCCCCGTTTGCCCTTACCGGGGGTCGGGCCACGTCTAGATGGCCCGATTCGTTCCGCACCGAACACCGTCTCACTTTCTACTAGAAAGTAAACAACCGCGCTGTGATGGCCGAATTTGGCCGAAACGCCGTACTTTTATTCGCTTCTTAGGCGCCTTCCATAGACCCTTCACCATTGACCCGCACTATTGGTCTTGTCCCGTTTCTCGCAGTAGAGGAGTATTTTTTATGGATTGGAACGAAGAAGTAAAGCCGAACGAGAGCGACGGCGCCCCCCTCTCACAGGAACACACGCCGAACGAGGGCGACGGCGCGCCCCCCTCGAAGGATCGCACTCGGCGACCCATTTCGGTGGACCGACACGGCTTCTCCATGACGTACCTGTCGGCGTTGGCGGTGCTGGCGTTGGTGGTAGTGATTGCCGGGGTGGGGTTTGTGATGGGCCACTACGTCGACAAGCCCACGGCGCCGCGCGTGGCCGTTCCCTCATACACGAGGACGAGCCTTCCTTCGAATGGCTCGTCGCTGACTCCAGGATTTACCTTTCCCAATTTCAACTTGCCCTCAGTTAACCCGAGGCCCACTACGACTGACAAGGCCGCCGCCAAGATCGCGAAGGAAGTGGACCCGGGTCTCGTAGATATCAATACGGGCATCTCATATCAAGACGCCAGCGCGGCCGGCACTGGGATGATCCTGACGTCGAACGGCGTCGTCTTGACCAACAACCACGTGATTGAGGCGGCCACGTCGATCACTGCTCGTGACGTCTCGACCGGCAAAACCTATAAGGCCAAGGTGGTCGGTTATGACGTCGCTAAAGACGTCGCGGTATTGAAGTTGGAGAACGCCTCGGGTCTCACCCCGGTCACCCTCGGCAACTCGAGCGCCGTCACTCTCAATGAGAAGATCGTCGGAATTGGAAACGCGGGTGGTGTGGGCGGGACCCCCAGTTACGTGGCCGGCACCATTCTCGCGAAGAACCAGTCCATCACGGCACAGAGTGACGAGAACCTCTCAGGTTCGGAGAAGCTCACGGGCCTGCTCGAGACGAACGCTCCGATCCAGCCGGGCGACTCCGGTGGTCCGCTCGTCACTTTGAGTGGCAAGGTCGTGGGCATGGACACGGCCGCTAACTCCAACGGAGGTGGTTACTCCATCGGCAACTTCGAGGCGCCGGCGGCCCAGGCATACTCAATTCCCATCAATACCGCCCTCGCGGTGGCGAAGGACATAGAGAACGGAGACGCCACGGCGGCCATTCACATTGGCCCCACCGCCATTCTCGGCATCGAGGTTGATGGCGCCAACACCACCGAGCCCGGCGCGCCGACCGCCACGACCCCTGGGGTGACGGTGGCCACGGTGATCGCCAACTCTCCCGCCGCCAACGCGGGCCTGGTGGCGGGCGACATCATCACGTCCTTCGATGGTCACACGGTGACTACCCCGGCCGAGTTGAGTGCCCTGGAGTACTCGCTCAAGCCCGGCGACACCGCGAACATCACGTATGTGAACTCAAGCGGTGCTCAAGAGACCTTGAGTTTCGCGTTGACGACCGGTCCCGCGCAGTAAGCCGCTCTCTTTGAGATCACGAGCTCCGCTCGACGTCGCCACGACGCCGAGCGGAGCTCGTGTCATTAGTTACCGTTTCCGAATCCGCCTCCGGGAAACGGCTGGGTGGGGGGCACGGGCGTCGTTGTCGTGGTTGTTGTCGTCGTCGACGTGGTGGTCGTGGTCGTGGTCGTGGTCGTCGGAGGAATGGCCACGCCGAGTGAGTTCGACAGAACCGAGAGAGCGTGGAGCAGTTGGATTCCTTCGGCCCCGGTGATCGTTCCGCCTTGTATACCGTTCACGATCGTGGTCTCGGCTTGTTGGAGGTCGTTGCCCGCCTGAGTGATGTTGCCAGCGGTGTTGTTGGCCAGGGCTTGTTCGGCGCTGCTCGCAATACTTTGCTCCGCTCCGGGACCCATACGACCGGCCGACTGGGCGCGCGCCATGTCACTGACCAACGACGAGAGCGCGCTCGACGCGCTTGGCATCGTGGTCGTCGTGGTCGTCGTGCGTGGGGGATCACGTGGCGGACTCGGTGCGAGCCAGAGTCCGAGACCGACGCCGATCACCGCGAGCGCGACCACGGAGCCAATCGCGGTCTTGGCCGAACGCCAGGCGGGCCGGCGACGCGGGGCACTGGTGGTCGGCGGTGCGGCTACTCGAGTGGCGTCCGCGCTCGCGAGGGCCGAGAGTCCCGCCACCATCGTGACGTCAGATCCCGGAGCGAGAGCCGTGAGATCGTACGTGGCGTCGTCGCTGTTCGAGGCGTTCGGCACCCACGGCGTGGAGTAGGGAGATGTCGCGAGGAGAGCGGTCACCTCTCTACCGGTGAGGCGTTGGTCGGGGCGATGATCGAGCATCCCGCTAAAGAGGATCTTCCAGGCCACAGGAAGATCGGCCGGAAGAGGAATCGCCTCGCGGAGGCGACGGGCCACGATCTCGCTAGGAGATCCCGCGTAGACGCGCTCTCCGGTGAGACACTCCAGCAGCACGATGCCGAGCGACCAGATATCGGCGCTTGGTCCCACCTGAGTGCCTTCGAGTTGTTCGGGAGCCATGTAGGAGACTGTCCCGAGCATGGTGCCGGCGATCGTCAGAGTGGCCGCGTCGTGAAGCTGCGCGATTCCGAAGTCCCCGAGCTTCACTTCGCCCGTCGTGGAGATCAAAATGTTCGACGGCTTTACGTCGCGATGTACGACACCTCGCTCGTGGACGTAGGCGAGACCGTCGGCGAGAGAGACCCCGAGCGCTGCCGTGTCGTGGGTGGCGAGAGGGCTTCGACGTAGTGACTCGGCCAGAGTGATGCCTTCTACGTACTCCATCACCAAGAACGTTTGGTCGCCCGCGAGACCGGTCTCGTAGAGGCGAACGAGCCCAGGGTGTTCGAAACTCTCCAGGGCGCGCGCCTCGTGCGCCAAGCGCCGCACAAACTCGGGGTCACTGGAACGAAGGATCTTTAGCGCGACGGCGAGACCCGTGCGCGCGTCGAGTGCCTCATAGACGTCAGACATTCCTCCGCGCCCGAGCAAGCGGACGAGTCGAAAGTGTCCGCCGAGGGTTTCGTCAAAGAGTGTCATGAGCGAGTACCCCCAGCGTAACGGGGTCGGCATTTGGGCTTAACGACGGTTATCGCCGACAGTCTCCCTCTTCGAGGTGTCGGTTCACTCGGTCACGAGCGGTCGGCGTCGAGCACCCCACACGTCTGTTCTGCTTCTCGTGATCCGTTGCAAGTAAGGGAATATACGACGATGACGGTCGAGCCCGTCACACCGCGACGACGGCTCATGCCGTCGAGCGCTACCTGCTTTCTCTCATCGACGTTCGCACTGGCCACACAAAGGGCGAACGGATAATTGTCCAAGGTCCGCCCGCGAGAGCCGCGCACGTCGGTCATCTCCGTCCGCGTGAATCGTTGGATCTGTCTCCATCTCGGCCGCACGAACGCGCTCGGATGATTTTCGCAAAAGTGTCTTTTTTGTCACCCTTACGCATTCAAGTGTGAGCGTAGACACCTCGTTGGGAGGGGGTAGTTATGACGCCGCCATACTTCAAAACGCAGGCGAATACCTGGCCCGTAGCTGTGGAGGAGGGGCATGTCTCTCAAACATCGAGAACACGATGTCGAGCCTCCTCTCGTCACACCTCTGAGCCTTCGCCACGATCGACTCGAAGCGAGTGATGAGTTGTTGAGCCAGTTAAAACGGGAGCGCGCTCGCCTGGCGGCCACGTTGGACTCGCTCATGGATCCCCACGTGATCTTCGAAGCTCTAAGGGATCACAAAGGGCGGGTGGTGGACTTCATCTTCACCGACGCCAACGATGCGGCCATCGCGTACAACCGGACCACGCGCGAACAGATGATTGGCGCCCGTCTAACCGACATACTCCCCGGCCACAAGAGATCGGGCACCTTTGCGAGCTACGTGCACGCGGTAGAGACCGGCGAGCCGCTGATTCTCGACGACTCGGTGTACTACAACGAAGTCTGGAAGTCCGAGCGACACTGCGACGTGCGCGCGGTCAAAGTCGGCGACGGGCTCAGTTACACCTGGCGCGACGTGACTGATCGAATACAGTCGCTGGAGAACTATCGACTTCTGGCTGAGAACGCGTCGGACATCGTGTACGAGGTCGGACGCGACGGTCTGTTGAAGTGGATCTCGCCCTCTAGTCAGCTCCTCGACTGGCGTCCAGAGGATCTCATTGGTCGCTGGAGCTTTGAGCTCATCTTCGAAGGTGACCACGACATCGTCGGCGAGTACCGGCGTCGGGTGCTGGCGGGAGAGAATCCTTCCTCGATCGAGGCTCGCTATCGCTCGGCAACCGGGGAACTCCACTGGATGTCGCTGTCCGCGAAGGCACTTCGCGACCGCGATGGTTCGGTGGCCGCGATCGTGGTGGGCCTACGCAACATCGAAGACGAGGTGGCCACGCGTCAGTCCCTCGCGAAGTCCGAAGCGCATTTTCGTCTTCTCGCCGAGAACTCGTCCGACATTGTCTATGAGACCGATCTCGAGGGCGTCATCAAGTGGGTCTCGCCGTCTATCTACCAGGTCCTCGGCTGGGCGCCCGAGGAGATTGTCGGTACTCGCGCGGTCGACCTGGTCGCCTTCGACGAGGCCGCCCAGCTGAGCGAGCGTCATGAACAACTCCTCTCGGGACAAAAGATTGGGCGCGCGCAGTTTCGCCTTCGCACGGCGGACGGGGATCTTCGCTGGATGGGCGTGCGCGCCCAGCCCGAGCGCGGGGCGACCAGCGCCATCGTCGGCAGCGTGGTCGCCCTTCGCGACTGCCAAAGCGAGGTCGCCGCTCAGCGGGCCGCGAGCACGCTATCGGCCGGGAGCCAGGTTCTCGTGCGCTCGGAGTCCGAAGAAGACCTCCTCGTTCAGATGTGCCAGGCCGCGGTCGACGAAGGGGGATACGCGTTGGCCTGGTATGGCCGTCGCGTGGATGACGCCGAACACAGCGTCGCGAAGGTCGCGTCCAGTAAGAAACACCACGACTACGTGGACTCGATCAAGGTGGACTGGGGCCCGGGCCCCCTCGGCGCTGGGCCCGTCGGAACCTCGATCCGTAGCGGAGAGCCCGTCGTGATGAGCGACCTGGCCGGAAACGAGAGATTCTCCCCCTGGCTCGGACAGGCAACGATGCACGGCTTTCAGTCGTGCATCGCTTTGCCGGTCCACGTCGAGGGCTCGGTCGACGGGACCCTGCAGGTCTACTCCGTCGACCCCTACGCCTTCGACGCTCACGTGGTGGACGTTTTAAAGGATCTGGCGGAGGAGCTGGGTTTTGGTATAAAGCGTCTGCGCGATCATGAGCGACTGGTGACGTCACTGAACGACCAGGCGCTGCTGACAAAGGCCATCGACCAGGCCAGCGAGTCAATACTGATAACGGACCCGGCCGGCATCATTCTGTACGCGAATCCCTCGTCGGTGCGCACCAGCGGCTACGAACTCGAAGAGCTCGTCGGTGCAAACCCCCGCGTACTGCAGAGCGAGCTTCACGACCACACCTTCTTTCAGGTGATGTGGGCCCAGCTCCTGGGCGGCCAGACCTGGCACGGAACGATGATCAACCGTCGAAAGAGCGGAGATCTCTTCGAAGAGGACGCGACGATCTCCCCGATCCATGACGGCGCAGGCCGTCTCATGGCCTACGTGGCGGTGAAGCGCGACCTAACTGTGGAGCGCCGTCTCGAGACCAATCGAACCCGCGAGCAGCGCGACCGGCTGGACATTCTTGACATTATGCAGGACGTCCGGCGGGGCGCCTCTCTGCACGAGACGGCGGAGACCTTCTGTCAAGCCGTCGCCAACTTGGTCGAGATCGACGCGGCCCTCATGGTGTTGGTCCAGGGCGACGGCACGCTCTTGACAATCGGCACGGGCGGCGATGAGCTCGGCGGGGCCACGTCGGGGGTCACCCTGCAGTTTCAGAACCCTGAGCGCTTGATCGAACGAACCGAGGCCGGCGCCTGGTGGATCGACTTGAGCCAGTATCGCGTCGTGTCGGGCGACGGCGTCACCGGACGGATGGTGCGAGGCGGATTCACGGCCATTGGGAACGTCCCCATTCGCTGGGAAGGCCAGTTGGTCGGGATTCTGGCGCTAGCAACGAAGTCCGACGACGGGCCCGAGTCCATGAGCGCCCGTCTCGGGGTGTTCGAAGAACTGGGATCGTACGCCGGTGCCCTCTTTGGGGCGGAAGTCGACGTTTTCTCCAAGAGGGAGTCGCTCCGCTCCAGCATCCAGACGATCATGAGGAACCGGAGCTTTCACCCCGTCTTTCAACCATTTGTCGAACTGAAGAGCGGAATTGTGGTCGGGTACGAAGCCTTGACCCGCTTCGACGACGGGGAGTCGCCCGATCAACGCTTCATACAGGCCCACTCAATTGGTCTGGGAAGTGAGCTGGAGGCGCTCTGCGCCGAGGCGGCCCTGGCCGCCGCCCAGGAGCTCGGTCCCGATATTTGGCTCAGCCTCAACTTCTCGCCCGCGGCCCTGCTGGATGGTCACGCCGCCAAAGTAGTTGTCGGCGTAACCCGACCTTTGGTCCTCGAGGTCACCGAGCACGCTCAAATCAAGAACTACACCGCCATACGCCGAGCACTCAGTGAGATTGGCAACTGCCAACTGGCAGTCGACGACGCCGGGGCCGGATATACCAGCCTGAGCCACATCCTGGAGCTCCAACCCGACTTCGTCAAACTAGATATCTCGCTCGTTCGTGACATCGACACGAATCCCGCCCGGCAGGCCATGATCGCCGGCATGTGCCACTTCGCCTCCCAGAGCGGGACCACTTTGATAGCCGAAGGTATCGAGACCGAAGCCGAAGCCTCGATGTTGCGCCAACTCGGTGTTCCACTGGGCGAAGCGGGAATGCTCGGCCAGGGATACCTCTTTGGCAAACCATCGATGTTCACGTAGTAACGACAGAAACGCGTATAGAAATGCCAAGGGCACTAGTTATGAAGTCTCTTCAGTTATCCGTTGGGGCGAAACGACGGTGTTTTCACCTTCTGCGCGACGCTCAACGTGTCGTGTTGACGACGTTGATCTTGCGTCGAGAATTATTTTTTACGGAAATGACCAAAAAAATGGTGCATGTGTGTGAAAATTATGACAATTGGTTTATAAACCAACCGACTACGAATAAACACGTAGTTTTTGTCGAGTTTCTGAGAGGTTGATGTGGCGTTCAAGAGGAAATCCGAAAAAGCTCCTCGATCCGGCGAAGACCAAGTCGATGGTGGCCTGAGCGATAGCGGTGCGCGCGGTGGTGGATCCGTGCTCGTCGCTGACGGCCCGCCGCCCTCGGGCACTTCGCCGGTCGCGACGCGCTCAATGCCGCCGGCCTACAAGGGTCGACTGGGAGACCTCCTCCTGGAGAAAAATCTCGTGACGGAGGAACAGCTGGAGAAGGCCCTCGCCGAGCAAGGCGAGATCGGGGGCAAGCTCGGAGAGATCCTCGTCAATATGGGTGCCCTCGACGCTCAGGTTTTAGCTGAGGCCCTCGCCGGATTCTTCGGACTGGTGGTGGTGAACCTTCGTCGTGACAACGTCGACCCGGCGGTGATCTCACTGATCCCCGAGTCGATGGCGCGTGAGCAGCTGGCGATTCCGGTGCGATCCGAAGAAGACGGTCTCTACGTCGCCGTCGCTGAGCCGAGCGATGAGTTGCGCTCGATGTTGGCGTCGACCTCAAAACGTCAAGTGAATTTGATGATCGCTCCGATGAGCGACATCATCTGGGCGATCGACAGCAACTATCGCGCGATCGGCAGCGTAGGAATGTTGGTCCAGGCCTTTGAGGCCGTGGAGGGTGCCCGAAAGAAAGCAGTTGGCGCGAGCGACGTCGAGATCGTCAGCGACGACGCGCCGGTTGTCCAGGTGGTGGACCGGATCTTGGTCCAAGCCATGCGTGACCGCGCCTCGGACGTCCACATCGAACCCTCCGAAGACTTCGTGCGGGTGCGCTTTCGCATTGACGGCGCGCTGAAGGAGATCCTGCAACTCCCCATCGCCATCGGTCCGGGACTCGTGAGTCGCATCAAGATCATGGCGAACATGAACATCGTCGAGCGTCGCCGCCCCCAGGACGGCCAGTTGACCGCCAACATTGATGGTAACGAGGTCGACGTGCGTGTGGCCACGGTCTCCACCATCATGGGCGAGAACTGCGTCATGCGAATCCTGGACAAGAAACGGTCGGTTTTTAAGCTGAACGATCTGGGAATGCCGCGCGATACCCACGCCACCTACTCCAAGTTGGTCCGCTCCCCCTTTGGCATGGTGCTCTGTGCCGGACCCACGGGGAGTGGCAAGACCACCACTCTCTACGCCACCTTGAGCGAAGTCTCCAACCCGACGTTGAACGTCATGACGATTGAGGACCCGGTTGAGTACGTCTTTCCCACCATCAACCAGATTCAGACCAACGAACAGGCCGGACTCAACTTTGCCACCGGACTGAAGTCGATCCTTCGCCAAGACCCCGACGTCATTCTCGTGGGTGAGATCCGCGACGTGGAGACCACCCGAGTCGCGGTGCAGTCCGCCCTGACGGGCCACTTCGTCATCTCCTCCATGCACGCCACCGACTCGGTCTCGGCGCTGCACCGCTTTCTCGACATGGGTATTGAGTCGTTTCTCGTGGCCTCATCGGTTCTCGCCATTGTCGGCCAGCGCCTCTTGCGCCGAATCTGTCCGTCGTGCAAAACCACCTACACCCCGACCGACGATGAGCGCGAGTTCTTTGTCGAGAGCGGGGGTGCCGACCTCGACAAGCAGGTTTTCTACTACGGCTCAGGCTGCAACTTCTGTAGCGACACCGGCTACAAGGACCGTATTGGCGTCTATGAGTTGTTGGTGATGACCCCGGAAATCAAGCGCCTCATCGTCGGATGGGCTACCCAAGAGGAGCTGCACAACATGGCTATGAAACAAGGAATGCGCACCTTGCGCCAGGAGGCGATCGCGCTCGTCAACCAAGACATCACCACGGTCGCCGAAGTGATCAGAAGCGTGTACGCCCTATGAGCCCGCGCACGGAAAAAGAACCCAAGAGCTCCCAAAGCTCCCAAAGCTCCCAAAGTCAAGGCGGATCGACAGGATAAAGAAGCGAAGAAGCGGGCCAAGCAAGACGCCTCCAAGGGCTCGATCGCCTTCGGTCTCGGCCGCAAGAAGACCGACCCCACCACGGCCTATCGGTTTCGCGCCCTGGACCAAAGTGGAAAGAAAGTGTCCGGGGTCGAGGTGGCACTCTCCAGCGGCGCCGTTCATATGGCACTCCTCGAGCGCGGACTCGAGCCGATTGAGGTTACGACCAAGAAGAGTTTGTTGGCCTTCGAGCTGACGAAGAAGAAGGTCCCGCGCGCAGACGTCATGAACTTCACTCGCCAACTGGCCGTCTTCATGAAGGCCGGAATTCCGATTATGGAGGCGCTAGAGGTCATCGTGGAAGAGACGCAGAACAAGTTGCTTCGCGCCATCGTCCGCGAGCTGATTGACAGCTTGCGGGCCGGCGACACGTTCGCTGTCGCCGCATCGGGTCACCCCGAGGCATTTCCGAACTTTTACGTCGGCATTCTCGAGTCCGCCGAGTTGACCGGAAACTTGGACGCCGTGTTAAACCAACTGGCGGACTACATCGAGCGCGACACCAAAGCGCGAGCGAAAATCAGTGCCGCGTTGATCTACCCCGCAGTCGTGGCGGCGATGTCGATCGTGACGGTGTTGGTGCTGACGCTTTTCGTTCTTCCGCGATTCACCGTCTTCTTCAACTCCCTGGGAGCCAAACTGCCCCTCATCACCCGGATCATGATGAGCACCTCGGGCTTCATCCTGCACTGGTGGTACGCGGAGGCGTTGATAGTGATCGTCCTGGTCGTCGGATTCGTGTTGATGCGACGAGACCCCAGGGGTCGAGCCAGGATGGACGCCATCATGCTGAAGTTGCCCGTCGTGGGCGACCTCACCCAGACGGCCATTCTCGAGCGGACTTGCCGGATTCTCTCGTCCATGCTGAAGGCGGGCGTGGACCTGCCTCGATCGATGCAAGTGACCGCGGAGTCCGCCAACAACGCGGTGTATCACAAGGCGCTCGAAGAAGTTCGCGAAGCCATGATGGAGGGCCAGGGCCTCGCCGGGCCGATCAGTCGAAGCGGGCTCTTTCCCGGCGCCGCGCGACAGATGTTCCGGGTCGGCGAGGAGACGGGAACCCTCGATCAGCAACTCGATGTAGCGGCCGAGTATTACAACCGCGAACTTGAGACCAAACTCGATAAGGCCACCGCACTGTTCGAGCCCGCCATCATCATTTTCATGGGGGGAATCGTGGGCTTCGTGGCGGTGGCGCTTATCTCGGCGATGTACGGGATTTACAACCAGGTGAAGGTGAGTTAAGAAGATTCCCAAGCGTCGCCGCATGCGAGCGCCCTCTCATGTAAGCCCCCAAGGTGGGCGGCGGTGGAGCGCAGTCGGGTGCGGGACAGGTGGCGCCCAAAACGAAGACCGGGGCTTCACGCTCGTTGAGCTACTGATCGTTGTCACGATAATGCCTCTGATCGTCGGCGGGCTCTCGATTGGATTGCTATCGATGTTTTCGTTGCAACCGAGTGTGGCAAACCGCCTCGGCGACACGGGAGACGCTCAAGTTGTCTCCTCCACCTATTCCTCTGACGTGCAAAGCGCTCTGGCGCTATCTACGCAGTCGGGAACCACCGACCAGTGTGGTCCCAGCTCGGAGACGCAGCTGCTGGGTCTCGCGTCGAACGCACTTGCCGGCGGTACGAGCGGATATGGCACAGTGATCACCTACGCCGACGTCCAAAATGGCACTTCGTGGAACCTGGTTCGTCAATACTGCACGTCGACCACCGGCACGGCGTATCTCTCGTCGCCCACATCATCAACCACGATCTCTTACAACATCGAACAACCATGCTCGTCCACGGTTACGAGTAACTGTCAGGAACCCCCAACAGTTTCGGACCCCAGTGGTGTGGAGTGCTCCCCTGTGGTCACGATGACCTGTGGTTGGATTCCCGTCGTTAACACGGCGAACTCAGCTCTCAATGTCTCCAAGGTTGAGTTCGCACTTGCGGAACCCCATTCCACCGAGGCGAACGGTGCGTATCTCTATACGTTGGCTGCGGTGCCGGCCGCCGCGACACCCTTGAATAGTTCGGGCGGATCTCCCGTGAATATCTCCACGACCTCGGGGTGCAACTTTGCCACGCCAGGAACCGGCTATTACGCCGGGTCGCTGTGCTTCCTCGACTTGTCATCCCTTACCGGGAACAATTTGTTGGCGGCCGAGTCATACAATCCCGCGTCCGGCGCGTGCGGCTATCAGATGGCCGCGGCGCTGCCCGGTGGTTCGACTCTGTACTTCTGCCTCGGCCTTACGGGCGTGAGCGTGGAACCCGTCAGTCTTCCGGCGTGGCTGCAGGGATCGTTCCTGGGGAACAGTTGCTCGGCGGGCGAGTCGACGTGTACAGGGGGTACGCCGTTCTATACCGGCGTCACGGGAAAGCCCGCTCTGTACATGACCGGCGGCGGCACGACGTACGTCTATCTAAGCGATATCTCGATCCTGAACGCTGAGGGTGTTCCGGCCACGGGATGGCAGATCGCCAGTGTGGACGCCGAGTCGACCGACTCCAACGAGTCGCTGACCTGGACGGCGGATACCCCGCTCAGCATTCTGAACAATGACGAACCGTGGGACACGCCAAGCGACCCGGTGGGGACCGCCTGTGGAGGAAGCTCCGGCGTCGGTGGATCCGGTCTGACCTCGAGCAATCCGGGTGACGGTGGGGATTTGACCGTGACCTGCCTTGGCTACACCACCGGTGTGGTGAAGACCGGCGCGGCCATGGTGGCGGCGACCACGCCGACCACGCTTCAGGTCAAGATGGTGGGCAACGGTCTTGAAGCGATCGTCTTTGGGGTCCTTACCTAATGTCGCGTCCGAACGTCTTGAAATCCGCGGCGAGGAGAAGCGCCCGGAATCGTCAGTCAGATTCAGGCGATACCTTGATCGAGGTGCTGCTCGCGCTGATCGTTCTCGGGCTGGCGTCCGTAGCCCTCATCATCGGATTCTCCACCTCGATCTCCGCCTCAGCGGACCACCGTCAGTTGACCACCACTGATGCGGTGCTCACGACCGCATCGGAAGAGATCATCTCGGCCATTCAAAACGATCCGTCGCTGTTCACGGCCGCCTGCACCAGCGCCGGTCAGCCCATCGCCATGTCGAACTACCCCGACTACAGCGCGAGCCAGGGCTTTCCCTTGCCGTCGCCATACTCCGCCTCAACCTACGACGTCCAGTATCAAACGAATAACCCGTCGACGGGCACCTACGCCGTGGAGTGGTGGAACGGTACGACCTACGGCACGACGTGCGAAGACAACGAGCCTCAACTCATCACGATCTCACTGGTCGGCACGTCCTACACAAATAGCTTTGTGGTCGACTTCCCGGCCGGAAACTCTGGCGGCACCTCAGGATCCCTGGCCGCGACTAAACTGGTCTTTCTCAATCAGGGCTCGATCGGCGGCGGACCGACTGGAAGTCCGGCCTCGTACGCCGGCAGCGCCCTGTCGGTGCAGCCCCAGGTCGCGGTGGAGACGAGCGGTGGATCCATCGTCACCACCGACTACTCGGACGTGACGATCTCGATCGATACCGGTTCGGGAGTGTTGTCGAACTGCCAAGGGAATGAGATTCTGGGCGTGACGACCTTTAGCGGTTGCACGATTGGGTCCGGCGGAACGTACACCCTCGAAGCGACCGACTCAAGCCTGGGTGTCTCTCAAATTCCTCCCCAGAGCAACCAGTTTCCCGTGACCGCTTCGTCATACCACTTGGTCTTCGCTAAGCAACCGGTGGGCGGAGCTTCAGGTTCGGTCTTTAGCACTCTTCCGACTGTCGACGTCGACACCACTACGAACTCGCTGAACACCTCGTGGACGGGTACGATCACTTTCACCCTGTCTGGAGGTCAGTTAAACGGCTGTTTCGGTCAGCAGTCGGGCTCCCAGACCATCGTGACGGTCACCGCGACGGGAGGGGTAGCTACCCTCTCGAGCGGGTGTGACTTCTCCGGCGGCTACTTCTATAACCCCAATTCCAACCCGTCAGTCAGCGAGACCCAGTACACCATGACTGCGACTGCCACGCCCAGCGGCTCGAGCGGTAGCGCCATCCCCGCGATCAGTAATGCGTTCTCCGTCAATAACCCCGGCGTCCCTAGTCAATTGGCGTTCGTGACCGAGCCGACCGGCGTCGGCAACTCGTTGGCCACGACGGCTTTTCCCCTGAACCCGAGCGTGGAGGTAGAGGACGCTTTTGGCAACATCGAGAACAGTTTTACCTCGAGTTACACCAACGCATCCGTTGCCGTCTCGATGTATCTGGGAACTGTTGGCCCGAGCAACGTTGAGACACTCAACGGCTGCAGCCCTTCCTTTGGTAACGGCATCTACACTTTGACCAGCTGCGCGGGAACCAAAGACAATGACAAACTGGTGCTCAACGTCACGGGCAGCTACAAGAACTCATCAGGCACCACCGTCACCCTTACATCTGCGACGAGCACCCCGTTCAACATCACCGGCGCAGCTACCCAGTTGCTCTTTACGACTCAGCCGGTGCCCGGCGCGTCGGGGTCCGCTTTCACCACACAGCCGGTCCTAGTCTATGAGGACGCCAGCAACCACGTCGTGACGGCGGAGACCGCCTCGGTCACTCCCAGCGTCTCCGGTGGAACACTGTCGTCGTGCACCAATCTCGTTCCAACACTCGGTGTCATCGACGTCTCCAACTGCACGTTTGCCGGACTGGACACCGCGTCGTACACCATGTCCTTCACGGGTGGCGGGTTGACGTCACCTGCGAGCAATCCTTTCACGCCGACGGGGCCGGGTCCCGCCGCCCAACTCGCCTTCATCTCCCCCGAGCCGGTCGCTGGCGCCGCCGACGCGGTGATGCCGACCCAGCCCTCGGTCCAAGTGGAAGACTCTGCGGGCAATCATGTCTCGACGTCCAACGCGTCAATTGCACTATCCGCGACCGGTAACGCGGTCATCGCCGACTGCACTGACCTCACCGCTTTGGCCGGAACGGTCAACGCCTCGAGCTGTACTTTCGGCGGGACCGTCGGGACGTCCTACAACCTGATCGCCACGTCGGGTTACCTCACGGCTGCCGAAAGTGGACCAGTTGAGGTCACCGGACCCGGACCGGTCTCTCAAGTTATTCTCTCGACCCCCTGTGCCGCGAGCGTCACGACCACGTCGAACTGTCTGCTGAGCGCGACCTTAGAAGACAACTTCCAAAACCTCGAGACCAACGACTACTCCAGTGTCGTGACGTTTGCGGCCCAGCCCACGAACTCCTTCATTGGTCTCGGGAGTCTGACGGTGAGCGGTGGCGTCACCGGCGCGGAGACGGTGACCGCGGCGAGTCCGGGGCCAGCGTCTTTGACCGCGTCCGCCGACGGTGTGACCTCCAACACCGTCGCCATCACCGTGAATGGTTTGCCGAGCATCGAGACGTCAACGCTCCCCGCGGCTACGCGAACCCAGTCCAACTACTCACAGACGCTCGTGGGCACCGGTGGAACCGCTCCCTACACCTGGAGCCTCAGCACCGGGTCTCTGCCGAGCGGGCTCTCGCTGAACCCGACGACGGGTGTGATCTCAGGGGCCGTAGGCTCATCGGCCGTGAGCTCAACGTTCAGCGTGACGATGACCGACGCCGACGGGGTGGTGGCGTCCGAGTCACTGTCCCTCACCGTGAACGTCGTGCCAAGTATCACAACGACCTCGCTCAACACCGCCACACAGACTCAGACTGGCTACTCGCAGATCCTGTCCGGCACCGGAGGCACTCTGCCCTACTCCTGGACCATTACGACCGGGAGTCTGCCCAACGGTCTCTCACTCAATCCGACGACCGGAGCGATCACGGGCTCCCTTAGCTCGACGGCGACCACTCAGACGTTCACCGCAACTCTGACCGACGCCAATGGCGTGACCACCACACACTCGTTTACCCTCACCGTGAACGTCAAACCCACGATCGCGCCGACCGCGTTGCCCGCGGCTACCCAGTCCGGCACGTACCTTCAGACCTTGTCGGTCTCTGGTGGCACGAATCCCTTTGGCGCGTGGTCGGTCTCGTCGGGTACGTTGCCAAACGGACTGGCACTCAACACGACGACCGGGACGATCTCGGGCACCGTCAGCTCTACGGCGACCACGCAGACCTTCTCAATCCAGATCACCGACGCCAATGGTGTCGCCGCCGTCCAATCGTTCACCCTCACCGTGAACGTTCCTCCGAGCATTACCACGACGACCCTGCCCGGTGCGACGTTGACCGGTGCGTACTCTCAGACGATGGTGGTCTCTGGCGGTACCGCGCCCTACGTGTGGAGCGTCTCTTCGGGCGCGCTCCCCGCCGGGCTCACGCTCAACTCCTCATCGGGGGCCATCACCGGCTCGGACGTCACGGGAACGACCCAGACCTTCACCGTGACGGCGACGGACGCGAACGGAGTATTCGCTAGTCAGTCCTTGACTCTCACGGTGAATGGGGTGCCGAGCATTACGACGACATCCCTGGCCAGTGCGACGCGGACCCAGACCGGCTACGACCAGACGCTGGTTGGCACGGGCGGCACCACCTACTACTCGTGGAGTGTCACCGCCGGCGCACTGCCGACCGGTCTGACCCTCAACCCGGCGTCGGGCGTGATTTCAGGAACTGTCGGTGCGAGCGCAACGACTCAAACCTTCACCGTTACCCTGACCGACGCTAACGGCGTAACGGCGACGAAATCTCTCTCGATCACCGTAAACGTAGCGCCAATCATTACAACGACCTCGCTGCCGGGTGCCACGAAGGGGGCCACGTACAGCCAGCAGTTGGCTGTCACTGGGGGTACGACGCCGTACGTCGGATGGTCGAAAACAGCCGGAGCCCTTCCGACCGGCCTCTCGCTCAGCTCGGCAGGAGTGATCTCGGGCACCGTGAGCTCTACGGCAACGACCGAGACTTTCATCGTCGAGTTCACCGACGCCAACGCGGTGTCAGTCACGCAGTCGTTGACCATAACGGTGAACGCCACGCCGACCAACATCACGCCCAACCCGCTGCCGGGTGCCACGAAGGGCGCCACGTACAACCAGCAGTTGGCGGTCACCGGTGGCACCACGCCAATCGCCTGGACGTACACCGGAACCCTTCCGACCGGTCTCTCGCTGAGCACGACGGGACTGATCTCGGGCACGGTGGGTTCCACCGCAACGACCGAGACCTTCACCGTGACGGCGACTGACGCGAACCTCTCGTCAGTCACGCAGTCGTTGACCATAACGGTGAACGCCACGCCGACCAACATCACGCCCAACCCGCTGCCTGGTGCCACGAAGGGCGCCACGTACAACCAGCAGTTGGCGGTCACCGGTGGCACCACGCCAATCGCCTGGACGTACACCGGAACCCTTCCGACCGGTCTCTCGCTGAGCACGACGGGACTGATCTCGGGCACGGTGGGTTCCACCGCAACGACCGAGACCTTCACCGTGACGGCGACCGACGCGAACCTCTCCTCAGTCACGCAGTCGTTGACGCTGACGGTCAACGCCGCGCCGACCAACATCACGCCCAACCCGCTGCCTGGTGCCACGAAGGGCGCCACGTACAACCAGCAGTTGGCGGTCACCGGTGGCACCACGCCAATCGCCTGGACGTACACCGGAACCCTTCCGACCGGTCTCTCGCTGAGCACGACGGGACTGATCTCGGGCACGGTGGGTTCCACCGCAACGACCGAGACCTTCACCGTGACGGCGACTGACGCGAACCTCTCCTCAGTCACGCAGTCGTTGACGCTGACGGTCAACGCCACGCCGACCAACATCACGCCCAACCCGCTGCCTGGTGCCACGAAGGGCGCCACGTACAACCAGCAGTTGGCGGTCACCGGTGGCACCACGCCAATCGCCTGGACGTACACCGGAACCCTTCCGACCGGTCTCTCGCTGAGCACGACGGGACTGATCTCGGGCACGGTGGGTTCCACCGCAACGACCGAGACCTTCACCGTGACGGCGACCGACGCGAACCTCTCCTCAGTCACGCAGTCGTTGACGCTGACGGTCAACGCCGCGCCGACCAACATCACGCCCACGTCGATGACGGTCACCAAGGGTGCCACGTACAGCCAGCAGTTGGCGGTCACCGGTGGCACCACACCGTTTGTCTGGACTAAAACCGGAACCCTTCCAAAGGGTCTCTCCCTCAGCTCGGCAGGCGTGATCTCGGGTAAAGTGAGCAGTTCGGCATCGACCGAGACCTTCACCGTGACGGCGACCGACGCGAACCTCTCGTCAGTGACGCAGTCAATGACGATTACGGTCGGGTGATGCGTGTGAGCACACGTAGGGGCGCAGCCAGGAACGACTCATCGCGGTTGCCGGGAGTCCAAGGGGCCGACCGTTGTCGTGACGGCCAGAACCGTCACGACGAGCAAGGGGCCATACTCATTCTCGCCCTGGTCTATATCATCGTCGTGAGTGCGATGGTGGCCTCATTGACGAGTTGGGCATCCAACGACCTCAATAACTCGACCAAGTTTCAAAGCGTGAACGAGCTTCATTACGCACTGAGCAGTGCGATGAATACCGCGCTCGAGAGCGAACGGTACTCACCCATACCGACGACACCGACGGCTTCGCAATATGGCGGCGTGGCGACGACGTTGGGCCAGTGCTGGCAGCCCGCCAATGGCGCCGCCTATCAGATACCCGAGACGGGCACCCTGGATGGATACGTCGTGTCCGTCTGGTGCACGACGCAGATAAATCTCGCCTCTTCCACCACCCGCACCATGACGGCGTACGCGTGCTTATCTACGGTGTCCGCAACGAGCTGTATGGCCACGCCGGGGCTTGTGGCGGTCGTGCAATACGATGACTATCCCACTCCCGCCGGTCCTCAACTAAGCGAGCAGTGCAATCTTGAAACCGGCGAGTGCGGATATAGCGAGACGCTGGAGTCTTGGACGTGGGGTTAGTTTTCTAGTGCATATGTAGGCTGGTTGACTTCAACTCGCCGCTGCAGCGTCGAGCTTTGAGAGGTCTGGGTATCCTGACCGCTGCCGGGAGCCACTTGGCGTTGACTCCCCAGAGTAGATCTGGCACGTTGACCCGCCCATTCGAGTGCGGCCGCACATCATCGATTACCGATTCTCGGGGTCGTAGGGCGTCAAATAGTTGAAGAACCGTGACAACGGCCGACGTCGCGGTGGCTCTCGATGTACTCGGCCACCGCCGCGGACTGCTCGAAGACTTGTCGTCCAAGACTGCTGGTTTGGCGCTACGACCGGCATCGAGACGGGGAAAGACTCCGTAGTGATACATCAGTCGACACTGAGACGAGTGGTCCGTAAACGGCGATGTCCTTCGCTCTCCAGGATGTGAACTGCGACCCGTGAATAAGTCACGGGTCGTAGAGAGGTGCAACTCTGGCGCGGGCAAGGACAACTCAGCCCACTAAGCGACAGATCGTGAAGGTTCCGTGTCCGCGGTCTCGTGGTCACGTTGGTGAGCTCGATCGCGCGGCCACGAAAAGGCGAGAGCCAAAAGGAGCGAACCGGTAACCAACAGGTAGTATCGCCACTCTCCGGTGTGCCAATAGCTGGTTCGAGTGCAGATACCTGCGGCCGCCAAGGTGAGTAAGAAACGGACCTTGCCGACAGTGGACGCGACCACAATAACGAGCACGAGGCTGGGTGCCAGGTAGTAGGGATCCATCACACTCTCAAAGACGCACCGGAGTGAGAGAGCGAACGCCGCCCACCAGATCACTTGGACGATCGGAGGCTTTTTCTTCGCTACCCACACTCCTACCAGACAGGCCAAGACGAGAGCGATGGTTCGTCCCGGCCCCGCCTCCACGACGTCTCCAGCGAAGACTTTTGTAGCCGCGTAGATGAGTTTGTGCTTGCCATCGGGCAACGTCTCACTCTTGATTCCGTAGGTATAGGCCCAGCGCCGCGGTGTCAACACTGGTGCGAGGGATAGCCAGGGTGTTGGATGATCGATGGTCGGAAAATTCGGCTGCTTCAATATTGCGTACGTCGTGGGCTTCCACTCTTGAATCAGGGGGGGGAGCAGTAGAAGCAACGAAGGGATGGCCACGACGCCCGCGTACGCGGGCCACTTCTTGGCCGGGACGTACGCCAGCGCAATCGGAAGAATCAGGAGAACGAGCGGCTGAAACGCGACGGCAAGTGCGAAAAAGAACGCGGAGTGGAGCCATCGGCGGTCTCGGCTCGCGAGGAGTCCGTAAAAGCCGAAAGCGAGAGACAAGGTGTCTTCTGGGTGGCCCCAATAGACGACCACGGGAAAGATCAGAGCCGCCTCCAGGATAGTGGCGAGCGCCCGACGCTTGTATGTGATCGTGAATCGCCGAGCGATCGCGTCGAGGGGAAATAAGAGAATCCCGCCACACAGCATGTCGACGGGACCGAGTACGAGCCAAGCCGTGGGTCGAGTGAGATAGACGGGGAAGCTCTCGCTCAGATGAAAAATACGCTGAACTTCAGCAATTGGCGACAGGAACACCGCAATTCCTGGGAAAGTGACGAACGACGTGTTCGCGTTATAGACCTGCCCCTCCCCGTCCCAAATGACGTAGTGAGCGTCTCGAAATGTGCTCCAAAGGTCTGGTGGGGTAGTCCAAAAGTTGGCGTGGTGCAAGACTTGATTCCAGAAGAGCGAAAACGCCATGCCGGTAATAAGGAGCCCCACCATTCCCATGAGGGGCCAAGCGCGAACTCTCCACCAGCCTGGGCCCCCGATCGGTTCGACCACAAGATTCATAGCTGAAACGTCGACGGTATCTTTGATGGAGGTGGATTCTCCAACGGGAGAGTCGGAAACCGAATCGCTAGTCGGCATTGTTGACCTCTCGTGTACTAGGGACCAGCGAAGAATGTCGCCTCTTTTCCTCATTTAAGCAGACAGCACTTGCGAAGATGAGGCTTCCAACGCTTGATCTACGTCTCAGTTTTGCAGCAACTCCACGTTCAAAGTGCGAGCTTGGCGCACTCGACGAAGTGAGCAAATCTTTGGTGGCGTCAGCAAAAGCCGGAATGATCAAAGTCGACTCAAGCCTCGTCATACCTGATAAAACTCCCAATTTGGTGGACCTCGTGAGCCCGAGTAATTGATCAAAAATGGCGTAAATGTAGTTACACCATAGTCATTTACCGCAAAGATGCGGCGTATAATTTGTCCAGTTACCAGACAGGGCAGTTCCGAGTGTCGGCGCTCTATTGGACGAAAGGGCAACACCTATGTATACGTACCAAAAGCTAAAGCGACGCAGGGACGCTGGTGAGATCGACGGTTTTACCTTGATCGAACTCCTCATCGTTATCGTCGTTCTCGGCATCCTCGCCGCCGTTGTGATTTTTGCCTTGGGCGGAATCACCGGCAAGAGCGCAGTTGCCGCGTGTCAGGCGGACGGCGCTACCGTTGCTACGGCAATATCGGCGCTCAACGCGGAGTACCCAGGTTCGCTCGCGGGAGCCGCCAACGGTGAGGCCGAGACGGCACTGTTGCTCGGAAGTGCGAGTGGTGGGCCGTACATAAGCTCGTGGCCGTCAAATCCAGGCAATTACGCCTTCGGTCTATTTAGCGGAACCCTCGCGCTGGAGATTCCCGGACCCACGGCAGCTGGGGATGTTTACTCACCCGCCAAGTTCAGCACCGTTACCGGCACGGTCGCATCCGGTGCTAACTCGGGAGCCGCCTCGTCATTCATCGGTACCGCGGCTACCACTCCGGCCGTCGCTGCGGGAGTCACCACAATCACGCCCGCTGGTACCGCTGGCGCGGCGTACACCGGCCCGGGAAGCTGCACCGGCGTTTCGTGATGTAGCAATTTTGATGTGCGAACTAAATTCAGTGTGTCCGGCCTCAGTGCCGGACACACTGAATTTAGGGGAACGGCTGGGGATCGGATGGCTGATGCATACATCGACGCTTGAAGTGACGTGGGGTGGTTGATGGGAGGTTTCGAGCATCGAACGTACCCAAGTGGGAGCACTAGTCCAACTACGATGAGTTTCTGAGGGCGCGTGCTGGGCGTGATCGATTGGGTCAGAGTTGGCCCACGGAAGGATACATGCGATGAACCCAAGTGCCAATACCACAGCCATTGATCCGTGGCTGCAACAACTATGGGATCAAGGGGGAACTGACCTCCTTCTGTCAGGCGGTTCCGCGCCCCGGATTCGCGTCGACGGTCAACTGCGTCCGCTGGAGGGCGCGCCGATCCTAACTGGCTCCCAAATCGACGAGATTGCCCATCCACTACTGACCGCCGGACAGATCGAGATCTTCCATGAGATGCTCGACGTTGACTTCGCCTTCTCGTGGGGGGACAAAGCGCGTATTCGCGGCAGTATCTTCACCCAGCGGGGCGAGACCGCGCTCGCGCTTCGCGTCATTCCCGCCCGGATTCCCACGTTCGATGACCTTGGTCTGCCTCAGGCGGCTTCATGGGTAGCCCAACAACCTCGCGGATTCGTTCTGGTCACGGGGCCCACCGGTTCGGGAAAATCGACCACTCTGGCGGCGATCGTCGACAAGATCAACGAGACCCGCGCGTGCCACATTCTCACGATCGAAGACCCGGTTGAGTATGTCCACAATCACAAGATGGCGGCCGTTTCCCAGCGCGAGGTGGGACTCGACAGCCCCTCCTTCGACCGGGCCCTTCGCTCCGCCCTGCGAGAGGACCCCGACGTTCTCCTCATTGGTGAGATGCGCGATATTGACTCGATCCAGATCGCCCTCACCATGGCCGAGACCGGCCACTTGGTCTTTGCCACGTTGCACACCAACGACGCACCTCAGGCGATCGACCGCATCATTGACGTATTCCCCGCCTGGCGCCAAGAGCAAACGAAAGTGCAGCTCGCCTCCTCATTGAGCGCCATCATCGCCCAGCGCCTGATTCCCAAGATTGGTGGCGGCATGGTGGCGGCCTACGAAGTGCTCATCGCTACCAGCCCAGTTCGCAACTTGATTCGTGAAGGTCGCTCGAATCAGCTGTCCAACGTCATGTTCACCAACACCAAAGAGATGATGATGACCTTGGAGAGCAGCCTCGCCACGATGATTGCCGACGGGATCATCACCTACGAGGACGCCATGAGCGTGACAGCTCACCCCAAGGAGCTGATTCGAACCCTCGAGCAACTGGAAATAACGCGCGCGAAGGGCTAGTGGTACATGACTCCTAGACGTGGTCCGGAACTTCCCTATTCGATCGTGGCTGCGGCCACGCCCAACCGTGGAAAGTGGTTGGTCGCGAGCGCCAAAGTGCAAGGTGGCACCTTCGCCCCGGAGCCGCCGAAGTTGTACGACACGTTTCTCGAAGTATTGGACGAACGCCCCTCTTTCTCGAGTGTCGTGGTGTACGCGCCAGTCGGATATCGCGACTCGAGCGAAGCTAAGCCGCGAACGTGCGACGTGGAGGCTCGCCAAATGCTCGGACACCGCGGATCGCTCATCCAAAATGCCCCAACCCTGGATGTGCTGCGACGCGGATACGCCCTACCAGAGGACCACTTGGACGCCGTTACGGTCCAGCGCATGCCGGCCTACGTCGAGGTCTTTAAGGAGATGTCTCCCTACCGGCAACGACAAGTGTACGAGGGCAATCCCGAACTCAGCTTCTTCCTCTTGAATGACTTCACCCCGCTCCAACTGTCCAAGAAAACCGGCGAGGGTCGCGTCGAGCGCATGGAAATTTTGACCAAGAAGGTGCCCAACATCTCGACCGTGCTGGAGGCCGAGATTCCCGGGGTGTCCCTTCGCAACCTGACCGACGTGGCGGCAATGGTGGCCACCGCGCGCCGGGTCTTTACCAAATCCGCCAAACGCATACCGGCCGACGCGGAGTGGGATAGCGAGGGCCTGCGGATGGAGATCGTCTACTAGCGCCTAGCGGATGTTCTGGAAGTGGTAGACGATCTCGGGGCCGGCGAAGATGGCGAGCGCGGCGCCGGCCGAGAGAAAGACCCCGTAGGGAACCGGTTGCTCGCGCTTCATGCGCCGGGCCGCGATGAGCGAAAGTCCGATGACCGCGCCAATCAGATTGGCCGCGAAGAAGCCGAGCACCACGTAGCGCCACCCGAGCCACCCGAGCGCGAGGCCGAGTAGGGGAGCGAGGCGCACGTCACCGAATCCCAGGACCCGCGGGCTCGCGAAGTTCATTACGAAAAAGAGAACGAACCACGCGGCGCCACAGATTGCACCCACGAGCAATCGGTGCCAGTCGTGCGTGGCGGCGGACGCCATCGCCAAGAACAGCGTTACGAGAAGGAGCGACGGGTAGATGATCCTCTTCGGTAAGACCAGGAGTTCCAGGTCGATGCACGACAACGCCAGCAGCGAGGCCAAAAACACGACGTAAGCCGGTAGCTCCCATCCGTAGCCCATACGCGCGGCCAGCCCGCCAAAAAGTGCGCCTCCCATCAACTCAACGAGGAGGTATCGCGGCGAGATGGGGGCGTGACAGTGTCGACACCGTCCCCGTAGTACAAGCCAGGAGATGACCGGGATATTGTCATACTCCTTGATCGGGGCGGCGCAGGTCGGACACCGCGACCGGGGAGAAACGATCGACTCGTGGCGGGGCACGCGATAGATCACGACGTTTAAGAACGATCCCACCGCCAGACCGAGCAAGGCGCATCCGACGATGAGTATGGCTAACACGTCTGATTCCTCCCTCGTTACAGTCGTGGTGTGCGTGTGAATCCCGGCGAGATGCGTGCCGCTCATGCGTTGCCGCGCGTGAAAGCTGTAGTGCAATTTCTTTCGCAGTGATAGCAAAAAAGTCCGCGACGGGCTGAATGGACAACGACCAGCGCGAGCCTCCCCCAAAATCGCGAGTTGTCAAATTATAGTTTTTATAGACGGTCGTTCTCCGAATCGAACCGCACGTCCATTCTTAGCCTCGAGAGGGTTTCAGTGAGAAACGCAGTGGGTCAAAGGTATCGATACGGAGCGAGTTTCGTCGACCACGCGTCTGGAGTCCGCTTCGAGGGACACCATCCCCTCGAACGGCCCGATCTGTGGCGGAAGTATCTCGATGGGGCCGAAGGCGTCTATCGCACCTACGGTTTCGAAGAGACCTTGCGACGGCGCGATTTCGAAGACGGTAGTGGTGTTCCCCTTTTCTTCTTGGGTTTCAACGCCGACGGCGAGGCCGTCGCGGGAGTGCGGTTCCACGGACCCCTCGAGAGTAGCCATCAAGCGAACATGATCGAAGAGATGGCCGCCGCGCCGGATATCGCCGACATCGCCGCGCTGATCGACAGGGAAGTTCGCTTTGGCGCGCTGGAGGTGAAAGGCGCGTGGTCCAAGGGTGAGGCCGTCGTGGGACAACGACTCGCCGAGGCCATGGCGCGCTGTTGGGTTCACGCCATGAACTGGCTGGGGGCGGAGTTCTCCATCGCCGCCATCGCCGACAGGTTGCTCGCCGTGGCCGCCGTCACGGGAGGGGTGCAGGTCGGCACGTCCTGGGTGCCCTTTCCCGACGAGCGTTACCGCACGGTCGCCGTGGCGTTTCGTCGCACCCTCAGTTACGAGATGAGTACCGAGTCCAACCAGCAGGCGCTTCGTCTCGAGAGCGAGCAGCTGTCGCGCGGCCCATCCCGGGTGGGGGTCGGCGTGGTGAGCGACGACTCCATGGCGATGCGCTCGCGTCGGCCCATCGTGCTTGACGTGAGCGAACGCAGCCAGCGCGAAGTACTCCGGGTCCTGCGCGAGGATCCTTCACTTCAAGTGCTCGACCGTTATGACGAACAGGTTGCCCAGTTAAGTGAGATCCGACCGACGCCACCGCGCTCGCTGCTCAGTGAAGGTCAGCGCTGGGTCTACTACCCCTGGCGGCGCTCCGTCGTTCGACTGCTTGGACCTCGCGCCTTTAGTGCGTTGCGTCTCGATCGAAATCACAACAAGTTGACGCGCGATGAACAGGCTCGGCTCCGCACACTGAGCGTGGGCGTGGTGGGCGTGAGCGCCGGACACTCGATAGCGCACGTGCTCGCCATGGAGGGATTAGTCGGTGAGCTTCGTCTGGCTGACTTTGACACGCTGGAACTCACGAACTTAAATCGCGTTCCCGCGAGCGTGATGGACCTCGGAGTGAATAAAGCGGTCGTCGCGGCCCGACGTATCGCGGAGATTGATCCCTATCTCCGCGTCATCGTGCAACCCGACGGCATCACGGCGGGCAACCTCGGACTCTTCCTCGACGGGCTCGACTTGGTGATCGAAGAGTGCGACTCTCTCGACATGAAATTCCTGGTGAGAGAGGGCGCTCGACGGCGCGGTATTCCGGTCATCATGGAGACCAGTGACCGCGGCGTGCTCGACGTCGAGCGCTTCGATCTCGAACCAGCTCGACCTCTCTTCCACGGGCTACTCGGTGACATGGACTCCACGCGCTTGGCGGGACTCTCCACGGCCGAGAAGAGCCCTTTTGTGATTCGACTACTCGGCGCCAACGACGTCTCCGCGCGTGGCGCGGCGTCGATGTTCGAGCTGGGTTCAACCGTCACGGGGTGGCCGCAGCTGGCCAGTGAAGTGACTCTCGGCGCGGTGAGCGTCGCTGCCGCGGTACGTCGTTTCGGACTGGGGGGCGAACTCGCGTCCGGCCGCGTTCGCTTTGACGTCGAGGACATCCTCTCCCAGATCGCGACGGTCGAGGTGTCGACCGAGTTGGAAGATCAACTGCGACTGCCCCCACCCGAGGATCCCCCGACGACCAGCGACGACCCGATCGAGTTCATCGTTGACGCGGCGCGCCGCGCGCCCTCCGGCGGCAACGTGCAGCCCTGGCGCTTCGAAGCCGATCACGACGAGATTCGTTTTTTCGTCGTTCCCGAGCGCAGCACGTCATCGATGGACGTTCACATGCGGGGGAGCTACGTCGCCGTCGGGGCCGCTCTCTTCAACGCACGAGTCGCCGCAGCGTCGATCAGGAAACTCGGTTCCGTGGAACTGTTTCCCAACGGCGCGAACTCCGATCATGTGGCCACCCTGCATCTCGGAAACCAGGTGGACGCGGCCATCGCTCAGCTTCATCCCTCGGTCCCGACCAGGACCGCCAATCGTCGCATGGGTCGACCGGCCGAGATTGACGCGACGACCATCGCACAGCTGGCACGAGGAGTCGAGCGAGAAGGGGCGAAGCTACGTTTCGCGACCGAGCGCGACCGCATTGACGACTACGCGAGGCTCCTCGCCGCATCGGATCGCCTCCGCTTTCTGATTCCCACTATTCACCGAGAGATGCTTTCGGAACTGCGCTGGCCGGGACGTGACGAACTCGAGGAAGGTATGGACGTCCGTACCCTGGAGATGGACCCGGCGAGCATGGGCGCGCTTGAGTTGATGGCCCGGCCCGACGTGATGGCCGAACTGAGTGACTGGCGCGGCGGTCAAGCACTCGGTCTGCGAACTCAGGCGATGATCTCTTCCAGTTCGGCCTTGGCGCTCATTACCGTGCCCAAGTCCGATCCCAGTTGGTTCGTGCGCGGGGGGGCCGCGATCGAGCGGTTCTGGTTGAGCGCGGAGTCGGAAGGTCTCTCGGCCCAACCGGTCTCGCCCCTCTTCCTGTACGCCCGGACCGAGGTAGATCTGTTGAACCTCGGCGGGGAGCGTCACTTAGATGAGTTGTACGAACTCTCCAAGAGGTTTCACCAGGCCTGGGACCTGGAGGAGGGAGAAACCATGGCCATGGTTTTGAGGGTTATCCACGCGCCTCGGCCGTCGGTCCAGAGCATTCGCCGCCCGTTGGATCAGGTGCTCAGTCGAAGCCCGGACCCCGCGAGCACCAATGGAGCACGCACCAACGGGACCAGTACTTCGAACGGGGTGGCAAAATCATACATAATGTGAAGTTTTTAGCGTCTTAGTGACGAAATACTCATGAAATCGTTGATAAACGCACTTTCCCGGCGCGGGGTGTCCCTGCTAATGTTGAAAACTCAAGGGCCTGAGCGAAAGAGGCGGTTCGGACGTGAGTGATCTCACGCATGTAGACCCTTTTGCGGTAGGGGATGAGGCCCGCCTGGTCGTCGAGACCCTTCACCACGTGACTCCGCGCTCGGAGATTGTCGCCGTGGTTACCTCGTCGGACCGGCCCATTCCTGGTTTTCAGGTAGATCCCATCGTTACCGCGGAGGCCAAGGACGCCTTTGAGCTCATCTGCGAACGGGTGCAACTACAGCTGAGTGGAAAAGAGCAGTTCGGGTCCTTCACCTGGACCGCGCAGGACACCGAGTGGGGCATCCTCGTCGAGCCCATTGAGCTCGTGAGTGGACAAATTGTCGGGGCTCTCCTGGTGGCCCGACACGGCCGGGCCTGGAGCCAACGCGAAATCTCCATCGTCAAGGCTTTTGGCGGTCTCTTTGGCAAGGTCGCCTCCCAGACGACCCGCGAAGGCCTGCTCTTGCATCAGCGCCGCCTGGACGAACTGGTGAGCCAGGTAGCCGAACGGCTGATGTCGGCCACGGCCGCCACTCGCAGCGAGTCCTTGGCCTGGACGACTCGAGTCTTGGCCGAGTTTCTCGACTCCGACGTGGCCTTTCTGCGCCGCAACGACCACGTGCGGGGTCTGAGCATCCTTGAGGCGGAGTGGCCGGTGCGCACCGACTTCACCGGCCCGGACCCTCTGGGCGAGGTGCGTTTTGACTCTGACCCTCTCTTCATGGTGACCAAGGACCTGCGGGGGCCCTATCTCGCGGGCATTGACGACACCAGCGACGACTACTTGGAGCGGGTCGAAAACAGCGGGGGGGAGACGGTCGTCATGGGCGCCGCCGTTCCGCTCCTGCTGGGCGACGTGACCTGGGGTGTGCTCGGTTTCATCCACTTCGAGTTACGGGCCTGGAAGGCCTCGGAAGTCAACGCCTTCCAAGCCGTCGCTTCCATGCTGGTGCAGCTCCAAGCGCGAATTGACGCCGAAGAGCGCACGGCCTACATCGCTCTGCACGACGACCTGACTGACCTGCCGAATCGGCGTGCCCTGCTGCGCGAGTTGAAGGTTCGACGCGGCGCGGGGCGCGACACGGCAGTGCTCATCATCGACCTGGACCGATTCAAGGTGATGAACGACTTCCTCGGTCACGCCAACGGCGACCGGCTGCTGGTGACCATCGCCGATCGCGTTCGCACCAGTATTCGGGTGAATGACTACTGCGCTCGCCTCGGAGGCGACGAGTTCGTGGTCCTGTTGGACGAGGCGCACAGCGAGATGGAAGTTCTCGCCAGCGCCTATCGCTTGCTGGAACTGGTCGCGGCACCCGTCGACCTGGGCGGTCAGTTGGTCTCTCACACGGCCAGCATTGGCATCGCTATCGCCGACGTCAAGTCGAACGACACTGACTCTGACGTTCTGGCGGCCGCCGACAGCGCGATGTACGTGGCGAAGGCCGGCGGCCGTAACAAGGCGGTGCTGCTCGATGAGAAGATGCGCGCCGACCTCGACGAACGCTCGGCCATGGAGCTGATGTTGCGCGAGGCCCTAGAAAAAGGCGAGCTGCGACTGCACTACCAGCCCGAAGTCGACTTACGCACCGGCCAGCTCCTTTCGGTGGAGGCTTTGGTGCGCTGGCAACACCCCACCAAAGGAATCATTAACGCCGCGGAGTTCATCACCGTCGCAGAAGAGACCGGTCTCGTTCTCACCATCGGACGTTGGGTCTTTGCCGAGGCCTGTCGCCAACTCGCCGAGTGGCGGGCCAAGTATCCCGACCTGGCCCTCATTGTCCGCGTCAACATGTCGCCGGCGGAGTTCGCGGCTACCGATTTGGTGGAGTTCGTCGAGGGCTGTCTCGCCGCCAACGACATTCCCGGTGAGCGACTCTGCATCGAGATCACCGAGTACGCGGTGGTCGACGAGCCAGAAAAGACGGCCAGCATTTTGCGCGGCTTCCGTGAGATCGGCGTCGAGGTCGCCATCGACGACTTCGGCACCGGCTTCGCTTCGATGACGGAGTTGAAGCACTTGCCGGTCGACCTTCTGAAGTTGGACATGAGTTTCGTGGAAGGGATTACCTCCGACGCGTACGATCGCGCCATCGTGGAGTCCATTATCCGCCTGGGCCAGGTGCTCAATTTGGGCGTCACCGCCGAGGGCATCGAGCGGGTGGACATCATCGAGGAACTGCTGCGTTTGGGCTGTCACCGGGGCCAGGGGTACTTGATCTCGCGCCCGGTGGCACCTGAGGATCTGCGCAGTCTGCTGAGGGCCGGTAGAGTTCCGGCAACCTTACTTCGACCAGAAGAACTCACCCTTGGACTAGCGAGCACCCTATCTTGACCCCTCTCATTGACGGAGCGTCCGAGGACGCCACTGGGCCCGACCAGCAACAGTACGAGCCATGGCTCTTTCAGACCATGCTCGATGAGTTGTCGGTCTCAGAGCTCGGGATCGGTTTTATCTACTCGGTACTTGACGTCTTGGTCAAGCGCTACGCGCTGAACGACGCGGTGGTGATACTCAGCCACGAGTCCTTTGGTGCGCAGATGTTCCGCGCCGGGGGCCAGTCCATCAGCGTGGACCTGGCGTCGCGACTCGGCTCCGCTCCCGGCGTGTACTGCGAGCCCGACGTCGTGCCCAACGTCGAGCGCGACGCGGTCCGCACGGCCTGCCAACTGTCGCTCTCCTTGCACCTCGCGCGCTTTAGCGCGGCGCACGACTCGCTCACCAACATCGCCAACCGTCGCACCTTTGACAGTGCTTTGGCCGCGTCGTGCGTGCGCAGCTCTCGCTACGGCTGGGCCTTTACGTTGGTTCTGGCCGATCTCAACGGATTCAAAGCGGTCAACGACTCTCTGGGCCACGCCTTCGGCGACGACCTGCTGCGCCAATTCGGTCTGGCCATGCGGCGATCGGTTCGCAGCGGCGATGTGGCGGCGCGCATCGGGGGGGACGAGTTTGCGGTCATCCTCTCCAACGCCGACGGTCATGACTCCTCGGGCTTCACCGATCGCCTCCGTAGCCATTTGGGTTCGGCTCGCGAGTTGGTCGGGTTCACGATTGGCACCGCCTCCTCGCCCCGCGACTCGACCGATCCGGCGGAGCTGTTTCGCATTGCGGACGCCCGTCTCTACGAAAAGAAGGGTTTTAGCCACCGATGATGTCGCCCACTGAAGAAGATTTTGAGCTGGAGCTCCGCAGTCTGTCGGGCGTCATGAACGTCGAGATTCGTCACCGTGAGAACGGTGACGTCGATGCGGTGACCTTGATTACCCACGGTCAAGACCCCGGCGCGATCCGGGTGATGGCCACCCAGATCGTCAACCTGTACTACACCGACGCGTCCGTGGTGGTGGAAGACGCCACCCGGGCCTTGGCGCCACGCGAGACCCAGTCGGTACGGGTGGCGCTCGTGCGCGCGGAGTTTCATAGCGAGTCGGGCGCGTGCGACGTGGAGCTCTCCCACGCCGGCAAGGTCGGGTACGGTCGTGCGGGCAGCGGCCAGCTTTTCGGGGGGGCCGAGGCGACACTGGCCGCCCTACGGGACCTCGGCTACAACTTGCCCTTCTACCTCTTGACCGTCATCAGCGTCGCCACGGTGCGCGGCTGGCCGGTCATCGTGACGATGCGGCCCTTCGCCGACGGTACCGATATGTTCGGCATCGCCCAGTCGGACAGCGACGTCAAGTCCTCGGCCATGGCCACCCTCGACGCGCTGAATCGCTTTTTGTCGAAGCAAGAGTCGTCGGACTAAGGGCACGTCGCCGAGAAAAACTTGCGCGGAACTGGGTTCTCAGTGATAGGACTTCATAGACTGGCTGGCATGGGAGTTGGTAGCGTTCGTGTAGGGTGTGACGCTTCGCGTGGCTCGGAAGTCCCGCGGTGACCCGCGTTCTGGTCGTTGACGACGATCCCGAGATCACCAAATTACTGGAGAAGTTCCTCTCCAACGAGGGGTATCAGGTAACGGTCGCCACCAACGGCGCGGCGGCCCTCGCCTCGGCCTCGGCGACCGAGCCCGAGCTGGTGCTTCTCGACATCGTGATCGGCGTCGAGGACGGACGCGAGGTTCTGCGCGACCTGCGCCTGATCAGCGACGTGCCCGTCATCTTCCTCACCGGCCGCGGCCTGGAGACCGAGCGAATCGCCGGGTTGAAGTTGGGGGCCGATGACTATATCGTCAAGCCCTTCTCCTTGGGCGAGGTGTCGGCGCGAATTGAGTCGGTGCTTCGTCGCTCGGGCGTCAACACGGCTCAACACGCCATCGAGGCACCCGACATCAGCTTCGGCGACCTGCAGATCAATGAGAACACTCACGAAGTTCGCCTGAGGGAGACTCTGATCGACCTCACGTCGAAGGAGTTCGCGCTGCTCAGCTTCATCGCCTCCACCCCTCGCCAGGTGTATACCCGCTCACAGCTCCTCGAACACGTGTGGGCCTCATCGAGTGAGTGGCAAAACGAGGCGACGGTCACCGAACATATTCGTCGACTGCGGGCCAAGATCGAGACCGATCCCGACCATCCCAAGTGGATCAAGACGGTGCGCGGCGTGGGTTATCGCTTCGAGCCTCAACTTACCTAGAACGTCCGCTGCTCCGAGCCGGTGGCCGAGGGCTACCAGGTGACGGGCAACTCGGCCATGCCCCGCAGGAAGGGGTGCGGTTGGTACGTCGGGGCGAACCCCTCGCGGAGGCGCAGTCCGGGCATCCGGGCGGTGATGACCTCGAGGGCCACTCGGCCTTCGAGTCGGGCCAAGGGCGCCCCGATGCAACTATGGATGCCCCGTCCGAAGGCGAGGTGGGGCGCCACCCGCTCGCGCTCAATGGAGAACTCATCGGGGTCGGAGTAGTGCGAGGAGTCTCGATTGGCGGACAGGTACGCCAAGAACACCCGTTGTCCCGCGCTGATGTCCTGACCTGCGAGCACCGTGTCCTCTGAGGAGATCCGCCACATCCCAAAGACCGGGGCCTCGAGGCGAAGTGTCTCTTCGAGATAGCGCGGTCCCAGCGTGGGATCGGCGAGCAGCGCGTGGTAGCGCTCCGGCACCGACAGTAAGTGCCAAAACATCGAGGTGAGGATGTTGGCTGACGGTTCGTGGCCCGCCAGGAAGAGACCGGGCACCAGGGAGAGCATCTCTCGAGGACTGAGTTGGAAACTGTCACGACCCGCCGCCACCAGTGACAGCAGGTCCCCGCGGGGGTTGCGATAGCGCTGCTCGATAAGTCGCGCGCAGAGACGATGGGCTTCGAGTATTCGTGTGGCGAGGAGTATCTGTTCTTCCAGGGGCACTCCGAACAACTGCGCGGTGGAGAGGGCCGCCCAGTCCTCGACCACCTGGCGCAGTCCCGTGGCCATGTCTCGGGGCATGCCAATGATCTCCGAGATCACGTTGAGGGGCAGCGGATAGGCGAACTGCGAGACCAGATCACCCTCTCCCGCGAGGGCCATGTCGTCGATCAATATGTCGCACCGAGCGCGAATCATGGGTTCATAAGCCGCGACTGCCTCGGGAGAAAGTCCTGGTTGCAGTACCTTTCGGAGACGTCCGTGGTCGGGCTCGTCGACTCCGGTCAGCGTGCCTTCCATGGGTATCTCATCGCCGAAGAGCTCGACGATTTCTGGGCTGAGCAGTTCCACGATGGAGAGCACTTCTTTGGATGAGAACCGAGCGGGCTCGCGCAGAATCCCCACCACGTCCTCATAACGGGTCACTACCCACGAGTTGATGATCGGGCTAAAGAAGACCGGTGACTCGTCGCGAGCCTGCGCCAGCACCGTCCCCGGCACCGTCATGAAGCCCGTATCGAAGGGATTAAAGACGGTCTCGATCGAAGTCATCTCTACGACCGTATCGTCCCCACGGGTTCATTCCGTACACACTGCGACACGATCGCTCCGTGGAGACCGGCGGAGGTTGGGCGCGGTACTCGATGGCCCCGGCAACGACGGGCCAGGCTCGGTCAGTTGACCCGCTCGCGCGCGAGGAGCTCCTGCACAGCATCGATGAACTCACTGGGGCGAAAGGGCTTGGGAAGAAAAGAGCTGGTTCCCGTCGTCAAGTGGGACGTCACCGACGGGTCAGCCGTGCCCGAGGTCAGAAGGACGCGCAGTGCGGGTCGATGAGTTTGCAACGTCTGTGCCAACTCTGAGCCGGAAAGGGAGCCCATGATCACGTCGCTCACCAAAAGTTCGATCGGGCCCTCGAAGTTCTGACTTTCTTCGAGCGCCGACTCACCCGACACCGCGACCAGCACGTTGTATCCGTTATGTCGCAGGATCTGAGCCATCAGGCGACGCAGGTCCTCGTCGTCTTCGGCCACCAGAACCGTCACCGTTCCCACGGCACGAACCGCGCGACGAGCGTCGGGAGCGAGCACGGCGGAGCCGAGAGCCGGGAGCAGAATCTCGAACGACGTTCCGACGCCGATCTCGCTGGTCGCCCTAATCGCGCCGTGGCTCCCTTCCACCAGGCGTCGCGCGGCGGCGAGCCCCATGCCCGTTCCTTTGTACGGTCCCTTGGTGGTGAAAAAAGTGTCGAAGCATTGAGCGAGGGTCTCTTCGCTCATGCCTACTCCGGTGTCGGTGAAGCGAATAGCGACATAGGTACCGGGCTCGACGTTTAACTGGCTCGCCTGTTCGCTCGCGACGTCACTCACGGTAACTTCGATCGAGAGCTGGCCTCCCGCGGTCATCGCGTCGCGAGCGTTCATAGCCAGGTTTAAGATCATCTGCTCAAACTGCCCGTAGTCCACGCGGATAGTGCCCGCCTCGCGGTCGAGGGACCAGTGGGTCGTGATGGCATCACCGACAATGCGTCCGATAACGTCGGCGCTGCTCTCCAGCATCGCCACCGGGTCAACGACGACGGGCTCGAGCGACGGAGTGCGACCGATGGTCTGCAACTGGGCGGTCAGCGCGGAGGCTCTCGACGCCGTCGCTTGAATGTCTTTTACCATTTCCAAGGAGGAGTGCTCGGGGCCCAGTTCGCTGGTCAAGATCTCGGCGTAGCCCGAGATTAGGGTCAAGAGGTTGTTGAAGTCGTGAGCCACGCTGCTCGCTACGCGCCCGCGTATCTCCATCTGTTGAGCGTGGCTGACTTCGGCTTTCAACTGTCGATGGTCAGTTACGTCGTCGATCAGCATCAAGATGCTGGGCGTCTCTTCGAAAGAGCGCAACACCACCGCCGAGGCCGTTAGATCGCGGCGCCGGCCGCGAATCTCGATGTCGATCAGGTCACGATTGGCCGGAGACGACCCCCGCGAAACCTCGCTCCAGAGGGTGCCCAGTTCTCTCTCCGCCGTTGGAGGAAAGGTCGGTTGGACGTCGAGCGCGGCGTCGTAGGGGGGCCACGCGAAAATCTGATGGGCGGCTCGATTCCACCACTGGACTCTCCCGTCGAGGTCAACCTCGACGATGCCCGCCGGCGCCGCGTCGACCAGTGTGCGCAGTCGCGTTTCGCTGCTCTCTATCTCTCGACTGAGTTCGGTGGCGCCGAGGGCCGTGGCGGCCATCTGAGCGAGCAGCATCAGTACTTCACGGTCTTCGGCGGGAAACAACGCTCCAGAGCGCCGAACGGCCAGAATCCCCCGAGCGTCACTACGACCCTCGATGACCGGGGCCACCAGCCAGTCTCCGTCGATCCAGGTAGCGCCCGTGCCCGTCTGTAGCGTTGGCACATCCACGATCTGCTCATTGGTCTTGCCAAAACTCGTGACCATTCGAGAGCGCTGAGCCACACCCCACAAAGGCGCCGCGGCCCCTCTTTCCAATGACAGGACGGCCTTGTCGGCGTCAAAGACTCGGCGCGCGCTTCCGGCCAGGCTTTCTACGATGTCGCGCTCAGTGTGCAGTCCGGCAACCGTGAGGGACGCGGCGATCAACTGGTGAAGTTGGCTGGCGATTCGCTGGGCGGCTCGAATCGCTTCGCGCGCATCGGACTCACTGAGTTCGGGACGACCAGACTCGAGCGACTCGATCTTCTCGCTTCGCCGGGCCACGACCTACGCTCGGGCGTTCATCGCGGACCTACAGCGGCTTCCCGGAGAAGATAGCGAAGTCTTCTAGGTATCGGTCGATCTCCTCGGCTTCGTGGGGCTTGGAGAAGAGGTAACCCTGACCGACGTGCACCCGTTCGTTCCGGAGGGTCTCGCGCTGGTCGGAGTCTTCAACGCCAGCCGCGATCACCTGGAGGTGACGCGACTCACTCAATTGCACCAGGCGGTGGACCAGTGACGTGGCGTCCAGCGAGGTGGCCAGCGTGGCGATGAAGTCGCGGTCGAGCTTCACGATGTCGATGGCGAACTCTTGCAACTCATCGAGCGCGGACTCGCCGGGCTCAAAGTCGTCGACCGCGAACCGCACGCCGAGCTCGCGCAGGCGTCCGAGACGTTCCAAGGATGCGTTGTGGTCGGCCGTGAGCGTACCTTGGGCGAACTCCAGTACGAAGAGGGAGGCGTCGAATCGGCTTTCCTTCAGGGCGGTCGCGACGTCGTCATAGAAGCCCTCAGAGGCGAACTGTCGAGGCGAGACGTTCACCGAGACGTTGAAGCGATAGCCCTTGTCGTGCCAGGCGGCCCCATGCGCGCTGGCCGTTCGAAGGGCCCAGCGTCCGACCGGCACGATCTCTCCCGTCGACTCGAGTTGATCGATGAACACTTCGGGGCTCAACACCCCGCGGCTCGGGTGGCGCCAACGAATGAGGGCCTCGACTCCCGCAAAGGCACCCGTCTCTAGGTCAATGGTGGGCTGATAGACCAGGAAGAACTGCCCGGATGCCAGAGCCGCCGCGAGATCGCCCTCAACCGAGGCCGACTCCGTCGATTCGTTGCCCATGTCGTACCGCTTCCTTGACGACCCCGGGATGACCAGAGTTACCGCCGTCTCAACTCTCGGCGACGCTATCAGTTACCTCGTAATTGTAGATAAATATATGGTCGGTCCTTGTCGCTCAACGGCGTAGGCGTCCTGATAGCGAAATGTCGCGGTTGCCCGCAGCGGCGCCAGCCAGTGGTGGTGGGCGAGGTAGCGTGGGTCCCTCGAACCGTTCGGCGATGCTCTGCTGCGCGGACAGAAGTGCCCTCTGAAAAGTCGCGTTGACGAGGGAAATTTAGACGACGAAGAGAAAGGTGATCGTGAGAGTTCTCGTGACCGGTGCGGCTGGATTCATCGGATCAACCACCGCCGAACTCTTGTTGAGCCGAGGTCACGACGTGGTGGCCCTCGACAACCTCTCCAAGGGTCGAATTGAGAATGTTCCTACTGGCGCCACCTTTGTCGAGGGCGACTGCGGCGACGAGGCACTCGTGCTCAAGCTCGGAGCGTTTGACGCGTGCATTCACTTTGCCGGCCGCATTGAGCCCGCCCAGTCGGTCACTCATCCTGAAGAGTTCTTTGCCAACAATGTGGGATCCACCTACGCGCTAACCCAGTCATTGGTTCGTCTGGGCGTTGAGCGATTCGTCTTCTCGTCGTCGGCCGCGGTATACGGAACCCAGGTCGACATGCCGATCGACGAAGACCGGTCGACATCCCCGGAGAGTCCCTACGGGGAGTCCAAGTGGATGGTGGAGCAGGGTCTCGGCTGGTTAGCGCGCTCTGGCCGGTTGCGCAGCGCCTCGTTGCGCTACTTCAATGCGGCCGGTGGCACCCTCGCGCACCCCGAGCGTCACACGCCCGAGATTCATCTCATTCCCCTGGCCCTCGATGTGGTGCTTGGCGTCAGCGATCATCTCGATCTCTACGGCGACGACTATCCCACCGCGGATGGGACGTGCATTCGTGACTACGTCCACGTGCTGGATCTTGGCCGAAGCGCACCTCCTCGCTGTTGAGGCCCTTGAGGAGCACAGTGAGTTCGTCGTCAACCTGGGCTCAGGCATCGGGTATTCGAACAGAGAGGTCCTGGACACCGTTCGAGTAATTACCGGATCTGACTTCGATGTTCGCGTGGCACCTCGGCGCCCCGGCGACCCCGCCTCGGCCGTGGCCGATATCTCCCGGGCGAGAACAGTGCTGGGTTGGAGCCCATCGCGCTCCGCGTTGGACACCATCGTCAGCGACGCGTGGGCGGCACGCCAAGAAACCGCCTAGTCGCCCATTCGCGTATCGAATCACTCAAGACGAGGAGATGACTGGCTTGGTCCTAGTATCGCTGTGAGTATCGAAGAGTGCGGCTGCGAGTCACGAGTCACTGGGAGGCGGAGAGCATGGGGGCGACAACGATCGGAAGTGCTCTGGCGCAGAGACGCCTCGAACTGTCCCTGGAGAAAGGTCAGGCCGCCAAGCAGATCGGGATGAGCCGCACCACCTATAGTTCGTACGAACAAGACGCTCAGCGCCCTTCCACCGAGGTCTTTTCCGCCCTCGCGGAGTTCTTGGGTATCTCTGTCGAGCAGTTCTTGCCTCTGTACGGCGCGACGTGCGTCGCCCAG
>CAVWNE010000003.1:0-8394 GCA_963756325.1 uncultured Acidimicrobiaceae bacterium
GTTCGCTCACTAACGAGAGTTGACGTGCTCGCGCCACCGGCTAACCGTGACGGCCGAAACATCACTCATCGGTTTCACAGCCTTTTCAGTTGAGTGTTACATGCACACTTTTTTAAGATTGAAGTGTTCGGCGAAAGTCGCTGAAGCAGTTGTGGATACCGACGCAGGAGGCAACCGTGATCACTCTTGGTGTAGTACTTCTTCTTCTCGGGTTCTTGTTGGGCATACCCATCCTTTGGACCCTGGGAGTGATTTTGCTTGTCATAGGAGTCGTGCTCTGGATCATGGGATCCGTGGGGCGCGAAATCGGAGGACGCCGACACTATTACTAAACGCCGACAGCGCTGATGCGGCTTCCCTTGCGATGTCTGTCCTTTGTACAGCGATCCAATCGAGGTTGCGACAGCGTTGATCTACGTCTGTGAGTGTTATCTCGTTCACGATATAGAAGGAGTCACGATGGTTGATAAAAAGCAGGTACAGAAGTCAGCAGGAACGGCGGCGTCGCACGCGAAGAACGCGGCGGAAGTTACCAAAGGAAAGGTGAAGTCAGCGACAGGGAAAGTTGTCGGAGACCGCCGGCTCCAAGCTGAAGGAAAGATTGACGAAGCAAAGGGCCGCGTGAAGCAGGCCGGACAGAAGGTCAAGGAGTCCCTCAAGAAGTAAACAAAAGGCGGGTCAGCTTCATGGCTGACCCGCCTTTTGTTTACGATCAATGCGCCACTCACTGGACGACGATGACGCTCACCAAAAGCAACCGGAAGAGGACGAAGAAGTTGACTTCTTCGTCTCGCGGTACGGCGCGCTGGCGCCAGTACGCACGCGCCATGGGCCCGGGTCTTGTCACCGGAGCCTCGGACGATGACCCGTCGGGAATCGCTACCTACGCACAAGCGGGTGCGAAGTATGGTCTCTCCTTTCTTTGGACCGCCCTCCTGACCTTTCCTTTGATGGCGGTGATACAGGAGATATGTGATCGAACGGCCCTCGCCACCGGCAAGGGTATCGGCGAGTTGGCGTCAACCAAGTTTGGACGTCTAGGCAAATCGGTCTTGGCCGTCCTCCTCGTTGTCCTCATTGTGGCGAACTCGCTCAACGTTGCGGCGGACTTGGTCGCGGTGGGCTCGGGTATGAATCTTTTGCATGCGGGTCCAACTTGGATATGGGCACTCGTCACAGGCTCAACGATCACCGTTCTCCTTGCCCTCGACTCATTCGATCGCATTGCGCTCATCTTCAAGCTTCTCTCAATAAGTTTGTTGACTTACATTGTCGTTGCGATCATCGTCACCCATAATTGGGAGCATCTACTCGGCTCCGCCGTGGAACCCAAGATCACCTTCGATAAGGGGTACGTCGCACTTCTGGTCGCCATTCTCGGAACCACCATCTCTCCCTACTTGTTCTTCTGGCAGAGTGCCCACCGCTTGGAGGAGATGAAGGAAGAGCCGGCGGGGGGCAGCACGGTTCAGCCTCTCACCCAGCGCGTGCGTTCCAAAGCGCGATTGAAGCAACGCACCAGCCGCGCGGACGTGTTTTCAGGAATGGCATTTTCCAACGTGGTGATGTTCGCGATCATCGCGGTATCGGCGGAAACCCTCCACGCGCACCGCGTCTCAGATATTCAAAGCGCCGCCCAAGCGGCGAAGGCGTTACGTCCCCTCGCCGGAGGTTTCTCAAGTGAGATCTTCGCCTTTGGATTTATCGGAAGTGGTCTGCTCGCCATTCCCGTACTCGCGGCATCGGGGTCGGTTGGACTCTCCAACCTGCTCGGTAAGCAATGGGGATTCTCGAAAACCATTCGACAAGCTCCGTTCTTTTACTCGCTCGTCGCCTTTGGCACGCTGAGCGGGACCGCCCTCAGCCTGTTGAAGGTAAATCCCATCACCCTCCTCGTCTTCGTGGCCGTCATCAACGGAATCACGGCGGCGCCGTTTCTTTTTGTGGTGATGCGGGTCTCTGGCAGTCGCGACCTGATGGGAGACTTCGTGAACGGCAAGTTGGCCCGAACCCTCGGTTGGATAACGTTTGGCATGATGAGCACGGCGGCCATCGCGCTCTTTGCCTCGGGCAGTCTCTAACACCCGTCCGTCAGGGAAAACAGTGCCTCCAAGGGGCGGTGGTGGTGGTGGATTCTTTCCAGGAAACCTGATAAACAGACGAGGTTGGCACCAAAGGAAGGTTCCAATAGGGGGAGGCGGCGGCTATCGCCGCTCTCCTTGATAGAGGAAAGGATCACCATGTCTGACCACGCTAAGAAGTCCGTGTCCGGAGCGCGGGCCGCGCTCGCTGGGGCCGTGGTGTGCGGATCTCTCATACTGTCACTCGGAGTCGCAGTACCCAGTAGCTCGGCGCTTGGCTCGAGCAAATTTTGTCAGACGCTGATCTCGTACGAGACAAAGTACGCCAGCAAGGCTACGCCACCCACTTCCTTCACGGGATACCGGGCTTGGGCCAAGTCACTTCTGCCCTTCTACGAGACACTCGCTGCCGAGGCACCCAACGACGCCTCAAAGACGGTGCTCAATGAAGTGGTTGCGATCTTGAAGTATGAGTCGAAGGACACGTCCCTCACGTCACTTGAGGCCTACATCAAAGCGAACTCGGTGAAGTTCGCCAACGGCGCGAAGACTCTCGGAAAAGATATTGCAGCCTGCGCATAGAGCGCTACGTCTGGGCTCAAATCTGCGCGTCGCGCCGGAACTTTCGAGGACATCTCGGACCCCCGGGGGCGGATCTTCACGCCGGAGCGAGGACTCGCGTAGTTTGAGAAAACTTTCACAAAATGTTCACCAGCTCGTCCCGTAACTAACGCTGAGTGGCCACGATTTTTCTATTTCGAACAGGGATTACGCCACCTTGTCATTGTATTTTTGGATCCTCTACGCTCGCCCCGAAACGCTGCGGGCTGGCTTGACATGGTCAATAGTGACGTGTACCGTGAAACCGGTTACAACGCTGTAAGCGGTTACATCGCGGCGCTGTAGGGGACAGATTGAGGGGGCTTGGTGGTCGATTCTCCACCAACGATTTACGATGTGGCGGCGCGCGCGGGCGTGTCTACGGCCACCGTCAGTCGTGCGCTTAACTCGCTTTCCTCCGTTCGACCCGCCACCCGCGACAAGGTCTTGGCCGCCATGGAAGAGCTCCGATTCGTTCCGAACACGGTCGCCCGAGGACTTTCCAGCGGCAAGCATTGGATCCTCGGCCTCGTCTTCACGCGTGCCGTGGTTGACGAAACGGGGACGGTGCCCGACACCGGAGTACTGGTGGTCGAAGAGGCGAGCCTCCTCTATACCGACATCGTCATTCGAGGCGCGGAGATGCGGGCTGCAGAACATGGGTACTCGCTCTTGCTCAGTAGCGCCGATGAGCGACACCCTTCGGGCATCACATCACTTTTGAATCTCACCGGCACCGTTGACGGGCTCATTCTCCTCGATCGAGTTCTCAAGGATGATGACGTCGACTACCTCGCCAAGCGCATTCCGATTGTCATGCTCGCGGGACGAGGTGATTTGACGTCTGTGGTTACGGTTCGCGTCGACAATAACCAGGCGATGCGCAGCTTGGCCGAACATCTCATCGCCAATCACGGTCTCACACGTCTCAGCTTTGTGACGGGGGCAAACGAAAGTCCCGACAGCGTCGCGCGCGCGACCGCGTTTCGTGCGGCGGTTGTGGAGTTGGGCGGCACCCTCGACGAAGTCGATTTTCTCCAAGGCGATTGGACCTCGGCCGGCGGAGAGGCCGTCATGAAGGAGCGTCTCCTACTCTCGGAGCCACTCCCCCAAGCCATCGCCTGCGCCAACGATCAAACGGCGGTCGGCGTGATCTACGCCCTCGGCGCGAGCGGTCTCAAAGTCCCCGAAGACATCGTGGTGACGGGCTTTGATGACATTTCTCTTACGCGCTACTTCAACCCCTCACTCACGACGATTCGTCAGTCCGGCAGCATTTTGGGTGAAGTCGCCGTCGACGCTCTCGTCTCTATGCTCGATGGAACGAAAGAAATTCAGCGCAGCATCGTACTTCCCACCGAGCTCGTCACGCGTCGCAGCTGCGGATGCGCCGGCGAACCCGAGTTGCGACCTCCTCTGATCAACGTTCCAGCCAAGGTATCGGTGAGTTGACGTGCTGATCATTGTTCGCCGCCTCGGTCTCTACTTGCTCACCGCGTGGGTCGCGGTCACCGTGAACTTTGCCCTTCCCCGCCTGATGCCAGGAAATCCGATCCAGGACCTCATCGGCAAGATTCAATCTCAAGTGACCCCTGCCGAGATCAACGCGATCCGTTTGTCGTTTGGCGACACCAATCAAGGGTGGCTGGGGCAATATTTCACCTACATCACTCAGATGTTCCACGGCAACCTCGGAATCTCCATCACCCTGGGAGCGCCGGTGACGTCGATTCTTCGCGAGTCGGTTCCCTGGACCGTGGGTCTGATCGGAATCTCCACCATCATCAGTTTTGTGGTCGGCACCTTCGCCGGGGCCATGCTGGGTTGGACGCGCGGTTCGAGATTCGACACACTCATCCCGACCGCGACTTTCTTTCAGGCCGTTCCTTACTTCTTCTTGGCCACCGTGATGCTGTTGGCCTTTGGAAGTGACCTCCACTGGTTTCCGGTATTGGGTGCCTACAACCAAACCGTGACGCCAGGTTGGAACTGGCCATACATCCTCAACGTCGTCCGCTACGCCGAGTTACCCCTCATCTCGATTGTGCTGAGTTCGATCGCTGGATGGATGCTCGGCATGCGCAACATGATGATCACCATGATTGGCGAGGACTTTGTGCTCATGGCCGTCGCGAAAGGGCTACCTCGTCGCAAGGTGATCTTTCACGCCGCACGAAACGCGGTGCTTCCGAGCATTGCCAATCTCTCCCTGGCCATTGGCCTGGTGGTCTCGGGCGCCCTCCTCGTAGAGTTGGTCTTTAACTACCCCGGCGTCGGTGATCTGCTCTTGCAGGCGGTGTTGAACGCGGACTACCCGCTGATACAAGGAATCTTCCTGTGCATAACCCTTACCGTCCTCGCCGCCAACTTGATCGCGGACTTCATTTATCTGGCCCTTGATCCGCGAACCCGGACGGAGGCCGCTGTATGAAGAACTTGCGCCTGCCGCGCTCGCCCAAGGTTCTCACTGGAATGGGCATCCTGGGATTCTTCATTTTGCTCACGATCATCGGTCCCTACGTCGCTCCCTACGACCCAAGCCTCACGCAGTTTCTTCCCAACATGGGTCCGTCGGGACTCCACTGGCTGGGCACGACCAGCCTCGGACAGGACATCTTTTCCCAACTTCTCGTGGGCGCGCGCGCCACGATGGTGGTGGCCCTTTTGGCCGGACTCGTCGCAACGTGCCTGGCCGTTATTATCGGAGTCACCGCCGGGTATTTCGGCGGCAAGACCGACGACAGTTTGACCCTTCTTTCTAACGTCTTCTTGGCCCTGCCGGGCTTGCCTCTCCTCATCGTGATCGACAGCTACCTGCCGGTGGGCAGCCGATCGAACTCATTCATCATCGGTCTCATCATTAGCTTGACCGGATGGGCGTGGGGTGCGCGCGTACTTCGCGCACAGACCATGTCGCTGCGTAACCGCGATTTCGTCGAAGCCGCGCGGATCATTGGAGAAAAGCGCTACCGCATCATGTTCTCCGAGATCGCACCGAACCTTCTGCCGATCCTCGCGTCCTCCCTGCTTTTCACCGTGCTGTACTCCATCGGTGCCTACGTGACGCTCGCTTACATCGGGCTCACCAGCACGTCGGTGTGGAACTGGGGCACGATGCTCTACTGGGCGCAGTCGAATAACGCCCCCCTCTCGGGCGAGTGGTACTGGTTCGTCCCGCCGGGCGTGTGCATTGCCCTCGTTGGAACCGGACTCGCGCTCCTTAACTTTGGCATCGACGAGTTCATCAACCCGCGACTTCGCGAGGCGGGCCTCACCAGCAAACAGCGCCGCCAGCTCGGCCTGCCGCGCCGCGTTCGTCTCGGCCTCACCCCGGTGCTTCGCCAGCCACTCACGACCCGCGTCACCACCACCGTAAAGCCGGTCAGCCGATGAGCATCGAACGCCTCGATGAGTCTCGGGTGGGCACGTCCTCGCAGACACCAGAGCTCTTCCAGCCCGCCCCCTCCCCCGAGGTCGCCCACCGCGAGATCGTGCTCGACGTGAGCAACTTCAGCGTGGACTACGGCACCGGTGGGGCCACGGTGCGCGCGGTGCATGATGTCTCGTTCTCACTTCGTCGCTCCACAGTGCTCGGAGTAGCGGGAGAAAGCGGATCCGGCAAGTCGACCCTGGTCTATGGAATGACGCGTCTGCTTCGCGCGCCCGGGATAATCAGTGGCGGCTCGGTCAAACTGAATGTGACCTCGGAAACTAAGTCCGACGAGAAAATCGTCGACCTCGTCACGGCGAATGAGAAGGAACTTCGCGCGATCCGCTGGTCGCACGTCTCCATCGTGATCCAGAGCGCCCTCAACGCTCTCGACCCCGTGCGCCGGGTGGGCAAGGATTTCGACGAAGTTCTTAAGACCCACCGACCCGACCTGAAGAAAGAGGAGCGTCGCGAACGGGCGAAAACGCTCATGACGATGGTGGGTCTAGACGAAGACCGCCTCGAGCGCTTTCCCCATGAACTCTCTGGCGGGCAACGTCAGCGCATCATGATCGCCTTGGCACTCGCCCTCGATCCCGAGCTGGTCATCATGGACGAGCCCACCACGGCACTGGATGTCGTCACCCAGCGCGAAATCATCAACGAGTTGCTCGATCTACGGGCCCAGTTCAACTTCGCCATGATCTTCATTACCCACGACCTTTCCCTGCTCGTGGAGCTGGCTGATGAGATCGTCGTGATGTACGCCGGCTCCATTGTGGAGCGCGCGTTGGCCAATGAGCTCTACGAAGCCCCTCGCCATCCCTACACGCTGGGACTCTTGAACTCATTCCCGCCAATGTCAGGACCGCGCCGTGAGTTGACGGGTATTCCCGGCTCACCCCCCGACCTGAGCGACCTACCCGCCGGCTGTCGCTTCGCTCCCCGTTGCCCCTACGTGATGGATCGCTGTCGTAGCGAGAACCCACCCTTGGCAACTATCAAGGGCTCGCCTCGACAAGTTGCCTGCTGGTTGCAGAGCGGTGACCCCACGGTGACGGTGCCAGTTGAGCTTTCTCGCGAAGTGCGCCTGGCCTCTGACGTGCGGGGAAAACAGTCGTGAGCCAGGTGACCGAGCCCACACGCACTCCCGTGCAACTGAGCGCGCGGAACCTGACCCGTCATTACGTGACGCGTGTGCCCGGACGATTCGTACGGTCCAAGCACGTTGTGCACGCCGTCGACAACGTGAGCCTCGACCTCAGCGCGGGCAAAATTACCGCCGTCGTGGGTGAGAGTGGTTCGGGCAAATCGGTACTGGCCCGGATGCTGGCGCGCATCGTGAAACCCACGTCGGGTCAGTTGTTCCTCGACGGTACCGAGATCCCCGTCGGGGCCCGCCGCACGCTGGCCTACGCCTCCGAGGTGCAGTTAGTTCTCCAAGACCCCTTCGCCTCCAACAATCCCGTGCACCGCGTGCGCCACAGTCTCGAGCGACCACTTCTCATTCACGGCGCAAACAAGGGTGACGTCGAGGAACAAGCAAAGGCCGCGCTCTCTCGCGTGTCGCTTGACCCCCCCGAAAAGTTCCTCGATCGCTACCCCCACGAGTTGTCGGGAGGGCAGCTCCAACGGGTCTCCATCGCTCGAGCGCTCTGTGTTCGACCGAGCGTCCTGCTGGCCGACGAGCCCATCTCCATGCTCGACGTCTCGGTGCGCCTCGGAGTGTTGAACCTTCTCAAGGGTCTCTGCGACAACGAGCACCTCGCCGTCCTCTACATCACTCACGACATCGCCTCGGCGCGTTATATCGCCGACGAGACCATCGTCATGTACGCCGGCCAGATTGTCGAGAGATCCCGCGGCACGACGCTCGTCGACGATCCCACCCACCCGTACACCCAGTTACTCATCGCGTCGGTCCCCAATCCCGCCGACCCCACGAGCCAAGCCAGCGAGACTAAGGAGCACACCACCTTCGCCATCGCCGAGGTGGGGTGTCGGTTCGCTCCGCGATGTCCCCACGTCATGGACATCTGTCGAAAGACCGATCCACCAGATTTCAAGGTCGGTGAGGGCCATCTCTCGCACTGCTGGTTGCACGCGAACGAGCCCGAAGCCGTAGTCGAGCTGGCGCCAGAGGTGCGCCGACGAGAGGGGGAAACGACGAAGACATGACGATGACCATTTAGTCGGGTGCTCGGGGCAGAGTCTCGCCCGGGGTGCCGAGCAGTAGCGCGAAGTCCAACCGGCCCTCGCGTCGTTCACTAAGGACCCACACGG
>CAVWNE010000004.1:0-19825 GCA_963756325.1 uncultured Acidimicrobiaceae bacterium
CCAACATCAAGGCATGCTTTGACGAAATCAATCACGACGTATTAATGTCTCCGCTGCTCTGCAACATTGCGTTGTCCGTCCTCGATGAGGCGTTGGCGACGGCGAAGTTACAGACCGGAAAGTTTGTTCGTTACGCCAAATCCTCCACCTCGCGAAGGGGACGGAGGGTTTCGACTTCTTAGGGTTCCACCATCACATGGTGGAACCCTGGAAGTCCGGTGACACAGTGACGTGCGGCGATCTGGGAGATATCGACGTCTCCACGGGTCGGGCGACGTCAAGGTCGGTGACACGGTGAACTCGCTCGACGTGAAGACCGGCTCGGGCAAAGTTGTTGCGGGTCACGTCATCGAAAACTTTGAAAGTCGAGGTGCGTCCGGCGACGTACGCTGTAAGGGCGCGGCAGCAAATACCAGCATTCACACCGCCTCGGGCGGCGTGTCATTGACGGCGATACGTGCAGGGGAGATCTCGGTCAGGGCTATGTCGAGGGACGTCCGTATCAACGTGAATCCGGGTCTCATCACTGACGTTGATGGGACGACCGTCTCGGAGATATGGGTTCTTCAATCCCCCTCGATTCCAGCGGTGGTGACGAACGCGCTGACGTTGATGAGATCGTGTCTATCCAGTGATCACGGTGTCGGGCGACGTCAAGATTTCTCGGGCGTAGTTTCGCCCCCACGCGGAGCGTTACTGCGGTTGCCTATCGAGAAGAGGCTCCACGTCAACGTTGCTCTTCGCGGCGTTGGAGTAGGGGCACACCAGGTGAGCCGCCCGTACGAGTTCCGCTGCGATGTCGCGGTTCCCATTGTGGGAATAGAGACATTGAGAGAGAGGGGGGGTCACTTTGAAGCCGCCGTCCCCGGTGGGAAGCAGACTGACCGCCGATTCGATATCTCACTTGTTTCGACGCGCTGGCGGCGAACCACTCCCGCGACGGCGCTCTCGAAGCAGACAGCTCAGCCGACGGCGAACGACTCTTCGGCATTCGTTCCTCCGACTTCGCCGCCCATCTCAGGCGGTAGACGAAGATCGACGTCTATTGTCCGTCGGCGGTGTGACCGTGGCCGACGCGGTCACCTGTTACGTGAGAGTTCGCCGTATAGAGTACTTTTGCCATCGCTTAACATCATTTCGACCGTTCATCTGCCACTTCGCTCAGCGTACGAGGTCGACCTCAAACTTCGAACCGATTGTGGTGTAAATTCCGAATCGTGTTCGACCCGTCGGCCACACTTTTACCTCGTCCACGACGCCGTTACGTCGCGGAGCGTAGCTGTGCACGGTGGCCCTTCACTGACGTGGATATCAGGCGAGACCGAGGCGTCCTTCGCCACTCGTAATATCATGGACGAACGAGTGCCGTATCCCTCGGTGTGCACGCACGGCGAGCGGGTGGCCGTCCACTTCGGTCGTTCCTGCATTTCAGTTATCTCATCGGCCGTCGGCATCGCGGCGTCGTGGCTGGCGAGGGCGGAGGGCAACGTTCGCCACAGGTCTTCTGCATTGTCGAGTGAGGCTTTTAGGAGACCCTCGACGAAAAGGGCTTTGCTCGACGGCCCCTCCAGGGGCGCATTTTCAAGTACGTGCAGGCCGGGCGGAAGCTCTTGCACCGCGAAGGAGTCGCTGTTCGAGAGCTCGAGGTAGAAGAGGTGATTTCGATCTCCCACGAGTAATCTCGCAGAGTTATACGCGCGGGACCGTGCCTGCCCCAGAAATACTTCGACACCCTGCTCAGCGTTCTCACAAGAGGTGAGGATCAGGGGTACCTCCCCTCTGGATCGCTTCGACGGATCGGGCCCCTCGGGTGAGGGCGTATTTGTGAGACCCGCGACGACTCCGTGCTCGTTGACGGCGAGCCACGTCCCGCCCGCGACGAGGTCCTTGCCGCCAAGTATGCGAGGATCTTCTTCTCTCAAGACTGTGAAGGGCTGAGTGGGTCGGTCGTAACGCTCGTCGCGATTGGCGGCCAGCATTAACGCATATTTCTCGTCGCGACACCAAGCAATGATGAGCAAGCACATGCGGCGGAGCCTACTGAGGAGCCGTCGTGCGCAAATAGTTCACTGCGGATCGATTCAGCGCTCGATGGTCACGCGCGGCGTCAGCAAACAGGGCGGGTATAAGAATATAATATACTGTGCGTCGTACCGCGGCGAAGGCAGCACGATGACGGAGGTGTCATGACGACGGATGCGAACAAACAGGTGAGTTCATTGCCCGACGATCAGGTGTTGGTCGAGACGGCTAATGGGATAGCCACCGTGACTCTAAACGACCCCACGCGCAAGAACGCGCTTACGCCGGCGTCGGCCGACCGCCTCGTCGGGGTCCTTGACGGCGTGGACGCCGACGCGTCAGTGGGAGCACTAGTTGTGCGCGGCGCGGGCGGCACGTTTTGTTCGGGGGCAGACTTAAGCGTTCTCGGCTCCGCCATGGACGATCCGACCAGCGAAGAATCGTACAACGCGCTCGATCGCATTTATCGCGCCTTTACCCGGCTCGGTGAGATGAACGTCCCCACGATCGCGGCAGTTAGGGGATCGGCCGTCGGCGCCGGTGTCAACATGCTCATGGCGGCCGACGTGCGAATTGTCGCGGATAACGCGCGCATCATCTCGGGGTTCTTGAAGATCGGACTGCACCCGGGAGGCGGGCACTTTCAATTGTTGGTGCAGGGATCGAGTCGCGAAGCGGCAACCGTGATGGGAGTCCTCTCCCAAGAAATCACGGGACACCGCGCCGCCGAGCTCGGCCTCGCGTGGGAGGCACTTGACGACGCGCTTGTCGAAGACCGGGCCCACGAGCTGGCCAAACGCGCAGGTGCGGACCCGGATCTCGCACGGAAAGCGATCAAATCGCTTCGACTGACAACCCCGACGCAGGTGCCCTGGGCGACTGCCTTGCAGGCGGAACGTGCCGCACAGCTGTGGTCACTGCGACGTGCAGCGGTGCGGCGGTCTCAGGCGTAATTTCGACGTGAAACAGTGAACATCGTGGCCGGCGCGCATGACAAGGAGAGCGTCGAGTGTGTCGCTTTGACGAGCACAACTCCATCGCCACGAGAAAAGAGTGACCCGATTAAAAAAGGTGGGCTGTTATTGACAAGCCTCCGGCCTTTCACTATTGTCGCGCTTAACTATATACTGTATAGCCCAGGGGGGTCTATAAATGAAGAAGAAATGGGTAATGAAGTGGGGCGCGTTCGGCAGCGCTATAGCGCTGACCGGAGTGTGTTTCACCACTTCAGTTAGCTCTGCACCGGCGTCGGCGTCTTCGTCGCCGTACGTAATTGGAGCAGTGACCAGTCTTTCAGGGGCACTGTCATCCATTGGTGACGCGTTGTCGAGTGGGTCAAGAGCCTACTTCAACTATGTGAACGCCCACGGTGGAGTCGATGGACACAAGATTGACTACATCCCGCTTGATGACCAGTCAGGTGTCACTCAAGCGGCGCTGTCGGACGTGGCCAACCTGGTCCAGCAGCACCACGCGATCACCAGCATTGACTGGATCTTGACCAACGTGCAGTCGGCCGTCCAGCCGTACGCGGCTCGCTACGGTTTCTCGATGTTGACCCAAGGTTGTGACCCGGCGGTGGCGACGCCAGCGCACAAGGTCGTGTTCTGTGTCGGTATGGCAGAGAACTATGAGGACCTCCCTGAGGTTAACTTCGCAGCGTCGTTAGTGCCCGCGGGATCAACGCCGAAGGTAGCCATCCTCGACCTCGATAGCCTTGCGCAAGAGACCCTCGGTGGTCGCGTCGCGAAGGACGTCACAGAAAAGGGTTGGAACATCGTGACGAACCAACTCGTGTCGCTGTCGTCGACGGACTTGACTGCGCAAGCGCAAGAGGTTGTTAGTTCTGGTGCCACAATGGTCATCGCTTCCCTTGACGCCGGGCACGAGCAGCTCTTCGACCAAGCGCTGCGCTCTCTCGGCTCGACCGTTCCGGTCATCGACTTCGACGGCGGAGCCTCATTGGGCCTCGCCACGCAGTTGGCTGACCCGAACCTGTACATGCTTTCTGGTTTTACGTTCCCGAACACGACGAGCGCGGCCATGAAGTTGTATGACACGAACATTGCTAAGGTAAAGGTGCAGCCGGGCACGGCGTTTGCCTTCAACGGCTACGTTGAGGCGTACGTCACGGTCAAGGCCCTCAAACTCTGTGGCAAGAACTGCACAGCGGCGGGCTACACCAAGGCCATGCAGAGACTTGGAACCTTTGGGACCGGCGGATTGACAGTTGATCCCCTGAAGTACTCGGCGAAAGACTTTCTCGGCATGCAAGGTGGTGTGTTCTACGGATGGGATACCACGACCAAGGCCGTGAAGATCAAGTCCAAGATATTGCCGTTGGCGAAGTCGTAAGCGTTGTCGTTGGATCGGGCACGTCCGTGCCCGATGCAACAGGCGGTGATGACTCGCGACGTCGAGGTACCGGTCGTCGCGGGTCGTAACCGTACTTCACGGAAAGCGCGTCCGAGTGAACGTCGTGAGTGGCGACGGTTGCCACACGCGAATCGCGAAGAGAGTTGAGATCGACGGCCAAGGGACTCCCTTAAGAACACTTAATGAGAGCGGCGTCGACGAGGCGGGGAAGGATCAAGAGTGACGCGCGAGCGACGAGAGCGTAGGGGCGCAGACGCGTGATAACGCTATGGCAGATTCTCCTGGAGGGACTGATTCCCGCCGCGCTCTACGCGCCGATTGCCTGCGGCCTCGTGATCGTGTACCGCTCATCACGCGTCTTGAACTTCGCCCAGGGCGTCTTTTGCTTCGTGGGTGCGTACGTCTTTTTCTGGTTCGCCGAGGACCTCCATCTCGATTTGATGTTGAGCCTTCTGCTCACCTTCGTGGGCGTCTTCGTTCTGGGCGTCTGTCTGTACTATCTCCTGCTGCGCCCGTTGTTGAGTCGAGGACCCATCGTCGTCGTGATGGTCACGATCGCACTGACGTCCGTGCTCGAAGCCGCAATATTGATGCTCTTCGGCTCAAGTACCGACTACATCAACGACCTCGTACCCCAACACCGCGCACTCTCCTTGCCAGGAGGTGTGGTTTTCTCGGTGATCCAGGTCGCCACGATCGTCGCCAGCGCGGTTGTCATCCTCACGCTGATTCTCTTTCTGAAGTACAGCAACGCGGGTCGGACGATCAAGGCCGTTTCCGACAGCCCGACGCTCGCCGCCTACTGGGGGTACAACTCCGCGCGCTTGGTGAGTTTCACATGGGGCATCTCGTTCTTTCTTTCCACACTCGCCGGAGTTGCCTATGCGCTCAGCAGTTCGTTGGACTCAGGCATTCTTGTTCTCGGCACCATCGTCTTCCCCGTCGTTCTCATCGGCGGTATGGATAGCCTGGGCGGCGCTCTAATCGGGGCGCTCCTCTTTGGGATAATGAATCAAGGCGTCACCGTTTACTTCGGTGGTCAGTGGCCCGACTTCGTGGGCTACGCGAGCCTCCTGATTATCTTGACCATTCGCCCCTTCGGGCTCTTTGGCACGAAAGAGTTAGCGCGGTTATGAGCATCGACGCCCCCGAGGGGCTCTCGAGCGCGCTGCGCAGTGGGGATCTCGCTTCGGGCTGTCAGAGCGCTCTCGTTCGCTGGTTGAGTTCGTCGCCGGGCTCGGTCGTGAAAGTGCTCGCGGGATGCACTCTCGCGACACTGTTCTGTGAGTTCGTGCTCAGCTCGTACTGGCAGTACGAGATGATTTTCGCTGCGCTCGCCTGCGTGGGCGCGGTCGGACTCAATCTCCTGATGGGCTACGCGGGACAGGTATCCGTCGGCAACGCCGGCTTCATGGCTGTCGGCGCGTTCTCGGGAGTGTGGGGCGGCGAGCACGGGGGATTTTTGATGGCAGTGCTGGTGGGCACGGTGACCAGCGCCTTGGTCGGATGCGTGGTTGGTCTCGTGTGCATGCGCCTTCGCGGGTTTTATGTGGTGCTTGGCACGCTGGCGCTCACGTACATTGCGGCTTTCGTATTCCAAGAGATCGAGTCGGGCGCCAAGGTGCCCGGGGGATTCACGTTGCCCCTAGTGACAATCGGACCCTGGAACGTGGGGTTTTCCAACAGAAACTGGCTGATCCTCTCGATCGCCATGTTGGCGCTGGCGTTGATTGTCGCAAAGTTCCTCGTGGATGGCCGAGTTGGTCGATCGTGGATGGCGGTTCGCGAGTCGGAAGCGGCGGCGTCAGTGATCGGCATCAACGTTCGCTTTTACAAGTTGCTCGCCTTCATGGTGAGTTCGGCCATCATCGGCTTAGGCGGCGTGGGGCTGGCTTACTTCGTCGGCAACGTCGACTTCAACACGTACACCTTGGCCTTGGCCGTTTCCTACGCCGCAATGATCTTGATCGGGGGCATGGGGAGTTTCATGGGACCACTGTTGGGTGCGGTGCTTGTCACGATTGTGCCGGTTGAACTCAATCAGATCAGCACCGTCTCCTTCTTTGGTTCCTTCGTAACCAACAACGCCGCCGCTCTCGAACTCTTCATTTACGGTGCGCTCGTGATCATCATCATGCTCATTGAGCCGGGGGGCCTGTCGCTTATCGCGCGACGGGTGGGCTCCTTCTTGGTCCGATTGGTCCGATTGGTCCGATTGGTCCGATTGGTCCGTGGGCCCAAACCTTTGGGAACAAGCGAGGGGAGTTCGTGAGCGATACCGCGCTTCTCTTTCTCGAGAACGTCAGTGCCTCGTACGGCAAGGTGACCGCCTTGCAGGGAGTCTCGCTCTACGTCAATGAAGGCGAGGCCATCGGCATCGTCGGGCCGAACGGCGCCGGCAAAACCACGATGTTGCGAGCGATCGCCGGCGTGTTGTCAGGTGCGAGTCTCCAAGTGAAGGGGACACTACGTTTTGACGGCGGTAAACTCGATGGACGGCCATGGTCTCGCGCGAACAGGGGCATCGCAATGATTCCTTCGACCGTGAAGGTTTTCGGGCAGTTGACCGTGAAAGAACATCTCCAGATGGCCTCGAAGCGCGGTAAGACCGACTTTGTCGAGGCACTCGACGTGTTCCCCAGGCTGCAAGAGCGCCTGGACTCCCCGGCATCGATGCTAAGCGGGGGCGAGCGACAGATGCTGGCCCTCACCGCGGCGATTCTGCGGCGTCCCAAGCTCATCCTCATCGACGAGCTCTCCCAAGGACTCTCACCCGCAGCGGTGGGCACGATTGTGAAGGTCCTTCAAGGTCTTCACGATCAGGGTCTCTCGATGGTCGTCGTCGAGCAGTCTTTGGCGACCGCCGTCTCACTCGCGGACCGTTGCTACGCCCTCGACGTTGGACGCGTCGTCGATAGTGGACCGGCGAGCCAGTTTGCGGAGTCTGACGACGCGCGTGAAAGTTACCTCGGTAAGTCTGAACGCGTCAGCGTCGTCAAAGAGCCGAGCACTGAGGATGAGTTGAGCCGCGAAGCTAACGCGACGGTCTTGTCAGTGACGGATGTACACGTCGAGTTTCGCGGCATTAAGGCACTGCGCGAAGTGAGTTTCGTCGTGCCCGCTGGTCAGTGCCTAGGCCTCGTCGGCCCCAATGGCGCCGGCAAGAGTACCTTGTTGAACTGCATCAACGGGATCGTTCGTCCTTCGACAGGCACCATCGCCATCTTTGGGACGACCATCAACAGTGTGAGTGCGAATGGCGTTGCGGAGCTCGGGGTCGCGCGTACGTTCCAAAGCGCCGAGATCTGGCGCGAAATGACTGTGTCAGAAGTGGTCGCAGTCGGTACGCACGTGCTTCGCCTTTCGCGCAGCGCCACGGTGACGGCGACCAGTGACGCGTTGGGCGTCGTCGGGCTCGGCCGCTTCGCGAAGTCCAAGGTCAAGGACCTCCCGTACGGTCACGCAAAGCTGGTCGACATCGCGCGCGCCTTGGCGCTACGTCCCAAGATGTTGCTACTTGACGAACCTGCGGCCGGCCTTGCCGCGGGCGAGCGCGTCGAGATGGTGAAACTACTCACGCGGGTGCATGACGAGCTCGGGATCACTCAGGTCGTGGTGGAGCACGACATGACGCTGGTGAAAGACGCGTGCGAGCGATTAATCGTGCTCAGTCACGGTCAGATGATTGGTGATGGTTTACCCGAAGAGGTGCTAAACGACGAGAACGTCGCGCGAGAGCTCCTGGGGCTGTAGATGATTAACGAACATCGAAAAGGATCATCGTGGCCGGACCACTAAGCGGCGTCAAAATCGTCGAGCTTGCGGGCCGGGGACCGGGACCCTACGCGGGAATGATGCTCTCGGACATGGGAGCTGAGGTTGTACGCGTGGACCGTCCGGGCGAGTCGCCGCGCCCGGAGGTGCCCGACCAGCGACTCGAGCTGACGGGCCGCGGACGACGCTCAGTGATCGTGGATCTCAAACACGAACACGGTCGAGAGACTGTCCTTCGATTGGCCGAGCGGGCCGACGCGCTCTACGAAGGTTTTCGACCCGGCGTGGTCGAGCGACTGGGAATCGGACCTGACGACTGTCTCGCGAAAAATCCTCGCCTGGTCTACGCCCGTGCGACGGGATGGGGCCAGGACGGACCCCTCGCGCAGTCGGCCGGCCACGATATCAATTACATCGCCCTGGCGGGAGCGCTTGAACCTATTGGACGCGCCGGCGGTCCACCGACCATTCCTCTCAATCTGGTGGGTGACTTCGCGGGTGGAGGACAGGCACTCGCTTTTGGGATTGTCTGCGGCATCCTCGAAGCACGTGCGTCGGGCAAAGGTCAGGTCATCGACGCCGCAATGGTGGACGGTGCGTCGCTCCTCATGGCGATGTTCCACGGTCGACGGTTGAACGGAACATGGCGAGACGAGCGCGGGACCAACTACATCGACTCGGGTGCGCCCTACTACGACGTGTACGAAACCAAGGACAAGAAATACGTGGCAGTCGGCGCGATTGAAGCGAAGTTTCACCGCGAGCTCTTCGCACGTCTCGGACTCGACCTCGACGCGATTCCGAGCCCCCTTGCCAGAGTCGACTGGCCCCTTCTCCGGACTCGACTCGAAGAGGTTTTTCGCACGCGCACGCGCGACGAATGGACGGCACTGCTTCAGGGCACGGACTCGTGTTACGCACCAGTGCTCGCGCTCGGCGAGGTCGCGCACGACCCACACCACCAAGCGCGCAACAGCTTCGTAACCGTCGAAGGCGTGACTCAACCCGCGCCTGCCCCGCGCTTCAGCCGCACCAGGGAAGAGATCACGCGACGGCCCCCCTTGAGTGGTGAACATTCGAGTGAAGTGTTGCGTGACTGGGGCTTTAATGGCGACGAGGTCGCTTCTCTTCTCGCCAGCGGCGCGATAGTGCAGACAGAATTGAAAGCTCGCGCGTGAGAAGAGCGAAGAACACATATCGAACCATGAAGCGATTCGACGACACCTTGGTGCACGGGATCGCTCGAACAAAGGAAACAAGATGACCATCGATGCCCCCGCTCCAACGTTGCCTCCACTGCTCAACGGACTTCGCGTCCTCGACCTCTCGCACCAATACAGCGGTGCGCTCTCGGCGGGTCTTCTCGCGGATTTAGGCGCCGACGTGATCGCGGTCGAACACCCGGTGAAGAGCCCGATTCGCACGATGCTGCCCCGCAAGGGCGAGCACTCGATGTGGTGGAAGGTGATCCAACGCGGCAAGCGCGTCATCACTCTCAATATCTCCACTCCGCGCGGTCGGGAACTGGTGTTGGAGCTGGCGTGCCAAGCGGACGTTATCTGCGAGAACTTTCGTCCCGGCACCCTGGAGCGTTGGGGACTCGGCCCGGAGGATCTCGAGCGGGAAGGGGTGAGCGTCGTAATGCTGCGTATCTCTGGTTTCGGCCAAACCGGTCCTTTGCGTACGCGCCCAGGCTTTGGGACCGTGGCGGAAGCGATGAGCGGCTTTGCCAACTTGAACGGCGAACCCGACGGCCCCCCGACGTTTCCGTCAACCACCTTGGCCGATGGCGTGGCCGCGACGTTTGGCGCCTTTGGCATCATGGCGGCGCTGTGGAGTCGAGAGCACGATCACACGACAGCAGGTGTCGAGGTAGTTGACGTGGCTCTCTTCGAAGGGCTGTTTCGTCTCATCCCCACCCAGGTGGCGGGCCACAGTGTGATGGGGCTCAATCCGACGAGACCAGGCAACAACCTCACCAGTCACGGTGTGTTGCGCGACCTGTTTCGTTCGCGCGACGGACGCTGGTTCGTGGTCGCCGGCGTGGGTTCGGTAGCGATCGGACGCATCTTGTTGGCTGCGGGTCTGGACTCACTAAACGTACGGGTGGAAGGGGGGGTCATGACTGAAGACCCTTTCGTCGTGAAGGCATTCCTCGATGTCTGTGTGGCGCAGCTGCACGCGTGGGCTGGAGAGCACGACTACGTCGAGTTGGAAAAGCGCTTTGACGAAGCTGACGTGGTTCACCAGACGATCTACACCGTCGAGGACATTGTGAAGGACCCGCAATTTCAGGCGCGCGGTGACCTCATTCAGGTGCCCGACAACTCACTTGGTGCCATTCGCATGCAGGGCGTGGTACCCAAGTTTCCGCGACGGACTCATGAAGTGCACTGGGCCGGTCGCGATCGCGGGGCCGATAACGAAGAGGTCTTCAAAGATCTCTTGCACCTCGACGATAGGGCCATTGCGCAACTAAGGAGTGATGGCCTGATCTAGCCGTCTTGTTAGGCGTCGAACCACTGCACGACCGTGTCGAGATCGGCGCGACTCGTGCGGTAACTGTTCACCGGGTGAGAGAGGTCGGGGTAGCCGAAGGAGATGCCGACGAGAACCAGACGATCCTCTGGCAGAGAGAAGTAGTCGCGCACGAAGGGACCCCAGCGTGCGAGTGCCGCCTGAGCGACGGCTCCCACGCCCAGACTTTGGGCCGCAAGTAGAAACGTGCCGACATAGAGGCCGCAGTCGACCGCGCCGTAGACGCCCTGGCTGGCGGCCGTGGTGATGATCGCGGAATGAGGGGCGTCGAACAGATCGAAGTTTCGCAGTGCCTCGCGCGCCGATGCGACACGATCACCGCGGGTCACGCCTACCGCGTTGTAAAGCTGCCACCCACATTCGCGTCGGCGCTCTTGGTAGACGCCGTCGTATCCGGCGGGTCGCGGAAAGTCCGAGACGGTGCGATCGCCCTCACGTTCCGCGTGCGCTCGTAGCGCCGCGCGAAAACGTTCGGTGCCCGCGCCACGCGTCACGATGACTTGCCATGGTTGGAGGTTGCTCCACGACGCGGAGCGCTGCGCGAGCAGCAATAGGCGCTCGATGGTCGCGTCGGGAACGGGCCGGTTTTCGAAAGCTCGGCAGCTCCAACGTTCTCGAAGAAGGCGCTCGAGGGCGGGGGAGAAATTGACATCGGTGTCCTTCGCCGCTTCGGGGTCTGCGTCTGACTCAGTCATTGCCCCCCATTCTCACGCGACGACCACGTCGCCGCGACTAGCTGATTCGCTCGGCCCGTCGTAAGATAAAACTATATTATATTCTTACCCCGGACCGCTCCGGCCGAAGGAGTACTCATGACCACCAGCACCACGGGACTGCCGCTCGATGGGGTACGAGTCCTCGACTTTACCCACGCCGCCGCCGGTCCCTACGCCACGATGATCATGGCCGATCTCGGCGCTGACGTCATCAAGATCGAGAAGCCGGGTCGCGGCGACGGAGCGCGCTACATGGGCGAACCGATGCTTGGACCGCACGAAAGCGACTACTACCTTTCACTCAACCGAAACAAGCGCGATGTGTTGCTGAATCTGCAAACGCCCGAGGGCCGCGACGTCGCGCTCGACCTCGCGGCCGAGTGCGACGTGGTGATGCAGAACTTTCGCCCCGGCGTTATGGATCGGCTCGGTCTAGGTTTCGACGACGTCGCGAGGCGCCGGGCCGGTGTTATCTACTGCTCCATCTCGGCGTTCGGTCCCGAGGGACCGATGAGCAAGCGACCAGCGAACGACATCATCATGCAGAGCGTCTCGGGACTGATGGGTGTCACCGGCGAAGTCGGCGGGGGGCCCGTGCGCATCGGCGCGCCGGTGAGTGACTACAGCTCGGGACTCTTCGCTCTAGTCGGCGTTCTCTCGGCGCTGCACGCGCGCGATCAACACCCAGAAGGGCAGCACGTTGAGGTCTCGATGCTGGACTCAAGCATCGCGCTAATGGCTAACTACATTCCCGCGGTCGCCACGCTCGGAAAAACCATTCCGCGTCTTGGTCGAGGTCACGCTCAGATAGTGCCGTATCAAGCCTTCGCGTGTTCGGACGGCGCCTACGTGATGGTCGGCGCGTTCACCAACGGCTTCTGGCTGGGACTCTGTGATGCCGTCGAGAAGCCTGACTGGGCGCAGGACTCGCGGTTTCAAAGTAACTCTGGTCGTCTTGCGCATCGAGACTTACTGCTGGGTGAGTTGAATGAGATTTTCGCGACGCGAACGCGCGAGGAGTGGCAAGAGCGACTGGACGCCGCCGACGTTCCCAACAGTCCCGTGCTCGAATTGAGCGAGGCTCTCAAGAGTCCTCAAGTTGAGTTCAATCTGACGGTCCAAGACGTCGGGACGAAGCAACACCCGTGCGCGACGGTGCGCTGTCCGGTGCGGTCTGCGAGCTGGCCCTTTCGCGACACGATGACTCCGCCCAAAATGGGCGAACACTCCGAGGAAGTTCTCGAAGAGGTGGTCGGACTCAGCGGCCCGGACGTCGCGGGCCTACTCGCGACCGGCTCCGTGGCCGGTTACAGCGCATAAGAACAACGCGGGGGATCTTCCTCGTTGACGGCTTGAGTTGTCTATAGTATATTTTCTTTTAAGAAGCAGCGAGGATCTCGAGGATCCAACAAGAGAAAGAAGACCCGATATGGCGGACGAGGAAGCGAACCCGGAGTACGGCAAGATCACCGAAGAGGCGGTCGCCAAGATGAAAAATCGTCTCGGCAAGACCTACCCCATTAATCAACCCTTCGTCCGCTACGTCAACATAGACAGCGTGAGTCACGTGGCGCGCGCGATTGGCGACGACAACCCCCTCTTCATCGACCCCGAGTATGCAAAGAAGAGCCGTTACGGGAAGGTCGTCGCGCCGCCGGCGTTTTTTTACGCAGTGGCCTGGGGCAGTTGGGACCTTCGTCACGGACAGGGCCTCCCTGGCGTGCACGGCCTGCACAGTGGTGATGGCTGGAAGTTCTACCAGCCGGTCTTGGACGGTGATGAGATTCATGCGACAAAGACTCTGGTGCGCATCGACCCAATGGAAGGTCGCATGGCCGGCAACAAGACGATGATTCAGGCCGACGAGATTCGCTTCTATAACCAGAAAGACGAACTTGTCGCGGTACAAATCATGCCGATCATTCGTGTCGAGCGGGAGGAGTCAAAGAAGCGCGGCAAGAACAGCGGTCGCCAGAAGATGAACTACACCGCCGAGGAGATCGCCGAGATCGATAAGGAGATGGGCAACGAGATTCCGCGGGGGGCCACCACTCGATACTGGGAGGACGTCAACGTCGGTGATGCGCTCGACCCGGTCGTGAAGGGCCCGCTCACCTTGCCCGACATGGTCGCCTGGTTGCTCGGGATCGGTTCGCCGCACGTGCGCAGTGGCAAGTACTGGCTGAAGTACCGTCAAGACTCGCCCAAAGTCGCGATCATTGACCCGACGTCGGGTATCCCCCAGGCGATCGAGCGGGTGCACTGGGACGACTGGATGGCGGCCGAGATCGGAATGCCCGCGGCGTACGACTACGGGAGCCAGCGCGGTGGATACGCGACGTACTTCGCCACGAACTGGGCCGGCGACGACGGCTGGGTCGCCGACATGGACTTTCGCTATCGGGGCATGGTCTTTAACGGCGACACCTTTCGCATGACCGGTGAGATCACCGACAAGTGGCGTGGCGCCAAAACGGGAACCGGGTACGTGAAGGGCAAGTTCACCTCGATCAACAACCTGGGTGAAGACGTAATGCCCGGCACCGTGACTTTCGCGCTTCCTTCGAAGGAGAGCGGCCCCCTCAACTTCCCCATCAATGTGGATGAGGACGGTCGCGCGTAGAGATCGCGTTTTACCTCCAGGTCGTGACCGCAGACCGCCTCGATTTCCCCAGTCGTCGAGGCGGTCTACGAGTCGAAGCAATGACCGAATTCTGCGGGTGAAAGCGGCGACCGTTGGGCGTTCATGGGCCCGGCCAGCAGGGTCGGAATCCCTTGAAAAACGGGCCCTACACTATATTGACTACCGTGGGGACCACAGAGAGTAGGCAGGCCAATGGAACCGTTGCTTGATGCACGTCCCGAGGCGCTCCAAGCGTACGCCGAGCGGAGAATCAAGCTTGCGATAGCCCAAGGCGATATTGCCCCCGGCTCTCGTCTCTCACCCACCGTTCTCGCCGCGGAGTTCGGCATCTCGCATATTCCGGTCCGAGAAGCCCTGACGTACTTAAGCGCCAGCGGCTACGTGCAGCACAAACACCGCATGGGTTTCTTCTCTCGCCAGCTCTCTTCTGAGGACCTTGCGGATATCTATCATTGGCGCGCCCTTTTAGAGCGCGAGGCCTATGAGATGGCGGTGCCTTTGATCACTGAGGCGGACATCAAAGAGATGGAACGCTTGGTGAAGGAGATGGCTCGCCGGACCAAACCGAAGGATCGTATTGAGTACATCCAACTCAATCGTGAGTTCCACTTCGTCGCCTTTAGGCGCGCGGGCTCCGACAAACTCCTTCGTTTTCTTAACTACCTGTGGGATCTCGCCGGACCATATATGAACGCCGAACTCGTCGAGAGTTCGAGTGGCCAAAGCGATCACGTGAAGATTGTGTCGCTCTTTCGAGAGCGGGACCTAGATGGGATCGTCGCGCTAAGCGCGCAGCACCGAAAGGCGCGGCTCGATCACATCGCGCAGTGGGAAGTCGCTCACGGTGCGAAGGTCGGCGGGGCCGCGATGAATAAGACGTTGTCGCGCACCCTCGAGGCAGAGCCCGTTGCCTAACGACGAATATTTGGATGTGTTGAGTCCGGCATTGAGCGACGTCAGAGTCGCCGGGGAGACGACCACGTAACAGGCGTGCCGCCGTTGGCCACGAGCCTCCCGAGCGCCGCCAGTCGAATCAGATGTGAGCTCGTTTCGCCCAGCGCCGAACGTCGCGCGCGTGGCTCGAGCGTCGCAAAAGGCCGGCGCCAACTCACCACCGACGTGACGTCCCAGGTGGTACGCGCGCCGCCCGCGACAACAGCTTCAACTTCGTCCAGACGCTCCACGTGGTGGCGCTCGAGTTCGTCGAGACGACCATTCAAGTTGTCAAACGCCCACTCGTGCCCTGGTAAGACGAGGTAGTCCCCGTACCATCGAAGGCGCTGTAGGGATGACATAAAATCCAAGAGTGGGTCGGGATCGACGTCGGGCCGCCACGAGACGTTGGGCGTCACGCGCGGCAAGACGTGATCTCCCGTGAAGAGTAGGTGTCGCTCTAAGTCGGCGAGACACAGGTGGCCCGGGGTGTGACCCGGCGTATGCAGTGCAATCAAGTTACCGTTCGATCCAGGTATCACGTCGTTGTCCTTGAGCTCCACGTCGGGGTATCGCGTCGCGAGACGCGAGCGGACCTCGCCGGCGTCATTCGCCAACGCCTCCAACTCCGACGCGGGACAACCACAGTCGACGAGCCACTCTTTCATCTTGGACAAAAACACGTCGCGGGCGTTGTCATCGATCGCCACGTGAGAACGTTCGGCTGGATGCGTCGCTATCCATGCGTTTGAGCTCGCTTTTAGACGCTCGGCGAGACCAAAGTGGTCGGGGTGAATGTGGGTAATCACCGCACCCACGACATCGCCGACGTCGCCGCCGGATCGGTGAAGTCCCTGTACCAGTGCGTCCCACGCCTGGTTAGAGTCCCAACCCAGGTCGACCAGAAGCAGACCCTCGTCGACTCGAACGCAGTAGGAGATGGTGTAACCCATCGGGTTGGGAAAGGGGAGTGGGATACTCCAAACGCCCCGCGCGACGGCCGACGCGGGAGGGAGAGGTCGGACTGTCACGGATATACTATATTCTGTTCTGTCGTTCCCCTGGCACCTGATGTGTCCGTGTCGGGGCGCTAGCGAAGGGGATGATTCATGGGCCTGCAATTCCAGCACGCGACGCCCGCCTTTCGCACGTTCTGTGGCGAACGCGCGATGACATCCCTGCCCAAAGAACTTGATCGACTTGGCGCGACGAGAGCAGTGTTGTTCTTCGGAACTTCTATGCGCAACCAGGCCGAAGCGTTGGCCCGCGTGGAGGAGTCTCTTGGCCACCGACTTGCCGGACATTTCGACGGTGTTAAAGAGCACAGTCCTGTGCCCTCAGTGGAGTCGGCGGTTGAGGTGCTCAAAGGACTCAACGCCGATGCGGTGATCGCGGTGGGAGGCGGTTCTGCCGTAGTGACCGCGCGCGCCGCCACGATATTGCTGGGAGAAGATGGTGACGTGCGCGACCTCTGTACGCGGAGGCAGTCGGATGGCAAGATGTTCTCCCCGAAGTTGTCGGCGCCGAAACTTCCTCAGTGGGTTGTTCCCACGACGCCGACGACGGCGTACGCCAAGGCTGGTAGCGCTCTGCGCGATCCAGAGACCGGCGAGCGACTCGCGCTCTTTGACCCCAAGACCCGAGCTCAGGGCGTTTTCTTCGATCCGGTCCTCGCGCTAACGGCACCCGTCGATCTGGCGATTGCTTCGGGGCTAAACGCCTTTTCCATGTCGATCGAAGGCCTGCAAACGAGCATCGGCGACCCCCTCGCGGTGGCGTCATTGATGCACGCATTGCATGTTTTGAAGACTTCGCTTACTCATATCCATGCTGAGCCTGACAATCCTGAACCACGACTTCAGTCCATGGCGGGAGCGCTACTTGCGGGCCAGGGCAGTGACTTCGCCGGTGGTGGGCTCGCCCAGGTCCTGTCGCACGCGACGGGACCACGCTCGTCGGTGTCGAACGGAGTGATCGAAGCGATGTTCTTGACGACCGCTTTGCGTTACAACTCGACTACCACGAGCGAGGGCCTTAGCCTGGTTGCGAACGCAATGTCGACCCACCCGGCGACCGACGGTGCATTGGGAGAATGCACGAGGGCGGTTGAAGATCTCCTCGACACGCTCGAGGTCCCAAGCCGACTGCGCGACGTGGGCGTAACGTACGAATCGATTCCTGAGATCGTGGATCACGCGCTCGGGGATTGGGCTCTTGGACGAGTTCCCCGAGTAGCCGGCGCAGAGGAACTGACCGCGTTAATCGACAGTGTTTGGTGAGTCGAGCGCTGCCGGTTGCCGTTGTGAATTATTCGATTGGTGTCCGATGTGCGTTGCCGGACCAGTTTGACGAGTCGGTGAGGGTTGCGATCTGAAGATCGGGACGGTTCGAAGGACTGATCAGCGAAACCAGTGCATCTGTTGAGAGGAAGTGAGGAGCTTTCAGTCGCGACGCCACAGTCGTGATCGTAGGACCCGATATATTTTCGCTAACGCACGTTGGATGTCGCTCAAAATGTGGATGTTGTAGCCACTCATCGCGTGAACCTGACTTGATTTGGGAGGAAACGTTGTTACCACTGCGCGATATTGGTCGGGTCGGGTGCTCGGTGGCAGACTACGCACGTGTTCGAAGGCTTCGCGACCGATCAGATCAACGTCGGTGACGCATCTATTTATGTTCGCCATGGTGGTGGGGGCCCACCCGTTGTCCTGCTCCACGGACATCCTCGCACCTCTGCCACGTGGCATCGCGTCGCCCCCAACTGGTCGACCGGGGCTTCACGGTGATCTGTCCTGACCTTCGGGGGTACGGTCTGACGACAGGACAAGCATTTGGTTGCCGCCGCGTTGGAATTCGTAGGGCACAGTGGAGATCTTCGCTTCGATCCCTTGCCGACGCAGCAACGCCATCAGGTGGCCCGTCATTTCCGCCCGTGAGTGGCCACCCTGGTCCAAGAGCGGAAATACTCGGACTTCGCGTCGGCTGACTCGGTACAGCTCCACCAGTGCGTGAAAATAGAAGTCCTGATCCAATCGATCGGCGTAGGTGAAGAGAAAGTGCGAACTCAGTACGAGATCGAACTGGCGATCTTTGAACGGGAGAAAAGGTAGAGGGGCCGGTACATAGCGTTCGCGGTGCACCTCGAAGTCGCGAGCGAAGAGGGCGGCGGACCTTTTGCGCATGTCCCGATGACCTTCGATGTCGACATAGAAGTCCCACTCGTACCGATCACTACCCGACGCGGTATGGGCGCTTCCTCGGTCTGGTTGAACCATGACCAGCTCGTGGAGTGCGGGGGTGGACATCGCATAGACAGGATCTACGGCGGTCACCTGAGCTCCGAGGTCACTGGCTTCGACGGTGAAGTTGGACGCTCCGCCTGGACAGTCCAGTGCCTGACCAGAGAGGTCGCTAACAGTGAGCGAGAACATGGCTTCATATTCACGGAAGGACCGAGAACTGATCAGGTAGTCGCCGACGTTCTCCGGGTCTGGGGCCGAGGTCACGCAGGTTTCTCCCTCATCGGAGAACAAAATAGCGTCAGACCTGGCGTCGCGGCGGAGTCCTCCCCGAAGTCAACAATGTCATCGCGAGGTTGAGACGCACCTCCGGAAGGCTTTTTAGGGCATCCGCCAACCTGGGCGAATAAGCGCCACAGACGTTTCGCTTCACCGCCCTGCCACTTATCGCGACAGCTCTCGTCTCGTGGGGTTTGCTCGCCTTCGCCCTCAGCTTCGACGAAGTCGTCGTCACCACCTTCACTGGGGGGCGCAGAGCACTCCCCCCTTTGGATCTTTGGTGAGATTCGATTGGGTCATCCCAAGTCAACGTTGTCGTGACCGGGGTTGTTGCCTTGATGTTCATTCCCATCGTGATTGCGGCTCGACTCACCGGTCTCGACCCCATTGCTTCGCGCGCTCGCGAGCGAGGCGCCAACTAGTTGTCTAGTAACTTCGTTCGGACGATCGAGGTGAGGACCAAAGACCTTCGAAACTCAGCAAGATCTGGTATCGATGGCTCGTTCCGCCAGGCACGTTAGAAACCCACCTTCTTGGCGATTTTTCGCAAGTCTCGAATCCACCTCTCGAGGACAATATTATTTGAGGGGTCTGGCTCGTCCCCGTGGTCAATGGCGTTTCGAACCTTGATCATGGAATCTTGTCGCGCGCGTTCGAGGCCTTCAAACACTGCCAGGTCGGTTTTTGCAATACCAGCAAATGGGTCCGGTAGCGATTTACGGTTGTACGCGTTTGTTATCGTATCGGGCCAACAGTTTCCGAGCCCTTTCGTGTCGACTCCGACTTTTATGCACGACGCTTTTGCGAACTTCTGCCAGTCGGAGTTGAGTTTGTTGCAAAGCGAATAACGGAGTTGTCGATCTCGGTCAAGTGACACTCCCACCGACCTAATGTCGTCCTTGTACCACTCCTCAGCTCGATCAAGGTCTTCGAGGTACTCGAGTTTTGGCTCCATCAGCGCGGCCTCTCCGTCGAAAACATCGGTATCGCCAAACGGTAACAAGAGTCCACCGTTCGATGAGTTGTAAGGGAAGTACATATTCGAATCTTTAATTGAGGTCGCCGTACGCATTTAGGCTGCGAACTACCTCGACGGTGTGTCGCTGGGGCTTCCTAGTGACGCGGGAACTGAAGTTTCTGAGATACGCGCCTCACAGATTGTCGGAGAAATGGCATTTATGTAGCCGAATACGCAAAGTCCGTCGCGGAAAGCGTCCGAATTGACACCGAAGCCCAACGGATAAAGGCCGAGAGTGAAAAGGCAGTCGCCTAACACGGTTACTGGTGGGCCGCCCGGGTCT
>CAVWNE010000005.1:0-88151 GCA_963756325.1 uncultured Acidimicrobiaceae bacterium
AACAACTCGCCATAATGAAGATGGAAACCACGGCCTCTCTGGCCTCAACGATGGCCCTTACCGAGCTAGTAGCCAAGATTGACGGGAACGTGGCGACCGACGACGATCTAAAACTTCACAGATTCCTTGTCAACGCCAATAAATATGTCACGTCTATTACGGCAACCGACGTCGTTCACCGCGCGATTGAGGTTCTCGGTGGAAATGGCACCATTGAGGACTTCTCGCCGCTTCCCCGGCTGTATCGAGACTCGATCGTTTTCGAGAGTTGGGAAGGGACCCACAACGTTCTGTGCGATCAGGTACGGCGTGATTGCGCGCGTCTCGGACTCTTGGACGTCGTCGGCAAGTGGATCCACGGCGGGTTGGATCGAGTTCAGAGTTCGTCTCTTATCGATGTTGACCTTATTAAATCAGCGTTGGATGAGATCACGCCAGGATTGACCAAGTCCGTCGCGGACGACGAATCGAGCAATTTTCGACGGCAGCTCACCCGACTTGTTCGCATCATCCAGGCAACATGTCTCCTTCGGAGTAATCCGACGGTCAGTTCAGCACTCGTGCGGATTCACCTTGCTCCACAGGCATCCGGAGAGGATCCAACGTGGCTGCCGTTCCTGGATGCCGTGCTTGATTGATAATCTGGCCAGTCGATGGTGTTGGCCCGTGACAATCGGTCACAACATCTGAAGGGCCGCTAGCTCATCGGGAAGAGCAGGGGACTTTTAATCCCAAGGTGCCGGGATCGAGACCCGGGCGGCCCACCACCATTTGTAAACATCCGACTGATCCTTGTCGAAACAGTTTCGGGTGATGCTTTACACAACTCCGGCTGATCCTTGACACAGTTTCGGGAGTTGCTTGACACCTAAGCCGCCACTGTCCTTTGCTCTTTCCTGAGCAGGAGGTGGCCCCAATGCTGTGGGAGTCAAGCAAAATGGAACAACGTTATGACGCCGTCTTAGGCGTCTTGAGAGACGGTTTCAACGTCACCGAAGTGGCCCAAAAGTTCGGCGTGAGCCGCCAGGCGGTCCATCTTTGGCTCAAACGATACGAAGAGGGCGGACTCGAGGCACTGGCCGAGCAGTCACATCGTCCCCGCGTGTCACCCACTCAGATGCCGGCCACAGCCGAAGCCCGCGTGCTGGAGTTGCGCCGTCATCACCCGAGCTGGGGACAGATGCACATCCGCCACCAGCTGGAACGAGAACACCTCGAACCGCTGCCGTCGCTGTCGGCGATCTATCGCGCACTGCGTGCGAAGTGGGCTCATTGAAGAGCGCGCGAAGCGCAAGAAGCTACCAACTTACAAACGATGGGAAAGAGGAAGACCTATGGAACTGTGGCAGATGGACGTCGTCGGCGGGCTGCTGCTCGACGACGGCACCGAGTGCAAGATCATCGACGGCATCGACGACTACTCAGCGCTTCATTGTGTGCGCGGGCATCATGACCCGAGCAATCGCTCGCCAGGTCTGCGGGCACTTTGCGGCCGCACTCGAAAAGCACGGCGTGCCCGAAGAGATACTGACTGATATGGCAAGGTCTTCACCAATCGCTTCGGGCTCACGCCGAGTGAAGTGCTCTTTGACCGGATCTGTCGTGACAATGGCATCATGCATCGCTTGACGGCACCGGGCCATCCCACGACGACGGGCAAGATCGAGCGATTCCACCGCACCCTGCGCCACGAGTTTCTGATGGACCGCACGATTTTCGTCCCTGGAACGTGGCCCAAGGCGAACTCGACGAGTGGATCGAAGGACTACAACACTGAGCCGACCCCACCAGAGTCTGAAGATGGCCACCCCCGCCGAGCGCTTCTACGGCGCCCGCTCGAAGGTTCCGACACAGCCCCTCGATCTGCACACCTTCAACGAGGATCGCAGTGGTGACGACTGGGTGAGTCCGCACCGTCTCGATCAACGGGGTGATCTCGATCGCGAATCAGATATTCAGCGTCGGCAAGATGCGCAGCGGCCACCTGGTCGACGTGCGGGTGCTACCGACCCTGCTCCAGGTCTGGGACGGCGCCGAGCTCATAAAGTCCATTCCGAGGACCAATACGAAAGGAGAGTGAGAAAGAAGCGAGCAGAACCGCACCGCAAGCGGCAGAATCAATAAACAGAAATGTGTCAAGCAACTCCTGACACTATTTAGTCAAGATTCATCCCGGAGTCTTACAGGCCCACCACCATTTTGTAGTACTCCGATTCCTACTGACAAAAGACCTTCGGTTCCTCCTTTACGGAACTTCGACACCTGCTTGACAGACCTTCAGGACCTCCTTGACACTCGCCCGCCACTGACCTCGGCCCACGTGTCATCGGAATCTTAGAAAGCTAGACCCAAACTGTCGAGAGCATCCCTAAATCGTCCCTGACGGATTCAGAGTTCGAACGGTTGCGCGCTATTCGGCCGAGAAGCCTCCGAGCTTGGTAACGAGGAACTTGCGCGTGAGATCTGCGATCTGGTCGGCCCGCTCGTCGAGGGCGAAGTGGCCGCCGTCGAGCATATGCAACTCTGCACTGGGCACGTCGCGCTTGTAGGCCGCGGCCTCCGCGGCTTCGAAGGACGGATCATAGCGACCCCAGGTCACCAACAGCGGCGGTTGATGAGCCCGTAGCCACGCCTGCCACGCGGGGTAGCTCGCGACGTTGGTCTGGTAATCAAAGAACAGGTCTGTCTGGATGTCGCCCTGGCCGGGGCGCTGCAGGAACGCGAGCTCATCGGTCCAGAGATCCGGGTCGTAGTTCTCTGGCCTAGGGCTCGTTCCGACGTGACGCAGACGGGTCGCGGCGGGCGAGAAGAAGTTCTCGCGCAGCGTCGTCTCATGTTCGGAGCGGTGAGCCCAGAATTGGCGACGTGCCTCCCACAGGGGGCCTAGTCCGTCCTCGTGGGCGACGGCGTTCTGCACGATCAGCGCCTGGACCCGGTCAGGGTGCGCCAGCGCCAGCCTGAGACCGATCGGTCCGCCATAGTCCTGGAGAAACAGGACGTAGCGCGTGAGACCGAGCTTGGCGGTGAAGGCGTCAATGACCTCGGCGAGGTGATCGAACGTATAAGCGAAGACAGCCGGATCTGGCGTGGCGCTATGCCCAAACCCGGGATAGTCCGGCGCGACCAGATGGAAGGCATCCCCCAACCGGGTCAGTAGCGGCTCCCACATGCGCGAGGACGACGGAAAGCCGTGCAGCAGAAGAATGGTCGGTGCATCGGCGGGGCCCGCCTCGCGGTAAAAGATCCCGTTTCCATCAACCTCAATCGTGCGGTACGTCGTCATCTGGTCCCACCTTCGGTCGGGAAATTATCGTCGGGGCGGTGGTAGTACCACATGTTTCTACTTTTCCTTTTTTCTTCGAGTCGCCGGGTTGGTGGGTCGGACTGCCTGGGGGTGGCGAGGGCGAGCGCGGCGACGATGGCAACGAGCCCGGCGCTGATGGCGAAGGTGACCTCCAAGCCGGTCGACGGCCGGAGGCTCGGACGAGGAGTTCCTACCTTCACCCTGAATAACCCTTCGTTCAACAAAGCGGGTCACTCTTAGATCGACCTGCCGGCGCTCGCAGCGTCGTCACAGCGATGAGCAAAAGGCCGAGGTGTATCAAGCTGTTTGACGCCGACGGTGATTGCGGGCCTTGGCGCGGTTGCCGCACAGTGCCATGGAACACCAGCGACGCCGGTGTGCCTTGGTCCGGTCGTAGAACCAGATGGTGCAGGCGACGCCCTCGCAGTGGCGCACGAACCGGTGGTCGCCGTCGACCAGCAGCTCGGCCGCCGCCGCAACTGGCGGCACGAGAAGCTGCCCAGTTTCCAGCCAGTGTCGGTGGTCGTCGAGGCTGAGCACGGCAGTCTCGTCTTGGTCCACTTGTAGGTAGCACCGATCCCGCTCCAGGATCACGTTCAGACGTTTCAGTGTGGCTGCCGGCGGGCCGTCGCCTCCGCTTGTCGCCCAGGTGGCGATGACCGGACGTAACCACTCGCGTACTTCTCTAGCCTGGGCGGCGACGTCGTCGAGTTCAGTCGAGTTGAAACGCTCCTTGACGGTGCTCCTGTCGGCCGGGCTGATCAACCCGGCCAGCTCCAGCCAGGTCAGATAGGACGATCCGTCGCCGAGCAAGTCGACGTGCATCGCCCCTTGTGTCGTGGTGCTGTTGACGAAGTCCAGCGCGGGGTGGTCACCCAACCCGACTAGATCTGTCGGCTCCACTGGACCTGCTTCCGCTAACTGTTCATCTTGTGCTTGACAGGTTATCACCTCGGTGTTACAGTAACTGTTGAATTTAATCTATTACGGTTACTCGAATCTCCAAAGAAAGGACCTTTGTAATGAGCAAACTACTGCACGTCTCCGCCAGCCCCAGGGGCGCATCCAGCGACAGCCTCGCCTTGGCGAATGCCTTCCTCGACACGCACCGCCAAAACTGTCCCGACGTCGTAGTCGAGCACATCGACCTGTTCGACGGGACACTGCCTACCTTCGGGGGACTGGCGGCGGGGGCGAAGATGGCCGCCTTCGGCGGCGGTGAGCCCAGCGCGGAGCAACAGGGCGAGTGGAATGCCGCCCGGGCCGTGTTCGACCGCTTCGCCGCCGCTGACGCGTACCTGTTTTCGGTCCCGATGTGGAACGCGGGAGTCCCCTACGTCCTGAAGCAGTGGATCGATATCATCAGCCAGCCCGGCTGGCTGTTCGGCTTCACGCCCGAGGCGGGCTACAGCGGCCTGATCCTGGGCAAGAAGGCCGCGGTGATCTACACCAGCGGCGTCTACGCACCTGGAGCACCCCTGGCCTATGGGGCCGACTTCCACGCCGCGTTCTTCAACGACTGGCTCAGGTTCGCGGGCTTCACCGACGTGACTGAGATCCGCTGGCAGCCCACCGTACTGACCGCCGCTCGCGACGCCGACAGGACGGCCGCCCTACAGCGCGCTGTCAACGCCGGCAGCCGCTTTTAACCCGACCACCAAGTAGCTCCGACATCGAAAGGATCACCCGTGCCCGCTATCCGCCACCACCATGTCGAGATCGACGGCCTCAACGTCTTCGTGCGCGAAGCGGGAGATGCAGCCAACCCGACACTCGTGCTTCTGCCCGGTTACCCGTCCAGCACCCGCTCCTACATCCGACTTATCGACCGACTGTCACCCAACTGGCACACCGTCGCGATCGACTATCCCGGCTTCGGTAGCTCCGACCCATTGCCCGAGCCACCGACATTCGACCGCCTCGCCGAGATTACCGGCAAGGCCATCAACAAACTTGGGATTGGTGACTATGTGATCTACATGTTCGACTTCGGCGCGCCCGTCGGGTTCCGCATCGCTTTGGAGCATGACCAGCGGGTTCGGGGAATAGTCACCCAGAACGGCAACGCCTACGTCGACGGATTCGGACCGGGGGTCTCAGCGCTGAGTGACTGGTGGCAGGACCGCGCCGCTGGTCAGGCCACGGTTGACGAGTTCGTCAGTCTGGCCGGTACCCGGATACAGTGGCAAGCCGGCGCAAGAGACGTCGAGCACATCGACGCAGAGCAGGCGCTCGCCGACCAGCTCGTGCTCGACCTGCCCGGTCGCGCGGACTACATGAAAGCGCTGCTCTGGGACTACCAGACCAACCCGCTGCGCTACCCCGACTGGCAGGCGTGGCTGCGCCGTCGACAGCCCAAAGTGCTCGCCGCATGGGGCAAAAACGATCCGTTCTTTATCGCCCCCGGCGCAGAGGCATATCGCGAGGACGTACCCGACGCCACCGTCGTGCTGCTCGACACCGGCCACTTCGCCCTGGAGGAAGAGGCAGACACGATCGCTCAACTGACCGACAGCCTCCTCCGCGACGCCTTTGCCAGCTGATGGTTTGCAGGCAAGGCTGCGCCATCGCGCACAACCCCGCAACGCACACGACGAGTGACTTGGCGATTCCCATGGTGGATGGCGCCGGCACCAAGGCGAAGGCGCGCCTCGCGGGTGGCGCGTGAAAGAGACAAAGAAGACGACAGACCGCATGTCTGCCTACTCGGACTCGGTCTTCGCGGTAATCGTCACGATCATGGTGCTCCAACTCAGGCCGCCGGCCTCTCCAGACATCTCCGCGCTTTTCGGGCTCTGGCCAACAGCGGTCAGCTACGTGGTGAGCTACGTGTTTATCGCGATCATCTGGATCAATCACCACCACCTGATGCGGTTCGTGAAAACCCCAACGCTGTCGCTGATGTGGACCAACTTCGTGCACCTGTTCTTCGTGTCACTACTGCCCTTCACCACTGAATGGATGGCCAAGACGAGATTGGCTACCGTCCCAGTGATGGTCTACGCAGCCTTATTCGTCTGCGCCGACGGGCTTTACAACATATTCGAACGTCAAATCCTCGAGGGCGCGACCGACATCGACGACCGCGGCCGGAGACTTGCCCGAATCCGAGCGCTCCTAGCGCTGGTGCTGTTTAGCTCAGCGGTCCTGGGCGCGGTCATCCAGCCGTGGATCGGTTTCGGTCTGGTATGTGCGGCCCTCGTTCTACACCTCCAACCAGACGCGCGATCCATACCGTTTCCTTCACGAGTCTCATCTCACACTGACCCGGCAACGCATTGATCAGTTAGAGAGCGAATCGCCGTGGAGTTCCGCCATCCGTACACGGTCGGCGGCCAGTTTTGAAGGCAACCTCGTACGCTGCCAGTCATGAACCCGACTCTCGACACCTGCGATGCCTCGGACCCTCGAGCGGGACTCGACTCTTTGGGTTCTCTCGACTGTCCGTCACTCATAGGGCTATAGCCTCTCGTGAAAGTGCAGAACCCTTTGAGACAGCGCGATCAGAAAGTACGTCAACGTCAAAGCCAGTTAGTTCACGTACGCCCTCAAGGAACGCCGAGATGTCGAGGAGAGAAGCCTCCGGCCCCGGTGTCACCAAAAGATCGATGTCGCTCTTGACTGTGTCCTCCCTGGGAGCAATCGAGCCGAACACGCGAACATTGCGAAGTCCTTTTTCTTCAGCGATCTCTAGAATCTCATCTCGCATCTCCTCGATGACTTGTGATGGACGAATGCGAGTCGACCTGAGAAGTCGAACCTTCGTTGAACGATTCGGAGCGACTGCCCCGTTCTCGTAGGAGGAAAGACGCGACTGACTGGTGCCAGCTCTGGTTGCTAGCTGAACTTGCGTCAATCCGGCTGCAAGGCGAGTAAGGCGTAACTGTTCGGCGAACTCCATGAAGAAATATATCACCTGATATAAAGAGATCGGACATGGAATTCCCAATTCAGCGGAACCTTTCCAGCGTCACATGGCTTTATATAGTTGATGAGTCCACGACAAACAACGCGCGCCCGTCTTGGTTTGAGATCGTCGGCGCTTCGCCGTCAATCCGCGTGACCCACTCTTTGCACCAACTCGGGGCGAACCAGATTTTTAGGCCCCACTTCAGGCCCCGAACTGCTGCATACGGACTGGACTCATCAGACACATCAGACGAGAATGGCCGTCTATTACCGGATTTAACAGACCCTTGAGACGTATTAATAAGGCGTCGTCGTCCTTTTAATCCCAAGGTGCCGGGATCGAGACCCGGGCGGCCCACCATTTAAAATTCCTAGTCAAAGAACTTTTCTGTCATCTTTTCTGTCATCTTTTCTGCCAGCGCAGTTGCGGTTAGGCCTCAATATTACGAGGCCTTTCCTGATCACAAGCCTTTTTCAACTCGATGAGAAGTGAACACTCGTCGAAGAGAACCACTGACGATGAAGAGAACCACTGACGATTCGGTTGGCATCTCAACGAAACCTTGGACCAAGATTGTCGGACTCACTGCGCAGGTCACTTATCGCCAAGTCGAAGTTGATCATGACCGCTTGCTACTTGGTTGCGCTTCGGCTCCTGCGATCCTTGCCGACATCGAAACCGAGAGCGGCGTACCCTGGAAGCCTCTTTCGGTGCATTCTGGCGAGCACCGGGCTCTGTGCGTCGACGTAATCGTGAACCTCAACGGATGATTTGCTATCCAAGGGTCGCAAGATTCGGCCAACGTACTGAACGACTCTCCCTCGAAAGGCGATCGGAAACGCCATGAACACGGTATCGAGCGGCGGACAATCGAACCCTTCGCCAAGGAAACTGCCGGTCGCGACAAGCACCAGTCCCCCTCGCTTGGATGCGACGTCCAGATCCGCCATGACTTTGGCGCGAGCCTTCTTCCCCATTCCGCCTTGAAGGACGAGAGGGGTTACTCCCCTCGCACCAAGTACCGACACCACTGACGAGAGGTGCTCAGTCCACTGCGTCAGGACCAGACAGTTTCTGCCTTTGGAGGCTGCGGCGGTAATGTCATCACAGATGGCCATCGTTCGAGCTTGGTCGTCCACTAACGCGCGAAACAGGTCCTGGATGTGTGCACCGTCTTCGCTCACGTTGAGATTTGTCTGGTGCACAATAAGTTCTCGACGGAAGTCGTTCTCCGTGTCCACCTCTTCGTCCATTCGGTAGCGAATAGGCCCGCAGTACATGGCGATGAGACCTTGGAGACCATCGCGCCGGTAGGGCGTAGCGGTAAGTCCCAGCCACCGGCGGACACTGATTTGTTTGACACATCGCTCGAACGTCACCGCCGGCACGTGGTGACACTCGTCCACGACGACGAGTCCGTAACGTCTTGACATCTCGTCGAGATCTTCTCGTCGAGCAAGGCTCTGTGCCATGGCGATGTCGACGACACCGGTGGTCTTGTTCCGGCCCCCGCCGATCTGACCAATCTCCTTTTTGGTGAGGCTCAGGTGCGTGGCCAGTCGCTCCGCCCATTGCTCCACCAGTGGTTTACGATCGACGATGATGAGGGTGGGCCGTTGGTGATGCGCAATGAGCGCACAGGCGACCACGGTCTTCCCAGACCCGGGCGCGGCGACGAGGACGCCCAGTTCGTGATCGCGGAGCGCTCGCAGCGCCGCTTCTTGGTCCTCTCGAAGCTGGAAAGTGGGCGCGAATTCAATCTGCTCGGGATCGGGGCGATCTTCGCGGATCACCAATCGACTCCCCGCCTCCGCGACCACACCGGCAGCCTTTTCGATGAGACCTCGAGGAAGCAGCAACGACTCGAGGTTCTCTCCGTAGCAGCGGATCATCCTCGGCGTATCCCACGTGGAGAACCTGAGCCGCTCTTTCTCATAGAACGCCGGATTATGCAGTGACGCAAGATGCTTGAGTCCCGTGAGCAGCGCCGGTGGAAGGCCGGATCGCTCAATCTCCAACATCGCGTTCGCGACGCCGGAGACCGTCTCGGGCATTGCGATGGGAACGACGTCGCGAGGACGCCGAAACGTACTTCCTTCGGGTCCCGCTCCCACCTCCGGCGACGTCGCAAGAATCGACTCGACTTCCATCCGCGATATTCGCTGCAGGGTCGACAGATAGGCCCACTGATCCTCCATTGGTTTCAAGGTGCTCGGGTCAAGGAATACGGTGGCTTCGCGTTCTCGACACTCCTTCTGGAGAGGTAGCGCAATCAAGTTACCGAACGACCCCTTCGGCATGAAGTCCTGCGCGGGAAACAATCGGTCGTAGCTCGCGAGGTCGAGCTCTCCTCGAAGATTCATCGCTTCACGAAGAAGCACGGTACCGAGTCGCCGAGCCATCGTCGCGGACACGGCGTCGCGAAAGAAGATCCATGCGTGCGCGCCGTCGCCCGAACGCGAACGTTCAAGCGCCGAAGGTACTCCCATCGACTGCGCCGAGTCGAAGTAGGCGAGCGCGTCGAGCGCCCAGCCCGGCCCGTCGAAATCACATGCAACCAGGCGACAGGTGTCGTCACCGAGCATCGGATAGAGCCCGGCGTGCACCTTGCCCGCCAAGTGGTCAGCGATCACACTCGACGTCAACGGCAGATACTCCTTATCCATCGATCGAGCGCTGGCGAAACCTCCCACCACCGCGGGCGACCATCCGTGCTTTCGCGTTCTTGCGCTCTCCCATCTGAGCGCATAGACATCGCCACGACCGACAAAAAGCGACTGAAAGAGCGCAACTTTCGACTCTGGTGACGAAGATCGATCCACAAGAGAGAGCGGACTCTCAAGTTCGACCGATCCATTATGATTGGGGTGAGGTCGCTCGAGATTCCTCGAGGACTTCAAACCAAGAACCTCTGTCAAGCGATCATTCTCGCGCTTCAAATCCTCGATTTGGCGGTGAAGGTCGGCGACATTGTGAAGTTCTTCATCGTTCATGCCGATCCCGACGCTCCTCCCCATCGCAGATGTTCGACATTACCCACGACTTGGTCGATGTTGTGCGCACCGTCGGGACAGCGCGGTGGCCTTCAAACGTCCACGCCATTAGGCGCCGCCTGGGCCAATGGCGAACAGTAGCCTCATGGGCCACAGCCTCCTAATATGGAGACGTGATTAGACAGCGTGCGACGACCGTTGCCGAATGGGCGGAACGGATGCATTCCGCAGAACCCCCCACAGAGGACGACGTCACTGTACTGCTCGATGGACGCCGCCTTGACTCGAAAGAGTCAGTTGAGGCGTGGCTGAAAGAGGTGGAGGCCCTTCGGGTACTGGAAGCCGCAAGCCGTGACGCTGCCCAGTAGCGGGCCACCACTTGACCTCAACCGACTGCTTGAGGTGCTCACGAGAAATGATGTCGACTTTGTCGTCGTCGGCGGATCCGCCGCGGGATTTCTCGGGGCGTCGCGCCTGACCGAGGATGCCGACTGCGTCGTGCGTCGCGAGCGCGCCAATCTAGAGAGACTCGCTTCGGCCCTGCGAGAACTGCACGCTCGACTGCGTGTTGCTCGAATGAGCGACGAAGACGCCAAGGCGCTACCGGTGCAAATTGACGGCATGATGCTCGAGACGGCCGGAAACTCGACCTGGACAACCGATGCTGGACCCTTTGACGTATTGGCCGATTTGAAGGATTTCGAAGGGCGATCTGTTCCCTACGAAGAATTGATCACGCGTTCGTTGGTCGTCAGTGGCGACGGCTTCACGGTTCACGTCGCGTCAGTCGACGACATCATCGCAGCAAAGACTTTCGCCAATCGCGACAAGGACCACGAAGCGCTGCCCGAGCTCGTTGACATTCAGGAGCGTGAGCATTCGCAACGACCCCGACAATATGGCTCCGACGTCACATTCGAAGTTCACGAAGGTCTCGATCGTGACATTGAGCCGTGAGTTCAGACGGCCCACGCCAGAATCGCGACACGGTAGGTCCTCGTTCTTGACGCACGACCGCTGTGAAAGTTGCTACCCATACTGCGAGAACCGAACAGGCCCCGAAATAGGCCTCCGATTCTCCCAACATCACGCGACGAGACTGACACCAGACAACGCGTTTCCTTGAAAACAAACGACATACGAGACGAGAACAACACCACGCAACAGTTTGAAAGTTTCTTTTAATCCCAAGGTGCCGGGATCGAGACCAGGGCGGTCCACCAGTTTTGCAAGGGGCGCCTTGAGTAATGGCGAGACTGAGAACGGCTTTTATTGCTCCGAGACTCTCGAATCCGTATAAAACCTGCTGAGTCGGCTCACCAAGTAGAACCCAAGCACGACGATTTTCCATCCCTCTATGAAAACTGCAGATTTGTGTCGTGCGAGCCGTCCGTCACCTATGAAGGACCCTAATGAGGAAAGACGCTCATCTCAATTTGTGAGAAGCCGCGCTCCAACGCCTCCCAGACGAGGGGCAGGTCAACGATTGCGTACTCATGAATCACAATGTCTCTCATGCGGATGACGTTGCGCCAGGGAACTCCTGGTCGTGCAGCTCAGAATGACTTTGGAAGCCGCTTCGCCGCTTCTGCTATCTGGGTCACCGTGGTTATTGCCGCGTCTTGAACCATCCAATCGTCGTCGAACTTCTGCCTCCCCATCGCAACGAACTGCTTTCCCTTGTCCAATGACGAACGCATCGCGCGAAGCGTCTCGTCCAGATTCTTTAACGTCTTGGCTTCAACTCTCGACACCTGTGAGGCCTCGGACCCTCGAGCGGGAGTCAACTCTTTGGGTTCTCTCGACTGTCCGTCACTCATAGGGCCATAGCCTCTCGTGAAAGTGCAGAACCCTTTGAGACAGCGCGATCAGAAAGTACGTCGACGTCAAAGCCAGTTAGTTCACGCACGCCCTCAAGGAACGCCGAGATGTCGAGGAGAGAAGCCTTCGGCCCCGGTGTCACCAAAAGATCGATGTCACTCTTGACTGTGTCCTCCCTGCGAGCAATCGAGCCGAACACGCGAACATTGCGAAGCCCATTTTTTTCAGCGATCTCTAGAATCTCATCTCGCATCTCCTCGATGACTTGTGATGGACGAATGCGAGTCGACCGGAGAAGTCGAACCTTCGTTGAACGATTCGGAGCGACTGCCCCGTTCTCGTAGGAGGAAAGACGCGACTGACTGGTGCCAGCTCTCGCTGCTAGCTGAACTTGCGTCAATCCGGCTGCAAGGCGAGTAAGGCGTAACTGTTCGGCGAACTCCATGAGGAAATTATATCACCTGATATAGGATTATCTGACATGGAATTCCCAATTCAGTGGAACCTTTCCAGCGTCACATGGCTTTATATAGGTGATGAGTCCACGACAAACAACACGCCGCTTCGGCTCGCCGTTTGGTCGAACAGAGGACGACCCGGTGAGATGTCGGCGTCGAGCACCCAGTGCGCGCCCGCGTTCGCCGAAAGGCGAATCACTTCGAGGGCGTCGTGCGCCGAGCGCTTCGGGCGAAAGCAGACGAACTCCTCGTCTCCACTGGACGAGGGCCGAGGAAGGCCTCCCCAGATGCCGCGATAACCCTCATCACATTCCACGTTCCTTGCGCCGGTGGGTTCTTCGATACCCGCTCCAAGAACTCGGGTATCTTCCGTGACCCTCCTTCAGAAATAGGAGCTCGGCACCCTCTTGATCTACTTCCGCTGTACGGAAGCACAGGCCCTGCAACAAGTGATCCTTGACGGCTTCGGGAGGCTCTTTTTCAAAACCCTCTTGACAACTAGTCCGCCATTGACCCTGTTGACCTCGATCGAACCACGGATCGCTCACGCGATACACGGAACCGACCAAGCCGCGCCGCTCATTGTCTGAGGTGTAGATGCCTGTCACAAATGCAGGCCCTGCGGTGTCTTAATTTCTGGCAAACAAACGTCCAAAGGAGGACATTATGGCGCAACGCATTCCGAGAGCCGAGCTCAACATCGAGATGGGCGAAAGTATGTTGAGGCAACTCGGAGCTATACCTGAGCCCGTCGAAGTAGCGTGGAACAACCCCAAGGTTGCTGAAGCCACCCAGGAGTACGCGGCCAAGGTCAACGCCTGGGACGCGGCCGACAAGAGTCTCAAGACGTTCGCGCACATGGCCGTCGCGGCACAGGTCGGCTGTAGTTGGTGCCTCGACATCAACTACTTCCTGGCCCGGCACCAGAACCTGGACCTGAACAAAGCGAGCCAGGTGCCGCGCTGGCGGGAGTCAGAGGTTTTCACGCCGCTCGAGCGCGACGTGTTGGAGTACGCCGAGGCCATGACCAATACGCCCCCGACCGTCACCGACGAGTTGTACGCCAGTCTGCTCGAGCGACTTGACCCAGCTGCCATGGTCGAGCTCACCGCTTACATCGCCTTTGCCAACATGGCAGGAAGAAATAACACCGCGCACGGAATCACGTCGCAGGGATACTCCGACGCGTGCGAGATACCCCTGGCGGGACGTCCTGGCACACGGGCCTAGCGTCGATGAAGTGACCGAGGAACCATTCGTTGTCCATCGCGGCCTCTTGTTCACGGTCGCCTACGAGATGCTCGGGTCCGCGGCCGACGCGGAGGACGTCCTCCAGGAGTCCTGGTTGAGATGGACTGCCGTCGATCACTCGCAGGTGCTTGATCCACGGGCGTACCTCGTTCGGGTCGTGTCGCGACAAGCACTTAATCGCCTTCGGACCGAGAAGCGCCGCCGCGAAGACTACGTCGGCGAGTGGCTGCCGGAGCCCTTGTTGACGGGCCCCGATGTCGCGGAAAACGCCGAGCTCGCTGAGAGCGTCTCAATCGCGATGCTGACGTTGCTGGAAACGCTCAAGCCGACAGAGCGGGCGGTGTTCGTCCTCCGCGAGGTCTTCGACGTGCCCTATAACGAGATCGCCGAGATCGTCGGAAAGTCCGCGACCGCGGTCCGACAAATTACGCGACGGGCACGCGAGCGCGTGGCAGCTCGGCGACCACGTACGCGGGTGAGCCGGACCGAACAGCAGGAGGTGGTGGACCAGTTCCTTATCGCTTTGCGAACCGGTCAATTACAGAAGCTGATGGAGGTATTGGCGCCGGGCGCGATCCTGATCGCAGATGGCGGCGGGATCGTGCCCGCCGCTCGGGCTCCGATCCACGGAGCCGAACACGTGGCGGCGTTGCTATTGCGCGTGAACCGAGCGCTACTCAAAACAACGACCATGTGGCTCAATGGCGCGCTCGCATGCCGCGTCGAGATCGATGAGCATTGGGTCGCTGTGACCCTCGTAGTGGAGAACAGCCAGATCACCCGGATCTACGTGATAGCAAACCCGCATAAGCTGACGAGGCTGGATGAGCCGACGGAATTAGCGAAGTGAATCTGAGACCTGATGCATTCCACGATCCCCAAATTTCACTTCGGCGAGAACGGGCCCCCGACCACTCGGAAATGAACGTGTCGCATGAGACCGACTACCTCTCGCTCTACGTTTAGCAGCGTCGCCTACGGAAGTAATTGTTTACCGCCCGCGACCGCGTCGCCAGCTCAAAGACGGTGATTATCTCTCTCAAGTAATGGTCGATGTCAAGACCCGATCACGGATTAGTCCGGTGCTCAGGCACGAAGGCGAGGTTCGACTCGATATGTGCACGAAGTGTGGCTGGCCCAGTCGATTCGGCAAGAACGCGAGGGATTATGTAGGCCCTGCCAGCTTCGACGATCTCGATCACGATCTGTCTCATGAGGTCGTCTTTGCCGGCGAAGTGGCCGACTTCATAAGAGTTTCGTTGCAGCTCCGAACGTGAGCCAACATGGCGCTCAGTTACGTCCCTCGCTCAAAAATCCCACACTTCTTCCCACTGACCATTCCGACACCACCGGACGACATTTGAGTCCCTCTTTTAAACCCAAGGTGCCGGATCGAGATCCGGGCGGCCCCTTACCAAATTCCTGATAAAGGGAGTTTTCTACCGAATTTCTGATCGCAAATCCGAAGAAGACCTCAGGGTACGGGGCCTACCTGATCAACGGGAACATCAGCGGCGGTGTCTTCGGTTGAGCTGTGTCTCCCGATCAACAGCGAGCGGCTGCTAACTGACAAACTGACGCCATGACCGAACGAGTACGGCCCCTGGCAACCGCTCGACCTACTGATGTTGAAAGGCTTGTTCGAGGGAGCGCCCTTTCGCTGGTGGCTCACTGGAGGACTCGCGCTCGAGCAGTTCGCGAGAGCCTCGTGGCGAGGGCACGACGACATCGACATCGGGATCTGTCGCGAGGATGCGCCCGAAGTCCACCGTTGGCTCGCGGAAAGGAGACAGCATCTTTGGATCGCAGCCGACGGCAAGCTCGCGCCCTGGAATGGTAGGGAACTTCGCGAGGAGTCGTATGAAGACAATGTGTGGATGAAGTCCTCGCCAAATGGACCGTGGGTCTTAGACATCCAGGTCGGCGACGGCAATGAAGCCACATGGACGTACCGACGCGACAAGTCAGTCGAACGCCAGTGGACTTCGGTCGTCCTGGTAACGGACCAAGTGCCGTACCTTGCACCAGAGATCCAGTTGCTCTTCAAGTCCAAAAGTCCGCGACCAAAGGATTGTGAGGACGCGAGACGGGTGATCCCGCTCCTCGATGGGGTGCAGTGCGCGTGGCTGAAGACGCACCTTCCATCCGCCCACCCGTGGATAGAACTAGTGATTAAAGAGTGACCTCCCCCCATTGTCCGAACATTTCATGGGTCAGGGGCGTCCCGAGCCGGCGCCTTCGAGCACTGCTCGAGGACGATCCACCGCCCGTTGCGGGGTGCGATGGGTGAAGGGAAGCCACCAGTTCAACCGGCCAAGCAGGGACATTAACGCGGGGACCAGTAAACCCCGAACGACGGTGGCGTCGAGAAGGATGCCGACGCCCATGCCGGTGGCGAATACCTTGACCGGCACTTCAGGTCCAGAAGCGAGAGCGGCGAACGCGAGAAACAGAATGATCGCCGCGCAGGTGACGAGGCGACCCGTATGGCTGAGACCCTCAACGATCGCGTCGTCCGTCGACCGTCCGGCGTCGTGCGCTTCTTTGATGCGAGAGACAATAAAGACTTCATAGTCCATCGAGAGCCCAAAGAGGAAGGCGAATACCAACAGCGGCACAAAGTCCACCACCACCCCCGTAGCCGGTATGCCCCAGAGGGCCGAGGACCCATAGCCGTTCTGCCACATAAGTACCAGCGCCCCGTAGGCCGCCCCCACCGAGAGGACGTTCAGGGCGACGGCCTTGATCGGCAGTACCACAGATCGAAAGGCGCGCATCAGGGCCAGCAGACCGATGAGAGCCACCACGGCAACGATAAGAGGAAAGCGAGCGTAGAGGGCGTGAACAATGTCGGCCTCTGAGGGTCCGTCGCCCGCGACCTGTGCACCGGGAGCAACCCGGGCTACCGTGGCGCGAACGGTGCTCACCGTCGACACGTCACTCACGGAACTGGTGGGGGCACGGGGCAGCACGTCGATTAGGGACGTGTCGGATCGGTGCCACGCCACACCGGAGGGAGCGACGACCGTGTCGACACCGGGGAGAGATCGAAGTTGTGCGGCCAGCGCGTTCGGATTACTTCGATGGGGGACGAGGATTTCCATCGGCGACAGCACGCCGACGGGGAACCCATCACGTTGAAGGACGCGGAGGCCCTGCTCTGCCGAGCCCGCGCGAGCAAGGGAAGTGGGCTGAGCTTCGCCCACTCGAAGTCCGGACGCCGCGCCAAGGAGAACGACCAGCACGATCAGGGCCCCTGTGACGGCGAGAACGCGGTGGCGGATGACTGCTCGGGTCCACGCCGTCCACGCTCTACTAGGCCGTCCCGCCCTGCGCTGGTGCCGCCTTTGGGCGCGCCGACTTCGGTGGTCGAGACGCGGCCCCCAGGCAGAAAGTAGTACCGGCAAGAGAGTCAGCGCCGCGATCACCGTCACCAGAGGAATGAGGAGTCCGCCGAAGCCGAGGCTTCGCAGGAACGGCACGGGTAACAGAACCAAGGTGAGAAGCCCGACCCCGACGGTGACGCCACTAAAGGCCACCGCCCGTCCGGCGGTCGATATCGCAACGACCACCGCGTCGTTATTGGAGCGACCTCGATCCCGTTCTTCGCGCCAGCGGGTGACGACGAGCAGGGAGTAGTCGATGGCGATTCCCAGACCAATGAGAGCAACCAAGTACTCGACAAGCTGGCTGACGTTCGTGAAGGCGGTGACGATCCCGATGAGCAGGAACGTGGCGAGGATGGAGACGCCCGCAAGGATGAGAGGGACCACCGCCAGAAACGATCCAAAGACCAGTACGAGGATGAGGAGGGCACCGATCGCGCCCAGGGCGACCTCGCCCAGCACTCCGATACCTCCACTTCCTGGTGCGTTGTACAAGGCAGTGAGGCCGGTAGCCGCCACCGTGACGCCAACCGGGGCCGCTGTTCGCATCCGATCCGCAATCTGGGCGGTGGCGAGTGAGTCGTTATCTCCGTAGATCAGCCCGAGAACGGCGCGGCCGTTAGCTGACACGAGACGACGATCGTCTACCGCGGGATACGACACCACTCGCAAGTTCCGCTCGGCGCTCAGAGAGTCAAACGTCGATTCAAGCGCCGCGCGCCCTCGAGCGCTCTGCGCCCGTTCGCCGGGCGGCAGGCTCACCACAACGACCGTCGGACTGACGTTGCCACCGTTGCCATACGCGTGCGTGATGGCGAGGCCCGCCTGATAACTCGCCAAGCCCGGAAATGACGTGGTCGACGTCAATCGTCCGGCGATGGGTCCAATGAGGGCAATGCCCACCACCACCACCGCCAGCCAGAAGAGCGCGACTATCTTTCGATGCCGAATCAGAGCGCGGGCGAGGCGCGCGAGGCCCCGCTGTGGCGGATCGAGAACTAGTGAATCGTCGTGTTTTGCTGGGTATGTGGTCACGCCATCCACGCTAAAAACGTTGGTGCCTGACAACAATGGTGCAGATTCCTCTTTTGAGAGGGGTGTTAGGTCTACTTTTCCTGACGCGTGATCCGCGCATTTAAGTACGCCAACACCGCGAGTACCCGACGATTGTCGTCGTCCGAAGGAGGCAAGTCGAGCTTTAAGAAGACGTTGGCAATGTGTTTGCTCACCGCTTTTTCTGAGACGAACAAGCCCGCCGCCACCGCGGCATTCGAACGGCCCTCGGCGACGAGCGCTAGCACCTCGCGCTCCCGGTTAGTGAGTCGAGAGAGAGGCTCGTCCGCGGACCGCGTGGCGAAAAGTTGGGCGATGACCTCAGGATCCATCACCGTGCCACCCCTCGCCACTTGACGAACCGAGTCGACGAACTGACTCACGTCCATCACGCGATCCTTCAGCAGATAGCCGACACCCCCGATACCGTCGGTCAACAACTCGCGCGCGTAGAGCGGTTCGACATACTGGGAGAGGACCAAGATCGGAAGGCCGGGGATCCGTCGCCGAGCTTCGATCGCGGCGACCAGACCTTCGTTGGTGAACGTCGGAGGTAGACGAACATCAACCACCGCGACGTCGGGCTGATGCGCGATCAATGCCGTCAGCACCGAGGGACCGTCTTCGACCGCCGCCGCCACGTCGAAGTCGTGAGCGCTCAATAGTCGAACGAGACCGTCTCTTAGGAGGGCGAGATCTTCGGCGATAACAACTCGCACGGTACCTCCATACTTATAATCGTCGGTCCCCCGGGGGGACTCGAGATACGCAGTGTGCCGTCAAAAGCAGCCAATCGACGTTCGATCCCCTGCAGCCCGGTCCCGCGGTCCGGTTGAGCTCCCCCTTTCCCGTCGTCACCGACCATCGCGGACAAATTCCCGTTCTCATAGTTCACCCGTATTTGAAGAGACGTCGCGCCGCTGTGTTTGACGACGTTTGAGAGGGTCTCCGCCACGGCGAAGTACACCGCTGATTCCACTGGTGGTGACAGACGAGCCTGCGGAAGAGCGATGCTCAGGTCAACCGGGAGCGGGACGGCGAGAACCAGGGCTTGGATAGCCCCGTCGAGTCCCCGGTCGGCCAGCACTGGCGGGTAGATACCGCGGACCAAAGAGCGTAAGTCAGCGAGAGCGGCGGCGGCACTGGTCCTTGCCTCGATTAATAGCCTCCTCGCCTCAATGGGATCGGTGTCGAGTAGATCGTCGGCCATACCAAGACTCATGCCCAGTGACACCAGTTGGGCCTGAGCTCCGTCGTGAAGGTCTCGTTCGACCCGCCGCATCTCGGCTTCTTGCACATCGAGAGTTTCACGCCGGGTGCGGGTGAGCACGTCGACTCGTTTCTCGAGTGTACGCTCGCGAGCGCTCGAAAGGTGAGGCACTACCCAGGCGTGTATCGAAAACGCAATGACGAGACCAGTGATCGGCCAGATCGGCCAGAAGTAACCAAGTCCACCCATCAGCCAAATAGACAGTCCTATCGCCGCGAGCACGAGTGACACGTCACCCTGTAGTGCCAGAGGTCCACGGCCTGGAGCCCGTCGTGCCACGCGGAGGGATAGGAAGGGAATAGCCAGCCCGAGCCAGACCCACCCCGGCCAGAAGTAGCCGGCGCCGGTGACCGACCAGGCGACGCTAATCACGAGGCCGAGTACCAGTCCGAAGTTCGTGAGACGCCACCGAGCAGATCGCGGCCAGCCGCTCCTCCTGATCGCCGCCCGCGCGCGTACGATCAAACGACCAACACGGCTATCGCCCGCGTCAGCGCCCACACTCCCATGGCTCACTTCGCCACTCGAAGCTTTCGTACTTGGGACGAGGTCGCGTACCGCGACGACAGTCGCAGCCCACGTCTTCGCGTTTCTGTCACACGTGCCTGCACACTTCCAGTGTGACACCCGGGGTTAAGCGGTGTCAGTGGGGTTAGGTCTACTTGTAACGAGTTCAAAGGTCTGATCTACACAAAAGGTAGTGGCATCACAGTCGACTCCCAGATAAGGAGCCCGAACTCACAGCCCGAGTCCTCGGAAAGTTCAGACTTGCACGAGCATTTGAGCGACGTGCACCAGTGCCTCTTTGAACTCCTGACTTTGGCGAGCTGACATCCCTGACACCATGCGCTCCTCAAGTGCGATGGCTTGAACGTGAGCCTTGCCAAGAACGCGTGCGCCTTTCGCGGTGAGAAAGCTCCGACGGACCCGCAGGTCGCTAGCGTCGCTCTTACGGTCAACGAGTCCCGCCGTCTCCAATACAACCAGGATCTCCTGAGTGGCCTGTGGACTGAACATGCTCGAGTATGCGAGCTCGGCTCCCGTGGCACCGGGCTCAACCTCAACGAGTCGGAGAACGCCGAACTGCGACGCGGTAATGCCTAAGGGCCTAAGAGCGGCCTCAAGGGCAATCCAGAGAGCCTGCTCCGCCTGACGCATGAGATAGCCGAGACGCCCGTCCGGCCCTCGATAGTCTTCGCCAATTGACGCGGGCATTCACTCATCGTAACGGTCTTCGAAAAGTCTCTCGAAATCAGCACTTGTCAAGCGCGTGTAATCGCAGTATCGTCAGGTTCCTGATGAGTCTCACATCTGAGGAACACATGAAGAGGGGGAAATCGTGGCACCGTTTCGAATATCAACTCACGGTCGATTACAAGATTGGATTGCCGTAGAGAAGGGCTACTTCGAAGAAGAAGGTCTTGACTTCGTCATAGACATGCGAGTCCTGGAAAACGCTGACCAAGACATTGAGGTCCCCGTTCAGAGTGACGTGCGCACCGGTGCCTACGAGTTGTATCAGGGCGGGAGCGGCGGCAAACAAAACATGAGTTGTGCGTGTCACTGGGCGACCAACCAGGCTTCTACAGACTCAGCCGGAAGAATGTGGGGTCGGGCGTATTCGGTTCTGCCGAGTGGCGTCTACGTCGCCCAGGATTCCGATATTCGCCGTCCGGAGGACCTAGCCGGAGTCGATATCGCGGTGGGATACCACTCCGGCAGTCACTTCTCGACGATCCAGGCGCTAGAAGCCTTTATGGAGCCCGAGGCGATCTCTCTTCAGTATGTGGGAATGCCCTACGACCGGGTCGACGCCCTTCTCAATGGCGACGTACCGGCAGCAGCCTTGTGGAATGCTTCGAGCTACATCGTCGAGCAACTCGGCTTTCGAAAGATCGTCGACAGCACCTTCATGGCGGGATTCATGTTTGGGGGCACGACGAACGTGGAGGACGTCGAGCGATACTTCAAGGCGCTGCAACGCGCGCAGATGGAGTTGGATCTCGCCTCCGAGCAATACAAGCACTACTACGCAGATGAGATCCCGGCTCGATATACCGATCGAGTCGACGTTCGGGCCTTCGGTCCCGGCGAAAGAGTCGTCTTCCTTCCCTACACGGAAAACACATACCTCCGCTCCCAAGAGTGGATGAAGCAACGCGAACTGTTTCCTCAGAGCAATGATCGACGCTCATATGAGCAAGCCGTTCTCATCTGATCGCGATGTAGCCAGAACGACAGTTCCGTGACTCAGGGCGTGATCAAGAAAGACAAGTCGTCCATGGTAACTCCGGAGTCGTCGAGAATCTCGACCACTAGCCAGCGGTCGTCGGCTTGAATCACTAGGCGAAACTCGAAGAACGCGCAGCACTGCTTTTCGCGTCGCGCGAGGTCAACCGCTGCCAGGGTTGTCGCGTCTTCGTCGAGCAGTCGAAAGCGCGCGTCCGTGGGGGTTCGTACCGTCTCGACTACGTGAACTCGCAGAAACTCACTCCACTCGGCGACGCGACCAGCAGCGTCACCCGGCGCCAGTGAACAGGCGATGGGAATCTTGGTCACGTCAGCACGCTAACGTCCAGGGAGCAGACAGGACCTCGCGCGACACTCGAGACCCCTCCGTGCAGCGCCTCGAGTACGGCGGTGACGCCTACTAGGCGCCTGAGAACTTTCAATCCAGCGATGAACTTGCCGACGCGACGTCTTCGGGCGTGTCGAGATCAGTCGACCACGAACCAGCACCGAAGTCGACCACGGAATAGTTGAGGTCGCAGATCGCCCGGAGGGCGGAACGTTCGCCCAAAAGAAAAGACGCTTCCAGTGTCTGGAGCGCGGCGCGCTTCCAAGCGGTGTGCAGCGGCTGAAGTTGACCATCGGCGGCGCTCATCGCGGCATCAAATCGGCCGATGCCCTGAACGAGTCCCCTCACGTGACGCGCGCGGATCCACGGCATGTCGCATGCGCTGACGACAACGACTTCCTCGGACGCGTCGCGAAGAGCAGCAACGATACCAGCGAGGGGCCCTTCATGGGGATCCTGGTCCGGAACGATCCGCAAACCGAGCACGTCGAGCGTCGTGGCGTCGCCACCAATGGCGCAGACCTCGCTCGCTCCGGCTTCGAACATCGCGCGCGCGACATGGGTGGCCATGGGCACCCCATCAATCGCCAAGAGAGCCTTGTCACGACCCATCCGCCTGGCGTACCCTCCCGTGAGGACCGCACCCACGAAGTCAGTCTGCTCCGGTTGAGTGTGCACATTCCAGAGACTACGGTCCCGTCCGGTTTCGTTGTGGTCGTGACGTCGTGACGCGACGACCAAATCACTACGCCCAGATCATCGTTCAGACAGGATTGCTAACCTTCGGCTGAGAGATCAAGTGACAACCCATGACCGACGACGTTTTCGCCACTGACTATCTACGGAGCCGCTCCGAGCGACGGGTCCCCCGTCACGGCGACGTGCGCCCGAACACACCGCAATGACCGACGCCGCCGCGTGGCTCGACGGGTTCACGACGGTGCTTGGCGCCACGCCACTCAGCGATGAAGAACGTGAGTCGATCCTCGCGCTGGCGGGAGTGGCGGCACATTCCTCGGAGCGAGTATCGGCGCCCCTGACCTGCTGGGTGGCCGCAGCGGCGGGACTGAGCCCTGCGGACGCGCTCCAGATCGCCCAAAGGGTGGCCGAGGAGTTGAGCGACGACGAACCGGAGTCTGATCAATGAGGGAAGACCGCCATTCGCCCTCGCCACCTATGAGAGTTACCCACGATTCCTTTCGACGACATCGAGGCACCAAGTGAGTCGGGTATCGCCCGAGCGTGACGTCATGCGGGTAACGGTGGGCCACGCGTCGCGACGTCAGCGCGACACGCTCGCCGGCGAAGAACCGCTCGAACTGCGGGTGGGTGGACGATCATTCGCGGTGACCATGAGAACACCCGGCGCGGACTTCGACCTGGCCGCGGGATTCCTTGTCAGTGAGGGAATCATCTCTCGCACGAGGGACCTGACGACCATGCGCTACTGCGCCGGGGTTGGCGCGGACGGGATAAATAGCTACAACGTTCTTGACCTCACGCTAGGCCCGGACGTGGCTCCCCCCGAGGACAGTCTGGCGCGAGCCTTTTTCACCACCAGTTCCTGCGGTCTCTGCGGGAAGGCGTCAATCGACGCGGTGAAGATTCGCTCCCGCTTCGACGTCCACGACGATCCCCTCACGATGACCCCCTCAATGCTCGTTCACCTCCCTGGTCGACTGCGCGCCGCCCAGGAAGTGTTCGAGAAGACGGGTGGTCTGCACGCGGCGGCGCTGTTCGATGGTCACTCGGGCGATCTCCTGGTCCTACGTGAGGACGTGGGTCGCCACAATGCGGTCGACAAGGTCATTGGATGGGCTCTTCGAGAGGGTCGACTGCCGTTGCGGGGGATGATCTTGCTGGTCTCGGGTCGCGCGTCGTTCGAGCTGGTTCAAAAGGCGGTCATGGCGGGCATTCCCGCTTTGTGTGCCGTATCCGCGCCGTCGTCGCTCGCGGTCGACTTAGCTGAGGAGTCGGGCTTGACGCTGGTTGGTTTTTTACGCGATCCGTCGATGGTCGTCTACGCCGGCACCGAGCGCGTTCGGTAATCCTCGCGAGCAGTGGCGTCCAGCGCTCACGGATTCACGGATTGGAGGAAGCACGCTCGATTCGAATTATCACCGATTTCGACGTCGGCGTGTTGCTCCCGAGGGCAGTGGAGTCGAGGGGTACCAGCACATTGGCCTCGGGAAAATACGTGGCCGCACAACCTCGCGGCGTCTCGAACGCCACCGCCCGAAAGCCCTTGGCGTAGCGCTCTCCATCGGACCAGACACTGACGAGGTCAACCATGTCGTGGTCGCGCAAACCGCGCGCGGCGAGGTCCTCAGGGTTGACCAAGATCACTCGTCGACCTCCCTTGATGCCCCGATATCGGTCGTCCAGCCCGTAGACCGTCGTATTGAACTGGTCGTGCGAGCGCACGGTCTGCAACAAGAGGTGTCCCTCGGGAACGGTGATGGCGTCGGGTTCGTTCACCGTGAAGCGAGCCTTGCCCGTCGCGGTGGGGAACGTCCTCGAGTCGTGGGGACCGCGGGGCAAAGTGAAACCTCCCGGCTCGCTCACCCGTGCTTCGTAGTTGTTGAAACCGTCGACCACGCGCTCAATGTGGCGACGGATCACTCGGTAGTCGCTGGCCATGTCGCTCCAGCCCACGTCCTCTCCGAAGAGCTCCTGGGCGACGCCAGTCACAATGGCGACCTCGCTGCGCAGCAGCTCCGACCCCGGCTCGAGGCGCCCCTTGCTGGAGTGCACGATGCTCATCGAGTCTTCAACGCTCACGAACTGATCGCCGCTCGCTTGGCGGTCGCGCTCACTTCGACCCAAGCACGGCAACAGCAGCGCCTCTCGACCGTGACAGAGGTGCGACCTATTCAGCTTGGTCGCCACGTGCACGGTCAACGCGCAGTTCTTCATCGCTGCCTCCGTGACGGCCGTGTCCGGCGTGGCCGCCACGAAGTTGCCGCCGAGCGCGAAGAACACGTCGATCCGCCCGTCACGCATGGCTCGAATGGTGTTGACGGTGTCGAAACCATGCTCGCGCGGCGGCTCGAACCCGAACTCGTCGCGCAACTTGTCGAGAAACGCGTCGGGCATCTTTTCCCAGATACCCATCGTGCGATCGCCTTGAACATTACTGTGACCGCGGATTGGCGAGGGCCCGGCGCCCGGGCGCCCGATGTTGCCGCGCAGCAGGAGAAAGTTCACTATCTCGCGAATGGTCGCGACGGCATTACGGTGCTGGGTGATTCCCATGGCCCAACAGACGACCACGCTCTTGGCTGCCACAACGTCCGAGGCGAAGTCCTCAATCTCTGCGCGCGTGAGTCCGCTCTGTGCTTCAATATCGGACCACTCGAGACTGCGCCACGCACGACACGCGTCGTCGAACCCGTCACAGTAGGTCTCGATGAAGTTGTGGTCGAAGATGGTCCCGGGCTCGGCGTCCTCGCGCGCCAACAGTGCTTTGTTCACGCCGGCGAACATCGCCAAGTCCCCGTTGACGCGAACGTGCAGGGACCGATCGGTAAGTTGTGTCCCCGTCCCGATCAGCCCCCGTACGCTCTGAGGATTCTTGAACCGAATCAGCCCCGCCTCGGGCAACGGATTAGCCGAGACGATTCGCGCGCCGCGCCGCTTCGCCTGTTCGAGAGCGGTCAACATGCGTGGATGGTTAGTACCGGGATTCTGACCCACGATGACGATCAGTTCGGCGTGCTCGGTGATGTCGTCAAGGTCGACCGTTCCTTTTCCCACCCCGATCGTCTCGCTGAGAGCGGTGCCGCTGGACTCGTGACACATATTGGAACAGTCCGGCAAGTTGTTGGTCCCCAAGCGTCGTGCCAGTAACTGATAGACAAACGCCGCTTCGTTGCTCGCACGACCACTGGTGTAAAAGGCGGCCCGGTTCGGACTCAGAAGTTCTCGCAGCCGATCGGCTATCAGCGTGAAAGCGTCGTCCCAGGTGATGGCGGCGTAATGATCTGCCCCGGGGGCAAGGTACATCGGCTCGGTCAGTCGCCCGTAGTGCTCGAGGACGTGACCGTCCTGCTCTAGCAACTCACTCACTGAGTGAGCAGCGAAGAACTCGCGGTCGGCGCGATCGCGAGTCGCCTCCCACGCTGTTGCTTTGGCCCCGTTCTCACAGAATTCTGCGAAGCTGCGCTCCCCCGCCTTGGGGTCGGGCCAAGCACAGCTGGGGCAGTCGAATCCGCTCGTTTGGTTCAGCGCGTGGAGTGTTGTTGCGCTACGCGCCACCCCCATCTCGCTCAGCGCGTACTGCATCGCGTAGCGAATCGCCGGAATACCGACGGCCGAAGTCTTTGGTTTTCCGACCCGGATTTCGTCGTCTGGGTTAGTCGTCATTGCTCGCGCCTGAACTTTCCGATACCCCTCGCGATCGCACTCTCGGAGAGGTCTACCGGCGAGACTATTCGAAACATTCTCCCTCTTTGGTCTGCCGCTGATTACCGACCGCGGACCCAGAGGATGAACGAGCGATGACTTTCAGCTGCACCCGTGAAGCCCGGCCCGGGCGACCCTCGATGCGACGCGGCTGAAAGAAGTGACGTCACTTGAATATTCATGTGAGGCCGACCAGAGACTGAGCCAGTTCTGGTTAGCCCGAGTCGTCGGATATCGCGCGCGCTTCGTCGAGAGTGGCCGCGAGGGCGTCGAACGCCTGTGCCACGGCGGCGGTGCCGGTAGCAACGCCGAGCTTTCGGTAGACGTGCTCGAGGTGCTTCTTGACGGTCCCGACTGAGAGATTGAGTTCGCTCGCAATCGATTTGGTCGATAGCCCCTTGGTCAAAAGCCACAGGATTTCGGCCTGGCGTGAGGTGAGACCGAGCCGACGCAAAGGCGTCGCGTCGTTTTCTGAGACCCGTTCGTCCAGCCAGAGGAGATCGGGCCCACGACCGCCGGGAACGTAACGAATCGTGAGTCGCGAGCCGTCTCGCAGGCACACTAGGGGTTGGCTGAGGCGCTCGGGTCGTCCCGCGACAAGGGCGGCACGTTCGTCATCCAGCCACGATTGAACCGGAGTTGGGACGTCGCTCGACGACTCAGCAAAATACGGAGACCAAAGAGACCCAACCTGATCGGTGACGGGAGTACCGATCACGTGAAAGGCCCTGCCTTCGTTGTGAAGTATTCCGGAGACACTCTCCAAGACCCGACGCCGTTCATCAAGCAACTGCACGCGCCGGTACGCCTGGACGAAGTGCGGTCGCAACACGTTGAGCAGGGCAACTTCATCGTCAGTGAAGTCCGAAGTGACTCGATTGAGGGCGATCCCGACCACCACCGGTTGAGGCGCGGGCAGGCCGACGGCGACCTGGTACTCGATACCAAAAGGCTTAAACACGTACTCGTACAACTCCAAGTGATGGAGCTCATCTCGACTAAGGAAGTCTGAGATGCGACACGCAGATCCGTCACCCGTGCGCAGCATATGAATGAGCGAGGGGTTTTGATGAGACCACCTCTCCCATGCGGCCACTTGAGCGGCTGCGATGGAGATCGAAATCGGCCAGCTCGCGACCACGGCCCGACCAGCGACCGGGTCAACCTCATTGAAGGAGGCGAGATCGGACCGAATGAGTCGGTCGACCTCCTCGAGCACTCTTGGACCGAACTCGTCAATATCGTCGATCGCTGCAACCGCGCGAAGGGTGCTCAGAGCGGCATCCCACGACTGCGACAGGGCCACGTCCATAGTCACAGATTGTGCCAGAACTACGCGGGGCATACGTCGATCGGCCCATTGTGCCCCATTTCCATCCTTGGCTAACTTTCAGGATGAGAAGGGAGGTCCGTCCGAGCAGCAGGCGAGACCGGACGAAGCGTCGGCTCACGACGCTCGTCTCGGACCGGTTGCCCAGTTCATGCCAATCACTAATCGTCTCGCCATGCGTTGCACATTGGATCATCCCAGTTCACCTTCGCAGAGAGGAATCGTCGTGACATCTCGACTCCCTAGAGCAATCGCCGGGGTGAGAAGCATCCCCGCGCTGGTCGCGAGCAGCGTGGTGGCACTAACCATCGTCGCATCTTTTTCGGCGATCGCCTCCGCCAGCTCGACTTCCTCTCGAGACGGAAAATACACAGACGCGCAGCCAAATGCGGCCATCCACGTTTCGTTCAACGTGACGAACAACGGGAGAGCAGTCACGTATGACGCTATCTCCTGTAATCCAAATGCGGCTCTTGTCGCGCAGGGCGCGACAGCTGGAGAGTCCCAGATTGTCCCCATCGCACAACCCCTGCCGGGCCGCATCTCAGCGGGAGGCAATATTGCTTATTCTGCCGCCGTCACCTTGACGCCAGAGGACACGCAGTCCTCGGTGTCGGTGACGACTCAGGTGGAACTGCACATCCATTTCCTTTCGCTGAAAAAAGCCGTCCCCAACAAATCAATCGTCGCGACGGGGACCGTATTTGTGCCGAGCGTCTGCTCGGGCGGGATGCCGCTTCACTTTCAGATGAAGTGGAATCCGTCGATATATTCGTAGGGTCAGGGCGGGAATGATCCCTATCTCTGTTCTTCTTCCGAAAGGAGAAAACGATGCATGGAGCACATCGAAGAAGGTGGCTCCGCGCACGTGTGGTATTTGCCTTGGCCGGCGCCCTCATCGTTTCTGGCCTACTGCTCAGCGTTACGCCACGACCTGCCGGGGCTGATTGGCCACCCTGCACAACGTCGCTCAGCGGCGAGGGCAACTGCGTTCCCCTAAACGGTGGCGTCTCCGATCCCGCAACGCTGTCGGGTCCGTCGTCAATTTCGGTATCGACCGGGAACTGCCCCAAGGGCAGCTACGCGGCGGAGAACGGTTATTCGTGTTCGACGCCGGTGACGTTCGAATTGGCCATCCCCAATGACAGTCCGACCGTATACAACATCCACTTCAATGGGCCGTCTTCTGAGACGAACACGAATATCCAGTACCGCTGGGTTCCCGCCACGACCGTCCCGAACGACTACACCGGATGGTGCGAGATCGACCCGACGACGGCCGGTTGCAAAGACGGTAATACGAAGAGTCTGCCCCTCTACCTCATGGCCATTCACCCGATCAAGCACGACACGGCGCTGACCTGTGTCCTGGGGCAGTATCAGGGTGGCGATGAATTCGGAGACTGTCTCCAGATCTCCATCGCTGGCACCAAGGAGAAGAAACCTCCTACCGCAACGTTCACCGTGACTCAAGACACCACCGATCCCCATACCTACGCCTTCGATGGGTCGAACTCACTCGCTCCCTCTCCGGCGACCATTACCGGTTGGTCGTGGAACTTTGGCGATGACACGAGCGCGGGAAGCGGCGAAACGGCGAGCCATACCTACACCGCCAACGGTCATTACACCGTAGCCCTCACCGTCACCGACTCCGACGGCGAGACCGACACTTACTCCGTGGGCCTCGACGTGTCGGGACTGGTCGTTGAACTTGACCCCGGCAGCACGAACGGAAAGTTGTTTTCCGTTCAGATCACCGTCAAGAACGTGGGCACGACCGACCTGAGCGATGTGAGGTTCGCCGATCCCGACGGCATCACCATCGACACGCAGGCCGAGACGTCCACGGCCGCCAAAATCGTTGCCGTCCAAGAACCCGACCCGACACTGCCGACGACGCTCAGCCAAGGCGCGAGCGTGACCTCCACCGTGGTGTACGCCATCAGACAAAAAGGGGGCGCCGACCTCGACTGTTCGGTGACCGCCGATGACAGCGCTGGAGGCACCGCCTCCGATACCACGAGTGCGATCGTACGCATCGGCGAACGCAAGCCCAGCCAGGCCGAGCAGCTCGATCAGTACTCCGACGCCCTCATCGACGCCTCCGATCAAGAGGGCACGTTGTTGAACTCCGAGGCGCAGCGTTACGGGGACCTGATCGATTGGGCGACCACGTCGAGCTCCTCGGGCACGGTTCCCCCGTGGCTCAATGGAACCGTGGCCGACGGCACGACGCCACCTTCATCATCGTCGCTACCCGAAGTCACCGGGTGGAAAGTCCTTGCCGCCCGCGCAGCCGGGCTGCCCGACAACGCGCTCGCGTGGATGCCCGACAATCCCGTAGAAGGATTGCAGCTGTACGCCACGATGGAGGCCCACATCGCGAGTTCGACCGCAGGAGCCTTGAAGGGCATGGCGGTGGGCGCTCGCGACGGGCTAGCCAACGCCGCCCAGTTCTACGGCCAGCTGTCCTCGGGTGATCCCGCATTCCAGACGGCCGCCCAACAGCAGCTCCAGGGTCTGGTCAGTGACGCTGGCGCCGCGGCGGCGCCCAAGATCGCCCTCATCGGCTCGATCATCGCCTACTCGGATGAGAATCCCATCGCTCCGGGCAGTCTGGGTGACTATCAGACCAACCCGGTCCTCCAACAGTTCACCACCGAATCGACGAAGACAATCGACAAGACGTTAAAGTCGGCGGAGACTTCGCTCGTCGCCGACGTGCATCTCGCCAAGACCAGCCCATTCCAGGCCGCCGCCAATATTGGCGACTTCATCGGCACGACGGGCACCCAGTTGGTTGTCGGGGCGGCGACCACCGAGTTCGGCGTGGCCGCCCTCCCCAAGTTCGCTAAAGCGGTCGAAGCGACGATCCCCTCGATGGAAAGCGGCGTCGCTCTCGATTCCAGTGCCACCATCGCGGACCCGGCCGTAGATACTCAGAGCCCCGCAGCGCCGCTCATCGCCACGGGAAGTCGTCAGACCTTGGAGTCCCTCGGCGAAGAAACGCCCATCACTGTGGACCAGCTCCAGTCACTGGGCGGCTTTTACGGACCCGACGCAGAAAAGGTGCAGGCCATTATTAAAGACGTGAAAAAGGACTTCGGAGTCAACGTCGAGGTGCAGGTGCGACCCGGCAATCCGGCGTCGCTGCAGTACTACGCCGACGGCACTGGAGTCCCTAAACCCGAGTGGATCAAGCCGAAAGCGACGGAGTGGACCGACGTGGTGCTGGGCGCTCCGCCCGACAGCCTTGGCAAGGCGACGCTCTATCCGCCTGTCCTGCCGTCCGACGCGGTGATGGCCACCTACTCCGAGAGCGAGCAGGCGGCCATCACCGCGCGATTCAACACTCAAAAGGATTTGTACGCGCAATCATTCGATCCGAACGGTTCATTTCAAAAGCTCCTCGCCGCCTCTAAGACCACCGAAGGCGCAACCCAGACGGTCGCCCTAGGCACGAGGGACATCACCGGTCTTCGTTACAGCCTTCAAGACATCCCAGGGCACCCTGGTGCCAAGTACATCATCGATGACGCGGCCGGTGGCAAATACGTGCTGAGCGATGCCGACTATCAGGCCGTGGTCAGCGCCGACACCGGAGCAGCCATCCCTGCTGCCGACCAGCGCGGAGCGATCGAGCTCTACGTGATGAAGCGGCTGGAAAGCGACACCGTCAGCTTCGGTGGCCACGGCTGGACCGTATCGGGATTCGATCTCCCTTCGCAGTATTCGAAGCCTTGGCTGCAGTTCGCCACGGGCTCCATGAACCCGGTTAACGCGCGCTCGACTATTGCGTGGTGGCTACAAAGTCAGACGACACAGCCGAAGTGGTTGGTCGAACTGGCGGCCAAGCTGGGCCACAGCGTCACCGTCGACGACTTGATGGGTGTCTTCAGCCCGGGACAGTTCGTGGTCAAGTTCAACGGTACGACGATGAGGGTAGGGTACGGTGCCAGCATTGGCAAGTAGCCCCGTCCAGTTGACGCTTGCTACCGGAAGACGCAAGGCTGTCTACATTTCACAACTGGACGGAAAAGCAGTCACCGGATCTTGGTTACCGCGAGCCGTCACTTCGGCCTGGCGCGAGGTAAGCCGAGCCTACGCAGAGGCGTTGCACTTCGGCAAGCCTGTCGTAAGAGCAACTCTCGCGGCGTCAAATGGTGCAGGCGAGACCGATACAGCCGTGAGTACAAGCTACGGAAGTGCACTCTTGAGCGGACATAAGCCGTGATATTCATCCCCCTCAGTCGGCGTTCACAATTACCCTCTCGAAAGGAAACATTCACGAAGTGCAGGCAACAGGTGCATGTCCCACATCGTGACGGATGGAGTGACCACGAGAGCAGAGCATGGCGAATTCGCCGAGCGTTTTCAGTTGCTCCCTCGCGCCAGACAGCCACACGGCGCACTCATAAGAAACTCCGGATCCTCGCTCTTGGCGGCGTGAAGGGCGCTCAGAGAGTGGCATCCCGCGACTGCGACACGGCCACGTCAATAGTCGCAGAGTGTGCCAGAAGTCCGCAGGGGGAATACGTCGATTGGCCCATTGTGCCCCGCTTGCATCCTTTGTTAACTTTCATCGATGAATGAGGAGGTTCCGATATCTGAGCAGCAGTCGAGACAGGACGAAGTGTCGGCCCACGGGGCTGGTCGCGGGCCGGTCAACTCTGGTTCATGCGGGCCACCCAGCAACCGTCTCGCCATGCGTTGCACATTCGATCACCGCAATCGGCTCACAGAGGGAAACCGTCGTGACATCTCGACACCGTCAGGCAACCGCGCTCATTGAAGCGAGAAGCCTCGATTTCTCACGCTCGAAATGCCTGCTCATAGTGCTGTTCGCGGTAGCGCTCGCCTGCCTCGGAGTCATTAGTGGGCGACGCCGCAAATCGCGAGCGCCGGATCTTCTCCAGCTCTCCTCGCGTTTGACGACGGCACGAGCGGGGTCTACGAAATGAGCATTGGTGCCAGGAAGTCCCGAGAGGCTTGTGGCGTCCGGCCGGGCTGTACCCCGCGTTTTCCCCCAGCGGAACAGAGCTCGCCTACAACCTCGAGCGCGGCCAGGGCTCAACGCTGACCAACAGCATCGTGATCGCCACCAGGACCGGAACGAATCCCAAGGATCTGGTGACGGGATCGACCCAATTCAATGGTGCTCCGGACAGCATCCTCTACCCGATGGCGTGGTCGCCCAATGGCCAGGAGATCGCCTATGGATGCGATGGCAATCAGCTCCCCGATCCGAGCGATGCCAACATAACGATCGCGGAGTGGGAGCAACTGTGCATCGTCAACGTGGACACTGGCGCTCACCAGATGATCACCGATCCCGCGACCGACCAGTCCCCCATTGGTCCCGGCGGATTGAATCAACGCATGACTTGGACGCCGAATGGGAAGGAAATCATCGCCACCGTCGTGGATCCGGGACCGTGTTACATAACAGGCACCACGGGCGTCCTCGGATGTGGAACGGCCGCCATCGGAGCAATCGACGTTGCGAATGGTTCCACGACCGTGCTGAGCCAAGGCACCAGCTTTACCGGCTATGAGGATGGCGCGCCGGACGTCTCTCCTGACGGCCAACAGATCTTGTTTGACCGATCCTCCGAAACTCCTGCGACACCTTCTGGGCTGGAAATTATGAGCATCGGAGGAGGCGCTGGCACCCTGGTGGTCAACCAGGCAACAACCAATGTGGCGCCGGGCGCCCTCTTCTCGCTCAACGGCAAGGACATTCTTTATACCGGCCACAGTTCCTCCGACGAGTATGACCTGCAAGCGTACGAGCTGCCCGTCAGTGGAAAAGGTAAGCCAGTCCAGATAACGACGGGAAACGTATCGGTACACGACATGACATTGAGTGCCGCCCCCACTGCGTGTACCGTGCCAGACCTCAAGGGCAAGACCGTCGCAGAGTCCAAGACACTGCTCACACAGGCGGCGTGCAGTTTGGGCACCGTCACCGGTCCCCGTTCGGGAAAAATCGTCTCCCAAAGCCTGAAGCCCAACCTTGACAAGCCAGTGGGCACCAAGGTCGATGTCCGGACTGGATGAAATCAGGGAACATAATGAACTCGAATTGGAACCATGAAACTGGCCAGTTCGTCGCGAGAGGAGGATCACATGAGTAGTGCCCGTCATTGGAAGGTCGACCGAGGAACTCGCTGGCTGCTGGGCGCCACGGCTCTCGCCATAGTTTTGCCGCTGGCGGTGTCGAGCGCCACCGGTGCGACCACCCCCAGCGCGGTCAACACCGAGATGCATGAATCGCCCGAGGCGCATGCGGCACTGGTGTGCGGCTCTGTTACGTTCGAGTTCTCGCCCGGCAACTCCGTCACTTACCAACAGATTCACGCGACCGGCGTCAGTTGCGCGCTAGCCAAATCGGTAATCGTTAGGGGCGGTAAGCACGATGCAAAGGCTCCGGCCGGTTGGACCTTCATAACTGGCAAATACCTTGACGAAGGGGCGGGCAATTGCGGTTTCACGTGGAAGCGCGGGGCGGACCGCGTTACCGGTTGGATCGTCAACGCCGGCGGAGGGTGTTAATCATCTCCCCGATCGGCTGATCTCACGACCCCGACCAAGTCGTGAGGCGGTCTACTCTGCGTCCAGCTTCGCCCGGTCGAGGAACTGTCCAACCGGTTCCACGGGAACCCACAAATACATTACCTATAACGGATTAACGGCAATTTAACTAGGCGACCCGAGACCAACTAAAGATACTGCGCTGAGCAGGGAGCGTCGCTGTCGAGACCGCGACAATCTCGTGGTTCGACGCCACGCGACACCAGAGCAGAGCTCAAAGCCCGCATGTGCGCCCACGCCACGATCAAGAGTCGTGCGATCACCACTCGCAGTGGCGTTGGGCGTCAGAATCATCGACCCCGACTTGACTTTAGTAAGGTTTCCTGACTACAGTTAGCTCTGACCCTGACGAATCGGTTGTCACGGACCAGTAGCAGAAAGCGAATTGTCATGAGATTTCTTGTCCTTGGAGCAACCGGTCGTACCGGCATCCTCTTCGTCCAAAAGGCGCTCGACCAGGGGCACCAGGTCACGGCCCTCGTTCGCAGAGCCGACGCCACCGTTGACCCGCGCGCTCAGATCGTCCGCGGCGACGTGACCGACGCCGACGTGATCGCCACGGCAGCCCGGGGCCACGACGCGATCATCAGCACGCTGGGAACGAAAAAGGTCGGCGAAACCCCTACGCTGACCACCGACACCGTCCGCGCAGTCATCGCCTCGGCGAAAACATCAGGTGTTGACCGTTTCGTCATCCTGTCGGCGTTCGGAGTCGGTGACTCCCTCGCCAAAGCTTCGTTCCTCGTGACCCTCCTATTTCGCACGGTGCTTCGGAAACTCTACGAAGACAAAGCCTCATCGGAAATGCTCTTGCGGGCCAGCGATCTCAAGTGGACCCTCGAATACGCCGGAGCGCTGAACAACAAGAACAGAGCGCGCTACCACGCGGTCACCCTCGAGGAGGTCACGAAGTTGCCGATCTTCCCCTCCACGTCGCGCGCGAACGCCGCCGAGTTCCTACTCCGCGCCGCGGTGCACTACACCTTCGTTCGTCAGACTGTCGTCGTTACCGATGCCAAAGAGCGCGGCGAACCGAGAGCCTGATCTCAGCTTCGCTAGTACCGCTTTGAGGCGAATGGGGAGCTGGACGGACGGCTCAGCGCGGCCGAATTCACCCCGCGTAAGGATCGGTGATCTCGCCGAGTTGCTCCAGGATCTGCTGCAACAAAGTGAAGTTGCGGGTGCCCAGGTAGGCCTCCCACTCTAAGAAGATGTCGTCGCGCGTGGCCATGGCTACCTCGACGGCGCGCCGGCCCCGTCGCTCAATCACGATCAGCCGGGCCCGACCATCGCTGGGGTCCGGCACCCGGCGGACATAGCCCAGGAGTTCTAGTTGGTCCACCATCTCGCCCGCGCTCTGCTTGCTAATTTGTGCCTGGTCAGCGAGGTCCGTGAGGCGCGAACCGTTAGAGGCAATTCGCTGAAACACCCGACATTGGGCGAGAGTCCAGTCGTCGAACCCGGCATCCTGGAGGGCCCGAAAAATCCGGTCCTCGGCGTAGCGGTAGGGGATGAACAGTGACACCCCTAAGTCAACCCGTTGCTCGTCGTCCACGCTGCTTGACTCCAATCGCCCATTTGATCACGAGGTTCTCACCCCCACGTCAACGCTGACGTGTCCACTAGCCCCCCACGCCGAACCGGCGTCGCGACCGCGCGCCACGCTCTCCACTTCTGCGATCCAGCTTCCGTACTATAATAGTAAAGATACCTTACTAGCAACACCGCCCTCACTCGCTCTCTCGCATTCGCAGGGTGCTATACCGAAATGAGACCGCGTGTACAACTTTGCCCTCTTCCTCCATCTCGTAGGCGTAGTTCTACTTGTCGGGGCTATCACCACCACATTGGTGGCGACGCTGCGCGTACAGACCACGGGGTCCGTGGCCGAGCTGCGCTCACTGACGGCCGTGACCAGGCGGATCGAGATCGCGATGATCCCGGCGATGCTGCTGATTATCGGGCCTGGTCTCTACATGGTCTCTCGACACGGAGGCGACGGAAGTATTCCCTGGAGCGCCGGCTGGGTAGGAACTGCCCTCGTTGTCGCCGTGATGTTGGCGGTTATGGGCAGCACGGTCGAGGCGCGGTATGCCCGGCGCCTGCGGGACGCAATAGCGAACGCCCCGGGCGAGTCGTCGCAAGATGACCTGCGCGAACTCCAACGCGCATCCATCCCGATTTACGCAAGTTTCTTGGGAGGATCCCAGATTGTGGCGTTGCTGTTTTTGATGACGATGAAGCCGAGCCTGGTTGGCTCAATCGCCGCGTGCGTCGTCGCGGCAGCCGCGTCGGCCATTGCGGGAGCCGTACGAATCAGAGCAGTGGGAAGGAAGGAAATTCCGCGGAACTGAACGAGCAGCGTCAAAAAGAATTGGTGCAGCATTGAACAGAGACATTCAGTCCCGGTAATCGCTCAGCTAGGCACGGAGTTCGCTGCAATCAGGCCAGCCCGCTGATAGCTCGCCACCAGCGGCGAAAAAGCCGCACCCACGCCAAGAAAGAAACCGGCCAGGATGAGCCAACCTACTCGACCAAGGCTGATCGCCGCCGCCGTGACCAAACTCGGTCCGATGACGCCCGAGATACCCCACCCCAAAGAGAAGGCGCCTTGATACTGACCCTGAAGATCATCTCGAGCGAGGCCGTATCCGATGCCCCAAGAAGCGCCCGAACTATAAAGCTCGCCAAACGTATGCGCGGCCATCGCGAGCACCAAAACGGCACAGGCGAAGATGGCGTTCAATCCCTCCGCCAAGGAGTAAAGGACGCAAGCTACCGCTATCAAGACCCCGGAGCGCAGGAATATTCTCGCCGCACGCACCACGTCACCCGAACCTCGACTCGTTCTCACCTGCAAAGTGATCACCATCAAAGTATTGATGACGAGAAGAACCGCCACCCACCAGCGTGGCGCGCGAGTGTCGTCAATGATCCATAGGGGCAGGGCCACACTTTGAATAATGAAGTGAATAGCGAACAGACCGTTGAGTAGAGACGCCAGGAGGTAGCGCCGATCGCGCAAGACGACCGTCATCGGCGCGCGCCGTTCACCCTCCATCGAGGCGTTGGACCGCATGGGCGGAAGACGCAGCACGAAGAATGCAGCCACCATGAAGGTGAGCGCGTTGCCGAGCACCATCGCGACATAAGCGCTTCGCGTATCGAGGGCGAGACCCACACCGGAGAGCACAATGCCGAACGACATTCCCAGGTTCGTCACCGCGCGCTGGTACGCGCGAATACGCACGCGCTCCTCGCCCTGGCCAAAGCGACCCATGAGCGTTGAGCGCGCGGCGCCGTTCGCCCCTCCCAATGCGCCCGCGACAATGCCGAGAAGAAGAAAGGGGATGAAGGAGTGCACAAGAGTGAAGCACGCCATAACCACGCCTTCGCCGGCGGTCGCCGCGCCCACGATGACCCTGGGATCGAAGCGGTCAGCCTGATGACCGGCGGGAATGGAGACGAAAAGACCCGCTATTGCTGCGATACCTAGTCCAAGTGCCACTCGATGCACCGAGAGCCCCACGGAGCGAGTGAAGAAGATGACTTCGACCGTGTAGTAAAGGCCGTTGCCGATCGTGTTGGTCAGTGTGGCCTTGGTCAGTGTTCGAAGCGGGCCTGGCTCAGGGAGCGCTGCGCGACGTAGGCGCTGGCGACGAGTGGTCACCGGTTCGGGAGACGACACGGAGTCATGGTACCCGAGCTCCTCATCAGTGGCGTCTGGAACGGTCGCGTCACCCCCAGCATGACAGCATTGCGGATCACTATCTCGAGCAGAGCGAGTTTTCCTTCAAGCAATGCGGGTACGTCTGGCGCGAGACCTTTGAGTTACGAGAGATTTACTTTCGCGTTCGAGCGCCGAGCGGGGGAAGACAAGGTCGATCAATGAAACACCCTGGACCGCATTTCATGGCGAGATTGAGGCACATTGCCCCTCAGACCGGTCCACGCGCCCGATGGGTCATTTGTCCCTATTGGGCTCACCGCGACTGGCCTTAGCGTCGAGACGGTGGGCACCGAGTCACCAGCCAGTGAACATCGAGGGGTAATTCTCATCCTCGATTTCACCGACATTCCCCTCTCCATTGAAACGGTGAGAGGTCGCTTTGCTCTGGTCGGAGAGCGACTGGCGACGTTAGCCAGCGCGGCGGAAACAGATGGCGAGGCGCTGCTCCTGCAAATTGGGCCGGAGTGGGTCGGTGGACATCTGACTCGCGAAGTCGAAGTGACCCTCGGATCACGGCATGAACGCGAAAGGGTCTCGGTTGTGCCACTGGAGTGGAGGGCGACCGATTTGACCAGTGTGTTCCCAACCCTCAGCGGTGATCTCGAACTATCCCCCCTCGGGCCGCACTCGTGTCGTCTGACGCTCGCCGCGTCGTACCTACCGCCGTTTGGCGGGATTGGCCGCGCCCTCGATCATGCCCTGATGCGCCGAGTGGCACAGTCCACACTCCGCTCGTTCCTCATACGCGTGGCGACGACTCTCGAAGATGACGAGGGTCGCCAACCTGCCACGGGCCTCGTAGTCCAGGTCCGGCTGTCACCGCCAGGCAGCTCAAATCTCTAGGAAGTAAGTCCCGCCGGGCGTTCGAGTTCGGCACATCAGCACCGCCCTGTCTCGATCGCTGACGATTCCGCCCCCGGCGGGGGACCGACCAACACCATCATCGGATCGGGGGAGTTAGTGACACCCTCGCGCAGGCACTCAGAACGTGGACAGATCGGCGCTGACCACTGCCGATTCTGCGATGGCTTGCGCAAGCCTCACCACTTGTTGTGGACACACACGGCGAAGCATCCCCGCGAATGTCCCTACGCCAATACGTCAATACGTCAATACGACGAAGGCTGCATCACTTTGTGACAGTGCGTTAGCCTCTCAGGCGGAGCGCCGGGAAGACGGGTCGGCAAGGTATCTCGTGAAAGGATTCTGGCGTGGTGCTCTCGCTGACCGCATTTATTTCCGGTGCGGTTGTCAGTCTTGCTTTCAGTTGGGTGCTCGTCTCACGTCTCGAGCGTGTCGGAGAACGGATTGGACTCTCTGAAGCGTTGCTCGGCGTGGTCGCCGCACTGGCGGCGGACGCGCCCGAGATAACTTCATCAGTCTCGGCGATAGTGCAGCACCAGCGCGAGATTGGCTCGGGCGTCGTCATCGGCTCCAACCTCTTCAACCTCGCGGCGTTGCTGGGACTTGGTGCGATCGTGTCCGGCTTCATTGCTCTTCACAAACGAGTGGTGATACTCGGCGGGGCTGTCGCACTGTGGGTAGCCCTGTGTTGCCTTGCGACAACTCTCCGAGCCATATCGGTCTGGGAGGGCCTCGGAGCTTCGCTGATCATCCTCATCATCTACCTCGTCGTGCTTGGACTGCGCCACGAAGCGATTGGGCGTTTGCCGCTCAGCCGATCCGTCACGAGGTGGCTCGCGGACGCTGTCGATGAAGAAGCGCTGGAACTGGTCTCCGCCATTCGTCCTCAACGTGGGCGCCCCATCGACATCGCGACAGCCTTCGGCTCACTCGCGGTCGTCGTGTTGTCCAGCGTCGCGATGGAACGAGGCGCTTCTTCTCTCGGACACCACTTTCACGTCTCCGACGCAATTATCGGCGGCATCGTTCTCGCGGCGGTTACTAGTCTTCCTAACGCTGTCTCGGCGATCTATTTGGCCCAAAAAGGTCGGGGGGCCGCCGCATTCAGTACCGCTCTTAACAGCAACAATCTGAACGTCGCAGCGGGCTTACTGATACCCGGCGCATTTGTCGGACTCGCCGTCCCATCATTTGCCGGTAACTTCACCGCGATCGCGTACCTGGTCCTTACCGGGCTGGTGCTCACGTTCGCCTTCGTCAAGAGCGGACTCACACGGCGCGCAGGGTGGGCAATTGTGGCGGGCTATGCGCTATTCGTTGCCTGCCTCCTCGCGGCGTAAGGAGGACTGTGTCGGCGACTCGAGTTGGGGGGTCCTCCCTTCGCGTCTCACACGATCGTCGGGGCGCCCCGCACAAACCCCCTGTCTGCAGGCGCTACGAAGCTGGCTCTCGTCGCCCACTCCACGATCACCAGGGTCCGCTACTTTCCTTCTTCGGTGTCCGAACTCCGGGAGTTCAACACGCGAGCCAACTGTTCGAGATCGTCTGATGCACCGAGTGCGGTGACGCGATCTCGAGCTCGGATGACCGTGTCCCCGGAAGGCCGAATGACTTCGTTACCTCGCTCAATGGAGGTGATGAGTACACCGCGAGGAATCAGCGAGTGCCGAAGGGCCCTACCAACGATTGGCGAGTCGTCCGCCACGGTCACGTCCACGAGGCCCGTGTCCCCTCCGATCTCTCCAAGTCGCCGAAGATACGTCCGAGCCGTTCGCTGATAGTTGCGCACGATGTCCGATAAGGAAATAGTGCCCAATACCCGACGATCTTCGTCGATAACGGTGGCCCAGGTTTGCGGTGTCGATGTCAATACATCGAGCGCCACGTCTAGACGGGTCTGCTCGTAGATAGGTGCCGACGTCGAGTCAATGGGAACGTCCCCCGCGGGTTCGATGCCATGAGGTAGCAACGACGCCAAAGTAACAACGCCGAGGTAGTGCCCCTCGCGGTCGACGAGCGGTGCCGCTTCGACTTGATGATGTTCAAACTCCGTGATGACGGCGTCTCGATCAAGCGGTTCCCTCAGGACACAGCGCGGCAGCATCATCGCGTCGGACGCTGGGATCTGGGCCAACAGGGGAAGCCCCGTGAGTATGCGATGCGCGGGCGACTCGGCACGACTCCTCAGCTGACTGCGATAGATCGTGTCGTCGCTGCGGCGGACTATCAGAGTGGCGAGACCCACCGCCAGCATGGCTGGCACAATCAATGACAGCGTCCCGGTCATTTCCGCCACCATCAACATGACGGCGAGCGGCGCTCGAGAGATGCTGCCAAAGCACGCCACCATGCCCACGATGACGTAGGGCGCGGGATCATGGCCGAGGCTCGGCACCACCGGCTCCAAGAGGCGCCAGACTGCGGCGCCGACAAAGGCGCCGATCACCATTCCGGGACCGAAAATCCCCCCCGATCCGCCCGAGCCGATCGATAATCCGGTGGTGGCGATGCGTGCGAAGGGAAGAATAACGATTATCCACAGTGGAATCTGAAGAAGATGCGCCCCCAGGCTCTGTTGGATCCAGCCGTATCCCGTCCCTAAGACTTCTGGAATGGCCAGCGCGATCAAGCCCACCACGAGCCCACCGATGGCGGGACGAACCCAGCGCGGAAGGGGCAGACGGGCGAACGCCTCCACCATGCCGTAGAAACCCTTGGCGTAGAGCAGCCCGACGAGTCCGCCGAGAATCCCAATGACGGCGAACCACAGCAACGGCACGGCGCTCGATAGTCGGTAGTTCCCCACGTAGCCAAAGAGCGGTCCGAATCCCTCAAATGAGCCCCACACGGCGTATCCCACTATGGAGGCGATGAACGCCGGGAGCAACGCTTCCACCTCAAAGTCATCGCGGTACAGAATCTCGGTGGCCAGCACAGAACCGCCCAGTGGCGCGCCAAAGATCGCGCCGATTCCTGAGCCGATACCGCTGGCGACGGTGATGCGAGCGTCTTCGGGGCTGAGGTCGAACGTTCGCGCGAGGAGCGAACCAAAGCCCGCGCTGATCTGTCCGGTAGGTCCTTCTCGACCGCCCGACCCCCCCGAGCCGATGGTGAGAGCCGAGGCGACGATCTTGACGAAAACGGTGCGGAGTCGGACCCCGCGCGGGTTGTGATGTACCGCGGCAATCGCCGCGTCCGTACCGTGTCCCTCGGCTTCAGGGGCGATCGAGAACACCAGGATCGCTCCAAGAAGGGCTCCCCCGCAGGCGACCAGTGGGATCGCCCAGGGACGAGCGAAGTGCGTCGAGGCCACGCGTCCGCCTTCACTGATGGGCTCGGGAACGTGGTATCCGGCAATGACCTGAAGGAACACGTAGGTGGCGAGACGCAGCGCGTCATAGAAGACGACCGCACCGAGACCCGCGACAATGCCAACCATCGCTCCCAGAACCAGCCACTTCTTCGTGTAGGTCGTCGACGCGATCCACCGCGAAATCCGAGCCTGCAGAGGCCGCACTGCTCGGCCCCCTCGTGGTGCGTCACCGACTGTGCGCATTTACAGGTCCCAACCCGTCGACCAGTCCTGCTCAGGCACCTCGCCGGCCGCCGTGGCAAAACGACCGAGCGCATGAACGAGAACACCTCGCTCGTCGGGCGCGATGGTGCCAATGATCTTCTTGATCTCGAGGCGGCGTCGCTGGGTCACCGCTGTCACGAGTTCGAGACCTGACTTTGACAGCACCAGCCGTACTTGGCGCCGATCCCCCCGCTCGGTTCGACGAACGATGAGCTTCTTCTTCACGAGTCGGTCGCACATCCGGGTGGCCGTAGCCGGAGTCACGCCGACCGCCTCGGCGAGTCCCGCCATATTCTGGGGACCCCGGGACGCGAGCACCACGAGTGTTCGGTACTGGGTCAGCGTGACCTCTTCGGCAACATCAGAGAGGGACCTCGCGGCGACCGCCACCAGAACTCGACTCGCTGACAGCACCGAGTCAATCACCGAGTCGGTACCTTGCTCAGAAACATTCATATGCTAAGTATTGTAGTGACCAATTACTGGAATTTGAAATCGACTCCGCGCTAGGTGCGGCGAGTTGCGGTCGCGCAAACACCGCGAGCCAAGTCGTGTTGGCCCCGATGAACCGGAGGCGAGATTTACGGCGCGAACAGAAGCGACAGTCCGTCGAGAGACATCTCCGCGTCGTGTGACGTTTCAACGTCGAACCAGACCGAGTCGGCGAGAAGGCAAAGGCGAAACTCCAAGAAGTCACGACACGCCTTCTCTCGGCCGGCGAGGCCAGTCGCCACAAGGATGGACTCTCCTTGATCTCGCCGCCGAAAACGGGAGGTCATTGGCGTCCGTTGCACTTCGACAACGCACGACGCGAGAAGCTCATTGCACTCAATGACCCGCACCGGAGCATCGCTCACCACTTAGCGGCTCGGTGGAAAGCCTCTCCCAGCTAGCGGAAGCTTTCCAGTCCTATTCATTGAGTTGAAAGATCACTGCGTGCACGACCAACTGCCCACGATCTTTTCGGCACTGGTAGCGCCTTTTTGACCCGGTGCGGGGGACAGCAAAACGCTCAGTGAGCCAGACTTGTAACCTTTGGCGAAGTTCACGGTACCCGAGCCTTTGGTACCGGCGCTCCACTCCTCGGCGATGCTGGCCCCACTGTTGGCTCCCAGCGTGAGCGTGGTCGGGTAGGCGGCGGGAAAACTCACCTTCAGACCCTTCACTTCGAAAAGCAAATACCAAAGGTCTTTGGTTGGCTTTAGGTGATGGTCGCTCAAGTAAATGCGCACCGTAGTGACCCCATCGGATTTGGCAATATTTCCTGAGGCACACGTCTCGGAGGAGTTGAGCGTCAGGGTGCCCTTCGCTTGGCCGGTGAGAGTGAAGTCGTTGACTTTGGTGGTCGAAGCTCCCGAGCTGGTCGCCCCGATGAAGGCAAGGAACGTGAGAGCGAACAGCGCGATGACGTAGGGACGGTGCAACTGCCGCTTCATGATTCCCTTCCTCACACTGGGTAGACGAGATGCAACGATGGCCAGAGACTGGTGCGCTAATCCTAGAAGAAGGAGCCCGTCGTGGGGGCAGACCGCTGGCGGATTCCATCGCCCCTTTACGACGGGTCACGTATCGCTCGCTACCGTCGAAGCATCGAGCCGGGTTGAACGAGACGAAGCTCCCGCACTGAGCACAGGCTCAGTTCACGGGCCCCGTATCCCTGCGTAGCGCGCCCTCGGACCCGTACACTGGCGTACATGTACGCAGAGTTGGCCCGGCGATACCTCTACGGCATGTTTCGCGGACTCAATAGTCGAGTGAGTTCAGAGCGAGGATTCACGCTGATCGAGTTGCTCATTGTGGTGGTCGTCCTCGGTGTCTTTGCCGCCGTCGTAGTGTTCGCACTCGGCGGCATCAATGGCCAGGCGGCGGTCGCCGCGTGTCAGAGCGACGCCAAAGCCGTGCAGTTGGCGGTGGGCGCCTACGAGGCTCACTCGGGGGGGATCCGCCCACGAGCCTCGGTGTCTTGACGCAAGGCCCGAACCCGTACATCCAGTCGGTGCCGTCGAGTTCGTCCTACGCGCTATCTCTCGCAGATGGTGTGGTGATGGTGGCGACGCCCACTTCGGCCACGCCCGTCGATGCCAACAGCGCGGGGGCTTGTTCTGGCGCGGGCCAGGGAGGCACGACCCCGGGCTCCACCACGCCCCCTCCATCGAATGGAGTCACCGCGGTGGCCGCCTGCAGCACATCTCGCGCTAAGGGCTCGGACGCCTTGACCGTATTGAACACGAGTGAAATGACCTCGCTGACCATCACGATCGATGTCACTTCCGCCGCAAGTGAGACACTTGGATCGCCCACCGAGAAGTTCACGTACAGGAGCGCTGTCTTCACCGACAGCGAGGCGTCGTCGGGCGACGAACTCCAGTACTCCTACAGTCTGAAAACGACTAAGCCCCCGGCGGCGCCCGACGTGATCGCCGCGAACAGTCAAGGAACTGACGGCCACCTTTACCTCCACGAACATTTCCGCGCACTCGAGCGCGGCCGACACCTGGTCAGTCGACAGCGTGTCAAACGGTGTCGAAGCGACACTGAGCGGCACTTTCTAATGCGTCAAGGTGAGCGAACTTTGCGCACCGAATCTCGCCTCTAGGCTGACGCGATGAGCGCGCCACAGAGGAAAAGTCCGCGGGCGCACGGAGCCCTCACTCGAGATCAAGTCGTTGAAGCCGCCATCTCGGCCATCCACGCGGGACGCTACGAAGAGATGACGATTCGAACCTTGGCGGCTGACTTGGACGTGGCCCCGATGTCGCTGTATCGACATATACGCAGTCGTGATGATCTTCTCGATGAGGTCGCGGATCGACTGCTCTCGTTGAGTTGGCGCCCCACGATGAGCACTCGCAACTGGCAGGCGTGGACCATGGACGCCGCCACACGGCTTCGAATCCTGCTCGTGTCGCAACCCGCCGTCCTCCACGTCTATCTCAGTCATCCGGTGACCTCGCCAGCGGCGCTCGATCGAATGGACTCCATCGTCAGCGTGCTGCAGCGGGTGGGTTTCACCGGGGGCGAGGCCCGGCACCTCTACGCGGTGCTCCACACCTATACCCTTGGCTTTTCGGCCCTCGAGGCATCGCGCTCTAAGTGGCTCTCGGCGAATGAGTTGAGTGACGAAGCGACCAGACATCTCGCGTCGTTCACGACTACGGCGCAGTTCAAGATTGGGCTGAAGATGATCTTGTCAGGGGCAGATGGCTCCCACTGAGTCCGGAATCACTCAGTAGTCCTTTCACCAAGCGTGGAGACGCCGGCTCAAGACTGAATCCTTGTTACGCCAAGTCACAGTGTGGGCGAGTGAGGAGATTTCGAGTGGGCGTGGCCTTGGCGGTGGCGCCGTTCATCTGCGCGACGGTGGCCCAGGCAGCGCCAGTAAGACGGACCGCGCCACCATTTGTTGATGGGCTTTACTCGATCAAGGGGACGGACACGACCACGGTCGATCTCGAGCTCACGGTGGGAGACAACGGAAAACTGATCATCGGTGGCCTCAGAGGGTCGGGCGCCAGTTGCTCTCCCAGTGCCCACGCCGAGGCTGATGGGGCGGCGCTCACCCTTAGCTTCTACTTTCCGCGATCCATCGCGATCTCAGCGAGCGGAGCATTTTCGTACTCGGGAGAGGTCATCGCGACCGCACAGCAGAACGAGTTGAACTCTGACTTCGACGGCACGGTTAATTCGAGCGGGCACTTCATAAAGGGAAAAATCGTTGCGTTCACGACCAACGCTGTCGTGGGAACGTTCTCATCACCAAGCATGTGCGCCCCGTCGACGCCGACCCGCGTCGTTGATCAATGGGACATTAGCGCTAAGTGATTCGTGGTCACCGTGCCTTGATGCGACGGAGCCGGTGACTGTAGCCCTGAGGGCCTGAGCAACCTGAGAACCCGTCCTGCAGCGGATAGTAAGTGACCCGCGGCGTCCACGGTTCTCCATCTCTTCAGGACGGAGGTTCGACACCTCTTCCCCCGGCCGAGCGGGAACCGTCATGAATGAATCCAGCGAGAACAAAGCTGCATCCGCGCGGGCGCGTCACTCCGAAGCGACGGTCAGAGAGGCCTCGGCCGACTCGACTCGAACCGGCTCAATAGGCGCCTTCGCCCATTTGGACTCCAAAGCCAGTCGCAAACACTCAGAAAACTCGTGGAAATCTAGACCCTTGGTTCGGTCCGTGATGATGGTCAACCATCTCACGCCCTTGGCGGCCGATGCGATGGCGTGCGTCACGTCCCCGAGCAAGTCCTTTTCGTCGAGACTGACGTCGAGACGAGCAATTACGCCACCGGGATCTCTCAGATTCTCACTCACTGTGGGGCGAAGCGTCATGTTGTGCGCCGCGGCCAAAACTGTCTCGAAGGTGAAGTTTCGCCGTAATGAGTTCTGGTCGCTTGCCTCGTCCAAGAGGAGTCCCGAGAACGTTTCCGCCTGCAGGATGTTCGGGTACCTTGAATCCTGGATCCACTGAACGCCGACGATTTGTCGGAACGCATCCAGCACCAGCTCTTCCTTGGAACTGTAGATCTTGTAAATTGCCCCGGGGGAACAGCCCACGCGGCGAGCGATACGTGAAATGGTCGCGCCGCGATAACCACTCTTGCCCACCGCAAGCGCGGATGAGTAGATGAGTCGCGACCGCAAGTCTTCGTGGGGGACGTACTCTCGGCGCTCTGGAACGTTGCCCGGCACACTCGCCGCCAGGTCCGACGGATCAGCTTGAAAGGCGTTGAGCAAGGCTTCTTGCAAGAAGTCAAGATACTCACTCTCGGAGCCGAAGTAGAACTCTTCGAAGATGGTCACGAGCGTGAGGGAAAAGAGCGCCATCTTCAGCGTGAACTCCCGCTGTGACCCAACGGTGGACAACTCGGGCAAACACAAAAATGTGGTGACGAACTCCTCCACTTCCTCCTGCACCACGGGCATGCGTCGCGCGGTCAACAGCACCTCGATCATGGCTACGTCTCGCGGCTCCGGTCGGCGTGCGTACTCGATGAGGCTTCCGAAGGTCTCTTCGTTAGGCGTCTTCACCACCGTCGCGCACTGATCGAGTATTTCAAGCGCCCGACCCCGCAGCCGAGAGTGCCAGAGATCCACCAGTAGCTCGTTTACGTCTTCGTAGCGGGCGTACGTCGCGCCGTGGGTGAGGCCAGCGTCTCTGCCGACATCTCGTAGCGATACCGAGTCCACCCCGAGCTGCGTGATCGCATTGACCCCGGAGTTTCGGATCGCTTCGTCATTGGCTATCGCCCGTTCGGACCGTCGGCGTGAGGTCATGGTCAGTCTTCCTCTCCCCGGAACACTCGGGTCAGATCCAGCCACTGGCGGTATGGCCGTCACCTCATCACGTGATTACCGCTCCAGATCTCCATAGCGCTCGGTGAAATTGAGAGAAATACTACCGAGAAGAAACTGCACTGTAAATACAGAAATTGTAACAATATGCTTAAACGAAGGACCTCTGGGGCGGGGCGATGTGGCGCCCGAACAAAGTCAACTCACGCGATAGCGCTCCGCGTCTGTCGCCTTCAGCTCCAGTCCCATCCCCGGGCGAGTCAGGTCCGGTCTAAGCGCACCCCTTCGAGGCTCTAACACTCCGTCGAAGAGAAGCCGGTCAACTCGTTCGTGGTCGGCAAAGTACTCGAGATGTCGAAGGTTGGCTACGGCGGAGGCCGGGTGAACATGAAGAGACTGAGCGCAGTGCCCAGAGATCTCCAGGCCATGAGCCTCGGCGATCGCGGCCACTCGCATCCACTCGCTGATGCCCGCGCACCGCGACACGTCCGCCTGAAGACAGTCGACCGCGCCGGCGCGAGACATGGCTTCAAAATAGAAGAGGTCGTATCCGTACTCCCCCGCCGCGACGTCCATCGGGACGGCACTGCGAATCTGGGCTAAGGGCTCGAGACGATCTGAGGACACCGGCTCCTCGAACCAGGCAACCCCGATTTCTGCGAAGGCCTCGCCCATCCGCTGCGCTTGTTTCGAGGCATAACCACCGTTGGCGTCGACGAACAACTCAACATCGTCGCCAATGATGCGTCTCGCCTGTCGCGCTCGGTCGAGATCGCGCTCGGGGCGAGCTCCCCAGGACTCTCCGACTTTGATCTTTACCCGCCTCATGCCCTGATTTTCGACCCAGCCACGTAACTGCCGCTCGAGTTCCTTCTCGCTCAAGGAGGTGAACCCGCCACTGCCATAGAGGGGAACCTCCTCACGAATCTGGCCGAGGAGGGACGCGAGAGGTAACCCTAGAAGTCGAGCCTTGAGATCCCAAAGAGCACAGTCGACGGCGGCGATGGACATGGACGCCACTCCCGGACGACCCATGTTTCTGATGGCCCGAACCATCGCCGACCAACGAGCCGCCACGTCCAAGGCGTCGTGGCCCACCACCACGTCGTGGAGAAGATCACGGATCAAGAAAACGCAAGCCGGCGTCGCGTAGGTGAAACCAAGTCCGGTTACTCCCTCGGCCGCCACCTCAACCACCACGACACAGGTCGATGACCACGTCAAGGTGCCGTCGGACTCGGGCTCTTTTGTCGGCACGACGTACGCGCTCGCGTTCAGCGTCTCAATGGTTGGCATCTCGTTCCTTTCGTGGTCCCGTCTAGGAGGTTCCCTTGTTCGCCAGGTGCACGGCCAGACGTGAGGACAGGGCCATGATCGTGAGAGCGGGATTGGCCGAGCCTTGGGTGGGAGCGACGCTTCCATCGGCGACGTAGAGATTCGGCACGGCCCACACGCGCTGATCGCGGGTGACCACGCTGTTGCCGGGGGACGTTCCCATCCTCGCCCCGCCAATGAGGTGGGCGTAGCGAGGGATGGTGAGGACGTCTTGTGCGCCCGCGGCTTCGAGTATGTCCTTCAAGACACGCTTGGAGAAGTCGATGTTGGCCCGGTCGTTGTCGCCGAGACTGTGCGAGAAGTGCGCGACTGGGAGTCCAAAGTGGTCGACCTCACCCGCCAGGGTCACACGATTGTCCGCGCTCGGAAGTAGTTCGTTGAGGACTCCGATCGTGCTCCAGTGGTTGTAGTCGCGCATGTACTCTCGCAGCTCGCGTCCCCAGTGACCTTCGGCCGTCACGTGCTCGGCCCAGCCGATGGGTTGGGGCGACACGGTCTGGATGGAGAACCCCCGGGCGAAGCCGCGCGAGGGGTCCGTCTCATAGAAGTCTTCGGAGGAGATCTGAGGAGGTGGCGCTTTGTACATGCGCAGCTCCTGGGGAAATCGCCCCGCGGACTGCGCGGCGCCCTGGACCATCACGTAGCGGCCCACTTGGCCGTCGTTGTTTCCAACCCCATGGGGAAAGCGAGGCGAGGTCGAGTTGAGCAGGAGCCTTGGCGTCTCGATGGAGTACCCAGCCACGGCGACCACCGTGGCCCGTTGGTGACGTTCAAACTCTTCCTCGGGGCCCATGTAGGCGACTCCGGTCGCGCGCCCGGTCGCCTCATCGATGAGCACCCGCGACGCCATGGAGTCGGCGCGAATCTCGACCCCGTGCTCGAGGGCGTCGGGAAGGTGGGTCACGTACGGGCTGGCCTTGGCGTTGACTTTGCAGCCTTGTAAGCACCACCCTCGATAAATACAGTGCGGTCGATTGCCGAAAGTGCCGTTGACGATTCCCACCGGCCCCACCCTCATGGTGATTCCACACTTCATTGCCCCGCGCCAGAGCACGTTCGCCGCCTCGGACACGGGATGTGGCGAGAAGGGATAATCGTGAGGGTCACCCCACGGCCAGGACTGGCCCGCGACGGGCAGTTCGCGTTCCACCTGTTCGTAGTGGTCGCGAAGTTCGGCGTAGTCGATGGGCCAGTCCACCCCCACCCCGTCGAGACTGTGGGTGCGAAAGTCCGACGGGTGAAAGCGCGGGGTGTAGCCCGCGTAGTGCACCATCGAGCCTCCGACACCTCGACCTGAGTTGTTCTTGCCGAGCTCGACGGGATCAGTGCCGCCAATGACGCGTGTCTGGTTCCAATAGAGCTCGTGTGAACCGGCCTCATCCGACACCCAGTCCTCGTCGGGATGCCAAAAGGGGCCCGCCTCAATGATGACCACGCGCCACCCCCGGCGGGCCAGGCGTTGAGCGAGAACGGAGCCCCCCGCACCCGCGCCCACCACGCACAGATCTACTTCGTCATCGTCGTCGTAACGACGCATGGTGTCGTATCCGGGCAAGTCACGACGATGAACGTCCAGGAGGTTTCTCGAGTCATTGTCCTGGGGTCCGAACGTCCCCTTCAGCAGAGAGCGCCTCACTCGCCCATCTCCTTCGACACTCGTAGCGGATCTTCGCAGGTCGCTCCGGGCGACTCGTGGGGATCGAGCGTGCTGAGTGGTCCGAGGCGCATATAGCCGCGCGGGTAGGCCGGTCCCCCAAAGCCAATCTCATTCCAGGCCCAAGGATGGGAGTAGAACGCAGCCAAAATGGCGCGCGTGCACACGGCCCACGCTCGCGAGACGTTGAGGCCATTCCATCCGTCCCCCTCAAGGCGACCCTTCGAGAAGTCACGCACGATGTTGTGCGCCACCTCCTCGTCGCACTGGGCGAAGGGCACCCCGGTACGTTGCTTGGACGTTTCATCGAGTCCCGCGAGCACCTGATGCCAGGTCACTCGATCATCGGGCATGTCGTCGAAGTGAAAGCCATCGAGGTGTCCCTTGGCCATCTTCTCGTCAATGAGCTCCATCACCGGTATTCGAGGTTCGCGGTCCTGAGCCATCACGAGGTCGCACAGCCGGCGGGCGCACGCCTGTTCCACGTCTGAGAAGAAGATCAACGTTCTCGACTCGTCCAGTCGCGACTCAACTACTCTGCGCGTGGCGTCATCCCACAACGATGTCGACTCCATCACGTCGTAGTCGGGATAGCGCCCGATCATCTGGGGCGTCATTCCCCGTCGCTGGAGCGGCAGCCACAGCGGATCGCGCGCCGTACCCCCCGGCCGCAGGTTCGGCAAGTGGTCGGCGCGTCGTACGTCCCGCTCGCTTTCGGACCCGTCGTCTACGTGTTCTGTCGACCTGCTCATCTACTTCTCACGTCGCAAGAGAGCCGCGAGCACCCCCATCCCCGCCACCATCGTCATGAGTCCGGGAGCGGAGATGGGCGGCCCCGTCGGCACGTTGTAGCTGGCCTGGGACCAGCCGCCGGGCTTGCGACTGACCCCGCGGGCGTGAAAGTACTCACCGGCGAGCCCGGTGAGCCCGTAGACCAACGCGGCCGCCGGCAGCGCCGTCTTCGCCCATCGCTTGGAGAAGACTCCGGCCACGCCGGCGACGACCAACGGCGGCGTGACCAGGATGGGGCTCCACATCACTTTGTTGCCGAAGCTGGCGCGATAGTGCTCGATGTAGATCTCCGCGCTGGTGATAAGGGCGGCGATCGCCGTCAGTCCCGACAATGAGCGCTCGAAACGACCGTGCGACACGTTGACGAAGAGGGCGTCAATGAAGTGCTCGGTTTCGCTCGTCGCCCCGCCTGGGGCTAGGAGTGGGGGCACCCGCATCAGTGTCGACTCGGGAGAACTTCACGAAGTTTCTCCCACATCGCTTCCTTCGCCCCGGCGATGCCACCCGCCGGATCGGCGATCAACGAGTGGGTGAGGGCTCTCACCTGTTCGTAGGTGATGTGCGGAGGCAGAGGGGCTTCGTCTGGCGTGGTTACGGCGTCAAGAATGACGGGTCGATCCGAGGCGAATGCTTCTTGCATGGCGTCGTCGATCTGATCGGCCTTCTCCACTCGAATCCCCGTCAGTCCAATGAGCCGTGCCCAGTCGGCGTAGTTGAGAGCCGGAATGGACTGCGAGGCGACAAACCGGGGATTGCCTTCCATCGCGCGCTGCTCCCATGTCACTTGATTGAGGTCTTCATTGTTTAAGACCAAGACGATGAGTCGAGGATCGGCCCACGAGCTGTAGTACTTGGCAGCCGTCAACATCTCAGCCATGCCCCCCATCTGCATGGCCCCGTCTCCGACCATGGCGACCGCCACGCGGTCGGGAAAGGCAAACTTGGCCGCGATGGCGTAGGGCACGCCCGGGCCCATGGTGGCCAGGTTTCCCGAGAGAGAAGCCTTCATGCCCGCGCGAATGCGAACGTGCCGGGCGTACCAGTCCGCCGCCGTGCCCGAGTCAGATGACAGCACGGCGTTGTCGGGAAGGTGCCGCGAAAGAGACGCAAACAGTGCCTGGGGCCTGAGGCGTCCGTCGACGTCGCCGGGTTGTGCGACTTTGTCCATGTCCTTCCACCACGTCTCGACGTTGGCGATGATCGCGTCCTGCCAGCGCCGATCCTCTTTGCGCCGCAGCAGCGGCAAGAGCTCGGTCAAGGTCGACTTCGCGTCGCCGACCAAAGCCAGTTCCATGGGGTAGCGGATGGAGAGCATGCGTGGAGAGAGGTCAATCTGAATGCCGATGGCCTGACCGCTGGTGGGAAGAAACTCTGAGTAGGGAAAACTCGAACCAACCATGAGCAGCGTGTCCGCTTCTTGCATCATGTCCCAGGAGGGCTTGGTTCCTAAGAGTCCGATGGAGCCCGTGCAGTATCCGACGTCATCGGGGACCACGGCTTTGCCGAGCAGCGCCTTCGCCACTCCCGCGCCCAGACGATCGGCCACGGCCATCACCTCATCGCTGGCTCCCATCGACCCCGCGCCGACGAGCATCGCCACCCGCTCTCCCGCGTTCAAGAGATCGGCGGCGCGCTGCAGGTCGTTGACCTCAGGAATGACGCGAGGAGACCACCACCCCGTGCCGGAATGGATGGTGTGGGTCTTCTTGGGCTGCTCTTCGATGCCTTCCATGTCCTGAACGTCGGCGGGGAGAATGACGCAGGTCACCGTGCGTTCCGCTTTGGCGATGCGCAGGGCGCGGTCGATAGTGTGGCGGATCGCCGACGCGGTATTCACCTGCTGGCAGTAACTGCTCGCCACGTCGGAATAGAGCTGAAGAAGATTTACTTCTTGTTGAAAGTCCCCTCCGAGCGCGCGCACGAAGGTCTGGCCCACGAGAGCGACGACGGGCTGGTGATCCAGCTTTGCGTCGTAGAGACCATTAAGTAGATGAATGGCACCCGGACCAGAGGTGGCCATGCAGACACCGACTTCGTCAGTGAACTTGGCGTGGGCACAGGCCATGAGCGCCGCCATCTCTTCATGTCTCGTCTGGACGAAGCGCAACTCTCCGCGGGAGCGCTGAACACTTCCGAGGAATCCATTGATCCCGTCACCCGGGAACCCATAGATCGTCGTCACCCCCCACTCGATGAGCCGGTCACACAGCACGTCGGACGCAGTTCTGGACATGGTTCGATTCCTCTCGTTGTCACGGCCTCCCGCGACACCGGAAAATGTCGCGCTCCTTCGAGTTTCCGGGCGACTCGCGATGCCTGTCAAGCGTCACTTCGTATGACGCGCACTCTTTGACCATCTAAATTTGATGGCCAGGAAGCGAGAACTACGTCCGTGAACGCCACTTTGCTAGGCAATGCGCGCCGCGCTGCCACTGGAGAACGGCGTGTCGCACTTTTTTGCAGTCGCACAAACCCTCAGGATTTTGTAAGAAAGCCCCCAGAGCGCGGACGGCTCGCCGAACGTTGCATCTAGCTTGGCGTTTGCTCGTGAATCGCGAAGGCGGCATTGATGAGGGCGAGGTGCGAGAGCGCTTGAGGAGTGTTTCCAAGGAAGGCTCGCGACGTGGGATCCATCTGCTCGGCGAGAAGCCCTACGTCGTTGGTCAATGTCACCGCTTCATCCATCAGCTCCCTCGCCGCTTCGAGTTGTCCGCTTTCCGCGAGCGCCTCGACCAACCAGAAGGTGCAAGCGATGAAGGCCCCTTCGCTGTCTCTCGCTCCCGAGTAGCGATACACCAACGGACCTTCTCTCAGCTCTCGCGATATCGCGTCAATCGTGCCGACCAAGCGCTCCCCCACGTCAAAGCGCGTACGAGCGCACAGCAGCACTGACGCGTCGAGTTGATCGGTGCCGGCGTAGAAGGTGTAAGAACGCTTCTCGTGCGACCAACACTCGCGCTCGATGAATTCGCGAATCGCCTCTCGTTCTTCGCGCCATTTCACGACATCGGCATCTCGAAGTTGGCCCATCTCGTGGATCTTCACCGCTCGATCCAGCGCCACCCAGCACCCGATCTTGGAGATCGTGTACTGCTGTGTCTCCTGGAGTTCCCAGATGCCCGAGTCCGGCTTCCGCCAGTCCATTGCGCAACGCTTCGCGAGTTCTCCAAGGCAATCTTGCGTCTGAAGGTCAAGGAGATTGCCCTCCTTGACGTATTGGTGGACGGTGTCGAACACGTCGCCGTAGTTACCTAACTGTCGTTGACTCGCCGCACCGTTGCCTGAACGCACGGGACGACTATGGCGATATCCCGCAGCGTCAAGCGCTTCCTCCGGGCCCGGTTCCTCTCCGGTCAGGGAATAGAAGACGTGCAGTTTCGGACCATTTCGACGTATCGCTTGCAGTAGCCACGCAACCGCGTTGTGGATCTCCTCTGACAGTCTCAAGTTGAGAAGGGCGTCAATCGCGAAGGAGGAGTCCCGGACCCACGAAAAGCGGTAGTCCCAGTTTTTGGACCCGCCGATCTTCTCGGGCAGCGACGTGGTGGCGGCCGCCGCCATGGCACCGGTGTACTCGGCGAGTAGTGATTTGAGCACGAGGGCCGAGCGAGTGACCTCTTCGCTCCATCGCTCCGGCGCCTTCACCATCGCGGTCCACCGGCGCCAGTTGTCCTTCGTGGCGTCGAGGCGAGCGTCTATCACTTGAAGAGTGGGCACCAGCAGCGGCTCTTCGTTCGTCGCGAGCAGGGCCTGGACGTACTTCTCTTCAGCCCTTACGGAGAACGTCGCCCCTGTCTCCACTACCGATCCGGCGTCGACTTTGCCACACAGGGTCGCTACCGTATGCGTGCCGAGTCGCAGCACTGCCACGCCTTGCTCCTTCGTGCTACTCGCCTCGGCCGTCTGGAACTGGGTGCCCGGCGACAGACTCCGCTCCATTGAGACGATGCCCTCGAGACCCTCCACCCGAAAGACGAGCTCTGTCCAGGGCAGCCGACCGGTAGAGGCCATATTGAGAGCTGACGTCACTCTCACCGACCCCGTGCCGGTCGTGATCACGCTCTCCAGGACGTTCGTTCCCTCGACGTAGTGGCGCTCCACGTCATAGTCCCCGACGGGCGACAAGGCGAGGAACCCACCACGCTCCGCGTCCAGTATCGCCGCGAAGACGGGCATGGCGTCAAGCGTCGGCACCGGCCACCAGTCAACGCGTCCGTCTAGCGAGAGCAACGCGGAAGTTCGTCCGTCAGTCAGGACGCCATAGTCCTCAATCGGGGCGTAGCCCTCGACTCGTGATGACGGCTTCATTGGCTTCTCCTGCGCGACGTCACTCTCCGGTGGCGTGGCGAACTGTTTCTATCAAAGGCGAGTGAACATCTCGTGGAGCCGTGAAGAAATGAACCGAATAAATCAAATCGCGGTTCTCACGTTTTTCTCACGCCGTTTCTAAGTCATCGAATATAACGTCGAACTAACGAGCACAGTTCTTATTCTTGATCTCTGCCGCGCCGTGAACTGGAGACCGCTATGAAAACCCCCAGCAAGATAGCCGTGATCACCGGCGCGTCCGCCGGTGTCGGTCGAGAGACGGTTCGGGTCTTTGCCCGCAACGGATTTGACGTGGCCCTGCTCGCTCGCGGTGGCGCCGGCCTGAACGCGGCGGCCCGCGAGGTCGAGGGCTTCGGTCAGCGCTGCCTGGTGATCGCGACCGACGTCGCTGACTTCTCACAAGTTGATCGAGCGGCTGACCGCATCGAGTTCGAACTTGGACCAATTGATGTGTGGGTGAACAACGCGATGACCACGGTCTTTTCGCCACTTCGCGACGTCACGCCAGAGGACTTCGAGCGGGCCATCAGCGTCACCTTTCTCGGCCAAGTCTGGGGCACGATGGCCGCGTTAAAGCGCATGCGGCCACGTGACGCGGGCGCCGTTATCAACATCGGATCCGCTCTCTCGTTTGTAGGCATACCGCTGCAGTCTGCCTACTGCGCTTCAAAGTTCGCGTGTCGAGGGTTCTTCGAGGCCGCCCGAGCCGAGCTATTGCACGACCGGTCGCACGTGCGCCTGTCTATGGTTCACTTACCTGCGATGAACACTCCGCAGTTCGACTGGTGCGAGACCACGATGGACAAGCATCCCCAGCCCGTTCCCCCGATATATCAGCCCGAAGTCGCGGCACAGGCGATATTCGATACCGCCATAGACGGAAAGCGATCCCGAATTGTGGGCTCCTGGAACAAGATGTTGGTGGTCATGGACAGTTTCTTTCCGGGACTCGGCAACCACTTCGCCTCCCTCGGGGCGTGGGACAGCCAACTGACCAAGCAGCCGGTTGCTCCCGAGCGCCCGTCGAATTTACGCAGTCCCGCGGACAACGAAGTCGACTTCGGCGGCCACGGAATTTTCGACCACAAGGCCAAGGGCGTCAAGGATCCCTCGTTCCTTATCACTCTTCCCAAGATCGCCGTCACCTATGTGCGGGCGATGGGGTTGAGCGTCCAAGAAAGGGTGACGGTCCGAAAGCGGGCCGAGGGACATCGAAACAGGACCGGCTCGGGTTCCGACGCATCGCCTCACGATGAGGATCATCAACAGAGGGATCATCCCGATCGAGGCTCGGGGGGCGACGTGGCGTCGCCCATGACCCGCACCGCGCCAAGGGTCACCATGCCCAACGGGGGGACACCCAACCCCGACGCGAACCAGCGTCCAGAGGAGAACTCGCTGGACGTTCTTGAGAACGAGGACGTTCGCCTGCTCGATCTATTTCGAGGCATCGCGCTGAGTCGCGGCGCGTCGGTGGAGGAGCGTTATGAGTACGGCAACGTGGCCAAAGAGATTCTTCGCCATCTCGCGATTCGCCAGGCCAGTCTCGTCAACGTCGCCGAGGTAATTTCTTCGGTACCGGAACTACGATCGATCGCCACTCGAATGATCGATCGAGCGACGCAACGTCGTCGAGCGATTGACGAAGCGAACAAGATGGCCCGCGCCGTGCAACCCGTCGCGCTGAACGAAGGACAAGATTTTGACCTGGTCCTCGAACCCTTGATCGCAGCGGTGACGACCGAAATTGAGTGGGAGCTGGCGGGCGCTCTCGCCACGATTCGCGCGACCATTCCCGAACGGGTCCGCGGGCGCCTTCGCAGCGCCCACTACGTGCGTCACCACGCGCCGCCGCACCTTAGTGACAAGGGCCCACGCTGGATTGAGCAGGCGCCTGTCGTATCACGCCTGTTGACGTTGTATGGACACGTGCAGGACTTCCCTCGCGCCTCGCGCGAGTGGAGAAGTTCCTAACAACTTCGCAGCAGAACGGAGCTATCCGCGCGGGCCGCTCCCGCCACGCCGAGGGGCATTCGACGCGAGGTGGCGAACGACCTCGCCATTTGTTGAAACAATGGGTACGGCGGCATCTTCGGAAGAGACCAAAAGTGTGCTCGTGAGGATGGGATAGAGGTGATGCCAGATATCACCGACCAGAAACAGCGAAGGTGACGAATTCTCGGTTTGGGCGGTGCTCCACACGATGGCCAACTCGGACAATGTGCCCACCCCTCCGTCGAGTACGACGACCGCCCGGCTCGAGAGAATGTGGGTCGCGCGCGCGGAGAAATTCTCGCACCACCAGAGTTCGTCGTGAGACTCGTCCGGTGCGAGGTGGGTCCACGACAAGATGGGTAGACCGACGGTCGCGCCGCCGACCGATTTCGCTCCTCGGGCCGCGGCAGCCATGAGACCGCGATACCCACCGGTCACCACCGTCCAGCCAGCGACGGCCAGTTGTCGGCCCAGGTCAAACGCCGCCTCCCAACGAGGGTCTTTCTCGCTGATCTGCGCGGAGCCGATGACGGTGACGAGGCGATTGCCCACGGCAGGCGGGAGTTCGTCCTTCACGTCCCGGTGTGCCTCGGACGGCGTCACGCCGACTGCACGAAGTCCACGACGACGCGGGCCAACTCCGGTCCTCGGTCCTCTTGGAGGAAGTGGCCGCCTCCCACAATGGTGGCGTGAGGTTGTCTCCGCGCGCCAGGTATGCGTTGCTGGAGGACTCTCTCGAGGCCGACGGTGATCGGATCTCCGTCACTAAAGGCGGTGAGGAAGGGCTTCTCGAATGATTCGAGAACTTTCCACGCCGCTTGGTTGGCGGCCACGGCGGGGTCGTCGCTCGAGATCGGGACCAGAGCGGGGAACTGACGAGCCCCTTCCACGTACGACTGGTCCGGGAAGGGCGCGTCGTAACCCCGGATGACCTCGGGATCCAACTCAGTGGCGCAACCTCCGTTCACGATGTTGCCCGAGCGAAAGGTCTCCACCTCCTGGGAATAGGTGCGCCAGGCCAGAAAGGCTGCACCCGGAGTACCTTCGCCCGTGGGCAAGAAGGTATTCGCCGCAACGACTCGGGCGAAGCGCTCGGGATGCTCGCCCACCAGGCGTAGACCGATGAGGCCACCCCAGTCCTGGCAGACGAGCGTCACCTCGTTCAATTCGAGGTGCTCAAAGAGCAGACTTCGCATCCATTCCACGTGGCGCGCGTAGGTGTACTCGCTCCGTGGCGTCGGCTTGTCGGAACGACCGAACCCAACCAAGTCGGGTGCAATAGAACGCAAGCCCGCGGCGGACAGTATCGGCACCATGTGTCGGTACAGGTAGGACCACGACGGCTCGCCATGCAGTAACACGACGACCGGTCCCTCGATCGGCCCCTCGTCCACGTAGTGAACCCGAAGAGTGCCACCATCTTGATCCGAGAGATCCACGTAGTGCGGTACGAAATCGTACTCGAGAAGCCCCTCGAAGTGACTGTCGGGGGTGCGCATGACGTCCATGGTCGAACTAGCCTTTCGAAACAACCGTTGCAACTGAGTGCACTCTAGTGAGCCCACTCATGCCGCACTCCTCACGGAGTTGTTTGGCCCGTCAGGTGTCGGGCTTCCCTTCCGCGTGTCATCGCCAACTGCTGAGCGAGGCTCAGTCTGACGTTCGGCTCCACGCTTCACCGGGGCTCCAACTGAACCCGGGCTCGCCCAACGGGCGAGGTTGATAGCGGCATTGTCGTCGCGCTGGTGTGACGAGGAACACTCGCCACAGGTCCAGTGTTCGGACCAGCCAATGTCCTGGACGTGACCACATGTGTGACACGTCTTGGACGACGGAAAGTACCGGTCGGCTTCGATCAACCGTGACCCGTACCAGGGGCACTTGTAGCGAAGCTGACTACGGATCTCTCCCAGTGCTGCATCCGAGAGCCCACGTCGGCGCGAACGTGCACCGGGAAGACCTTTCTGTTGCAGCAATGACGCCGCATCCAGACCTTCGACCACTACCACGCCGTGGGTCTTGGCGAGGTTGGTGGTGAAGACATGGATGGTGTGCTGGCGTACATGGGCGACCTCGGCGTGAAGTCGCGTGATCTTGGTGGAGGTGTCGTGATACTGGCGCGAACCACGGGTGCGACGGGATCGCTGTCGCTGGAGTCGGCGCAGCTCCTGGAGCCGGTGTTCGAGGGCCCGGGGATTTGCGAGTTCGCCAATGACTTCGTTGGTGGTAGCGACCGTCGCCAGTCTCCTCACGCCCACGTCGACGCCCACCACCGAATCGGGTTGGATAACACCAGCCTGTTGGGGGCGAAGAACACCTACTCGCACGGCCGCGATGATGCGCTCTCCCTGGCGTGAGAGCGTGACCCCGAGGATCCTGGCCCGATTCACTGCGAGCAGCCGTTCGATCCGTCGGGTGTTCTCGTGAGTGCGAATGGTGCCCAGCACTGGCAGGGTGAGATGTCTCCGGTCGGATTCGAGCCTCATAACCCCTGTAGTAAAGGAGAATCGGTCCCGGTCACGTCCGCGCTTCTTGAACCGGGGAAAGCCGACCTTGCGACCCTTGATCTGGCCCGCGCGCGACTTCTGCCAGCGCCAGTAGGCGTCGGTGGCCCCGCGTACGCCGTCAGCGAAGACTTCCTTGGAGACCTCGGGCCACCAAATTTCGCCGGTTTCAGCGTTGACGCAGACGGTGTCCTTCTCGGCGTTCCAGCGCTTGCGCAGTGAGTAGAACGAAGGTGGCGTCCCCGACTCGCCGGTCTCGCGGTATCGATCTATGTCGGCCTTCATCTGATCGAGCGTCCAGTTAAATGCCTTGCGACGCGCTCCAAAGAATCGACTGATCTGGGCTCGCTGATCGGGCGTGGGATCGAGCGCGAAGGTGAATGCCTGAATGATCTGGCCCTCGGGTGGATAGTACATACGCGGCATCAACCGACTCCTGCGCTGCCGCCAACGCTTTCGCCGCTCGGTGTGCGGCCGCACGACGACCATAGAGACGAGCGCAGAACGACGTCAGCACCTCAGTCATGTCGCGAACGAGGTCGTCGTCGACTTCGGCATCGTCCACCACAACCAGTCGTCGGCCATTGGCCTGAAGCGACGCAGCGACGTATTCAGAACCGAATCTGCCGAAGCGATCACGATGTTCGACCACAATCGTCGTCACGGATGGGTCAGCGAGCAGAGCGAGGAATTTGCGTCGCTTGCCGTTGAGTCCGGAGCCGATTTCAGTTACGACGCGATCAATCGAATGACCCTGCGACGTGGCCCAAGTACTCACTCGCGCCACCTGACGATCGAGGTCTGCTCGCTGGTCACCAGATCAGACGCGAGCGTAGACGGCGGTAATGCCGTCCTCCAAACTCAGCGTTTCGAGATCGCCGACGAGAATCAAGCGACCGACCTGCCGCGCTGGCACAGGCAATGTCCCCTCTCGGAACCACCGATAGGCGGTCTGGGGATGTACCCCTGTCGGTCTGCCCACTCACTCAAGTTCATTGCTTCGCAGTCTTGCGTAGGGGTGTGACATCAGTTGGCAACCCTTCGTCGCCCGGTGAGGTCACGAGAGAACCGTCAATCGGTTGACGATAGCAAACACAAAGCTCTCTCGATTGAGGACTCTCACCGTGAGGCGGGGATCAGTTCCCCGCGGCATGTTCGCGGACGTAACGAATCATGCCCACCACGTCTTCTGGCACCAGCCGTCCAATCGCGCCGCTGGAGTACACGCTGAGGACCACGCGACCAGCGGGATCGAGAATGAAACCCGTGGACTGCAGGAACACGGGTTCGGGGTTGACGAACGCTCCGGTCAACTCGGCTACCGCGTGAGCGTCGGCGCCGTACCCGACCGGAAAGGTCAGCCCGAGCTTGTCCACCAGTTCCGTGGCGGTCGACTGGTCATCGACCGACACCGCAATAACGCGGGCGTCGACCTCGGCCAAGCTCTTTGTGGCCCGCTGGAAGGACCGCAGTTGGGCGTTGCAGTATGGGCACCACGAACCCCGGTAGAACAGCACCACCCCAAAATGGCCCTCGAGGGCGTCGGGCAACGCGAGGACGTCTGCGTTGGTGGTGGTCGCGGTGAGGCGTGGGAACTTCTCACCGGGTTGGAGCAGCGACACGTGAGACTCCTTGACTAGTTGGTACGGCGAACGCGCGCGGGAAGGTTCGATCTGGAGGGCGCGAACGACCTGACGTGCTCGATCGCGGCATCAAGAGCCACCTCCAAGGGACGAGTGCTGCGACCCATCTCCGCCAGAAGCAAGCCTCCTTGCAAGCTGGCCAGAACACTCACGGCAAGATCCTGCGTATTGGCGTCGCCCCGAAGTTCTCCCACTTCCACCATTCGGGCCAGGCCGTCAGCGAGTATCTCTTCCCACATCGAGAAGGCGCCAGAGAGCTGGGCCCGAGCGAACTCGTCGAGTTCAGCCAACTCATTGACCAGCGATCCGAGAGGACAGCCGTAGCGACACGCGCGGGCCGCCTGAGTGTCCACGATCATGTTTCGCCAGCGCCGCAGGTCGTCCCAACTCGATAGCGATTCGAACTCGGGCCGGTGAAAACTCAGCACTCGTTCGCGTTGTCGCCCGATCACGGCGTGTATCAAATCGTCCTTGTCCGTGAAATAGTGATAGAGCTGCGACTTACTCGTACCGGTCGCCCGCAGAACGTCGTCAAGGCTCACCCCCGCCACGCCTCGTTCGTGGACGAGGTCCGCTGCGGCGTCGATGATCCTCTGGCGGGTCTCACGACCCTTGGCGGTCAATGGCCGCGTCTCGACTTCCGATATGTCCGCCATAGGTGCGCGTTCCTCAATTGTTGGACTTGACAGTCCATTATGGTCTTGTTACATTGGACCCAACAGTCCAATGTAACAAGAAAAGAGCGGTGCGAACATGAATTCCTTGCAACAACTCGATGAGATCACCGCCTCCATCCCCGAGGCGATCGGGACTCGCATCGATCGGGGGGTCGGCGAAATTGATGAGTCCGGCGTCGCCCCGGGCCTCGGCGTCGGCGACACCGCGCCGAACTTCACCTTGCCCAACGCTCTCGGGCAACCGATCACCCTGGCCGATCTGCTCCGCCAAGGCCCGGTGGTGGTGACGTTCTACCGCGGCGAGTGGTGCCCGTACTGCAACGTTCAACTACGAGGGCTCGAAGGGGCGCTCCCCCGCCTGCGTGCACTCGGCGCCTCGCTGGTGGCCATCAGTCCCCAAGCCGCCGATCACAGCCTTTCCCTCAGTGAGAAGCACGAGTTGAGCTTTCCTGTCCTCAGCGATCTCGATCAAGACGTCATCCGCGCCTACCGAGTTCAGTTCACTCTCGCGGGCGACCTCGAGGACCTCCAGGTGAACGTCTTCCAGAACGACCCCGCCATCCAGAACGCGAACCACACACGCTCCCTCCCGGTGCCCGCCACCTTCGTGCTCGACCGTGACGGCACGGTGCGCGCCGCGTTTGTGTCAGCGGACTGGCGCTATCGGCCGGAGCCAGCCGACATCATCGCCGCCCTCGAAGCACTCCAATGAGTGAGACTTTGCGAGGGCGCACGGCGCTGGTCACCGGAGCCGGCCGGGGCATTGGGCGCGCCATCGCCCTCGGGCTGGCGAGTGACGGCGTTCGGGTCGCGCTCCTCGCTCGCTCGATCGATCAACTTACTGAAGTCGCCGCGGCCGTCAGCGCGGCCGGTAGCACGGCGCTCGTGGTGCCCACTGACATCGGCGATTCCGCGGCCGTTGATCAGGCGGTCGCCACGGTACTGGCGGAGTTCGGTGCGGTCGATATCCTGATCAACGACGCAGCCGTCGTGGCGCCACTCGGACCCACTGCGACTGCCGACGCGGATGCGTGGGTGGCGGCCCTCACTGTCAACGTGGTCGGGCCGTTTCGCTTGGCCCAGGCGGTGCTTCCCGGGATGATCGAAGGGGGTTGGGGGCGAATCGCGAATGTGTCGAGTTCGATCGCCGCCCATCCGGCCGCCATGATCGGAATGAACGCCTACGCCGCGTCGAAGTCGGCCCTTGAAGCCCACACGTTAAATCTGGCGGCTGAGTTGGCGGACACTGGGGTAACGGTGAACGTCTTTCGACCGGGCTCGGTCGACACCGCGATGCAGGGTTGGATTCGCGCTCAGCCGGCTGAGGAGATTGGTGTGGCGTTGCACGAGCGATTCATCGAGTCCTATGAACGCGGATCATTACTCACCGCCGAGCAGTCGGCCCACTCCTTGCTCGCGCGGCTGGCGGGTGGCGCCACCGGGCAGGTCTGGAACGTCGAGGACCCGAAACCAACGTTGCCCCCGCCCCCGTCCGAATGAAAGACTCGGACGACGGGGACCAGGGAGTACTTAACGTAGTCGGCGTCTATAACTCGATGTAGCCCCCACCAGAGACCCAAGGAGACCAACATGACCGTAAAGCTCGGACTGCTCGCCCTGCTCGAAGCCAAGCCACTCAAGGGCGCCGAGCTCGGGGCGTTCCTCGAGGCGGGCCAAGCTCTGGCGGTAGCCGAGACGGGCACCGTCACGTGGTACGCCTTCAAGATCAGCGATACCGAGTACGGGATCTTCGACTCGTTCGAGACCGAAGAGGCTCGCCAAGCTCATCTGAATGGCGAGATCCCCACCGCGCTGGGCCAGGTCGCGGCTGACTTGCTCGCAAAGGACCCCGACATCCGCATGGTCGAAGTGATCGCCGTCAAGTAGTCGCCAGGGTCGGCCCTCGCGGCGACCAATCGACGACGGCGCCTAGGAGCCCCAGGTCGGCTCGCGATTCCTGACTTCGTCACCCTCGCGAACAACCCCGGGGCGCACCACCCTCGCGCGCGCGCCGACATTGCCGTCATGGTGACGACTCACGTGGCGCAACACATCGAGCTCACGATCGAGACCTCCCGGTTGGGGACGTGTGGTCATCACGCATCGCGAACAGGGTTTGGTGATCTCTATCTCTACCTCGCCCACTTGAATGCTACGAAACGGTGACGTGTCGAGAGTTGCCTGTTCGTCATCGACGACGATGTTCGGTCGAAAACGTCGCACGTCCCACGTCAGCTCGGGGCGCTCGCGTGAAAGCCCCTCCAGCTCCGACGAGGTCAGGAGATGAAGAGCGCTCTCGTCAACGAACCGGCCCGTGGTTCCCTCCCAGGAGACCACTGGGGAATCGTCACGTTCAAAGTCTTCGGGACTCTCAAACGTCGGCACGCCGAACGTCGCGGCGACGACCAGCGCCACGGGGTACCCCAGCCACGACGTGAGCTCCTCATCCAGATGAGTCCCTTGGCGAAACTCTTCGCCGGACGGCAAGGTCACAACCAGCACGCCCGATCGATATTCCCCAGCCGCCTCAAGGAGTCGACCCTCTCGTTTCGCGGAAAGAATGGTGCCCGACTCGCGGTTCACGACCCCGTAGGCCCGATCGCCCATGACGCCGAGTGCGTCAAAGTCCAGTTCGGCGACCCTCTGGCCCTGCATGGATTTCACGGGGTGGCGCCACAATGACGAGACGAGGGCCGCGCGACGTTGAGGGTCCGAGTGCATGGTCGAAGCCTAGAAGCACCGAGTGGGCAGGTTCCCCTTGGCTGGGCGGTAGGGAAGAAAGGGTGTAACAGTTTTTCCCGTGGGAGGACGTAAGGGTGGACGAGATCGTCCGAAGTATCCACCGCCTCGCTCCCGCGTGGCGCCAGAGAGGAATCACATGCAGAGACTGATCGCCCGACTCGTGTTACCCGCGACCCTCACCCTCGGAAGCCTCGGCCTTGGCCTCGGTGTGGTCGCCTCCCCCGCGAACGCCGCCCCCTCCCGTCACGCCACGATGGCCACCAAGACTTGGCACGGAAAGATCACCAAGCTGGACGCCAAGATGGGCACCACCGAGGCGTTCACCATGACCGTGGACATGAAGACCTACGTGGTCCACTACGACTCGATGACGCACTGGGTAATGGGGACCGCGAAGAACATCAAGGTCGGCGCCCGGGTGACGGTGACCGGTACGCTGACCGGCAAGACGATCGCCGCCGCGAAACTCAGCGCGTAAGAATCCTCTGCCTGCACGTCGACAACGAAGTCGACCCTGGCAGTATGGATACGTTCCCGAGGGAATTTCGAGAGACCATGGCTACTAACGCCCACAGTTTTTACACGCCGTCTCCGAGCGAGCACCACGTGACTTCCGGAGGGCCGAGCTCATGACGTCCCCCGAGCCCACGCCGCGCGTGGCCGTCGGTCGTCGGGTCTTTCTCGGCGTCACGGGTCTCGCGGCCCTCGGGGTCGCTTTTGGGAGCAGCATCCAGAACTTCCTCGGCAACGTCTTCGGCTCCGGGCTCGGAGGACTACTGCCCGGGGGTGATCGGTTTCGGATCTACTCAATCACCGGAAAGTACCCCACGATCAAAGACAGCGACTACCGACTGAAGGTGAGCGGACTGGTGCAGCGTCCCAAGACCTTCAGCCTGGACGACCTCAAGGCCATGCCGAAGACCTCGTTCACCAAGAACTTCCAGTGCGTCACGGGCTGGAAAGTCCCTGACGTGCACTGGGAAGGAGTTCTCCTCTCGGACATCATGGACGTCGTGGGCATCCGCCCGGGAGCCGTGGCGCTGACCTTTGAGTCCTATGACCGGGCCGACACCGAGAGTCTGACCCTTGACCAGGCCCGGTTGCCCGACGTGATCGTGGCCTATCACATGCTCGGCGCGCCCGTTACGACCGAGCATGGTGGCCCGGTGAGGCTCTACGTGGCCCCGATGTTCGGGTACAAGTCACTCAAGTGGCTCTCGGCCATTCGCGTCGTCGACCAAGTGCAGCCCGGCTTCTGGGAGCAAAACGGTTACCCGGTGAACGGGTGGCTGGACGGGACGACCGGCCCGACGAACCCGGACCCGAGCCTCACCTAAGCCATGACCGTCGCCCCTGTCACCACTCGCCGCGTCACTCGCCTGCTTCGATTCGATCGCGTGCAACGCGGCGCCCACTGGGCCAACGCCGCGCTCTTTGGCGCACTGATGTTCACCGCCATCCCGCTCTACTTTGGCTCGTTCTTCGGAATCGTCTTGCCGCGCCACCTGATCGAACAGATCCACCTCTGGTGCGGACTGGCCCTGCCTCTTCCGATCATCATCTCGCTGGTCGGACCGTGGGGCCGCTCCATGAGACGTGACCTGAGGCGCATCAACGACTGGACCCGCGCGGAGATCCATTGGCTTCTGTCGTGGGGTCGAACCCCGCTCGAGACGGATAAGTTCAATCCCGGTCAAAAGCTCAACGCCATCTTCATCGGCGCGATCATTCCGGTGATGCTGATCACGGGCTCGATGCTCCAGTGGTTCCGATTCTTCTCGGTCTCGCTGCGCCAAGGCGCCACCTTCGTTCACGACGCCTTCGCCTTTGCCATCTTTGCCGCAGTCATTGGCCATATCGTGATGGCGATCACTCACCGCGACGCGCTGCGATCGATGTTCAAGGGGTGGGTGAGCGAGCGGTGGGCCGCCACGCACGCACCGAGATGGCTGAGGGAGTCGCGCGCCCCCGAGGGATCTGTCGACTCTCTTTAAGCTCCACTGATCGTCACATCCAAATGTTCACTAGGTTTCCTATGAGCAAGTCGCCGCGAGGAGAGCCAACGTGTGGATTCGAAGCAGCATCGCTGTGCTGTTGTGTCTCGTGGGCATGGTCTGGATACTCCAAGGCGTCAATGTCCTGCACGGCTCGAGCATGAGTGGCCGCGGGGGGTACGCGGTGCTCGGCGCGGTGGTTCTGGTATTGGGCGTCTCGTTGGGGGCCTGGTCCTGGCGGCGGCGTGCTCGTGGATAACCCATTTAGCCACATCGATGGAAACGGCAAACTGCGAATGGTCGACATCTCGAGCAAACGACGAACTCTTCGCAAAGCCTGGGCGCAGTGCCGCGTCGTCACGGACGTCAAGTTAGCCACCCTCACGAGCGGCCCGGACGGTCTCGACGTGGAGCACGCCGCGCGCGTCGCGGGCGTCCTCGCGGCCAAGCGAACCGCCGAGATCATTCCTCTGTGCCACTCGCTTCACCTAAGCGACGTGAATATCGAACTCAGTGAGCGAGACGACGGCGTCGAGATCTCCTCCCGCGTGATCGCCATCGAGTCAACCGGCGTAGAGATGGAGGCGCTCACCGCGTGCGCCTTCGCGGCCCTCAGCATCATCGGCTCGCTGACCGTCCTCGATCCGAACGCGCGCGTGGACGACTTGGTCCTCTTGAAGAAAGAGGGGGGCAAATCGGGGACGTGGGGCCGACTGGTCGAGGCGCCGGTGCGCCGCCGACGCCGCACCTCCTAGGACCGAGTGGTGCCACCATTAGCATGGACACCAGTGGTCACTGTTGGCGGCTTCGCCCCTCGTCTCAGCGAGAGCGACACCAGATGTCGCTGAACGTGAACGCGCCCGTCGCGGTGTCCCTGCGCCCGCACCCCCGAGCTGTCGAGGGCGACCGGGGTGAGGTATCGGGGACGAGCATGCCGACGGTGGGCGCTCTGGTTGATCGGTACGGTCGAGTTCACGACGACCTTCGCGTCTCGGTAACCGACCGATGCAACCTTCGCTGTGTCTACTGCATGCCCGACGTGGGCATGACCTTTCTGCCCCACGACGCGTTGCTTAGCTTCGACGAGATCGTTCGCGTCGCCACGGTGGCGGCGTCCCTCGGGGTCTCGTCGCTACGCCTGACCGGCGGCGAGCCCCTGGTTCGCAAGAACCTCGTCTCGCTGATCTCACGACTCTCGTTGCTCGGCTTTGACGACCTCTCCCTCACGACCAACGGCATGCTGTTGGCTCCCCTCGCGTCGAAACTCGCGGCGGCCGGGCTCACTCGCGTGAACATCAGTTGTGACTCTTTGCGAGCGAACCGCTTCGAGTCGATTCGACGACGGGGTGACTTGGCGACGGTGCTGTCCTCGATGGACGCGGCGGAGGCGGCGGGCCTCTCGCCCCTCAAGGTGAACGTGGTGATACTGCGCGAAGTGAACGATGACGAGATCCTCGACTTCGCCGCCTTTGCGCGCGAGACGGGTCGTATCGTGCGCTTCATTGAGTTCATGCCTCTCGACGCCCAGGGCCACTGGGACAAGAGCCAGATTGTCGCGGGCCGCGAGATTTTCGATCGGGTCTCGCAGGTGTGGCCCCTCGACGTCGTTGAGCCAGGTGGGTCCGCACCCGCCGAACGGTTCCGCTTTCGCGACGGCCGCGGCGAGATCGGCCTCATCTCTTCGGTCACGCAACCCTTTTGTGGCTCGTGCAATCGGCTGCGGCTGACCTCGGACGGCGCGGTGCGCAACTGTCTCTTCTCCGACGACGAGCTGTCGGTGCGCGACCTGATTCGCGGCGGCGCGGACGACGAGGAGATCGCGGGATTGCTCCGTCGCGCGGTCTGGGCCAAGTTCCCCGGACACGCCATCAATGAACCCGACTTTCTTCGACCCGCGCGCTCGATGTCGATGATCGGTGGGTAGCCCGTGACGTTGGTGTGGTTCGCTCGAGCACGCAAGCGCCTCTCGTGAAGTACCGCGCCACCCAGGCCGCGGAGCTCCTGGGGGTGAGCGCCGACACGATCCGCCGCTGGGCGGACGCCGGACGGATCAAGTCGTCTCTCGGCGACGACGGTAAGCGCTACTTCGAGGGCGTGGACCTCGCCCGCGCGGCGGTTGCCGAGAATCGCTCACCGTCACCCAAGAGTCCGCGCGCTCAATCGACGCGCAATCGCTTCGTGGGCATCGTGACCAAGGTCACAAAGGACAAGGTCGTGGCCCAGGTGGAGATCCAAGCCGGTCCCCACCGGGTGGTCTCGGTGATCACCCGAGAGGCGGCCGACGAGTTAGGACTCGCGCCGGGAGTCGTGGTCGATGCGGTCATCAAGGCCACCAGCGTCAGCGTCGAGATTCCTGACACGTTTTAGTCAGGCCCGGCCGCTGGCCACACCGACACCGTCTCGGCGCGGAAGGAGATTCGACAGCGCTCCCCCGCAACGACTTCGGGCGTCCGCACGGTGCGCGCGCGGATCTCCCGATCGTCTCCGTACTCGAGGAAGATCTCGTAGGCGAGCCCAGTATCGACAACCTCGATCACCCGTCCCTCAAAGTCGTCGGGCGCGAAAGGACTTGTCGACGGGGCGACGAAGACATGCTCGGGCGGCACACTCCAGTGCACGGTCGTGCCGAGCGCGAGGGTCGTAGGGCCTATTGGAACGCGAGCGTCGCCCACCGCCAAAGTGGTCGAGGAGGCGACGCTTCCCGTGGACACGTTGTCGACGCCCACCAAGCGCGCGACTTCGGGCGAGACCGGACGAGAGAAGACCGAGCGACTCGAGCCCGACTGCAGTAGCTCCCCGCGCGCGATGACCATCAACTCGTCCGAGAGGAACGCGGCCTCTTCGGGGTCGTGGGTCACGAGAACAGTGGCGAGACCCGTCTCTCGCTGGACTCGTCGCAGCTCGCGACGTAGTTCCAAGCGGACCGGTGCGTCGAGTGCCGAAAACGGCTCATCGAGCAACAGCAGTTGGGGAGATTGGCACAAGACTTGGGCGAGACCGACCCGTTGACGCTGACCACCCGAGAGTTCCGCGGGCATCCGGGCCTCGAGCCCCTCCAGGCGAAGATGTTCGAGCCAGTAGGAGGCGAGCTCGGGAGTGGACTCGCGGGCGAAGGTCAAGTGCCGCCACACGTTGAGGTGCGGGAAGAGCGAGAAGCCCTGAGCGACGTACCCGACGCGGCGCCGCTCGACCGGAACGCCGTTCACCAGCTGGTCGCCGTACCAGACGGGCCCCGGGCTCGAGCCGTAGAGACCGGCGAGGCAGCGCAGCAGGGCCGACTTGCCCGAGCCCGAAGGACCGAGCACCGCGAGATGATTGACGGGCGACTCGTGTGCGACGCGCAGGTGGAAGGCGCCGAGTCGATGATCGAGGTCAAAGCGCACCGGCCGCGTAGCAATCGGCGCCGGCGTCCTAGGACTCGACACGACGGCCGGGCGTGACGAGGGGAGTCGCACGCTCACCCGGCTCATCAGTACGGCCACCACGGCGACGGCCAGGGCGAGGGCCGTCGGCGCCAACGTCGTGGGCAGCCCTCGCCCGCTGAACTGGTTGTAGGTGTAGATCGGCAGCGACGCGGGGTTGTAGGCGAGAATCACCACCGCGCCGTACTCGCCAAAAGCCCGGAGCCAGGTGAGCAGCATCCCCGCGCGAATACCGTGGCCGGCACTGGGCACCGCCACGCGCAAGAAGCGCGACACCTCTGAGTAGCCGAGGGTGCGCGCGACGTCCAACATGCCTTGATCGACGCCGCTGAAGGCGGCGCGCGCGGCCACGACCAAGAAGGGCGAGGACACGAACGACATGGCGATCACGACACCCACCATTGAGTCCGTGAGGTGTTCGCCGAAGAGCTGACCGAGAAAGGTGTAGGGACCAATGAGATAGACCAGGACGATGCCGCTCATGAGGGGTGGAAGGGCCAAGGGTATCTGGACCAGTACGCCCACCACCGAGGCCAGGCGACCCTTTGAGCGCGCGAGCACGTAGGCGAGTGGCACACCACCGAGCGTGACCAACGCGAGGGAGATCGTCGCGCCGGCGACCGAGACCCACAGCGCCGCAAAGAGCCCGGGCGCGTGAAATCCCCGTTGGGGCGAGGTGACCAGTCGCACGACGAAGCCCGCAATCGGATAGCCCAGGTAGACGACCAGCAAACCACCCAACCACGTGAGAGGACTCTTCACTGTCCTCTTCAGCGTCATGGCGACGTGGTCGAAGTGGTGGTGGCCGCGGTCGTGGTCGAGGCGGCGAAGATCGGGGCCGGCACGATCGGCGTGACGCCATTGGCCCTCAGGATCTTCTGGCCCGCGGCACTGAGCAGGAACTTGATGAAGGCCTTCGCTGCGGCCTCGTGCGGTGCGCGGTTAAGAAGAGCAACCGTGTATTGCCCCGACAAGTGAGTGCCCACCAGCGGCACGGTTTTGAAGTGCGCCGCGGCGGCCTCGACCGCGTAGAAGAAGCCCGCATCCAGTTGCCCCGCCTGCAGATCACCCACGAGGGCAGTCTCTTCAAAGACGTTGGACGACGACGACGCTAGCGGCGCGAGGTTGGGCTCGTTGTAACTGAGTGCGACTCCCGTCAGCGCGTCCACCGCGAGGACGCCCTTGGGGTCGGTGGTGGGGTCGGTACGGCCGAGGAGAAACCCTGGGCGGTCCACCACCTGGTACCAGGGCTTCTTTTGGAGAGCCGTAGCGAACTTCGACCTCGGGTTGTAGCCGAGCACGAGCGGCGAGAATCCGAACTCCCTATAGGACGACACCCAATCGCCGTTCGCCGTGCCTTCGAGGCTGGCGTTGACCGAGGGCGACGCGCTAATAAAGACGTCGCCCACCTGCGTGCGCCCGGCGATCTCACTGGCGAGCGCCGTCGACCCCGCGGAGAAGCCACTCACCGTATATCCCGTGGCCCTGTGGAAGGCGGGATCGATCTGTTGTTCCATGAGATCGAGAAACGATCCGGCGTAGAGCACGTCCACCGTTCCCGAAGCCGTGGCTCTCGCCGACGAACTCGCGCCCGCGTGGCTGAGTGGCGCGGCAAAAACGCCCACCGCCACCGCTATCCCCGCGGTGATCACCGCTAATCGACGCATAGAGCCTCCTTGGTCGTAGATGCATTTACAGTAACATCGCCGAGATTTCGACGTACCTACGTCGCTAATCAGTCCTCTGATGCGCAGATGCGTTACAACGTGTGGTGCGGCGAGCTCGCGTTCACGACGAGACCCCTTCTCAGCCGTCGCCGCGACGCAGAACGACGCTCCGAGACGAGAGGGGGCCCGCCCATAGGATGACCTCAATGCGTTCGACGTCAGCATCTACCTGGGTGGCGGTGACCGAGACTCCACTATCGGGCGACGATCTTTCTGCCTGGGCGCTGAGACCGTCCTGCGGCGCGGTCGTCACGTTTAGCGGCGTGGTGCGCAACCACTCGCGCGCCCGCCACGAGGTGCTCGCTCTGGAGTACGAGACCAGCACGGAACTTGCAGAGCGGAAAATCAACGAGATCGTCGCGGTGGCGCGCGAGAGGTGGCCTTCGCTTGAAGCGGTCGCCATTCACCACCGAATCGGCAAGGTAGAGCTTTCCGAGACCGCGGTCATCGTCGCGGTGTCCGCGCCTCACCGCGGCGACGCCTTCGACGCCGCGCGCTTTTGCATCGACACCTTGAAGGAGTCAGTACCCATGTGGAAGCGCGAGATCTGGGAGGGCGGCTCGGCGTGGAGCGACGAGACGTCACCGATCCTCGACATTCCACGCCCATGATCTCTCTCGAGGAGGCACAGCGCTTCGTCTTGGCCGACATCGAGCCCCTGGTCCCGCGCGACCTCGAACTGGCAGACGCTCTGGGTTGTGTCGCGGCCGGACAGGTCACCGCCCGCGAACCCTCCCCTCGATTCGATAACTCCTCGATGGATGGCTTCGCGTTGCGCGCCGGTGATACGCGGGGCGAGTCGCGTCGCTTGCGCGTCATCGGCACAACCTTCGCCGGAGACAAGCCCACGGTGCCGCTGCGCGAAGGCGAGGCCGTACGTATCATGACCGGCGCTCCCCTGCCCGAAGGGGCGGACAGCGTCTGTCTGCGTGAGGCGACGGTCCTCGACCCCTCGGGCACCACGGTGGTCATCGAACGCGAAGTCACCCTCGGTGAGGCGGTGCGCCGAGTGGGCGACGACGTGACCGTCGGCCAGGTGTTGGTGTCGCCGGGCGATGAACTTGGTCCCGCCATGCTCGGCCTCCTCGCGAGCCAGGGCTACTCGAGCGTGAGGGCCCATCCCCGTCCGCTGGTGGGCGTGCTCTCGACGGGCAACGAGCTCTCTGACTCGACCGGTTCGCTGTCGCTCGGCATGATTCGCGACTCCAACCGGCCCTCACTGCTCGCGTCGCTGCGCGCGTCAGGTTTCCCGGTCCGAGACCTGGGAATCGTGGGCGACTCTTCGGACGACATCACCGAAGCCTTGGAACGAGGCGCGGCCTCGTGCGACGCGATTATCTCAACGGGCGGGGTCAGCGTCGGTGACGCGGATTTCGTGAAATCAGTGTTGCTCGAGCTCTGCGGGGAGCGGGCGCGTTCCATGCAGGTGGCTATGAAACCCGGTAAACCGTTCGCCTTCGGCCTCACGAAAGACGCGGGTGTGCCGATCTTCGGCCTGGCCGGAAACCCGGTGTCAACCCTCGCCGGATTCGAGGCCTTCGTGCGCCCGGCGCTGCGCCGTCTGGGGGGACATCGCGTGATCGATCGACTCACGATCGAGATGGTGCTCGACTGTCCGATGCCACGAAAACGCGACGGACGTCTTCATCTCGCGCACGTGGTCGCTCGGGTACACGACGACGGCCTCGTCCACGTGGAGAGTGTCGCGCGACAGGCCTCACACCTCCTGCACGCGATCGCGAGAGCCAACGCCCTCATCTTCGTGCCCGACGGCGACGGCGCCGACGCCGGTGACCACGTTCGCGGCATGGTGCTCGACGCTGATCAGTTGAACGCCCGCTGATGGCCCGCCTGGTCCTTCTGGGTCCGGCTCGCGAAGCGGCGGGCACTGGCGTCGACAGTGTCGAGGGCGACTCACTCGACGTGGTACTGGACGAGGCCGTACGCCGCTACGGACCATCGTTTGAGGCGGTGCTTGCGACTAGTCGAGTCTGGGTGAACGGCGAGCCCGCCGACGCGAACGCGCCCGTTGGTCACGACGATGAGATTGCGGTGCTTCCCCCCGTGTCGGGCGGATGAGATGAAGCGCCCTCACTAAGTAACTCAAGGGCGTGGGAGATGACGTCCAGGACGGCTTCAAGAGACTCGATCGCCCCGCGCGGGGATCCCGGGCAGTTAAGAATGAGGCACTGACCAACGGTGCCCGCTCGTCCGCGCGACAGGCGACCTAGGGGATTTACCAGGCGCATCGCCTCGGCCAGTCCAGGCGCCTCGCGTTCGAGCACGCGCGCTGTTCCCTCAGGCGTGAGGTCTCGCGGCGAAAATCCCGTTCCCCCTGAGGTGACCAGAAGTCCGCTGAAGGCGCTCGCTCATCGCGCTCAGCGCGGCGGCCACTGACTCCTCGCCGTCGGGGATGGCTCGGTACTCGGCAATCGTGAATCCCGCTTCTTCGAGTCTCGCCGTCAGGATCGGTCCCGCCAGGTCCTCGCGCTCCCCCCGATCGACCGAGTCGGACACGATCAAAACTTTGGCGTAGAGATCCACGGCGACGAGCGTAGGTGATGCGGCGTTCACCGGGGGCTCAACCGCCGGCCATCGCTCCGATCACGAAGAAGGGCTCTCGGCCCTGGGTCACCTCGTCGGGCAAAGACACGTCGATCGATTCCAACGATAGGTCCGTCTCGCACGCGTAAAACCGGACGAACTTGCGACGTTGACCGGTCGTGGGGTCCCGGATCGTACCCAAGAGCGCGGGATAACTCGCCTCGAGCGCGTCGATCACGCTCGCGGGTGAGGGCCGACCCGCCACCTCCAGTTCGACCTCACCCGAGACCTTCGCGAGATTCTTGAGGTGGGCCGGAAGAACGACCCGGATCATGCCAGCGTTTGGACTTCGACCGAGAGAACCGCGGGAAGGTCGCGCACGATGGGCTGCCACGAGTCGCCCGCGTTGGCCGACGCGTAGACCTGACCCCCGGTGGTGCCGAAGTACACGCCGCAGTCTTGGAGAGAGTCCACGGCCATGGCGTCACGCAAGATGTCGACGTAACAGTGCTCTTGGGGCAGCCCTTTAGTGAGCGGCTCCCACTCGTTGCCGCCGGTTCGACTGCGATAGACGCGTAGCTTTCCCTCGGGCGGAAAGTGCTCGGAATCGCTGGTGATGGGTACGACATAGACGGTCTCTGGTTCGTGCGCGTGCACGTCTATGGCGAAGCCGAAGTCCGAGGGCAAGTTCCCGCTCACTTCGCTCCAGGAGTCTCCGGCGTTGTCGCTGCGCATCACGTCCCAGTGCTTTTGCATGTAGAGCACGTCAGGGTTCGAAGGATGCAGCGCGATGCGGTGCACGCAGTGCCCGACCTCGGCGTCCTCATCCGGTAGTCCTTCGGAATGGAGTCCGTGGTTGATCGGTCGCCAGGTCGCCCCCTCGTCGTCGCTGCGAAAGGCGCCGGCCGAGGAGATTGCGACGAAGATTCGACGCGGGTCCTTCGGGCTCACGATGATCGTATGCAGGCACATGCCGCCCGCCCCGGGTTGCCAGGCTGATCCGGTCTCGTGGTCGCGTAGGCCGGACAGCTCACTCCAACTCGCTCCGCCGTCGACGGAGCGAAAGAGGGCGGCGTCCTCGACGCCCGCGAGCACTGTGTCCGGATCACTCAACGAGGGCTCGAGGTGCCACACTCGGGCGAACTCCCACGGGTGGGGCGTCCCGTCGTACCACTGGTGGGTGCCCGGCACGCCGTCATAGAGGAACTGGTTGCCCACCGGCTCCCAGGTGAGACCACCATCGTCGGAACGCTGAATCAACTGTCCGAACCAACTCGTTGACTGCGAGGCATAGATCCGATTTGGATCTACGGGAGAGCCCTTCACGTGAAAGACCTCCCATCCGCCAAAGAAGGGACCACTGACGTCCCAGTTTTTGCGGGTGCCATCGGCGCGTAGCACGAAAGCCCCTTTTCTCGTTCCTACCAGTACGCGTACTCCGCTCATAACGCCCCTCTCCGCGTCCGGCGAGACGCGTCACAAACGACAGTACATCGCGCGACGAAATGCTTCCGTCCCCGCACGTGGGGCGTGCGCGGGGCTTCCCTGACGCCGCAGACGCTGCCTTTCACGCGTCAGTGAGCGGACCATACGTGTCCGGTCGCCTGGTGGTGAGGAACGGGAAAAGAGTTAGCCAGTCCTTGCGCTGATCTAAGTCCAGATCAGCCACCAGGACCGCGGGCTCATCGCGCGGTGCCTGTACCAGGACTCTCCCGTAGGGGTCGGAGATGAACGAGCTTCCATAGAAGGTGAGGACTCCCTCGGTACCGATGCGGTTAATCACCACCATGAACGTTCCATTGGCAATCCCGTTGGCCGTAATGACGCTCTGCCAGAGGGGCTCGGTGTCGAAGTCGGGGTGGTCGGGCTCCGACCCGATGGCCGTGGGATAGACGAGCACTTCGCTCCCCGCTAGCGAATACGCGCGAGCGAGCTCGGGGAACCACTGATCCCAACACGTCGGAAAGCCGAATCGACCCTGCGCGAGATCGACGACCGGATAGCTCTCCGGCCCAGAGGGACCGGGACGAAAGTACTGGTCTTCGTAGTAGCCCGCCGTGACGGGAATATGCAACTTGCGAGTACGGGCCAACAGCGCGCCGTCGACGCCCACCACGATCGCGGTGTTGAAGCCGAGCGGGTCCTCGACACTGGAGCGCTCATAGAGAGAGACGTGCACCGGGACGCCAATTTCCGACGCGAGCTGGGTGGCAAAGAGCCGAGTCGGACCGTCATCGATGTTCTCCGCCCGACGTGAAGGAGTGTCAGTCGGCTCCGCGTCCGCAAAATAGCTCGAGAGCGTCAGCTCTTGAAAACACACCAACTGCGCTCCTAGGTCAGCGGCGATGACCGCCCCCTCGCGCAAGGCGGCGAGGTGCTCATCCAGATCAGAGTGCCAGCGTTGTTGCACGGCGCCCACTCGAAAGGGCTGGCGCGTGGGCTCCTCGACTCGGGCCGGCGAGGTCAATGTGCCAAAACTAGTGATGGTTAGCATGAGCACCATGTTCTCATCATTCGCCGGATTATGACCAGTTGGCGGATGCCTCCTGAGTGGGAACCACACGAGCGCACATGGATGGCCTTTCCTCCACCCAATGCCACCTTCGGACGTGAGGGCTCAGACACCCTGAGCGCCGCGAGAACTGCGTGGACCGACGTGGCGAACACCATCGCGCGCTACGAACCAGTCACGCTGATTGCCCAGATCGACCAAGGCGCGGTGGCGGCCACGATGACCGGTCCGGGCGTCACGGTTGTTGAACGCCCACTCAACGACGCGTGGATGCGCGACATCGGGCCCACATTCACCGCGAGCGGTCGACAGCTGGGTGCGGTCGACTGGGTCTTCAACGGTTGGGGCGCGCAGACCTGGGCCGCCTGGGAACATGATGCTCTTCTGGCGAGCCACATCGGGCGCCAGAGCGACGCCGAAGTGCAGCACTCGACGCTCACCAACGAAGGCGGGGGTCTCCACGTCGATGGTGCGGGCACCGTCTTGCTCACCGAGACCGTGCAGCTCGACCCGAGTCGTAATCCAGGGTGGACTCGCGAGCAAGTGGAAACCGAGATCCACGCCCGACTCGGCACCACCCACGCCATCTGGCTCCCGCGCGGCCTGACTCGCGACTACGGCGAGTTCGGTACCCGCGGCCACGTCGACATCGTTGCCACCTTCGTGAGACCCGGTCTCGTCGCCGCCCACAGTCAACTCGACCCCGCGCATCCCGACTTCGAAATAACTCAGGGAACTCATCGGACAACTGCGAGCCAGCACAGATGCACTCGGTCGACCGCTCGAAGTCGTCGAGATCCCGGCCCCGGTCGCCTTAGAAGTCGATGGCCAGTGGACCGACTTCTCGTACATCAATCACTACGTCGGCAACGGATTCGTCGTCGTCGGGACCTTCGACGATACGAATGATGATGTCGCGCTCGATCTTCTCGCGCGGCTCTATCCAGGTCGCCGCGTGGAGCAAGCTGACGGACGATCCACCTTCGCCTACGGCGGTGGTGTGCACTGCATTACTCAGCAGCAGCCACGGATAGGGGCAATCGTTTTGTAGGTGATAGAGAGAATTCCCCCAACACATCGGGCATCAACACGACGACTGACCACTCGATGCTGATGAGTCGTTCAGATATCTTCTTCCATATGAACCGCAAATGAACGCCACCCCACCGTAGGTTTGCGTCATGACAAGAAGAGTGATCGTCTTTCTGAGCCTGGCGACGACAGCGGTGGGTTCGTGGCTGATCGCCAAGGAACACACCGTGAGTTCAGTCTGTAGCACTATCGCGGCCTCCGGAGTTGGCCTGGGATCTCGGTGCATGACTGCGATGTCGTCCTATTTCATGGGGTTCGCGCTTGTGGGTGGTGGATTGGTCGTCTTGATGCTGGCGGTGTTTTTCATGTCCAAGCACGAGGACCATAGGCGCTGGCGAAGCGAGAGAGCGGCCGTCATCACACTGCGCCAGAAAGAGGCCAAGAAGATGCGCAAAGCCGCGTAAAGCAAGAGTTCTGACGTATTTCAGATTGGCTTGAAGTCCGCAACCACAGGTGAGACTTCGGAGCGCCGGGACGTAACGGGGGCGTCGGCTCAAATTGACCTTTATTCCCGAAGTCCGGAAAACCAGTGCAACTCCCATGGCCACGATTTCGGCGGTATGAGCATCAGCGTCAATTGGGCCACTTTCAGCAGCGTTACGCTCCGCCAGACCAGCGCTCAAAGTCAGTGACAGGCAGTGCACGCGAATCGACCGCGGTCACGGATTTTCGTACGTCAAGCGACCCATTCGCGGATCCGTGGAAGGTCCCCGATGTCGGCGCAACGTCTGAATAGTCCCGACCAACGGCGACCGTCAAATAGCGCGAGTCGATCCCCCGGTTGTGGGTCGGATCGAAGCCCACGGCAATCGAACCGGAACTGGAAGGATCTTCCTCCAGCACTTCCACCCACGCGTGAGATCCGCCCTCGCCCGTGAGGTGACCCGAGACGTACCGCGCAGGCACTTTGGCGGCGCGACACACCGCAATCATGATGTGCGCGTAGTCCTGACACACGCCCCTACCTAAGCCGAGTGCCCCTGCGGCCGACGTGTCGACGTTGGTGGATCCGAAGCCGTAGGTGATCGCACTGTGCGCCCAACCACAAGCCAATCTTCCAAATGTCGCGGGGCTGTCGGCTTTCGCCGCGAGTTCTCGTCCGACATCGGTTATCTCTTGCACGGCAGAGGTCAGGCGAGTCGGACGTCGAAAGAGGCGACCGCGGACGAACGAGAGGGGCTCGATGCCCGACCTCTCGGCTCGTGCCGTCACCGTCGCCCAAGCCGAAAAAACAATCTCCTTTGCGACTGCTTGAGAGTTCACATAGATCACGCAGTTCGAGAACTTATCTGTCGTGACCGTGACCTCAGCTCGTTCATCGGACACCGAGATGCCAAAGTCGCGACGCAACTGATCTCCGTGCACCACTCGTGGGATGACGATCAACCGGTGACGGAGGTGGCGAATGGGGCCGTCGTAGGAGTAACGCATCTGCTCTTCAAGCAGCAGATCGGAAGTCGAACTAGAGGACGCCGGAATTTTCTTCCGCCCATACGTCCATACGAAGAAGTTCCACGTCACCCCATGTCGTGACCATCGCGGTGTCAAGCGCATCGCGGCCCTTCGCGACGACCACGCGACCGACACGGCGAACGTTGTTGCGAGGATCGAAGGTCCACCAATTACCGTCGAGCCACGCCTCGCCCCAGGAGCAAAAATCCATCGGGCCGGTAACTTCGACCCCGATGTCGGGAAGATAACCAGCGACGTAACGAGCAGGAATATTGAGAGCACGACAAAGGGTGACTCCGAGCTGGGAGAAGTCGCGGCAGACACCTTCACGAGACTCAAAGGTGTCCACCGCAGTTGTCGACCAGTTACTTCCGCCCGGGGCGTAAGTGATGTTGTCGAATACCCACTGCGAGATCGCTTCGACTCTCTCCCAGGTTGGCTTGGTATTGCCGAACTCTTCCCAGGCGAAGCCTCGGACGAGTTCGGGCCAGCAGTATCGACTCGGCAAGAGATACAAGAGCGCCTCGTCAGGAAGATCTTCGATGCTCGTGATGGACGCGGAGGGCTCGACGGGGTCGGCGCGTGACGACACCTCTACCACCGCGTCGTAGTGCAACGTCGAGTCGCCCTGAGGAAGAGTCAGTCGGTCACAGATGTTGCCGTAGACATCGAGGTACCTACCGGCCGCGACCGTCGGCGCGTTCCATTCTTCTAGAACGACGTTCTGGGAGCTATCGGGGCGAACTCGGATCTGCCAGAGTGAAGGCGTCGAGGCAGTGGCTCGGTGCTCGAACTCGCAACCAACGCGGACCTGCATCCCGCCAGTCTGCTCGCTCAGAGCCTCACGATGCGAGATTCCTCTGTTTCCATGGCATGAACATATTGAGATCGTTGCAAATATGGAGTACCGATCGGTCATATGAGAGAACATCCCTCGCTCCACCGCGTCTACTGGACCGCATCCCGTTCATGTTACGACGAGAGATCGACAGCCAAGTCGTCGACGTCGCTTTCAACCTGGCTGACTTAGCCGCAGTCCCGACGTTGGATCAAAGTAATGCACACTGTCGTGCGGAGCACTCAAAGTAATTGAGTCACCGATCGCAACGCTAGAACGCGTCGGAGGCAATGCCCCGTCCGAGCGACCTACCCCGGGCGCGTACCCCGAGAAGCTCGTTGAAAGTATCACGATCAGCGACGGGCGAGCGCTCACGCTACGCCCGATCCGGGCTGATGACGATGAGAAGCTCCTCGCGTTTCACTACCGACTGTCGGCCGCAAAGGATCCAACTTTGCACCACCATTACACTCCGAGAATGGAGACCCTTGTTAGCGTCTGCCCTGGCACTTATTTTCAAAACTGAGAGGGCTCAAAAATGGAGAAAAGACTCGAATACTTTTGAGATCTCGATTTGGCCAAGAAGTGGTACAAGGACGACATCAAGTCAACGAACCTGACGGCCGACCGGGGTCGACAATTCCGCTATTCGCTGTGCAACAGGCAGAAGTTCATAAAGGCGTCCTGCACCGATAACAGTGTGAAAGTAGAAGATCTCGGAAACTGATGGCCCCGTGCCATATCAGCGACGTTTAAACGTCAAGCACTCCAAGATCCGTTCAGAGTGTTCCAAGGGCCAGCATGGTGGTATTTGATGGCCTCGATCCCGCAATCAAGGTTCGAAATGATGTAGATAACGGGGACGAGCCAAGAAGTCCCAGCCAACGCTGTCCTCGAGGGATGGATTCAAGATTTTCGGCAGATCGCCATGAAGATTGACCTTTAAGTCGCCGAGCGGAACGACCTACGGCCTTAAGTTGATCGACCCCGTTCCTCTAATTGGGAATTCGCTCACGGGTAGACGGTGGTCGGCCTTCAGCTGGCCCGTCCGGTACGGCCCGGCGGTGAACGTGATACCTACTCGACGTTGAATCGCCTTCAACTCGACCTGCATCTCTTGGCGAAGTTTCAGGATCAGTGCGCCCAATGGTTCATCAAGGAGTCGCACCGCCGGTTCGTTCACAATGGCGCGAGCCAACGCGACGCGTTGGCGTTGCCCGCCTGAAAGCTGTGCCGGCGCCTCGCCCAAGGAATTGTTGAAACTGAACCATCTCCAGGGCACGCTCGGCCCTCTGACGTCGCTCTTTGGCTCGGAACCTTCCGTACCCGCAGCCCGTATTCGACGTTGGTCACGACGTCCATATGGGGAAAGAGAGTGTAAGTCCTGAAAGACCGCATTGACGGTCGCGCGTTGGCCGGCTTCGCCGTCGCGTCGACGCCTTGAAGATGCATCGAACCCGAGTTGGGAGTCTCAAAACCGGCGATTATGCGAAGGAGGGTCGTACTTCCAGATCCTGATGGTCCGAGCATGGTGAAGAACTCCCCCAAGCCAACGTCGAGAGAAACGTGGTCTACTACCGTGTTTTCTCCGAACTGTTTCGCGGCGTCACGTATCCCTACTGCTCACTCTGGCATCAATCGCTCCCGGTGACCCTCACAATAGCCACACGATGTGTCCTGCGGATCTAACCAACGACGTCGCGGAAATGATCGAGGAGTTTCTTTTGTACCCTGGATACGAGACCAGTAGAGGGAGCGGCCAAAATTGGTGTCGTATCGCTTCGTCATTGAACGCTTTCGTTCCAAAACGCGGCTCGACGGAATCAAAAACTGAACATCAAGGTATAAACGACATTTCCACTCTTAACAACGCAAGGAGATTTCGGTGACAGCCAATACTGCCAGCGAGGAGACTGAAGTGACGATCACGGAACTCCGCTCTCGATACCACCTCGAACGCACGCTGGACAAGCTTCTTTCAGACAAGCCCGCCGCCGTTCGCGCGGTGGCGCCGATTTTGGCGGCGCCGGCGTTTCCGATGCGAGTGACAATCTACGATCCTTTCTCGCAGAAAGAGTTGATTCTCCATTCTCCGTGGAAAATGTGGAACGTTTATCAGGCGGTGGCAGCAACGCTTCGTACAGCTTCTGGCTCAGGCAGGGAGACGATCTGAAGAACCTCGTCCTTCGCGTAAAGCAGCCAGGCACCATCGAAACCTTCGTACCCCGCGAGTATCAAATGCTCCAAGCACTGCACGGGGCCTTTCCTGTGCCCGAGCCATTCTGGATCGCTGAGGACAGCAGGTATTTTGGCGCGCCGGCTCTGATATGTGGCTTCGTTCCGGGAGTTCAGGCGCCCCCCACAGACGTGATCATGGCAACCGGGATGGGGGTCACCTACGGCGAGACGCTTCGCTCAAAGTTGGCTCCGCAGTTCGTTTCTCTCGAAGCACGGTTGCATTCGTACGATTGGACTGTGTGTGATCTGAGATACTTCGAAATACCGCGAGTAGACACCACCGACGCCATCGATTGGCGCTTAGCGCTGTGGGATAGAACTTGGGAGGAAGATCAGGTCGAAGAACACCCGACAATGGTGCTTACCAAAGAATGGCTGTGGGAGAACCGACCAACGGTCGATCACATTTCGCTCTTACACGGGGATTATCGCAACGGCAATTTCCTCTATGACGAAGAGAGTGGAGAGATCACCGGCCTTCTCGATTGGGAGTTGTGTTCGCTCGGGGACCGACATTGTGATCTTGGCTACACGATGCTTCGTGCGTGGGGACATAGTGGACCAGGCGGTAAATTCTTAAACGCCGGCCTGTTGGATACGGACACCTTCATAGACGAATATGAGCGAATATCGGGTCTCACGATTGATCCACTTCGTCTTCATTACTATCTCGTATTCAACATGTACTGGTCTGCTGTTGCTCTGCTGGGAACTGGAATCAGAAATGCAAAGTACGGCGTAACTCAGTTAGACGTCATGTACAACGTCATTGCGGGTAAAGGTGGATTCGACATCGGCGAACTCAATCGCCTCGTAGTGAGGGATTGAACCATGCTGCCAACCGTCTCCCAACAGTTACAGTCGATAAAAAGGCGGATGGAAGAGACAATCATCCCAGCGCTGCCGTCAAGTGAAAAATTTGCCAAGAACAGGAGCCTTCATCTTGATAACTCTGAATTGGCTGATGGAAACCCACGAGTACCAGCACCGTTACGAAGTGGTCGAGAACATCGAATATCGCGAGTTGCTCCAAAACATGATCAATCGCGATCTCCATCTGGAGCATGGAGGAAGAATGTTGGATGCGATTCAAAATGCGATTTGGAAACCGGGCCCCTCACAATCCGACGGCGCGATCCCACTTTCTACGATCTATCGAAGAGACTCGACGATTCAAGAAGCTTTCCGGCGAACTCTATACCGCATTGTCCGCACACAACGGCAGGAGGGCAATCCGACCGTAGATCTGTTTTCCGACGTTGCGATACAGATAGGGGCTACGTGAACTCTCGTTTGACCAATGAACTGGGTATACCGAGAGCCCCCAGGACATTGGAGAGATACCGAAGGGGCAGACCAAGGACCGAGGCTCAAAAGTGCCAGTGCCTAGAGGAGGAGATCCGAGAACACGTTCCGCTTACAAAATAAGGTAGCCGTCGTCACCGGCGGAGGCACTGGCATCGGTCTTGTGACCGCCAAACGATTTGTTGAGGAGGGTGCCTACGTTTTCCATTTGGGCGACGTCAAAAGGAATTGGACCAAGCAGTCGAGGCCGTGGGCCAGAACGTGACCGCGGTCCGAGGTGACGTACACCAAGATGGAGGATCTCGACCGACTCTTTGCGGTCGTTGCCGCTGAGAAGGGCGTGATCGACATCCTATTCGCAAATTCCTGGGTTGTTGAAGCGGTCACCCTCCCTAATATTACGATTGAGCACTTCAATCGAACCTTTGACGTAAACGTCCGCCGGCTTGTTGTTTACAGTCCAAAAGGCGCTCCCCTGCTGCGCGATAAGAGTTCGATTATCTTGAATGGTTCGATCGGTTCCAAGAAGGCAAGAGTCGAGGGCTACAGCGTCCATGGCGCAAGCAAGGCGGCCGTTCGATCTTTCGCGAGGACTCGGACTGTTGATCTCAAACTGCGTGGAATTCGGGTGAACGTAATTAATCCGGTCCATCGACACTGTTTTCATTGACGGTCAGTCCCGACGAAGAAAGGGGCTGGACAATCTTCGCGCCATACATGCCGCAATGATCCCTCTGGGACGGATGGGAAGACCAGAGGAAGTCGCGTCGGCGGTGCTGTTCCTTGCGTCAGACGATTCAAGTTTCATAACAGGAATCGAACTTGACGTGGACGGGGGGGCAGTCAAAATCTGAAAGATCACTGGTTGGGGCCAAGCCATAGTCATAATTGAGTCAGTCGAGACCAACTGCAACCTTCTGATAGAAGTCTGGCGATGATCTCCGTCTCCCCATCCAGTGAGGAGGGAAAGAGGAGCTCGCCTTCGCCGATGCGGTCAATCTGCTCTATCCGCTGAGCAATGGCCTCGCTTGTGTTGTCTTCGAGGACCACCCCTTCAGTTTCGGCGATCAGGATTCGCGCTACACGCCCACCAGCCACTGAATAAATATTTCCACTGACCGCACAGTTCTCATGCGCAACAGAGCCTACCATCGGACTGACCGCGTCAGCCGGGCACTAGTACAGAATTCCCCCAGCACCTCGAAAATTCCTTCACTCATTCGCGTCATTCCAATGGGAGCGATGGCGTTCACTTTGACTTTTACGCTCTCCCTCAAGGGCCAAAACTCGAGTCAATCCGACGAGTCCAGCTTTGGCGCGCCTGTAGTTCGCTGGCCGAAGTTCCCAAACAGGCCTGACGCCGAAGTGGTATTGATGATCCGACCAAATTTCTGATCCCGCATGTGAAGAAACGCCGGCTGGCTGACGAAAACGCCCCTTTTAAGTGAACGTCTATTACTTGGTCGACCATCGACGCGTCCATCTTATGGAAAGCTTTGTCTCGAAGAATCCCGGCGTTGTTGACGACAATGTCAATCCTCTCAATGCGTCGAGAGCGACTGTACAATCGCCTGACCACCTTGAGGGGTGGGGACCGAATCGTGGTTTGCAATAGCGATCCCGCCCAACGATTCGATCTCGTCAACCACGCGTTGGGCCACGGACTGGTTCAGGCCTTCGCCGTGCAGAGAAGATCCAAAGTCATTTACGACGACCCGGGCCCCGCGGCTTAGCGACCTCAAGAGCATGTGCACGACCGAGGCCACCGCCAAGCTCCAGTGACTATAACTACTCGCCCATAAAACGCATTTCGTCCATTTTCCCCCCCCTGGTTACCAGTCCTTATGAAACTCGAAAAGGTGCAGTGACAAAGGGCCCCGTCGGTGACTGTGTATTGAAAGCGCTCACACCTTTTACAGCCATGAGCGCCCGAACGCAACTCACATCGACAAGCCTCCGTCCACCGGCAAAACGACTCCCGTGATGTAATTTGCTTCTTCAGAGGCAAGGAACGCGACGGCCGCAGTCATTTCAGACGGATCAGCGACGGGCCCGCCGGAATTTGCGACTCAAGTTCCGCTCGCTTCTCGGGAGGTATCGATGAGATCATGCGCGACTCTGGCGTTGGGTGAGATCGCATTTACTGTGACACCAAATTTCGCCAACTCTTTTGCCGATGTCTTAGTGAATCCGATTACGCCAGCTTTCGCCGCGCCGTAGGCGGATTGGCCGACATTTCCATGTAGTCCGGTATACGAAGTCACGTTCACAATTCGGCCATAACCGTTGCTGCGGAAATGGGGCGTGCAGGCACGCGTGAATCGGAACATGCCTCCCAGATGAACTCGAAGGTCCGCTTCCCAATCGGCGTCCTCTAACTTCCACAGGACCCGATCACGAAGTATGCCCGCATTGTTTACGAGGATGTCGACTCGGCCGGTCATGCTCACTGCCTGGTTCACCGCTCGATCGACGTCGGCAGTGTTCCGCCGACGTCTGCGAGAGCCCAGTTCGCACCAAGTCGATCGGCTGAGGCCTCCAGTTCACTCTGATCGACATCAACCATCAACACATTGGCCCCGGAGAGCGCGAAGCGTGTTGCGATCGCCGCACCGATGCCCCGGGCGGCGCCGGTAAAGATTGCAGTCCGACCCTTGAAGTCGAAGGACAAATTTGGCACGGCGCAGCCTCCTAATGTCGGTCCATGGCAGCATTCACTCCAATGGCGGTCTTCGTTATAATAGCAAACGTCAGTTTGATACCCAACCGACAGTGCGACTTCCCCATGAGCGCATTGAGCGCAGCATGACCCGGAGTGCCTTAGACATGTGCCTGATCACGAGCTGTGCATCCTTCAGATTGCGCACCACGCGTGAGAAACCGAAAAGAGGACGCGTCAATTGAGCAAATCGATTCGTGAAATTCTCGGGACGGTAGGGATATGGACAAGCTCTCTGGACTTTGTTCCTACGTCGGTCGCCCAAGAACTCGCCGCGGAGATAGAAGAGCTTGGCTACAGCGCCTTGTGGATGCCCGAAGCAACGGGTCGCGATGTACTCGTCCATTTGGGCCTCCTGCTGTCGGCGACATCAAGTCTTGTCGGAGCGACAGGCGTCGCCAATATCTGGGCGCGTGATGCAGTCACGATGACCTCGGCGCGACAAATGCGCTCACGGGCGCCTTTCCCTACCGCGCTATATTCGGATGAGGCGTGAGCCACCGCAGCATGGTCGAAGACCTGCGTGGGCACAAATACGATCGGCCAATTTTGGCCATGGCTACCTACCTTGACCAGATGGACGCTGCCCCTTACACGGCACAGCGCCCTTCGAGTCCCGTTCACCGGGTGCTCGCCGCGCTCGGACCAAAAATGCTTGCCCTGGCAGCAATGAAGAGCGAAGGCGCGCATACCTATTCGGTCACTCCCGACCACACGGCCCGCGCTCGCGAGTTACTCGGACCGATGCCGGTGCTTTGCGTTCAGCAAGCCGTGATTCTCGATTCCGACCCCAAAAACGCTCGCGACACTGCACGA
>CAVWNE010000006.1:0-137603 GCA_963756325.1 uncultured Acidimicrobiaceae bacterium
GCTCGTCGAGCGGGCACGTCATGGTGTGGACGTCCGAGTTATTTGAACGCCGCCTACGAAGGAGCGTCAGAAAACGCAACCGCGGCGTCAGTGCTTCGTCACGGCGCCGTCCATGTCGTGTGGGCGCCGTCGAATCAGATCTTTCACGCAAAGTATCTGGTCATCGACGCGTCGACCGCCTACATCGGCACGGGAAACTTCGCCCCCTCCGACTACTCGTCCACTCGCGACTTCTGGGTGGCCGATACGCAACGGGCCGACGTGTCGGCCGTTATCGCCACATTCAATGCTGACTTTGACCACGGTGGCGCGATCAGTCGACAGTCCGGAGGTCTGGTGTGGAGTCCAGGATCGACCGCCGCGCTCACCGATCTCATCGCCACCGCGCGCCACAGCCTGCTCGTGGAGAACGAAGAGATGGACTCCGTGCCGATTGAAGACTCGCTGATCTCTGCCGCCCGGCGAGGGGTGGACGTTGATGTCGTCATGACGGAGGACCCGGAGTGGACGGCCGCTTTGGGCCGGCTCGCCAGTTCGGGAGTTCACGTGCGCCTTTTGGGCGAGTCGCAGGTCTACATTCACGCAAAAGTCATTTGTGCCGATTGCACGACCACGTCGGGGACGGTCTTTATCGGAAGCGAGAACTTCTCAACGTCCTCGCTCGTCTACAACCGCGAGTTGGGCGTCATCACCGCGACGCCCACAGCCGTTCAGGCCGTGCTCGCGGCCGTAGGTTCCGACTACGCGATAGGAACTCCGGTTCACTCACCGACCACGACCACCTCCGTCGTGCCGTCTGGTCACGGCGTCACCATCACGTCGATTATCGCCTCGATAGGCGCCGGCGGTTACGAATCACTGAGCGCGCATTCGGCCAAGGGCGGCGACTCGTGCTCTCTCTCGGTTACCCTGCCGAGCGGATACTCAAGTGAGTCTGAAGGTCTTGGTCACGCGACAGCCGACGCCGCGGGAAACGTGAGTTGGCACTGGCGAATCGGGACCAGCACCGATCCCGGGACAGCCACCGCCGCAGTCACCTGCACCGCAGGATCAACCTCGAGGAGTTTCAGTATTACGTGAGTTGTCGAGACGAAGAATCTGTCTCGAACTAGTTCTCGCCTCCGACGGTGTCAGGATCCTCCGTGTCGTTGCCGCCTACGTCTTCGCTCGTCGTTTTTTCTGCCCCGCCGACGTCATCATTGTCCGTGCTGTCGGCGCCGCCCACGGCGTCTGCCTTGGTCTTGTCCGCGCCGCCTACGTCGTCGCCGTCCGCATGGTCGGATCCGCCCATGACGTCGTCACTGTTTCCTGATGAGTTGTCCATATGTCTCCTTGAGGTGAAACGCTCGGGCTGGAAGGGGTAACCCTCGACGCATCGCGAAATTTAGTGCGAATCGCAGTCGCGCGCTCGGGGTTCGCCGTCGCGAACCGCTCTTAGTGCCCGGGCATCCAGGGCGCCTGCCAGGGGACGTGCCCTCGCACAAGATCGTTCGCGCTCTCGGGGCCCCAAGAGCCCTTCTCGTAGGGCACCGTCTCGGGAGGATTTTCGATCAAGGGCTGGAGTATTCGCCACGTCTCTTCCACGGCGTCCTCGCGGGTAAAGAGCGAACGATCGCCCGCCAGCGCGTCGTGAAAGAGCCGCTCATAAGGTCCGGGCGGTTTCCCCAGCTCCTCGGCGAAGGGGAGGTCAAGGTGCACGGTGCGCGTGGCCGAGCCATTGGCGTCCTTCGAGAGGACGAGCATGCGCACCGCGGGATCGGGATCGATGCGAAAGATGATCTGGTTGGACTCGGCGTGCACGGGCCCGTTTAAGAAACTGAGACGGGGAGGACGCTTCAGAATGATCCGAATCTCGGTCACGCGTTCCGGGAGCTGTTTGCCGGCTCGCACAAAAAATGGCACGCCCGACCAACGCCAGTTGTCGATGCCGAGACGCAGCGAGACAAAGGTCTCCGTGTCCGAACCTGGGCGACACCCCGGCACTCGCTGATACCCGTCGTACTGCCCGCGCACGCAACGATTCGGCTCGACGCTGGCGATGGCACGAAATATCTCAACCTTCTTATCCCAGAGGGCGGTCGGGCCGGGGCCGACGGGTGCCTCCATTGCGATGAGCGCGATGAGTTGAAAGAGGTGATTCTGCACCACGTCGCGTAGCGCGCCGACCGGGTCGTAGAACGCCCCACGGTCATCGACGCCAAAATTTTCGGCCATCGTGACGTACACCCCCGACACGTGGTCGCGGTTCCACACTGGCTCGAGCAGCGCGTTGGCGAAACGCAAGTAGGAGATGTCGGTCACTGGCTGCTTGCCAAGAAAGTGGTCGACGCGCAGAATCTGGTTCTCCTGAAGTACTTTGTGAAGCTCGTCGTTCAGCGCGCGAGCGGACGCCAGATCGTGGCCGAACGGCTTCTCGATCATGACCGTAGCGCCGGTGACGAGGTTGGCTTTCCCCAGCGCGGTCACGACCGGCGCAAAAAGGAACGGCGGTATCTCCAGGTAGTACAGCGGATGCTCGGCCGAGGCGAGCTGATTTGCTAGGGCCACGTACGTTGAGTCGTCATTGAAGTCGCCATGGATGTAACTCACCCGTTGAGCCAGGCGATCGAAGACCTTGTTGTTGAAATCGCCGCTCGACACGAGAGCCGCGCGCATGGCGTCACGCAACTGCTCGATCGTCCAATCTTCCACCGCGACACCAATGATCGGACAACCCAACTGCTGGTCCGCCTCCATTTGATAGAGCGCCTGGTAGGTCATCTTCTTCGCCAGGTCTCCGGTGATACCAAAGATGACGAGTGCGTCCGCCTGGCTCAGCTCGTACTCACTCATTGCGTGCTCCTCGTCTCTTGCTTATCTTCACAGACGACGAGATGTGCCCTGAGGGGACCTGACGCGACCACGGAAAATAGTGAGCAATCTTGAGTTTGTCATGAACATGAAAAGAAGTCTCAGCGTTCCGCGAGACGACCCTCACCTAGGGTAAAACGATGAGAAAAAAGCTCGCCATCGTGGAACTCGCGAAGCATCGCGAGCCGCGACTGCTGGTCTCGGGACAGGCGGTCTCCAACTTCGGCGACGGTGTCGCCATTGTGGCCCTTACCCTGCTCGTCCTGGACACCACCCACAGCGTCACCGCGCTCGGGTGGTTCGCCGCCGCGCGCATGACGCCCCAAGTGGTGTTCTTGTTGATTGGCGGCGCGATCGTCGACCGGTTCTCTCGCCGACTTCTGCTCATTCTTTCTGACGCCGTGCGGGCCGTCTTGACCGGCCTCATCGTGATCTTGATCCTGTGCCACGCCCTGCACTACTGGGAACTAATCACCTTCGCCGTCTTCTTCGGAAGTTTCGACGCTCTCTTTTATCCCTGTATCGCAGCCTTCACACCCGAGATCGTGCCCGAGGATCTCTTACCCGCCATGAACGCGGTGCGACCATTGGCGAACAATCTCATGGGCAGCACCATCGGGCCCGCCGTCGGTGGTCTGCTGGCCGCTTTCAGCACCAGCCTCTCTCTGGGTGTGGACTGCGCCACATTTGTCGTCAGCGCAACGGCATTGGCGCTCATGAGATCCACGCCCAAGCCCACGCGCAAAGAAGGCGCCACCATGATTGGTGACATTAAGGAAGGGTTGCACTACGTCGTTCGTACACGCTGGCTGTGGACGACCTCAGTGTCAGTGACGCTAGTCAACGCCTTTGTGCTGACGCCCATGTTTGTCCTCATTCCCTACTTCTTGCGACACAATTTGCACCTCGCGAAGGACTACGTCGGCTTTTCCGTGGCCGCAGCGGGCGTCTCGGGAGCGCTCGGGGCGTTGGTCGTGGCCAACCTGCCCATGCCCAAACGTCGCATTCGCATGATGTGGATCTACTGGTCGCTAGGTTCTATGACTGCTCTGGTCATGGGCATTGCCACCAACTTCTGGGAGGTCATCATCTTTCCCATTGCTGTCTCGCCGACCATCATCTTTGGCAACGTCATCTTTGAGTCCATGATGCAGAGCGAGGTCCCGCGGGAACTTCTAGGGCGCGTCAGTTCGGTGGACTGGTTTGTCTCGCTTGGCGTGGCGCCGCTCGGCCTGGTAATCGCCAGTCAAGTGGCCAACGCCATCGGCGTGCGGGCGTATTTCGTAATCTTCAGCATCATCTGTGTGATACCCGGCCTATGGATCATCGTCTCGAAGAAAATCAACGCTATCGACGCCGACCGGGTTCACCCAGTGCCAGTTTTGGAGCCCTAGCTAGGGAGAGACCGATGACGCGAGCTCCCTTGCGCGCTTCGCCGGGAAAGATCAGGTCTGGATGAAACGAGCGACCCTTGGCTTCGCCCACGCGTCCGCCGCGAACCTCCACCCACTCGTCCCCGGTTGCCTCGTTCACCACGTGGGCCACGAAGGTCCAACTCCGGCGCCGTTCCTTGGGAGCGTTGACCACTACCGGGTCGCCGTCACGAACTCCATTCCACTGGCTGGAGCGCACGATCAACCCGCGGCGAACGGTGGCGGGCTTCTTCGGCATTCCTCCATTGTGGCCCATCCTCGCGGCGTCACAGGCGTGACCTAGCGTTTTGTTATGGCTTTTACCCAACCGCTCCCCCAGTCGCTCTCACCTTCGCGCCTGTCCGACTTCCAGGCCTGTCCCCGTCGCTATCAGCACGCCTCAGTAGATCGCATCCCCCAGCCCGCTACCTACGCGACGGCCAAAGGGCGGTTCGTACACTTCGTGTTTGAACACCTCCTTCAGTTGCCCAGCGAGGAGCGCACGATCGAGCGCGCTCGCTCACTCGTGGCGAGCGCCGAGGAGGAGATCCTTACCGAGGATGTTCGACGCGACATCGCCCTCGACGACGCACTGAAGGCGCGACTGCTCCAAGAAGCCGACGCGATCATCCTTCGCTACTTCGAGATGGAAGATCCCGCGGGCGTGAAACACGAGGGCGTGGAACTGCGTATCGGCGTCGACGTGAAAGGTGCCCCGCTCTATGGAATCCTGGACCGGTTAGACCGCGACGAAGACGGCACCCTTACCATCGTCGACTACAAGACGGGTGGTCTGCCCAATCGCAACTACGACAGCCAGACATTTGCCAACGCCGAGCTGTACGCCGCGCTCTGCGAAGCTCAGCTCGGCGAGCGACCCACAAAGATACGTTTGATGTACGTGGCCCACGGTCAGTCGATCGAACGGCCCGTGTCCGAGGTCGTCGTGAACGCGCGGGCGCAGGCGGCGGCCGGTGCGTGGACGCGCATCACGCGCTACTACAACGACGGCGATTTTCCTGCCACCCCCTCGATCAACGCATGTCGGTTTTGCGCATTCAAGGACCTATGCCGCTCGAATGGAGTGGCCGTCCCGGGACGTTAAATCCCTAGGCTGGCCCCGTGCTGTCCTTTCAACTCTCCTACGACTACCGCTGCCCTTTCGCAAAGAACATTCACCTGCACGTGATCTCGGCACTTCGAGCCGGCGCAGATTTTGACGTGACGTTCGTGCCGTGGACCATGAGCCAGGGCTATCGCGCCCAGGGCGCGCCCGACACCTGGGATGACCCCACCCGCGATCCCGAGCACCTCGCCCTGGCCGTCAGCACGTCGATCCGCGACAACGTCCCTGAGCGATTCCTCGACGCCCACGAAGCGCTCTTTCGAGCTCGCCACGATCGAGCCATTCGGCTCATTAATGAGCAGGAGATCTCCCAAGCGCTGGAAGAACTCGATCTCGATCTCGATCTCGGCTCGATCTTCGAGGATGTCGCGTCGCGCCGCCCCTTCAAGGTCATTGGCGAGAGTTTCCGAGAGTTCGAACGATACGAGGCTTTCGGGGTGCCGACGTTCGTCGTGAACGGCGACGCTACGTTCGTTCGTTACATGAATCCCCCGAGCGACGACCCATCGGCGTCGGTTTCACTCATTCAGTCGTTGGTCAGCCTGATGAGTGACCAAAGTGCCTTGAATGAGTTCAAGCACACCAAAGTCGCGTTCTAGTTCGGCGCTAGGCGAGGCGACAGATCACTTCCACGAGCGCCATAACTCCGAGCACCAGTGCCGGCGTGAGGTACTTGGTCGTGTCGCCTTGGCGCAGATGCACTCGTACGGCCAGACCCATCATCACCGTCAGTGCCGCGGCAGCGATCTCGTTGAGAACGCCGAGGACCGAGCCTCGCGAGGCCACAAGACCGGCCAACACCGCCAGTGCTCCAAGCAGTTCCACGAGTCCAATTCGTTGATACCCGCGCTTGGTGAAGCCGAGATGTTCAGCGGACTTAGACATCACCGGATTGAAGACAATTTTCTGCGCACCGGCGGAAGCGAATGAGACGAACAGCACGACCGACAACACGACGGCAACAACGAACATTTCTATATACCTCGTAGGGTCGGGTGATCGTCGCGATTGATCGCGACGCGGAGGATTAACTCTAATAGGTTCACTTCGCGCAGATCGTCACCGCGCTCGCCGTTGTTGGCGCGAAGAGTGCCTTCATCACCGCTATCGTCTCCAACGTGCCAAGCCCCGAGACCGCTGCTAACTTTTCGCGCGTTGGCGTGGTGGGCGCCGGACAACTCGCGCACATGATGGGTGAGGCGTCGGGCGAGCTCGGCCTCACTCTCTCGGTTCTCGCCGCTCAACCCGACGACTCGGCCACGTTGACCATCAGTGACGTAGTGCTCGGCGCGGCGACTGATATCGAGGCGATTCGACGTTTGTCTGAGCGGGTCGAGGTCATCACCTTTGATCACGAGCTGGTTGACCTCCAGAGTTTGGAGGCGCTGGAGAGCGAAGGCGTCATACTTCGCCCGAGCGCCCAAGCCCTCCGCTTCGCCGTGGATAAGGCGTTTCAACGCCGCGCCTTTCGCCAGAACGAACTTCCCGTGCCACGATTTCTGGTCGTTCGCTCCTCGCTCGACGAACGCCTGAGCACGTTTCTCACGGAGATTGGAAACCCCCCGGTGGTGAAAGCCGCCCGGGGAGGGTACGACGGACGGGGAGTGGCGTTCGCTAAAAGCCGCGAGGACTCCCTCGCGCTGATCGACGAGTTGGCCCGGTCCGGCGAGGTCGTGGTGGAAGAGCGCCTCGAACTTCGCAGCGAAGTCGCCCAGTTGGTGGCGCGCACCGCCCAGGGCGAGTTGAGCTTCTTCCCGGTCGTGACGACTGTCCAGCGCGACGGGATGTGCACTGAGGTGCGTTACCCGGATCAACTGGACGAGCGCACCCGCGCCGAGGCGAAGCGTCTCAGCACCGTCGTCGCGTCACTCGTCCGTGGGGTGGGCGTCATGGCGATCGAGTATTTCGTGACGGCCGAGGGCCTATTCATCAACGAGGTCGCCCTTCGCCCCCATAACAGCGGCCATTGGTCCATCGAGGGCGCCACCACGAGCCAGTTCGCTCAGCACTTGCGATGCGTGAGTGGACTTCCTCTGGGACCGGTGGAAGAGACGAGCCCTTACGCGGTCATGGTCAACGTGGTGGGCGCCCTCGCTCCCGGCTCCCTCGACGCGGCGCGCCAGGTGCCGGGTGTCTACGTACACGACTACGGCAAATCGTGGCGACCCGGGCGCAAACTCGGACACGTCACGTCCCTCGGTGATGAACCGCTCGGACCCCGCGTGAGAGCATGGGAGAGTGCCCACGCCTACGGCACCGTAACCCGGGAGACATAGTGCAACCAATCGTCGGCATCGTGATGGGCTCCTCCTCGGACCTCGAGGTGATGAACGACGCCGCGACAACCCTTGCGCGCTTCAACGTGGAGCACGAACTGCGAGTGGTCTCGGCCCACCGCACCCCCGAGGCGATGCTGGAGTACGCGAGTAGCGCCAGGGAACGCGGGCTCAAGGTCCTCATCGCCGGAGCGGGTGGCGCGGCGCACTTACCGGGCATGTTGGCCTCGTCCACCACGCTGCCCGTGATTGGCGTCCCCGTCGCCCTCGCCCGCCTCGATGGGCTCGACTCGCTGCTCTCAATCGTGCAGATGCCCCGTGGCGTGCCCGTCGCGACCGTGGCGATCAACGGCGCGACCAACGCTGCACTGTTGGCGCTGCGAATACTCGCCGGCGCGAATGAGTCGCTGGCTGATCAACTGGAGAATTATCGTCTCGAACTCGGCGCGGAAGCCCGCTCTCAGGACACAGATTTACCAAGATTTTAGGATCACCGGTGTCGCGCGCCCCCGCGCGTCGAACTCCTCGCATCAGTTGGACCTAGTCTGGTCACGTAACAAAGGAGGCCCACGTGGGCATTTTGAAGCGAGCACAGGGTATCTTTCAGGCCAAGGCCAACAGCGCCCTGGATAAGGCCGAGGATCCTCGCCAAACGCTCGATTACTCATACGAACAGCAGTTGGAAAACCTAACCAAGGTGAAGCGCGCCGTGGCCGACGTCGCCACCGCGAAGAAGCGCATTGAGATCCAGGCGGAGACACTAAAGAGCCAGGGAGACAAGTTGGCTGAGCAGGCGAAGGCCGCTCTCGGCCAGGGCAATGAGCCCCTGGCCCGTGAGGCCCTCACCCGCCGTGAGGCCATTGCGAGTCAACTAAAGGACCTCGAAACTCAGCACGCCTCGGTCGACGACCAACTTCAGAAGCTCGAAGCGACCGCGACCAAACTGCAGACCGAGATCGAGGCGTTCCGAACAAGGAAAGAGACGATCAAAGCGACGTACACGGCCGCCGAGGCCTCGGCCCACGTGAACGAAGCGGTGAGCGGAATCTCGACCTCGATGGGTGACGCCGGTGCGGCCATGCAGCGAGCCCAAGACAAGGTCGCCCAGATGCAGGCGCGAAGTGGCGCCCTGGATGAGCTGTTGGCATCGGGCGCGCTGACTGACTTGACCAATACGAACGACGACATCCAGGCCCAACTCGACAAGGCGTCGGCCCAGTCCGACATCGACGCCCAACTCGCGGCCCTCAAGGCCACCGGTACGACCACCCAACTGCCGGCGGGTACGAGCGACGCTCCCACAGAAGCGCCGACGACCGAAAGTAGCTAGCCGTGGCAACAACCAAGATTGAGACGGACCACAAGTTAAACGTACGCATGTTCATCACGGGCCTCGCGCTCGTGGCGCTCTACGCCATCATCGTTTCGGTCATGATCAGTCTCGGAGTTTCGCTGGTGCTGGTGATTGTCATCGCCGGCGGCTTGCTCTTCTCGCAGTACTTCTTCTCCGACAAGATCGCGATGTTCTCGATGCACGCGCACGAGGTCACGCCACAGCAAGAGCCCACGCTCCACGAGATCGTCGACCGACTGTGCCTGCTCGCCAACATGCAAAAGCCCCGGGTGGGTGTCTCGGAGATGGACATTCCCAACGCTTTCGCCACTGGCCGCAGCCCGAGTCACGCCGTCATCTGCGCCACACGCGGATTGATGCAGCGGCTCAACGACGAAGAGCTGGAGGCGGTCTTGGCTCACGAACTCTCTCACGTGGCGCACCGCGACGTGGCGGTGATGACCATCGCCTCGGGCGTTGGTCTGCTGGCCGGTTTGATCAGTCGGATCGCCCTCTTTGGCACCATGTTTGGTGGCGGCGGTCGCGGACGAGGCAGCCAAAACGTGGTGCTCCTGGAGATGGCGACCCTGCTCGTCTCCGTTGTCGTCTACGTCATTGCCTACCTCTTGACCATGGCACTCTCGCGGTACCGCGAACTCGCGGCCGACCGTTCAGGCGCCATCTTGATCGGCAAGCCGAGCGTGCTGGCCAGTGCTCTGGTGCACGTGACGGGCGATATAGGAAAGATCCCACGTAATGACCTTCGTAAGACCGAGGGCATGAACGCGTTCTTTTTCGCCCCGGCCCTGGCCGGCGGCACCGCCGCGACACTGTTCTCCACGCATCCCTCGCTCGAGGTCCGCCTCAACCAACTGGCCAAGTTGGAAAAAGAACTCAACGGCTAGTGGGCTTTCGCGACACGATCTTCGGGCGAACCAAACAAGCCGCCCCCAATCTCGACAATCTTTTCGCCCTGTCGACCGCGGCGCTCACGCTGCAAAGCGAGTTGGATCTCGTCCCCTCGGGACACGGCGGCCTCTGCTTCAAGGCGGGCAGCGGCGAAGGCACTCTGACCACCGACGCGGACATCAAAGATCTGCTGGACTTTGATGAGAGCAACAGCAACGTGACGCTGACTAAAGACGACCTCGGCTTCGAGTGGCTTCTGGTGGCCGATCCCGATCTCGGGTCCCTGGTGACGCGCATTCACTCCGCCGACACCTCCATGGTCGAACACGGACTTGGCGCGCGACTTCTCTGTGCCGTTTTCGGTTTCGTCCCCAAGACCCCTCCCGGGGAAGGCAACCTGCGCCTCGTCTATCTGTTGAAGCAGGGAACCTTCTACCCCTTCGCCCCGACCGGACCCGACCAGCGCAACAACGAACTCGAACTACGGGTCCGCTCGTTTCTCAGCACCGACTTGCCCATCGAGAAAGACCTTTCGCGCTGGATGGCCCTCTGGAACGTGCCCGTCGACTAGCTCGCTAACTCGACGGTCCCTTCACCGTGGCGCGCGAATATCGCAGATGTTACGCTTCGCCCGAAATCGCAACTCGAGCTAAGGGGAGACAACATGGCAGGAATTGCAACAATTGTTCAGCACGTTGCTGATTACGACTCGTGGCGAGCGGCCTTCGATGACCATGAGGATTTTCGAGTCATCAATGGCATGAGATCGAGCGAGGTCCGCGTCTCTCCCGACGATCCCAACAGAGTTGTCGTCGTCTGTACCTTTGACTCCGTAGATGACGCCAAGGCATTTGCCGCTCTCCCTGATCTGACGATGGCGATGCAGGAGAGTGGCGTCGTCGGAGTGCCGGAGATCACCTTCTCTGAGGTGGATTGAGAGCCCATTCGGACTCGGCTGCGCGGCGTCATCTCATCCGAGAACGAGTAGGTTGCGAGTCAAGGGATATTTCTCGAGGAGAGTTATGCGCGGCCTGGAATCGACCAGTACTTCGACCTTTAGTGACGACGAGTTGACCGAGATGGCCCTGGCTGCTGATCCCAGTGCGCCCCTCAATCTCGATGCACAGCCCTGGCACTTCTCCCAGGGCTTCTCTCGGAACCTTCTGCCCGAGTGGTATATGCCGGTTCCGATGGCTCGCGGTCGTGGCCGAGGTGCTCAGATCGCCGCCGTCTCGGTGGTCGTCGGCATGGTCATCGTCTGCGCGTTCGGGCTCTGCATCACGTCAGGGTTCTTGCAGCTGGCGTAACTACGGGTGAGTCATCTCCTCAGGGACGACCGCCGCATCGAACTCTTCGCCAGTCAAGAATCCAAGTGCCAGCGCAGCCTCACGCAACGTCATGCGCTCCTTGTGAGCCTTCTTGGCCACCAGCGCCGCTTTGTCGTAACCAATAATGGGGTTGAGCGCAGTGACCAGCATCAGCGAGTTAGTGAGATGGTTCTGTATCTGCTCAAAGTTGGGCTCGAGGCCCTCTACGCAGAACTCACGGAACCGGTCACAGGCGTCAGTCAAGAGATCGATCGAGTTACAGACGTTATAAATAATGACCGGCTTGCACACGTTGAGCTCAAAGTTGCCGCGCGAGCCGCCGATACCGACCGCCGTGTCGTTGCCGAAGACCTGCACGCACACCATGATCATGGCTTCGCTCTGAGTTGGATTTACCTTGCCCGGCATGATCGAACTGCCCGGCTCATTCTCGGGCAACTGCAGTTCGCCCAGTCCCGAGCGCGGGCCCGAACCGAGCCAACGCAGGTCCTCGGCGATCTTGGTCAAACTCGCGGCGAGCGTCTTGATGGCCCCGTGCGCAAAGACGAGCGCGTCGTGGGCTGCCAGCGCGGCGAACTTATTCGGCGCAGTCACGAATGGCTCGTGCGTGAGCGAGGCGATCTCGGCCGCCACCTTCTCTCCGAACTCAGGATGGGTGTTGAGGCCGGTGCCCACCGCCGTCCCACCAGCCGCCAGTTCATGGAGGCCGCGAAGAACTAGACGAAGTCGGTCGAGGTCGGCGTCGAGCTGAGCGACGTATCCGGAGAACTCTTGTCCCAGCGTCAAGGGCACGGCGTCCATCAAGTGCGTGCGCCCAATTTTCGTGACGTCGACGAAGGCTGTCGCCTTGACGTCGAGTTCGTCGCGCAGGCGCGTCACCGCGGGGATCAAACGACCGGAGATTTCCATCACCGCAGCGATATGCATGGCGGTGGGAAAGGTGTCGTTCGAGGACTGGGACATGTTCACGTCATCATTAGGGTGTATTGGAGACTTCGATCCCATGACGCCGCCCGAGAGTTCGATGGCGCGGTTGGAGATGACCTCGTTGACATTCATGTTCGTCTGCGTGCCGGAACCGGTCTGCCAAATTCGAAGAGGAAACTCATCGCCGAGTTTGCCGTCAATAACCTCAGCGGCGGCACGCTCGATGAGCGAAGCCTTTTCGTCGTCTAGTTTCCCCAGTGCGTTGTTGACTTTCGCAGACGCCAGTTTCAATACGCCAAACGCGGTGATCACCGCCGGGGGCATCGTCTCGTGGCTGATTGCAAAGTGGTGCAGACTTCGCTCAGTTTGCGCCCCCCAGTAGTGATCCGCCGGCACCTCAATGGAGCCCATCGAGTCAGATTCGACGCGCACGTTACTCATCACTTCTCCTATTTTTTCGTCGACTTCTTTGTCGACTTCCGTGTTGACGTCTTCGTCGCCGTCTTCTTGGCAACTTTCTTCGGGGCCTTCGGCGACCCCTTTGCGACCGGCTTCTTCGCCGTGCGCTTGGCCAACTGCTTGGCTGACTTCGCGGCCTTGGCGACTGCCTTCTTAGCAATCTTTTTCGCGGTCTTCCTGGAGGGCTTACCCGTTTTCTTGCCGGAGGACTTCACGGCAACCTTCTTCTCTGTCACCTTTGACGCCTTCTTCGCCGCCCTCGTTGCCTTGTTTGGCACTTTTGTCGCAGTCTTCTTCCGCTTTTTCCTGGCCGACGGCGCTGGCTTGGTAGCGGTCTTTGCAGTCGCCTTCGCAGTTCTTCTTCGCAGTCTTCTTTGCAGTCTTCTTTGCAGTCTTCTTTGCAGTCTTCTTTGCAGTCTTCGATGTCTTTGCGGGCGCTTTCGCCGCTTTCTCAACACTCTTTGCGGATACCGGCGTCGCCACTACGTCAGGAAGCAGCCTTTCCCACGCAGGCGAACCCTCCCACAAGGCGATGCCCGCCCTGACGACCTGCTTGCCAATCTCGACATCTTCCGCACGCGGACCGTCTCCCGCACCGGGTACCTCAAGAAGTAGCGGTAAATTCCGAATGAGCGGGATGCCCCGTGAGCGTTGCGAGCCCTCGGGTACCGATCGTGCCCTCGCCGATGTTGGCGTGACGATCGCGGTTCCCGCCCAGTTCGGTTTTCGAGTCGTTGAAGTGGAAGCAGCGCAGGCGGTCCATGCCCACACTTAGCTCAATCTCCTGGATCAGTCGCTCCGTCCCGGCGACCGTCGAGTAGTCAAAGCCGCTCGCCCACAAATGTTGGGTGTCGATGCACAGCCCGAGTCGGTCGTCACTGTTGCAGGCGTCGATGAGGAGATGGATCTCTTCCAGCGATCGCCCCACCGTGCCTCCCGAGCCGGCCGCGTTTTCGATCAAGATCGGGCACTCGGACTCACCCTCGGGAGTGGGGTCGGCCTCGGCGAACGCTCGCTCAAAAGCGTCGGCGATCTGGCGCACCACTTGATCAAATCCCGCGCCGTGGTGTGAACCCACGTGCAGAGATAAGCCCGGACGATCCCATCCCTCGCGCCACGGACAGATTGTGGGTGAGGCACGCGACGGACTTCTCATACAGCTCAAGATCGGCCGTCGCCAAGTTGATCAAATACGTGGCGTGGCAGAACGTGTCCGTGATGGTCAGATTCTTGGCGGCCGCTTCGCGGTACCCCGCCAAGACCTCCGGCGCATACTGCGATGGCTTCCACATTCGAGGGCTCTGGGTGAAGATCTGAATGGACGTTGCGCCCATCTCCACACCAAGCTCAAGGGACGGAACTAACTTGCCACCACCGCGTACATGCGCACCTACGTTCATTACAGTAAAACTAGTAGGCCTTTTCCGATCGAATCACAGGAGTTTCATGACTGACACTTTCAGCCCCGCAGCACGGGCCATCTTTGACAAGCAAGTGCTCGCCCACGTGGCCAGCCTCGACGCCGACGGTGCACCCAACGTCACCCCCGTCTGGGTCATGCTCGACGGTGACGACATCGTGATCAATACGGCCCTCGGACGCGCCAAAGCTCGCAACCTCGCCTCAGACTCGCGAGTGGCCGTCTCCCTGGTTGACCCCGACGATCCCCAAGCCAGCATCACCGTTCGTGGTACGGTCGTGACCTTCACTACCGACGGGGCCGACGCCGTGATTGACGCCCTCGCCAAGAAGTACACGGGCCTCGACTCGTATCCCTATCGCACCCCCGGTGAGGTGCGCGTCACCGTGAGGATCCGACCGGATCGCATCTCGCGCCAGCCCGACTAATCCTCGAAGTAGGTCAACTCCACTACACCAGCGGCCCCAGGAGACAACTGGTGCAGCGTTCCCTCGGAACTCGTGAGCTCCGCATTCTCATAGCTCCAGACGGTGAGAGATCGCGGCGGTGCTGGTCGACTGAAGGCGTGCGTCAGAGTCGCAACGGAGTTGGAGAAATTCACTTCCCCGCCACTAAGAAGCAGGCGCACCACTTCCGCGTGCTCCTCGGCTCGATCGGCCGCTTCAATGACTACGTGGCGGAGATTCATGAGTACCGAAAGCGTCCGTACGTCGCGCGCGACGATCTGAGCGCTATAGCCCTCGGTGACTCTGAGCCAGACCCCCACCTCGTTGGTTACGGCGTCGCTCCACGAACCAAGAACAATGACGGTGTCGGCATCGCTGCAACAAAAGACCGGCGTGGCGTCGCGGAGTTCTGTCAGGACGCCGCTCGAGGCCCGCGACGCGACGACTCGAGCCAAGCGCATCTCAGGGTTGAAGATCTTCTTTGGGCAGACGTTCGATGTTCACGTCGCGGAAGGTAAGGATGCGCACCGACGGCACGAAGCGGGCCGCGCGGTACATATCCCAGACCCAGGCGTCGTGCAGGGTGATCTCGAGCAAAGTGGGGGTGGCGTTCGATTTCACCTCGACGGCGACGTCGTTCGCCAAGTAGAAACGGCGATCGGTTTCCACGGCGAAGTCGAACATGCCGACTACGGCTTTGTACTCCTGGACTAACGCGAGTTCGAGGGTCGACTCGTAGTCGTCGAGCTCTTCTTCACCCACCAGCGACTACGCGCGCTCGTTGACGCGAAGTTCCTTGATCTTGGCGGCCCGGCCGCGCAGTTCACGCAGGTAGTACAACTTGGCGCGTCGCACGTCACCGTACGAGTCGACTTCAATCTTGGCGATGGTCGGCGTGTGCACCGGGAACGTGCGCTCCACGCCCACCCCGAAACTGATTTTGCGAACGGTAAAGGTCTCCTGGACACCCGAGCCCTGACGGCGAATCACTACTCCCTGAAAGACCTGGACGCGCTGGCGGGTACCTTCCACGACGCGTACGTGCACCTTGACGGTGTCGCCGGGGCGGAAGGAGGGGATGTCATCGCGTAGCGAATCGCGGTCGACGAGGTCGGTGGGGTTCATGAGAGCGGTCCCTTTCGGATCACAGGCTTTAGAAGTTTAGCCGCTTCGCTCGACTTCATCCATTTCCGGGAATTCGTCGAGCAGGGCTAGGTCCTGTTCGCTCAGACCCCCACGCCTCGCGATCAGGTCGGGCCGACGCGACAGCGTCACCCGTAGCGCCTGGGCCCGGCGCCAGCGGGCGATGCGCTCGTGGTTCCCCGAGAGAAGAATCTCCGGCACCCCCCGTCCTCGAACGTCGGCCGGTTTGGTGTACTGGGGGTACTCCAAGAGCCCGTCGCTGAAGGACTCGTCCGCACTCGAGGCGTCATTTCCAAGCCCGCCGGGCAAGAGCCGCACCACCGACTCGATGACGCAGAGCGCCGCCAGTTCACCGCCGGCCAACACGAAATCGCCCAGGGAGATCTCGTCGTCCACTACCGCGTCGAGCGCGCGCTGATCAAACCCCTCGTAGCGGCCGCTCAACAAAGCAAAACCCGAGAGCTCACTCAGCTCCACGGCGACGTCATGGGTGAACACCCGACCCGAGGGTGTGAGGGCGATCACCGGCCTCGCCAGTTCCGGGATGGATTCGACACTCGCGATGATGGGTTCGGCGCGCAGCACCATGCCCGCACCGCCCCCAAAGGGTGTGTCGTCAACACTTCGGTGCGGGTCGTGAGCGGCGTCGCGGATGTCGTGCACGTGCAGCTCGAATACTCCTCGTTCCCCGGCCCGCCCGAGAACCGAGGTGGTGACGTAGTTGGCGATGGCGTCCGGGAAGAGGGTCAAGACGTCAATGCGCATCGTCATTCGAAGAGTCCCTCCGGTGGATCGATGTCGACGCGCCGGTTGGCCTCGACCCCCACCACGAAGGTGAGAGGGACCAGCGCTCCCGTATCAAGCACCATGAGATCGCTCGCCGGGTTGGCCTCGACGTCGACGACGACGCCACGCCGTACGCCACCGATGTCTATGACTTCCGCCCCAAACAGCTGATCGATCCAGATCACGCTGGGGTCCTCAATGCGGGGCGCCGACAACACAACCCCTCGCCAATGCTCGGCCTCTTCGCGAGTAGTGATGCGGTCGAAGGTCACAATGAAGCGCGTCTTTTGGTGAACCGCAGCGGCCACCACGACCAGCGGGCCGCGATCGCTCAAAAGAGTGTTACCGGACGCGAGTCGCTCGACGCGATCACTCGAGAGATCGACCAGAACCTGGCCGCGCAGTCCGTGGGCCTTTACAATGCGCCCAACCTCGAGCGTGGGACGCTCGCCGGACACGGTTAGTCGACGATGTCGACGGAGGTGGTCACGCCGTCACGCGCGCCCGCGGCGCCCACCAGCGCGCGAATGGACTGCGCGGTTCGACCGCGACGTCCGATGATGCGGCCCATGTCATTGGGCCCCACGCTGAGTGAGAGGATGACTTTGCCCTGACGCTCGCTGACCTCGATCTCCACGGCGGTGGGGTCCTCGGCGAGCGACTTGGCGATGAACTCCAACACGGCGGTGGCGGTGGCGGCCTTATCGGTGCCGACGTCGTTGGCGTCAGCGTCGTGGTGGTTCTCGTCGAAGTCGCCGGCGTCGTCGATGGTGTTGATGTCGCCCGCGACGTAGTCGTCCTGAGCGTCGCTCACTTGGCGGCCTTCGCAGCCTCGAATTGCTCGAGAGCCCCGCTGACTTTCAGGAGCTTGGCGACGCGCTCGGTGGGCTGGGCCCCTTGGTTTAGCCAGCGCACCACTTTGTCGTTGTCGATCTTGAGCACCATCTCGGGCTCGGCGACGGAAAGACCCCGGGGCTGGTAGGTGCCCACGATCTCGAGAAAGGCGCCCGAACGGGCGCGGCGGCTCTCCGCGGCGACGACGCGATAGGTGGGTTGCTTCTTCTTACCCATGCGCACCAAACGTAGTTTTACGGCCACAGCGAAAATCCCTTCGTACCTTTTTCGTCCCCAGACGGGACAGGGCGATATACCCGAGCGTCAAAGTTTAGCGTTGTTTGGGAGGGGTAACTCTCCCGCCCTTCTTCTTCTTGTTTTTTCCACCGCGTGAGGCTGCGGCGCTCGCCATCCCCGCGCCCAGCGCCTCAAAACCGGCTGGCAACTCCTCACCCGCGCCCTTTGCGCCCTTGGCCGCCAACGAGGCCATGCGACCGAGACCGCCGGGCATCTGGGGCATGGAGCCGCTGCCCATCTGGCGCATCATCTTGCGCATCTCACCAAACTGTTTGAGAAGTTGATTCACCGCAGCCACGCTGGTGGCCGATCCTCGCGCGATGCGCGTACGACGAGACCCGTCGATGATGGTGGGGTCACGACGCTCTTCGGACGTCATGGAGCGCACGATCGCCTCGACTTTGGCGATCTCTCCCTCGTCGACATTGTTGGCGGCGCTGCGCATCTCCTTGGTGACCCCGGGCATCAACTTCATGATCCCGCCGAAGGAACCCATGCGCCGGACTTGGGTGAGCTGGGCCAAAAAGTCGTCCAGCGTGAACGTGCCGCTCATCATGCGCCCAGCCGACTCGGCCACGACGTCGGGGTCCATCGTGCGCTCGGCCTGCTCGATCAGGGAGAGAACGTCGCCCATGCCGAGTATGCGTGAAGCCATGCGCTCGGGGTAGAAGAGGTCGAAGTCTTCCATTTTCTCGCCACTAGACGCGAAGACAACGGGCCGACCCACGACACCACGCGCACTGAGAACCGCTCCCCCGCGCGCGTCGTAGTCGAGCTTGGTGACGATGAGCCCCGAGAGTTCCAGGACGTCGTGGAAACTACGCGCGGTGTGCACCGCGTCTTGACCGGTAACCGCGTCAATCACCAAGAAGGTGTAGTGCGGCGACGTGGCGGAGGAGATGTCGCGCACTTCGTCCATGAGGTCCTGGTCAATGGCCAAGCGACCGGCGGTGTCGATGATGACGACGTCACGACCCAGGCGACTCGCTTCGGCGACACCCTTCTTCGCGACCTCCACGGGCGAGCTGGCTTCGGAGAAGACGTTCACCCCGATCTGGCCGCCCAGCACTCGCAACTGCTCGACCGCGGCCGGTCGCTGAAGGTCCGCCGCGATTAAGAAGGGCTGTCGACCTTGTTGTTTAAACCAGTTGGCTAGCTTCGCTGCGGTGGTGGTCTTACCGGCACCTTGAAGTCCGGCGAGAAGCACCACCGTCGGAGGTCGCGACGCGTAGGTGACCTTGAGCGGGGTACCGCCCAGCACCACAATGAGTTGCTCATTGACGGCCTTGATGACCTGCTGACCCGGGGAGAGGCTTTGGCTGAGGGCTTCGCCACTGAGGCGTTCACGTACGGCGTCGAGAAACGCACGCACGACACCGAGTTCGACGTCTGCTTCCAACAGCGCTGAACGAACGTCGCTCAGGGCTTCGTCGAGGTCAGCGTCGCTCAGACGACCCTTCGAACGCAGCGACGAACTGAGTCGTTCCAGGCGTTCGTTGAGGGCGTCAAACATTCTTGAAAGTCTAGGGTTAAGGTCCGAGAAGCGAGTCGACGAAGGCCGCCGGGTCAAAGACGATCAAGTCGTCGATCCCTTCACCCACACCCACAAACTTCACGGGGATGCCCAAGTCTCGCTCGATCGCGATGACGATTCCTCCGCGCGCAGTGCCGTCAAGCTTGGTCAACACGATGCCGGTGACGCTCGCCGCCGCGAGAAACTCCCGGGCTTGACTGAGCGCGTTCTGACCGGTGGTCGCGTCCAACACCAACAGCGTCTCTACGACTTCACCGGGTTCGCGATCGGCCACGCGTCGCACCTTCGCCAGTTCATCCAGCAAGTTTGATGAGTTCGCTCGACGACCCGCGGTGTCGGCGAGGACCAAGTCGATGTGACGGGCCTTGGCCCGACCGATCGCGTCGTGGACCACCGAACCGGGATCGGCCCCCTCTGTGGCGCGCACGATCTCCGCGCCGCTACGTGATCGCCCACTGCTCGAGCTGATCGGCCGCCGCGGCACGAAAGGTGTCCCCCGCCGCCAGCAGCACGCTGTGGCCCTCGTCACGTTGGCGCTTGGCGAGTTTGCCGATCGTCGTGGTCTTTCCGACGCCGTTCACTCCCACGAACAACCACACGGCGACGCGATCCTCGTCGGCCCGCGTTTTCGTGAGGCGATCTCCACCAAAGGAGTCCAGCAAGATGACACGCAGCGCCGCCGCGACGCCTTCGGGCGCGCCATTCTTTCTCAGTTCATCCAGAACTGACTGGGTCATAGCGACGCCCACGTCAGAGCGCAACAGCACTTCTTCGACCACGTTCAGCTGCTCGGCGCTCACTTCGCCGGTACCCGTGAGCGAGCGTACGCGATCAAAGACGCCCCGAGACGAGGCCAACCTGGTCTCGAGCGAAACGTCCTCTAAGACCGGCATCGGTGCCGCCTCGGTGACCAGGACCTCCGGCATGGCCTGACGAGGCGGGGTCATGAGAGCACCGACGCGCGCCACGCCGACGGCGACGCACCACGACGGTGGTTCCAAGAGCCACCACCACTGCCAGTACCACGTAGAGGGCGATCACGCCGTTTCAACTTCCTTCGGTCGGTTGACGCGCTGACTAACCACTTTGGAGGATGCGCCGGGCACCATGGTGACGCCATAGAGAGCGTCGGCCGCCTCCATCGTGCGCTTTTGGTGCGTCACGATCAGCAGCTGCGCCTCGTGGCGGAACTCATCGACCAGGTTGAGAAAGCGTTGCAGGTTGACGTCGTCGAGGGCCGCTTCGACCTCATCCATCAGATAAAAGGGCGAAGGCCGTGATCGAAAGACCGCGAAGAGGAAGGCCAGGGCCGCCATGGAGCGCTCACCGCCTGAGAGCAGCGAGATGCGACGGACGTTGCGACCCATCGGGCGTACCTCGATCTCGACGCCGGTATTCAAGGGGTCCTCTGGCTCGCTCATGTTGAGACGACCCTGACCTCCCGGAAACAGCATGGCGATCAGCGAAGAAAAGTGCTCGTTCACGTCAGCGAAGGCGGCCGTGAAGGTCTGCATAATCTCCTCATCGAGCGCGCGCAACACTTCTTGCAACTCACGGCGCGCGTGGCGGACGTCACTGACTTGAGCATCGAGCTCCTTGTAACGATCCTCCAGAGCGGATAACTCTTCGAGGGCCAGCGGGTTGATCGGGCCCAGCGAGGTGATGCGAGCTTCGAGCTCACCGACGCGAGACTCCAGGGTGACTCCTTCGGGGAGGTCCACTCGCGGCGCCGGACCCATTTCGTGCGGCTCCACACCCAGATCCCGGTGAATGACCTCATGAACGTTGGAGACCTTCACCACGAGTTCCGCCTGTTCGATCTCGTAACGTCGCATCACCTCGCCCAACTCACTCAAACGTAGGTCGGCCAAATGACGAGCCTGTCGGACGTCCTCCAGTAGTTCGGCACTCGCACGGGTGGCCTCGAGCTGCTCGCGGTAGGTCGAGTCCATGGCCTCTTGCGCGACACGAATCTCGTCCGCCGCACGTTCCACCAATGTCGCCAGTCGCCGTAGGACTTGAATGTCGAACTCGAGCAGTTGTCGTTTGGTGGCAGCTTCTTCGCGCTCGCCGGTGCGCCCTTCGAGGCGCGCCTCGATCTCACCCTGACGTTGCTCGATGAGACGGCGGCGCTCGCCGTAGCGCGCTTCGTACTGGGAGAGCGCGGTGGCCATCTCATCGACTTCGCGGCGACGAGCCTCGTACTCGGACTTGGCTGTCTCCAGTTGTGCGGTGCGCTCAGCGCTCTCGTTCAACGTCGCTTCAAGGTTCGGAAGGGCGTCACGAAGGACGCCGAGTTCCTCAAGGAGCCCGTCACGCTGGGAGAGCAGGACACCGGCGTCATTGCTCAGCGTCTCTCGTGTCGCGACCAACTGATCGCTGTCGAGTTTGAGTCGCTCGACCTCACCGCGAAGCCTCTCGATCTCTCCGCGCACATGTACGACGGCGGCGTTCGCAACGTGATGACGCTCCACGGCGTGCGTCAAGGCCTCCTCGGCTCGATCACGACGCTCGCGAAGCGCGCTCAACGCGTCTGCCGCGATCGCTGCGTCAGCTTCTGCGCTGTCGACGGTGGTTCGCGTGACGATCGCGCGACCCGACGCGACGCGCCAGCCCGAGGAGGAGAATCGATCGCCCTCCAGCGTGACAAAGGTGAGGGACCGATGCGCTAACGCTTCATCGATCGCTGATTCCCAGTCGGCGGCCACAAACGCGTTGAAAAAGAGCGCGTCAAGGACTCGCGAGACGTGCTCGGGTGCCCCGGCCCGAGCGCGAACCAGGTCTCGAACCGCCCTGGTTCCGGACGGCGCTGTCGCGAGATCGATCTCGCTCTCACCCACCGGCAGAATCAGACCGGCGCCACCCTCTTTACGCAGCGCAGCGAGGGCCGCGCGAGCTGAGCGTTTTCCATCTACGACCATGGCGCCTACCGACGCACCGGCGGCGGCTTCGATCGCGCGCTCACAACCAGTGTCAACTTCGATGAGATCCAGGAACGAGCCAAGGACCCCCTCCAGTCCGCCAATGATGGCGCGACCGTCAGCGCCCGAGAGTTCCTCGAAAGCTCGCGCGAGCGTCTCGGCGCGCGCCTGAGCGCGCGACGCCAGGTCCGCTCCTCGCGCCAGTGCCTCATCGGCCTCACGACGTTCTTGGTGGGCCGACGATTCGTACGACGCCGCCTGATCCAGAAACTCACTGGCGTCATTGAGGCTGCTGAGGGCTTCGGCCAACGCATCTTGGGCGCGAGCGCGAGCGGCGCTCAGTGCGGCGCCTCGATGCTCGGCCTCCTCGAGTCGCGCGCGGGCGCGGCGTTCCCCGTCATCCACCGAGGCCAACGAGCGCTCGAGGATCCCAATCTGCTCACGGGCTCCTCGCAACGCCGCCTCGTCCTGTTCGATCGAGGTGGTGCCGATCTCGCTGACGAGGGCCTCGGCGCCGGCGAAGCGTTCGCGTGCTTCTCCTAGGCGATCGCGCAGTTCTCCAAGGGTGAGCTCTTCTGCGCGCAGGGCCTCGAGGTCGGTGACCAGACGCGCGGCGTCGGCTTCGAGGGTCGCGATGACGTTCTCGTCTGCGGAGGCGATCAGGGCCTGACGGAGCGAGCGTTCGCGCTCTTGGATTACCGAGGACGTGCCACGAGCCCGTTCGGCGAGCCCCTGGAGAGTGCCGAGTGTGGAGGCCAGCATCTCCTCCTTGCGCGAGGCCATCTCCGCCGCGGCGGCCGTCGCCTGGGCGTCCAGGGTGACCAGTTCGTGGCGCAACTCGCGCTCACGTACCGCGGCTTCTTCGAGGGAGTGCTCGAGTTCGCGGCGGCGCAGATCAAAGTGGTGCAGTCGCGCTGCGAACAGGGCGTGTCGCGTCTCGCGCAGCTCGCTTTCCACGTCGGAGTAGCTCCGCGCCGACGCCGCTTGACGTTCCAGAGGACGCATCTGGCGCCGAACCTCACGAACCAGGTCGCCCAAACGCTCCAAGTTCTCTTGAGTCTGAGCGAGGCGTCGCTCGGAGCGCTCCTTGCGTCGACGATGTTTGAGGACCCCCGCCGCTTCTTCGATCACCGCGCGACGATTCTCGGGATTGGAGGAAAGGATGGAGTCCAACTGACCTTGGCCAATGATCATGTGCTGCTGGCGACCGACGCCCGAGTCCCCGAGGAGCTCTTGCACGTCGAGCAGTCGACAGGTCGTGCCGTTGATGGCGTAGTCCGAGTCGCCATTTCGAAAGAGGGTGCGGGAGATCGTGACTTCCGCGCCGTCAATGGCCAGGCGGCCGGAGGAATTATCGATGGTGAGAGCGACTTCGGCCCGACCGAGAGCGGCGCGATGGGCCGTTCCCATAAAGATGACGTCATCCATGCGTGAGCTGCGCAGCGCTCTCGTGCTCTGGGCTCCAAGAACCCAGGTCACGGCGTCAACCACGTTGGACTTACCCGAACCGTTCGGCCCGACCACCGCCGTGACGCCGGGCTCGAACTCCAAAACGGTGGTATCGGCGAAGGATTTAAACCCCTTCATGGTCAATCGCTTAAGAAACACGCCACGACGCTAGCAACCTTCTGGTCGCCGACTCGGAGTTAAGCCTGGCACTTCTCGCAGTAGTAGGTGGAGCGTCCGCGCACTGTCTCACGCCGGATGAGTTGACGACACTGGAGGCACGCTTGACCCTCGCGGTTGTAGACCTGATGAAACTGCTGGTAGTTGCCGGGCTTACCGTCGGGGTCGACAAACTGCTCGTCGTCCAGCGTCGAGCCGTCGTGCTTGATCGCGTCGGTCAAGACCTCGCCGATGGCGCGGTGGAGGCGACGGATCTCGATGGTCGACAGGGTTTCCGCCGAGCGATCAAAGCGCAAGCCGGCCGAAAAGAGAATCTCATCGGCGTAGATATTGCCGATTCCGGCGATGATGTCCTGATCGGTCAGGACGGCTTTGAGAGGCGTGGTACGACTGCGCAGGATGGCCGCGAAGCGGTCCCAACCGATCTGATCTTCGAAGGGATCGAGACCGAGGTGCGCCAGCTCAGGCACGGCTCGACGCAACGCCGTCCCATCGCCCCCGATGGACAGTCGCGCGAACTTGGACAGCTCCACGGGCGGATCGTCGTCGCCAGGAACCTTGGAGACATAGAGTTCGCCGAAGGTTCGAGGATCCACGTAGCGCAGCTCGCCTCCTTGAGCGAAGGTAAAGACGACGTGGGTGTGCTTGGGTTTCAAGTCCTTGGGACCTTTCGCCCGAAGCAACTGCCCACTCATCCCCAGATGAATCACCAAGTGCGACCCGTTATCCAGACCCACCACCAGGTTCTTACCGAGGCGCTGTACGTTGCGGACGCTGTGACCCTCCAGCATGGCCCGAAAGTCCTTCGCGGTCTTGTGGCGTCGGACGACCCGTCCATTGGTCACCGAGACGCTCTTGAATTTCTTGCCGACCAGGTCGCGCGACAGCGACACGCGCACCGTCTCCACCTCTGGTAGTTCAGGCATCGCGGTGGGCCTCCCAGGCGGCCCGCGCGGCTTGACCCTCGGCACTCTTCTTCGAACGACCTTCGCCGACTCCAATGAGGTCTCCCACTCGCACCGTCGCGAAGTAGGTCACAGAGTGCGCGGGACCGTCGGCACTGACGTCATAGATCGGCGTACCCCGTCCGGAAGACTCCGCCCACTGGCGCAGGCGGGTCTTGGGATCCACGTCGCTGGGCGCGAGGGCGGCCTCGATGACGTCGTTCGCGAGTGCCGCGTGAACGAACTCTTTCGCCGTATCGTATCCACGATCAAGGTAGATCGCCGCGACCACCGCCTCGAAGGCGTCGGCCAGCAACGACGGCCGGTCGGCCCCGTTTTCCTTCTTCACGCCCCGGCCCACGCGAAGAACCGGACCGAGATCAAGGTGTCGCGCGGCGCGCGCTAGGGCGGCTTCATTCACCACGCGACTACGAACGAGAGAACCCGACCCCTCGTCGAGATCGGGGTAACGCGTAATGATGAGATCGGCCACGGCCAGATCGACCACGGCGTCACCAAGAAACTCCAGTCGCTCATTGGAGTCGACGGCGTGTTCGGCGGCGAAACTGGAGTGGGTCAACGCCGTGACCAACAGTGGGCTCGCGGGATCGAGCCCGAGGCGCTCCGCGACGTCGTCGAGGGACGGTGTCATGAGGCTCACGGGCCTCGTTAGGAAACCTGCAGCTTGACGGCGACGTAGTTGACGGCGTCGCGGACTGAGGTAAGGCCCTCTAAGTCCTCGTCGTCGATGTGAAAACCCGCCGAGTAAGTGGCCAGGTTCTCCTCGAGTGCTTCCACGAGCTCAATCAAGGCCAGTGAGTCCGCACCCAGTTCTTCGAAAGAGACGTCTTCGGCAATGTCGCCCGGACTCTTTTCGAGAATCTCCGCCAGTTGGTCGCGAACGAGTACCAAGATGCCGTCTCGGTCCAACGGCGCGGTGGTGTCAGCGCTCATGACGCCTCCTTATAAATGTGTCTCAACACTACTGAGTTCCGATGCTTGAGCGGCTGGTTAGGCAGCTTGATCAGGTCTTATGGTGGAAGCCAGTTTTGACACGACCTCGCCTTTGTCGACCTCGTCCGCCACGCGCAGGGCGTTCATGATGGCCGTGGCGTTGGAGGAGCCGTGAGAGATGATGCAAATGCCCTTCACGCCCAGCAGCATCGCGCCCCCTTGACTTTCGGGGGTGAGCTGACTCGCGACGGGCCAGAGGTGCTCAAAGAGAACCTCACCCGCGGCTTTGGTCCGGTCATTGGTGCCAATGGCCTCGAGCACTGCAGAAAACACGAACTGGAGCGCCCCTTCGAGGGTCTTCAGCGCCACGTTGCCGGTGAAGCCATCGGTGACGATGACGTCCACCGGGGAGGGAATAAAGTCACGGCCTTCGACGTTGCCCACAAAGTTGAGCGTGGTCATGTCGGCTAAGAGTTGATGGGTCTCTTTGACAAGCGGGTTTCCCTTGGTCGCTTCTTCGCCAATGGACAACAGACCGACTTTCGGCGCCATCACGCCATAACGCGAGGAGACGTAGGTGGAGGCCATTTGGGCGAACTGCACCAGCATCTCGGCCGTGCACTCAGCGTTCGCGCCGGCGTCCGCCAACACGACCGGCGTGCGATTGGGGTTGGGAATAGGGGTGACAATGCACGGTCGATGTACTCCGGGTAGGCGTCCCATGCGCAAGAGCGCCGAGGCCATGGTGGCGCCGGTGTTCCCGGCCGAGACCATGGCCGAGGCTTTCCCGTCACGCACGAGTTCCGCCGCGCGAACCAAGGAAGAGTCCTTTTTCTTTCGCACGCTGGCGCCGGGATCGTCGTCCATGGCGATGACTTCGGTGCAGGCCACGACGTCAAGGCCGAGTGGGTCGCCCATGAGTTCGGGCACGCCCACGAGGGTGACCGAGAGTCCCAGCTCATCGACAGCGCGCCGAGCGCCCGCGATGATCTCCTGGGGAGCGAAGTCACCACCCATCGCGTCCAAGGCGATGGGAAGGGTCAACTCAGTTGACCTGAACGGCGACGCGGCCCTTGTACCAACCGCAGTTGGGGCACACCACGTGGGGCAACTTAGAGGTCGCGCACTGAGGGCAGACGCTACGGGCCGGTCGCTCCAAGGTCCAGTTCGCCGCACGGCGGCTGCGGGTCTTGGCTTTGCTGGTCTTGCGCTTGGGTACGGCCATCGATCTTCTCTTTCACCAGAAACGGGTAAACCCGTCGCTATTTAGGATCCCTCGGACTCGGGGTCCGCAAATTGGAGTCCGTCCAGTGTAGCCCACCGAGGATCACGTGGCGCCTGGCAATCACAGTTCGCTTCGTTGCGGTCGATTCCGCACTGGGGGCACAGACCTGCGCAGTCGGGCCGACACAGTGGCGCGAGTGGGAGGTCCAACAAGATCGCGTCGTGCACCAACGGGGCCAGGTCGACAAAGCCGTGCTCGATCGGGTAGCTCAACTCATCGCTCTCGTCGGGGTTCTCGACAAATCGCTCGTTGACCGACACGTCGGTCACCCCGAGCACCGGCGCCGAACAGCGACGGCACACTCCGTGCCAGGGAGCCTCCACCCGCCCTCGGACTCGTATTCCCCCGCTAAAGCTTTCGAGGCGCAACTTCACGTGCACCACGGCCTCGGCAAAGACGTCGGTCTCGACCGCTCCGCGAGGCTCGAACTCGTGTGGTTCATCAAAGGGCGCCTCGAAATCAACCGACACCGACGAGGGCACGTCACGTCGGAGCGCCGTGACGGGAACGAGGTACGGCGACGCCATTGCCCTAGAAGGAGTCCTGATCGAAGAAGGACCCTTCGTCCGCAACGGACTCTGACGCGCGAGAAGGGGCGGGGGCGGGCGACAAGAAGTCGTCGACGCGAGGTTCGGGGTTGAGCATCGAGCTTGGGAGACCCTGGGCGCTCAGGCGTTCGCGGCCCGAGTGCGCCGTCTTTAAGAGTCGCTCCAGCACAATCTCGAAGCCACCCAGCTTCCCGTCGATGAAGTCTTCGGACTCATTGATCATCTGGCGAGCCTGGGTGTGGGCGTCGGCGACAATCTGTTCGGCCTTCAGTCGCGACTGACGGACAATCTCTGTCTTGTCGACCATCCGGGCGGCTTCGGCGCGAACCTGGTTCATCAGCTGCTCGGCCTTTTGGACCTCCGCCGCCATGAGCTCCTCGCGATCGCGCAGGGCCCAGCGGGCTTCACGAATCTCATCAGGCAGGCTGTGCAGGGCCTGCTCCAACAGCGAGAGCACCTCGTCGCGCGAGATCAACGCCGAGTTCGACAGCGGCATCTGTTTCGCGTTGGCCACGAGGTCGATGAGGTCGCGCAGGTCGGCTTCGATGTCGCGGCGCACGTGGCGTGCGGGCTCTTCAAACGGCTCGGCGTCGTAGCCGTCAAATGAGGTCACGAGGCAGCCTCGGGAAACTTCTCGGCCAGGCGCTTGGCCACCGGCTCGGGAACGAAGGAGGTGACGTCCCCGCCGTAACGCGCCACTTCGCGCAAGAGGCGCGAAGCGATGAAGGAGTGGTGGGAACTGGAGGGGAGAAAGAGCGTCTCCACCCCGGAGAGCGACCTATTCATCTGAGCCATCTGGAGTTCACTTTCGAAGTCCGACACGGCCCGAAGTCCCTTCACGATAGCCGTGGCGTTGACGTCGCGAGCGACGTTCACGAGCAAGGTCGAGATGGAGACGATTCGCACGTTGTGGACATGAGTTAAGGAGTCCGCGATCATCTCTCGGCGCTCCTCTAAGTCAAAAAGAGCTTCGGACTTCTGAGGGTTACGGATCGCGGCCACCACAATCTCGTCGAAGATCTGGGAGGCGCGTTCCACGATTTCCAGATGACCGTTGTGAAACGGGTCGAAAGAGCCGGGAATCAGTCCAACGGTGGTCACTCTTCGTCCCCTTTACTGGGTTCCAACATCGTTACGAGCGTAGTGCCGTATCGTTTCGTTTTCGTCACGACCCAGCCGTGCGGTGCGTCCATGTGACGGTCGTTTTCTATCACCACGCGAGCGGCACTGACGTCGTGGAGCACACTCGCCAGGTCCAGCGGTCCATAGGGCGGGTCGGCCAACACCAGGTCGAGATCGCGCGGTGGACTCCACACCGGTAGGTTCGAACGCACAAATACCGCTTCCCCCTCCAGCTTGAGAGGTTCCAGGTTGCTCTTGGCCGCAGCCAAGCAGGCGGGGTCGGTGTCGACGAAGTAGACCTTGGCCGCGCCACGAGAGAGCGCTTCAATCCCCATGGCACCCGAGCCGCTGTAGAGGTCAGCGACCACGAGATCGTTGAGACCGCCGCGGCTTTCGAGCATCGAGAAGATTGCTTCGCGGGCGTAGTCGGTGGTCGGGCGAACTGCGGCCGGCAGTTTCGCCTTGAGCCGACGCCCGCGGGCCGTACCGCCAATAACTCGCACCCTTTCAGCGTAGGGGCTAGGGCTAGCTCTTAAAGAGATAGGTGGCGTCGTCCTCGTCGACGAACAGTCGCAGTTCGTCTTGCATCGCCTCTAGAGACTCATCGTCGCTCTCCACCATCGCCGCCGCCAGCCTTTGAGCGCCGATGAGGAGGTCTTCGTCCGACCTCAATTTGGCCAGTTTGAGGTCGCTGCGCCCCTGTTGGCGTGCGCCAAGGAGCGTTCCCTCGCCACGCATCTCGAGGTCCACCTCCGCCAGCTCAAAGCCGTCGTCGGTCGCGACTAGGGCGTTCAGTCGGGCCTCCCCGTCCTCGTTCGGCGGGGTGCCAAGGAGGTAGCAGTAACTCTGGAACTCTGCACGTCCCACGCGACCACGTAGTTGGTGCAGTTGAGCAAGGCCGAAACGCCAGGCGTCCTCAATCACGATGACGCTCGCCTCGGGCACGTCCACACCGACCTCGATCACTACCGTCGCGACCAGGACGGCGATCTCGCCGGCGCGAAACTGGTTCATCACCAGTTCCTTCTCGTCGCTCTTCATTTGACCGTGCAAGAGGCCCACCGCGAGGCCCCTCAGTTCATGCGTCGCTAAACGGGTCCGCTCTTCGACGGCACTCGTGGCTTCGATCTTGTCCGATCCCTCTACCAAGGGACAGATGACGTAGGCCCGTCGACCGGCCGCCACCTCGTCGCGTACTCGTTGCCAACACGAGGCGATCTCCTGGTCGTCGCGGGCCCACGCGGTCTCGATGACCCTACGACCGGCCGGTAGCTCGTCCAAGACCGAGACGTCCAGGTCCCCAAAGAGCACCATGGCGGCCGTGCGCGGAATGGGCGTGGCGGTCATGACCAAGAGGTCGGGGTCGGCCCCCTCGTTGGAGCGCTCGCGACCTTGGTCGCGCAGGCGTGAGCGTTGCTCGACGCCGAATCGATGCTGCTCGTCAATGACAATGAGCCCGAGTGAGCGAAAGCGCACGTCGTCGCTCAAGAGGGCGTGGGTGCCCACCACGATGTCGACCGAGCCGTTCGCCAGACCCCCCACGATGGCCTGGCGATCTTTGGCGCGAACTCGACCCGTGAGGAGCTGCACCGAGACGTCGCGCTCCCCCCCGAGCACCGCGTCGTCGCGCACCAAGAGACCCGACAGGTCTCGGCGCAGCGAGGCCAGATGCTGTTCGGCGAGAACTTCGGTGGGCGCCATCAGCACGCTCTGACGCGACCCGTCAAGCGCCCCGAGCATGGCCGTGACGGCCACCAGCGTCTTACCCGAGCCCACGTCACCTTGGAGAAGCCGGTGCATCGGCAGAGGTCCCGACATGTCGCGAACGACGTCCCCGAGAACGCGGCGTTGCGCAGCGGTGAGTGCAAAGCGGTGTCCACCGAGGAAACGACGTACCAGCGTGTCCTCTCGTGTGGCGAGCGAACCCGGCACCACGTCGAGATCGTCGAGATCGATCGAGTGACGAATTCCCGCGGCCGACTCTTCGAGGCGACGGCGACGTAAGGCCAGGATCAGCTGAAGGCGGAGGAACTCATCGAAGGCGAGTCGACGCCGCGCCGGGAGCTGGTCGCCGTAGTTCTCGGGAAGGTGGATTCCCCAATAGGCGCTCGTTCGATCGATCAGCTGAAGTGGCGCCCGCTGCGTGTCGGAGAGGGGGTCGAGCAAGTGGCCCGCTCGGCGCAGGGACTCTTCGATGAAGCCGCCCATCTCCCAACTGGTGAGACCCGCTTTGCCTGAGGCGGGGTAGATGGCCACCACTCGCCCAACTCGCGACGGGTCGCGCTCTTCGCCGGTGGCTCCCACGATGACGTCCACCACGGGGTTGGCCATCTGTCGTTGCCCCCGATAGTCGCCCACTTTGCCAAAGAACAACGCCTGAACGCCCACCAGCAATTGACGTTCGCGCCACCCTTGATTGAAGAAGACGATCGTGATGGACTCTCCCCCGTCACTCACCGTCGCCTCGACCATGACCTTGCCCTGTCGCGTGCGACGGCTAGAGACCTTGGTTACTTCGGCGAAGATCGCCGCCTCATCACCGACCGAGAGGTCGCTGAGGTCGACCTGTCGCGTGCGATCGATATAACGACGGGGATAGACAGTGAGCAGGTCAAAGACGTTGGAGATACCCATCGACTCCAGCGCCGCCGCGCGTTTCTCGCCAATGTGGCGCAACTTGTCGACCGATACGTCGCCCAACTCGCGAAGTCTGCGCGCCGGCGCGTCGCTCACTCGAGGCCGAAGTAGTAGGGGTAGAGGGGCTGACCGCCGTGGTGAACCTCCACGACGACGTGGGGAAAGGCCTCGGCCAGGTACTCAGTGATCCGCCGAGTGTTGGCGGGCGTCGCCCCGTCGCCCTCAATGAGAGTGAGCAGTTCGTGCTCGGGACGGATCAGGGACGCGAGTAGCTGGTTGCTCGCCGCGGCGATGGAGTCGGCGATCGCGAGAACTCCGCCCGCCCCCAGGCCAATCCAGTCTCCCTCGCGCACGTCTCCGGCGTCGGTCGCTGTGTCGCGCACCGCGCGCGTGACTTCTCCGGCTACCACGTTGCAGGCTGAAGTGCCCATGGCCAGGGCGTTCGCTTCCAGTGACGCGTCGGGGTCGTAGGCGAGGAGTGCCGCGAAGCCTTCGACAACGGAGTTGGTCGCCACCACGGCCACGTGCTCGTCGACCAGGTCGCCCACCTTTTCGGCCACCGGCGTGATGTTCTTGTTGTTGGGCAGGAGGATGACCTGGCTCGAGCCGGTGGCGTGCACCGCGTCCGCCAGCTCCGCGGTGGAGGGGTTCATGGACTGACCCCCCACGACCAGTCGTCGGGCGCCGAGTGAACGAAAGATGCGGCCGATGCCCTCACCCACCACGACGGCGACGACCGCCGTGGTCGGCGCCTCGGTGGCGGGCTCGGCCAAAGTAGCCTGACTGGCTTCACGCACCCACCGCTCCTCGATGACCTGTTCAGCTAGATCGGTCACGCGGATCTCGCGCGGCCGACCCACGTCGAGCGAGGCTTCAATGGCCGCACCGACGTCGTCGGTATGAATATGGCAGTTGTAGAGACCGTCACCACCGACGATGACGATGGAGTCGCCGAGACCCGCCCACACCTCGCGAAACGCCGCCATCTTGGTGTCGTCGGCGTCGAGGAGATACATGACCTCGTAGCGCAACTCGGCCAGTCCGGGTTCACTAGGGTCTTCGTGCGCGTGCACGTCAATGCTGTCCGCCCGCGGCGCCACCGGGAGTTCGTCGCCGCCAAACTCGTGGGCGAGCGCCTCAAAGAACAATAAGAGGCCGGTGCCCCCGCTGTCGACCACTCCCGCCTGTTTCAGGACCGCGAGTTGGTCAGGGGTCTTTGCCAGGGCCTCTTTCGCGGCATCGCGAGCGCCGCGGGCCAGGTCTACCAAGGAGTCCTTGTGGGCCAACGCGCCTTCAGCCCCCGCGCGCGCGATGCTCACGATGGTGCCCTCGACGGGCCGCACTACGGCCTGACGTGCCAGCTCATCCGCGTGGTGCAAGGCGTCGGCCAACTCGGGCGCGCTGACCTCGCCGCGCACCGGAAAGGTCGCCACCAGGCCGCGCAGAAGTTGGGACAGGATGACCCCCGAGTTACCCCGTGCGCCCATCAGCGATCCCTGGGCTATCGCCTGGGCCACCTCGCCCAGCGGGGCGTTCTCGTCCAGTTCTCTCAGAGCCACCACCACCGACTCGATGGTGAGGGCCATATTGGTCCCCGTATCTCCGTCAGGGACGGGGTAGACGTTCAGGCGATTGATCACCTCGCGATACGAGTGCAACAGCTCTCCGTAGGTGGTAATCACCGCTCGAAGCCCCTTGGCCGACAGCGTGGGGGGAGAACTCATCGCTAGCGATGCTACAATGGACATTCGGTTTGACCCTCCGGCGCAATCGGCCCGGACCTAAGGAGAATGTTCATCATGGCATCAGTCTGCGAAATCTGCGGTAAGAAGCCGTCGTTCGGCATGAACGTCTCTCACTCCCACCGCCGAACCAAGCGTCGCTGGAACCCGAACATCCAACGGGTGCGAGCTTTGATCAACGGCACGCCCAAGCGCGTGAATGTCTGCACCGGGTGCTTGCGCTCGGGCAAGATCGTCAAACCCTCCCGCTCCACCCTACGCGCGTAACGCTCTAGAGCTGGTGCTGGAAGCCCCGGCGCGTGAGGCCCTGCCCACGTAACGTGCGCGTTGTGGCGTCTTCCACCACGCGACCAATGGTGATGGGGACGGCCAGTCCCCGATCGATAAAGACCATGCGCAACCGGTTGGCGTCGTTGGTCGCGATGAGTAACTCGTAGTCCTCTCCGCCACTGATCGCCTCTTCCTCGGTCGCGCCGTTCGCGACCGGCAGGTCAGAAAGCTCAAAACCCACTCCCGAGGCGTCGGCCAGTCGATGAAGGTCCAACGCGATGCCGTCACTCAGATCCATCATCGCGTGCACATGGGAGCTTCGAGCCGCCATGCCTTCTCGCAGGCGCGGCCAGGGGCGCCGATGGGCCGCCACTAATTCGTCACTCAACTCCGCGCCCTCGCGGCGACGGCGCAGTCCCGCCGCCGCTCGACCGAGCGGCCCGGTCACCAAGAGTTCATCGCCCGCTCGCGCCCCACTGCGCAGCACCGCACCGCGCCCCGGGCACTCGCCCAAGACGGTCACCGCCACGGTGACGTCGTGTCCCCCTGAGAGATCACCCCCGACGATGACGGTGCCAGTCGCGACGGCCGCCTCCGCGGCGCCCGCGTGGATCTCCTCTAAATCGGTACCGGGCGGGGCGGTGACGGCCAGCACGAGCCCGCGCGGACGCGCACCCATGGCCGCAAGATCTGAGAGGGCACTGGTGACAGCCTTGTATCCCAGATCCCTCAGTGAAAAGAGTTCACCATCTAAGTGGATTCCCAGGACCGCCACGTCGGTCGAGATGATCGCTTCACCCACAAAGGGTCTCAGCACCGCGGCGTCGTCGCCCACGTAGCGCTCACCCGAGGGCACTGCGTCTGTGTCGACGATTTTCGCTATACGCTCTAAGACGTCATCTTCGTGCTGGCTCCGTTCTCTGGTTGGGTCGGTCGGCGCGCTCATGGCTGCGGGGGAAGTATCGCGTGGCGACAGGGCGGCGCGAAGAACGTAGATGAGGACGATGTGACGTACCCAACCAAAAATAAGGCGCTCATTGAATGGGTCGAGGAAGTGGCGCGGCTCACAACCCCTGATCGTATCCACTGGTGCGACGGGTCGGCCGAAGAGTACGACGACTTATGTCAGATGCTCGTCGACGCGGGCACCTTCACCAAACTTTCAGAAGCCAAGCGTCCCCACAGTTACTATGCGGCCTCGGACCCCGGTGACGTGGCGCGGGTGGAAGACCGCACGTTCATCTGCTCGAAAGACGAAGCCGACGCCGGTCCAACCAACAACTGGCGCGACCCCGGCGAGATGCGCGAAACACTCAACACTCTCTTTAGCGGCTCGATGAAGGGCCGCACCATGTACGTCGTACCGTTCTCGATGGGCCCCCTCGGCTCCAACATCTCCCACATCGGCGTCGAGATCACTGACTCGCCCTACGTTGCGGTCTCCATGCGCATCATGACCCGCATGGGGCGCGGCGCCCTCGAAGTACTCGGTGACACGGGGGCCTTCGTGCCCTGCCTGCACTCGGTCGGCATGCCTCTGGCCGAAGGTCAGGCCGACGTGCCCTGGCCCTGTGACGCGGAGAACAAGTACATCGTTCACTTCCCCGAGACCCACGAGATCATCTCGTTCGGGTCGGGGTACGGCGGCAACGCCCTCTTGGGCAAGAAGTGCTTTGCGTTACGCATCGCCTCGGTCCTCGCGCGCGACGATGGCTGGCTCGCCGAACACATGTTGATCTTGAAGTTGACCAACCCCGCCGGCGAGTCGCGATACGTCACCGGCGCGTTCCCGAGCGCCTGCGGCAAGACCAACCTGGCCATGCTGGTCCCGACACTGCCCGGATGGAAGGTGGAGACAGTGGGTGACGACATCTGCTGGATGAAGCCGGGTCCCGACGGTCGCCTCTACGCCATCAATCCCGAAGCGGGATTTTTTGGCGTGGCGCCCGGAACCAACATGGAGACCAACCCCAACGCGATGTACTCAGTCGAGGCCAACACCATCTTCACCAACACCGCTCTCACCCCCGACGGCGACATCTGGTGGGAAGGCATGGGCGAGCCGCCCGAGGGGCTCATCGACTGGACAGGCAAGACGTGGTCAAAGGAGCTTGGCACGCCGGCCGCGCACCCTAACTCGCGCTTCACGACTCCGGCCGATCAAGACCCCGCCATCGCGCCGGAGTGGCAGGACCCCACGGGAGTGCCGATCGACGCCATCCTCTTTGGCGGCCGCCGAGCAAGCGTGATTCCCCTCGTCTTCCAGTCACTCGGTTGGGACCACGGCGTCTTCTTGGGCTCGATCATGGCCTCTGAGACCACGGCGGCCGCCACGGGGGCCGTGGGCAACCTGCGACGCGACCCCTTTGCCATGCTGCCCTTTTGTGGCTACAACATGGCCGACTACTTCGGGCACTGGCTCACCTTTTCCAAGCGCTTCGATGAAGAGAAACTGCCGAAGATCTTCTACGTGAACTGGTTTCGCAAGAGCAGCGACGGCCGCTGGCTCTGGCCCGGATTCGGCGAGAACTCGCGTGTGCTGGAGTGGATCTTTGAGCGCACGGCCGGTCGCGGCGAAGCGGTCGAGACCGCCATTGGCTACGTGCCGGCCAAGGGTGCCATCAACGTCGAGGGACTGAACGTCTCGAGTGCGGACATGGATGAGTTGCTCGACGTTAACTACGAGGAGTGGCGCCAGGAGGTGCCGCGCATTCGCGAGCACTACGCCCAGTTCAACGAACACTTGCCGAGCGAGCTCGACGAGTTGGTCCGTGATCTCGAGCGCCGGCTCGGCTGAGTTACCTCGCCGTCTCGGCGTCGGCCACAATCAGACGGGGGCCCGAGGGCCAGTCAAAGTAACGCCACGTCCAGTTGATAAACACCCGGATGCGGTTTCGAAAACCCACCAGGTAGAAGAGGTGAAGGCCCAACCAGGCCCACCACCCCAAAGTCCCTTCGATGACCGGTACGTGGGGGATCTTGGCGACGGCGGCCCGCCGGCCGATGGTCGCCATGATTCCCTTGTCGATGAAATGAAAACTCTGCGTCGATTGGCCGTTGAGCAGTCGCAGTATCTGACGCGACGCGTGGCGCCCCGACTGAATGGCGACCGGCGCCAGCTGGGGGTAGAGCTTCGTCGGATCGCCGCGCTGGGGGATGGCGGCGGCGTCACCCACGCACCAGACATTCTCACTGCCACGAATGCGAAGGTCTGAGCTGACGAGGGCTCTCCCGTTGGGGCCGCTCGTCTCTTCCAGTTGGTCGGCAATGGTGCCGACCGCCGTGATGCCGCCCGCCCACACGACGGCTCCCGCCTGAAGCACCTCGCCGTCGCTGAAGCGAATAGCGTGCGCCTGCACCTCAACGACTGAACGCTCTAGTTCAACGTCAACGCCCATCGACTCGAGATGTTGGAGTGCGTACGAGCTCGCCCGAGTAGGGAACGCCGTCAAGAGCCGCGAGGCAATGTCCACCAGATAGATCTTCACGTGGGCCGGGTCAATCCGCAGTCCATCTCTGCGCATGGCGATATCAATGAGCTCCGAGAGCGCGCCGGCGGTCTCGACGCCGGTCGGACCACCGCCCACGACCACGAAGTTCAGCTGCTGAGGAGCTGACTCGCTCGCCACTTCTACGTCTTCGAGGGTGCGCAACAACTTGTTCCGAAGTCGACGGGCGTTGGCCAACGTATACAGCGGCATTGAGAAGTCCTTGGCGCCGGGAATGTCAAAGTACGCAGCCACCGTGCCGGAGGCGACCACCAAGTAGTCGTAGGGGTACTCGGTCCCGTCTTCCAGGGTGACTACGTGGCGCTCCCGATCCACCCCGTTCACTCGCGCGTGACGCACCCGGACGTTCTTCGCGTGCCCAAAGATCGTGCGGATGGGGTAGGCCACGTCAGCCGGCTCGAGACCAGCGGTCGCCACCTGATAGAGCAGCGGCTGAAAGGTGTGAAAGTTGTGACGGTCGATGAGGGTGACGCGCACGGCTTGGTTGGCGAGGGCCTTCACCGCCGAGATGCCGGCGAAGCCGCCTCCCACCACCACCACGTGGGGCAAAGAATCGATATCGACCGGGGTCATTTCAGGCGTTTCCATGCTCTATCTTACGCGGACTCCTCGCGCGCGCTGTGCCGACCGATCGGGTAAACCGCGGCGGCGATGAGCATCAGCACGGCCAGCAGTCGGTCTCCGACCCCGAAGCTGAGCACGATGGCGACGGGGATTAAGGCCCCAATCACCCAGAGCAGCTGTTGGCGTACGGCGAAGCGCGCGAAGGTACGACCTTGGGCTCCCGGCGCGACGTTGCGTTGAGTGATGGCGTCGAAGCTCGGCTGGGCCACCGCTCCACTCACGCCGATCCAACCCGCGAGTATGACCTGAACGATGAGCACCGGATGCAGCGATGCGAAGGCCGCACCCGCGCCGGTCGCGAAGAGGGCGATCGTGAGCAGCGTCGACTCCTTTAGTACGTTGCGCATGCGCGTAACGAAGGCCAGACCGCCGAGGGAGCCGATACCACTAAGGCCCAAGGCGAAGGCGTACCAACCCAGGCCGGCCGACTCCCTCCGCAGGCCAAAGGCCAGGAGAAACGTGGCGAAGCCCGCGGCGAATCGCATGATCGAGGCCGCGCCGAGGCCCCACGCTACGTCCGCGTCGCCCAAGGGATTGAGAACGTTTCGATCACGCTCTTCTTGGGTGAGCCCCACAACTTCGTCGCGCACGAGCTGGGTAGGACGTTGCAGTCGCGCACTGGCTACGGTTGCACCGAGGTACACGAACGAGGCGACCACCAGCACCGCCGTCGCGCTGATCCCCTTAAGGATGCCGGCACCTACGGAACCCGCGACCAATCCAGACAAAGTGCCGAGCAGCGTCAGCTGCGCGTTGAAACCGGCGAAGCCCTTTTCGTCGTCGGTGTGCTGATTCGGCCACCCGGCGTCGCCGACGTGAGCCGCGTGTTCGCGAAATTGGTCAGTCCGCGCCATCTCGGGCACCAGGGCCCCGCGGGTCACCACGTACAACTTCGAGGACACCAGCAGTAAAAAGGCGAGAGGAAAGAGCCAGAGTGAGTTGAGATGCTCCGCCATGAGCACGCACAGCACCGCGCGAACAACCGCCGAAAAGGCGACGAGCAGTCGGCGCCCATTGGCCGACCGGTCGATTAAAGGTCCCAGGAGGGGCGAGACCACGGCGAACGGCGCGATGGTCAACAGCAAGTACAAGAGAACCTTGCCCTTCGCGGCGTCGGGAGTAACCGAGAAGAAGAGCGAACCAGCCAGTGAGACCGTGACCAGCGTGTCGCCGGCCATCATGATCACGTGCACCAAGGCGAGGCGGCCAAAGGCCGTTTTCTGATCGAAGAGGTCTTGCGTCGAGGCCCTGGCCAAAGAGACAAATCCTCGCGCTCGCACGATTCGAGCGTAGGTGATCATCACGACGAGTCGTCGGGCGACTAGTTCGAGTTGCAGCCCCAGTACTGGACGTACGACGGCAAGCGATGGTCCTTGCAGTAGTGAAGGCGCGACGCGTTCTTCCAACTCGATGTGGTGAGGTCGTAGCGCGCTACTTCGGTCACGCCGATCTCCCCTTGGCCCTTGCCCACGGTGGCCCAGAGGTACGCGAACTCACCCGCGCAGCCGAAACTCTGAACACTGTCGACCTCGTGATACGCCGAGGAGATGGCCGTCGCGTTACAGGCCACGACGGGAGGAAAGGTGCGACACGACGCCGACGCGTGGTTCACAAAAAGCGCCAAAGCCGCCACGATCGCGACCGCGCCTGCCAACCGAAACCATTTCACTCTCGCAGTCCAGCACATCGGCCGGGGCGAGAACTACTTGTTCAAGAGATCGAGGAAGAGAACGCCGATCATCTCTTCCCAGACGGCCTCCTCGACCGGGTCGTTGGAGACGTCATCGAGCGCTCGACCGAACACCAGGATCTGGAAGAGCACGGAGAGGGCTTTCGGTGAGAGGTCATCGCGCAACCACTTTTTGGACTGCGCAAACGCGGTGAGCGCACTCAGGTCGTCAGTGAGGCGCGCTTGGGACTTTCCGATCATCTCCTTCAGACGGGGACGCGTCGACGCGGCGGCCACGATGCGAAAACGTATCGCACGACGCGCCTGTCGCTCTGGACCCGAGGACAGGCGCGAGACGATGGGACCCATGACGCTGAGGTACTCATCAAGCGTCTCAACCGACTCATTCACGGCCGCAAAAGTACGAATATCCTCCTCGACCAAGCGGGTAAAGATCACGTCGTACGCCGCATCAATGACACCTTCGCGAGAACCAAAATGGTGGTACACAGAGCCGTAGTTCACCCCGGTCGCTTCACAGATCTCAGGGATACGGATATGCAGCTCGTCCCCCGCCATCAGGCGATCTGCCACCGCGTCCAGCACCGCTTGCATAACCGGCACGGACCGGCTTTGTTTTGCCACCCCGGTATTTTAAGCCGTGAGCACGTCGTCGAGACGTCCGAACACTAGACACAATGTCCTTTTCGATATAAAAACTTTACTTCACAGTGGACGGTTCCCCGGCGACCACTGTGAGTTATGTCGACGCTCTCTCGTCGCCGTCCAAGAGCTCGCGAATACGAGGACTCCAGTCAACGCCTTCGGTACTCGTTCCATCGACGTGGAGCTGACGTCGCTCGTCGCGCAACGAGTTCGCCGCGCTCGCGAGATTGTCGGGCAACGCACCGGCCACCAGCGTGCGCACCGTTTGGGCCAGAGCGGGAGCCGCGCCGGCGGTCGACACGGCCACCGTCACGTCGCCTTGACGATGCAGAGCCATGAAGTAGAAGCTGGAACGCTCGGGATCGTCCACTACGTTGAGCCATAGTCGCTCCTCTCGCGCTTCTTCGACGACGAGGTCGTTCGTCGCGGCGTCCCCGGTCGCCGAGACCACCAGAGAGAATCCGCGGAGATCGCCGCGCACGTATCGTCGTCGCTCGACGCGCACGACGCCGATCGGAAGTGGCGAGAGGACGTCCTCACTGATCATCGTGACCCTCGCGCCGACCGCGATGAGCTGCGTGGCCTTTCGAGCCCCGATAGCGCCAGCGCCGATGACCAACACTTCCACGCCGTCCAGTTTGAAGGCGAGAGGCAACACGTTAGAGAAGCGCGACGTCGAAGCGCTCAAGTGAACGTAGATCCAAGGACGCGACACCCCCGACCACGATGATCGCCGGCGGACGAACGTCGAAGGCGCCGAGCTCACTCAGCGAACCACGGGTCGTTCGTTGCTGGCCAGTCCATGCTTGCTCCACCACCGCGACGGGCGTTGAAGAACTCAGCCCACCCTCCCTCAACTGCGCGGCAATCTCGCCGCGGTGTTCAATGCCCATCAAGATGACAAGGGTCAACTCCGCGTGAGCCAAGTGCCGAAAGTCCGTGACCTCACCTCGTGCCCCGCGCGCGCTCACGATGGTGACCCCTCGGCTCAGCCCGCGGTGCGTGACGGGAATGCCAGCAGCCAGCGGACCGGCGAGAGCCGAACTGAGTCCCGGCACGACCACGCAGGACACTCCGCCCTCGCGCAGAGCAAGCAGTTCTTCGCCGCCTCGTCCAAAGACGAAGGGATCGCCGCCTTTGAGTCGAACGACGGTCTCGTGCGTGGCCGCGAGCTCAATGAGCAGATCGTTAATACGTGACTGACTCGACGAGTCGCCGGGAGTCTTCCCGACGTCGACGACGGCGGCGAGCGGGTTCACGAACTCCATCACCGACTCGTCAATCAGCCGATCGCGCACAACCACGTCGGCTTCGCCGAGTATGCGTGCTGCCCGCACGGTCAGTAGATCTCCCTCACCCGGACCCGCCCCCACGAGGTAGACGCTCATGGCATACCGACACGCGTCACGAAGTCGCCAAAGGTCTCCTCGATGTCCGCTTCGATCGCCCATCGATCGAACAGCGGACCCAGTATGTCGGGAATGTCTTCGAGCTTTACCTTCTCGCGATAGAGGCTGGCCAGCCGGTTCCCGCGCGTTCCGCCCCCGAGGAAGAGATCGTAGGTGGATTTGGTTCGTCCCACCACGCCGATCTCCGCGAGTGCCGGTCGCGCGCACCCGTTCGGACATCCGGTGACGCGTAGCTGAAGTGGGCGGCGGCCGAGCGCACGACGGGCCAGCGCCTCTTCGAGTCCGCTGACCAATTCGGGCAAACGACGCTCGGCCTCGGTGAGCGCTTGGCTGCACGTAGGCAGAGCCGGGCACGCGAGCGCGTGGCGCTCGACATTGCCCAACTCAGCGTCCAGACGAACCCGATGTGCGGACAACAACGTGGTGATAGCGCCACGGTCGTCGGCGTCAATACCGCTCACGATCAGATCCTGCTGGGGAGTAATGAAGAAGGTCACGCCAAAGTTCGTCGCGATTTCGCGGAGCGCACTGCGCAGCGTCGTGCCACCCTCGATGTCACGCACGCGCCCCGCACCGACTCGAAGGCCCACCTGCCACGTCCCGTCAGCGAGCGGGCGCCACCCGAGGTGGTCATCAGCGTCAAACTCAGCCGGTAGCTCCAAAGCCGGACGAAGGGCTCGACCGAGACGCGATTCCACTTCTGCGCGAAAGGAGTCCAGTCCGAGATCAGCTACGACGTACTTCATGCGAGCGCGCTTTCGATCACTGCGGTTGCCCAAATCACGGTAGGTCGCGATGATGGCCGCGATGACTTCTTGCACTTCGTCGTTGGTCACGAAGGAGAGTGGCTCGGCCAAGCGAGCGAATGTGTCGTCGTGAGCGTAAGAGCGACCGAGCCCGCCACCCACCAACAAGGTGAAGCCGGCACCGAGTTCTTCGTGCTCGCCTGGAATCAACCCCACGTCTTGAGCAAAGACGTCCACGCAGTTGTCTCGAGGATGCGAGACCGCGATCTTGAACTTCCTCGGAAGGTACGTCTCGCCATAAAACGGACGCTCTTCGATCTCCTCGCGCGACGCGGCCCTCTCTCCGTTCACAAAGATCTCCCAATGGGCTTCAGAAGTGGAACGAAACGTCTGGCGCAGTTGGTGGGCCAGACCCTCAAGATGCCCGTGGCCGTTTTCGAGGTGCAACGTCGGACAGGTGACGACGTTTCGTACGACGTCGCCACACGCGCCAAATGAGGAGAGGAACTGTCGGTCAAGAGCACCCGCCAACTCGCGAAGTTCGCCCTTCACAACACCGTGGAACTGGACGGCTTGACGGGTGGTGAGGCGCAGCGATCCATCGGCAATGGTGGTGGCGACCTCATCCATGCCCAACCACTGGTCGGACGACAGTCTTCCGCCGGGCACCACCACGCGGATCATGAAGATGTAGTCGAGCCCCTCGCCGGCCAGAGTGCGCGTTCGCCGTTCGTCCCGGTTGTCTTGGGAGTAGATGCCATGAAACTTGAGAAGTTGCTCACTCTCCCCCGAGACGTGGGGAACATCACTCGCGAGTTCTGCGGCCAGGTCGCCACGCAGGTAGTTGCTCTCGCGCTTGATGACCTCGACGTTCGATTCGCTCTTGGTGTCCGTCTGAGTCGACAATTCTCGCTCCTCACCCTGTAATAGGTGACAATCCTTATCTATTTAGTCAGGTATTCGCAAGACGTACTTGAAAAAACCTCTTCAGACCTTCATCATTCCTGGTCGAAAGGGCTTAGTGACCCACCGCGCCAAGCGTCGGACCGGCCCGATTACCAGGGCGGCGGTAGTACGCGCTCGATAGCCTCAGCGATCTTGAGGTAGCCCGCGTCATTGGGGTGCAGGTTTGGCCCGTAGGGCTTGGGCGCACACATCCAGGTCAGTTCACACGCACTGGCCACGTCACTGGGCACACTCCCCATCTCTTTGAGGTTCACTTCCGATCGCAGATCGGCGTCGAAGAAACTGCTCACCGTCGCCATGGGGATGTCGGCGCTGGCGTATATCGCGGACAAGGCGTCATTGAGCTCATTGATCACGGTCTCGCTGTATGACGCGAAGCGTTTACCAGCTGGACCGGTGAGCGCGTCAGCCAAGTACGGATCGTCGAACCCTATCCCGACAAAACTCACGCCCGCCCCGGCGGCTCCCTTGAGGCTCTGCACGATATACGGCAACTGCTCTTGAAGCACGGCCATTCGACCGTCGACGCACGCCTGGCCGCGGGAGCCGAGATGGAGACAGCCGCGTAGATCGTTGAAGCCGAGGTCGATTGTCACGATTCCCTCGTAGCCATTGTGGGCGCGCAAGAACGACAGGGCGTCGGCCAGCTGACTGCCGTCCTGGTGATAACAGCGATCCGCGCCGCTGATCATGGACGTCGTCGTCTCGCCACCGCAGCCCAACTCGGTGAGATCGAGTGTCACGCCGCGCGACGCTTCGTAGGCCACTACGTCATTGGCGTACCCCTCAGTGGTCGGTTGCCCGTGGGGAACCGACTCGGTGGGTTGAAAACCAACCGAGGCCGAACCGCCCAGATCCAGATAGAAACCGGCGAGCGGGGCGTCGGCGCCGGCTCGCTCGGTGGCGAGGCCGAACACCGCCAACGGGGTTATCGCCCCCGTCAGGAGAAGACTGACAAGGAGTCGCGACGCACCGCGCCCACCCTTTGTCGTTTTCATTCGCCACTCTTTCGATGATGAATACGGGTTGGCGCTCCCCTTGATACTCGCGCCCGCGTACCAGCAAAAGGCTATCGACGCCATTCCAAAGAATGTAGGGATGACATCGATTCTTAACCAAAAAAATGAAATAGCGTCTCGACGTGCCCGCAGAACTCTCCAATCGACGAGAGTTTCTACGACGCGCTGGTCAAACATCACTCGTAGCCACCGCGGCACTCGGGGCCGGACTGGCGCTGGATGCGTGCGGCCACAGGTCCCACGCTCCCGTCTCGAGCACAACGGCCCCCACCACGACGACCACGCTAGGACCCACAACTGCGGCCGACTGGGTCGCGCTGGCGTCGTCGCTCGCGGGAACACTGGTGCGACCCTCAAGTAGCTCGTATCCCGCCGACAGCCTGTTGTATAACTCCAAGTTCACCGATCTTCACCCTCAGGCAATCGCGTACTGCGCAGGCGCGGAGGATGTTGCGCGGTGCGTGGACTTCGCGACGAGTCACCAGATGGCGATGTGCGCTCGCTCAGGCGGACATAGCTACGCCGCGTACTCGAGTTGCGACGGGTTGGTGATCGACGTGAGTCGTCTCGCCAGCATCACGGTTGACACCAACGCCAACACCGCGACTATTGGCGCGGGCGCTCGGCTCATCGATGTGTACAACCAGGTAGGCGCCCACAACCTTCTGCTTCCCGCGGGGTCGTGTCCGACTGTTGGCATTGCCGGACTCACTCTCGGCGGCGGGATTGGAGTGTTCGGTCGAAAGTACGGATTGACGACGGACAACTTGCGTTCGCTGGAGGTCGTCACGGCCGACTCGACGCTGGTCCACGCGAACGACAACACGCACTCTGATCTGTTGTGGGCCTCTCAAGGTGGCGGAGGTGGCAACTTTGGCGTGGCGACGTCGTTCACTTTCGACGTGCACCCGATGCCCGAGCTAACTCTCTTCACGTTGCAGTATCCCTGGGACGCCGCCGCCACGATGCTGGAGGCGTGGCAACAGTGGATGACCACCGCACCGGACGAAGTCTGGTCGAACTGCCAGATTCTTTCGCAAGGTACGTACGGATTTCTGGCGCAAATTGGCGGGGTGTTCTGTGGCTCAACCTCAGCGCTGGCCTCGTATCTCGCTCCCTTGATGTCGGCGATCGGCGTCGCTCCCACGTACCGCTTCAATGGGTCTAACGAGTACATCACGGCCATGGAAATTGAGGCGGGTTGTTCGGGTCTGAGCATCGCCGCCTGCCACCTCTCCTCAGAGAGTCCGCACGGCGTGCTCTCTCGCACGGCCTACAGCGCCAAGTCGAGCTACGTAAATGCGCCAATGACGTCAAGTCGCTGCACCACGATGGTGGCGGCCGTCGAACACCTCGCCGCGCTCGCCCCCTCCCTCGGCGGAGGCTTGGCCTTTGACTCCTACGGCGGCGCCATCAACCGCGTCGCGAAGGACGCAACCGCGTTTGTGCACCGCGACAAGTTGGCGTGCATCCAAGCTACATACTCGTGGTCCACCTACACGCCCGCGTCGGTGATTAGTAACGGACAGACCTGGCTCACCTGGCTCGGTGAACATGTCTTCAATCCCGCTACCGGCGCCTATCAGAACTACATCGATCCCACGCTCAGCGACTGGCGTGCGGCGTACTACGGGTCGAATCTGGAACGTCTGATCACGGTCAAAGGTGTGTACGACCCTGAGAACCATTTCTCATTCGCCCAATCGATTCCCACGCGGCTACCTTCGTAAACTCAGCGGGCACGCGCGTGGAATGCCACCACGCGAGTAGCGGAGGCGGCCAGTAAGAGTGAGTCGCCCACGCTGGGGGTAGGAAAGTGATTCGCCGGAACACCCACCGTCGCTTGCTGGCGAACGGCGCCCGTCTCGGGGTTCAGACCGTACAACGTGCCATTTTGACCGATCGTCCACACGAGTCCGGCGGCGTAGATAGGCGGCCCGCCACCGACGCTGGCGTTCCAGAGCACTTTCAAGGTGGGGGGCGTCGTCCCGACGCGCACCGCCACCGGACCGTTGAGGCACGGTAGATAGACGACCGTGCCCACTACCGCGCTGCCGCCGTCAATGTCGTTCGAACACACGCCGGTAGTAATCGCCTCGGGATGACCGATCCCGCCCAAGTGACCACCGTTCAAGAGATAGGTGCGCGGCGACTTACCCGCGAGTATGACCTGGCCATCACGCAGTAACACCGGCACCGTGGTCATGTCATAGTCCGCGGCGTTATCGTCCGCCCAGTCGGCCGGAGCAAAAAACTGTCGCAGATGCATGGTCTCGGTGAGGTCGAGCGCAGAGTCGCTGTCGTCGTAGGGCTGGCTCGAGGAGTGAACAGAACCGTTGCCCACGCTGACCCAAACTCCCCCGTGTGCGTCGACGGCCGGGGCCGCGCCGCCCATCCAGATCGCGCCCTGTGAGTCGCCTGGTCGAGCGTCGACGCTGAAGATTTTCGGCCTAGAGCCCGTTTCCGCCACCGAGATCACGCGACCTCGATAGGCAGAGCAGTCTCCATAGTTGCCGCCCATGGCGAAGACCACATGGCCCTCGTCGAGGTTGAGCCCCGAACGCTGCAGTTGCGCGGCGGGGTCGGAGCCGGGTGGATCCACCCGCTCGTTCAATTCAACCGCGCCAGTCGAGGTATTGAGTCCGACGAGCTCGTGTTGCGCGGCGCCGCTGAGGAACTCATCGGCCACCACAAAAATCTCACCGCGCGTGGGATCAATCACCGGGGTTCCCGTGATTCCCACCACCGGAGAGATGTCCCCGCAGGGCAACGCGGACGACGGCACCGCCGCCGCGAGGTGGCGCGCCCAAAGCACTCGACCGCTAGACGACGAGAGCGCGTAGACGACGTTTTCTTCGGTCGCCACGTACACCCTTCCGTCAAAGACCAAGGGCTCTCCGTACAGCTGACCGTTGAGCGAGGGAGAAGTCCAGGCGGGGCGCGCGGTAGCGACAGCCGAGAGCGCAGTCGACCTTCCCAGCCCAGCCGCGTCACCGTGATACACCGTCCAGGACGTGGTCGCATCGGTGTTTGCGCTTGAGGCACTCGACACCATGAGTACGGAGCCGACCAGAGCGACCGCGGCCCCGAACGCGACTGCACGCGTGGACATTCTCACCAGTACCACAAAGCGACCTGATCGATCCATCTCTCCATTGTGGTTCGCCCTCGCTGGTGAAGTACAGGGCGCGTCGTCTCGAAATGCCCGTCCGGACATCAGATTTGCTCGTTGAGGTGAAATTTTTACCAGCAGTATCCCGGGATTTCAATAGGGCTGGCTTTAAAATGGCGGGGTATTGGCTTGAGGTTGCTCCACTTTTGATGATGACTCGAAAGACTTATGCGAAATGTCAAAGTCTTGGACCTTGTGAACGGCGGTACGTGACGAATGAGTGAGCCATGTCCATAGCCGAAGAACGCCGACGCGGGAGCCGAACGCGTTCGGGCGTGCGTTCCCCTATTCCCGACTCCATGAACGGCATGGTGCCCGAGTCGACTCCCGGGCTCGTGAGCGCTGATGAATCGGCCATGTTTATGCGCCGACGCCAGCGCGTGTGGGTGATCTACGGCGTCATCGGCGTCTTACTCCTGGCCTACGTGGTCTCTTTACTGGTGCGCACCCCGGCGGAGCAGTGGACCTGGCTGGATGGCTGGAGCCTCACCGGCCTTGAGTTGGTTGCTTCGTTGATGTGTATCTATCGCGGACTTGACCATCGGCCCGGTCGCGCCGTTCCCCTCCTGCTGGGGTTTGCCATCTTGTCGTGGACAATTGGCGACTTCGTCTTGACGGCGGAGTCTCTCAATGGTGCAACCGTGCCCAATCCTTCATACGCCGACATTTTCTACCTAGCTTTTTATCCCATGGCCTACGTGGCAACGTTCATGTTGTTACAACGTGGACTGGGGCGTCTCGCGAGGCCCAACTGGCTGGACGGAGTCGTCGCGGGGCTGGGCGCGGCGGCCCTATGCGCCGCCTTTGCCTTTCACAGCATCGAACACGTGGCGGGCCTGGGAGCACTGGGAACCGCGACCAACTTGGCCTACCCGGTCGGCGACCTACTTCTCCTGCTGCTGGTGATAGGTGGAACGGTTCTGCTGTCGGGACGAGGTACCGCGCCTTGGTATCTGATGACAGTGGGCTTCGTCGCCATCGTCATTGGTGACACGGTGAATCTCTTTTCCAACTCTTCGGCCTTCGAGGGACACTTTGGCGATGACTTCAACAGCGTCGCGTGGCCCCTGGCCATTTTTTTTATGTCCTTGTCGGTGTGGCTCCCGACCCGGCACCAAGATCCACTTCGTCCCCAAAAGACGTCGGGATTCTTCCTGCCGGGACTGGCCGCGTCAACGAGTCTTTTCATCTTGATCTACGGAGCGAATACCTCACTCAGCCGCGTGGCCCTGTGGCTGTCGGTCGCGACTCTCCTGACCGTAGGGGTACGACTGCTCCTTTCTGCCCGCAGCTTGCGCATACTGACCGAAGAGCGCAATCGACAGGCTCACACCGATGAACTCACCGGTCTGGGCAATCGACGTCAGTTAGCCATGGTCCTGGACTTGTTCTTTGCCGATCAGGCCAACGACGACGCGTCGCTGCGCGAACTGGCCTTCCTCTTTGTTGACCTCAATCACTTCAAAGAGATCAACGACTCTTTTGGACACCCCGCGGGCGACGAACTTCTGCGCCAACTGGGTCCCCGACTAGTTCGTGCCGTAGGCAATTCTGGTTCGGTAGTGCGTCTCGGCGGGGACGAACTGGCAGTGGTACTCATGGACGCGAACGCGGACGATGCCGTCGCGGTGGCGCGCAAGATCCTGCTCGAGATCGAAGAGCCCTTCGTCTTGCACAAGATCAAGGCCAGCGTCGGCGCGAGCATCGGAATTGCGTTGGTGCCCTCCAACGCGACAGACGGTCCCGCCCTCATGTGGTGCGCGGACGTCGCTATGTATCGCGCCAAGCTCGGTCAGATGCCGTTCGTCTTTTACGATCAGGACCTCGATGGGGGCGAAGACTCGCCTAACCTTCTCGACGAACTACGCGAGGCGGTGAAGACTGGTGACTTCGTTCTGCACTATCAACCGCAACTCGACCTGAAGACCGGTCAGATTCTCGCGGTGGAGGCCCTGGTTCGCTGGCCACACCCCTCGCTCGGACTCGTTCCCCCGCTAAAGTTCCTGCCGCTCGCAGAGGAAGCGGGCCTCATGTGGCCACTCACCAAATGGGTGCTCAATGAGGCGTTCGCCCAGTGCGCCGAGTGGCGCAACAGCGGCCGCTACCTAGCCGTGTCGGTCAACGTCGCGACGACTGACCTCCTCGAAGCGGGATTCCTCGGACACGTAAAGAGCCTCCTCGATCAGTACGAGCTGCCGGGCGAGGCGGTCGTTATCGAGATAACTGAAACAACGATCATCACCGACTTCCTACGCTCCCAGGCGGTCATCTTGGACCTCCGCGACCTCGGCGTGGTCGTCTCTATCGATGACTTCGGTGCCGGGTTCACGTCGCTCGCCTATTTGAGCTCTTTGGCCGTCGGCGAGCTGAAACTCGATCGGGCCTTCATCACCTCGCTCAACGCCGAAGGCAACGGACGTGAGATGGAACTCGTTCGCGCCACCATCAACCTCGGACACGATATGGGACTTCGCGTGGTCGCCGAAGGTATCGAGGATGTCGAAACGCTGGATCTGCTGGGCGACCTTGGATGCGACCTCGCCCAGGGGTACTTCATCAGTCGCCCCACCCCAGCCAGTCGACTGTCGTTCATGGCCGCCGAGACCAAGGAACTGACCGGACCAGTCTCCTAGGCAACGCCGCGCCACGCTGAAGTGAATGACACCAAAGACTCGCCATTGGGCTCTAAGTTGGTGTCGTGATCCGAAATGTCACGGTTGTAATTAGTCTCGCGGTCATGGCCGCCGGCATCTGGCTACTCACCCGAGTTCACAGCGTGGTTGACGCCTGCCGCTCACTCGCCGACCCCACCGCCGGAATAGGTCTGCGGACGGGCTGCCAGAGTTCGTTAGCGCTCTACTTTCTCGGATTCGCATTCACCATCAGTGGTCTCGTCATTTTGTCTCTGGCCATATTCGCCATCAAGAAGCACCGTCGAGAAGAGGACATTGCGCGAATCCACACGGATGTCAATGTTCTCGATGAGCACTTTCGCGATAGGTACCGCGACGTGGCCTAAGCCGCGCGACCGGGCCCCATCAGGAAACTTCTCCGGAGTCAAACAAAAGTCAACTAAATGTCAGTTGGCGTATCTACGATGATGTCGAGAATGCCGCTAGGGGGTGTCCTTGACCACTGACCTCGATGTTGCGACCAAGGACGTCTGGGATGTTGTTGGGGGACTAGAACTCCCCTTGTTCCTCATCGAGTTAAAAGAGTTCACCGTCACACAGGCGACGCCCCCCGTTTTTGAGAACACCGGTCTCTCGCCTTCGAACGTGCTGAACCACCCGATCTATGACATTCTTTCGCCCGAAGACCGGGCCAGTGCGCAACTCGCGCTGAAGGCCCTCGCTGAAGGTCTGGTCGACTTTTACTCTTCCCACCGTCACATGACCCTCCCTGACGGTCGCGTGGTCACGGCGAAGTTTTGGAATCGGGCCATCCAATTTGGTGACTCGCCGTACTCTCTCGCTCAGTTGTCTCTCTCATCCGAACCACGCGATAGTCCGCTGGTGGAGTACCTCGGCTACTCCCCGCCCAACGTGGCAGTCGGCACGACGGACGCCGACGGAGTGATCACCGCGGTGAGCAATAACGTTGCCGAGGTCCTAGGGCAGCCCGCTCCGTCCTTGGTCGGACAACCTCTCCTCTCGAGCGATGAGCAAAAGCGTCTCATCAAACAGATCAATGAACTGAAAGGCGCGTGCACGATGACCATCTCGCTGCCCGTTCGCTTGACAGACCTCGGGCAACGGGGCCGGAGCGTGCGCTGCATCGTGACGTGTTTGGCCGAGTCGACAGCACGATGCTTCTTACTTCTCTCAGAGCCCGACCCCGCGACCGCCGCTAAATTCGATCGGGCCACTCAACTAGAGCATCGGCTCTGGCGCATTGCCAGCGAAGTTCAAGCCAGTGGAATATTCGACTCGCTCGGTTCTTTTCCTGACCCCGAACGGTTCCCACAGTTGAACTCGCTCACGACACGCCAATGGGAAGTGTTGAGTCGACTCCTCCGGGGCGAGCGCGTCCCGGCGATCGCCAAGGCTCTCTTCGTCAGCCCCAGCACCATACGCAACAATCTCAGCGAAATCTTTCGTATCTTTGACGTTCACTCTCAATCGGAGCTTTTGAGTCTCTTGAACCATTAGCAGTCAGTCATACGGACAGTTCATCCACCTCATCGGACGCAATACCCGTGCTGAGGCGAGAAAGAGACCGGCAGGCTGTAATGGTGAGTTCCCTCCCCCCAAAGGACCCTGAGCCGGACTATGCCCAAGTAGCCCGCGTCGCGGACCGACTGCTGACTCCCACCGCTGTCATCGGTCCCGACAGCACCCTGCGCTACATCAACCGCGTCGCGGCCACGCTCTTTGAAGCTGACCCTCTCACCCTGGTCGGAAGGAAGATGATCTCGCTGGTGCACCCCGACGATCGAGAACGTATCGCACGCGCCCTCGCCCAGATCTCAAAAGGTCGACCGGAGGGAGGCTTCACGCAGTTTCGGATTCGTGCCAGCAGTAGTCAGCCCTGGCACGTCATCGACTGCTACTCCCATAATCTCAGCGACGACCCCGACGTGCGCGGCATTTTGGTGTCAGGCGGTGACGTGAGCGAACAGGTCACACTGGCCCGCGCTCTGCGTGCGCTCGGTCGGTGTAGTGACATCGTGGTTCACGCCAACGATGAGTCGACTCTCACCTCGAACATCTGCCGAACGATCGTTGAGTCGGGAGGTTACGACGTGGCCTGGGTGGGCTACCTGCAGCACGATCTCGAACAGTCGGTCCGGGTGGTTGATTCCTACGGTAAGGACGAGTTCCTCGAGGGAATCACCGTCAGTTGGGGCGACAATCCATTCGGTCACGGACCGACAGGTAACGCCATTCGAACCGGTACGCCTCAAGTGTTAAAGGACATTCGGCGCTCGAAACGCGCCGAGCCCTGGCGTGAGCGGTTGGACGCCCACGAACTGCGGACGTCGTGTTCCTTTCCCCTCATCGTCGATGGCCAGCCGATCGGCGCGCTTTCCATCTACGCCCATGAAATGGGCGCCTTCGGCGAGGCAGAACTCGAGCTCTTGAGTAAGTTGGCCAGCAACCTCGCTTACGGTATCGGACGCATTCGCGACGCCAAGAGACTGGCGATCAGTGAAGAGCGTCTGCGCGAGGCCGAGCGCCTCGCGCACGTGGGCCACTGGGAATGGGATCTTCAAAGCGATCACTTCGAGTTCTTAGCGGACGAGATGTTTCGAATCTACGGAGTGTCCCCCTCAGAGTGGAACGGCTCATTCCAGTCGCTGATCAGCTTTGTGGAACCGTCCGAACGCCCACTCGTGCAAGGCGTCTTCGCCGACATCGCCGCGCAGGGATCGTCGGAGATCGCTCATCGGATCACTCGGCCTGACGGCGAGGTTCGGACCGTTCGCTTCCGCGCGGAGGCGGTGCTTGACGACCGGGGAATCCTCGAGCGGGTGGTGGGCACATGTCAAGACGTCACCGAGTACGTCGACGCCAAGGTACAGTTGGCCCAGTCTCGCCAGTTCCTGTTGGCCATCACCGACAACATGGCCGAAGGCATGATCGCTACCGACGCCGAAGGGGCCATCACCTTCGCGAACCGAGCGGCAGGCACGCTGCTTGGAGTCACGCCCACAGAGCTGGTCGGCCTCTCCACGAAAGAAGCCTTTCGCTTTCGGAGCGACGATCAGCGCGACGCGTCGACTCCATGTCCACTTAGCACCGTCTGGAACGATGGTCAGTCACTCAACCTCGATCACGAGACGATTGTCCGACGTGACGGATCGTTGGTACCGATGGCCCTGAGTGCGTCGCCGCTGGTGGACAACGATCAGCGCGGCGCGGTGATTGTCTTTGAGGACATCACCGACCGGGCGGCGGCGCAGTTGAGGGTCGAGCGAGAACTCGAGAAACTCTCGTGGGTCGGGCGCATACGTGACGCGCTCGACAACGACCGCTTTGTTCTGTACACCCAGCCCATCGTTGATATCGCCACCGATGAAGTGGTCCAGCACGAACTTCTTATACGCATGATTGATGCGGGGGGCGAAGTGATCTTGCCCGACAACTTCCTGCCGACGGCTGAAGAGTATGGACTCATCTCCGAGATCGATCGTTGGGTCATTCACGAAACAGCCCGGCTTTCGGCTGCCGGCCACCCGCTCGAGTTCAACCTTTCCGCCAAGTCCGTTGCGGATCCCGGGATCCTTACGCTGATCGCCAGCGCCATCGAGGAACACGGTGCCAACCCGGCCCAGTTGGTCTGTGAGATTACCGAGACCGCCTTAGTTCACGACCTTGGAGCGGCCGAACAGTTCGTGCGAGGTTTGAACGATCTCGGAATCAAGGTCGCGCTCGACGACTTCGGCGCCGGATACGGAGGATTCGCGTATCTGAAACGACTTCCCGTGTCGTACCTCAAGATCGACCGCGAATTCGTCCAAGACATCTGCACAGAGACATCGAGTCAACACGTGGTCTCAGCGGTCGTCAACCTCGCCAAGGCCTTTGGTATGCACACCGTCGCAGAAGGAGCCGAAGACAGCGCTACCGTTGAGTTATTGAAGAACCTCGGCGTCAATTACGTCCAGGGTTACGTCATCGGTCGGCCCTCGCCCGCACGAGACACGCTGCAAGAAAAACGGAACCACCAACTCGATCGCCGTTAAGTAAATTTTTGATTCAGTTTTCGTCGTTGAACAGCACAGTGATGATTTCTATCGTCGATACATTCCCAACGAATGAACAACTCCGACAAAAGTTCTTTAAATAGAATTATTAACACTTATCATCAACGAGGGAATTGGAAGAACAAAACCGAAAATTGGGTGTCGCGTAACGCGATCGGAGCAAGGCCGTGTCGGAATTTCTTATCAACAGCGTCAGTCTGAACTCTGCACAAAAACTCACGGTTACCGCTGAATTTCTCAACAACATCAGTACGGGCATGATCTTCCGTGACGTTCGCGGCGTCATCATCGATTGCAACCGCGCGGCAGAAACACTTCTGGGAACCTCACGCGAGAAGCTTCTCGGCACGACGACGACGGATATGGAGAGTGGCGTGGTCCACCTCGACGGCGCCCCCTTTACTTTCGACGAGCCCTGGGCCATCACGGCCCTTAAATCCCAGACACCGATGGCTCCCGTGGTGGCCGGCTTCACGGTTCCCGACGGCAGTCAAAAGTGGCTCTCCGTTCGAATCTGGCCAGCCCACGTTGGTGGTGAAATCGCAGGCATCTTGACCGCCTTCGATGACGTGACGAGAGAGGTCAAAGAACAGCGGTTCCTGGAGCTGCTCAATAGCCTCAAACACCTGGGTGCACGGGGGCTGGACGAAGACGAGTTGCTGCAGCGAATTAGCCAGTTGCTCGTGGACCGGGGTCACTACGCGTTGACTTGGATCGGTACCGCCTCGAGCGAAGGAGGCGTCGATGTCTTGTCGGCGGCTGGAGCTACCGACTATCTCTACGAGGGCATCGTCTCGTGGTGGGGGTCGAGCGAGTCGGGTCTCGGTCCGACCGGCACGGCGATTCGTACGTCGACCACTCAAGTAGCCGATGAGCTCGCGAGCTATCCGCTCTATGGACCGTGGCGTGAGCGCGTGGCGAACTTCAATCTGAACTCCGCAATCTCTCTGCCGATCACTCTCGGGGCCAAGAAGGCTGCCCTCTCCATCTACGACGAACACACGCGAGCCTTCGATGCGCTCTCCGTGCAAGGTCTCGAGACCATTGGCCGAGAGATCGAGTCCGCCTTCGCGGCGGCGGCAGCTGCCCGACAGCGCGAGGTGGATCGTGAGTGGTCCAACGCCGCCGTCAATGCGCTAAAGCGTGCCGAACTCTCCCTCAGCGAGTCCGAGCAGTGGTTTCGCACTCTGGTCGCCAAGTCCAGTGACCTCATCGTCGTCGTCGACAACGAGGGTCGTTTCACCTATACCAACCCGGTCGTCGATCGCCTGTTCGGGTACGAGACGAACTCGCTCATTGGGCGTAACATCTTTGACCTCATCCACCCCCACGACCGCCAGATCGCCCAGAATGCGTACCTGGCAGCTATCGATCCCGACGGTTCGGACGGCCCGGACAGCGCCTTTGTCATGCGATTTCTCACCTCCTCGGGAGAGTGGCGATTCATCGAGGGCGTTCTCACCGACTGCCTGAATGATCAAGCCATCCATGGCATCGTGGGCAACGGCCGCGACGTGACCGATCGCACCTACCTCACTCGAGCCCTGTCTACCTTGAGTGAAGGTAATCAGATTCTCGTGCACGCGGTGGACGAAGAGACCTTGATCGCTGATATCTGCCAGGCGGTCGTCACCGCTGGCGCCTATCCCTTGACCTGGGTTGGCTACGCGGAACCCGATGACGCAAAGAGCGTTCGCAAAGTCGCCGCGGCCGGAGTTACCACCATCCTCGAGGGAATTGACTTCGGCTGGGGCGACGACGAACTTGGATCGGGCCCCATTGGCGGAGCCATCCGATCGGGCGAAGTCCAAGTAGTGAACGACATGCTCACAATGGCTGCACCGCCCAAGCGCCGTGAACGCATTATGGAGTTCGACTTGCGCTCCATGTGCACGTTTCCGCTGAGGCTTCACGGCGGGACTCTGGGCATGATCGCCATCTACTCCGAGCAACTCGACTACTTCGGTCCAAGCGAAGTAGAGACCTTGAGCGAACTGGCCGCTGAACTGGCGTACGGCATTGAACGTCTCCGTGACGTCGAACGCCTGCAAGAGAACGAGCGCCTGATTCGTGAGGCCGAAGAGCGATTCCGTTTGGCGTTCGAACACAACATGGCCCCCATGCTCTTTAGTGACCTATCGGACCAAGTGATCGCCGTCAACGACTCGTTTTGTCGAATGGTCGGCTTCTCGCGCGAGGAACTGATGGGACACGATTCCAAACAGTTCACCTACCCCGAGGACGTCGGAATCACCGAGGAGACGTTAGTTCGACTGAGTTCCGAACAGATCGACCAGGTGCGCTACGTAAAGCGGTATCTTCGAAAAGACGGCCGGATCATCGTCTCGGAGGTGTCACGATCTCCCGCCCGAGATCCTTCGGGCAAGATTCTCTACTTCGTGTCCTCCGAACGCGACATCACCGAAGAGCGCGCCCTGGCCGAGCAACTATCCCACCAAGCTCTGCATGACTCACTGACCGGGCTGGCCAACCGCGCGCTCTTTGAGGATCGCCTGACACAAGCTCACGCCCGCATCGCCCGCGCCGGCGGGTTCGGCGCCGTGTTACTGCTAGACCTCGACGACTTCAAAGGGGTCAACGACGCCCACGGACACCTCGTCGGTGACCAACTTCTCACCGGGCTCGCTCGACGCTTTGAGTTCGTAACTCGCTCAACCGACACGCTGTCGCGATTTGGTGGTGACGAGTTCCTCTACCTCGCCGAGGGTCTCGACTCCCCAAAAGCGGCAGAAGAGGTCGCGACGCGACTGATCGACGTGCTGGCCGAGCCCTTCACGATCCACGGCTTGAATCTTGAGCAGCACGCGAGCATTGGCATTGTGGTATTCGATGGCACCAGCGAGGACGCCTCTGAGCTGATTCAGCGAGCTGACGTCGCACTCTATGAAGCGAAACGCCAAAACCGGGGCCGCTTCTCGCTCTTTACGCCGAGCATGCATCAACAGGCGGTCAGCCACTTCGAGCTCGTTCAAGAGCTTCGACGTGCGCTTCAGTCCGGGGATCTCGCCATGCACTATCAACCCATCGTGAGGCTTGACTCAACCGAGGTCGTGGGTTTTGAGGCCCTCATGCGTTGGCAGCACCCCGAACGCGGCTGGGTTCCCCCCAACTCATTCATTCCCTTGGCCGAACAGAGCGACCTGATCCTGGACTTGGGACACTTCGCACTAACCCAGGCCGTCCGCGCGGCGAGCTCCTGGCAAGCCGGGGTTAAGTCGGATGGGGTCGCACCCTACGTGACGGTCAATCTCTCGGCGCATCAATTCCTTGACGCGGGGCTACTCGCCATGATCGAGAGTGCTCTTAAGACAAGCGGACTCGCCCCCGAACGACTCATCATCGAAATCACTGAGAGCGCCATGCTGGTAAACGTCGCCGAGACCATGAACGTGATGGAGCGCATCGGAACACTAGGCGTCGGCTTCGCGTTGGACGACTTCGGCACCGGGTACTCATCGCTGTCGTATCTGGCTCTATTACACCCCACCATTATCAAGATCGACCAGTCCTTCGTCAGCCCGCCCAAGGAGAGCCCGCGCAACGACACCCTCTTAGAGGCCATCGTCTCGCTGGGTCACAAACTCGGCATGACGATGCTGGCCGAAGGTATCGAAACTAAAGCGCAGCTCGAACGTCTCCACGGCTTGGGCTGTGAGTTCGGCCAAGGTTTCTTGTGGTCGCCCGCAGTGGCCAACGACAAAGTCGAGTCCATGCTCAAACGAGGCGTGCGTGGCAAGAGGTGAATGGACGGCTGACGCGTCGCGTTAGGACGAGCGCGTTCCTCTTCCTTTACGTACTTCTCCGGTCCTAACGCAAGCCTTTCGCGTAAATATCTCTGTGAACTGCGTTGAGGACCTACGAAACCGTTCGTTCGTAGGGAATCATCTCGCCCGCCTCCACGGCCACCGGCAGGCTGTTTTCCGGCGGCGGGACGGGGCAGGTGGAGTAGTCGGTGTACGCGCAGAACAGGTTGAAGGATCGATTGAAATCTAGTGTCACGCACCCGTTGTCACCAGGGGCGTCGACGCTCAACGCTCGCGTGGCCCCATAGGTGGTAACCCCCGACGTGGCGTCGCGAAACAGAATGTCGAAACTGGTGCCGTCGCTGAAGAGCGTCAGTCGATGTGTCGCGCCGTCCAGCTCGAACTCCACCTGACCCGGCGACTCGTACACGTGATGCAGGCCATCGATCGAGGCACCCACCGTGATGTCGCGGGGCGCGTCAAAAGGAAGAACGTGACCCGTCACGCGCCAGCGTACGTCATAAGGGAACGTCGGTGTTCCCCGATAGTTGCGCACGAGCGGGTGGTCGGGGTGTCGCGGTCGAATCATGTATCGGCCGTTGCGCGTGGCAACCTCCACTACGCCATCATCGAACTGCGCCATGACGCGGGGACCGTCCTCGATGACGCCAAAGCTGTGCTGGCCACTCAACGTCACCTCGCCCAGCGTCAGAGTTTCTCCGTCGGCGAGGTCCACGTGGGGCCCGTCGCCATCGCACGACCATGCGCCGGGGACGTCGTCGAATCGCGCGGGATCCCTCGTCAGCCAGTGCAGCCCCGTCGCGGCCAAGATACCCTGGGGACGGGACAGTTGCCGCTCGCGTTCTTCGCGCCAAATGCTCCACTCTCGTTCGAGGGCGGCGGGGTCGTCCACGTCAGCAATCACGTCTCTCCTCGCTCCAGCTGAGACATGGTCACGTTAGCGGTGCCGCCTTCATCTCCCCCGGGGTCGTTCGCCACGGCTCGCACTCGCTCAACCGCCCCGTTAATCTCACCGCCGAGAAGTATCGCCAAACCCGTGAGGTAGAGCCAGAAGATCAGAATCGCCACGCCGGCGAAGGCCCCGTAGGTCTTGGAGTAAGAGGAGAAATCGCTGGTATAGAAGGAAAACGCCAGCGACACGAGAGCCCACAGGGCGGTAGCCACCAAGGCACCTGCACTCGTCCACCTCCACTTCGTGAGCGGTCGATTGGGCGCGACGTTGTAGAGCATGGTGAAGAGCAAGTTGACAAGGATGAGCGCACTGGCCCAGCGCAACGTCGTCCATCCTCCCGCGAAGGCCTCACCGCTGAATGGCGACGTCGCTTTGATGGCTTTGCCGATCGGCGCGCCGAACACCACGAGAGCCGACGCCGCTCCACCCAGGATGATGGCGCCCCCGAGCAAGATGACGCCCAGAACGCGCTTGCCGACAAAGGAGCGATCGGTGGGAACTCCGTAGGCCACATCAAGGCCCTGTTGAACGACGACCATGCCCGATACCGCGCTCCAGATCGCTACCAACGACGCAAGGATCGTCGCGAAAAGGTCCCGACTCGATCGCCGCGTGGCGTGGGTGATCGCCTTGGTGAACACATCAGACGCCCCCGAGGGAAGTGCACGGGTGACACCGTGGATCAAGTCGACGACGACTGACTGGGGCACCGTGACCAATGAAGCCACGCCCAGAAGGGCGATGATCGTGGGGAAGATGGAAAGGAACCAGCGATAGGCAAAGGCCTGGGCGGCCACGTTGACGCGATCAGTTTTCATGTGAAGGCGCGCCGAGGCGATCACGGCGCGCCACTGCGAGTCTCCGAAGCGATGTCGGAAGTAGTTCATCTCCGTTTCCACATCGACGAGGAGTTCCTCTTCTGAAGCTTTGACGTGAGTCGTCGACGAAACCTGCGTAGGGGTCACGCCGGCGGGCGGAGACATCTCATCAGCCATGCGGTGACACCTCCCCTCGCATCACGACCTTAGAAGCGCGCGTACGATTGCCTTGGCCACAGGATAATTCCTGCGTCGGAATCACTCGCCACAGGCTGTGCCGCCACGACTAGATTTCACTTCGTGCTCTCTCGTTACCACGCAGACATAGATCCCGAGGAAGAGAATAATTCTCATTCCGCAATGTTGCGCATGGTGGGCTTCAACAAAAGAGTTCTCGAGACCGGCTGCGCATCTGGACACATGAGCGAACTCCTGAGCGCGCAGGGTTGCACCGTAGTGGGAATGGAGATTGAGTCATCGATCGTCGAACCCGCGATGCAGTGGCTCGAACGCGTCGTCATTGGTGACCTCGAAGATCGAGCAGTCTGGTCCGACCTGGATGGCGAGTACTTCGACGACATCTTGTTCGGCGATGTTCTAGAACACCTAAAGGATCCGTTGACCTCGCTTCGCGAAGCGGTCCAGCATCTCGCGCCCGCGGGCGCCGTCGTCATCTCGGTTCCCAACATCACACATGCCGACGTGAAGGTCGCGCTCATCAAGGGCACCTTTCCTTACAGTGAGAGTGGTTTGCTGGATCGCACTCACATCAGCTTCTTCACGAAAGAGAGCTTGATTGAGCTTGTTCGAGAGGCCGGGCTGGCTGTGGTGGAGATCACTCGAGTGACGGTGCCCGTCTTCGCCACCGAGATTGGGGTGAGTCGCGACGACGTGGACGACGCCACCTTCGAGGCAATCACCAGTGACCGTGAAGCCGAGACCTATCAGTTCGTCGTCAAGGCGGTCCGCGACGACGCTGCCCATGCCGTCGATAAGTTGTCAATTGACCTCATCGATTTGAGCGACAGTTTGCTCGACCAAACGAAGCTCACCGCGTCACTGCGTGCACACAACGATGCGCTCGTCGACCAGGTGAACGCCCTGGAAGCGCAGCGCGCCATTGACGCTCGCGATCTCGCCCACCTTCGAAATCAGCGTGAGGCAGTTAAGCGCTTCCTTCCCGGTCCGTTGCGCCGGTTGATGCAAAAGCAGTTCGGCATCGGACCGAGTTAGATCTCGACGTCACCAGGAATTCAACTCGCGACGCCGCACGAAGCGCAGTCGCCGACCTCAGTCAGCGTGGAACCACACCTTTGACAGAAGATCGGTGGCCGTGACTTTGGGCCGCAGTCATGAAATAGAGCACGACTGCCCGGGAGCGCCTCAGCGCACCACACGCAATACTTGGTGACCGGCCCCGTTGAACTGGGAACGGGAGCGGACGCCGTCGTGGGCGTCTCGACGGAGGGTCCATAGTCCCGCGTAACACCACGAGCTCCCTTGCCACTCGCGGGGGCGCGAGGTGTAGCCACCGTTCCGGTCACCCGGGCCCCACTGGTTCCCTTGGCCTGTCCCCGGTCCAAACCCCACGGGACCACGGCGAAGAAAATAAAGAGCAACCAGTTAGCGACGATGCTCACTAAATCGACGTGCCACAGAAGAGCCCCCTGTTCGAAACCGGGACTGACGGTGTCACCACGCCACAGCAGCTTCAGTTGCGACCATCCGAAGAACTCGCTCGAGAAGCTAGACGGCGCACCGTGGACGGCGTTGTAAGTCTCCGCGGCGCAGGCAATGGTCAGTCCCACTGAGAGGAGGGGTAGCAAAAGCCAGAGGCGCGTGAGTCCCGCTTTGTCGATAATCCGCGTCAAAGCCCACAGGTTCACTGCCAGGAAGACAATGCTGATGCTCAAGTTGAGTACGGTCACCACGGTCTCCCTCTTGTCGCCGCGATCACGTTCGTCGCACCCCGTCGCTGCAACTCAATGTTCTCGTTTCTGCGAAAAACCTAGCAAGGTTACTTGAGACGTTGGTGTCTTTGTACTTCTCGTCGATGGACAACAATGGTTAGACCATGACTGATCCCCCACCGAACAGGGCGCTACCGGGATCCTCCTGGCCGTGGGTCTTGGTGGCCATCATTGTGATCGGCGTTATCTTGGCGAGTTTGTCAAAACTCGCCGCGGTCTTGGTCATCATCGTCGCCCTCGCCCTCCTCGGTGTCACCTGGCTTCGACACCGTTCACCGACGGGAACCGGCATGGGAATTCTCTCGACGAACTGCGACAAATGCGGAGGGTTACTCGGCTACAAGATGGGTCTACCGTCTCGAGTCTGTCCCAGTTGTGGACACCACCAATCGTGGGTTCCCTGACGCCCTAACTTTCGACCGGGACTTTGCCTCGCGCTACGGTCATTAATAAGATATCATTTAGATATCAAATAAATATCGTGGGAGTCAACATGAGTCAAAGTATTCAGTCAAGCGAGATTGCGCTCGGATCGGTCGGCCCCTTGGGCTCGCGCGTGGAGATCCGCGAGCGCAGCGCCAAGTTCATCAACGGCTGGTTTGGGGTCCTCGTAATCATCGGGTGCGGCGTGGCGATATGGCTGCTCGCTGGAGGCAACTCCAAGGGCTTCATTGTCATACCCATCATCCTTGCGGTGATCATTTTCAGTTCGCTGGTCATCGTTCAACCTGGCCAGACGCGAGTCGTTCAGTTCTTTGGTAGTTACGTGGGCACGGTGCGCCACACCGGTCTGTCGTGGATCATTCCTCTCAGCAATCACCGGGGAGTGAGCGTGAGGGTCCGCAACTTCGAGACCAATCACCTGAAGGTCAACGACGCCGAAGGTAATCCGGTAGAGATTGCCGCCATCGTCGTCTGGCAAGTTACTGACACCTCCCGCGCCTTGTACGCGGTGGACGACTACCGCAACTTCGTGCGGGTCCAGGCCGAGTCGGCCCTTCGACACGTAGCGACCACTCACCCGTACGACGACCCCGACGTCGCGGGTCCCTCGCTGCGAGGCTCCACGGACATCGTGGCCGGTGAACTTGCCGTGGAGATGGCCGAGCGAGTCGTGGTGGCGGGCATCGAGATCGTTGAGGTACGAATCAGCCACCTGGCGTACGCGCCCGAGATCGCTCAGGCCATGCTGCGCCGCCAGCAGGCGAGCGCCGTCGTCTCGGCGCGCTCAACCATCGTGGATGGAGCTGTCGGAATGGTAGAACTCGCTCTCGATCGCATCGCCGAGCGCGGCATCGTCGAGCTTGATGAGGAGCGCAAGGCAACCATGGTGAGTAACCTGCTCGTGGTCCTCTGCAGCGACCAACCCGCGTCGCCCGTCGTGAACACCGGGTCGCTGTACTAAATAGTCCGTGAGCGACCGTAAACAAATCCTGCTTCGGATCGATCCCGCCGTCCATGACGCTTTAGCGCATTGGGCCGCGGACGATCTTCGCAGCCTCAACGCTCACATCGAGATGCTTTTACGCCGGGCGCTGAATGACGCGGGAAGGATGCCGAAAAAGTCGGGCCCCCTCCCCCGCCGGGGACGACCCCCCACCACCGCCTGAGCGGTCTTCAACCCGTTAACCGCACCCCTTGGTCTCCCACAGGGTTATGGGATTTGGAGAGAACCGCCAGTCGTTATAGGCGCGGGCCAGCTGGTACTCCGAGTATCGCATCGCGGCCGTGGAACTCTGCACGCGACACAGCGCGCCCTCGACGTCGGAGAGAGTGGCGTGCCGGGGAAGAGCCAGCATCGGTACCGGCGAGTTTCGGGCGTACCAGCGCCAGGCCTCGACATTGAACCGCGTGGGTGAGCAGAGAAGCGGCGTCACGTTTCCATCGGCGTCGTGATACAGCGCGTGAGTACAGGCGTGTCCAACGGGCAGGTTGGGGGCCGGAGACAGGCGTGCCGAGTGCGACGCCGCTGCCGCCGAGAATGAGATCGTCAGCAGGGCAACGGCAATCGACGCGCCTGCCAGCGGCATCGAAAACCGTGACGCGACACGGCGCGACTGGTTAATAACCCTCGTCGTGGTGCCGCTCTTCGTTGAGAAGTTGGGTTTCTGCGCCGTCGTCTTCGGGATTCGCACTGGCCCGAAGTAGGCGAATCGATATTGGCTCGTCCGTAGAACTCGCTTTGCCCAGAAAGAACATCTTGGCCGTCCACGAGCGCCCGCTCCTCGTCGTTGTCTGGTTAAGTTCGGCGGCATCCTCCAGCGGGTCCGCAGAGAGGCGACCCGGTGACGATCGGCGAAAGAGTCCCATCGAGACAAGTTACCTCCGCATCACCCGCGAGCGCAGGAGGGCCCACGAGCGATCCCGGTACACTGACGCGCAACGACGAGAGAGGTCAACCACGTGTCCAACGGACTGCAAGCTCTTCACAATTCGGTTCAGCACCTGAAGGAACTGGCCGAGGGGATGGACCCCGAGTACTACACATCGTCGGCCTATCCCCAAGAGTGGACGATCGCCGACACCCTCTCACACCTCGGTTCGGGGGCCGTCATCGGCAAGCAGGGATTCGAGAACTCAATTACCCATCGCGAGCCTGACCCAAACTTCAACGCATCGGTCTGGGACGAGTGGAACGCCAAAGTGCCCGCCGACCAAGTGTCCGGCTGTCTCGTGAGCGACGCCGCGTTTCTCACGACCTTGGAACAAGCCACCGACGAGGAGCGCGGCGAGTTTCGCATGAACCTGGGGCCATTCGCGTTCGACTTTGACGGGTTGATTGGGCTCCGCCTGGGCGAACACGCCCTACACACCTGGGACGTTGAAGTCCCCTTCGACCCCGAGGCGACGCTCGCCCGTGATGCGGCGGACGCCATTCTCGACAACCTCCCGTTCGTCGCGGCACGTGCCGCGAGACCCAACGGGGTGGTTCAAGATGTCGCCATCCGAACGAGCGATCCCGATCGAACATTCACGCTTGCGCTGCAGGGCGACTCGGCGGAACTCCGTGAGACCCCTCGCGACGGCGAAGTGGATCTAGAGATTCCGGCCGAAGCCTTCGTTCGACTGGTCTACGGCCGGCTAGATCCGGGGCACACCCCGCACTCCGTGAGGGGAAGTGTTCTCGAACTACTCCGCGGTGTGTATCCGGGATTCTAAGTAGTAGGCGTCGTTAAGACTCAACTTCGGCGATGCCTCTCGTGAGCGTGGCTAAGTCTCGCGGCGGCGACGATTGGCCCGAACGACGAGGGTGCGAATGACGAGGGCAACGTTGAGCCCCACGTTGGCAATCACCGCGGCGGCGAGCGCATCCAGCCACGACTTGCCTATCACTAGGTACACGATGAGTATCACGATGGTGGCCGCGGCGGTCACGATCGTGATCACCCGAAGTCCGCGCCACAACGGATCCGACCAGTACGCGCGAAAGTTCACACCGACTCCTCACATGCCCGCACCATCCCCAGGGTACCGCTCAGAGTTGGCGGCCCCCGCTCGCGAGAAACGCACGCTCCACCTGATTGGTGGTTAGCTCAAGGGCTCGAGACCGCGCACGGTCCGCCTCGTCTCGGCGGCCGAGTTGATCGAGCAGATACGCCTTGGTCGCCGGCAAGTACTGGTAGCGATCAAGGTTTCCTTCGCGCTCCAGTCGTTCAACGATGTCGAGCGCGACGAGCGGACCGGAGATCTTTGAAACCGCCACCGCTCGGTTGAGCTGCACGACGGGACTGGGCCATACCAACAGCAGTTCGTCATAGAGAACAACAATCTGAGCCCAATCGACTTCGTCGAATGTCGGGGCGTGAGCGTGCAAGGACGCAATTGCTGCTTGCAACGTGTAGCGGCCCGGTCGAGACGACTGCAGGCTGGAGAGGATCAACTCGTGCGCGATGCCAATAGCGTCGCGATCCCACATCGTGCGATCTTGTTCAGAGATGCGTCGTGCGCCGCCGACGGCGTCGACTCGAGACTCCTGACGAGCCTCGATCACGAGGAGCAGGGCGAGCAACCCGGCCACCTCGGGCTCATCACGCATTACTTCATGAAGGAGCCGCGCCAGTCGAAGCGCCTCGCGCGTCGAGTCCCTCCGGATGAGGTGATCCCCGTCGGGGGAAGTGTGTCCCACCGTGAACAGGAGGTAAATGACGCCCAGCACTCCCTCCAGGCGATCGGCCAACTCCTCGGTCCGGGGGGATCGAAACGGAATGCGCGCGACGGTGATCTTCTTCTTGGCCCGCGTCACGCGAGCGGCCATGGTCGCTTCGGGGACGATGAAGCATTTGGCGATGTCGCCGGTCGTCATTCCACAGACCAGACGAAGAGTGAGAGCCATCTGCGCCTCGCGTGAAAGTGACGGGTGGCAACACATGAAGATGAGCCTCATGGTGTCATCGAGAACCCGTTCGTCCACCGCCTCAGCATCCGGGGCAGGCGACCCGACCCCGTCGCGCTCGGGCTCAATCAGCAACGACAACTTTCGTTGGTGCGAGGCGGCCCGCCGCAGTGAGTCAACGGCCCGGCGTCGAGCGACCGTGGTCAGCCAGGCTCCGGGATTGGTGGGCACCCCGTCACGGGACCAGACAGTCAGGGCCTCGGCAAATGCCTCTTGCGCTGATTCCTCGGCCAAATCAAGATCCCGCGCGGTGCGTACCGTCGCCGCCACCACTCGGGCCCACTCGTGTCGATGCGCCTCGCCCAGCGCGGCGCGCGCGTCCCCCTCCATCAACTAGGTCTCAGCACGAAGCTCTCGACCGGACGTATCTCCACTCCCCCACCTTGACGAAGGATGGGATTACGACGGGCGATGTCCAGGGCCCCGTCGAGGTCCTCGGCCTCCACCACGTAGAAGCCAAGAATTACTTCCTTCGCTTCTAGGAACGGTCCATCCGTCATACCTTCGGCCCGCAACGAGGTGGCGGCCTCGTACGACGCGAGCCGGTACGCCAGGGTCATAGTCCCTTCGTGCTGAAGCTCCTCTGAGTATCGATCGTGTGGCCCAATACCACCCTCGTCGGACTCTTCACGATCACTTTCAAGGGAGGCGTACAGAAAGATTGCGTACTGTGGCATTTCAACTCCTTTTGCTTCGGCGACACGCTGTCACGCCTATACGTCGAACGAGTCTCCAAGATTCGACACAATTCCCGTCGAGGGATTTCTACTTCGCCAACTGGCTGAAGCGAACCGGCGGCATCGAAAGTTGGCTCGGCGCCAAGGAGCCCGCGGGCCAGTTGGTGGCAGGGGCGGCGAGTGAAGTGGGGCTACCCGTCGACAGGGTGATTTCCACGGGTACGTCAACGGACGCGCCGTTCAGCCAGGGAATTGGGTCAACCGGACTCGGTCCGAAACTGTTAGGCGAGTACCAGTTGGGCGGGTGTGACGTGTCGAGAACGCCAATGGCTTGGAACGTCAACGCCACAAGCTCCGCGCAGTAGATGGAGTCTTGCTGAGTGGCCTGATTGTAGAGGTGACCGAGGGCGTAGTTGAGCGCCATCTGGAGCACGCTCCCAAAGGGAGTCTGCTCGTACTGATTGATCACATTCAGTATCGTCTCGTTGAGAGTTGAGGGGCGCTCCCAATTGAGCTTGACGTAATAGGGGACGTCCTTGAACGCGGTGTTGATCTCAATAGTCGCTTGCTCAGCGTCGCCCAGTTGCGCTCCGGTGTGCGACGTCCCGGTGTGAGGGTCGGGCACAATTGCTTCGGGCGCCTCTTGCCACATGAGCGGAGGTTGACTGGGGTCCGGTCGATAGATCATCGTCGAGTGAGAGAACTGGCCGAAGGTGAAGAGTTCGATCCACTCACTTTCACTGGAGACTCCTGAGAACATAATCAAGTCGCCGGTCTGCATTTCGTCGACGAGAGCGCTCCACGGTTGAGCGGGGATTACGGGCATGGCTTCCTCCTCGTGACGATGAACAAGGGGTCGTTCATCAGTCGAACTTTTTGAACATACACGACTAGTGTCCATAAAACCTCGGGACGGAGAGAACTATGGCGGGCAACGACAAGAGTCAGACTGCGCTCGATCAGGTTGAGGTCGCCATTCTCTTCACCGACATCGAGGGGTCTACCGCGAGGTGGGACGCCGATGCCAGTGCCATGCGCCAGCATTTGGCGCGCCACGACCAGGTTCTAACGAGCTCGATAACGGACAATGGCGGGCGGGTGGTGAAGCATACGGGGGACGGCTTCCTCGCGCGCTTCGGCGCCGGAAAAGATGCGACGGCCGCGGCGATAACGGCCCAGATTCGGCTGGCCGAACTTGACTTCTCGGCGGTGGGAGGGATTCGCATCAGGGCGGCCGTCGACACGGGTCCGGTCGAAGACCGAAACGGCGACCTCTACGGTCCACCACTCAATCGTTGCGCGCGAGTCATGGACGCCGCCCACGGCGGCCAGGTACTGGCCAGCGAGAACGTGTGGGAGGCACTTCACGACGAGGGGGCGTTACGACTCGGCGAACCACGAGAGCCGATCGACTTCGTTGATCTCGGGCTCCATCGCCTCAAAGGGTTGGCTCGACCACAGCGACTCTTTCAGATCTTGCACCCCCAGCTGCAAAGGGACTTCCCGCCCCCGCGTTCATTGAACGCCTCGGTGGGCAATCTTCCCATCGACTCAACCAACGTGGTGGGACGAGACAGTCTCATTTCTAGAATCGCCGATCTGTTTGACTCGCCCGGAGTCATCACCCTGGTCGGCCCGGGAGGCGTGGGTAAGACGAGCCTCGCTATCCGCGCCGGCCACGAGGTGCGTGCTCAGTTTCCCGACGGCGTCTGGTTCGTCGACCTCGCTCCGGTGAGCGATCCGCGCGGCGTGGCGGGGGCCGTGACGCGAGCCATGGGAGTGGCCCGTCGCTCGGGTCAATCGTTGGAGGCGACGCTCCGCGACGTGCTCACCAGTCGCCAGGCCCTCCTCATCATCGACAACGCCGAACATCTCGGCGACGCCACGCGGGACTTGATCGCACAGATCCTCGTGCAGGGCGCGCCGTCTCGCATTCTTGTCACCAGTCGAGTTCCCTTGGGAGGTTCGGCTGAGACCACGATCCGTATCGACCCACTCGCCACTCCGGACCGGCTCGGGGTGGCCTCTCTTGACGATGCGCTGAACAGCGCGGCTGTTCAGCTTTTTGTCGAACGCGCACAGATCGCGCGACCCGGCTTCGCCCTCAACGAGGAAAACTTTCGCGACGCCCTGGCTATCTGTGATCGTCTGGACGGCCTACCACTCGCCCTTGAGTTAGCGGCGGCGCGTGCCGCGGTGATGTCCCTCGGCCAGATCTCGGCGAAGCTCAACGATCGCTTCCGTTTGCTGCAGACGGGACTGGACCAGGACACCCGTCATCGAACGCTCATCGCCACGCTGGACTGGAGCTACGAGAATCTCAGCCGCGACGCTCAACTCCTCTTCTCTCGCGTCAGTCCATTGGCGTCGAGTTTCGCACTCGACACCGCCACCGCCCTCTCGGGCAGTGACGAGTTGGACGTTCTCGATCAGTTGGGCGAGTTGATGCACCACTCAATGGTGACGACCGATCACAGTGGAGATGAGATTCGCTATCGGCTCTTTGAAACGATGCGCGACTACGCCTCCTTGCGCCTGGAGGAGTCCGGGGATGCTCGCGAGGTTCGAGAGCGCCACGGAAGGTTTTTTGCCGGGCTGGCAGCGACCCTGTACCGCCAGACCTGGAGCGGCCAGGCGCTGGGTGCGCTCGATCGTTGCCGGCTTGAGCTCGCAGATCTGCGCCGAGCCTTCGAACGTTTCCTCGCCTCCGACCCGCCCTCGGCGCTGGCGATGGCCACCGACCTCTATGCGTTGTGGCTCATTCGAGATCTGGTGTCCGACGGACGGCGCTGGCTGGAGGAGGCGATCGACGCCATGGGCGGACTCGCTGGGGCACCCCCGTCCACGGAAATGGTGGTGGCCCTTGACGACGCGGGAACGCTCGCCTGGATGATGGGAAACACGAAGGAGGCGGTTCGATACCTCGAAGCCGCTATCGCGGCGGCGGAGCGCTTGGAGATACCCCTACCGCCCAAGGCTCTCGTGCGCTTGGGCTCGATCCGGAGCCTCGCGGGTGATCCGGCCGAAGGACTACGACTGTGCCACATGGCGCTTTCGATCGCCCGGCGCCTCAGCGCTGGTGACGAGAGCCTCATGGTGGTCGAGCGAACCCTCGGCGCGGTGCTCGCACTTTCGGGGGAAGCGACCGAGGGCGCAGCCATCTGTGAGCAGGCGATTCTCCGTGCCCGGGCCACCGATCTCTGGTTGCCCTCGGCGCTCACCAACCTGGCTTACGCCTCGGCGGAGATCGATAGCGCCCGAGCGATCGACGCCAGCCTCGAGGCCATAGAGCAGTCTCGCCGGATCGGGTCGCTGTACTACCAAGGCAGCGCTTGGTCCGCTCTCGGACTAGCGCGACTGTCGACGGGCGACCTGGTGGCCGGCTGTCGCGCCTACGCGGAGGCGATTGGACTCATGCTGGATACCGGGGCCCGCCAGAGCGTCCTGATCTCGTTGTTCAAGTTAAGCGAGGCTCTGATCGACGTGGCGACCGAGTCGGCGGTGGTGCTCGCGGGTGGCGTGGCCCGGCTGCAGTTCGGTCCGGGGTCTGACGGCACGTGGCAAGAGGCGCGGTACCAGCATCTCCAAAACCAGGTGGGAGACCGCCTGAGCGGGCGCGCCTATTCCGACGCCTGGGCTCGAGGTGGCGTTCTCACCATTGACGCCATGGTCGTCTTGGCCCGCGAGACGGTTGACGAGGCCTGGCCGGAACTCGTCGCCTGAGGCGCAGTCGCGTTAGTGTCGTGGCGTCCACCGCGAGTCGTTTCGGCCCGCGAATACGGAAGGCAGGTGAGCACTCTCGTGTTCAACAAAGTCCTAGTAGGTGCCGACAACTCGCCCACGGCACGGCGAGCCATTGAAGCGGCGACAGAACTAGTGCAGATGTCCGGAGGGACTCTTCACATCGTGACAGCGTTCTCCATGAAGAAGGTGGGTGATCTGCCAGGCAGCGGAGAGCATTTGACCAACGAGGGTGATGCCGAAGCCGCGCTGCAAGTGTTGTCCTTCGTGGCGAAGAACATGGGCGTAGAGCCCATCCTCCATCTCGCCGCGGGAGATCCCGCCGAGGTCATCGTGGCGACCGCCGACCAAGTTGACGCGGACCTCATCGTCGTTGGTAATCGTGGCATGAAGGGTGCGCGCCGGGTGCTCGGCAGCGTTCCCAACTCGGTCGCTCACGGCGCGAATTGCTCAGTGGCGATCATCGACACATCGGAGTAGCTCTCATCAGGCCAATGACGAACCCGATGACCGCTCGCGTTTCATCGAGAAGGTGAACATCGTGTCGGCCTCAAGGCACTAGCCCCCATGAGTCCCCTTTGTTCAGCCACTCTTCAAAAGCGGGACCGTGGAGTGATTGAGCATGGCTTGGCGAAGTTCGGGCCGCTGCGCCTCTGAGATCTCAAAGATCTCGGCCCCGCCCGTGGACGGTGATGGTCAAATGCTCCTCGGGAGATAACAAGCGCTCAGGAACGAACGGTCGCCCATGTCCTTCATTCGCGCGGGATCCTTTCCCGAGCTCAAAAGAACTCGCCGTGAATGAAATAGCCTTCAACTGGTCCAACGAGGGGCCGCCCATCTGCCGTCACAGTTGCAACCACCTGAAGACGCATGCCTTGAAGCTCGTCACAGACCTCTGCGGCCCTCAGTCGCCGATCGTCGGTAATGACCTGGCGTAGATGGGGGCCGGCGCTGTTCGCACTCGTGTCGAGCACTCGCTGGAGCGCTTCGATCTCGCCGAGGGTCTCAGGCACGACGACAGTTGAGCACGAGTACATGACGCCCGGCCGGACTCAGCCAGAAATGGCGCCTCGATCCGGTTCGCCCGAAGGACTCTGGTCGCTCGGACCGGCATATTTCATCGCGCGAACCGCAAATGCCGTCACGCGGGCTTCGCCGTCTTCGATGAGAAAGTCCTCGCCGAGAACCACGTGACCTATGGCCGATGCCCACAAGACCTTGACCAGCACCTCGGGGTCTTGGGCCGCAGAGATCCAGCCGAGTTCCTGACCGGTGCGCGCCGCACTTGTCCAAAAGGCGATCCGGTCTCGCATCATGTCCCGGAGCGTGGCTTTCGCCCCCTCGTCCGACCAGATGTCGGTCAAGAGCCGAAGGATGCCAATGCCGCCGTCGAAGGCACCGGCTTGCCAGACCGTCTCCATATGTCCCCTCATGGCCTCCCAAAACTCTGCCTCGTCGCGGTGGGCGAAGGAGTGGGCAATTTGGCCGTCGTACGAATGGACCGGACGGCTCATCTCGACGTAGTTAAGAATCTGAGCGTGCGCCACCAGCTCGCCAAGTGAGGCGAAGTAGTAGTAGATCGTCGGAACGCCCACGTTGGCCCGCTCTGCTACATCGGCGATGTGGAAATGTTCCTTACTGTCCTCTCGGAGCATTTGCGCTGCCACCGTCAGAATGCGCGTCTGCGTTGACGTGTCCTTGCCTGGTCGATTAGGTCGTCTCCCCTCGCGAGCGGACATGGCGTGAGTGTACACAGCGCCATCTGCGCTCGGCGAAGTTGGTGGATCTCGCGACTTGAATCGAATTCCAGAAGATGATTCGGATGCGTCGTTGGGTGATCGTGCTAAGCAAATGAAGCGCGTAGACAAAGCACTGGCGCCGCCGAGACACACATCATGCGCGTCGACTGACGCCAACGCCGTTACCGACAATCCGAGAGGACCCATGGATACGACTGACCCTAAGGACGCAGGCGGGGCACACCCCGAGGGCGAACCAGCGGAACCATCCGTGACGTTGTTCGGGTACTCCAGAAGGTGCGAGGAGCCGACCGATGCGGAGGGCGCCGATGTCGACCCCGCCTCGCGGGAATAGCTGCCGACGACCGCCTCCCCACGCCGTTGCTGCGCTACGTCAATTGGATCACGGCGCGCTCCACTTGTCTACGTATCGCGGTTCGCAGGGACGTCTGATCTCGGGGCCAAGCGGGCGACGAACTACTCCCCCCGCCACCACGACCAGAGGTGGTTGAGGTGATCACAAAACGGTTCCCCTCCTTGTCGTCACGCCAGGCCATCTCCACCGACCCCAGGGCGAGTTCCAGATTTAGTGAGCCTGTGGCAAGGAGTTCTTCAGTGGCCGCTTCGATGACCCGCGATAGCCACCCATTCACCGCCACGGTGCACGGGTCATCCGGCGTTGCGGCTAGAGCCTCCATTCGCTCGTCGGACAGTATCTGCGCGATGAGCTCGCTCGAACCTCCGACGTAAGTCCAGCGGAGATCGATTTCGCTGGCGACGCACCACGCACGGTCCTCTGGCCACCACAGGTTCGCGGTCCTATGAAAGCCGTCACTCAGCGTATCCAGTGAAGTAGCGAAGGAGAGCGGAGCCTCAATCAAACCGTACTCACGGTACGGCAGCGAGACGACGCGCTCGGGCAGATCTCGTCGAGGGAGCGATACGGGGGGTTCGCCCAGCGGCGTGAACACCGCGGCACTTCCGCCAAGGTAACCGACCCACACGCAAAAGAAGCAGGTTTCTCGGTCGGCGGTGAAGTCGGCAAGGTGACCCATGAGGGCGTCAACGTCGCCGACGTACGGCGATCCCTCGCGTGGACCTTGTCCGCGCCATGGTGGTTCGCTCGAAGGCGGAGACTGCGGAAGCGCGATATCGTGCCACTGCGAGCGGCCCCTGATGGGCACACCGCTCCAGTGAGCAACGTCGGTCCAACGGACCAAGTGGCGCCCCTCGCCGGGGAGTTGGGCGGGGTGCAGTATTCGGGCGTACGCGTCAAACCCGTTTGGGACAATCGATGTGGTCCGATACTCGTCAAACGGGCTGAGCCGGGGGCCAATCCAGTCGGCAGACTCGACGTGGGAACTGAAGGCGAGCGGGACGCGTGCGGGCACCGTTAGATGGTCTCACACATCGAATCCTTCGCGTCAATAGCATGGCTCCATGGCCACTCTTCACAGCGCGGAACTGCGTCCCACCAAGATCGAGCTGCTGAGCGCATGGGTCCCGACCCAATCGTGGGCTCACGAGGTGGACACTACCGTTCTCGAGTCCGTAGGAGCCTTTCGTTTCGATGATCCCGACGGCGAGGTCGGCGTCGAAACGCACCTGTTGCGGGCGGCGAGCGGGCAGGTCCTTCAGGTTCCATTGACCTATCGCGCTCACGCACTACCAGGGGCAGATGACTCCTTGATCACGACAATGCATCACTCCGTCCTCGGCGAGCGCTGGGTGTATGACGCGAGCGCCGACCCGGTGTTCGCGAGGACCCTCGCGGCAACGATCCTTCGCGGCGGTGAGCAAGCCGAACTCATCTACCTGGGCGACGGAGCCCCGCAAAGGCGAGAGGCGACGACGCTAGTGCGCGGTAGTGGAACGCCCGGCGAGGCGGTCCCCGACGTGAATGACGTCACATTCGCGCATGCGCGCAGCGTGACGACGATTGATTCCGGGGACCTCACCCTTCGCCTGTGGCGCGTCGTCGAACCGCCAGTCAGCGAAGACGTCGCTGACGAAGCAACGCTCCTTGGGCGCTGGCCCGGCCGTGACGAGTGGGCCGTATTGTCGACCGCAAGCAGGACAGCCCGCTGACCCCGTCCGCACGGCCGCCGACTGACCCCGAGTCATGGACTGACGAGCAGTGGCTGACGTGGCTGAAAGCCACCGACGAGCTCGAGGTCGAAAGCTCGAGCGCGCCGGTCTCTTTTCGGGTCACACATTCCGCAGGGGGCCAAGCGCTGGGTGACGCTATGAGGGGACTGGCGAACGCGATGTACGGGCCAAGAGACGAAGATTTGATCATTGTGTCAGAAGCCGGTGGTCAGCCTGAGAACGATGAACCTTTCGTCGTGCACCTCGATCGTGACCATCCGGAGAGATCAACCGCAGTGTTCACGAAAAAGGATGTGGGCACCTAGAGAACCGTCTACGCTGACAAAGCCCTCTCGATCAGCCGACTCTTTTGGGTGAGCCCGTTATGGGCGGACCGAAACCTCGGGTCCAGGTTTTTGGCCCAGCGTCAGATCGGTTACGAAGCTTGACGGTCTTGCTTACGCCGTTCCAAGGCCGCGGGCAACTTGAGGCGAGGGTGCTCTTGGACAATGTGTCGACGCAACGCATCGACCGACGAGAAGGTCGCGATGCACGTTCCGCAGAGATGACGAGTGGCCCTTGTACGCATAAATAACTCCACTCAGTTCTACCGCATATCCGAAAGAGTGTGACTTCACCGTAGATTCTCACTTTCGAGCGGCGGAGTTTTCCACCCTCGTGCGGGTATGACTGGTTTCGCGGGCTCGGAGCGTGAGTCAGAGGGAAGCCTTGATGTATTTCGCTAGCGTGCGGCCACTGTTTGAAGATGCGGTTCGAGGAGCTAAGTTCGCTCGGTAGAAAACCGACGAGCCGAAGGTTATGACCTCGACGTTGAGGAACTCACATACTGGCTGAAAACCACGATGTTGGATTCATAGTGTCCGGTGGCGTGATCGAACGTACCGCCGCAGGTGACCAGCTGCAGCGCCTTGGTTCCGTGTGGGCCGAAGACCAGTCGATCTGGAAAGGCCGTCTTGGAGTATTGAACGACCCGCACCACGGCAAAGTGCGCGACGGCCCCGTCGGCCAGTTTGACCGTAATCGAGTCGCCAGCCCTGAGGTTCTTCAGATAGAAGAACGTTCCTGGTCCCCGAAACGAGTCGACATGCCCAAGAATCACCGCCGACCCGACCTGCCCCGGAGAGGATCCCTCGTCGTACCAGTCGACAACGTGAGCGCTCGTCGGGACCATGATCTGGTGGTCGGGCCGCAGGCCCAACTTCCCTACCGCGGTATTGATGCCCAAGGCGGGGATTATCAGCCTCACGGGCTTGGAGCGAGCCAACGCAGGGCTCTTCGCGAGCCCACTCGAATCAGACAGAACCGTGGCAGGCGACAACGTAACGGAACGAGGATCCTCGCGCCTGATGGTACCTGCGAACGCGACGGCAGCCACTACAAGGGCGAGAGCTGCGACACTCCAGCATGCCCACTGGCGTCGCTGAGAGTTACTCATGCGAGGTTGTTTCGACCGCACACTCACTTACTGTCGACGACGAATACGCAGAGCCACCGATGTCGCGCCTAGTGAAATCACGATCGCTCCGAACCCGATCAAACCGAGCGGCCAAGGGCCTCCGCCCGCGGCGCCACCCTCCCCGGTAGCGGGCGCGCCCGTAGGAATGATGGTGACCGTCGATCCCGAGCCCGTTCCACGATGATGCTTGGTCCCCGGATGAGCGGTGCCACCGGGCTTCTTCGTTGCCACAGTCCCGACGGGCGTCTTGGCCGCGGTGGTCGTCGTCGTAGCCGCTGTGGTCGTCGTCGTAGCCGCAGTGGTTGTCGTGGTTGGCGCGAGCGCCGCGCACGTGGGGACAGTGATGACGTTGTCGTTCAAGGTGACGGCCGCGGTCTGGGCAAATACCCGGCCGTCGACGCTTGCTCCGCTGTCCAGCGTCACCGACGCCAAGGCAAGAATCGTTCCCACAAAGGAGGTGGTGCTTCCTAGTGTGGCGGAGCTACCCACTTTCCAAAAGACGTTGCACGCCTGCGCACCATTCTCAAGAATGACCGATGAAGCGGAGGCGGTGGTCAGCGTTGATCCCGCCTGGAAAATGAAGACCGCACTCGCGTCGCCACCCGCGTTCAAGGTGAGAGGTCCCGTGAGCTGCATGGCACTGGCCGACTCGTACACGCCGGGACTGAGCGTCAGACCTCCAACCGTTCCGCCAGCGACTGCGGTGAAGGGAGTGGCGCTCGACGCCACCCCGTAGGCGGCGGTCGCCGAGGTCTGCGCCGCGAGCGACGACGCGTCGGCAGCATTGGTAGTTCCAGAAGCGCTGCCCGGAGGAAAACCGACGACAGACGTACCCGGGGAGAGACTGATATCGCCTGTTATGACTGAGCTTCCCGTGTTGGTGATGGTGGTGCCTGCCACCACCGCGTCTGGTGTGGCGGCGCCGAGATTGATGGACGCCGCAGCGAATGCGGGACTGCTTGTGAGGCCGACGATCGTAACCGCGCTCATGATCCCCACCGCGAGGGCGCTTGCCGTGCGAAGAAATCCCGCCCGGCGCGAGCGTTGAAGAAGAGTCGATACGACGGTCAAAAGACGTATCGACATTGAATCGGGGCAGTTTGGTGCGGGGACAGAACCCATACGACACACAGCTCTCAAGACCGAATTAAGTTCAATCTCGACGAGGTTGAAAACCGGCTTCCGTTAATGAAATGTACAGCATGATTACGTTTATTGCACGCGCCGACTCGAAGTTTCGATCCTCGCTTGAATCACTTGTCGGCCAATTTCCTTGAAACTACTGAGATTTTCTCCTAGCAGACAAATCTTCAGTGAAGCATGTGGGGGATGTTAGCAATGCTCGCCACGAGGGCTTATGAGTTTTTTCTCATACTCTCCCCAATTCGCCCACAAGCTTCACGCGGGAAACTGAGCGCGCCACGTCCTCGCCTGAACTTCGCCGTTCGGGGACTATCGGGCTAATTGAAGAGTCGGGCCCGAGAGCACGGCCACGTCGCGAGTCGCTCTCAAGCGCAAATCGTTCTTCGAGCAAGACGATTTACAGCGTGGATAATCGCGTGCTTTGGGCAACCACGGAAATGTCGCCAACGTTTCCGTCAAGGGCCCTGCTGCACACCTTCGCCAGCAATATCGCACATCCCACGTTGGAAACCGATTCGGCGCAAAAGAGCACGTGGAGCACGCCCACGATGCTCAAGAGCGCCGAGATACTTCCCAGCAACTGGACCCAGAGCGCAGCCCTGGCCCACGAGACATCGATCAACTGGCGATACAGCCAGTAGGCCGCAGCACTCATGAACACGACAAGTACAGCCGCAAAGCCGTAATGAATGTAACTCAGCACCGCGTCAAGTGAATAGAAGTACGTGCTGAGAAGCACCAAGAGGGAGGAAGCGCTGTAAAACAAGAGCAGCTTGCGCACTTTCTCGGAACGAACACCTCGGCCACCGCACGCGCGCGCGCCACGCATATTGCCGCCCGCGAGTAACGCCCACGCGAAGGTGTACAGCACCGCAGTCTTTACGTGGACGCCGTACTCACTAATTCCGCCTTCGTGTTGGGCCAGCACATAGCCTGGATGGAGCGCGACGCCGGCTCCCATAAAAAACAGAAACGCAACCTCTCCAAACACGACCCAACGCAACAACCTGCTATTCACATTTTCTCATCAGCCCAATCGACGTTAGCGCCCGAGATTGGGCCAGGGGCATCGGGTTCGAATTGGGCTCTGACGTCGCTTGATACCGGAGCGTCCCCAAAACGAACAACGGTCTGCACGATGGGATGTATCTATTTGCCATACTCGTAGCGCCTCGGCCTCAGGTGATGATCGGCGCAGCTGATTCTCTCTTCGCGGTCTATCGGCTGGCGTTCGCCGCTGGTCTGGTCTCATTCGTCTCAACGTGCGTGCTTCCGCTTCTAGCGGGCTAGGTTGCATTCCTCGGCGGGGCCCGCGGTCGCGCTGAGGGCCACGTCGGTCTAGGACGCGGTCATTGGCTCACTAGCCTTCGTCAATGACGCTTCAGTGATGGTTGACTACACCGCCCGGGCCGAGAGAATGGATCGGCAGGGTCTCTCTAGGGCCGGTGGGGATCGAACCAACGACCGAGGGATTAAGAGGTGGGAGCAATCGGTCGGATTCATCCGGTGGTGTCGGATTCATCCGGAATTGAAAGAATTCTTGTCCGGTGGTGTCGGTTTGGTCCGGTGTTGTCGGTTTGGTATGTGGGATGAAGCGTGGGATTTTGTACCGTCGCGTTAACCAAAAGCAGCCTGGCTGCAGAAAGAGGCGAGGTGCTAGCTATGTGCATCAAGGGGAGGCCCGCAAAATGAGCCACTTCACTATGGCCGAAACCTTTCGCAGCGCATTGACGTCGACAATCGTTTTAAGTTCTACGACCTAGGCGGCCGCTCGTGATGCTGTTCGAACATGACCTCATATCCATCGGGGTCGAGGCCGTAGAAGATTCGTGCCCAGAAAACATCCTGGGGTTCGAGGGTGATAATGAGTCCTCTGTCCCTCCAAAGTCTGTACATCCCTTCAAGGTCCGTCGTCGGAATCGCGAGAACGAACCCGCTCCCGAGCGGCCCTTCTAGAGCGGCTTTTTCTCGCTCGCTGTTGTGATATGGGTGGGTGCGCCGACTAGAGAGGATCAGCCAGGTAAGTCCAAATGTCAAGTAGCGGAGATTGGGCTGGTCGTCATGTGGGATCTGCCGGAAACCGATGTCCATGTACAACGCGCATGACGCGTCGAGATCGTCGACGCGTAGTCCCACCTTCAATTGTCGACTTCCCGCCAAGGCAACCCCTATTCGGAACAAATTCGCAGCCCCTCGCCGAGAGGCGGCAAATTCCAGTCAACCAGTTTTTTAGTAGGGCCGGTGGGGATCGAACCCACGACCGAGGGATTATGAGAGGTCCGCACTTCTTCCATCGTTCCGGCTCAGGTCCATCAGGTGGTCCTGAGTCCACAAACAATTCCACCGAAGGTGTTACGCCTCTTGACGTCCGTGAATTGGAGTAGCAAGGGAGTAGCAATATGTCGTCGAGCGACGCCCGCACGGTAGCGGGATATGGTACGATAACTGGTACCACTAAGCCAGGAGAGTAGTTAGTGTCCATTACTGCGAGCGAAGCTCGAAAGAACCTTTTTCCACTGATTGAACAGGTGAACGAGAACCGCGAACCAATTGAAATCACATCCAAACGAGGCGACGCAGTACTTATGTCTCGAGCTGACTTCGACGCGCTGAACGAGACCGCATTGCTCTTGCGCTCTCCTGCCAACGCGCGACGGCTCTTAAGGAGCCTTGCTCAAGCAAACGCCGGCGAACGCAACGTCCACAAGATCTCATAGTGCGCTTGGTTTTCACTCCCCTTGGTTGGGAGGATTATCTCTTTTGGCAGTCGCACGACAAGGCAATGCTCAAACGACTAAATCGTCTTCTGGAAGATTCGGTGCGTAATCCAACTGAAGGTATCGGCAAACCCGAACCACTCCGTCATGTTTTGGCAGGATGCTGGTCGCGCCGAATTGATGATGAACATCGCCTCGTGTATCTCGTAGACGGCGGGGACATTGTCGTTCTTCAAGCGCGCTACCACTACGGGAAATGATGCGAACTGGGCGAAGTAGGGCCGGTGGGGATCGAACCCACGACCGAGGGATTATGAGAGGCGCGGGATCTGTGTTCGGCGTCCCTCTGTGTCCAACCCGCTGCTTATATTCTTCGTGATTATCCGCGGAGTAGCAGTGATTCCATTGGGGTTGTAAAAAGGAGTAGCAAAGGAGTAGCAACGACGCGAAAAGGCTAGCGCTGGAAAAAGTCCTCAGCACTTACTACCAATACCTTCGCGAGCTTCACCGCCTTTTGGGCGCTCACCCTTGAAAAGTCTTGGAATCCATAGAGAGCCGCGTCCTTCAGGTCTAAGAGCCGAAGCAAAGTCTTTTTGCACTTTGGGCCATCGAAAAATGCTTCCTCAAGCAGTTCCGCCGCTTGACGATGATCCTCGCCTCGAAAAACCTTCTTCAGTCCCTTTCCGCAAATTGCGTCAGAGGCTGCTATTCCAGCCAGTACTGCGTTGCCTGCTGCGACGCCGGAGAATTCACTTCGTTCATCGCCGAGTATCAGTTCCGCAATTTCGAGGTAGGCCCGAGCCGTGACAAGACGTTGCCGAGCCTCACGAGTTGTGCAAGAAACGCTTCGGATACGCGAAGTCATTGGCCGATCCGCGACTTCGGATACGAGTATTTTATGGGGGCGAGTTCGTCATAGAGTCGAATTTCGTCCTGAGCAATGTTCTGATAAATCGCGCTCTGAGAGCGACGATTCTCTGACCATTCAATGGCGGTAATGCTGACGACCTGAAGCGGGTTACCAGTCCATCGCCGCACTAAATCGTGCAAGTCGTCGACATTTGACTCCCATTTCTTAATTTGCGCTTCGGACATCACTCTCGTAGAAACAACTTCAGTCCACATGCCTACCGCCGACCAGATTGACTTGCTCTTCTGTGCTTCGTTCACTTCAGAAATGGTGGAGGGTCGCACCACAAGCAAGTCAATATCGCTATCAATATCTCCCTCTTGGCGAGCCGTAGAGCCGAAGACGCATGCATAGAGAGGTCGAACAGACCACCGTTCGAACTCGCGAGCAAACTTTCGCCATAGCTCCGGACGAATCTCTGCCATTTTGATCGCAACTCCTGCCGCCACGTGGTCCCGGTTCAGGCTGTAAACGTGGGTACTCCCCATCTGACTAGATTCAACGATGCCTTGTGCGACAAGTCGCCCCAAAGACTTTCGGATTCCAATCTCGGATCCACGTACAGATTTACTAGCAACTTCAGAAACGGTGAGGGGCTTTCCCGCGTTGGCAAGGACAACAAGAGCAGGTCCTTCCAGCGACGAAGTGATTGTCATAGAAGGGTCAGTTAGATTCATTATCCAAAAGTATAGACTTCTATCCTTTTAGATAGCAACCTATACTTTTAGATAGTAGTAGGGCCGGTGGGGATCGAACCCACGACCGAGGGATTATGAGAGGCAGACTCGATGTGTTTCTTTGACTATTGCGTCCAACGAATGCGTTTGCGTCTTCACGAAAGTCCAGGGACTACTGAGCATATATTTCACGTCCACGAATTGGAGTAGCAAAGGAGTAGCAGGGATTCGACTGCTCGCCCCGAGATTCACCGCTCGGGACCTCTGCCTGAAGTTTCGAAGGAAAGACCCATTGGACGAGTTCAATTCCAGCACAGAGCCAAATTGATTGACCACCCAGACTCGTGAGCGAGTGACAGCGACAGTTGCTTGCTGGCATACACGTCGGGGCGTCAGACGTGACAATTCTGATACGTAATGGCCTTACACGCCACGAAGGGTGTAGGAACTCAATTGACTGTTCGTTCGTCAGTTCGAATGACTGGGGTGCGGGAGAGGGGCGGAGTTGTGACGCGCGGTCGAAACCGAAGACATCGCAAGATCTTCGCCATCCTTTTCTCGTTGACTGCACCGTCCCTCTACCTGGCGACGATTCCGGCCTCGGCATCGTCCAGCAGCTCGTCGCCCGATCAGATGACTCCCATGACACTGGCACGAGTGCCGGGTACACCAATCGTGTACTTGATGGGCTACGTCAAATGCGGTACAAAGCTTTGTCTGCGGCTCGCTCGAACTTCAAATGAAGGCGCCACGTTCACCGCAGTGACGCCGCCTCCCGTAGCGGGTGGAACGCAGGTCCAGTACGTCAACCGTTACGAGCTCGTCTTCGCGAACCGCAACGACGGCTTTGCGGAGGTAGGACTGGTTTCTCCCTCCACGTTCTATGTCACGTTCAATGGCGCGAAGACATGGCAAAAGGAGAAGATGCCCTTTGGTAATCGAATCGAGGGGTTCGCCACAACATCGAAGAGCGTCTATGCGGTGACTGTTAAGTTCGAGAAGAAACTCAATGAGGGCGACGGAGGCAATACGGACTACCGGCTCGCGCGGTCGTCGCTCACGATCACTTCACTGGTTGAGCACACCGATACCGAACAGCAACTTCACTTGGGGATTTCTCGGACCTATCGCGGCCTTCGGCTCCAACATCTGGATCTCCGAGCAGCGCAAGAACGATCTACTCGTAAAATCTCACGACTCCGGCGTGACATTGACGACTTTGAGCCTCCCATTTTCTGCGCTAGAGAGCACCGCTGGGTGCGCACTGACGGCGACGTCTCTCGTGACGCTGTGGGCAGAGTGTCCCACAGGAATGCAGGTTTCGTTCTCTTACTCAGACGATGGCGGCGCCCAGTGGACCGTCATAGCCCCAGTATCTCAAATCATGGGCACGGGCGGTGGATATTTTGATCCGGTCTCCAGCGACCTCGGATACCTCGAGTAGGTCTTTCGAGCGATCACATTTATCGCATTACGAACGCCGCCCATTCGGCCAAGCTCGTAGGCAAGTTCAAGTGCGACGGCGTCAATCCCCTTGTCTTCACCAGCGAGGCAGATGGCATGGCCCTGTGCGGAGGAAAGTACGATCCACCGTCTCGACTCTTCCGCACAACGAACGGAGGCGCAACGTGGACTCGCGTGAGCACCTTCTAGACAATACTTGAAACTGCGAGTAGGTCCGATGGGGATCGAACCCAAGACCGAGGGATCATTAGAGGGAACTGGCCGGTCTTTCTCTGGCCAACTGCGTACAACTAGTGCTCTGGCGTTCTCGAAAATGTCCAAACAGTCACTTGAACGCGTCGAGTGTACACGTATTGAAGTGGCAAGGGAGTAGCAATTTCGATTCGCGGCAAAGTCAAGACTTATCGTCACACTGAGGTTCGATAAAAAAATCTCGGCAGTACTCAAAATCCGATACTTCAACTTCGGGGCACACAGACTTCCGCCACGTCGAGCGGTCAAGGTGAAGATCGATCATCTCAGCAGGAACGCCTCGCCGAGTAACTGAACGACGTCCGCTTTCTTCGTACCCAAGAGTGCGTGACACCGCCAAAGAGGCGGAGTTGTCCGAGAAACACACACTGTTCGCCTCCAGCGCTCTCAGGGTCTCGAAGGCGAAGTAGAGGATCGCGGAGCGCATTTCCTTCTCGATACACTTTCTCTGATGCTCAATACCTAGCTAAGATATAGTTTTTACTGAACGAAGAGAAGTGAAATCTTTGGCCATAAGGCTTTGAACGCCTACGACTTCCCCATTTACAAACACGGCGCCGTTGAAACTCCAGTACAATGGGCTACACTCGGCGCGATGTCGCTATCCACACTGCATCATTCCTCGCTCCAGCTGAGGCGAAAGTTCATCGGTACAGGGATGCAGGAATGGCATCAGAGTCGGGTCATGGATCTCTTTGAGGGCGAGTCGGCCGAGTTCTACAAGAACGTCATCATTCGGTAAGCGAATCTCGACGCGCTGTGTACTGATTCGAAGATCAAACAGCGGACAATATGAATTCCTCATAATTCATTATTGCTGTTCTCGTGTCGAAGAGACGACCACAACAGCTCATCCCGTTGAGAAGAGGCGATGAAGCTGGAGGTGTTCGGCGAATCCATCGAGACTCTCTCTGAAAAACTGCGATTCGAGCAGGTGGTCAATGGACTAAGCAGCTCAGATGCATGATGCGACCGCTATGAATCCGATCGTGTTCGCGGGATTGACCACGGGACTCGAATCGAAAACTGTGCCGGTTTCGTATCTCATTGAATAAATGAATGGCTCGGCGCTGGGAAATCCGACGTGCATCAAGTTTGACAAAATGCGGTATCGCGAATAAACGACGTCTCCACTGGCGAGCCGATTGCAAATCTGTTCAACGAAGTCAGTCCAGGTCTTCGGACCAGGATTGAGATTGGGGAGCTCGCTCAATGTTGCACGGAAGAAGTCATCGAGAACGGTGTTCGAGTTGGTGAGAGTGTCCTCGAACTCTCTCAGATACTTGAGGTATAGAGCTTCCATCCTGTCAGCGATTCTCTGACGATCGTCGTTCTGCGCAAGCATTGAGAGGTATATCGCGTGTTCTAGCGCAACGCGAGAATTGGCCGTGCTCGTGTCTCTGAAGCCTTGTTCGGCTAACAGAAACGAAGAATGCGCGTAGCGGTACGTGACTGCGAGACAGGAGAGATAAAGCATGCGAAGGTGCTCATTCTCGCCGTGCTTTGGTATCTCCGTGTGGCTGAAGATGTGCCACAACTCCGCGTCGATCTCGAGTAATTCGGTAAGCTGAATTTCCAAGAAAAATGACGTTTTCAACGCTTCGAACGCATCGGCGCGGAGATATCGGACTGTCGCTGAGCACGCTCCTCAAGGGCTCGTCTAGCAAATTCGAACCACTGGATCTCTTCGGGGCGAAATGAATCGGTCATTAGGGAAAGAGTATTCTCGTATTGATACACCGCGGAGTGGGCAGCGATGGGCCAGGAGCATTAGTAATCACTCAGATCTCATCGGGACTCAATTGCCGGGAAAGTGATCTAACGTATGTCTATTGCTACTCCCCCACCAACGTGCAAAGTACGGAACTTTATTCCATAAGAATCGCTAGGTACGATCATCATCATGCGTCGCATAGCTCTGGTGGTCGTTCTCGCTCTTATCACCAGCGGCATAGTTTGGATCGTTTGGCCCACCACGAAGTGGCTCTTAGCCTTCTGCCATCCCGTGATTCGGGTGGTCGGCACCGATGCTGCGGCTGTTCTGGCAATAAGGACGCATAGCGATTGGCATCGACTTGTTGCTTCCACGCCCGGTGCGTCGACAGTGGTCGCCAAAATGCGATCAGACATCGGCGACGCAATCATGACTGCCCCAACCTCGCGACTTCGATTGGAACTGAACTCGTACCTCATCCACGCGAGCAACTTCGACTCGATGCTGACGGTGGACTCTGCCTTGAACCTTTTCGACCACGAGGCTCGCACGCAGCTCGAGGATTGTGGAGTAAGGCTAATCGGCTCCGGTTCTTAGGTGAATTGGTGGGCGCATGGCTCAAGCGTTGACAGGAATGACGCACTATTGAGGTTGAGATCTGCGTGCGGGTTCGACTCGGAGACTTGATGTCAACAATCTCTGACTGGCGACTTGTTAAGTGGGAGACGTCAATAGTGGGAGTTCAGTGACAAAACTACGAGCTGCCGGATTCAACGAACTGCGGCCTCAGTCGTCGAGTTGGACTTGGTTCTTTGGATCACGCGACGAACAACGTATCTAATGCACATCAAGGCAACGTTGCCGAGCACTCACACACACAACTCGATTGTAATTACGACAACGATTGCCTCGTGCTGAACGCCAGGCCGGTGACCGATCACAATCGTGTCGACCACATATGCGACGATAAGCAAATTCCATAACACTGTTGAGATTTGCCACACCTCTTCACGATCTCACTCTAAGACAATGGTCGATCGAGAACTGTGTAGTCACGAGACGATGATCGCGTCTCGGTCATCGCGGGTGCGTCTCCTGTATCACAGCACCTGCATACTGCACTGGTCCCGTTCTTAGTGGGAAATACAGTCAGCTATTTGCGTATCGGCGAGTCGGAGATTGTTGGTGTCGGAGAGCCGACCTACACAACCTCCGAAGGGTGAAGCCTTGGGACAATCGGCTTTGCAGCGCGCTCTCGCTCGATCAAGAATCCCAATGAGAATCGTCTTCTACCGCTTTCTGTCGAGGCTGAAAAATGCCCCAAAGCGGACTTCGCAACTCCCTCCCCTGTCCTGTGGCGCGCCTCCACTGCTCGTCGGCGTTTGCCTTCCACTTCTCGTAATCTTGGAGTTGTTGGCTCTTGCTGGATTGAGCAATTGGCCACAGATCCACGTCGAGAAGAACCCTTCCATCGAGTTCTACGTGTAATTCAGCAACTAACTCAACGGACTCTGCAGACCATTGATCCCGCGCTTTCTGAGAGCTCCATCCGCTGTCGGGACTGTAGTGACGATTGAAGTGTTGGTTCCAACGCACGAGTCTCTCAAGAAGATCGGTTGAAACAAGCGAATCTGTGTCATCGGATGAAGGCCAGAGCGGACTGTCGTCCCAGTATTCAGGAAACAACCTTAGGACGATAGGTTGATCATTCGAGAACCAATCATGAGGTGGATGGGGCACCAATCCGGCCCAGTTGTCTTGGTCGCTCACGTCGACAGTCTTCCACTCAGTAAAACTTGGCAGGAAGCGTCGTCTACACGACGACACGTCCTTGAGCAAACCAATGGTCGCCTGGCCTCCCGGTGCGCTTCCTATATCACAGCAACTGCGAGTTCAGACGGTCGATGTAACCGACCTTCCAGCGGTCACGTAGCCTCTCGCTATGACCGTTCGGTCCTTCAGCGTCATCACTTGCGATCTTTGCGGAGTCCAGGTGACCTTGCCCGCGAATTCCGTGATTCCTGGGGCGGTTGCGCCGAAAATCGTCACCATCCGCTGGTGGGTCCAGCGATGGGGTTGGTGGACGGATGACGACGGATTCGACTATTGCCCGGATCATCCGAAGTCAATTTGAGCGCCACCTACTCGCACGAGGTACATCGGTGTACAGAAGAATGTTGGTGCCGGAGAGACCAAATACGCGATCTCAGATAAGCGTCTAGTTCCGTGGAACGCTTGTAATGGTTGCACTGAAGCATCGTTCTTACCGTGTGGTCGAACTCGTTGCCCGGGGCATGAGCAGTGTTTGGCTTGAGAGCGTTGGGTAGCGTGAACGACGTGGATGACCAACTCGCCACGGCGAAGCCGTACCGTCTGAAAACCGTTCTCGCTGTCGTCGTGTTCATTCTCGTCGCCGGTGGTGCGGCTTGGCCCCTGTACCGCCACGAAGCCAACCGTCCCCATTTCCAGGTTGGCCATCTGCCTTCGATTGCTGTGCAATCTCCCCTTCGCAGCGCCGAAGCATGGTTCGGGGCGATCAACGCCCACAACATGCCTCTAGCCGAAGCCCACTTCGCTCCTCGGTACCGAGACCAGATGGAGTGGTCGTCATGGGGTCCGCCATTTCAAGATCTCCACTGTGTGTTGTCCTCGGAGAATTCGGAGTCTGCTGTCGTCGGTTGCTCGTTCAAGGCCATCTACGACGCCGACACCGGCATGAGCGGCGACTCGGGATGGTCCGTGTCGTTGCACAGACAAAGTTCAGGGCGGTGGCTAATCACGAATTATGGCCAAGGCTAGGGGGTGCAAAGGGGGGCAAGAGCGTGCCTTTGGTTCCAAACGAGTGATAACGCCGTTACGGATGGCGCCGATCTAGCGTCAGAGCGTTGTCGTGGCCGCTGTTAACGAATCCTGGCTTTGGCAAACCTCGTGCAGCTTTATTAGGAGAAAACTTTGTGAGTACGAGACTTCCGACAAACTCGCCGGATAGACGTGTTTCGTACTTGACCTGGCGAATCACCACGGAGATCAATCTCGTCTTCTTGATCCTCGCAATTGTTGCTCTTGTAAGCGACGTCGTCATCTGGTCACTCAGTTTCGCTTCTCCTGACATCGTCATGCCGGATTGGATCTTTGCACCGTTCTTTGCCTTCGCAATCATGAACGGCTTCGTAGCCATTGTGGATCGACAGTTGGTTCGTGGTTGGAAAAATGGCCGAATGCCAGTCAGTGCAGATCGATTTAAAGAACTCCCGAATGTCGTCAAAGTCACCTTCGTTGTTCTGGCCATCGCTGCGCTCTGGAGTGGGCCCGTCTCGCTGTTCATAGGAGTACCGGGCCAGCCCGGCTACGACCCTCAGACGCGCCAGTATTTCTTTAACGATCATGGTGTTGTCACCCTGACGAACAGGGCGCACTACCTCGCGGCATCGGCTCTTCAGACACGAGGGTTCATAAGCATCTCATTGTTGGTCACGGTCCTTACCGTCGTGGTGATGGACGGCGAACGCCGATTTCGCCGAAACGTTCGCCTCGCGCATGTCCCGGCTACGAACGATTCTGCGCCATGGTTCATCAAACGGACATGGCCTGCCATTATCGCAACTCTCCTCGGTCTTGTGGTCGTCTCAATTGGTGTCTGTGGGATAGTCACGCAGGTCGACTCGTACTTGGGCAAGATCCAACTCGTCAGGATGGCCCAAACAACTGAAACGCTCGCTTCAGGTCCCCACGTCATATTCGTTTGGTGTGAGAGCGTGGGAATCGAGCCAAAATATGACTGTCCTGCCCTCGTTCCCCGTGACGTCATTATCACAGCGACCTTCGACGGTGCGATCATCGAAACCAGCCCCGATCCCAGTGCGGACCATCTGAGCCCTCGCGATCTTCCTGCTGTGGGAAGGCTGGTATTTGACGTTCCTAAGAGTGGCGAATTCAGCTTGCAGCTCACTCGTCCGATCACTAACGGCGTCTTTGTCGCGAAGAGCCCGGGATCAGTCGCACGTTCAGTCGTTCCTGACGGTGCTGTCACTGTGCTGGGCGGCTTGATTCTCGCGCTCGCGCTCGTTCTCATCTCAAAGCGCATGCGAAGGATCTCCGCCCAGGCACCTCCCGTGAGCGTGCCAGGCAACTGAGCGCCTCCATGGGCGGAGTCCGATTCGTCTCTTGATAGACGTAACGAAGAGTTCAACAGATTTGTCTTTTGAAGTCGTTTCTGCATCCATGCAACACCGTGCCCGGGCCGACGGCGCGAAGCGCCTAGTCGGCCCCATGGGCTAAATTCGTGATCATCAAAATTCGTTGAAATACCTGGATTCAAAAAACAATTCTTGGCGGCGTAAAAAGTTCGTTCCGATTTGTGTCCAAAACAGTGGCTCTTTATATAGGGGGCAAAAATATTGCTTGCTGAAAGGACCACCATGCGACCACCGACTGGCATCGAGACGAACTACATGCTCACAGACTCAAGACTCGTGGTCACGATCGCTGAGGCGGCAAAATTGCTCGGCATATCGCGATCGTTCGCGTACGAGCTCGCAAAGCGAGGCGAACTCCCTGTCGTCAAGTTGGGCCGTCGGCAACTGTCCCCAAAGAGTCCTTGTCACGACTGATGGAGTCAAGTTGACAGATGAGCCAAACTCTCAATACGGATCTCATGTAACGCCGCGTGTGGCGACACCTCACACCCTCGATGTGTGCAGTATTGAAACGCCCTCATTCATCTTCGTTTCCAGGGCGACGCCCGGCTCGTCGATTGACTCGAAGAATCACCATCAAGACGATCCCGCCAACCAATATGCCAGCAAACACAGAGAGTTGGCGATGAATGTGAAGTGCTTCACGCAGTATGAAAGCCGTCAGAAAAAGCACAGCACACGCGGCCAAGAGCGCTATCTGAAATACAAATTGACTCTTCTTCATGCCATCGCAATCTACTGCGCCTCGCGTTGACTGCAACCGGGCTCCTGCTTACGCAAACTCCTCCGGCGCCACAACCACGCTGTCAACCTGTGGCTCCGCAAAGAGAGTTCGTCAACTCGAAAGCGGTGGAGTAATCATCGAACCGAGTTTTTCGGCGCGGCGTCACGATCGGAGACTTCCAAGAAGTGCGCGTACACACCGAGAGTCATCGATGCGCTCGCATGACCGAGCCGACCGCTCACGGTTCTCACTGATACACCGGCTGAGAGCAGTCTCGTAGCCGCAAAATGTCGAAAATCGTGAAGTCGAACTGACTCAAGTCCCGATCGGTCTCTCAACCGCATGAACTCCTTTGTCACGTCGTTCGGCGCTGCTGGACGTCGACCATCCGGATCGGGCGAAAAGACAAACGCCTCCTGCGTCAAGATAGAACTGCAAGTTTTTGCGCGCTCTTCGCATCGGTCCATGTGCGAACGAAGCGCACCCAATGTGAACTCATCTAAAGCAATTTTTCGAGATCCATGGGTCTTGGTGTCCTTCTCGAAAAGCCTGCTGTGGACTCCTTCGACAACCGCGCTCGCGATCGTCAAAGTTTCGTCTTGAAAATTGATAGCTCGCCACCTAAGTGCACAAAGCTCTCCTCGGCGGGCTCCAGTTGTTGCGGCCAGCACCAAGAAAGCACGCGAAATCGAGATCTTCCTTCGACGCTGCCTCAATCAACTTCATGACTGCTTCCGGATTCGGTGGGTCGACTTTGAACTGACGTACTTTCGGAGTCGTCGCGAGCATCGCTGGATTTGAAGCGATCCACTCCCACTTCACGCCCTGTTGAAGCGCACGTCGCAAAATTGCGTGAACTTGCCGAACTGACGCAGGAGATAACGGTCGTCCGCCGACACCGCCTCGATCGCGAAGCATTGCATAAAAATGGTCGATCTCGGCAGCCTTGAGTCGAGCTAGTTTCGTTCGACCCAGAGTCAGGCAGGATGTGACTGTTGATGTTCCTCTCGTACCCGCGAACGGTCGAAGGTGATAGTTCCGGTCTCGCAAGTTCAAACCATCTGAGGACTAGATCTGAGACTGTTGCGTCCTGAGCGACCCGGATTCCCCCAGTGACTTCCACGATGAGCCGAGCCAACGCCAGATCGGCCTCCCTGCGAGAGCCACGAACCGTCCGAGTCACGTACTTCTTTCGACCAGTTACGGGGTCCGTGCCCGAATAGACGCGGATCTCCCAGGCGTCTCCCCGCTCACGAATGTGACCCTTCATTGGACTCCTTGAAAAATCCGCTTCCCAACGGTCTCGAACTCAGAAAGAGAGTAGCAAGGAGTAGCAAGATCGTCCGGGTGTGAAAGTATGGTCCTTCTAAAAGACGTCTTAATCAGGTATTATCTAGTAGGGCCGGTGGGGATCGAACCCACGACCGAGGGATTATGAGTCCCCTGCTCTAACCACTGAGCTACGGCCCTTCGAAAACCCGATTTCCGAGGCCCCCAATTGAATCACGTCGAGAGGCACACCAGTAACGGATGATCCGTGACACCTTAGTTTTGATTCCGTCGCCCACCGTAGAATCCCGTGCGCCAAACATTCCTTCCGGTGCTCAAGTAGACGGCGCCGAGCACCATCACTCTTTGGCGAAGGCGGCGAGGTCCAGCGCGGTCGCCCGCGTTATCTCGGGGCAAAGTGCGACCGTCAACTCAGTTCCGTGCATCGTGCCCAAGATATCTCGACCCCGTGCAGCGACTCCCGCTGACAGTAGGAGTCGATAGAAAGCCACGCCCTCGTCGTGCAGTGGGTCGCACTCGTTGACGCTAATGACGGTAGGGGGAAAGCCGGCAACATCCTCCGCCGTCGCAAATCCTGGCCACGCCAACGGGTCACGGTTCTCCAGAGCCTCGATCCCGTAACTCATCGGACCCCAGTTTCCGTGCACGTTGATAAAGATCCCGTTATTCGTGATGGTCGACGGATAGCGATCGTCGGGCCATACGCCGTTGATATACGGACAGAGTGCGTAGACACCTTTTATGAGGTTCAAATCTCCAGAGCGTTTGAGGCGGAGCGTGGTTGCCAGCGCTAGGTTGCCGCCGCCGCTTTCACCCGCAACGACGATCCGCGACGGATCAATTCCGTGTTCGTGTGCATGCTCGACTGTCCACCTCAAGCCCGCCACACAATCGTTGAGCCCCGCGGGATAGGGCGCAACTTCATCCAACGCGTTCTCGCCTACTGAGTTGCGAAACTCCACCAGCACCACAGCAAGTCCGTGGGCCGCGAGGATGCGAGCCCAGGCTCGGTAGTTGCCGTAGAAACTGGAAAGGGTGGCCATCGCGCCGCCGTGGATGTAATACACGCAGGCATCCGTCTCGTCATCGTCCGGTCGCACGATTTGCAATTGGATGGTGTTGCCGTCGGGTTGGGAGATGACGTCGAGCGTCTCAAATCGGAGCCCGGTCGATGGGGCGAGTTCCTCACTCCCCCACATGTCCGTCACAGCCACCGTCATCTCCGTCGCCGCCTTCGCCTCGGGCGATGCCAACTGCTCGAGAATTTCCGCTCGGTCCCTCACGTCGTTTGCTTCCTCGACGGGAAGCATGGCGAGGAAAGCCTTCAGTCGTGGATCCAGCCGTTCATCACGTTGTGCGTCTATCGACATGGCGCCTCCTTGGGGACGAACGCCAACGTAGTCCAGTGATAGTCCGACTCGGTCGAATCAGCAGAATTTTTTAGTGGCTCCCAGAGCAGGACTCGAACCTGCAACCTAGCGATTAACAGTCGCTTGCTCTGCCAATTGAGCTATCTGGGAATGAAAATGAAAGCCTAGTTACGATACCACCTCGCCCGCGGCTCACTGTTGGTCGAACCAGTGCTGCAATCGCTCCGCTTCGGGGCTGTCACGCACCGCACGTCGACTCTTGTCGATGCGCTTCGCCATGCCCTGACGGGTGATGTCGTAGGCCTTCGCTATCTCTTCAATCGACATCGTCTTAAACGTGTACTGCCAGAACGCATCAAAGTCATCCCCGGTGAGTCGGCGCAGTTCGTCAATCACCCACGTCGGGGCATCGTTGAGATTGCTCGTCGGCCGAGGATCAGCCACGTCTTCTAGCTCGACTGACGCGAAGCGACGTGATTGCAAGTCCCGACTCAACTGCATGACTTCGTGCGCCTTTACTTGCGAGACCTCCAGCGCCTTCGCTACGTCACGCTTGGTCAAGTGCTTATCCGGATTCGCCCGCTCGAGACGCTGATACCTCAGGATCAGTCTCATCTCCGCGTCCGTGAGTCCAGACTGCTGCTGGACCGTTTGATTCACGAGCTTCATGATCCAGTAATTCGCGTACGTCGAGAATCGAGTGCCCTTTCGAGGATCGAATCGGTGAAGTGCGTTCACGAGACCCTCGACACCGGCAGCCTCGAGATCCTCGTTGTAGAAGTGATAGCCACGCTCTAGTACTCGAGCGCGCACGAGACCAAAGGTGGCGCGTAACAACGTCGACTCGGCCTCTTGGCCCTCCTGACGAGCTCGAAGAAGCTGGCGGCGTCGCTGCGGATCGTCCGCGTCGGAGCCGGACGCGATTAGTTCTGTCGCGCGCCGACCTTCTTCAATGATGGGATAGAGCGCTCTCTCATCCTCCACGTCGAGTGGCGCCAAGATCGCCATGCCACCAATGAAGCCCTTCGTCCCGCGCGTCACGATGACGTCAAAGACGCGCGCTCAAGCAACCACGCTCGAAGGTCACTCTCCGCGGCATCGCCCTGGTCGGTCTCGAGCATCTGCAGTCGCTCCTCGACGTCTCGGTCCATAGCCCCCGCCAGCTCGGGCGTAATGCGACCCTCCAACATGTCCCGATTGAGATTCGCGCGCTCCACTCGCACGGCTGCGCGAATGAGTTGGGCAATGACCGCCGTCACGTCAAAGGAGCGATCCAGCTCTTCGACCACGAGCTCACTTAACACCTGTGCCTCTTCATCATCGCCGCGTCGCTCGAACTCATCGATGAGTTCCGAGGCGCTCTGCTGGGTGCACAAGGCTTCGAAGATGTCACGTTGGACGTCATCGACGAAGTACGGGGCAATGAATCGCTCCTTCATGGCGGTGGGCCCGTGCACGATGAGGCGCAACGCCTCGAGTCCCGGACGAGGCATCGTCGAACGTGCACGCCGCTGGGCCGGCGGCTCATTGGCGATCTCGCGTACCGCGCGTTCGCGAGGACTCCCCGCAATCTCGCGTACCCGAGCCCGCAGGATTTCCTGATCAAGGCCCAACCGTCCGACTAAATCCTGAATATAGATGTCGCGCACCAGCTCGTTGGGGTGTTCGGCCAAGACGTGCATGGCCAACTCGCCCGCCCGCACCCGACCCTCGGCGGTCTTGAGATTCGCCCCCTCTAGAACGCGGTCGAGGCGAAATCGGAGAAACGGTACAGCATTCCTGATGGACTCTTGGAGCGCGACCGGATCCTTTTGCGCGAGTTCGGCGGGGTCCGTTCCCTTGGGCAACTTCGCCACATAGACGTCCACTTCGTGCTTGCTCTCCCACTGGTACACCGACGCCGCGGCGCTCTGCCCGGCGGAGTCAGCGTCGTAGGCGAGAACAATGCGCGTCGCGAAGTTATGCATGATCTTGAAGTGCTCTTCGCCCAGGGCGGTGCCGCACGTGGCGACGGCTCGCGGCATGCCAGCCGTGAAGAACGCGATCACGTCGGTGTAGCCCTCGCACACGATGATCTCGCCGGACTTAATGATGTCGTCCTTCGCGAAGTTCAGCGCGTACAGCGTGCGACGCTTTGAGTAGATCGGAGTCTCGGGGCTGTTCTTGTATTTGGGCTCGACGCGGCCGTCGGGTCGGGGTTCATTTCCGTGGGATGGCAGAATCCGTCCGCCCACGGCGATGGCCTTACCGCTCGAGTCGAAAATCGGAAAGATGACGCGCGCGCGCAGCGCGTCCTGTCGACGGTCGCGCTTATTGACGAAGCCGAGTCCCGTGTCGTTCAATACTTTTTCATTTAGTTTGAGCGACGTCGCGAGGGCGTCCCACTCGTCGGGAGCCCAGCCGAGTTTGAACTGTCGTGCGACCTCTCCGCTGAGGCCGCGAGAACGCAGATACTCACGGGCGGGTCGAGCGTCGGGCGAGTTGAGAAGGCGCTCGTGATACCAGGTGACCGCGCGATCCATCGCCGCCATGGCATCTTGGCGCTCTTTGCGGGCCGGGCCGGCATTGGCGTCTTCATGAAGATCGATGCCCGCGCGGTCGGCGAGTTGGCGAAGGGCGTCCATGAAATCGAGATGCTGGGTTTCGCGTACCCAGGTGATCTGATCTCCCTTGGCGCGGCATCCAAAGCAGTAGTAGCGACCCTCCTCGGCGTTCACCGAAAAGGAGGGCGTTTTCTCCCCGTGAAAGGGACACAGCCCAGTCCAGCGTTGGCCCGTGCGCTTGAGGGCCACTGTCTCTGTAATCAGAGCCACGATGTCGGTCGCCGAGCGGACCTGTGCAATCTCGTTCTCCGATATGGCCATAGGAAGAAGGTACCGGTTTCGCCTTTGGGTCGCGCCGAGCGTCACATCCACCTATCTAAACTGCTCGCAATGCCTGAATACGCCGTCGAGGCTTTTAACATCGTGCGCACCTTCGCGGGAGGAGACGTGCGGGCGCTCGACGACGTCAGCCTTCAGGTTCCGACCGGCCAGGTATTCGGACTGCTCGGGCCCAACGGTTCGGGCAAGACCACCATGGTTCGGATTTTGTCGACGATTCTCTCCCCCACCAGTGGGCGGGCCATCGTGGCCGGCTTCGACGTGGCCAAGCAGCCCAACCAGGTTCGTCACCATATCGGTCTCGCGGGCCAGAGCGCCACCGTGGATGAGAACCTCACGGGATTCGAGAACATTCGCATGGTCGGGCTGCTCAATCACTTGAACAAACCCTTCGTGGTCGCCAAGGCGCGTCAACTCTTGGAGGACTTCGGCCTCTCGGACGCGGGCAATCGCACGGTGAAGACCTATTCGGGTGGCATGCGCCGGCGCCTCGACTTGGCGGCTGCGTTGGTCGCCGCTCCTCCGATTCTCTTTCTCGACGAACCAACTACGGGACTTGATCCCCAGAGTCGACAGGATCTCTGGGGAATCATCGAGCGTCTGGTGGAAGGGGGAACGACCGTTCTTCTCACCACGCAATATTTGGAGGAAGCCGATCGACTCGCGAAGCAGTTGGTTGTTCTCGATCACGGCAAGATCATCGCGGAAGGAACCTCGAGCGAACTCAAAGCGCAGATGGGGACGACCGTCTTGTCGCTTAACTTCACGTCGATTGACGACGCGTTACGCGCTCAGCCCCTCATCGCCGATCTCACCAACACGCCAGCCAACCTGGATGGCTCAATCCTCGAGATGACCGTCAACAACGGCCCCGCCGTGACCGCCGACGCGCTGCGACGTATCGACGGAGCGGGAATCACCCTGAGTGGCCTGGCGCTGCGCGAACCCAGTCTCGACGACGTCTTTCTTAGTCTCACCGGTCACAAGGCCGCAGAGGAAGCGACCGACGCGCCCGTCCCCGGTGGTCGAAAGAGAAAGGCCCGCACGTGAGCGCTCTTCCCGTCTCCACTTCAAGCCGATCGTCATTTCGCTGGGGCATCAGTGACGTCTTGACCATTGCACGACGAAACCTGCAAGTCCTCTTTCGTATCCCGGTAGCGATCGTCTTCATGATCATCCAACCGATCATGTTCGTCATATTGTTCCGCTACGTTTTCGGCGGCGTCATTCACACGCCCGGTTTCTCATACGTGAACTATCTCATTCCGGGAATTTTGGTCCAGACCGTCATTTTTGGTTCGGTGGGAACGGCCATCGGCCTGTCGGAAGATTTACAGAAGGGATTGATTGAACGATTCCGCGCATTGCCGATGGCGCGGCTCGCGGTGCTGGCTGGCCGGACGATCTCCGACTTTTTCCGCAACGTCTTGATCGTCGTCATCATCACCGGCGTGGGTTTCCTGGTGGGCTTTCGTCCCGGCGGTACGTTCGTTTCCTACATTCAGGCGTGTCTCTTGATGCTCTTCTTCGCCTACTGCCTGTCGTGGGGCTTTGCCTTCATCGGCCTCGCAGCGCCCAACGCCGAAGCCGCGCAGGCCATGACCTTCCCCGTCATCTTTCCTTTGACCTTCGCCTCCGCCATCTTCGTGCCGGTGTTGAGTATGCCCACCTGGCTCCAAGGTTTTGCCACCCATCAACCAATCAGCCAAACGGCCGACGCGGTTCGAGGTCTCATGGACGGCACCGCGCACGGCATCTCCACCTGGATATCGCTCGCTTGGGCGCTCGGCGCGATATTGGTACTCGCCCCGTTGGCGGTCAATAAGTACCGAAAGGTCGCGTAGTTGGAGCCCGTCCTCAGCGTTGAGGAGTTACAGCAGATCTCCATTGACGCATTCCCCGACTTTGCGGTGCCGACGGTCGAGTCACTGGAGGGCGACACGCTGGTTCTCGCACAGAGCCAGTCCGCGCGCAACACCCGCCCCGGCGGCACGATCTCCGGTCCCACCATGATGGCCCTGGCGGACAACGCAGCGTGGTTGATTATCTTGGCCCACATTGGCCCGGTGCTCCTGGCCGTGACGACGAGCCTGCATATCGACTTTTTGCGAAAGCCGGACGTGACCGACTTGCTCGCGAAGGCCCGTCTCATCAAACTTGGGCGTCGCTTGGCGGTCGTCGACGTCGAGCTCGTCTCGCGCGGGTCCAGCGATCTCGTGGCGAAGGCTCAGGTCACGTACTCAATACCGCCGCGCGAAACGGCGTAGGTCAGCGCCTCCGACGACGCGCGTTCGTCCCGCGAAGGGTCATCGGCATCTCAATCGGTCCGTCCTCAAACTCCTCGAGGAGCCGTTGGCGCACCGTGTCTCGAAGTTCGAGCTGGGCTTCTTCACTGCGGATGATGGCTCCCGAGTACGTGGCGAAACTCCCGACAATTTGCTCGACCGTGCGGGGCCAGCTCCAATCCAGTTGAAAGTTCTCCGGGTCAATGAAGGGCCCCGACGCATCAAGGTCGGCGTACCAACCCCGTGGGCGCCGGCCCGGATCGTTCGGACGTTCGCGCATGGCGATCAGGTCGCGCATCCACGGCACGTCACGGCTGGCACCGTTCCACCACACGTGCAGCGCGCCATCGTCGCGCAACACGCGAGCCAGTTCGTCGCTGGCGTCCGGTTGCACAAACCAGTGCCAGGCCGATGAGGAAAAGACGGCGTCAAAGAATCCATCATCCGCGGGCACCGACTCGGCACGACCCAACAACACCTCGACCTCGGGACTCCGGCGAACGAGAATCTTGCGCATCTCGTCGTCCGGTTCGATCACGCTGACGACGGCGCCGTGACGAAGGAGGAATCGCGTCAGTTTTCCGGTTCCCGCCCCAACGTCGAGCACTCGCTTCCCGGTGAGATCACCGCTGTATCGCACCGCGCTCTCGGGTGTGCCGGGTCGAAAGGTGTCGTACTGCTCGGCCACGGTGCCAAAGGCAAGTCCGCGGCCGTCGTCGGTCACCGCGCGTCGACCGTCCTCGCGCGCAGATGCGCTAACAGCTCTGCGAGAGGCACTCGCACCTGGGTAGTCGTATCGCGATCGCGAACCGTGACCGCGCGGTCGTTCAACGTCTCAAAGTCCACGGTGATGCAGAACGGCGTGCCGATCTCGTCCTGTCGGCGGTAGCGGCGGCCAATCGACTGCGTGACGTCGTAGTCACACATGAACGTGGGCTGAAGCGCTTCAAGCACTTCCGTCGATACTCCTTCGAGCTCGGTCTTCTTCGAGAGCGGGAGCACGGCGACTTGATAGGGCGCGAGGCGCCAGTCAAGGCGCAGCACCGTCCTGGTCTCGCCTTCCACTTCGTCCTCGTGGTAGGCGGCGAGTAGAAAAGCCATCATGGCCCTAGTAGCCCCGGCGGCCGGTTCAATCACGTAGGGCGTGTAGCGCTCGTTGGTCGCCGGATCGAAGTAGTCGAGCGCCACGCCGGAGTGTTTGGCGTGTTGCGTCAGGTCGTAGTCGCCGCGATTGGCGATGCCTTCGAGCTCGTCAAAGCCCCAGGGGTAGAGGAACTCGACGTCGGTCGTACCTTTGGAATAGTGCGACAGGTCGGCCAGCGCGTGCTCGTATTTGCGCAACATAGTCTCCGGGATGCCGAGGTCGATGTACCACTGAAATCGCGTCTCGATCCAGTAGCGGTGCCACTCGGTCGCCTGGTCGGGCCGGACGAAGTACTCCATCTCCATCTGCTCGAACTCACGGGTGCGAAAGACGAAGTTCTGCGGCGTGATCTCATTGCGAAAAGACTTTCCGACCTGGGCAATGCCAAAGGGCGGCTTCTTTCTCGTGGTGGAGAGCACGTTGGCGAAGTTGGTGAAGATCCCCTGGGCGGTCTCGGGGCGCAGATAGGCCGTCGAGCCTTCGCCCTCCACCGGCCCCGCCTGGGTCTTGAACATCAGGTTGAAGGCGCGGGGCTCGGTGAACTTTGTCGAGCCGCAGTTCGGGCAGACGCCGTCGATCTTGTCCTCGCGCCAGCGCTCCTTGCAGTTGAGACAGTCCACCAAGGGATCGGTAAAGGTCTCTAAGTGACCTGAGGCCGCCCAGACGGCAGGCGGCCCGAGGATCGCGGCGTCGATGCCCACGATGTCGCGACGCGTTTGGACCATTGAGTACCACCACGCGCTCTTGACGTTGCGCAGCATATTGACGCCCAGCGGGCCGTAGTCGTAGGTGGAGCGAAATCCCCCGTAGATCTCGGCCGACTGAAAGATGAAACCGCGCCGTTTGGCGAGATTTATGACCTTTTCCAGCAAGGCTGGGTCGAGTTCAGGGGTATCTGACATCCCTCAAGGCTACAGGGCTACCCCGCGCTCTTAAGTCGGACGATCACTTGGTTCGCGACCAGTCGAGCCTTCGGCGTCAGGGTCACGCGTCCCTCCGCCACACTGACGAGATGGGCGATCTCGTCGAGTGAGTCAAAGGCCTCGAGCGCCACGCCCTCTGAGGTGCGCATCGCCAACGAGTCGCGTTCAAACTGTTGGGTCGACTCATCGAGGAACTCCTCGCCGCCGAGAGGTGACTCGCCCTTCTCCATGAGTTCGAGGTAGCGATCGGGGGTGCGTACATTCCAAAAACGGCGACCGTGTTGGTGGGAGTGTGCGGCTGACCCGAAGCCGACGTAGTCGCCGTGCTCCCAGTACACGTGGTTGTGGCGACACTCGTGGCCGGGTTTGGCCCAATTCGAGATCTCCTCCCAGAGATATCCCACGCTCTCGAGGACCTCGCCCACCAGGTCGTACGCGTCAGCCGTGGCGTCCTCGTCGGGGTGACGACTTGGATCTCGCCCGAGGGGTGTCGCTGGCTCGGGCGTCAAGGCGTAACAGCTGATGTGCGGAGGTGGGTTCTCTAGGTCAAGCAGATCAGCCAACGTGTGTCGCACGTCGTCGAGGTTCTCTGCCCGGGAGCCGACGATGAGATCCATGTTCCACGTCGAGAATCCGGCCGCGGTCACCGCCTCGGACACTTCGCGGTGGGCCATGATCCCGTGGCGTCGCCCCAGATCAGCGAGCACCGCAGGTTGTGTCGACTGAACGCCGAAGCTCACGCGATTCACTCCCCCGGCGCGATAGGCGAAGAGACGCTCCTCGGAGGCGTCTTCGGGGTTGCACTCCACGGTGACCTCGGCGTCGTCACTGCGGGGAATGGCGTCGAGTATCCGCAGGAGCTGCTCGGGCGAAAGTCGCGAGGGCGTGCCGCCGCCGAAGAACACTGACGTGGCGACGGGCAGCCCTTCAGTCCGGGCGAGCTCGATCTCGGTGAGTACCGACTCGACGTAGCGCGCCATCAAGTGATCGCGGTCTGAGTAGGTCGCAAAGGCGCAGTAGTCGCAACGATGCGCGCAAAAGGGGATATGGACGTAGACGCCGAACTCACTCATGTCGATGACACCCTATGGTTCGCGCGGCGCCGCCAAGGGCGCTACGGCCCCCGGCGAGCGCAACCGTCGACCGAAGTGTCCCTCGATCGCCTCTTGGGCCACGGCCATGACCTCACCCGCGCCCGGCGGTGGTGGCTCGCGCAAGACGCTGGCCAGGTCGCCGCCGAGCATGCGACGAATCAGGGTCAACGCGTCGCGCGACAGGGAGAGCCCCTGACGGCAGTTGTCACAGAGCGTGCCCCCGACTCCCGCGTCAAAGGCCACCAAGGGCTCTGGTCGGCCGCAGTTGACGCACACGTCGACGACGGGCTCGGAGCCGTCAAGGGCCAAGAGTCGAAAGAAGAACGAGGCCGGAATGAGCGACGGATCGTAGGACTCGTCGTCCAGAGTGAGCAGCACGCGGGTCAAGAGGTCGAAGATCGCTTCATCGGCGACGCCGTCAGAAGGGATGGCGTCAATCGCTTCCACGACGGCGTAGCCGGCGGAGATCCGCGAGTACGAGCCGCGCAGTGTCGAGAGGTGCTCTGTGTGCGCCACGTGACGGGCGATATAGAACTCGCCTCGGGTCTTGACCAGATCGACCTTGACGTAGGCGAGCGTCTCCAGCGTGGCCCCGAGACGACTGGTGGTCTTGCGAGCGCCTTTCGCCAGAACGCGCACTTTGCCAAAGTGGCGCGTCCAGAGGACGACCACTCGATCCGCTTCGCCGGATTTGAAGGTGCGAAGGACAACCGCGTCGTCGTGGATCTCGTTCATGGCTTCGTCTCATCGTCGGAGTCGCGAAAGTGCGGGCGACGAGGCGCTATTCCCATGAATCGCTGCAGCGCGACCCCCGAAGCGATCATGGCGCCCAGGATCGCGGGAATGGCGAGGGGAACGACGAGCTCGGACGCTCCATTGAAGGCGAGTACCCACAGTGTTACGTACAACAACGCCGCCACTATGAGCGTGGCGCGCAAGTACGTCACTCCCCGACACCGCCGAATCGTCGCTCGCGGTGCTGATACTGCTCGATGGCGAGAAAGAGATCCTCGCGACGAAAGTCTGGCCAGAGCACATCGGAGAAGATCAGCTCCGAGTACGCCATCTCCCACAGCAAAAAGTTGGAGATCCGGTACTCGCCCGACGTGCGAATCACCAGATCGGGGTCGGGCAGCTCGGGGTGGTACATGCGGGCGGAGATCTGCTTCTCGTCGATTTTATGGGCCGGAATCTTGTCGGCCACCAGGGAGCGTACGGCGTCGACGATCTCAACCCTCCCCCCGTAGTTAAAGGCAATGTTTAACGTCAGAGCCTTGTTGTTTTTCGTGAGTTCGGCCGCCCCGTCCATGCGACTCAGCACACCGCGTGGCACGCGCCAGTCCCGACGTCCAGAAAAGACGATCCGTACGCCATCTTCGTTCAGTTGGTGCTGACGGCGGTCCAACAGACTTCGGTTGAAGTTCATCAAGAAACGGACCTCTTCCACCGGTCGGCGCCAGTTCTCTGAACTAAAGGCAAAGACGGTGAGGGCCTTCACGCCGCAACTCAGCGCACCGTAGGTCGTGTCCAACAAGGAGTCCTCGCCGGCCGCGTGTCCCTCCGAGCGTGTCAGCCCACGCTGTTGAGCCCAGCGCCCGTTTCCGTCCATGACAATGGCCACGTGACGAGGCACACTGGCGCGATCGAGCGACGCGGGAAGAGGGGTTGGGCGCGGATCGGGCACCTTTCAAAACTACCTGGTCCCCCTGTTATGAGTTCCCCGACCCGTAAGGTCTCTAGGTGAAAAGTTTCGACCCCGACGACGACTTCCCGTCCGTGGAACGCGACGGTGAGGAGGTCGTGCCACGCGACGATGACCTCGTTGAGGTGGACGCGGACGCCGCGTTGGAGCTGCTCGATTCCATTACTCGGGATCTGCCGGGCGGCGGCGAGAGCCGCCAGGGTCAACGCGAGATGGTGCGCGCCGTGGCCTCCGCCCTCACTCGTCACCGTCACCGCGTCATCGAGGCCGGCACGGGCGTCGGTAAGTCGCTCGCCTACCTCGTGCCCGCCGTCATGTCGGGCGAGCGCGTCGTCGTTGCGACAGCGACCAAGAATCTCCAGGACCAGTTGGCGAGCAAGGACGCCCCCCAAGTCGCGGCCCACGTGCCGGGTGTTCGGGTCGCCGTTCTCAAGGGCAAGCAAAACTACTTGTGCCTCAACCGCGCCCACAGCCTGAGCGGCGGCGCGCAATTGAGCTTTGATGACGGCGCCGAGGTGCCACGGGGGGTGGCCGATCAGATGCGTCGCATCCTTCGTTGGGGCAATGAGACCAAGACCGGCGACCTCGACGAGTTGCCCTTCGAGGTGGACGGTCGGGCGCGTCGCGCCGTCTCGGTGACGCCCCAGGAGTGTCTGCACCGAGCCAAGTGCCCCCAAGGGCAGAACTGCTTCGCCGAACTAGCGAAAGATCGCGCGGAGGAGAGCTCGATTCTCATCGTGAACGCCCACCTCTACGCCTCGCACCTGGCGTCAGGCTCGATGCTGTTGCCGAACCATGAGTACGTCGTATTCGACGAAGCCCATGAGATCCTCGACATCTTTGCCAGCCTGCTCGGCACGTCGCTCAACGCGACGCGACTACGCGCCCTCGCCACCGTCGCGCGTTCACTGCTGGGTGAGAGCGATCGAGCGAGTGCCGATCAGCTTCTCTCGAGCGCCGATCGCTTCGCGACGTTGTTGCTCTCTCAGTACGAGCGCAGCGAGCTCAAAGGGCTAGATGAGGCCTGTCGGGTTGAGCTCGCTGTCGCCAATGAACACGTGAGCAAACTGGTGGAGCGTTTGCGCGATCTTCCCACCGCGTCATCCGACGCGGAAGCTCGCAAACTGCGCGCGCTGGGTCCGGCCATTCACGTGGCCAACGACTTAGAGCGCGTGAACAACGTGAAGGACACCGAACTGCTCTACCTCGCGCGCCGCGAGCGCGAGATCGACGTCGAGATCTCACTGGTCGACGTGGGACCGCGCCTGCGCAACGACCTGTGGCCCCACGTGACGGGCATTCTCACCAGTGCAACCATCCCCGACACGTTGGCCAAGAACCTCGGATTGGATGGGGTGGTGACCGAACACGTGGCGAGCCCGTTCAACTACGCCGACAACGGTCTGCTCTACGTTCCAGAAAAGTTCCCCGAACGAAACGATCCAGGCGCCGAAGCCGCCATCGTGGAAGAGCTGATCGGTCTCATCACGGCGGCGGGGGGCCGCACCCTGGCGCTCTTCACCAATCGCTCGGTGATGTTGCGCGTGGCTGAAGCCGTCGCCCCGCGCCTTGAGACCGAGGTTCTCGTCCAGGGATCGTTCTCGCGGGCCCGCCTCATCGAGGCCTTTCGTGAGAGCCACGAAGCCAGTCTCTTCGCCGTCACCAGCTTTTGGCAGGGTATTGATGTGCCCGGACACTCCCTCAGCCTGGTTACCATTGACCGCCTGCCCTTCAGCGTGCCGAACGATCCCCTGGCCCAAGCGCGACGCGAACGCGCCGACCACCCGTTCTTTGAAGTCGACCTGCCGCGCGCGACGATGCTGCTGGCTCAAGGCGTCGGACGACTCATTCGCACCAAGGACGACCGCGGAGTTGTGGCGGTGCTCGATACCCGTCTCGCCTCAGCGCGCTACCGATCGGTCATGTTCAAGAAACTCCCGCCCATGAAACGCACCCGCGACCGCGAAGTAGTGCACGAGTTCTTGCGTGAGTTGGCTCGCGCGTCGAAGACGCTCTAGTAGCCGAAACGATCGAGGACGTCGTCGCGCTTCTGCCAGCCCGGCTCCACCTTCACGCGAAGTTCTAGGTACAGACCCTCGGGCAGTTGACGCCGCGCGGCGATGCCCACGTCTTTGAGCAGCTGCCCACCACGGCCGATCACCATGCCCTTTTGACTCTCTCGCTCCACCAGAATCTCCACCGTGACGTGGGGCCACTCGAACTCGGCGACGCGACAGTGAATGGAGTGAGGTAGCTCCTGTTTGGTCTTTCGGACCAACTGTTCACGAACTAACTCGGCGATCCACGTCGCCTCGGTGACATCCGACACTTCCTCGTCGGGGAAGAGAAAGGGCGACTCGGGCATCTGGGCCGTCAGGTACGCCAGCAGCGCCGCCGTGCCATCACCGTTCTTCGCCGAGACCGGGAAGTACTCTACGTGCGCGGCGACGTCTGCTCGACCCCTCTCGGCGGCGATCGCATCCACGGCGATGCCCGCCGCGAGCAGTTGCGCCGCCACGGCCTCGCGACCCGGTCGGTCGATCTTGTTGACCACCACCACCAACTGCGGCGGCCCAACCGAGCGTCCTTGAGCGATCATTGTCTCGATGACGTGGCGATCTCCGGGGCCGATCGAGGCCGAGGCGTCAATGACGGCACAGACCACGTCAACGCCGTCCGCGGCAGACCTCGCCGTGTCATTCAGTCGCCCGCCCAGCGAGGTCTTCGGCCGGTGGAGACCCGGGGTGTCCACGAGGATGACCTGCGCGTCGCCCTCGGTCACGATGCCGCGAATGGCGTGGCGCGTCGTGTTGGGCGAGGCGGCCGTAATGGAGATCTTGGCGCCGACCAGTTGATTCACCAACGTGGACTTACCCACGTTCGGCCGACCGAGAATGGCGACGAAGCCGGCCCGGGTCACGGGGCGCTCGCGAGCGGCTCGACCAGCACGTCCTCGATGCGACGACCGTCCATGCGGGTGACGGTGATCCGGTAGCGATCGGTGGTGAGAACGTCGCCGACCTCCGGCACGCCTCCTCGCAGGTCCAACACCAACCCCCCGACCGTGTCCCAGCCATCTTTGGGCAGGGAGAGCCGGTACTCCTCATTCACGTCGTCGATGTTGAGTCGGCCGCTCAGCTCGATGCCACCTTCGGCGGTTCGCTCACCTTCGTCCCCTAGGGCCGGATCCGACTCGTCGGTGATCTCGCCCACCAGCTCCTCGAGAACGTCTTCTAAGGTGACGACCCCGGCCGTGCCCCCGTACTCGTCGACGACGATGAACAGGTGAACTTTGGCTCGACGGATCTCGGTGAGCAGTGCCGCGACACGCTTGGTCTCGGGAACGAAGTGAGCCTCGCCCATGTGAACGTCCACCCGCTCTTCACCGTGCCCGTCCACGACCAGACTCGCCAGATGTCGAAGGTTCACCATGCCCACCACGTCATCGGGACCGTCGCCCTCAACCGGCAAACGTGAGCGTCCACTCTCGATCGCGAGGTCGAGCGCCGCACGCACGGTGGCGCTGGCGTCCACCGCGACGATGTCGATACGAGGCACCATGACCTCGCGCACGATGGTGTCGCCGAACTCAATCACCGAGTGGATGAAGTTGCGCTCGTCAGACTCAATGGCGTCGTCCTCGTGCGCCACGTCAGCCATGGCCAGCACTTCGGACTCAGTCATGCGGGGCTTTTGACCCTTGCCGCCAAAGAGTCCGATCACCGTGTCGGCGACGGCGAGCAACACCACCGAGACCCACCTGATGGGCCAGAACCGCAGGATCCGCCCGACGACCGGTGCGGTCGCGAGCGCCGCTTCGTCTAAGTGTTGGACCGCGAAGTTCTTCGGTATGGCCTCAAAGACAACGAAGATGACAATGACTTCTCCGGCCGTCGCCACGAACACGCCCGCGGCTCCAAAAAGATGGCCGGCCAAGACACCCACCATGGTCGCCGAGACCAGCTGACACACCAAGATCAACAGCAACAAGGGGTTCAAGAACTTCTCGGGCGCCTCGGTCAGGGCGACCAGCGCCTTCGCCCCGTGCCGTCCGTCTTCGCGCAGCGAACGAGCGCGGGACTTGTTCATGCGCGTAAGTGACGTCTCGGCCATGGCGAAGAACCCCGACAGCACCAGCAAAACAGCGACCGAGACCGCGAGGTAGGTGTCGCCGGTGCGCCACACCGCAGCGATCATGACGACGACGCGCGGTAGTGGCGAGCGAGGAGTTCTCTCTCGCGCGCCTCCATTCGTTCGGCCTCCTCGTCAACCACGTGATCCCACCCTCGAAGGTGCAAGACGCCGTGCACGACCAACAGAGCCATCTCGTCATCCAGGCTGACTTCGTGTTCGACGGCGTTGCGCGCGGCGACGGCGGGACAGATCACCACGTCGCCGACCAACTGAGGGATCTCGGGGCTCGGCGGTTCACCGGGACCCGATCCCCCACCGTCGGGCACCCGTCCGGTGGGTTCAGGGTCACCGTCAATCGGAAAACTCAGCACGTCCGTCGGTCCCTCGTGTCCCATGAACTGCTGGTTGAGGTCGGCGATGGTCGCCTCATCGGCGAAGATGAGGGACACTTCAGCGAGTCCGCGTACCCCCTCGTCGGTCAGGGCCCCTCGGGCGAGATCGACCCAGCGCTTAAGGTCAATTTCGTGGTCGTGCTGTTCGTCGGCCGCGTAGATATCCATGCTCATGACGATCGTTCGTACGCCGCCACGATGTCGGCGACGATGCGATGGCGGACGACGTCCTTGGTCCCGAGATAGACAAAACTGATCCCGTCCACCCCGTTCAAGATTCGCTCCACGTCAGCCATGCCGCTGCGCTTGCCGTTCAGATCAACCTGAGTGACGTCTCCGGTCACGACGGCTTTGGAGTTAAAGCCGATTCGCGTGAGAAACATCTTCATCTGCTCGGGCGTGGTGTTCTGAGCCTCGTCCAGAATGATGAACGAGTCGTTCAAGGTGCGTCCGCGCATGAAGGCCAACGGCGCCACCTCAATGGTGCCGTTGGCGATGAGTTTCTGCGCACCGTCCGCACCCACCATGTCATAGAGCGCGTCATAGAGCGGGCGGAGGTACGGGTCGACCTTGGCCATCAGGTCACCCGGAAGAAAGCCCAGGTTCTCACCGGCCTCGACGGCCGGCCGGGTCAAGACGATGCGATTGACCTGGCGACGGTGCAGGGCCTGGACCGCCTGAGCGACCGCCAGGTAACTCTTGCCGGTGCCGGCGGGACCGATGCCAAAGGTGATGATCGAGTTGTCGATGGCGTCGGTGTATCGCTTCTGACCCGCCGTCGAGGGCCGGATCGACTTTCCCTTGGCTCCTCGCACCACCTCGTGCCGTAGCACCTCACTCGGTACGAGATCATCGGCCACCATGTCGATGGTGCGAGCGATCTTCGTGGGGTCGAGGGACTGGCCGCCCTCCAGTACCAGCACCAACTCATCGAACAGTCGCAAGACCGTCGCGCCGTCGGGTCCGGTGACTGAGATCTGGTTTCCCTGCACTCGAATCTTCGACTGGGGAAAAGAGCGTTCAATCACCCGCAGATGCTCGTCGCGTGCGCCGAGCAATCCGGCCATGAGGTGTGTGTTGGCGACGTAGGTGGTCGTCGTGAGAGCCTCGCCGGCCCGCGCTGCTGACGTCATCCAGGGGGCCAAGTCATCTGGCGCCCGCCGAGCACGTGCACGTGAAGGTGCGACACGGTCTGTTGGCCATCGCGACCGGCGTTGACCACCAGTCGGTACCCGCTCTCCTTCACGTCCTCAAACTCGACCACCTTCTGAGCCAGGCGCAAGAGATCCTCAAAGACGCCCGGATACTTGGCCGACACCTCATTCACGCCGTCAAAGTGGGCCTTGGGCACCACGAGGACGTGGACCGGCGCCTGCGGGGCAATGTCATAGAAGGCCAGTGATTCGTCGGATTCGGCGACCACCTTGGCGGGAATCTGACCCGCGACTATCTGGCAAAAAAGGCAGTCACTCATCTAGTGCTCTCATCATTACTCATATCGTCCGCCGTCCAGAGTCAATCCCCAGCCTCCTGCCGGAAAGGCCAGCAACGCGGCGGCGACGACCCCCGCCGTCTCGGCGCGCAGCACCGTCGGGCCCAGGCCGACCCGTCGACGACCGCTCTCCCACTCGCCCTCAGACCATCCGCCTTCGGGACCCACGGCCACGTCTCTGACCCCGCGCCAGTCCCCCGACGCCCCAATCTCGGCGACGGCGACTTCGCCGGGTACCTCGTCAACTCGCAGCGGCTCCGCCACAACCAAGTCGTAGGTTCGTCGACACTGGCCGGCCGCCTCACGAGCGATACGGCGCCACCGAGCGAGGGTCTTGTCTCGGAGGTCGCCGGTGAACTTCACCACCGAACGAGCGGTCAGGAGTGGCACCACTCGAGAGAGGCCGAGCTCGGTAGCCTTCGCGACGGCCCACTGCGCGTGGTCTCCCTTCAAGGCGGCGAGATAGAGCGACGTCGCGGGGACCGGCTCGTCGCGCGCGACCTCGCTCACGCGCGACAGCCCTTGATCGCTCACTTCGCAGATGGCCCACCAACCATTCCCATCAGTGACCACCACTTCTTCGCCTACTTGAGCGCGCAGAACTTTTCGCAGATGGTGCTCATCGGAAGACTCCAAGACGGGTGTCTCGGGATCGGCGACGCGAAACTGCGCGAGCGCGGCCACGCGACGTGGCCACTCGAGGTGCGTCACTTCTTCGCCTTGCGACGCCGGAAGAGTCCGCCACTGGGTTCGTTCACCGCTTCACCGCGATGCTCGGCCCAGGAACGAAGAAGTGTCTCAGACTCTTGGTCGAGTTCGGAGGGCACGTCGACCACCAGATGAACGTAGAGATCCCCGCGGCCGCGGCCGTGCAGATGCTCCACCCCCTCGTGGCGAAGTCGGTGCACCGTGCCGTTCTGACTCCCTGCTTCCACGTCAATTACCTGCTCCTCACGGAGCGTGGGCACGGTAATCGCGGCTCCGAGCACCGCCTGAGCGAAACTGATGTGGGACTCGTGGTGCAGATCGTCCCCGTGACGCTCGAAACGTGGGTCACTTCGCACGCGCAGGTGCACGAACAGGCGACCATTGGGTCCGCCCCGAACGCCCGCGGGTCCGCGGTCAGCGAGTCGCATGGTGGAGCCGTCTTCCACGCCGGCGGGAATGTGGGCGCTGAGCGTCACGCTCTCCTGACGTCGCCCTTCTCCGTGGCAGTCGCTGCAGGGTGACTGGATTCGTGACCCCATGCCCTGGCACCGAGTACAGACGGTCGAGGTGACCATCTGGCCGAGAATGGAGTTGCGCACTCGGCGCAGCTCACCCGTGCCGTGGCACTCTTCGCAGGTCACGGGTGACGTACCTGGCGCACACCCCGTCCCCTCACAGGTCGAGCAGCGCTGGGGCAAGGTCACGGTTACCTCGCGGTTGGCGCCGAAGGCCGCCTCTTCGAGGGTGATCTCCAGAGACACTTCGGCGTCGGGGCCGGGCTGGGGTCCGCGTCGACCCTGAGCGTTGCCCGCCATGCCCCCGAAGAACATGTCGAAGATGTCCTGGACGGAGCCGCCCCCGAAGGGGTTGGCTCCCGTGCCCACGTCAGAACCGAATCGGTCGTAGTTGGCTCGACGCTCGGGGTCCGAGAGAATCTCGTAGGCCTGGCTGACCTCTTTGAATCGAGTCTCGGCCATGGGGTCATCAGTGTTGGCGTCGGGGTGGTACTTGCGCGCGAGGCGTCGATACGAGGTCTTCAACTCATCGGGGGTGCACGTTGAGTCCACCTCAAGAATCGCGTAGAGATCGGTGTTAGGCACCCTCGTCTCCCCCAAAGTGGGCGGTGAGATGCTTCGAGACCGCCTCGGCCGCGGCCATCACTTCGCGATATTTCATGCGCGTGGGACCGAGCAAACCAACGGCTCCAATGGTCTCGCCTTCTAGCGAGACCGGAGCCACAATCACGGCGCACGAGGAGAGTGGTTCGAGTCCGTGCTCAGAACCAATCGCGACCGTGACGCCCTTCTTCAAGATGTCTTCCACCAGCGACACCACGAGGAGTTCCTGCTCCAGGATTGAGAGAACCTGTCGAACGGTCTCCACGCCTTCAAAGACCTCGGCCACCCGTGACGACCCGCCAATGTAGACCTGGTCCCCTTCGACCGTCGGCATCTCGGCGTGCAGCATCGAGACTCCTTCGCGCACCAACTTGGCGACGGTATCGGCGCGACTGGGCACTTGTATCTTGGACTCGAGCGTCGTGCCGATCAAGAGCGCGTTCAACTGACGAGAGGCCTCGGCCACGTCAAGCGGCGTGGCCTCGAAGCCCACCAGTACGGAGTTCTTCGTGACGGTCCCATCGGTGTAGACCGTGACCAACAAGTGGTGTCGAGCGTCGAGGTTCACCAACTGCACGCTCAAAATGGCGGCGTGGGAGTGTCCCGAACCAACGACCACCGACGTGTAGCTGGTGAGACGACTGAGCAGCGTCGCCGTCTGTTCCAGCACGTCTTCGACCTCGCCGCGCACGTGGGCAAAAAACTCCCTGATCTGTCGCTGCTGGGCGGGCCCGATCACGCCGGCCTCCAGGTGGTCAACGAAGTAGCGGTATCCCTTGTCGGTAGGCACGCGACCGGCTGAGGTGTGTGGTTGGGCCAGGTACCCCTCGCGCTCCAAGGCGACCATCTCGGTGCGCACGGTCGCGGGCGAGACGAACAGTTCGGCGTTCGCGGCGACCGAGGAGGAGCCGACCGGTTGGGCGGTGTCGATGTGCTCGACTACCACGGCCTCCAAGATGGTGGCCTTGCGGGCGTCGAGATTCTGAGGCGGGGGTGATGCGGTCACTCGCCGGGCCATAGGTCTCCTTGTTAGCACTCGATTTTACCGAGTGCTAACGCCCACCACGCCACCACCGTCGACCGCCGCCCTACCATGAGCGCTATGGAGACCTTTGAGGCACCAAAACGACCACATATACCCTTCAACGGCCCAGAACGAGTCCAATTGGACGCGTGGCTGGACTTCTACCGGGCGACGCTGCTGGAGAAATGCAATGGTCTCAACGTCGCCCGGCTCAAGGAGCGGCCCATCGCCACCTCGAGTCTGTCGCTGCTCGGGATCGTTCGTCACATGACCTTCGTGGAGCAAATCTGGTTCGAAAACAGGTTCGCCGGCCGTGACACCACGGACTATTACAAGACCGAAGGCGACCGGGACTCGGACTTCAACGACCTTGACGACACCGCCATCGAAAACGTCTTCGTTCTCTTTGGCCACGCGACAGACGTCTCGCGAGAGGTGGCCGGTGGACACGACCTCAGCGAGATTGCAGCCACCGTCAGTCGAGGTCGAGAGGTGGATCTGCGCTGGATATTAATTCACATGATCGAAGAGTACGCGCGACACTGCGGACACGCCGACCTGATCAGAGAGCTGATCGACGGAACCACCGGTTACTGAAAAAATCAGAAATGTCTTCGGGTTGGTGAATCTGGGTCGTTGCGTTGCTTCTCGAGGTCGATACTGGAAGAGATGAGCTGGGCAGTACCCGTGTGTTTGGCATGAGAAGCGAACCCAGTACTTCCAAACGAGAAGGTGATAGCAACGCCGCTCGACGCATCCCTCACACCGTGCGCACCTGGGCGGGGATTGCCGCCCTGGTCGTCCTCCTTGGATCGCTCGGCGCGATCATCGGGGCCAACGCCGTCGACGACGCCCAGAGCGCGCGCATTCACAAGTCGTTTCTCACCTCCTCCGTCGAGATCGCCGCCACGTTGAAGCTAGAGATCCAGGGACAACAAGATCTCATCTCCTCGGTCCACTCCTTTCTCGTGGGCGACCCGCACGCCACCCAGGCTCAGTTCACCGCGTGGTCGCACGACGTCGACGTATTTTCGCACTACCAAGCCGTCACCGAGGTCGGCGTGATCGACTACGTCACGGCCGCTCAACTGCCCGCCTATGAGAGACGCGTCAGTGCGGGCCAGGCAACGCCCTTCGCCATCGTCCCCTCCGGGAATCGTCCCTACTACTGCCTCGCCCCGATCGGCATCACCCGCCACCAGTCCGAGGCCCTTCCGCGAGACCTTGACGTGTGCGCGACCGCCCTCGGCCCGTTGGTGACGACGGCACGGCGCACCGGCAAGAGCGCGGTCCTCCCTTACAGCTTTGAAGGCGTGCGCACGATGGCTCTCGAAGCACCGATCTACCAAAACGGCACGATGCCCGCCACGGTCGCGGCGCGCGAGCACACCTTCGTGGCCATCATCGCGTTGACCTTCTTGCCCAAGATCATCCTCGCCAATGCCCTCGTGGGCCATAGCGACACCGCGGCCGCCCTGCACTACGGCGGAGCACACTCGAAGGTCGTCTTCACCGGTGGCCAGACCAATGACCACGGAACGACCACCGTGAATATGCACGACGGCTGGACCATTGACACGATCGGGCTCAACTACGGGAGTGGACTGTGGGGTGACAACGTCGCCCTCGCGATCTTGTTCGCCGGCATCGCGCTGAGCCTCGTCCTGGGGGCGTTAGTGTTCCAGCTCGGCAGCGAACGGACTCGACTGAAGGCGCTCGTCGACGAGCGAACCGAAGCGCTGCACTTCCAGGCCACGCACGACGCCTTGACCGGACTTCCCAACCGGGCGCTCATCGTTGATCGCATCGACCAGCTGTTGGTGCGTAACCGACGCCGCGGGACCCTGGGGGCGGCGCTCTACGTTGACCTCGACGATTTCAAGAACGTCAACGACTCCCTCGGTCACGGTGCGGGTGACCGATTGCTGGTGTTGGTCGCCGAGAGAATGAAAGGGACAGTTCGTGAGGCCGACACGATCGGGCGCATGGGCGGTGACGAGTTCGTCATCCTCCTCGACGGCGGGGACAATGTGGCCGCGCCCGACGTGGTGGCCCAGCGTTTGCTCGATGTCATGCGCGCTCCCTTTGAGCTAAGCAGATCGCTGCTTCCTCTCTTTATCAATCTGAGCATCGGCATCGCGATCGGAGATCGGGCATCGGGCAGCGAGTTCCTGCGTGACGCCGACGTGGCCTTGTATGAGGCCAAGTCGAATGGCAAGAACAAGTACGTCTTCTTCAATCCCGAGAGAGAAACCGAAATAGGAGAACGAGTAACCCTCGAGCGCGACTTGCGCTCCGCGCTCACTGAGCGTCAGTTCCACCTGGTATATCAGCCGTTCTACACGCTGTCGGACCTCACCATGGTGGGCGTGGAGGCGCTGTTGCGCTGGCAACACCCCACGCGCGGTCTCCTCGAGTCCGACGAGTTCGTGCCCATACTGAAGCGCACCGGACAGATCCGAGAAGTCGGAGCCTGGGTGTTAAAGGACGCCTGCGCTCAAATGGCGAGCTGGCACGCCCGCGGTGACCTCCTAGACCTCTCGGTCAACGTGGCGGCGCGCCAGTTCGACGAGGAGGACTTGGTCGACCAGCTGCGCGACGCGCTGAGCTCGAGCGGGCTGAGCGCCGAGTCACTCATCATTGAAGTCACCGAACGCGCCCTAGGCGAGAACACCGACTCGATGGTCACCCAGCTACAACAGGTGAAAGAACTTGGCGTGCGCATCGCCATCGACGACTTTGGCACCGGCTACTCCTCGCTCTCCAGTCTGCGTCAGTTCCCGGTGGACACCATCAAGATCGATAAGTCCTTTACCAAGTCCCTGACAACCTCGGCCGAGTCGCGCGCGCTGGTGAAGACGTTCATCCATCTGGGACGCGACCTCGGACTTGCGACCCTCGCCGAAGGCGTGGAGTCCTTTGAGCAGATGGATATCCTGCGCGATAGCGACCTCACGTTGGTGCAGGGATACCTGTTCTCACGCCCGCTCGACGCTCGCGATCTGGAGGGTCAGTTGCTGGCGCCGCGCCGCGACGTGAATCCTTTGAAGGGGACTTAGACGAGCTACTCGTCGAGTTTCAGCGCGGCCACGAAGGCCTCCTGTGGCACTTCCACCCGTCCCAGGTTCTTCATTCGTTTCTTGCCCTCTTTTTGCTTCTCCAGGAGCTTGCGCTTACGCGTAATATCACCGCCGTAACACTTCGCGAGAACATCTTTGCGACGAGCCTTGACGGTCTCGCGGGCAATGACGCGCCCACCCACCGCCGCTTGAATCGGCACGTCGAACATCTGGCGAGGAATGAGTTCCTTCAAGCGCTCGGCCATTTTGCGCCCGTACAGATCCGCGTTCTCTCGGTGCACGATCGTGGAAAAGGCGTCCACCGGCTCGTGGTTAATGAGGACGTCCACGCGCACCACTTGGCTGGTCACGTAGCCGCTCGGCTCATAGTCCAGTGACGCGTATCCCTTGGTGCGGCTCTTGAGCGAGTCGAAGAAGTCGATGACCACCTCGGCCAAGGGGATGCGGTAGCGCAGCTCTACTCGCTCGGTCGAGAGATACTCCATCTTGGTCATCTCCCCCCGACGACTCTGGCCGAGATCCATCACCGCGCCCAGGTACTCCACGGGCGTCAAGATCGTCACGTCGAGCATGGGCTCATCGACGTGGTCGAGTCGACTGGGATCAGGCAGGTCCGTAGGGTTGTCCACCAGCACTTCGGAGCCGTCGGTCAAGAAGGCTCGATAGACCACCGAGGGTGCGGTGGCGATGATACCGAGATTGAACTCACGCTCCAATCGCTCACGGACAATTTCCATGTGGAGGAGACCCAAAAACCCGCAGCGAAAGCCAAACCCCAGCGCGTGGGACTTCTCGGGCTCATAGGTGATGGAGGCGTCGTTGAGCTTCAGCTTGTCCAGCGCGTCACGCAGGTTCCCGAGGTCGTCGCCGTCGATGGGGTAAATGCCACAAAAGACCATGGGCTTAGGGTCTTGGTAGCCCTCGAGCGGCGCCGGAGCCGGTCGGGCCGCTTCGGTGATGGTCTCTCCCGAGCGAGCCCCGCCTACGTCTCGAATGCCCGCCACGACGAATCCCACTTCGCCCGGGCCGAGGGCGTTGACGCGCAGCATCTCGGGAGTGCGGATCCCGATCTCTTCGAGTTCGTGGTTGGTGCCCGCGCGCATCATGCGAATGCGGGTGTCGTCGCGCAAGGTGCCCTCAATGACGCGCACGGAGGAGATCACCCCGCGAAACTGGTCGTAGTACGAGTCGAAGATGAGGGCCCGCAGAGGCGACGTCGGATCGCCGGTCGGGGCCGGGATGCGCGCGATGATGGCGTCGAGCAGCGCGGGAACTCCTTCGCCGGTCTTCGCCGATATCGCGAGCACCTCTTCTTTGGCGATGCCCAACACTCGTTCCAGTTCGTCCTTGCAGCGTTCGGGGTCGGCCGCGGGCAGGTCGATCTTGTTGAGGACGGCCACGATCTCCAGATTGTGCTCCAGGGCCTGGTAACAGTTCGCCAGGGTCTGGGCTTGAATGCCCTGACTGGCATCGACCAACAACACTGCGCCCTCACAAGCGGCCAACGAGCGAGAGACCTCATAGCCAAAGTCCACGTGGCCCGGAGTGTCGATGAGCTGAATGAGATGGCCCTGGTACTGCACCCGGACGTTCTGAGCCTTGATGGTGATGCCGCGCTCGCGCTCGATGTCCATGGAGTCGAGATACTGCGCGCGCATGAGACGCGGATCCACGGCTCCGGTGATCTCCAAGATCCGGTCCGAGAGGGTCGACTTGCCGTGGTCGATGTGGGCAATGATGCTGATATTGCGGATTTTTGTCGAATCGACGGAGGAGGGAGGAGTGGCCACGGTCACTTCAGGCTACCGGTCCGACCGAGAAATTCGTGAAAGTGGAAGGGTTCTCGGGTGCTCTGGTAGCATCGATAGGCCCGCGCAGCGAGTTGTTGCGCCCTAAGAACGAGGTTGTCTTTCGTGGCGAATATTAAAAGCCAAATCAAGCGCAATAAGCAGAACGCCGAGGACCGCGAGCGCAACAAGGCCGTCAAGTCGGAACTGCGCACCCGCACCAAGAACGCCGTGGCGGCGGTGGGCAGCGACGATGAGGCCACCGCTCTTCGTCTGGCCGTGAAGCGCATCGACATGGCCGCGTCCAAGGGCATCATTCACAAGAACCAGGCCGCCAACAAGAAGAGCGGCCTAATGAAGAGGATCGCCACCCTGCGCGACGCAGAGTAGTTACCGGCGCCGGGCGCCGAAACTGAGTCGGGCTAGGCGCGCGACCAACACCTCAATCACCGTCACTTCGGTCACGTCCAGATCGCTCTCCAGATCCTTGCCGCCGTAACTCACCGCGCCCTTCAGGGACAGGTCGGCGTCGGTAATCCAGTGCACGGCGCTCGACAGTCGCGCGACACCCAAGCGCTCCGACATCGCCAAGGCCTTGCCGGCGGGGTAGGCATTAATGCCGAGCAGTCGCGACGCGTCTTCCTTCGTTCTGACGTCGGAGCCTTCGAGGGCACTCATGTTGAGGTAGTGACGTTGCAGCGCCGACACTATTTGCAGACCCCCTCGACCCCGTGACTCGAGCATCCGACGCGCCACGACGATGGCCTTGGTGGCGTCGCCCGCGTCGAGGGCGTCGGTGAGGTCCCAGACCGGCACGTCGCCCGCGTCGCCGATGTAGGGCTCCAGTCGACGAAAGTCCACCGGCGCGCTGCCGTAGATCGAGGACAGGGTACGAGCCAGTGCGTCGACGCGGGCCACGTCATCGCCCAGTTGCTCAGCCACTCGCTGGGCCGTCCCGTGGTCGATGCTGACGTGGTACTCAGCCATCTTGGATTTCACGAAGGTCACCCGGTCCGCGAGACGCGCGCCCACGTTCACTTCTAGGACTTCTCCCGCGGCCTTCACCAGCCGGTTGGCTTTCGTGCCGACGACGGCCAGGATCAGGTACGTATCGGGCGAGGGCGAGCCCATCCACTGCGTTAGTTGCGCGACTTCCTCAGCGACGAGTAGCTGGGCGTCGCGGACCACGACGACGCGGCGTTCTACCAAGAAAGGCGGCGTGTTGAGCGCCTCCATGACGCGGGGCAACGTCGAGTCGCCCCCGGACAGCGTGACGTCCTTCGCCGTGAAGTCCTGCAGCGCGAAGGAAGGATCAAGATCCCCCAGCGCGTTTGCCACGGCGTTGTGGACCGCGTCATAGACCATCGTGGGGTCAGAGCCCACGACACAGACGGTGGCGTTACTCACGCCGCACTCGCCAGTTGCTCCAGCGCGTCGCGCACCCGAACCGATCCCGCCACGTCATGCACTCGGACGATACGACAGCCCTGTGTGATCCCGATGGCCGTGGCCGCCATCGACGCGGCCGTACGCTCATGAATCTCGAGATCCAACGACGCCCCAAGGAACGTCTTGTTGGAGGCCGAGAGCAGTAGCGGCGAGCCCAGTGCCGCCAGCGCCGCCGACTCACGAAGGAGCTGGAGCGACTGGGACGGCGTCTTGCCGAGATCCAATCCGGCGTCGAGAATGATCTGTTCGTGCGTCAGTCCCGCCTCCAGAGCCCAGCGTCGGCGTTCGAGGAGAAACTCACGCACCGTGGCCGTGACGTCGTCATAGTGCGGGCTCGGATCGGCGACCCGTGGAGCCAATCGAATATGCGTGGCGACCACGGTCGCCTGGGCTGAGGCCGCGACGCGGAGATACTCGCGATCCCCGAAGCCGCTGATGTCGTTGCCGATGCACGCGCCGGCGCCAAAGCTCGCTGCGGCCACCGCCGCACGCCAGGTGTCCACGCTGAGCGCCACGTCGAAGCGAATGGCGAGTTCGCGAATGACTGGAACCACGCGATCGAGCTCTTCCTCCTCGCTGACCTCGTCCCCAGGACCGGCCTTCACTCCCCCTACGTCCAAGATGTCCGCGCCCTCATTGACCAGTTGTTCCGCCCGCGCGAAGAAGGCGTCCAGGTCATACGTGGCGGCGGGTCCATAAAAGGAGTCGCGGGTGCGATTCAAGACACCCATGACCAGTGCCCGGTCTGTGACATCGACGCGCCGCGAACCCAGGGCCACGACGAGCCGCCCCTCGGGCCGAAAGATCGGCACTAGTACAGGCGACTGGCCAGCCGGCGGCGAAACGACACGTAGCGCGGGTCTTCTGGACCGAGGGCGTCGAGCACCTCGAGCAACTGATCCTTGGAAGCGTCGCTCGTAGAGGACTGTTCCAGCAAGTGTTCGAGCGTAAGGTCCAAGTCCCCATCGAGGCGCACCCCGGCGCGCTGCAAACGAAGGCGAGCCAGGATCGTTTTCGCGGACAGCACATGGGCGAAGGGAGTGAGCAGCGCCTCCGCCTCGTCGAGCCGGTCCTCTTGGCGCAGGAAGTCGCCGAGCGCGACGACGGCCTCCACGTTGCTCGGGTCCAGTTCCAGCGCCGCGCGGAGCGACTCTTCATCGCCGGCGCTCACCAACTGGTCAACGAGTGAGGCGCCGGGGGCCAGGCGTTCGACGAACTCGCGCACCGCCGCCTCGGGAAGGGCCCCGACAAAAGTGTCGACCACCGCGCCATCCTTGATGGCGAAGACCGCGGGTATCGACTGCACGCGAAAGGCGGTGGAGATCTCCGGGTTCGCGTCCACGTCAACCTTCACGAGTTCGACGGCGCCACTGGTCTCGTCGATTACCTTCTCGATAATCGGCGAAAGAGTCGTACAGGGCCCGCACCAGGTAGCCCAAAGATCGACGACCACCGGCACCGTCTTCGATCGCTCAATGACGTCAACCGCAAACGTGGCGTCCGTGACATTTTTCACGAGCCTCAGCCTAACGGTCGGCTTCATGAAAAGGGAGGGTCTCGCTTCGCTGTTAGCCTCGGCGACTATGGGGATGGTGACGGGGATCAATGAAGTCGGTGTCACCCAGTGGATGATGGAACACGTCGGCGCCGTCGCCCCGCTCGAGTTCGAACTCATCGCGGGCGGCCGCTCCAATCTGACCTTTCGAGTCACTGACGCGGCGCGCGCCACCTTTGCCTTACGCCGACCTCCGGTCAGCCACGTGCTGCCCACAGCCCACGACATGGTGCGCGAACACACCATCATCACCGCTCTCTATCCCCAAAGCGTTCCCGTCGCCCGACCGCTCGGCCTCTGCGTCGATCCCGACGTCAACGAGCGACCTTTCTACGTGATGGAGTTCGTCGACGGAGCGATCCTGCGCGATCGCGCCGAGGCCGAGGCCTCCTTCGACGTGCCCACGAGGACCCTGATCGGAAGCCATCTAGCAGCGACGCTGGCCCAGCTGCACGACGTGGACGTGGAACAGGCGGGGCTCGGGAACTTGGCGCGCCACGACGGCTACATCGAGCGCCAAATCAACCGCTGGCGAGGTCAGTTTGAGCAGATGAAGGTCGAAGGGGTCGACCACGAGACCATCGTGGAAGAGGTGGGCGACCAACTCGCCCGCTCCGTTCCCCCCCAGCAACGCGTGGCTGTGGTGCACGGCGACTACCGGCTCGATAACACGGTGTTGAACGAGGTCGGCGAAGTGCGAGCGATTCTCGATTGGGAGATCTGCACTCTCGGCGATCCCGTCGCTGATCTGGGCACGTTGCTCTGCTACTGGGCGCAGCGAGGAGACGCCACGGAGTTCTTGCTCGGTGCGGCCCCCACTACCGCCGAAGGATTTGTCTCCCGTGACGAGGTGCTGAAGGCCTACGCCCGCCACTCGACTCTCGACCTCTCTGACGTCGCGTATTATCAAGCCTTCGGTTATTGGAAGCTCGCCTGCATCATGCAAGGGGTTTTCGCGCGATATCGCGCGGGGGCCACGGCGGGTGATCGGGGCAGCGTCGACTCATATCCCGGATATATCGCATTGCTCGCCGAGACGGCGAAGCGGACTTTGGAGAGCTGATGGACGACGAGATCTACGACCGCATCATCTTCCTCGCCGACCCCGATCTCAACGAGCCGGTGTTGGTCATTGGTCTGGACGGCTGGATTGACGCGGGGATAGCCGCGAGCACCGCGATCGCGACCTTGTTGGAGACAATCCCGACGGAAGTGCTCGCCACCTTTGACACCGAGTACTTCATTGACCAGCGTGCCCGGCGCCCCTTGGCGCGCATCGTGGACGGGATCACGACCGAACTGACTTGGCCGGAGATTCAGCTTCGCTATGGACGCGACGGCGACGGCGCGGACGTGCTCTTTCTGGTCGGCCCCGAGCCCGACTTTCACTGGAGCGATTTCGTGGACGTGGTCACCGACGCCGCCGGTCGATTCGACGTACGTCTGGTCGTCGGGCTCGGGGCTTTTCCAGCGCCCACCCCCCACACCAGGCCGATTCGCGTCATCGGCACCGCCCCCGCCTCAAGCGCCCATCTCCTCGCGTCGGTCGGATCAGTCTCGGGTGAGTTGGAGGTGCCCGCGGGCATCGGCACCGCTCTCGAGCTGGGCTTCGCCGAAGTCGACATGGACATCATCACTCTCTGGGCACGTGTGCCGCACTACGTGGCCTCCATGCCCTACCCGCAGGCGGCCGCGGCGCTCATCGACGGACTGGCCAGTATGTCGGGGCTGACGCTGGACGCGGGAAATCTTCGCGCCGCGGCCGACGAAGCGCGTCAACGCGTTGACGACCTGGTCACCAATAACCCCGAACACTCGACCATGGTCGTACGCTTAGAGGAGGCGGCCGATGAGACCGAGGGAACCTCTCTCGGCGAAGAACTACCGAGCGGCGATGAGCTCGCGGCCGAGCTGGAGAGGTTCTTGCGCGGCGAGGCGACCTAGTTTTTCTCTCCACTGAACTCCCTCATCAGAGCCACTATTTACCCTCACCTGTGACAGTTCGCGCGTAGTTTTTCCACAACCATCTGGGAAGAGGACACGTGACCATCAGCAAATCTGCGACCGTCGACAGTGTCGATCTCGACTCCCTCCTGTCCACGCGCCAGAGCGGCCTGTTCGACGAGTTCTCGACCGTCGTCGATCACGCTTTCCACGGGGCCGTTCGCGTTCAGCTCGATGCGACATCTTGGATCGAGCACGTGACCAATTGGATCTCGGGAAGCGAATCCCTCTTCACAGACCTTCTGCGCAGTGCGCCCTGGCAGCAACGGTCTCGATGGATGTATACCCAAGACGTCATTGAGCCTCGGCTCACGGCGCAGTACGCCACGGTGTCGGGCGCCCCGGTGTCCATCATGCGAGAGATCACAACGGCCCTCTCTCAGCGCTACGGCAGTCGCTACGAGTCACTGTGGATGAATCTCTACCGTGACCATCACGACTCCACCGCCTGGCACGGCGACCGCATTGGCCGCGTGACTCCCGACTGCGTGGTCCCGGTGCTCAGCCTGGGCGCCTCGCGGCGATTCTTGATTCGCCCGCGAGAGGGCGGTGGCAAAAGTCTGACGTTCCATCCGGCGTCGGGCGACTTGATCGTGATGGGCGGACGGTGCCAGGTTGACTGGCGACACGCCGTGCCCAAGCAGGCAACGCCGAGCGGGCCGCGCATCAGCATCAATTTCAAGCCGAGCGCGATCTGAGCGGCGTGACGCGGCGCCATGGGAGACGTCGAGTCGACGAAGACCTGGCCACGGCAATGTTCTCCACCACGGGCAACAGACGCTCCTGGAGTCGATGGAGCTGTCGCAGGTAGTCATCCGTCCAGACAATTTTGAAGGCGGTCGCCGTGGCGTGTCCCGCCTCGTCGCTCAACTCGCGGCGCACCGTGTTCACCAGCGCCTGCACCGACACGTCAAAGTCGGACGGCGCGGTAGGCATCGCCTGCGAGCCCATCACCACATCAGCCAACTGCGCGTACCAACGAGCCACTGATTCCACGCCCTGAGTGAGCGCCTCACGGACCACCTCGCGCTCTCTGGACGCGTGATCGTCATGCGTCCAGAGAGCGCGAATACTGTCCGCCGTGGTTCGCACCGCCGTGACCCCAGCGATCAGACTGGAGACGTCCGCCAAAGACGCGCCCTTTGATCCTCTCTCTGAGAGATACTCGCGAAACGCGTCATCCAGTCGACGGGCGGCTGCTTGGGCCACGCGGCGATCCTCCAGCGGATCGTCCGATCGACGGGACTCTCTGTCACAACTCGCCAACGCGAAGACGACGGTGGCCCGCAGATAGTTGACGCTTTCGCTAATGGCATCGGCGATCGAGTATCGCAACGTCTCGCTCGCTCCTCGCGGCCAAAAGAGGAGACCCACCACCAGGCTCACCGCGCAACCAAGGGCTACGTCTTCGATGCGAATGACACCAATTTTCCAGCCGATCGGTTCAACGATGTTGAACAGGATAAGTATGGTCATCGTGAATCCGGCCTGGCCCGCGGCGAAGGAAATAGCCGAGGGCGCAAAACCCGTGAAGCAGATCGCGAAGGGAAGAAGTATCCAAAAGACTGTCTCGTGCGACCCGAGCAGGGCGATGATGATCGATCCAATGATGATTCCCTCTACGGTGCCGGTCAGGGCTTTGACGGCAGTCTGTCCGGTGCTGAGAGCGTTGGAGCGCAGAACCGCGAGCGTGCCAAAGACGACCCAAAAGGCGTGCTGCACTCCAAACCCGTACGCCACCCATACGCTGATCCCCAACCCGATGGCCCCGCGCGCGCTGTTGTGCAGCCACACGGAGCGACGAGAGAAGTGCGAAGCCAGGCGGCGGCGCGCCGCGTCCACGCGCGAGTCGCTCCCCTTCGCCTCGAGCCCCAGAGCCTGTTGCCACCACGTTCGACGGCGCGAGTTCGCCAGTTCCACCACGTCGTCGCCCAGCTTCTCTACCGCGTCAGCGATATCGTCCGCTCGGAAGCTTTCATCGAGCAGGACCAAGAGCTCGGCGTCGTGAGCGTCGCTTGTCGTTGCGTTGACCCCCGACCGACGGCGGTGCAGTGAGCGAAGCGAGGACTCTTCAAGTTTCGACCGTGACTCGCGCAACGAGGCGAGTGATGCCTCCAAAGGCGTGGCGTTGCCCGTGGAGAGAAGAAGCTCCGCGGCCACCCTGAGCACGCTGGCACAGGCTCGCGTCAACTCCGCGACGTCCGCGGTGTCGTGTTCGTCCGACGACCCGTACCCCGCGAGAAGCGTGTCGAGCTCGAGAGTCCACTCAATGACCTTGATCAGGAGTCGAGAACCGATACTGAGGCCAGCGGGTCGAAAGGGAGCGGCAAAAAACGTGGTGCGCAAAGCCGCCGTGGCCGCGGTCGCCTCGGTTGCGACCGTCGGATCTCGCGCCTCGACGGAGGGCGATCCGCCCAGATACTCGGCGATTTTATCGATCGCGCGAGAGGTCACCCCCACCAAGGGATCTGATGAGGGAGAGGGCAAGATGAACGCCACGGCGAGCAGCGACACGCCGCCCGAGATGGCCCACCCGAGCAGTCGATCGGGGATGGTTGAGACGGCCCCCTGGAAGGCGACGGGCAGCAGAAAACTGATGAGCATCGCGGAGGTGGCAGCGGCCAATGAAACGCTGATGACTCCCGACATCAGGATGCAAAAACAGACGATCACCGATGATCCGACGGCGAGCCACAGGACTTGAGAGCACAGCGTGCCCAAAAATACCAAGAAGAACGTGATCACGATCAATCCCACGTGTTGCTCAAAGCGCTGGTGCTTCGGTCCCACAAACTCCACATAGACCAGCAACACGATCGAGCCGAACGCGGCGAAGAATGACGCCGTCGGATTGTGCATGACCTCGTAGACGAAGGAGAACGTACCGGCTCCGGCCACGGTGGCTCGGATCGCTCGGCGCGCGCCAACCTGAGGCAATCGACGCAGAGCTTTTCTCACGTGATCTCCATCCTCGCTGACGGCCCACCGCTCGGCGCTCTCAATGATGAATCGCTTTCGGCGAAGTGTAGACGGGCTGGCTTGCCAGCCCGCCGATCAGCCGAGCGTGCGAATCAGTTCCATCTCGGACGAAAAGGAGTCGGCGCCGCCGCCGAACCACATGCTCGCGACCGGCGGCGGGAGATGGGTGGCTATGGTGGCCCGCAGGTCATCAGGCATCGCCTCGGTGGCCAGACCCAGCGGCATCCACAGTCGTGGACCCTGGTAGCTTCTCATCGCGTGGCCGGGTAGCTGCCCCCACTCTTCGGGCGTGATCCACACTTGAGCGAGAGGCAGAATATCGACCTCTTCTTGATCGAGATGACCCTCGAGCGTGTCGCCCAACCTGCCGCAAGTTTCGCTCAGAGCCTCGGCGTTCGTCGTCGAGGCGCTCTCGCCGTACGAACTACTTGCACGAAGGCATGCGGATAACGCATCGGTGACGCCACGGTGCTGAGCATCCATCTGGTCAAAGAGGGCGTGCTCATCGGGCACCCGCTCAACTAAGAGCGGATAGAGCAGTTCATCCTCCCCCTCGTGGTGAGCGTGCAAGAGCCACAGAAGATCGCCGAGATAGGCAGCGAAGCGCGCTGCGCGCTGCGGGTCGCCGTCAATTGCGGCGATCTGAGGTCCAGCTTCACGGAGTCCGCGCCGAAACGCTTCGTGCACCCCGAACATATCTCGAACATCCGTCTGAATCATCGGATTATCGCTCACGCCATCCCCCTCGCGCGTTGATTCTAAAAAACGACGCACGTTATCACGCAGAGCCTCTCGTCACCGGCCCGATGAACCGGGTGAGGACGCCGCGTGAAAGTCGCGCGCGCGCACCAGTAGGAACGCCGCGATGGCGCCAAGAAACGTGACGCCCGCCCCAATCACCAAAATGGTGTGCAGTGCGCTGGCGAAGGCGTTGTGGGCGGCCATCGCCACACCAGAGCGATGGGTTGACGCGGTCGCCTCACGAACTCCCACCGAAGCCACGACGCGAGCTAGCGCCACGCCCTCGTGCCCGAAAACTTTTGAGAGGGAAGAGGACAGGACCCGTTGAAGAATCGAGCCCAGCGCCGCCACGCCGGTGGCGAGACCGGCGATGCGAAAGGTATTGGAGATACCAGAGGCCATGCCACTCCTCTGCGGTTCAACCACGCCGAGGCCGATACGCGCGATCGCGGGATTCGCGAAGCCGATCCCCACGCCGGTGAGGGCCAACCCGGGAACCAACACCAGCCACGTCGACGTCGCACTCACGAACAACATTGCGGCCAAACCAATCGACGTCGTCAAGAGTCCAATGCCCAGCGTGACCCGTGGGGCAACACGATCGGCGAACGATCGAAAGGCGAGCGGGACGAGAAAGCTCAAGACGGTGGAGGGCAGCAGACGCAGGCCGCCCTGTAACGGCGACAGTCCGAGGTCGTTCTGGAAATAGAGCGTGAGGTAGGGATAGATAGCGAACATGCCCGAGCCGATGGCGAAGGTCGCGAACGACACGCCACAAAAGGAAGGCTTTCGAAAGAGCGAGAGGTCAAACATGGGTCGGGTGTGGTGAAGTTCGATCACGACAAACACCAACATCAAGACGGCCGCGGCTACAAACAGGCCCAGAATGGTGGGACTCGTCCAGCCGTCGCTATCGGTACGAATGAGCCCGAAGATGAGCAGAAACATGGACGCAGAGAAGCTGACGAGTCCCCCAACGTCCAAGCGACTGGAGCGCGCATCTGCGACATTGACCATTCGCGTCCAGGACAGCCACGCAGTCACGACCCCGATCGGCCCGTTGACAAAGAAGATCCAGCGCCATCCGAGACCGCTGGTCAGTATGCCCCCGACGAGAGGTCCGACGGCCACCGCGGCGCCCACGGTGGCTCCCCAGGCGGCGATGGCTTTGCCCATTTCGCGTCCGTGGAACTCCTGGCCCACGAGGGCGAGTCCAGTGGCAAACATGGCCGCCCCACCCACGCCCTGCAAGGCGCGAAAGCCGATCAACTGCGTGGCGGTGGTGGCGAAGCCGCAGGCTAGAGAAGCCAGCGTGAAAACGAGAAGTCCAACAAGGAAGACGCGCTTTCGACCAAATCGGTCCGAGGTCGCCCCCCAGGAAAGTATGAAGGTCGCGAGGGCCAACGCGTAGGCGTCAATCACCCATTGAAGGTCGGAGAAACTGGCGGCGAAGTGGCGCTCGATGGTGGGAAGGGCGACTTGGACAATCGACACATCCATTAAGAGCATGAAGGTGGACCCGCAGACCGCAATCAGGGTCACCCAACGTCGCTCGAGACCCATCCAGGTGGCGTCAATGTTCGTGTCTAAGTCGCCCTCTGGCATTACCACTCTCTTCTCTTAACGGTGACGATTACTGCGAGGTATCGACGTCTGAACCCTCTATACGCAGTCCCAGGCCCAATGCGTAGCCGTCGAGATAGAGGGCGCTGTCTTGTTGTCGTGGGTGACGATCGGCCAGCTCATAGAAGCGAGCGGAGTGGTCGGCCTCTTGCAGGTGGGCGAGTTCGTGCACCAAGACCGCATCGATGACCCACTCGGGGCACTGGCGAAGGCGACTCGATACCCGGATCTCGCGGGACCCCGGGGAACATGAGGCCCAGCGCGCCTGTTGGTTGGTCACCCAGCGAACGGAGGCGGGCAGAATGCCATCGTTGTACAGTTCGGCGAGAACGTGAGCCCGCTCTTCCAGAGCACCATCTCCGCCCGCGTTCTGAGGGCGCTGGGTCAACAGTCGCTCTACCAGTTCATCTACGAATGCCCGCCGCTCACGACCGCGCACCCGAGCAGGGATCTGGACCACGATGCGGCTCCCGGACCAGTGGGCGTTGCCGGTCTTCTTGCGCCGAGTAGACGCGCGGATCTCCACCTCGGGACGATCGAAGCGCGGCGGCTCAATGGTGATTTGCGTCTCGCTCGACGTTGAGCTCTTCGCCATTAGGGAATGATGTTCACCAGGCGGGGCGGCCGGGAGATCACGCGCGAGGGCGCCACGCCCTTCAGCGCGGCCGCCACTTCGGCATCGGCGAGGGCGACCGCCGAAGCGTCGTCCTCGCTGATCGAAGGAGCTACCTGTAGGCGAGTCTTCACTTTGCCGTTGATTTGAACCACCATGGTCACTTCGTCCTCTGCCACCAGCGAGGGATCAGCGACCGGCCACGGCATCGAGTGGACGCTCGGCTGGCCCGGGTATCGAGACTCCCACAGCTCAGCCGTGATGTGGGGGGCCATCGGGGCGAGCAGCATCGCCATGGTGTCCGTCGCCTCTTCGAACGCAGCTCGCGAAACTCCGTGTTCGCTGCGAGCTGCCTTCGAGACCGTGTTTAAGAGCTCCATCATGGCGGCGACGGCGGTGTTATAGCTCCAGCGCTCGAAATCGTTGGTCACTCGAGTAATCGTGCGATGGACAGCTTGGCGAACGACGAGGTCGCTCTCGTCGTCGTCCTCACGCATCGTCACGTCGTAGCTATTCCAGAGCCGATAGAACCGATCGATGAATCGACCACACCCGTCTATCACGTCCACCGTCTGATCCGTCCAGTCAAGATCGTCACCGGGTGGTCCAGCGAAGAGATGGAATAGCCGAAGTCCATCGGCCCCGACGGTCGAGTAGAAGGACTCGGGTGCGACCTGATTGCCTTTGGACTTGGACATCTTGGATCCGTCCATGCGAATCATGCCTTGGGTGAAGAGCCGCTGGAAGGGTTCGCGGGGGAGCCCCGGTGCCATACCCAGGTCGTCCATGGCCTTTAGATAGAACCGCGCGTACATCAGGTGAAGGATGGCGTGCTCGATGCCCCCGATGTACTGATTGACCGGCATCCACTTGGCCGCCTCAGCGGGGTCGAAGGCCATGTTGGGCGTGAAGGGGTCGGCGAAGCGCAAGAAATACCACGACGAGTCGGTGAAGGTGTCGAGCGTGTCAGTCTCGCGACGCGCCGGCTTGCCACAGATCGGACAGGTGGTGTGAAGGAAACCTTCGTGCGTCGCGAGCGGCGACTGACCGCTCAGGTCCATCGTCACGTCATCGGGCGCGAGCACGGGAAGTTGATCGTTCGGCACGGGAACGATGCCGTCATCGTCGCAGTAAATGACGGGAATAGGACAGCCCCAGAACCGCTGACGCGAGACCAACCAGTCACGAAGACGGTAATTGACTGTAGCCACGCCGTTCGCGTGTTCTTCGAGGAACGCCGCGGCCCGCTCTTTGGCCGCTTTGACGTTCAGGCCGTTCAAGAACCCAGAGTTGATGTGCGCGCCGTCGCCGCTGTACGTCTCACCTTCAAAATTCGGTGGTCGCTCCACCGTCTGCACGATCGGGAGTCCATGCACCGTCGCAAACTCAAAGTCGCGCTCGTCCTCGCCGGGAACCGCCATGATGGCACCCGTGCCGTAGTTACCGAGCACGTAGTCAGCCACGTAGACCGGCACTGGCTGGTTGGTGAAAGGATTAAGAACGAAACTTCCGGTGAAGGCGCCACGCTTCTCCGCGGCCACTCCTTCACTCGAGGTCGACGTCCGCTCGATCTCACTGAGCGACGTGGCGCGAGAGACGATCTCTTTCACTCCGAGACGCTCGTCATCGGTGGTGAGCAAGGAGAGCATCGGATGCTCGGGCGCGACAACCGCGTAGGTCACGCCAAAGCCGGTGTCGGGGCGCGTCGTAAAGACCCTCAACGCTTTCGTCTGGTCGTACTGGAGAGGGAGATCGAACTCGACACCCTCACTGCGTCCAATCCAGTTGCGCTGTTGGGTTTTCACCCGCTCGGGCCACTCCAGGTCGTCGAGGCTGGTCAACAGCTCTTCGGCGTAGTCGGTGATCCTGAAGAACCACTGTTCGAGTAAGCGCCGCTCTACGAGGTCTCCCGAACGATCGCAGGTCCCGTCAGCGTGAACCTGCTCGTTGGCGAGGACGGTCTTGCATCCGGGACACCAGTTGACCTGAGCCTCTGCGCGATACGCCAGGCCGGCCTTTAGGAACGCGAGAAATATTGTCTGAGACCACCGAATGAACTCGGGATCGTGGCTGTAGACCTCGCGACGCCAGTCATAGACCGCTCCGAGCCGACGCACGGAGGTCTTGAGTTCGTGCATGCGTGCTTCGGTGAATGCTCGAGGGTGGGTCCCCGCCTTGATGGCCGCGTTCTCCGCCGGAAGTCCGAACGAGTCAAAACCATAGGGCGAGAGGACAGCCTTACCCAACATCGTCTGATATCGCACGATGAGGTCGCCGAAGACGTAGTTGCGAACGTGCCCCTGGTGGGCGAAGCCCGAGGGGTAGGGATACATGCAGAGGGCGTAATAACGCTCGCGGGGATCGTCGTTTTCGACTTCGTAGGTGCCTTCATCCAGCCAGCGCGCCTGCCATTTCTCCTCGATGGCGGTGACGTCAAATGGGCGGCTCATTAGAACATTCTAGGGAAAAAATGGCCGTATCCTCTCTCGGAAGGGGGACTCTATGGCGCAACCGACCTATGTCTTGGTACACGGAGGATGGGGCGGCGCGTGGGCGTGGCGCGACGTAGGCGCGGAACTGACGCGTCGCGAGGTTCCCTGGACCGCAGTTGACTTGCCGTCGTCGATTCACGGCGCACACCCCAACACGTTTCTGGCCGATGATGCCAAGGAGGTGTCAGAGATCGCCAATCTGGAGGGCCCGGTGATCTTGGTGGGTCACAGTTATGGCGGCGCCGTGATCTTGGAGGCGGCCGCCGACGTCACGCAACTCGAGCGACTCGTCTACATCGCTGCGCTCGTCCCTCTTCTCGGGGAAAGCGCGACCGAGGTGACGCGAGAGGTGCAGGTTCGCACGGTGCTCGATGAAGCCATTCGCGTGGACGGCGAGTTCTTGACGTTGGAGCCCGCGCTCGCAAAAAAGGCGCTCTATCAGGACTGCTCCGACGACACGTCCGACTGGGCGTTGGGACAACTCACGCCACAGACGCGTGCCAGTTTTCGCAGTCCGCGAAGTTCCTTTGACGTCGAGGTCCCTTCGTATTACGTGCGCTGCACGCTCGATAACGCGGTAGATCTCAGCGTTCAAGAGTTGATGGCCGCTCGGTGCAATGAGTTCGCCACGTTAGAGAGTGGCCACTCCCCCATGTTCTCCATGCCCGTCGCGCTCTGTGACCTAATTATCTCTACGGCATGAGGAGGAGAGCATGAAGAGCGAAGCCATCGAGACCTATCTCATGTCATTTCCTGAAGCCAGCCAAGATCAACCTTTTGGTCCCGAGGTTGACGACTACAAAGTGGAGGGCAAGATTTTCGCCATTCTGTCGCCTGAGGATGATCCGCCCGCCATCTCTCTTAAGTGCGATCCCCTGGTGGCGGTGGAGTTGCGCGAAGAGTACGACACCGTGGATCCGGGATTTCGCCTCAATAAGATAAGTCGGACTGGAATACGGTGACACTGAATGGAACCGTTCCCGATCGAGAGCTGAAGAAAATGATCTCTCACTCCTATGAACAGGTGGTCGCGGGACTGGCCAAGACTCTTCGCGACAAAATCGCCAGCGTCGATTGATCGCGCGTGTAGGCGACGTATGAACACGGACCTCTAGGGCGGTGTTCGCGAGCGTTTCTTGAAATTTGAAGAGAATTCGATCCGTAGCCAGATTCCGGTGCCGTCGGATGAGTGAGGTTCTATCCTCAAAGCAAACCAGGAGGTCAAATGAAGAATCGCGTCCGCGTCGGAACGCTCGCGGTGATCTGCATCGTCACCGGTTCCCTGGTCGTGTCAACCTCGTCGTGGGGCGCACCCGGATTGGTCGTCAAAAATCCGAAGGACGGGTTCTCTTTCTCGTTGCCGTCACCGTGGAAGCAAGTACCTCTGAGTGGGAACGACATTGCGTACTTCCTGAAGGAAGCGAGCAAAGGCGACGCGAACCTCGAAAGGACAATGACCACCCAAGTTGAAGAAGCGATAAAGGCGGGAATTAGGACGTTTGCAGTGGGGCCCCTCGCGGGCAACTTCCTCTCCAACATCAATGTCATCGTCGAGACGGCGAAGGGCGCGCCGACCGGCAACGCGTTCTACACCGCGGCTCAAGCGCAGTTGCAGGTCGCCTTGGTGGCCGATGGCTTCACCGATCTAAAACTGAAAGCCGTTCACTTGCCTCTTGGCAAAGCGCTCCAAGCAACGTACGATCTCACGAACAAGAGCCTTCGGGTGACCACTGCCGGACTTCAGCTCTACATACTCCATAAGTCGAACGTGTTCATTGTGACGATCTCAACGCACAGCCACTCATTAGATAGGTCGCTGCTGAAGAGAGTGGGCGAAAGTTGGCGTTGGACGTAAACAGGCGACATCTCACCGCGCGGTCGCGCTCTGAGGCGCCTAGGTCGAACTGCTAGAATCAATAGACCTTTTGGGGGTATAGCTCAGCTGGTAGAGCACTTGCATGGCATGCAAGGGGTCAGGGGTTCGAATCCCCTTACCTCCACCAAATGGGCTGGTCCCTTATTTTTTGTGAAAGTCCGGGACGTGTGTCTCACTTTGGCTCTGGGAACAGTAGTCGTAGCACGATAGAGTATTCGATTCGCCTCTGCCAACGGCGGAAGATTTCACGTCTAGACCGAGCGCTTATGTTCGCGTAAAGAAGGAACTCAGGTGTCCGCAACTCGACGGATAGAATGTGACACTCCCGATGCTCGCCTTTCAGCGTTGGTCGCTGGCGATTCTGGCCAGTTTGTGATTTTCCTGCACGGAACTTACTGGAGTCGCGTATGGCAGCCAATCCTCGACTGGCCCGGAGCAAATTGTCGCTGCATTGCGATTGATTTTCCAGGGTTTGGACGATCGCATGGCGAATTGACGCTTGACCAGGCAACTATTCCCGCTCTGGCACAAATCGTTGTTAACGCCGCGGATGCGCTTGGCATCGATCGTTTCGCGATCGTTGGCCATGACGTCGGCGGCGGAGTTGCTCAGCACCTAGCGGTGCACTTTTCGGAGCGAATATCCAAAATGGTCCTCGTTAATTCAGTAGTGTTCGATTCATGGCCCGTGCCCGGTGTGCTTCGGTTTCGTGATCCAGCCACGCGTGAAGCAACTTCTACTCGCGACTTGATAGAGGCGCGTCGTCAGTCTTTGGCCGGAGCTATCGCCCGGAACATGACTGTGGCGGAAGTGGACGACTATCTGAGTCCATGGCTAGAGCCTCGGCGAGCCCGATCCTGGATGTCCATGGCCGCCGCCGCTGACTCTAAATACACTTTGGAACTTGAAAACTCCCTAGCCTCAATCATTCATGACGGACCCTTGAATCGTCTCTCGGCACCACTTTCGGGAGATTGAACGCGTTGAGTGTCGACCGCGTGATGGTTAGAGGTTGACTTCGTTCTCCACTCGAATTTCGACCATGCAAAATGACTCACGACCGGCAACGAGGCGGAACGATGCCCTCGTGGGTAACGCTGGAGCCAATGTGGATGGCGTCAGGTGAGCAAGGCGATTCGTTGGTAGGCGGTGAGCAGTTGTTGTGCCGTGGGCCAGCCCTCGATGACACGAACGATGACTCGTCGCGCACCGCGCACGATGCGTCCGGGCGCGTGAAAGATCTCCCAGCGCAGCGCCTTCGGTCGCGCGTCGCGCCAGCGACCCTCGAGACACAACAACTGGAACCAACGCACGAGGTCACCGGCCATCGCGACGGTCATGAGCCAGTTGGCGTTGGCCTCGAACTTCGTAAAGGGAAAACGAGTGAGCCCGGACTCCTTCAGTCGTTGGATGTGGTCTTCGACGTGGGCGTGGGCTCGCATGGTGAGATCCAACTCCACGGGGTCGCCCTCGCAGTCGGTGTAGAAGCCCCAGTAGCGAAACTCGTCGCTCGGAAAGAGACTGCGCTGGGCGCCGGGGTGCAGGGGCTCTCGGCGCACGATGCAGCGCGTGCCGCTCGGCATCTTTCGGAAAGTGAGGTAGTCGGTCACCTCACAGACGCTGGCTCCACGACGCAGTGCACCGTCTTGCGTGAACGAGGGTTGCCACAAGTCCTCGCGACCGGCCACCGCGTAAATAGCGCTCTGCAACCGGGCGTTGGCGCGCGCGGTCACCGAGAAGTTGACCTGGCGAGACCGGCACGCCGCCAAGAATTCGATAGTGCACCCGGCGTTGTCGGCGCGCGCGATGACCTGGCGAGATGGCGTGAACTCGTCATCGACGCCGTGGCCAGCGCGAATCGAAACGGGCAGTTGGGTGAGCGCCGCGTCTAAGACCTCGACGTGATCGGCCGCGTTATGAGCGGTCGCGTTGCCCGGACGAAGCGTGTGGCTGAGCGTCTCGCCGGTGAGATCCGCGAAGCAGAACAGGGGATGAAATCCGAAGCCACCCTTGTAGGTTGACGCGGCCTTCTGCTTGGACTCGGCGAGTCCCATCACCAGAGAGGCGTCAAAATCGAGGATCACGGGTTCACCGGTCGTATCGAACTTCGCCCACACTTTCTCGCGCACCTCGGCGAGTGCTCGTGCGAACTCGCCGCGCTGAACGGCGTCGAACTCGTGAAACGTGCGATAGACCGTCGAGTCCGAAGGAACGTCACCGAAAAGATCGACTTGTGCACGTAGGTGCTCGACGTCGGCGCAACTCTCGCCGCCTCCGGCCAGCACGAGGGCCATCTGCACGATCACCTTGCCTCGATCGTGCAGCGGTGCCCGCCCGTTGGTGTAGTCGAGACGGGACGAGAGCGCAGCGCCGAGTCCCAACGCGTCGGCCACACTGCCGAGCGCGTGCAGTCCTACGTGCGCAACGACACCCTTTCCGCCAGATTCCACTTTGATGCGAATCGTTGCAGTATTCTTCATCTGAGAAGTGCCCTTCGTGTTGAGGTTCTGGTTGTCTTAGCAACTCCAGTTTCTCTTGCACGGAGGGCATTTTCGCGTATTGCGGGAGATCAATTCAGAAAGATTCGTGAATGATCGGGGCTAGCTGATCTTGCGATGCCTACGCTGCTCGTATGGGGAAGCGACGACGAATATCAGTTGCTTTCGTTTGCTGAACAATACGTCCGACGGATTCCTGGCTCTTCCTTGTTGGCAGTTTCGGGAAAACACATACCGCAAGAGGATTCACCTGCGGAGGTGGGTACCAATATTGCGAACTTCCTAGCTTCGGGTACTCGCTACAAATGAATGCCGAGCGTCCAAGCCTTACATTGCGCAGTCGTTAGGCCCCTCGGCCCGTCTACTTTTGCGTAGGCTCCCCTGCGGCGCATCCAGCACGCACAGCGCTGATTCGTAGGACGCCGCCACTCATATCAGCGTTCCAGCGATCAATCCGGCACGTCCATCTCTGGAATCTCACTGGAATGGACCGCAAGTGGCGCATCGGTCTGGGCAATGATCTCATCGATCGATATACCTCGCGCTCGCTCTCTTCAGTGCCAGTCCATTGTCGGTTACGTCGATGACCGCGAGATCGGTGATGATTCTTTCTATGACGCGCTTGCCGGTCAGCGGGAGTGTGCACTCGCGAAGAATCTTCGGCGCACCGTCGCGCGTGACATGCTCCATGACGACGATGACGCGCTTGGCCCCATGCACAAGGTCCATCGCGCCGCCCATCCCTTTGACCATTTTTCCGGGAATAACCCAGTTGGCTAGATCGCCAAATTCGGGAGACTTGCATGGCGCCGAGGAACGCTGCATCGATGTGCCCACCGCGGATCATTCCGAACGCTAAAGCTGAATCGCAAATCGAAGCACCGGGACGGAGAGTGACCGTCTCCTTACTCGCGTTGATGATCTCCGCATCAACCTCGCTTTGCCTTGGGTATGGCCCGACACCCAGAATTCGTCTCGCTCTGCATAAATACATCCACGCCCGCCGGCAAATGACTCGGTATCAGCGTCGGTATGCCGATACCCAGATTCACGTACTGCCCATCAACGATTTCGGCGGCCGCTCGCATCGCCATCTGGTCGTGAGAAAGGGTCATTCGGCGACTTGGATAGGACCACGAGTCGCTCGACACGAGTTTTCGGCTCGGGTCCGACTTCGACGACCCGTTGGACGTAGATGCTCGGAGTGTCAACGTCGTCGGGATGGATTTCCCCAACCTCAACCAGTTGCTCGACTTCGGCGATGGTGATTCGTCCGGCCATAGCGCACAGAGGATTGAGTTCCTCGCGCTATAGCGATAGACGAGATTGCCGTGACGATCGCCCTTCCAGGCGCGCACGAGTGCGAAGTCTGTCGTGATGCCAGCCTCGAGAACATACTCACGTGACTTCCCGAAAACTTCGAAGCTTCGTGTCTCCTTTGGTAGCGATGCCTTGGCAACGCCTCCCGCCCCGTCATATTGCAACGGTATGCCGCCACGCGCGACATCGGTTCCGACGCCCGCCGCTGTATAAAACGCGGGGATACCGCATCCTCCGGCACGGAGACGCTCAGCCAAGGTCCCTTGGGGCGTGAGTTCGACTTCCAATTCCCCTGACAAATACTGACGAGCAAACTCACGATTCTCTCCAACGTATGACGAGGTCATTTTGCGCACGCGGGCCTTTCCCAGGAGGATTCCCAGTCCCCAATCGTCAACTCCACAGTTGTTGGAAACAATGCTCAGGTCGCTTACGCCCGAGTCAAGTAGCGCCTGGATCAATACGCTCGGCATGCCGCAGAGTCCGAATCCCCCGACAGCGAGGCTCGACCCCGACGCGATATCGGCGAAAGCTTCACCTGGCGACGCCACCACTTTGTCCAAGCCTGTTCCCATTTTAAGATTCCTCCTAGCCACTCGATTTAATGCAACGAAGTCGCCAACTGCCGAACTGATCGAAGAGACTCAGCCGTCGCAACCGCAACTGACGTTGGATCATGCACGCCATAATTGGTTCCCCGGACGCGTAACGGCAATGTTAGGTACCCCAGCGAACGGGACAGATTCGCGACGGCCCCAGTGAGCGTTGCGATGTCGCGAGCTCTGATCATTCTGGCCGGGCTCAATACGATCTTGTACCCATTCACTCATGTCGGTATCGACATACCCGGGCGAAATCGAAGTTGCCGTCACGCCGGTCTCAGCCTCGGCAACATTGATCGATTCGCATAGAGAGATGAGAGCCGCCTTGCTCGCGCCGGAATCCCCGCGAGATCAGGTTCGGCAACCATTCCGGCGATAGATGAGATCGCGACAATCTTCGTGCCCATTTCGGGCTCAAGGAGGCGCCGTAGAGCGAAGAATTGGCAAAAGTAATTGGACCAGTCGAAGTGGTCGAACGAACATTCACGGTGAGCAACTTGTCGAATTTGCGCAAAGGAAATGAACCGATGTGGCCTGAGATACCAACGCCCGCGCACAACACCAATAAGGTCGAGATGTTCATATTGCTCGAGGTGGCCGGGCGGTGAGGTAAGTCAACATCGTTCTCGGACGCCATGTCCGCAGGAATCGCGAGCACGCGGCGTCCCCTGTTAACGAAACTCGGCAGCCGCCACTCTCGAGCGTTTCCAACTTTCGAGCGGAAATGGTTACGTCAAACCCACCGTCCAGTAAATGCTCGGTGATCGCTCGGCCAATGCCGCGCGACGCCCCCGTCACTAATGCCACTCGTTGACGCGTCACGCGCACTTCACCCCCAAGAAACTGAAAAATAGATCACCAACTAACGACACGCTCGAGTACAGGTCGTTGTGCCCAGGGCCTTTCTGCTGATCGCAACGCCCGATAGGGTAGTCGAGACGGAACCCAGATGCAGGCTATTGGCCCCTAGCCTGTGAGCGTACGGCGGAAACTTCCCCTCGTCCATCCGTCAACCGCATGAGTCAACCGCTTGTAGGTAGTAGCTACTTGAATTAAACTCCAGAGGAGATGAGCAGTCAAGAGCAGTGAAGGGAGAAGACCGCACATGCCGAGTCATGCAACATCGCCGCTCGGTAATTGACGCCGAATCGATTTCGAATGCAGCGCTTCGGCTCTTTTCCGATCGTGGATATCAAGCCACAACAATGGACGATCTTGGCGCGGCGTTGGGCATTCGCGGTCCCAGTCTCTATAAGCACGTGCGGTCCAAGCACGACCTTCTTGTCGGGCATCAGCTCGACCCACAATGAATACCCTCGTACGCGAGATCAGATCTTCTGCCCTCGAAGCCGGTGGTGACGTTTCTCAACGAGGCTTCGCCGAACAGTCGAGGCGCACGTTCGCTACCACGCCGCTCACCCTCACGAGGCGTTCGTCGGAAACCGAGAGATCTTCAGTCTTGAAACAATCTATCGAGCCGGGAGCAAATCCTCGCACTACGCGATGATTACGAGCACCGCCTTCGCGCACTCATTGAGGAGGGCTGCGAATTGGAAGAGTTCTCAGTGCCGTCGGCAAAACTCGCTTCCTTCGCCATTTTGGAGATGGGAAATGGGCTGTGAAGCAGCCTGGTTCAAAACTGAGGGTGAGCTTGGTGCGTTGACCAAGTCGCTTAACATCTTATGCGGAGATCGCTGTTACGAATGGATTGAATTTCTCCGAACCTGCTCGGGCGCCAGCACGTGTGGCTTCCCTGACCAGTCTCACTGAAAGCCTGATTCAGCGAAGACTGTCTCGGATGGACGACGGTTAGTGCTCTGGTCGTTCTCTCAGCACCATGTTTCGAAACTCTGAATCACTGACCTCACGGCCATTTGTTGCGGCCACGCTGTTGATCTCCCCCATCAGAGATTCAATTCTCTGGGAGTCCGCAGTCAGATTGAGTTCGTCAAGTTTCATCCGAACACCCTGTCAGGCTCTGTGCCCACTCCGAGTCGGAGGGTTCGACGGTTGCCTACAGCGGAGGGTTCGTAAGGTTCTACGAGCGACGGTGCCGTCAAGGCTGCCTGAAGGTGGATCTCGAGCTTGCTAGCGAACAACCGAGAATCCACCACCGCCTTCGCCGGCGGTACGACCCAACCAGCCTCTTCGGCGACAGCGGCGCATAACGAGGTCATCTGGGTTAGGTCGATTCCTGTATCTATCCCGTAGAGGCCATACAGCACGACAGCCAGTTCTTCGAGCGCACAATTGCCGGCGCGCTCGCCAAGACCGAGGACACTCGCGTCAACCCAGTTGGCGCCGGCTTCGATTCCAGCGAGCGCGTTAGCGAGAGCAAGGCCGTAATCGTCGTGGGTGTGGACCTTGACGC
>CAVWNE010000007.1:0-35986 GCA_963756325.1 uncultured Acidimicrobiaceae bacterium
GGAGCCTCTTGCCAGTCCCAGTAGAGATTGGTATGGGCGACCACTTTGTCGGGAGTCGGTGCCCCGTACTCCGAAAGATCCTCGGTGGTGTGCGCGTCGCCGACCAACGTCACGTCATAACCACGAGTGAAGCCGCCATGCATCGTTGAACGAATGCACGCGTCGGTCTGCGCGCCCGAGATCACGAGTTGGCCCACACCTCGCTCCGCGAGTAACTGCTCCAACTCCGTACCTTCGAATGAGTCGCCGTACTCTTTGTGAACGAGCGGTTCGCCTTCTTCTCGGACGAGCTCGGGAACGTACTGCCAACTCTCGCTGTCTCGCTCGAGACCTTCGCCGGAGTGTTGTACCCAGATCACAGGCACATCCTTGGCGCGGGCGTTGGCGACGAGAGTGTTGATGTTGGCCACGACGGCATCGCGTTCGTAGGCGCCACTCATGACGCCGTTCTGCACGTCAATAACGAGAAGCGCCGTGTTCGGGCGATCGGTCAGGGTAGTCATGGAAACCTCCGAACTATGGGTCTTATGGTTGAAACACTCACAGTAGAGGGCGCCTGTCACTCCCCGACTTCACGCCCGAAATACGGGCAAAACTCAGGCGACTTTGGCGACCTCGTCCAGATAACCCCCGAGCGCGGCGCGCAACACGTCGGTGACCACCCCGGCCAGGTGAAACGTCATCTGTTCGCGAACTTCTGCAGGGACATCTTCGATGTCCGGTCCGTTGCGTTCGGGCAGGATCACTTCGCGAAGGCCCGCGCGGTGAGCCGCGAGAACCTTCTGCTTCACACCACCAATGGGAAGAACACGACCTTGCAGGGTCACTTCGCCCGTCATCCCAACGATGGGTCGCACTGGTTCGCCGCGCAAGAGACTGACGAGGGCGGTCGTCATGGTGACGCCCGCCGACGGCCCGTCCTTCGGCACCGCACCGGCGGGGACGTGAAGGTGGAAGCGTTTGTGGGCGAATGCCGATGTGTCGATACCGAGTTCGGTCGCGTGCGAACGGACGTAGGACATCGCTATCTCCGCAGACTCCTTCATCACGTCGCCCAACTGGCCGGTGAGAGTGAGACCCTCGGGGCCATCGGACACGCTGGCCTCGATAAAGAGAACGTCACCGCCAGCCCCGGTGACGGCAAGTCCGGTGGCGACGCCGGGCACGCTCGTACGATCGGCCGACTCGAAGTAGAACCTCGCTCGACCGAGCCACTCGCGCACGTCCTCGGCCTCTACCGCGATGGGCGCTTCGCGCTCGCCGGAGGCGAGCTTGGTCGCTAGTTTGCGCAGTAGTCGACCAATCTCTCGTTCAAGTGACCGCACGCCCGCTTCGCGGGTGTAGTCAGCGGCGATGACCCGTAAGGCTTCGTCGCTGATGTTGACTTCGTCGTCTCTCAACGCGGCGCGCTCGAGTTGGCGACCCACCAGGTGATGGCGAGCGATGGACACCTTCTCGGACTCGGTGTAGCCGTCGAGTCGGATGATCTCCATGCGATCGAGCAAGCGGTCCGGGAATCGTGTCGATCACGTTCGCCGTGGCGATGAACATCACGCGCGAGAGGTCAAGGTCGACCTCCAGGTAGTGATCGCGGAACGTGTGATTCTGCGCCGGGTCCAGTACTTCGAGCAACGCGGAGGAGAGGTCTCCTCGGAAGTCCGAGCCCACCTTGTCCACTTCGTCCAGCACGATCACCGGGTTCATGGTTCCCGCCTCACGGAGGGCGCGCACGAAGCGTCCGGGCTGAGCGCCCACGTAGGTGCGGCGATGTCCGCGAATCTCCGCCTCGTCGCGCACGCCCCCGAGGGCCACGCGAACGAACTTGCGCCCAAGGGCATTGGCGATGGACTGACCGAGCGAGGTCTTGCCGACACCCGGGGGCCCGACCAGAGCGAGGATCGCCCCGGACCCGCGTCCGTCCACGGGAACCAGTCCCCGCTCGGCCTGCAGTTTCCTCACGGCTAAGTGCTCGAGTATTCGTTCCTTCACGTCTTCGAGGCCGTCGTGGTCACTGTCGAGGATCCTCGACGCTTCGGCCACGTCCAAACGATCCTCGGACTCGACACCCCAGGGCAGTTCCAAGACGGTATCGAGCCAGGTGCGGATCCACCCCGTCTCCGGGCTCTGGTCGCTGGTCCGCTCCAACTTGTCAATCTCTCGCATGACGGCCGTGCGGACGTGCTCGGGCAGGTCGCGCTCAGCGATCTTCGTGCGGTAGTCATCGGGGTCGGAGTCATCGCCTTCGCCCATCTGCCCGAGCTCCTTCTTGATCGCTTCGAGCTGGCGCCGGAGGAGGAACTCGCGTTGGGTCTTTTCCATTCCCTCTTCGACGTCGGTCTTGATGCGCTCGCGCAAGGTGAGATCGGCCAGTGTCTCGCGAGCCCAGCCGAGCACGAGTTGCAGGCGTTCTTCGACGTCGATCGTCTCCAAGATTTGGACTTTTTGACTCAGCGACAGGTCGGGGGAGTAGCCCGCGACGTCGGCGAGCCGGCTGGGCTCGGTGATGTCGCGCAGCTGGGCGGCGACCTGGCGAGCCCCGCGGCTCAGGAGAATGTTCTCGAGCACGGCACGGTACTCGCGGGCGAGTTCGGTGGCGGCCGGGGTGGCGTCATCGTCGAGCAGAGGCTCGGCCTCCACCCACAGTGCCTCACCGGTTCCGGGCACTCCCGTCCCGATCGCTGCGCGCTGATCTCCGCGCACGGCGACCGCCGGCAGTCCTCCAGGCAGGGATCCCTCTTCCATCACTTCGGCGATCACGCCGACGCTGGCGTAGCGGCCTTCGATGTGCGGGACGAGCAGCAGGTGGCCCCCCGCCGAGCGGGCCGCCTCAACCGCTACGCGCGACTCGTCTGACTCGAGGGCCATCGTAAAGACCATGCCGGGCAAGACCACGCCGGACTTGAGAGGTAATAAAGGCAGGGTGATCTTTGATTCAGCCACAATCCATCCTTTGTACGAGGTGGCGCGAGCCACCAGCCAAATCCCACCGAGCTCGCGGTGAAAGGGCTGGTTTCGGGCCAATGAACTCGTAATCGGGACATCCACTATAGAAGTTTCGTAGGGACCTGACGCAGGTCGGCGCGAGTGGCAGGCTGAGAACCGCGATATCTCTGGGGGGAAGCTGATGGCGAACTACGGCGACTGGCAGCTGGGCATCTATCTCGACGGCCTATCGGGCACCCGACCGTCTTTCCCCATGACCTTTGACGACCTCGCCCGCGCTGCGCAGTCAGTCATGACCGAAGAGATCTGGTCCTACGTGGCGGGCGGCGCCGGCGACGAACGCACCCAGAACGCGAACGTGACGGCCTTCGATCGATGGGGCCTGATACCAAGAATGTTGGCGGGGGCCAAGCAACGAGACCTGTCGGTCGAGTTGTTCGGCGTTCAGCTGCCGACTCCCTTGATGATGGCGCCCATTGGGGTGCTGGGAATCTGCGATCCGGATGGTCACGGTGACCTTCTGGCCGCGCGCGCCGCCGCCGCGACCGGGGTGCCCATGATCGCCTCGACGTTGTCCCAAGATCCCCTGGAGCAGGTGGCAGCAGAGTTCGGCGACACGCCCGGCTGGTTCCAGCTCTATCCCCCGAACGACCGTGAGTTGGAGGCGAGCTTTGTTCATCGCGCCGAGCTCGCCGGATTCTCCGCGGTGGTGGTGACGCTCGACACCCTGACTTTGGGCTGGCGCCCACGCGACCTGAAACTCGCGAGCTTCCCGCAACTCGCGGGACTGTGCTTGGCCAACTACCTCTCCGATCCCGTGTTCCGGGCGAAACTTACGACACCCCCCGAAGAAGATCTTCAGGCCGCGGCGGGCGTCTGGGCGGGAGTCTTTGGCAACCCCGGGTTGAACTGGGACGATCTTGATCGACTGCGCTCTCTCACCACCCTCCCGCTCCTGCTGAAGGGAATATGTCACCCCGACGACGCGCGGCGCGCCGATCGACGCCGGAGTCGATGGCATCTACTGCTCGACGCACGGAGGACGCCAAGCGAACGGGGGACTACCGGCCTTGGAGTGCTTGCCCGGGATCGTCGACGCGGTGGGTTCAGTGCCGGTGATCTTTGACTCGGGGGTTCGCAGTGGACCCGACGTCATCAAGGCCATGGCCCTCGGGGCGGCGGCGGTCGGGATCGGTCGACCCTACGCCTACGGACTAGCGCTCGGGGGACAGCGAGGAGTGGAGCACGTACTCAAATGCCTGCTCGCGGAGATCGACTTGACGATGGCCATCGATGGGTATCCGCGCGCGCGTGAACTCAACCGCGATGCGCTGCGGCGAGTGGAGAGTTAGAGCGACCGACGCTGGAAAGTTGCTTGCCCGAGGTCAGGAGTCGGTCACGGCGAAGCGACCACCACGTTCGTGGTCGCAGAACGATAGGAGCGTCCATATCCCGTGTACGTGGCGTAGGTCGGGACGGCGCCGGTTTGAGGACTCGTCACCGTGATGAGGCACTCCCCGAAGGGGTTGGGGTGACACGTCTCTAGCCTCAAGCCGAAGTGGATGAAAACGGTCGTGACGGGATAGAAGCCCTGGGAGTTAGCGATGACGCCCGTAAGCTGGAGGTCAATCGAGGTCGCGCTGGTCGGTGATGAGTCGGAAGCGATTTCGTCAGGGCGTGAGGGCGCGGTGATCGCGAGGCTCCCTGTCGCCACCGGCGTCACGAACTCGGGATCGGTGGGCGCGGAGTAGCCGAAGCGGTTGTACGCCTGAGCCGTGACCCAATAGGCACGGTGGTTGTGAAGACCTTTGATGATGCAGTTTGGCTGGTAATAGACCGCGGCGTGGCAGTAGGTGGTCGTGGTGCCGTCGGTCACCGCAACGCGATAACCCTCGACCGGGGCTCCGCCCGCACTGGCGGAAGGATGCATGTACGTCCACACTTCGCCGTTATGAACGTTGCCCGATACCTGCAGTGGCGCCGAGGGAACGGCCGCGGCGCAGTCGGTGCCCTTAGAGAAGGCAATGTCCCCGGCGGCGTCAACGGCGACGTACGTCCCCGCGCCGTAGGCGAGCGCCGTCCACGTTGAGGGGGCGGCGGTGGGCACATCGACTGTGGCCCACTCGCCGCCGGTCGGAGAGGAGATGAGTCGTCTGGGTGGACTGGCCCCCCGCGATGAAGGATCCGCACCCAAAGGCAGCGGCGTCGATGGCCTGAGCCGGCGAGTACTGATGCAGGGTCCAGCTGTACCCAAAGACCGACGTGGCCACGTAACCCGCGCCCGAGGCTGAATCGCCGAAGGCGACGAAGTTTCCCGCGCCGTAGGCGACGGCCCCGAAGTGCAGGCCGCCCGAGGGCGCGGCGACCGGACCGGTGAGTGGGTGGGTGATGAGACTCCAATTGACGCCGTTCAGCGAGATTAAGACGTCGCCCTGAGCGGCGTCGACCGCAATGAATCGACCGTCACCGTAGGTGATCGACGAGAAGCTGTTCTTCGGGCGCCAGAATCGCTGAGTCCAGGTGACACCGTTAGCGGAGGTGTCGAGCGTTCCCGCTGAGCTCACTGCGACAAAGAGTCCATGTCCGTAGGCCAGTCCGGTGAACTGGCCGTTCTGAGTGGGACGACCGGCCTGTTGAGGGCTCCCGGGGGGACCGGCCAGCGTCGACCACTGAACACCATTGGTAGAGATCAGTTCATTGGGGACCACGTTGGCCGACGACAGGGCGACGTAGTGACCAGATCCGTAGGCGGCGCTCTGCCAGGAACCGACCGGCGCGCTCTGCTCGCTCCAGTTTGCGCCGTCGCTAGACACGCCCGACTTCGCCGGTAGGGCTCAGCGCAATCCACTGGCCGTTGAGAAACGAAACGCTAGACCACGAGATCGGCGTCGTTGACGCCGGCACCACCGTCCAGCTGGTTGTCGCCGAGACCGAGGGGGTCGACACCGGGAGGACGAGAGTGGCAGTTGCGAGAACGACGCCAAGTGCCGTGACCCGCAACCCTCGACACGAGAGTCGTTTCATGTGCCCTCATTTCCCTTGTCTCTCCAGTCTCAAGCAGCAGAAACACGGGCTTCCCTAGGAGTCGTCAAGGGTTTCTCAAATCTGAGAGAAAGTTCCGTTTTTCGGCGCGAGCTCCGGGCAGGGACCTATAGTCCGGCGATGACTTCATCACCAGAACGACGAGTCGTCGGCGTTGCTCTCTTTCCCGGATTCGAGTTACTCGATGTCTTTGGGCCACTGGAGATGTTCGGAGTGCTGACCGACGAGTTCGACATCGTCATGATTGGACCGACGGTCGGAGAGGTCGCCAGCGCCCAGGGTCCGCGGGTGGTCGCCGCATCGAGTTACGAAGATGCTCCTAGGGTCGACATTGTCCTCGTTCCCGGCGGAATGGGAACGCGTGCCCTGGTGAAAGACCAGACTTTCCTGGAGTGGCTCAGGGCCTGGGCGGAGTCGGCCGAGTTCATTGCCTCGGTCTGCACCGGTTCGGGTCTCTTGGCGGCCGCAGGATTGCTCGACGGTTACCGAGCGACCTCCAACAAACGATCATTTTCCTGGGCCAGTGCGCAGGGCGCCGAGGTGGCGTGGATTCCTGAGGCTCGTTGGGTGGAAGACGGGAATCGCTGGACCTCATCGGGGGTGGCCGCCGGGATCGACATGGCACTCGCGCTGATCGCACGGCTTTGCGGCGAGGATGTTGCCTCTGGTTTGGCCGACCGCGTCGAATACGAGTGGCACCGCGACTCGAACTGGGACCCCTACGCCGCACTAAATGGCTTAGTGGATCCTCGAGACGACTAAGGGCGGTCAATGTCGAAGAAATCGCTGGCCCGAATGCTGCGGCACAACGACATTGGCCCGATGCCCAAATCGGTAGCCAGCCTGCGGATCGTCCTTCCCTCGTACCGCCCGATGCGAAATTGTTGCTCGATGACTAGTCAAAGATGAGGAATCCACGAAGCGAACTGGATGCTGCTGACGACTGGTGGCCTTGCTGCCCGCGAGGCTCCTTGCAAAAGAATTTGAGTGCGGCGGCAATAATTGCTTTAGACGGATCGCGAAGAATGAATGTTTTCTAAACGAAGTTCTACGATGCGACCGACTACCCTCGCGGGCTCCCATACGGAAGCCTTTGAAACACTACAAATTCACAATGCAATAACTCTCATTTGACAATAGTTGGACCCAGGTCCATACTTTGCCTCGGTAAGGGCGGATGTGGAGCAGTCATGAAAGTGTTTCTCGGAAATATCCGTGAAACGGTGCGGCGCACGAGGCCCCACGTCTTGGTCGTCCGGCCCACAAGAGCGGGCGTGACCGTTCTTCCTTCAGCGAAACTCGCGACGTGCTCAGGGTCTGGTGCACTTTGACCTCGAATAACTCGGTCGCTGGAGTTGCTGGTAGCGGCCCTCAACGCCACAATTTGTCATTTTTGATTCACAAGGTGTTGCGGTTCTCTCAGGCGGGGTATAGAAACCCGCCTCGCCTGATCCGCATCAGCAGGCCGTTCTCCTCGGGGGTGCTGTCTGGCAGTAATGGGGGGTGCGTTGATCCACAGGTCCAAATTTGGTCGCCTGGTCTGTGGGGAGCGAATGGCGAATCCACCGTCTCTAGCACGTAGTGATCCATAACAATCAGCAATTACTAGGAGACCAACAGAAATGAAATTTTTTAGAACACATAAGAAAGTGGCGGTGGCCGGACTCGCGGCAACTGTTGCACTCGTTGCTGGAGGGGTGGCGTTCGCTTACTTCTCTGGTGGAGGGACCGGACAAGGTTCAGCGCAAGTCGGCTCAGCGTCGGCGTTGAGCATCACTCAGGTCGGAGCCGCGTACGACAGCCTCATCACGAGCAACGCGTATGCGCAGGACCAGTGTTTTACTTGCGGAGATTCGTTGACTGAGTTTGGCAACAGCATCCACCTTGGTACAACCGGTGAGTTGAGCGATGTGGTAGTTGCCGTCAGGAACTGGGGGGACGGATTTAGCGGAGAAGTTACCTTCAATATCTACAACCCGTCTAACCTCACAACGCCGATCGCTGCGGATACGCAGACTTTCAACATCAACCAAGCCACCGTGGACACGGGAAATACTTGGACACCCAGTTCGGTGCCGTCAGTGACCAATCTCACGTTTGACTTCAGTTCACAAGACGTGACACTCCCGTCGAATGTTGTGTATGGCATTTCATACGGAAGCGAAGCCGATTTTGGCAACGTGAATGTTGCTCTGTCGAGTTCTGCGAATCTGACGGTTGGGTCGGACCCGAGCGCGGGGTATGTCTGGGTCCTTAGTCCTTATGACAACCCGCTCGCGTTTAACAACGATGCCAACTCTTGTTCCGGCGACACGACCCCCGGTGCGTTCTCGCCCGAGTACGTGTGGTGCGGTTTTAACGCGAACAACCCTGGAGCATATGGAAATCCGGGTGGCCAGGGTGCTGACATTCCGGCGGTTGAGTTCAACGTAGTGGGCGGCGGCGTTCCTGCGCTGTTCCCAGGTGACCCGGCGCAGCCAATCGAGTACGCAATCACCAACCCTGGCGCTGCCCAGCAGGTGAACTCGGTCACCGCGACGATTCGTACTGACTCTGGTGACGGCTACGTCGAGACCTGGAACGGTGCCAACTGGATTGACGTTCCGGGATGCTACGCGGAGTGGTTCCAGATCAACAACAGTCCACAGGCGCTCAACGACACGCTTACCGGGAACAGCACGACCATCTTCGGTAGCACGTTGCAAGCGCACGTAGCCGGGAACGTATTGTCGATCCAGATGCTAAACGGTGCCCCCGGTGCCGGTCCTCAGAATCAGAACGCGTGCGAGGGTGCGACCCTTGGGCTCGTCTTTAGTTCCAACTAGCAACGGCCAAAGTGAGTGGCGGTAGCCACGTCACTGTTTTAGTTCGGTCGTGAGGCCGGGCCGCGGAGTTTCCTTCTCTGCGGCCGGCCCGTCGGCCAACGATTGCGCGCTGGCGTCTTACTAGGAAGAACTGAAGGCTGAGTTTCAATGAAGGCATTAGGCAAGATGAGGATAACTGGGAGGGTCGTCACGGCGACGATGATTGTTGCGGCCTGCGCCTTCGCGGCCGCTCACGCTGCCGTCGCATCTGACGGGAGGTCATCGTGTCCCACGCCGACCCGACTTTTACTATTTCGAGCACGATCAGCAGTTCATCAACCACTCAGAACCCCGCTTTGCTCTATCCCGGAGTGCAGCGCTACCTCTGGTATACCGCGCACAATTCGCTGAAGGTACCCATCGTGGTCAACTACATAAGTATTGCCAGCGTTAAGGCGCCTCCGGGCTGTTCGAGCACGAATCTCAACTACAGTCTCACGACGTTCTCCGGTTCCCTCATGGTGCCGGCATTGGGAGTGAACACCGTATAGGTGCCGATCTCCCTCGTCGATACCAAGACAAACCAAGACGCGTGCGAAAGCGAAGCTTTTAATTTTGCCTATTCTGGCAAAGCTCAGTACACAAAGATCTACGCAACAAAGACGATCGTGGCGTCCTCGCTCAATCCATCGATCGTGGGCCAAGCCGTAACGTATTGGGCCACGGTCATTGCATGGCACCACTGGGCGGCCAACGGCCCAACGGGTACGGTCACATTCAAGGACGGCGCCACCACCATCTGCGCGAGTATCAATGTCACGATCACCGGAACCGGCACTGCAATGGCCACGTGTTCGCCACCCGCCTATCTCGCTCCTGGCGCTCACTACATCACGGCCGTCTATTCGAACACGGACGGCAACTTCTCAGATTCCACGTCGCCCGGGCTTTACCAGATCGTTCTCGCGCCTCGTTCGGCGACCACGACCGCTCTCACCACGTCACCAAACCCCTCGGCGCTCGGCGGCCTGGTGACCTTGACCGCCACGGTCGCCAAGTCCTCGGGGCCGGGCACTCCGAGCGGCACCGTCGACTTCTTCTCGGGCACCCCGGGTGGGACTCACACCCTGCTCGGCACCGGAGTGCTCAATGCCAGCGTCCAGGCGACTCTCGCCATCTCGTCGCTGCCCACCGGGACCGACAACCTCTACGCCGTCTACCTCGGTGTTCCGAGCTTCTCTACCAGCACCTCGCCGGTCATCGCCCAAGTGGTTATCGCCCCACCGAGCAAATGCTCAGGCAAGTATTCGAATTGGATCGACGGCGACCCCGGGTCGCCAGCGATCAATGTGGCGAAAGGAGACAATTTCGCGTACTTGTTCGGCGCGAACTACTCCGTGCACGGATCTGACGGCAACGACTGCTTCTACGCCGGGAACGGGAACAACGATTTCAGCGATGGCAATGGCAACGACTGCTTCAAAGTTGGGGACGGGAACAACGTCCTGAGCGATGGCAATGGCAACGACGTCGTGGCGGCCGGTGAAGGCAAGAACAGGATCACGGAGGGCAATGGTAGCGACCAGATCAGAGTGGGCAATGGCGAGGACACGGTGACAGTGGGCAACGGCTCCAATAGCGACATCACCATGGGTGACGGTGATGACACCGTGACGGTGGGAAGTGGCTCTTACAACGTCATCACTCTGGGATCGGGTACCGACGTGGTCACGATCCAAGGCGGCAGCCACGACACCATCATTGGGGGCGACGGCAACGAAACGATCGACCTCGGTCCGGGTACCTACAACGCCTATAACGGTGTAGCCCACGCTACGAACAGCTGTCACCTGCCTTCGCCGCCATCGTCGTGGCATGGAACGCCTGCTGCCTACTATCACGACACGCTCACCAACTGCAAAGTGGTGACCACATGATGGTTGAGATCGCCGTTGAAAATGTTGTCGTGACCATTACGAAGAGTATTGAGGTGCTTCCATGAGTAAAGTCCATCCGCACGCTCGGCGCGTCAAGTTCCTCCTGATTCTGGGAGGCTTGGTTGTGGCACTCGGCGTCGCAACTGCGTCCTGGTCCTTCATGGCATCGCATGGCCAAGGGACCGGTTCGCTCTCGGTGGATACGCTCAGCACACCGACAAACGTCGTTGCAACGTTCCCAAATCCGGACCTTCGCACGGTGCATGTCACATGGACCGCAGCTACGGGACGCCACGGTGTGTCTCCGAAGGGCTATTACGTCCAGAGGTGGTACCTCGGCACCGTCGCAAGTCCGGCCTGTGGCTCGTCCGACCGAGCTTGTGACGGTATGTGACGACACGGGGGTCGCGTCCGACACGTACTCCTATACGGTCACTGCCGTCTACAACTCTTGGTCGGCATTAAGTTCGGCGAGCGGGACGGTCACCGTACCTGCTGCTCAGCTCAGCTCGATTTCCCTGGCACCGTCAACTTCTGCTCCGACGGCGGGTGTGGCCTTCACTGTGGATTTAACCGCGGTCGACCAGTATGGCGACACAGACGCCAACTTCTCTGGACCGGAAAACGTGATTTTCTCCGGACCGACTAACTCTCTCAGTGGCACTGCCCCGACCTATCCGACAAGTTTTCCGTTTGGAAGCGGGTCCTCCGTAAATTTCGTGAGCGGTGTGGCTGCTGGCAGCAACGCGGCAAGCGTTATCCTCTACGACGCCGAGAGCACGACTCTCACCGCCACCGAGGGCTCGATCGCTGGCACTTCGAGCAGTTTTGACGTGGGCGCCAGCTCAGCTAGCACCTTCGCGGTGGCGAAGCCCGGCGGTCAGACGGCGGGTAGTTCGTTCAACGACAGCATCACCGCCCTTGACCAATATGGCAACACCGCAACGAACTACGCCGGCACCAGGTCGGTCGCCTTTAGCGGCCCGTCGGACGACCCGAACGGCGACAGCCCGAGCTACCCGGCGACGGTGACCTTCACTTCGGGCGTCGGCACGGCGTCAGGAATCACGCTGGTGGACGCCGAGAGCACGACTCTCACCGCCACCGAGGGCTCGATCGCTGGCACTTCGAGCAGTTTTGACGTGGGCGCCAGCTCAGCTAGCACCTTCGCGGTGGCGAAGCCCGGCGGTCAGACGGCGGGTAGTTCGTTCAACGACAGCATCACCGCCCTTGACCAATATGGCAACACCGCAACGAACTACGCCGGCACCAGGTCGGTCGCCTTTAGCGGCCCGTCGGACGACCCGAACGGCGACAGCCCGAGCTACCCGGCGACGGTGACCTTCACTTCGGGCGTCGGCACGGCGTCAGGAATCACGCTGGTGGACGCCGAGAGCACGACTCTCACCGCCACCGAGGGCTCGATCGCTGGCACTTCGAGCAGTTTTGACGTGGGCGCCAGCTCAGCTAGCACCTTCGCGGTGGCGAAGCCCGGCGGTCAGACGGCGGGTAGTTCGTTCAACGACAGCATCACCGCCCTTGACCAATATGGCAACACCGCAACGAACTACGCCGGCACCAGGTCGGTCGCCTTTAGCGGCCCGTCGGACGACCCGAACGGCGACAGCCCGAGCTACCCGGCGACGGTGACCTTCACTTCGGGCGTCGGCACGGCGTCAGGAATCACGCTGGTGGACGCCGAGAGCACGACTCTCACCGCCACCGAGGGCTCGATCGCTGGCACTTCGAGCAGTTTTGACGTGGGCGCCAGCTCAGCTAGCACCTTCGCGGTGGCGAAGCCCGGCGGTCAGACGGCGGGTAGTTCGTTCAACGACAGCATCACCGCCCTTGACCAATATGGCAACACCGCAACGAACTACGCCGGCACCAGGTCGGTCGCCTTTAGCGGCCCGTCGGACGACCCGAACGGCGACAGCCCGAGCTACCCGGCGACGGTGACCTTCACTTCGGGCGTCGGCACGGCGTCAGGAATCACGCTGGTGGACGCCGAGAGCACGACTCTCACCGCCACCGAGGGCTCGATCGCTGGCACTTCGAGCAGTTTCGACGTGGGCGCCAGCTCAGCTAGCACCTTCGCGGTGGCGAAGCCCGGCGGTCAGACGGCGGGTAGTTCGTTCAACGACAGCATCACCGCCCTTGACCAATATGGCAACACCGCAACGAACTACGCCGGCACCAGGTCGGTCGCCTTTAGCGGCCCGTCGGACGACCCGAACGGCGACAGCCCGAGCTACCCGGCGACGGTGACCTTCACTTCGGGCGTCGGCACGGCGTCAGGAATCACGCTGGTGGACGCCGAGAGCACGACTCTCACCGCCACCGAGGGCTCGATCGCTGGCACTTCGGTTCACTTCAGTGTGAGTGCGGCGCCAGTGGCGGCAATTGCGTTGGCGGATATTACGGCGAATACGTCGCCGTCTCGTTGGGCGACCGTGGGTCGGGAGACGTAATTCGACGGTAGAAGGGAGCCTCGACCCTCTCGCGACAATCTTTACGGCGTCGCTTCAGATTGAGGATCAGTACGGAAATGTGGTGACGAATGCGGGGAATGCGATGCCGATCGATCTGGTCACGACGGGTAACGGCAGTGTTACGCCGAATGGGACCAGCGTACTTTCGATTCCGAACGGCTCTTCGACCACGTCAGCGCCCTTCTCTGTCGATTTTGACAATGAGAGTGGCAATTCCGTCACTATGACCGCCACGATCGACGGACAGAGTCAAACGCTGAGCCTTACGCTCAGCAGCTAAGGACAGAACTTGATTCAGATCAGTTCGCGGAGTCTGAATGTCTTGGGGTCCGGCGCGGCTAGAAAAGCGACAGAGGTCGTTTCATGGGTGCAGTTACACACTCTCTAGATGCAGGTTGCAATTGTGCGAGCCTTGACCAGGGACACCATCGGCAATGTTGAAACTGGTGTATGCGTGATCACCAAGGTGTCTGTCTCACTTGGAACTGGTTGAAATGGCAAGAGTAGGTAATCTTGAACTCGCGATGGGTCAAACCGTGATCTGGTGGCTTGGTTGAGGTTCAAACCCTTGAAAGCTCTTGAAACTAGACAGATGTGGGGGACCTGATCATCCGAGACTCGCGCTCTCAAGGGCGGGTGAGTGGAGGTTCTCGATTTGTCAAGGGTGCGCCCGTGGCCACTTCATTTGTCCGTAAGTCACCGGACCACCCAGAACTCGAATCGCGTACGCCCTATACGCGACATCGTTCGACGCGTGCCAGGCAATGAGTGATGCTGACTTCCGGAGTCTGCAAAAAAATTCGTATAGCAACATGTCATCGTCGCGTCGTATTAGTACCTAACCTTTCGCTAATGCCAATCAGTGACGACAGGAGTCGACGCTGGCTTGCGAGAACACGAGCCGGTTTTCTCGTGTCTTCTCTCTCGTTTGTGATCCCCCTTGCCTTCTCGGTAGCCGTCGCCTATGGCGTGTCTGACCTCCTACCCGCCCCTACGTCGCGGGCGTGGCAAATAGCCTGGTGGGCCGGGGTTCTTATCGCCGCGTGGCTCGGAGTATCGCTTGGTGAACGTCTCGTGCGGCCGCTGCTTCCCCTCGCCAGCCTTTTGAAGATGTCGCTACTCTTCCCCGACAAGGCCCCCTCTCGATTCTCCGTCGCGTGGAAAGCCGGGTCAACGCGTCAACTGGATCGCTACGTTCAGGGAAAGGTTGACTCGGCCGGGCAAGAGCCCATGACGGCCGCGGTCGAGATTCTTGCTCTCGTGACCTCGCTCAGCTCTCATGATCGCCGCACTCGCGGGCACTCCGAGCGCGTACGTGCCTATACCGACCTCATCGCGGAGGAGATGAAGCTTTCAAAGGATGATCGAGACCGGCTGCGTTGGGCCGCGCTCTTACATGACGTCGGAAAAATGACCGTGCACACCGAGATCCTTAACAAAGAGGGGCTTCCTACCGAGGCCGAGTGGGAGAATCTTGCGTCGCCACCCCCTTAGAAGGGAAGCGAATGATCGAGCCGATCAGGGAATGGTTGGGCCCCTGGGCCCTGGCCGTGGAACAACACCACGAAAACTTTGACGGCACTGGCTACCCTTTTGGCCTCGCGGGAAGCGATATTTCGCTGGGCGCCCGGATCGTCAGCGTGGCCGACGCCTTTGAGGTCATGACGGCGGTGCGTTCCTACAAGGGTTCGGTCTCGCCTTCGGACGCCCGCAAGGAGTTAACCCGGTGTGCCGGAGCGCAGTTTGACCCCGCCATTGTGCGGGCATTCCTCAACGTTTCGATCGGTGAACAGCGCTGGATCATTGGGCCGATGGCCCTGTTGTTTGACGTACCGATCATTAGTCAGGTCGGGAATCTCGGCAATGTCTTGGTCGCTACCTCCCAAGTTGCCCTGGTGGCGGGCTCGGTGGCGGTGGCCGCCGTCGCGTCGGGCGGGAACGCCACGATCCACCCTCCGACCCCGAGCCCCGCGCAGGCCGTCACGGCGAGTGTGAGCAGTGAAATCATCGGTGTGGACGTCTCGTCGCCGCGGATTCAAGTAATGGGCTCGGTTCGCGCCACGGCGGAGATCACGAACGTGCCGACGAACAAAAGTGCCTCCGTTACCTACTTTGTGTACGACAATCGGACGTGTTCGACACCCAACGGGGGGCGGGTCGCCACCCTCGGACCCGTGACGACTCACGACGGGAATGTGCCCAGTTCTCCCAGTTGGACGGCCACGTCGGCCGGTAATTTCTACTTCGTCGCTCAATACAGCGACCAGTCCGGCGGAAATCCTGTTTCTAGCGCGTGTGACGCAGGCCCCGTCAGGGTGATGGCGAAAGAACCAACCATCGCCACTCAGCTGTCCGCGGACTCAATCGCCATGGGCGGATCTCTCAGCGATAGCGCGGCGTTGGTCGGTAGCACGGCGAACGCCTCAGGCTCCGAGACGCTTTACGTCTACGACAATGATGCCTGTTCGTCGTCCAATTCGGGACTGGTCGCCACGCTGGGTCCCGTCTCGGTCGTCAACGGCAACGTTTCGAAGTTGCCGGATTGGACGGCGGGCGCTCCTGGAACCTATTACGTTGTTGTCTCCTATAGCGGCGACGCCAATAATGTCAAGGCTTCCAGCGGTTGTGCCAGCGATCCGGTGGTCGTTACTCCGGGCACCCCACCGCCCGCAACCCCGCCCGCAACCCCGCCCGCACCCCCCGTTTCATCACCGCCCCCATCGATTCCCCCTCCGTCAACGCCTCCCCCCACTGTCCCGCCACCTCCCACTCCTCCTCCCGCGCCTCCCGTCCCGACACCTCCTCCACCGTCTCCCTCCTCACCAACCATCACCGCCCAACTCTCCACCAGCTCGGCAGCGATCGGCGCGACGGTCCACGCCGACGCCACGCTCTCTGGGTCCACAGCCAGCGCGGGCGGCACGGTGACCTACGACGTCTACTCAAATGACACCTGTGCCTCAGGTGGGCTGGTGAGCACGCTCGGCCCGGTGACCGTGAGCGGGGCGGTCGTCCCCAGCTCACCGACCTGGACGACCACGTCGGCCGGAACCTTCTACTTTGTCGCCAGCTACAGCGGCGACGCCAACAACACCGCGGCGTCAAGCGACTGCGCCGCAAACCCGCTCACGGTGAACCTAACCTCACCGACCATCACCGCCCAACTCTCCACCAGCTCGGCAGCGATCGGCGCGACGGTCCACGCCGACGCCACGCTCTCTGGGTCCACAGCCAGCGCGGGCGGCACGGTGACCTACGACGTCTACTCAAATGACACCTGTGCCTCAGGTGGGCTGGTGAGCACGCTCGGCCCAGTGACCGTGAGCGGGGCGGTCGTCCCCAGCTCACCGACCTGGACGACCACGTCGGCCGGAACCTTCTACTTTGTCGCCAGTTACAGCGGCGACGCCAACAACACCGCGGCTTCAAGCGACTGTGCCGCAAACCCGCTCACGGTGGACCTAACCTCACCGACCATCACCGCCCAGCTCTCCACCAGCTCGGCAGCGATCGGCGCGACGGTCCACGCCGACGCCACGCTCTCTGGGTCCACAGCCAGCGCGGGCGGCACGGTGACCTACGACGTCTACTCAAATGACACCTGTGCCTCAGGTGGACTGGTGAGCACGCTCGGCCCAGTGACGGTGAGCGGGGCGGTCGTCCCCAGCTCACCGACCTGGACGACCACGTCGGCCGGAACCTTCTACTTTGTCGCCAGTTACAGCGGCGACGCCAACAACACCGCGGCTTCAAGCGACTGCGCCGCAAACCCGCTCACGGTGACCAGCGCCCCGTCGATTGTCGTTGATCTCTCGAGCGGCACCATCGCCGTCGGGCAGACGGTGGACATGAATGCAACGCTGACGGGCGTCACGGCGAGCGCTGGAGGGACCGTAACCTTCAACTACTACGACAATGACACGCTGTTCGGGAAGCGAAACATATGTCGGTCTGGTGAGCGTGTCCAACGGTGTTACTTCTGGCCCACTGACACCGATGGGCCAGTCACCAGGGGATATCTACGTCGTGGCGACCTACAGCGGTGACGCGAACAATGCGGGCATGCTCAGCGGGTGCTCAGATGCGCCACTCACCGTTACTCCCTAGGGGACGTTGATCGTTTGGCCGCCAGGTCTTGGTGAAATGGGCTGTCTTCGGTCGGTTCGTGGAGGCGCCCGCCCTCGAGGTGGCAGCTGGGCATGTCTTTCCGAGTGACGGGCGACCAAGCGCGTCGTAATCGGTGAGCTACAAGAAATTGGAAGCGACCGCCTTAGCGGGCTGTTTTCTTCCTCCGCGTGCGAGCCTTTCGCGGCGAAGCCTTCGGTTGCGATTTTCCGCTTCGTAGCAACTCGAGTTGAGCGGCCACCGCCGCGCCGTAGAACAGAGCGCAACTCGACAGGAAGCTCCACACCAAAAGAGCCACTATTCCGGCGAGTGGCCCATAGGTCGTGGCGAACGACGGGCTTTGGGAATAGAACAGACCCAACGCGCCGGTCACAACCGCCCACATAAGGACCGAGAGAGCGGAACCGAAGACGAGCCACGAGAGTCTCGGCTGGCGGCGCTGTGGCGAGTAGTGAAAAAGGAGGGTCACGGCGACCGTAATCAGCGCGAGCCCGAGGGGCCAGCGAGCGATGGCCCAGGTAGTTGAGAGGGCGCTGCTCTTGGTTGAGCCAAACAGGTAGCGACCCAGCGCGAGGCACGCGAACGATGCGGCAGTCAATGTGCCGACACTGACTGAGAATATGAATGCGCGGGCGTACTTCTGGATGGGGGGACGATCTTCCTCAATGCCGTAGATCCTGTTGAGGCCCCGCTCCAGTTGGCTCATGGCAATCGTCCCGACGTACAGCGTGCCGAGGATGCCGAAAATCAAGGCGAGGTAGTGATGACCGTGGGCGACGTGGTGCGCTTGAGAAACCGCGGTGGTGAGAACATTCCCGGCGGGCCCGGGAACGACTCGACGGATGGTGTCGTCGACGATCCGGCCCACTTCACGCGTGTGAACAGTGCCGGCCAGCCCTACCAAGCCAATCAGCCCCTCGATCGTAACGAGGGAGATCGTAAAAGCCAGCGAACGCGCGTGGGTGAATCCGTCCCCGGCTAGGAGGCGCTGCCATCCTTCGACGGCCATACGCCAACGACCGTGATGCTTAAGCACCTGCCAGGCATCGTCACCGGTGAGGTCCCGCGTCTCGGGCACCAAGGTCGCGCTACTCAAGGTTCGCGCTCCATGACGATCCGTGCCACGCCGGTCAATTTACGTGGCGACCCCGCAGCCCCGTGGGCGTGGGCCAGATGAACACATTGCTGACGGCAACGCCCACGGTGACGGGAGTCGTTGAAGGATTGCCCTTTGTGATTTTTCCAGTTTTCGTGCACCCCACATAGACGGGCTCGCTCGAGCGGTGCGCGCTGCCCGCTTCGCCCGCGATCGCGATGACCTGGTACGTCGGTATCTCTTCACACCAAAACGTGCTGTGGGGGGAGATTGAGGACGTCGCCCCGCTTTGCACGTCCAAAAGTTTCCAGTCTCCCGGTGGCGTTTGCACCACGAGATGCGAGGTGTCGCTGAAGGCGACGCCGGTTCCGGTCGAAAGAGACTGGACGTCCATGACCGGCTGAGACCACGTCGATTTTCCGGTACTTGCCGTTAGGCCCGTCAGGGTGAGCGACGCGTGATCAAAGTTGGCCTTTCCGCTCGCAAAACTCATCGTTCCCGAGAACGCGCAATTGACCAGGGGAAGGAGGAACTGCAACGATCCGCCACAGAAGATTGAGCCCGGGGTGCGCCAGGTGACCACTCCATCGCGAGGAACGATTGCAATGGTCTCGGAGTCCCCGAGGGACTCCGTCTTAGCGACGGGTTGTACTCCCACCGTTCCGAGCTCCAAGTTGCCCGCCTCAACGAAGTCGTAGCCATCGTTGGCGCTGTACTTAGCGCTCCCAAAAAGACTGGCCACCGTATGCGACCACAAAGGTTTTTCGACAGGCGACGTTTGCATCAGAGTCTCGGTTGACGCGTCGGTCTGCCAAAGGGAGCTGTTGTTGGGCAGTCCGGCAATGGCGGTTCCGACGTTTCGATACGGCCCCGCGAGTGCTCCGGCGAGAGCTCCGGTCTGCGGGACGAGAGCCACTAAGTCGGTGGCGTTCTGAGAACTGAAAGCGGGAAAGCAGAAGAACGTGCTTTCTGCACACACCACCGGAGCGTCGGTAACGTCCAGAAGTTGTTTCGACTTCCACACGATCGTGCCGCTCTCGATGTCGATGCCCTCAGGTCGAACAACAGGATTGCTCAGCGCCCCGGCGGGAGCGAGATCGAGGGCGATGTTGCCGATCGCGATCGGCGCAAAGGCGGCTCCAACTGTGATCTGCGAAGGAGAGTAGGGGTCGCTCCATAAGACCTGGCCGCTGGTGGGGCTCACGGCCGACAGTTGTAGTACGTGCTTCGCGGTGACGTCCAAGACCAGCACCACGTTGCCCTCAACGATGGGGCCACCCACCACGTCCAGGGTGGCGTCGCGCCAGGAGCCAGAACTAGCGCCCGCAGAAGCAGGGACAGCCGTCAGCCCGCAGGAGATCATGGCAAGTATCGCCGCAAGAACGGCACTGACTAGACTCCAGGACATGCCACGCGCAGGGGTGTCGAGCATCTCTCGCCCTCGCCACGTGAGTTCACGGAATTTCCTCCAAGTCGAGTTGTCCACCAAACTCTGGTCCAACAAACAGGGGAAAGCCCAGTTGAACGAGCGATGACAGCTCGCGTTCTCAACTTGCGAAGTGTAGTTTCCTGGCTATGGAGAATCTGAGGGATCTAGACGCTGACGGCGAACTCGAGAAGTGAGACCACGGCGACGCACGCCCGTTCTCCGCTTGGGAATCTCAGAATCGATCTCAATCTGATCAAACTCGCACCCACCTCGTGAAGCATAACCATGCTATAAATGTGGCATGAGCAGAGTGAGAGTCAGTACAACGGTTGACGGCGACCTACTGGCCGAGGCTCGTCGAATTCGACCATTGTCAAATGATGCGACCTTGATCGATGAGGCACTTCGCTCCCTCATCGCAGGGAATCGCTCGGGTGAAATCGATGCCGCGTACGCCGCTTATGACCGAATCCCGATGGACAATCCTGATGACTGGGGAAGCCTCGAAGCATTTCGCCAGGCGGCAGCTGCTTCGTGACCGGTCCACCATTACGTGGTGAACTCTGGTGGTGCGAACTGCCTGGCATTGCGAAACGTCCTGTCGTGGTGATGTCGCGTGACGCAGCGATTCCGCGCATGCGAAGAACTCTGATCGCGCCCTGTACGACTACGATTCGCAACTTAGCGAGTGAGGTTTTGTTAGAGCCCGGTGAGGATCCGATTACGCGCCGCTGCGTGGTCAACCTGGACTCAGTCGAGAGTGTGTCAACCTCGATCCTGGTCGATCGAATAGGTCGCCTCAGTGACGAGCGGATGAGACAGATTTGCGACGCATTGAGCGTCGCGGTGAGTTGTGGTGATTAATGCCCCAGGATCTTGCCCTAAACCAATGCCGACGAGAATCGAGCTCGCGTTCTCAGCCTGGGATGATGATGTTTTCGGAGACTGGCTCTCTGGCGAAAAAAGACGTGAACGATTGGCCCGCTTCATCGATTGGTTCACTTGAGCACCGCACTCCGGACTACCGAACTCCCGTGTACTGAGTGTTCGTTCCGTTGGTGTCCTTGAAACTTCCGGTGATTGCGTTCCCAGAGATTGTGCCGACATTTCGCGAACGATAGCTCGCTCCTTCGGTGATGGTAAAGACGTATTTGTTTCCGGTGACATGACAGCCCTTCAGGTGATACAGGGGACTTGCCGTGACTCCGGCACATGCCCCCGTTGCACGATTCTCGCTTTTGACCGTGAAACCCAGGTAGCCCCCGGAAATCTTCCACCTACCAACAAAGTTTGCGTTGCTCGCGCCAAACGCCGGCTGGGTTGATATCAGAATTGAACTGGTGAGTACCAACGCGAGCGGGGCAATCAACATGCGTTTGAACTGGCGGCTTCTGTTCCCAGTGAGGCGTCGTGGAGTGAATTCATCAATGCGCAGATCTTTGGAAGATGACATGCTGCCCTTTCGTACTGTGACCGAATCGGTCAGAAATATAGACGTTCGCAGACAACGCCGCCAGACGAACCATTGAACCGCCCCGGGTTTCATAGAGACGCGATCGTCTCCAAACGGGTGTCATCCACCAGCGCTGTTTGATCGTAGTGGGCCAAGATGCTGCGCTGGAAGCGACGGGCATCATAGAGGGATGCAGAATCGATATGTCGGAGATGTAGGTGACTTCTTCAAGATTGGAGTCCTACGGTCAATAAGTGGGCCTGTATCGGATCCGGAGCACCTAAAAGTCGGTCTCGTCTGGTACCTGGTGCCCGATGAATCGGGCAATAGCGATGGCAAACACGTCTCCTACCTGAACGCTGACTCTGCTCGGGGACGTGAACTTCGATCGCTTGATCCCGAACTGTATGACCGACTGGCACGAATTGTTCAGCGGAGACCGCAGACGATCGTAGATGTCGAACGGTCCGGGGTGCTACCGCCCGATGCGGAAACGTTCTCACAAGTACTGGATTTCAGTGATCTGAGCCCCAGGAGTCAACTTCTACGAATCGAGCGCAGGACTGCGTGGCTGGAAGGGGCGCTTGCGGCCACAGCCTCAAGTGACGTCGTCTTTCTCGACCCTGATAACGGCGTGCGCTCTACAACTCACCGAGTCCGTTCTTACCGATCGAAAGCAATCAAGTACGCGTACTTTGACGAAATGGCCCAGTTTCTAGAGAGAGGGCAGTCAGTCATCGCCTATCACCACGCTGATCGCTCGGCGGCTTTGAACGTTCAAGCAGAACAACGGATGGCTCAGCTTCGACAGCAACTCGGTGTTTCTCCATTATGCGCACTGTGCATGCGACAGGGAACTTCACGATTCTTCTTCGTGATCCCCGGCTCGCATGACGCGAATATTCTCTCAAAGAGATTGTCGTCGCTCACGTCAAGTCCGTGGGGACGACTTGTGCAATTACTTCCCGCCAGTTGAGGGACTACCTATCTCGAACCCGGTCTAGGTGTACCTCAAATCGAATTGGAAACAGCCCAGAACCAAGGAGGAGTCGCCACAAAACTGGCGCGACGGCGGATTCCATGGTCTCCTGCCAATGCCAGCAGTTGCGACAGTGCTGCGACAGTGAGAAGTGGCGAACAGGAGCTAACAGTGGCGAACAGCGGCGAAAGCCAACGGCAATGCTTGCAACGGCGTTGTCAGTCGTTACAACAAAATCAAGCCTGGAGCGGGCGACGAGACTCGAACTGGTGTTCTCGGCTTGGGAAGTGCGGCTCCTCTGCGGCGAAGTCCTGTAGACAAGCTCCAATTTAAAGGACCCTACAAATCGAGCGAATTGCCGTAGCTTCGCCCGGGCACTCCACAGGTACCAAGAGTCTCTGGACGGACGGCCGCCCGATATGAAAAACGCACTCCGCTGGGCGATCCTTTCGCGGGCACCAATGAGTTTCATTGGAATTGAGTCACAGTTCTCCCGGTATGGAAAACCACCGCGCACTCGCAGGCTCCTCGCTCGCCTCCTTTGGGGGTTGAGGGTACTGGCCTCCGCGCGAAAAAAGGCACGAAAGCGTACCTTTTGGGCCGTGCACCCGCGTCGGTCACCGAGAGACGAGGGAGCAGATCATCGGCAATTGTGCCGGGCACTATCCGCCGAGATCGAAGTCGAAGATGGACTCGTCGAACGATGCGTAGGACTTGTAGTCGACGAGGTCGTAGAGGGCCGAGCGCGCTTGCATCTCGGGGACGAGCGACGCGAGTGAACCCTGATCACGAAGTTGTGCCAGAGCGCGGTCGGCCGCGCCCATGGCCAGTCGAAGTAGCGACACCGGGAATATCACGGCGTCGATACCCAGGTCCTCGAGCTGACCCGCGCGAAGGAGCGCCCCTTTGCCAAACTCGGTCATATTGGCGACGATCGGGACGGTCACGGCGGAGCGTAGCGCCGCGAACTCTCGCTCATCCAGGAGCGCCTCAGGAAAGATCGCGTCTGCTCCCGCGTCCACGTAGGCGCGCGCGCGGATAATGGCGGCGTCCAGGCCCTCGACGGACCGCGCGTCGGTGCGAGCGACGACGAGGAAGTCGGGGTCACGTCGGGCCGCGATCGCGGCACGCACGCGGCGCAGCGAAGTCTCGAGGTCTACCAGTTGCTTGCCGTCGAGATGACCGCAACGTTTGGGATTTATCTGATCTTCGAGGTGCGCTCCGGCGACGCCCGTGTCCTCGAGGAGCTGTATCGATCGCGCCACGTTCAACGGTTCGCCGAAGCCCGTGTCTGCATCGACGATCGTGGGCAGGGACGTCACGCGAGCAACTTGGGCCGCGCGAGCGGCCACCTCGCTTACCGACGTCAGACCGATGTCGGGTAGGCCGAGATCCGCAGCGATGACCGCCCCCGACAGGTAGACGCCCTCGAAGCCCTTCTGCTCGATCAAGAGGGCGGAGAGAGGGTTAAAAGCGCCGGGCAGCACGAGAATCTCCGGCCGCGCGAGACGCTCACGCAGCCTTCGACGCTTGGTCGATGGAGAGGTCGAGGAGTTCAGCATCAGAAGATCCCTTCACGAGTGGGGCCCGCGAGGAGGTCCTCGGTCGCCCTCACGGTCAGCTCTCCGAGCCGTTCGCCAGGCAGAGTGACGACGTTCTCGGTGAGGTCCAAGAATCGCTGAACCTCATGGTCACTAAGCACACCGTTCGCCAGCGTGCGCAGCTTGTTGACGTAGTGCTCGCGGGCGAAGGGTCGTGTACCGTTCGGATGCGCGTCCGCCACCGCAATCTCCTCCACGACCCGAGAGCCGTCGCTGAGGCGAAGTTCGAGGCGACCACCGAAGGCCCGCTCGCTCGGACGCTCGGCGTGGTATCGGCGGGTCCACTCGGGGTCCTCGACGGTGCGGATCTTTCCCCACAGCTCCACGGTGTCGGGGCGAGTGGCTCGTTCGCGGACGTAGGAGTCGTCGTGATGCCACGCGCCGTCTTGCAGGGCCACCGCGAAGATGTAGGGGAGCGAGTGGTCCAACGTCTCGCGCGAGGCGAGGGGATCGTACTTCTGCGGGTCCTTCGATCCACTGCCGATCACCACGTGGGTGTGGTGCGACGTGGCGAGGACGATTTCCGCGACGGCGCGAGGGTCGCGGACCTCGGGGTATCGCTGGCCCAGGCGCCGGGCCAAGTCGATCCACGCCTGGGCCTGGTACTCAGCTGAGTACTCCTTCGTAAACGACTCGAGGATCGAACGCTTGGCTTCGCCGGGTCCCGGCAGAGTCACGACGTACGTCACGCCCGGCCCGTCCAGGAGTCGCGCCAGCACGCCGTCTTCTCCCTCATAGATGGGCGCGGGCGACGTCTCGCCGCGCATCGAGCGGTCAATCGCCTCGATCGCCACCTTGCCCGCAAAGGCCGGCGCGTAGGCCTTCCACGTCGAGATGGCTCCCTTTCGCGACTGGCGCGTGGCGGTCGTCGTGTGCAGTGCCTGGGCGACGGCCTGGGCGACGACGCCCGGTTCAAGCGTGAGCAAGGTGCCCAGTCCGGCCGCGACCGAGGGTCCGAGGTGTGCGACGTGGTCGATCTGGTGCTGGTGGAGGCTGATTGCGCGCGCGAGGTCGATTTGGATCTCGTACGCGGTGGCAATCGCGCGTACGAGATCGCGACCGCAGAGCCCGCGGCTACGCGCGACGTGTTGGGCGACGGCGATGAGCGGGGGGATATTGTCGCCCGGGTGAGCGTACTCGGCGGCGAGGAACGTGTCGTGAAAATCGAGCTCGCGCACGGACACCGAGTTGGCCCACGCGGCCCACTCAGGCGCACAGCGGATCTCCGGCGCGAGCCCGAGGACGGTCGCTCCTGGTTCGGCGCGATGAGCGACGGCCTGATCGCGAGCGGTCCGCACCGGACGCCGAGTCAGTGCGGCCACCGCGACGGCCGTATCGTCGATGATGCGGTTGATGACCATGTCCACGACGTCGTCGTCCACCGCGATCGGGTCGGCGGCGACCTCGGCGATTCGAAACGCCAGCTGGTCGGCCTGGGCGAGTGGCTCGTCGCTTCGATGCACCCGCACCTGGTGGCTGATCACGGGATCCTCCGAGACATGGCGAGACTTGCGCGTTTCAGCTCGACAACCAGGGCGTCGATGTCAATGGGGATGTCCTCGATAAGTGAAGAGAGCTGGATGGCGGCCACGACTCGTTGGTCACCGCCGAGGACGGGCACGGCGATCGACATCGCGCCGGCCTCGCGCTGGCCCTGGCCGAAGGCGTAGCCCCGCTCGCGGATGTGACGAAGACTGTCGATGAACTCGGCACGGTCGAGTACGACGCCGCTCGCGAGAGGAATGGAACTGACGCCTTCGAGCAGCCGGTCGAGGTCCTGAGGATCGAGCGCCGCCGCGAGTACGCGCGCCCCTCCCACCACGAGGGGCATCCGTTCGCCGATCGGTAGCTGGAAGCGCAGCGGCGGCGTGCTGGCGACTCGCATCAAGAGAACCGCGCTCAGGTCGTGACGAATGGTCATCGAGGACGTGAGCCCCGTCGAAGCGGTCAGTTCGATCAGCACTGGCTCGGCGACTTGCACGAGATGGTTGGTCAACAGAAACGTGTTCCCATTGATAAGCGAAGTGATGCCGAGTCGGTAATCGAGGCCCTCTCGCTCGACGTACCCGTAGCGAATGAGAAGAGTGAGGATACGTTGAGTTGTGGCAAGGTGAAGCTGCGCGGCGGACGCGATCTCGCTCAAACGCATCGGCCCGCGGCACTCGCGCAGAACCTCCAGGATGATGAAGGGGCGGTCCAGCGAACGGACCTGGCTGAGTGGAGTTTCGTCTCCGTCGTCGCCGAGCGCCGTACCGGGCGAGGTGGCGACCGGGCCCGAGTGGGAACGGTCGTCCTCGCGACTGTCGACGGGGGCGTCTACCACGGTCGACTCGACGTTGAGACGCTCATGAGCCTCGGGGCGCGGCCGACACCGCGAGGGGCGCTACGGACTCCAACCATGGCTCCATCCTTACCAACGCGATCAGGTGCGTAGCGCATCAGCGCTGGCCCGATCCCGATATCAACGCGTGCCGGTCGCGATGGGGTAGTTCACTCGCCGTGGCGCGAGCGCCACGGCGAGTGAACGAGGTCCCTTGACGACTAACCCTCCTTCGACACCACGGTCGCCAGATTCTGCGGGGTCACGTAGGTACGCACCACGTTGTTGAGGCTGGAGTCGAAGCCAACCATCTGGAATCCGCTGAATACGTTGTGGTACTGGTTGAAGTCGTCGTTACCACCCGCACCGTTGTAATTGATCTTCTTATGCTCCTTGATCAACTTCACGCAGGTCGCGTAGGTGGAGCACACCGTACCCGGTGGGTCCGACACCTGCGTTACGTCCTTTACCCAGACTTTCGAGTTCGTCGAGTTCGCCATCGTCATGGCCAGCGAGGCGATGACGATGGAGTCGTAGAAGTTGAAAGTCGTGGGAAGGATCGAGGTCGTGCGCCACACGGACTGGTAGTCCGAGAGGAAGTGGTTGTACGCGTCATCCGCTGTCGTCGGCGTCGCGGGCAGCGCGGCCGTCAAGTTGGTCGACGCCGCCGACCCGAAGGCCTTAGCGTAAACGCCCTGCGGGGCCGATTGCAGGTCGTCGCCGACCCATTGCGCGGCCGTGGTGTAGCTGAGTTGCTGGGCGTCTGACATCAGCGTCGCGTACGTCTGGGAGTCCATGGAGTCGAAAATGACTTTCGGGCTCCCGGCAAACGCCTGGGTTAACTCAGAGCTGTACGACGACTGGCCCGGGGTGAGGGTGATGTTCTGCTGGACCGTGCCTCCAAGCGCCTTGTACGCCTTCAGCAGCGGCGGTATGAAGCCTTGGGAGTTGGCCGAGTTGTCGAACATCAACGACGCCGTCGTCCAGCCGTGACTGATGGCGTAGTAGGCCATCGCGATGGCTTCGGTGGAGTCCGAGGCGGTCGTGCGAAAGACGTACTTGTAGCGCATCGTGTCAAGGTTGCTGAGGCCACCGACCATGAAGTCCACCACGTTGTTGGGCTGGAACTGATTGATCACCGCTTCAATGGTGGGCGAAAAGGGCCCCACGATGAAGGTCGGGTGCGAGGTCATGAGTTTGCGAAATGCCGGCAGCGTGTCCACCGAGTCCGCCGAGTCATCTACAAATGAACTCTTCAACTTGTGTCCGAGCACGCCCCCGTTGTGGTTGATCTCGTAGATACCCACCGCCGTGCCGTGGGTGCCCCACGACGAGAGTAGCGATTTCGATCCCGTGAAGGGCAAGATCCCGCCTACCACGAGAGGCGGTAACTTTTTCGCGGCGCCGGCGGGGGTGATCACGAGTCCCACGCCCACCATTGACACCACTGTCGCGAGCACGAGCGCGACAGTGGTGCCGCGCCCCCTCACGAACCATCTGCTTGCTTTCATTTTGATGCTCCCCCTTGTTTGTTTTTCTCTCGTCAATGCGGGAACCTCCCGCGTATACGACTTATCTCGCCCCAGCTCGGCCGAGAAAGATGGACGCGAGATCCAACGACGCGATCTCGGACGCCAGTCCGTGCACGTGGTTGGACCCAGCGACGAAGATGTGCACGAAGTCGGCGTGCTTGAGGGCCCGCTCGACGTTCTGTTCCACCACGAGCACGCCCGTACCCGAGGCAGCGATGCGGGCGATCTCGTTCCACACCACGTCGGTGTAGGCCGGGGAGAGTCCCGCGGTCGGCTCATCGAGCACGATCACGGTCGGCTCGACCATCAGAGCTCTCGCGATGGCGAGCAGGTTCTGCTGACCGCCCGAGAGGAACCCTGCGCGCTTGTCGCGGGCCTTGGCGAGGTCCGTGAACACACTCAGTATCTCTTCCATGCGTGCGCTCGTGTCTCCCTTCGCGGCGAAGCCTCCGACTTCGAGGTTCTCGCGCACCGACAAGCTCTTGAAGACGTTGTCGTTCTGGGGTACGTAGACGAGGCCGTGGCGTGGAATCTGATGGCCCGCCATTTTGGTGATCTCCAGGTCTTCGATCATGATTCGCCCCGCGCTGGGACGCAAGATCCCCACGAGTGTCTTGGCGAATGTCGACTTACCGGCTCCGTTCGGACCGATGATTGTGGTCACCGTGCCCCTCTCGGCGGACAGCGAGATGTCGTTGATGATCGGGGTGCGCCCGTAGCCGGACGTCACGTGTTCAGCGAGGAGCGCTGGCATTGATCACCTCACCCAAGTACGCGTGCACGACCTCATCGTTCTGGCGCAGTTCGCTCAGGCGTCCCGTCGCGAGAGTTTTGCCCTCGGCGAGAACGATGACGTGGTCACAGATCTTTTCCACCACGTTCAAGTTGTGCTCCACCATCAAGACGGTCACTCCTTGGTGTTTGAGGTCGAGGATGTAACCGCCGATGCGTTCGATGAGCGCCGGATTGACGCCCGCCATGGGCTCGTCGAGCAAGAGCAGTTGTGGCGAGGCCATGACGCTGCGCGCGATTTCTAGCAGCTTCTTCTGCCCGCCCGAGAGCTCGCTGGCCCGACTGTCGCGCAGTTCGTAGAGCCCGTAGGTGGTGAGAATCTCAAGCGCCCGATCGACGTTTTCGGCTTCTTCTCGCTTCGTGCGCCCGGGACGGAAGAAGATATTGAACAGGGACTCACCCGACTGGTGTTTGGGAGCGACCAGCAGGTTCTCTAGCACCGTGAGGCCGCCGAGTTCCCGTGAGAGCTGGAACGTCCGCATCAGTCCCATTCGCGCGATCTTGTAGCTTTCCCAGTTGGTGACGTCCGCCGAGCCGATCTGCATGTGTCCGCTGTCGCTTCGCATCATGCCCGAAAGTATGTTCACGACCGTGGTCTTTCCCGCTCCGTTCGGCCCGATCAGCGCGGTGATCTTGCCCCGAGGCACGTCGAAAGTTGCGCCGGTCACCGCGAGCACGCCCTGGAAAGCCTTGGTGAGCTGTTGACAGCGCAGGGCCCAGTCGTCGTCGGTGCTCATGATTTCGAGCTCATCAGACATTGGCCCCTCCTTGATCGGAAATAGGAGCGACGCCCAGTGCGTCGCTCGAGGTCGTGCCGCGGGCGTCGGCACGCGAGCGCAGTGACGGGAACGACGATGCCTTTCGAACGCGCTCGGGCACGATGCCCTGGGGCCGGAACCACAGCATGGCGATCAACAAGATGCCGATGACGATCGTGTCGAAGTACTCGATAAGTCCGGGGTGTCCCGGGATGGCGGGGAGGTAGGCGGGAAGGTGGATAAGTAGGGCCTCCACGACGAGTGCACCGACCAGCATTCCAATGTTGTTACCAACTCCGCCTACGATGATGACCGCAAAGACCACGAAGGTCTCCCCGGGAAGCCACGCTGTGGGATTGAAGGAACCGCCGAACTGGATGATGAGGCCGCCGCCGACGCCCGCGTAGAACGCCCCAATCAGCATGGAAGTCAGTTGGTAGCGAAAGACGCCCTTGCCCAACGTCGCGGCCACCCCGTCATCGTCGCGGATCGCTCGAAAAGTCCTTCCCAGCGGGGCGCGGGTGATCCGGCTCATAACCCACCACATAACGAGCGCGATGAGGCCCGTAACTCCCGCGAAGAAGGGGATGAACGAGTTGGTGGTGAGTTTGAAGAAACCGGCCAACGGCTCGGGCACGTTGTAGAGGCCGTCGGCCCCGTTAAACAGTGGCACGTAGTTGTTGATCACGTCGTAGAGGACGAGCGATAGCGATATCAAAACCACGGCCAAGTAGTCGGTTCGCAGGCGGCGCAGGGTTATCAGGGCCACGATGACCGCGAGCGCGCATGACGCGAGGCCCCCGAGCAAAAGGTTGACAGGAAAGGGGAGTCCCCAGCCCAAGATGTATTGCTGGCCCGTGCCCGTGGAACTGGGCAAGCTGGTCACGCCAGTGACGTACGAGCCGATCGCCACGAACCCGATGTAGGCGAAGTTGAGAATGCCCGTCTCGCCGTATTGGATGTTAAGTCCCATGGCCAAGATGAAGTAGTCGAAGAGGAAGAAGACCAGGGTAAAGACGTAGTACCAGAATGCCGGCATTCGATCAGCCCCTTCCCTGACGGGCGAACAGACCGCTGGGTCGTATTAACAAGGCGAGGATCAAGATGACGAACGCAACATCAAGCTTGTAAGCGGGGTTGATGAAGGCGGCGGAGATCTCGGTGGCCATGCCGATCAGAACGGCACCGGCCATTGCTCCATAGATACTGCCCACTCCGCCGACGATGACCGCGGCGAAGATCACAAAAAGGAAGAGCTCGCCGGCGGCGGGCGTCAGGTTGCCCTCGGTGATGCCGAGCACCGAGCCCGCGAGGCCCGCCATCGTGCCCGAGAGAAACCAAGTCACGGTGGTGATGCGTCGCGTGTCAATCCCGCTCGTCATCGCGAGGGTCGTGTTGTCAGACATGGCGCGCATCGACTTACCGAGTCGAGTGGTCTTCAACATGACGTGCACGCCCGACATTATGGCGACGGCCACGATCATGACGATGATCTGGTCGCGGGTCAAGAGAAACGGTCCGATGTGCAAGACGTGCTCGAGAGGCATGGAATAGGTCCGTACGTTGGGTCCCCATATCGAGTAGACGACGTTCAAGATGATGAGCGAAAGGCCAAACGTCACGATCATGACGTAGAACGACTTGCTGAATCGTCGCGCGAAGGGCCCGAGGAGAAACTGGTTCAACAGTAAGGCCAACGCCCCCATGAGCAACGAACCACCGACCACCGCGATCCAGATGTTCAGATGAAAGAACTCGACGTTCAATATGTACGTGAAGTACGCCCCGAGCGCCATGAAGTCCCCGTACGCGAAGTTGATGTAGTTCGTGATGCCGAACTGGAGGCTCAGACCCACTGCCGAAATCGCGAGGACCGAAGCGGTTACAAAGCCGAACCCCACGGACAGCCAAAACAGCGTCACATTCCCCCCCAGGCGATGGTCCGCGGTTCTTTCAAACTGCGTTCCAAGTTTGAGAGTTTCTATCAAATAGGTCCCCCTTTGTCAAGCCGCCCTCAGAAACCCGCCGATCCTCTGGAAATTCCAAGCTAATTTGAGGAGGCTCGGCTACCTCGTGCTCGGGGGGGCTCGAGAATTCTCGACTTCACCAAAGGAATGTCAGACCTGGAACCAGCCCGCGGCGACCGATTTGCCCGCGGCTGGACGAATATTGTTCGTGGGCAATCGGCGGGCATCGGAGACTCTCCGCGCCTGCGAGTCAAACGAAGTCGTGGTCGAAGCCCAGGTCGCGTTGGCGCCGAAGGTTTGCGCAACACACCGAAAGTGCCACGAAACTCCGCGCACGCGGCTTCGAGTGTTCCGATGTGGCCCGAAGTGCTTGGAGCGGGCGACGAGAATCAAACTCGCGTTCTCGGCGGAGTGGGTATATATGGCGCGCCCTTGTGAGATCCCTGCCGCGGCGCCACGAGTGTTGCTGATCGGTTCGCGCGCGCTCGACGAGGTCGTGACGTCAGATCGTGAGGGAGATGACCGCTCGCCGATTCAAGGACCGACCGCGGGCGGTGGTATTCGGCGAGGCCGGACTCGCGCGACCGTCGCCTCGGGTGGTGACGTGCACCGTCGTGTCACCCAACCGGACGAGGGCCGCCTTGATGATCGCCGCCACGCGACTAGCCCGAAGTCGACTGAGCGCGAGATTCTGCTGTACCGTGCCCACGCCATCGGTGTAACCCGTCACGTTCAGAGTGCGCACGTGACTCATCGCGATTGCGACGGCGAGGGCGGTGACCGCTCGCTGCCCTCGCGGGCTCACGACGGCGGAGTTGGCGGGGAAGTAGATCACGGTCAACCGCGCGGGCGGCCGATCCGGGGTGACGGCCGCGCCGACGGTGATGGTGTCGATGGTTGAAGTGGAGTGTGAGTAGTCCGAACTGGTCGGAGTGAGTACGGCGGAGAGGACGTTCGATCCCGTGGCGCTGGGTGTCCACGAACAGGTCGCCGTTGTTGTGCCACTCACCGCTCCACAGCCCGTGATGGTCGTCGCGTTGTCTTCGAAGTCGACCGTGCCCGGAGTAGAGAGCGTCGCGGTGAGGGTGACGGGTGCGCCCAGGGTAGCGGTCGTCGCGCCCGAGCCCACAGCGATCACGACAGTGGAGGGGTGCGTGAGGAAGACCTTCACCGGTACCGTGACCGTATCGCTGTTGGTGGAGCTGGAGTAGTCCGAACTGGTCGGAGTGAGTGCGGCGGAGAGGACGTTCGATCCCGTGGCGCTGGGTGTCCACGAACAGGTCGCCGTTGTTGTGCCACTCACCGCTCCACAGCCCGTGATGGTCGTCGCGTTGTCTTCGAAGTCGACCGTGCCCGGAGTAGAGAGCGTCGCGGTCACGGTGACGGGCGTGTCGTAGGTGGCGTTCGTCGCGCCGGAGGGCAGAGTGACCGTCACGGTGGACGTCGCGTCACCGACCGTGATCGTGTCGTTGCTGGAGGTGGAGCTGGCGTAACTCGAACTGGTCGGAGTGAGTGCGGCGGAGAGGACGTTCGACCCCGTGGCGCTGGGTGTCCACGAACAGGTCGCCGTTGTTGTGCCACTCACCGCTCCACAGCCCGTGATGGTCGTCGCGTTGTCTTCGAAGTCGACCGTGCCCGGAGTAGAGAGCGTCGCGGTCACGGTGACGGGCGTGTCGTACGTGGCGTTTGTCGCGCCGGAGGGCAGAGTGACCGCGATACTGGAGGCACTGGCGGGCGAGGTGTCGGGCAGCTCGAACAACGAACTGTTGTCTTGGGTGGCCCAGATGTTCGTTCCGTCGCCGGAGATGCTGACCAACGTGCCGCCGATGGGGTAGGTGGTATAGACAGTGCCGGTGGCGATGTCGACCTGGACGATTGAGCCGCCGGAGGTGGCCCAGACCGAGGAGCCGTCGACGTAGAGGCGAAGGGGAGATCCGCCGACCGATGCCGACTGAACGAGAGTCCCGGTGGACTCGGCGTACTCGTTCACGGTCCCGCCGGTTGAGTTCGCGCTCCACACATCAGAGCCGTAGGCGTCGACGGCCAACGGGGCGTAGGAGAGAGAGAAGTGACTCTCCTGGGCGCCCGTCGCATCGTTGACCTCGACCACGCTGTCTGACGGTGAGTAGCACCCGACCCAGAGATTGGACCCGTCCGAGGACATCGACAGCGGGTACGAGCACGTATCGCCGCTCACCCCTCCACTGTTACCGGAGTAGCTGTAGGTCCAGAGGGGAACGGTCGGGGCCGTGTAGGAGAAGGCTTCGATCTCTCCGACAACGGGATTACCGAGATAGAACGAGCTCGCGTCGCCGGTAAGCACGAGGCTGTCGCTGTAGTTCCAGCCCGAGGGTTCGCTCACGCTGGACTCCACTCCGGTGGCGATGTCGACTATATAGAGAGAACTACCGTTGGTCGCAACCATGTACTGGCCGTTTGAGTACACCAGGGGTGCGTCGCAGGTGGCCAGGCCGAGCGAATACTGATGCTGGAGAGAACCGGCTTCATTGAACTGGTAGACGTAGTTCACGGCCGAGCCGCCACACGAGACATCCGTGGTCGCCCACGCCGAGGTACCGTCATCACTCACGTTGAAGAACGGCTGCGCCGAACTCACGGTCGTGACCGTTGCGCCCGCGGAGAGTTCGAGACCAACGCTCATGAATGAGACTGTCGCGAGTGCCGCCACGACCATTCGAGGGACGCGAAGCGCCGGGTGTGCAAGGGGACTGACTCTACGTAACCTCATCTCTGAGTTTCCTTGCTGAACCGTTTGATCCCACGATGCTCGTTGATTTCCATCTTCCCCACGAGGATCGATTGTATTTCGGACGTTTACGATGATCGGTGATATCGGAAACTCGTGGACGTCAGCGGGCCTTTCGTTGACATCGCCCTCGACGACTGCCGATCGATGGGTGATCGACTCGAGGTTCCAAATATGCCTACGCTCAGCGAAGTTGCTGCATCAAATTGCGCAGTGTCTCGACGCCGGCGCGCTAGCGCTTATCGAGCCGGAGGAGGACCATCCGGGAGTCCGGCCCGCTCAAGAGTGTCCAGAAGATCCCACGCGCTCTGCGACACGGTCGCGCTCGCGGCGTCGCCTGGGGTGGAAGCCATCCGGTCGACCAGATCCCACCTTCCAATTTCGGGCACCTACGGGCAATCGAACTCGCGTTCTCAACTAGAGCCTGGCCGTTTAGAAACGAATTGCTACCTGCAAAACCCGGGGCGAATCAAATCAAAAGAAAACTGTTGGAGCGGGCGACGAGATCGAACTCGCGTTCTTGGCTTGGGAATTAGCAATCGTCCAACTCTTTCAGCGAAGCCGTCTCCAGACGAAGGGCGTCGCACGATTGGCAAAAGGACGATCCTCACGTAGAGGCCAAAGATCGTGAGTGTCAAACCCCAAGTAGCGCCAAAGGAACGACGGCGATCCCAACATTGCTATTTCGTAACTACAAAATACTCCATTTCGTAACACGGCCCCTAAACCAGATTTGGTGCGAGTAATTACGAGCGGGATCGCTCGGCGGAGCCACTCAAGAGTAAAAGTGCAGCGACCCCTCCAGTCTGTGCTCTCAATCGCGTGACTCGATCAATCATCGAGGACGAGTGGCGCATCGGTACGAGATGTGGTGAGCTGCCAATATCGCGGTTGCGACAATGCTGCGACAGTGAGAAGTGGCGAACAGGAGAAAACCGTGGCGAACAGTGGCGAAAGCCAACCGCAATGTTTGCGAGGACTTCCGCAGTCGTTGCCGCGAAACCAAGCTTGGAGCGGGCGACGAGAATCGAACTCGCGTTCTCAGCTTGGGAAGCGCACGGCATGCAGTGAGTCTTCAAGCATATAATTCCTAGTCACAGCTCCTTTTGTTAAGCCGCTGTCGGATTCAAATTGGTCGCAGGCACTCGGCGGGCATCCCAGATTCACCACGCCTACGAGTCAAACGAGTCCACTGATAGGGTAACTCCGTCTGTCTATTTGCCCTAGACGAATGTTATCTAGACGTAATAGACTAGCCTCGTGCGACGGAAGGACTTGCTAAAGCGGCTTCGCGCTATTGCCAAGATCCAGAACGAGACGCTGATCGTGACACCGGGCGCAAAACACGATCTTGCTCGAATTGGTACAAGGACACAAGCGATCCCGCGCCACGTCGAGATCAACGAATACACCGCTAAGAAAATTATCGAGGAAATGGAGAGATCATGAATGTAACTGCCACTGTGACTCGAGTTGGGAAGTGGTGGGCGATCGATGTTCCCGATGTCAACGGCACCGCCATTCATTCCCAGGCGCACTCGCTCAGCGAAGTCAACGAAATGGTGGCGGACGCGGTAAGTCTCGTCACTGGTATTGCCGCATCAAAAGTCGTGGTCGAGGCCCAAGTCGTGTTGACGCCGAAAGTTCGCGCACACATCGAAAATGCCGCGAAACTCCGCGCACGCGCCGACCAAGCTCAGACAAAGGCGTCCGCTGAAGCCCGTGCTGCTGCTAAGGAACTTCAAAGCGCGGGGCTGACACTTCGCGACATTGGCGAAGTCCTTGAGGTTTCGCACCAGCGAGCGCACCAACTCGTTAAGGGCTAATTGCGGTCCTTCCCTCTGGTCGTGACTTCATTCTCTCTAAGAATGTCCGCTCGAGAGAACTAGCGGTGTCGATCTCTGAAGTCTGGAGCGGGCGACGAGAATCGAACTCGCGTTCTCAGCTTG
>CAVWNE010000008.1:0-159560 GCA_963756325.1 uncultured Acidimicrobiaceae bacterium
TCGCGGTTGGCGGAAGTACGCACCACTCCTTTCGATGCCGTTCACATTGCCGAAGCGGGAGTTGCGCCGGCCGTTCACGGATCGCGGGTCGTTCTGGTTTCTCTTGGCGGTTACGTGAATAAGAACCAAATAGTCCACGACTGGATTGGCACTAAATCACTAATACCTAGAGCCGTGCCGTCTTACCTCGTCAGAATCTTCGAGCCCTATGCCGTGGGGCTGGGACCTTCAACGAATCACTACTGGAACGTCGTCGTCAACGCGAAAACCGGAAAGATCATCAGCGCGTTTACGTATGACTGACAAACCGGAGATGGGCTCGGGACACTGCTGATCTGGCGGAATCACAGGAACGGGTGTCGGAGACCCGACGCAAACCCGCACGCACTTGAAGACGTACTGAAGAGTTCATCGGATTTGTCTTTGGAGATGTCTCCTGTCCTCCCAAAACTGTGCCTGGGCCGCCGGCGCGAAGCGCCTGGGCGGCCCACGACCTCATCTTGTTATTCGAAAAATCAAGATATTGAGGTCAATGAGAATGACTCGGAACTGAATTCGACACTTAGACGTACGTCCTGTAAACGCGCATCGAAAGTAGCCACACTTCGCCCCTGAAACGCGCATCCAAAACAGCCACACCCAAGAGCCCCGGCTGACAAGTTGGTTCCTTAAGGAATCAACCAGCGAAACGGGAGAAGGGTGCACACCGACATGGAAGTTGGACCGAGATTCGGCGAAAGGTGCTGGTCGAGAAGGTGTCGAAGCGGCAGATCTGGCGTGACTACGGCATCGGCTGGCAGACGCTCGACAAGATGCTCGAGAACGCCGAGCCCCGGGCTATCGGCAGGGTCACGGTCGAGCGGCCCCGACCGAAGCTCGGTCCGTTCCTCGGGGTGATCGACGAGATCCTCGTCGGCGACCGAGACGGCGCCCGAAGAAGCAGCGCCACACGGCCAAGCGGATCTTCGAGCGCCTGCGCGACGAGCACGGCTACGCGGGTTGCGAGGTCAGGTCCGGCGCTACGTCGCCGAGAACGACCACCGTCACCGCGAGGTGTTCGTGCCGCTCAGCCAGCCGCCGGGCGAAGCCCAGTTCGACTTCGGCGAGGCGACCGTCGAGATCGCCGGGGTGCGGGTGAAGGCGGCGCTGGCGGTGATGACGCTGCCGTACTCGGACGCGTTCTTCGTCTCGGCCTATCCGCGCGAGTGCACCGAGACCTTCCAAGCCGGCCACGTCGCCGCGTTCGAGTTCTTCGGCGGCGTGCCGACCAAGACCGCGTACGACAACACGACGATCGCGGTCAAGAAGGTCTCGGAGGCCCCAACCGCGAGCTCACCACGGAGTTCCTGCGGCTCGAGAGCCACTTCCTGTTCACCACCGCTTCTGCCGGGTGGCGCGGGGCAACGAGAAGGGCCACGTCGAGAACCTCGTCGGCTACGGCCGGCGCAACTTCCTCGTCCCGGTGCCGCGTTCGCGAGCTTCGCCGAGCTGAACGCCCACCTGACGGGAGCGCTGCCTGGCGGATCTTCGACCGGCGCTGCGCGGCAAGGCGGAGACCAAGCGCGAGCGGCTCGAGACCGACCGGGCGGCGATGCTGGCGTTCCCGACGACCACTTCGAGCCGCGCAGGGTCGTGCAGCGCCAGGCGAACTCGCTCAGCCTGGTGCGCTTTGACCGCAACGACTACTCGGTCCCGACCGCCTTCGCCCATCACGAGCGTCACCGTGATCGGCGGCATCGAGACGGATCGAGATCGTGGCCCAGGGACAGCTCGTCGCGACGCACGCGCGCGACTGGGACAAGGCGCAGACCTTCTACGAACCCGGGCACTACCTGGCGTTGCTGGAGCGAAAGCCCGGCGCGTTCGACGTGGCCCGGCCCCTGGAGGACTGGGAGCTGCCGGGGTGCTTCTGGTTGCTGCGCCGGCGGCTCGAGGCCGACCTCGGGTCCAACGGGCACCCGCGAGTTCATCAAGGTGCTGCGCCTCATGGAGCGCTGCACGCTCGCGCGAGCTGACCGGCGCGGTCGAGCGCGGCGCTGGCGATCGGCGCGACGAGCGCCGACGCCGTCGGCTGCTCATCCTCGGCCACCGCAACGAGCGCCCGGTCGGGCTGTTCAGCCTCGACGGCCACCCGCACCTCAAGTCCGTGTCCACGTCGATCCGCCCGACCTCGCCGCCTACGCGCACGCTGACCGCGATAGGAGCATGCATGAAGCCCCTCGAGACCAAGTCCCTGGTGCTGCTTGCGCCACCACCTCAAGGCGCTGCGGCTCCCGACGATCGGTGCCGAAGCCGAGAAGGTCGCCGCCCAGGCCGCGACCGACAACGCCGATCACCTCACCTACCTGCTGCAGCTCTGCGAGCTCGAGCTGCTCGAGCGGGAGCGCAAGGCGGCCGAGCGACGGCTGAAGGCCGCCCGGTTCCCGACCATCAAGACCCTCGAGGGCTTCGACTTCACCGCCCGACCGTCGGTCAACAAGATGCTGGTCGCCGAGCTCGCCCGCTGCGAGTTCATCGACAAGCGCGAGAACGTGCTCTTGGTCGGCAACCCCGGCACCGGCAAGTCCCACCTCGCGACGGCGCTCGCGGCCGAAGCGTGCGCCAAGGGCTACAAGGTCCGCTTCTTCCGGGCCACCGAGCTCGTCACCACGCTGATCGAGGCGCAAGGACGAGCGCAGCTTCCTGCGACTCAAGACCCAGCTCGCCAAGTTGGACCTGCTCGTGCTCGACGAGCTCGGCTACGTGCCCGCGTCCAAGGTCGGCGCCGAGCTGCTCTTCGACGTGATCTCGACCGCCTACGAGCGCACGAGCCTGATCGTCACGACCAACCTGCCCTTCGAGTCCTGGACCGAGGTCCTCGGCTCCGAACGACTCACCGGAGCCACGCTCGACCGGCTCACCCATCGCTGCCGGATCATCGAGACCAAGGGCGAAAGCTACCGACTTCAGGACGCCACCCGACGGTCCCGAACCAGAAAGTCCTGAGCGAAAGTGGCGTCGGCCACGTTCCTGAGGCAGACTTACACATCAACCATGTGTGGCCGTTTTCGATGCGCACGTGTGGCTGTTTTGGATGCGCGTTGACACGCTTTCACTCGTGTGTCTCTCCGTTGGCACCTTTAGCTTCCCTAACGGGTCCAGCGGGAGCTGCGACGCGACTGATATGGCTCATCCGCTAGCTCTTCGAACGGTCAGCGAGGTCGTGCCGCTTGGTCCTGGCGTTGACAGCGTGACCATAACCACCAGCGCGAATGCTTCGTGGACGTTGCAGGTTATGTACGTGAACCAGATCACAACCTCGTGGGGCATCAACGCCAACGGCGAGACCTACGGCGTGGAGAACAAAAATGGTGCCCCGAGTCTCATCGCCGTCGTGATCGATCAAGGCAAGACCCACGGGTATGTCGAGGCGAGCGAATTGAACTGCGCGTCCGGTGGAGACGTGAAGTCGCCCGCGCAAGCTCTCAAGTGGGACGAGGAGAGCCGGAACCGGAACATCACCATCCCCGTCTACGAGAGCAATGGCACAACGGTCATCGGGACCTTCGTCCTTGGTGGCGCTACGGGACCCAATGCTCAGACCGTGCCGCTCTCGTCCCTCTCGTTGGATTGCTAAGTGGAACTGTGGTGTCGTGGAACTGACGGCTAGATCTGATACCTAGTCGTAGAGGCCAAGTACCGAGTTCACATATACCTCCGCCTCACGAAGATATTGGCCTTGATGTGCAACCCAACCAGTACTCGTGGCTTTACTGGCGCGTCTTTCATCGGGCCACCCGGGGCGAGTGGCCCACACCAGATCGACCCACTGTGAAAAGGTCACTTCGTCAGATGACTTTCCCGATTCCGCGTCAAGAAGCCACTGCTCTGACTGGCCGACGCGATCCGCTAATTCTCCAATCGAAAGGTGAACTGCTTCGCGTCGCCTCGTTAACCGACGGGCTTCGTCGAGCGCAAACGATAGACGCCGGGCACTCACTGCATCCGCAAAGACACGCCGTCTTTCCTCCGAGGTTTTGGCGGCTCCCTCAGGTCGTCCCCTTGGATCAGTGGGATCAAAGACAGAGGGCGTTGTTCGACCTTCGGGCGGTGGCCCGTCTCCGGCCCAGAGATACTTCCCAAAATCGAGTCGAATGAAGATACGCGTAGCCCCGCGCTCGCGCCACCAGGTGACGGCATCGCTCGCGTCTAAGAACTCGGGTCCCATCTCAATCGGAGACCCATCATCAAATTGACAATGCCCGTTCCAGTGCGCCACTGCGTTGTCATCGTCGTCAAATACGTCGACATCAAGGCTGAGATACACGATTCCGTCCTGAACGCGTCCCATCAACCCCAGAGTAACGGTCACCATTTAGATGTCGAAGGTTCGCGTCGGAATTATGACTCGGCGGGCGGTCGCATTGGGGTGAATGTTGGAAGTCACCTTGCTCCATGTAAAAGAAGATTTAGACTATGACCTTCCCTTCATTGACCGATACTGGCGGCAACCGATTTCTGTTGCGGGCACTTTGACGTTCGGTCAATGCGCGGGCTAAATATTCCTGAACCTGCTCAATCCCATTTAATAAGATCGCCTTAGATATTCAAGGGAGCGTTGATGGGAATCGTGCGAAGAGTCGTGGGACGCTCACCGGCTCGGCTGTTAGTGCTCGTGACCGCCGCCTCACTTGTATTGATGCCCGTTGCCTCGGCGGCCCACGCGGCGAGCAAGACTAAAGCGACGTTTACTTACACCTGCTGCACGGCCTCGGTCGTTGATGCCACATATCACCCAGGTGAGGTAATGCGCCTTCCCTGGATCGCGACGGCCAACGTACCAAGCGTTGGGCAAAGTGAATTGGTCACGCTTGGGGCGAAGATTTCAGGTCCGTACAGGACTGTCGCTTCGCTCAAATCCGCGTTTGCTCGCCACACGCCCCGGCTTGGCCGGTTCAATGCCGAAGCGGATCAGATTCGCGTGTCTGACGGAGCTGCAGTGCAACGCATTTTGCTCATCAAGGTACCCCTTGACGCGACTGCCGGCTTCTACGAGCTCACGAGTACGACATCGACCCGTTCACTCGTGACGAGCGGAGGAGCCGTAATTCGAGTTTCATAGCTTTGGCTTGCGCCATTGGCGCATCTGGGACGAATGGGAGCAATAGCGCTCGCGGTGCCATGAACGCTGCGAGGAGGAATATACCGACTTCCGAATCGCACATTCCTCACTTGAAGACGTACCGAACAGTTCATCAGATTTGTCTTTGGAGATGTTTCCCGTCCTGCCAAAACTGTTTCTAGGCCGCCGACGCGAAGCGAGCTCGTGCGGCCAAGTCATCGATCATCTTCTACGTAGAACTCTCCGAAAAATTCTTTGAGTGAGACTCGAACGAAGGCGTGCATATTCGGAGACCTCATTTTGGGCACCTATGGGCACCTCATGAATTCATTTGGACACCTGTGGGCACTTCACAGAGGACACTCGTGGTGACTGCGGGACAACAGCGGTCAAACGAAAGTGCTTGGGGCTATTGCATTTTCGAAAAAAATCGGTGGAGCGGGTGACGGTGGAGCGGGTGACGGGGATCGAACCCGCATGGCCAGCTTGGAAGGCTGACTAGTGAATCCTCGAGCGCTACACAAATTCGCTGATCGAGGAGGGGTTCCCCGCCCCAAATTTGCCCGTTAACCCTTCTTGGGCACTTCGCGGGCACTTGTGAGCTCGAGTCGGAGAACCGATGGAGACATTCTCTGGCTGGGGGTTGTCCGGGATGCTGCAGTCGTTCATCCTCGGAGAAACTCGTCGGTCTATTTTGTGACCACCTCGCAAGGCGCAAATCTCTTCATACCCGAAGCAGCGAGGCCGACAAGGAAGTAGACCTCAATTCCAATGCCGCGAACGCCCGGGCGAAATAGGCGAAGTGAGCCCTTGCGAACGCTACCCGAGCTCGTAGTTGAGAAGGCGCCGATGGTGTAGCCCCTCACCTCGTTATTCCGCCAGACGATCGAGTATTGGCGGTTAGCTCTCAATGCGGTGAAATGCACTGCGAGCTTGACGTGACTCTTTAGTGCCACGTATTGAACGACGCCGATCGTCCCGCAGAACTGTTCGCTTCCGTCGTAACCGGACTGAACGGAAATTGGCGCCGACACAACGGGAAGTGACGCAGCACCGGCGGCAGCACCGATTGCCGTGACGCTGAGCGCGACGGTCATAAGTACTGCGTAGATCTGTTTCACCAGTGGATATTTAGCACCTTCTCAATGCGCCAGAGCCTCGGACTTTTTATTGCGTCCGGGACCCGGCGAAATAGATCTGCAACCAACCGCTGGCGGCTTAGCCCAACGTTGCGTATGCCAAACGGAAGGAGACCGTGATGCGATAGCGAACTTGAATCAACCTTCCCTCGGGACTGGTCCTGGTTGTATGGAGGTCACCGATACCTGGAAGCCGCTAAAGCAATAATTGAAGATCACAGTTGTCTCGTAATTTTGCGACGTCGCCTCGCCTTGTACGGGCAATGTGACGTAGACGTACTGGGCAGTGCAGGCCGAGCGGTCCGGGTCCTGCTGATTGACAGCGTCAACGTAGTCGAGTCCGAATGAGGCGTCAGAACCAGGTTTGATGATGACCGGGCGTGGTTTCACTGCTACGTAGACCATCCCCCCGCCATCAACCACTTTCACCCCTCTCTTTTTGTACTCATAAGGGATGTTGAGCCGAGGGTAGCCCCGGAGGCTGCACGCAGACTTGGAGACGTTCACGATGATGAAGGGGACACCGATATGGCCGGCGGCTGCTCCGGGTCCCCAAGCAACTGCAACTTCAAGTTGAGAGTACAAACACGTCGGAATCGCTTTAGCCTCCGAAGCAAAGGAAGTTCCGGCGAATCCCGTTCCCAGTACCAGGCTGGAGAGCATCACCATGGTCGCGAGAAACCGACGGAGATTTCGCTGACATCTGATCATTTGCGAATGGTAAGTCCTGACGGACCTAGCGGATAGCGCACGTCTTTGAAGGTTTGATGACATGCCTGGTGTCGGAGACCCGAAACAAGACCTGCAACCAGCCATTTGCGCTTGGGAGTCGGATTTTCGAGCCCGGATTTACAAGGCCATCCACTTCAGGCCACCATCAAGGGACTCGTAGGTGAACTTTCCTCCCCCGGGGGACGATGAGAAGACGATTGCGAATATTCCTGACAGAGTCGAGCCGTTGTTCTCTGAAGACGTGAGGCGATCCCACGAACGATCCCGGGAATTGCGGTGACGTACCAACGCCGCCCTGAGTCGGTCGTTACATAGATGTTCGACCCGCAAGAAATCATACGGACCCGTCGCGTAGGTTGGGTCGTGAGCTGATCAAGGATCTCGATGACCGCTGATGAATTTCGAAGAGGCGTGTCGCGTCCGATTTTGGTTTTCCTCCTTGCCCCTTTGCTCGTGGCTGCAGTGGTGTTTGGGAGCGTGAGCGCAGTTGGTGCAGCGGGAGACAAGTCGGTTGCCCTGAGTATTGCCGACTATGCGCTCGCCACGGCCACGCACGAAAAGCCTGCCCAAGTTGTGAACGCAGCCGACGTCACAAACGCAGTCAGTCTGACCTCACTTAATACCAAGAATCTCGAACTTTTGATGAACCTCGACGAAGTGTATGGATACTCGCGGATCATTCTTCTCTTTGACTTGAAGTCATTCTCGGATACCTGTGTCGACTTTCCCAACAAAGTTGGCGGCGCTCCTCGAATAATTTCGTGTCCGCATGAAGCTCAAGGTCTATTGAACAGCCGCCCCGGCGTACTGATCGCCAGTAGTGAAGCCGTCGCGTCCGCCGCTCAGCGCGGACAGGCAGTGTCGGGCTCTGACGTTGTCGCCGCGGCGTCGAAGTATCACTTGGTTATCAAGCCAAAGCCAAACTTCGCCGCCGGCGAGGGCGGTACGGTCAAGTTCGCAACGTTGGTCGAGATGCCTCCGAATCTCAAGTTCACGGTCTATATCTGTGTCCAATTTCCGAAAACCGCCTACGGCATTCCTACGCAAGTCGCTTGCTCCATGTAAAGAAGATTTCGACCACGAACACCCCGCCATTGACCGATAGTGACCGTGGTGAACAAAATCCGTGACCCGATAATCCCCATTTGAAGTAGGCACGCAGTTCAATCCGACCGATGATGTGAAGCTGAGGAAAATAGGCAAACAAGCGTAAGTCGAACTGAGTTGACGATTTGGTTGCATTGGGGTGTGCTCCCAGTTTTCGGACATACGGTACAAGCGTGTCAATGAATCGAAGCTTGCTTCGCTGGGGCATCGCTCAATGCGCCGTCATAGTGCTGATCGCAGGCCTCATGGCGCTTCCGGCGCAAGCGTCTCAGGTCAAACAACAGGTACTGTCGACAACCGTTCCGGTCGGCGCCAACGCGCTTTGGGCGTTCACCCAGGGTGTAAGCGCGAAGCCCGGCGGACTACAGGACGTCGATCTCACGACCGACGGCGGCAAACGATGGTCCGTCGCCACCCCTCCCGGACTTCGTACTTACGGGGGCTCGCACTGGATACTGTCGATCTACGCCCTGACACCGAAGCGCGCATGGGTTGTCTTTGGTGGAGTCGACAACGGCCCGCAATGGCTGGATACAACTGGCGACGGGGGTCGACACTGGACGACCGTGGGTGAGCTGCCTCCGAGGTCATGCTCCCTTCAGTTTGTGACGTCAGACGACGGAACCTGCACCATTTACGCGGGAGCCGCAGGATCGATGGGCACTGAGATTTACCGGACAAGCAACGGTGGCCGAAGTTGGCGAAACATCTTCAGCAGTTACATGACTCAAGCCTCCTTGAACCGAAAGACGCCACCAGGTGGCCTCCCCTTTGGGTGCGACAAGACCATCCCTTTCACTAGCGCCACCACGGGTTGGGCGCTCTTCTATTGCAACTACGACGACGCCACCCTGTATGAGTCGACGAATGGAGGCGTGACTTGGGTGAGCAGAGCTGCGACGACACCGAAGACATACTCGGAAGGAGGAGGATTTGTCGGCACGCCGGAAATCTCCGGTAGGCGAGGGGCTGTGGGATACGAAGGGGGCAGGTTTACGCTGATCTACGTCACGACCGATGGCGGACTCTCGTTCCACCCGGTGTATCCCCCGGGGAAGCTTCGTCCGTGGTCGATAAATGTCCTCAGTCCCACTCGTTGGCGCCTGGCGTTTAGGAATCAAATCCTGAGTACGAACAATGGGGGCGAGACGTGGTTCACCGTTACTAGTGATGCAAACCAGATCGTCAAACCCCTTCGATACTCTTCGCCCAACCCAGACATATCTTTCGTGACTGGCTCAAAGGGTTGGTTGACGACGCAGAACTACCGACTGCTTCGAACGACGGACGGGGGGAGAAGCTGGACCTTGGTAAAGGTCCCTGGGACATAGACATCGATACGTGCATGTTCACCTCGGAGACTCGAATCGCAAGACTTCCAACAAGTGGTGGCGGCTCGATTCCACTCTGCAGAGCCATCTCTTGCGAGGTACATCACTACAAAATCAGTTCATAAGAACACACACGCGATCCGTCGTAAAGCTCAATGTCCGGTAGTCGCGTGTAGCCGATCGATTCATAGAAGTTCTGCGCCGTCACGTTCTTTAATGACGTGTTCAAGGTCAAACGGGTCTTTCCATTCTGGCGGGCAATGTCGGCGCAATGACTCATGAGGACTCGCCCTACGCCTTTACGTCGTGCTCCTGGAGCCACTCCGAGGACCCGGACATGTGCTTCATCAGGCTTCAGTGCCGTCGAGTTCTCCCCATCGGTGACGCGTTGCTCTGTCTCAAGTGTCACCGAACCAAGTATTCGTTTGCCTTCCGTTGCTATATAGACGGCCGCCACAGTGTCCCGACCGGCGACGTCCGCAGTACGAGCTCGGAAGGAGAGCCACTCTTTGTCTTCGGGCGATCCAAAAGGCTCCCACGCAGAAACGGTGACCTCTCCTGCGTCGATGTACTCCTCAGGGCGAACTCTTCGTACCTCGATCACAACACCACGTTACAAATTGTCCAAGAAAATCACGTTCCGTGCCTCGTACTTGAAGACGTACTGAAGAGTTCATCGGATTTGTCTTTGGAGATGTCTCCTGTCCTCCCAAAACTGTGCCTGGGCCGCCGGCGCGAAGCGCCTGGGCGGCCCACGACCTCATCTTGTTATTCGAAAAATCAAGATATTGAGGTCAATGAGAATGACTCGGAACTGAATTCGACACTTAGACGTACGTCCCTCCGACCGTTGTGAAGTGGTGATTGGAAAGCATGAACCCGATGATGATCTACCGATCCCGGAATGAGTTCGCGGCGTCATTTCGGGACAGTTCGCAAACGTTCGTCAGGACGATGGCAGGCCGTCTATCGCGTCGAAGGTCGAATGTATTCGGCCGGCATTCATGCCACCAGAGCAGATGCTTTGGCGAACCTTTCACGTATTGAATCGGATCTTCGACGGGGCGCATGGATTGACCCGCGAGCAGGGAGAACGACGCTCAGTGCTTACGCCGAGGAGTGGCTTGAACAACGCAACGATCTCGCTGTTCGAACCAAAGAGCTCTACGCGTATCTCCTCGAGAGTCACATTCTTCCGACATTGGGGAATGCAACACTCGTCGGTCTGGCGCCGTCAAAGATCCGAAGTTGGCACGCTGCCCTGTCGCGTGTCCATCCCTCAACCGCTGCTAAGGCGTATCGGCTCCTCTCCTCGATCATGAGGACAGCGGTGACCGATGGATTCCTCGTCGGCTCTCCGTGCAAAGTAGACGGCGCAGGAGTTGAGCGGCCGGCAGAACGACCCGTGGCCAACGTCAGCGAGATCGAGTCGCTCCATGAGTCAATGCCGGAACATCTTCGCCTCATCGTCTCGCTCGCGACATGGTCTCAACTTCGTCGAGCCGAGCTTCTCGGCTTGAGGCGAAAGGACGTCGACCTCGGCAAGGGAATCCTTCGAATTGAGCAGAGCCGGACTGTGACGATGAAGGGCAAGTCTCTGGTGAAAGAGCCCAAGACGACCGCTGGACGTCGATCCATCGCCATTCCTGACTTCCTCGTCGCGGAGATCGAGCATCATATGGATCGGTACACGGGACCAGAACCAGATTCGTTCGTATTCACGGGGATTACCGGAATTCCCCTGACGGCGAACGTCCTTCAGACTGCCTGGCAGCGCGCCCGATTCAAGGTGGGGAGATCGACCTCCGACTCCACGATTATGCCGACCTTCGCGTTATGCCGACGCCAATCCATAACTCCTCATCCGTCATGGTGAACGACCTGAAATGGTCGGCATAATCAAAGGGCCTCGAGGAAGGCGATGAGGGAGTCGGGTGCTCGATAGCGGCCGGGCTTGGTCACGAGTGGACTCGTGCGGTCAATCGCGTGTTGTTTGTGCGTCATGTCGGCGTGCAAGTAGATGTTGGTCGTCGAGATCTGCTCGTGACCGAGCCAGAGCGCGATGACGGTGACGTCGTTGCCCGCGAGCAACAGTCGCATCGCCGCCGTGTGTCTGAGGGTGTGCATGGTGACGCGCTTGGACTTCAGCGACGGGCACGTCAGCGATGCCGTAGCGACGTGAAGGGCCAACCGATGTTCGATCGCGTCACGACTGAGACGCCCGCCGGTGCGGGTGGGGAACAGCGGATCGTTCGCCGCACCCGCGCGCTCACCCAGCCACGCCTTCACAATGGCGCACGTGCCCGGCACCAGAGGTGTTCTGCGCTCCTTTCGGCCCTTGCCGATCGTGTGCACGTGGGCCCCCGTCGTGAGCGTGACGTCGCCGCGACTCAGTCCCGATAGCTCCGAGATTCGAAGTCCGGTCTGAATGGCCAGAGCGAGCAGGGCGTGGTCGCGTCGTCCACTCCAGCGCGCCAGGTCACACGCCCCGAGCAGCGCGGTGACCTCGTCGTCACCGAGGTAGGTGAGCAGGTTGCGCTCGCACCTCTTCGCCGGGATTGCCAGCACGCGCTGGATCGATCCCGCGTGCTCGGGATGACCGAGCGCCAAGTAGGAGAAGAGCGAGTGGATCGCCGCGAGACGGTTGTTGCGGGTGACGGGCGTGTTGTGGCGAGTTCGCTCCAGGTCATCGAGGAAGGCCGCGATGAGCGCGGCGTCGAGCTGGCCGATGTCGAGCGCGCTCGGCGCGGTGCCGGTTCGAGCCTGGGCGAAGCGCAGCAGCAACGTGAAGGTCACCTTGTAGGTGGCGATCGTGTTCGCACTCGCCGCTCGCTGGGCAATGAGGCGCTCGCTGAAGTAGCGCTCGAGCGCCGGGGCCAACGCGCTCACTGGTCCGCTCCGTAGCGGGCGTCGAGACGCGTGGCGGCCAGCGCCATCAACTCCGGTGAGGCCGACAAGTACCAGTACGTGTCCGACGGCGCGACGTGACCGAGATAGGTCGAGAGCGTGGCGATGTTCGCATCGACGCTGACGCCAGCTCGTTGCCACTCGAGCAACGTGCGAACCGCGAAGCTGTGCCGCAAGTCGTGGATGCGGGGGCGAACGCCGTCGCGGCGCAGACCGAGCTGCGTGGTGATCTCCTGCATGACCAGTTGGACGCCGCTGTGAAAGAGCGCGGTGCCGACGCTCGAGCAGAAGAAGGCGCGCTCGCGCGACGCGGGCCAGCGACCATCGCGCCGTGTCGCGTAGGCGCGCAGCGCCGCGGTCGTGCTCTGGTGTAACGGCACGAGGCGTTCGCGGTCGAACTTCGCGTGGCGGATCGTGATCACCCCCGCCGCTAAGTCGACGTCATCGCGAAGAAGACCCGTCGCCTCGCCGAGACGCATGCCCGTAGCGGCGAGCAGCCCGAAGAGTGCCTCGTGGGTCGCGGCGCGAAAGGGTGGGCGGAGTTGCGCGGTCGCCTCGAGCAGCGCCGTGATCTCGCCCTCTTTCCATAGGTAGGGGGTCGGCCGGTGCCGAGAGGTGGGAAACACCCCCGTCGGGGGCACCTCGGTCGTCTCGTCGATGGTCGCTAAGTAGACACAGAAATGGCGCACGACGCCCAGACGCTTCGCCCAACAGTTGGGCGAGACACCGACGGGCTCTTTCGCCCACGCAATGGCCACGTCACTCGTGATCGTCGTAGCGCCACTGGTCTCGAGCGAGGTCACGAACTTCGCCAGTAACTTTCCTTCCTCTTTGAGCGTGAAGCCGAGCGCTCGGCGCAGCGTCAGGTAGTGCTCAAGGTGTTCGCGCAGGTTCATCGCACGTCACCGGGCCAGGGTGCCGCCAACAGTCGAAGTGTTGCGAGGTCCACGCGCGCATAAAGCGCGGTTGACTGCAGGCTCTTGTGTCGCAAGACCTGGGCGATCTCCACGAGCGGCACGTGCGCGGCGATCAGCTCACAGGCGACCGTGTGGCGAAGGCGGTGCGAACCCACCTCTTCAATGCCGGCGCGTCGACACGCCCGGCGCACGCTCGAGGCGACGGTGCCCGAGGCGATCGGCGCAAACGGGGCCCTCGCTTGCAAGAACAGTTCGCGCCGTTCACTGTTGGGTCGTCCGCGACGGAGATAGTTGGCGATGGCGTCGCCCACCTCGGCGGGTAACGGCAGGCGGTCCGCTCGAGCGGCCTTGCCCCGGATGACTACTTCGCCGCTGCGCCAGTCGACGTCGTCCAGTTGCAGTCGCGCGACCTCACTTCTGCGAAGCCCGAGCCGCAGCAGCGTGATGAGGAGTGCGTAGTCACGTCGCCCAATAGCGGTTCGACGATCGCAACTCGCCAGCAGGGCGCGGGCATCGGCCGAGCTGATCCCGCGAGGCAACGAAGAGCGTCGTCGGCCGGTCACCGCGAGCGCGGCGCCGGTGAGGTCAGAGTCGATGAGCCCCTCGACGAAGCCGAAGCGCAAGAAGGCTCGAAGTCCCGAAAGGAAGTTCTGGGTCGCGGACACCGACACCGAGCGCGACTCGCGCAACAGCGCGTCGGTCACCGCAGAAGGCCCGACGCCCTTGAGGCCAGCTTCACCCAGGCCGTCGAGGAACCGGCGCGCGTGATCCAGGTAGCCGCGAACGGTGCCGGCGGCGAGTCCGCGCTCTCGGAGCAGATAGTGCTCGAAGGCGCATAACACGACATCGTTCGGCGTTAACGCCCTCGCCGGTTCAGTCGCCGTCAGTGCGCCCTGGGCTTCCAGCACCTCAATCAGACACATCAATCCCGGTCGAGACCACGTGTTGCGGTATCGACCCACGCTGCGTTGAGCGACGAGAAAGTCCTCCACGTGACGTTGACTCAACTGGGCGACGCCCACCTCAGAGTTCTCGAGCCAGACGCTGAATCGTGCCACCTGGCGAAGTTGGTGCTCCGCGGTGCGTGGGGTATAGCCGTGCTCGGTCAGCCCTCGTCGGTAATCATCCGCAAACGGGGCCAACGGCCCCGTCATCAACACCCTGCTCACCCTGCTTGTCAATTTGGTCATTTCCATCTCCTTTGTCGAAGATGGACACAATGACCGAAGTCGGCTTCGTTATGCCGATCTCTTCAGGTGACTGGCCATTGCAGCGCTGGGGCTGCGACACGATGTCGGCGTAACGCGAAGGTCGGCATAATCGTGATTATGCCGATGTCGGCATAAGCACGATCTACGCCACACAGGACTGACCCTGGCGGCCGCCACAGGGGCGACCACGGTTGAGTTGATGCACCGTGCGGGACACTCCTCCTCCGTCGCCGCAATGCGCTATCAACACGCCACAAAGGATCGAGACCGAGTTATCGCCGACGCTCTCGGCGAACTCGCGCGGCCGAGCCATCGAACATCTTCTTCGTAGATCTCTCCAGAAAATTCTTTGAGCGAAATCGAATTGAGCCGTGCATTTGACGTCGCGAAATCGTCGCGTTTCGACGACCTCATTTTGGGCACCTATGGGCACCTCATGAATCGATTTGGGCACCTATGGGCACCTCACAGTGGACATTCGTGGTCACCACGGGACAACAGCGGACAAACGAAAGTGCTTGGGACTATTGCACTTTCGAAAAAAATCTGTGGAGCGGGTGACGGGGATCGAACCCGCATGGCCAGCTTGGAAGGCTGGAGCTCTACCATTGAGCTACACCCGCGTGTCTCGGTGAGACCGGGACAACCATTCTAGGCGATCCGATTAGCGTGACGGGGTGGAAGAAACGCTCTTCGATCAGGTGGGCGGAGACGCGTTCTTTGTCCGCTTGGTGGACGCCTTCTATGAAGCGGTCGAAGTTGATAAGACCTTGCGACCCATGTATCCGGAGGATCTGACTGATGCACGGCGACATCTCACGCTTTTTCTCGTCCAGTACTGGGGCGGGCCAAGAACCTATCAAGAGGAGCGGGGACATCCTCGGCTGCGACTGCGACACGCGCCCTTTCGGGTGACGAAAACTGCACGTGACGCCTGGCTGACTGCCATGGGCGGAGCGTTGGAGAGTGTCCGCGATGAGCTCAGCCAGGAACAGCTGGATGAGTTGACCTCGTACTTCACTATGGCGGCGAGCCAACTGAGAAACGTCTAGGTGAATCGGCGAATCCGACCTTGACCGATGGCGGCGCCGAACAGCACGATCAGCCCGCCCACTGGTTCGAACCATGTCAAGGGTTCGTGTAAGAAGAGCACGCCCACGATGACGGCCACTACGGGTGTGAGATACGTGACCGTGCTGGCGATGGAGCTTCCCGCCGCCATCTGGACGCGAAAGTTCCACATGAAGGCAAATCCGCTACCAAAAATTCCTAGGGCCAGAACGCCAAAAACGGCGTGCGCACTGAGGGCGTGACCGTTCATGCCGTCGAAGAGGAAGGCAGGAAGCAACGTGACTGCGGCAAGAGTCAACTGGGCGCTCGCCATAGATACGGGCGCGATGCCCCGCGGTAAGAGGAACTTTCGGGTGTAGGGAAACGACACGCCATAGAGAGTCACGGCGCCGAGGAGCGCCACCACGGCCCACCACGGATTCGTGCCGAAGCCGTGCCACACACCAAGAACGACGAGAACACCGACGAGTCCTACAGCGAGACCCACCAGCTGATAGCGCTTCATTGCCTCCTCACGAAAGATCACGAGGATGAAAAACAACGTAGTGAGGGGAGTGAGAGCGTTGATTATTCCCGCCACAATCGAGGTTGTCCGTGTTTCGGCGAGTGCGAAGAGTACTCCTGGGACAATATTGAGGCACATGGCAACAACCCAGAGGTGGTACCACACGACGAGTTCCTTGGGCAGTGCGATGCGCCGGGTGACGGCGATGAGAACCAGGGTGAGAGCTCCGAGGGCGCAGCGCATGAAGGCCACGCCGAAGGGCGTGAGAAAACCGAGGGAGTACTTAATAAAGAGAAATGAACAGCCCCAGACGATTCCCGTCGCCACGTAGGCGGGTACCCAGGAGCGAGTGGCGCGCGTTGTCACGCTCGAAGGATAGGTGGTTACCCTGACTTCTCCCTCCGCATATCGGTGTTCAAAACTCCTTACGCTGGAGGTATGAGTAGGCGCGACCTATGGCGCGAGGGCGAAGTTCGGATTATCTCGGTCACCCCCGTGTCGCGCGGCGTCATACGACCGGCACTGCTCACGATCACGACGCTGGCCCTTATCGTCGAGGGAGCAGCTCGCTACTCCGACGTGCACCGCGTCGAAGAAGTCTTGATGGTGGTCTTCGTTATCCCTTTGGCGCTCGTGACGTTGACCCGGACCTGGAAGTGGCGTTCGCACAAGATCCACGTCACCACCGAACGAATCATTGTCGAGGGCGGGGTGTTGCGCCATCAGAGATCGGCGGTAGAGATGCGAGACGTCTTCGCGACTCGCGTCGATCAACGAGTCGCCGAACGCCTGACTCGCCGCGGCTACGTCTACCTCGAAACGACCGGTGCCGCAGTACCGATCGGCCTGGTGCGTCACCCCGCGGCGCTCTGTCGACTGATCGACGCCGAGCGCAACGCGGCCTACCCTCACCCCGACGCCCTCGATACCGTGTACACCTACGAAGACCCCGAGGCCTCTCCCTTTGAGGTACTCCCTGACGAGTGGCAACGCCGACGCTTCGAATGAGGTATCAGTAATTCCGGTACGGTGAGTTCGTGGCTTACCGATATCGCTGCAACGCTTGTGGCAACCTGACTCGTTTTGATGTTGTGGAGACCACGTCTGTTCGTTCCTTTCATCACTACAGCGTGGGCGGGGACCTCAGTATTGAGGAGCCGGAAATCATTGCGCACAGCGTCGAGTCGGTGACGTGTCGCTGGTGCGGACACGGTCGAGGCGTTGAGGTCCTGACCGAGTCCGAGTGAGCGACTTTCGCCCGCACTCCTTCGACGATTCCCGCGAGAGAGCGGCACCCCGTGAACTCTCGGGCCGCACGCTCTACGGAACTGAGTGGCGCCGGGTATTGGAAGGATTGACCCTGGTGGTGGCGGTGAAACCCCAGTGCGACGGGTGTCGCGACTTTATCGATGGCGATCTCACTGAGTTGGACGACGTCGACGTCGTCATCGTGTGCGACGCGCGCGATGATGAGTGGCGCGGGGCTCGACAACACGTCGTGATCTCACCCGAAACGTTGAGCGAACTCGATATCCGGTCTGCCCCCTTTTACGTTCTCATCGACGCGACGCGTCAGCGTGTGGTCTCCGAAGGCATCGTCTTCAGTCCTGCTCAGGTGGCCGATGAGATATCGCCCTTTCTTCCGCGCTGATGTAACAGGCGGTGGTCAGTGTGGAGACGTCGAAAGAGGTGCTCCATGACCAAGGAAATAGAATTATCCATAAGTTGCCATGACTGCGTGCGACGGGGCACGCCCGACTGCTCGGACTGCCTGGTCACCTTCGTTCTCGGCGAGGAGCCCGAAGAACTTGTCCTCACCGAAGATGAGGCTGCCGTGGTGCAGCTCTTTACCGCGGAAGGACTCGTTCCGACCTTGCGCTACAAACCTGTTGTGCGCTAGCTATGTCGCGGAGGTCTAGCGTGGCTTTATGGCCCGCCACCTCTTGGTGACCAACGATTACCCTCCGAAAACCGGCGGTATCCAGGTCTACCTTCACGAACTGTGGCGACGTCTTGAGTCCGGGCGCGCGGTCGTGTTGACGGCATCCTCTCACGAGGACGCGGCGGCGTTTGACGCGACGACAGAGGTCGTAGTCGAGCGCGTTGCGACGTCGACACTCTTCTTTCCCACCTGGCGCGCGTACCGGGCCATTGAGGCGGCCATCACACGGCACCAACCCGAACTGGTTCTGCTCGATCCCGCGTGGCCGCTCGGGCTGCTTGGTCCTCGACTCTCGCGTCCTTACGGCGTGGTTCTGCACGGCGCCGAAGTCACGATCCCGAGCCGGATACCTCTCGTCGCCTCCTCGTTGCGTTTCGTCCTGCGCCGAGCTACCGTGGCCATCTGCGCGGGCCCCTTTCCCGAACGCGAAGCGCGACGCAATGCAGCTGAGACTCTCTGTCCGATCATTCAGATTCCACCCGGTGCGGACACCTTTCGTTTTCGTCCCCTGCCGCTCGAGGATCGTCACGAGGTGCGCGAGTCGCTCGGTCGCAGCGACGACGAGTTTCTCATTGCCTCGTGGTCGCGCCTCGTACCGCGCAAGGGTTTCGACACTCTCATTCGGGCCAGTGCTCAACTGCGCGATGAGTTTCCTCACCTTCGGGTAATCCTCGGGGGAGACGGGAGGGATCGTGCGCGCCTGGAACGCCTGGCCGAGAAGCTTGGCGCTCCGGTGACTTTTCTGGGTCACGTGGACGACGCGCGGCAACCTCAGTGGATCGCCGCGTGCGATCTCATGGTGATGGACTGTCGCAATCGGTGGTTGGGTCTGGAGCAGGAGGGCTTCGGCATCGTCTTCATCGAGGCCGCGGCCTGCGGCGTGGCTCAGGTTGCGGGGCGCTCGGGAGGAAGCCACGATGCGGTGCGTGACCAAGAGACTGGCCTCATCGTAGACAATCCCCGCAGCGTCAGCGATCTGGCGCGAGCGATCGCCTCGTTGGTGCGCGACGACCACGAGCGTGCTCGCCTCGCGCGCCGAGCTCTCGAGGTCGCACGCTTTGACTTCACCTGGGATCAACTGGCGAGTCAACTGTCGCGACAACTCGAGCCGTTCGATCACGATCGACGTCCCGCTCACCCGGCGTAAGGTTGGGGTCAATGGAGGTGACGTGACCCAGCGAGCGACCGAGTCGATCCTGGTCCACGCGCCCCCCGAAGTCGTTTATCGGGTCGCGACGGCCTTTGAGCACTATCTGGACTGGGTGAGCGAACTCAAGAAGATTGAGGTCTTGGCCCGAGACGCCGCGGGACGACCTTTGGAAGTCGAGTTTCGCGCGGCTGCTTTTGGACGCTCGACCACGTACACCTTGCTTTACGACTACAGCCGAGCCCCGGAGATACTGGCGTGGCACCAGATTAAGGGCGACGTCACCGCGGAACTGAACGGCCAATACCGATTTGAGCCGACCGGCGACGGAACGCTCCTCACCTACGATCTCGAGGTGGAACTTTCGGTCCCCATTCCCGCTTTCGTGAGATCACGCGCGGCCTCTCGCATTCAAAGTCAAGCCCTTCGCGAACTGAAAGCCCAAGCAGAAGCCGCGAATGAGTGACGTTGCCATAGGCATCGACGTCGGCGGCACCAAGGCGCTCGCTCTCATGGTGGCCCGCGACGGTCGGGTGGTGGGCGAGATGAAATCACAAACTCCCCACGACGAGGGATTTGGGGCCGGCGAAGCCACCGCCAAAGTGCTGGTGGAGCAGGTCAATGAGCTCTGCGATCGTCAGGCGATCGATCCCTCGCGAGTGCCGATCGGAGTAGGACTGCCGGGAATGATGCGTCGCGACGGCCATTTGGCCTACGCGCCAAATCTCCAGACCGCCTCGGGCGCGGACCTCGGCGCACAGTTGGGCGAGGCTCTTGGGAACTCGAGCGTGTTCTGTGAGAACGACGCCAACTGCGCGGCGCTCGCCGAACACGAGTGGGGCGCGGGGCACGGGATCTCGGACTTCGTCATGGTGACCTTGGGGACGGGCATCGGCGGCGGCATCGTGGCCGACGGCCAGCTGGTGCGCGGTCGAAGTGGATTTGCGGGAGAGATCGGTCACATGGTGGTGGAGGCGCACGGCGCTCCGTGTCTCTGCGGGGGACGAGGGTGTTGGGAGCGCTACGCCTCGGGCGGGGGACTGAACCGTTTGACTCGCCAGGCGGCGCTCGACGGTCGGCTCACCACTTTGGTCGAGCGATCGGGCGGTGACCCCTGCACGGTTCGCGCCGAAGACGTAACCGAGGCCGCTGCGGAAGGTCTCGAAGAGGCGGTAGCGCTCATGCGCGAGGTGGGTTGGTGGCTGGCCCTTGGTCTCTCTAACCTGGCTGTCATCTTGGACAGCGGCCACTTCGTCATTGGGGGAGGTCTCTCCGAGGCCTCAGACCTCGTCCTGCCGGCCGCGCGCGGGTACCTAGCCGAGCTCGTCGAGGGCTATGACGCTCGTCCTTCGATCACCGTCACCACGTCCATGTTTGGAGCCCGTTCGGGGGCCATGGGCGCGACGCTCGTGGCCTTTGAGGGAGTGTGAAACTCGGCGTCTTACTGCCGACGTTTCAGAACACCGCCGATCAAGCGCTGGCCTTCGCCGAGAGGGCACAACGCTCGGGCATCGACGGGGTGTTCGCCTACGATCACATGTTTCCGATCGGCTCCCCCGAACGCCCGACTCTCGCACCGATGCCCGTCCTCGCCGCCGTCGCCTCGCGACTCCCCCTCACTGTGGGCACCCTCATCGCGCGGGTCACGCTGGTGAGCACCGCGCAACTGGTCGAGCAGTTCACCACCTTGGAAGAGATTGCGCCGGGCCGAGTCATCGCCGCCCTCGGCACCGGCGACAAGCTGTCCAAGCCCGAACACGATGCCTACGGGCTGGCGTACCCGACGCCCGACGCGAGACGGGCGCTCTTGCGCGACGCGGTGGCCGCGCTGTCGCCGCGCATGCCGGTGTGGTGCGGGGCCGGTTCTCCCGCGACCAACGCGATCGCGCGTGAGTTCGGTGTGGCTCTCAATCTCTGGGGTGTCTCTGCTGACGTGGTACGCGCCGAGATCGCGAAGGGACCGGTTACCTGGGGCGGCCCACTGCACGGCGAGGTGGCACCAACGCTAAGTGCTCTGGACAACGCCGGCGCCACGTGGGTGGTGGCGGGCACCCCCGCGCCGCTCGATGCACTCGAAGCGTGGCGGCGCACGCACTAACGTTTACCAATGGAGTTTCGACGCGTCACTGGACTACCGCCCTACGTGTTCGCGCAGATCAACGGGCTGAAGGCGGACGCTCGCGCTCACGGTCGCGACGTCATCGATTTCGGTTTTGGGAACCCCGACCTGCCTAGCCCCGACGTGGCGGTGGAGAAGCTGGCTGAGGCGGCTCACAATCCGAAGAATCACCGCTACAGCGCGAGCCGCGGAATCCCCAACCTTCGTCTGGCGATCGCCAACCGCTACCAGCTTCTGTTCAACGTCGACCTGGACCCCGAGACCGACGTGGTCACGACCATCGGCGCGAAAGAGGGCTTCACGCATCTGATGTGGGTGCTGCTCGGTCCCGGCGACAGCGCCCTGGTCCCGAGCCCCAGCTATCCCATCCACCTGGCCGGCCCCGGCTTTGCTGGAGCCAACGTGATCACGGTCCCGATGCTCGATCCTGGGACCAGTTCCAACGACCCGGGTGACGACTTCTTCGTGGGGCTGCTCGCGGCCTGGGAGTCAGCGGCCGTCAAACCTCGGGTCATCGTGGTGTCGTTTCCACACAACCCCACCAGCGCCTGCGTGGATCTCGCCTTCATGGAGCGCCTGGTGGCCTTTGCCTTGGAGCGCGAGGTGATCGTCTGTCACGACTTCGCCTACGCCGATCTTGGTTTCGATGGCTATCGACCGCCCTCGATCTTGCAGGTGCCTCGCGCAAAGGAGTGCTGCGTAGAGCTCTATACCCTCACCAAGTCATTCTCGATGGCCGGGTGGCGGGTGGGTTTCGTCGTGGGCAATCCCGAGGTGGTGGCGGCGCTGACCAAGCTCAAGAGTTACCTCGATTACGGCACCTTTCAGCCGGTCCAGATCGCCGCCATCGTGGCTATGAACGAGGCTCAGGAGTACCCCGAGCAGTTGCGCCTGATCTATCAGTCGCGCCGCGACACGTTGATCGAGGGACTGCACCGAGTCGGCTGGGACGTCGTTACCCCGCGCGGTTCGATGTTCGTGTGGGCCCCCATTCCCGAGCCCTATCGCGAGATGAGCTCGCTCGATTTTGCGCGATTCCTCATTGAGGAGGCCGACGTCGCGACCAGTCCCGGAGTGGGCTTCGGTGACGGAGGCGATGGTCACGTGCGCTTCGCGCTGATTGAGAACGAACTGCGCACCCACCAAGCGATTCGCAACCTGAAGCGCGCCCTCATCAAACTCGCTTAGGGCAACCCCGCCCCGGAGACGGCGACCTCCGCCACTTCTACTCGTCCCTCGTGCGACTCGGCGATCTCGAAGCGGTCACTGGTCGGCGCTGTCATGACGTAGAGCGAGCGTCGATCCTCACCGCCCAGCATGCAGGCGAAGGAAAGTTGACTGGTTTCCACCATCGCGGTCACTTCACCACCCTCGCGGACGCGAAGGCAGTGAGGCGCGATGGCGTTGGCCAGCCAGATCTGGCCTTCGGCGTCGAGGCACATGCCGTCGTTGTAGACGAACTCCATCTGGGCCCAGACCCGTCGGTTGGACAGCGTTCCGTCGTCCGCGATATCAAAGGCGCTCAAGCGACACGACAGTGTCTCACCCACGATGAGCGTGGCCCCGTCAGGCGTGATCACGCTGCCGTTGGGAAAGTCCATGTCCGGCACCACCTGAACCACGTCGCCCTCGGCAGAGATCACCACGAGGTTGGTGGTGGGCGGACGATTCTTCAACATGCCCGCCGCTCCTCCTTCGCGCAACATCAAATGAAGGTCAAAGCCGAAGTTACCGACGTAACTGACACCGCGAGCCGAGGTGACCATGTCGTTGGCCCAGAATCCGCAGTAGGGAGAGACGTCACAAAAAAGTGAAGGCTGCCCGTCGTGAAAGCGAAGCACCTGGTGATCCAGCATGGATACGCAGAGCAGGTCGCCGTCGGGTAACCACCCCAGACCCGACGGTTGACCCGGCACCGCGAGCTCCAAGCGCTCGTCGCCCTCTGCGTCCACCGAGAAGACGGCGCGGCGATAAAAGTCGGAGAACCACAGGCGTCCCTCGTGCCAGCGCGGGTCTTCACCGAATATGAGGCCCTCGCGCAGAACGCGCGCCGTCCATGTCTCCATGCAACCCCCCCAGGATGGTGTTGGTCGAAAACTATCAAGCGCGCTCGAGAGCGCGGCGCCAGGCGGCGTATCCGAGGTCGACGAGGAGCGGCTCGTCGGGCACGAAGGTCGCGGTCGCGCGCCAGCGATCGTTCAGCTCGTCGAGCGACGTCCACATGCCGATTTCGAGCCCGGCGATACTCGCCGCCCCGCGGGCCGTCGCTTCCAACGTGGAGCTGCGCAGCACGTTGACTCGTGAGTTGGTGGACTGCAGCGAGAGCAACAGATCCATCGCCGCGGCACCGCCGTCGCACCGAAGCTCCTGGACGGCCACGCCCCCCTCACGAAAGGCGTCCGTCATGGCGCGAACTTGGTAGGCCAGCGCTTCCACCAGTGCGCGGGCCAACTGCCCTCGGCCGACTCCGTGGCTGAGACCGGTGATGGCTCCTCGGGCGTCGGACCGCCAAAACGGTGACCCGAGCCCGGTGAAGGCGGGCACGAACTGCGCCCCCGCCGAGTCGGGAACCGACAGCGCTAGTCCCTCGAGGTCGCTCGAGCTACCAATGAGACCGAGATCGCGTAACCACTGAACGGCGGCGCCGGCCACGAAGGCCGAGCCTTCGAGTGCGTAGGACGTCGGTCCGAAGGTTCCCAGGTCCCAGGCAACGGTGGTGACGAGACCATCGACGACGACCGGGACGCTCAAGCCCGCGTTCGCGAGAACGAAGGCTCCCGTGCCGTAGGTCGCCTTCACCATGCCCACCTCGAAGCAGGCCTGACCAAAGAGCGCCGACTGTTGATCGCCGAGCACTCCGGTGATGGGTACTCCGGCGAGCGACGCCACCACGTCACCGCTGACGACCCCGAAGTGCGATGCGGACGGAGCGACGGTGGCGAGCATGGTCGCCTCCACGCCGAAGAGGGCGAGCATCGCGGGCGACCAGTCGAGCGAGGCGAGATCCATCAACAACGTTCGCGACGCATTAGACGCTTCGGTTCGAAAGACGCCGCCCTTCGCCCCGCCGGTGAGGATCCAGAGCAGCCACGAATCGACGGTGGCGAAGCTCGGCGCGATCGCCGAGTCGGCCACCCCGCGATCGAGCATCCACTTCATTTTGGTGGCCGAGAAGTACGGGTCGAGGACGAGCCCAGTGGTCTGGCGCACGGCGATGGCGTGTCCGCCCCTGTCGAGTTCGCGACAGAGATCCGCCGTGCGTCGGTCTTGCCAGACAATGGCGCGTTGGAGGGGCTGACCATTTTCGCGGTCGAAGGCGACCGTTGTTTCACGTTGGTTAGTGATCCCCAGAGCGAGTACCCGGTGGCCTCCGCGAGCGGCCCGAGCGGCCACTTCGACGAGGGTAAGAATGGCGAGTTCGGCGATCTCCAGGGGGTCGTGTTCCACCTCGCCGGGGGAGGGAAAATACTGGGTCAGTTCGCGATACTCGTCGTCAACGACCTCGAGATCCTGATCAAAGGCGACCGCTCGGACCCCGCTCGTACCGGCGTCCAGGGCGAGGATCAGGTCCATCGCGACAGGCTAACCAGGACCTAGAGGTCGATTTCCGGCCCTAGGCTGGAGATAGAAGATTTGTGGGAAAGTCTTTCAAAAAGTAGTTGACACGGTGTAATTACAGTGCTGTAATGACACAGCATCTTGCGACGCGAAGTGGGGTAACCCACTACATATTGTGGCTAGGGGGCCAGGGACCACCATCCTTGACTTTTCTACTCCGTGGAGCAGGATCGTCCTCAGTGTCGGTAGTAGAAGAGAAAAGAGAGAGAAATGGCCATCGCACCTCAGCGACTCGGAATTGGAATTCGTCGATACTTCACGACTGAAGATCGTCACCCCTACGACGAGGTCACCTGGGATCTGCGAGAAGCGCGCATCTCGAACTTTCGTGATGGCACGGTTGCCTTCGAGCAGCTCGGTGTAGAAGTTCCTTCCAGTTGGTCCTTCAACGCGACGAACATTCTCGCGCAGAAATACTTCCGCGGCACGCTCGGAACGCCCGAGCGCGAGACCTCACTGAAGCAAGTGGTCGACCGCATCGTCGACACGATTGTCGCCTGGGGTATCGAGGGTGACTACTTCGTCGACGAGGAAGAGGCCGAGACTTTTCGCGCCGAGCTGAAGCACCTTCTGATTACCCAAAAGGCTGCCTTCAACTCGCCAGTGTGGTTCAACATCGGCGTGAAGGGTGTCCCCCAGCAGGGGAGTGCCTGCTTCATCCTCGCCGTGGAGGACTCGATGCGCTCCATTCTCAACTGGTACACCGAAGAGGGAACGATCTTTAAGGGTGGTTCGGGTGCGGGGGTCAACCTCTCCAAGATTCGCTCCAGTGAAGAGCCGCTCGAAGGTGGCGGCACGGCCAGTGGCCCCGTGTCGTTCATGCGTGGCGCCGACGCGTCGGCCGGCACTATTAAGTCGGGTGGCAAGACGCGGCGTGCGGCCAAGATGGTCATCCTCGACGCCGATCACCCCGACATCGAAGAGTTCATTTGGTGCAAGGCCCACGAGGAGAAGAAGGCCCGCGCGTTGCGCGACGCCGGTTTCGACATGGACTTAGACGGTAAGGACATCAACTCGATTCAGTACCAGAACGCCAACAACTCGGTGCGAGTCTCCGACGAGTTCATGGAGGCGGTGCTCGCCGATGGCGACTGGAACTTGATGTCGCGTCACGGCGACACGGTTATTCGCACCGTCAAGGCCCGCGATCTGTGGCGTCAAGTCGCCCGCGCCGCGTGGGAGTGCGCCGACCCCGGCCTGCAGTTCGACACCACCATCAACAAGTGGCACACCTCATCGAACACGGATCGCATTAATGGATCCAACCCGTGCTCGGAGTACATGCACATCGACAACTCGGCGTGCAACCTGGCCAGCATCAACCTGATGAAGTTCCTACAGAACGACGGCGACTTTGACGTCGACGCCTTCAAGGCGGCGGTTGAAGTGTTGTTCAGCGCGCAAGAGATCATCGTCGGCGCGGCCGACTACCCGACCGAGAAGATCGGTGAGAACTCACGCAAGTTCCGCCAGCTGGGACTGGGCTATGCCAACTTGGGCGCACTGCTGATGGCCTCGGGTCTCGCCTATGACTCCGACGGAGGGCGAGCCTGGGCTGCCGCTATCACGGCGCTCATGACCGGACACGCCTACCTGACCAGTGCCCGCACCGCCGGACGTATGGGGCCCCACGAAGGCTTCGCCGAAAATGCGGAGCCCATGATCAACGTGTTGCGCATGCATCGTGACGCCTCGTACCAGATCGACGCCGCGCTCGCGCCGGCCGAGATTCTCCAAGCCGCACAACGGGACTGGGAAGAGGCGGTCGACCTCGGACTTCGTCACGGGGTGCGTAACGCCCAGGCGACGGTGCTCGCCCCGACCGGCACCATCGGTCTGTTGATGGACTGTGACACAACCGGTGTCGAGCCGGACCTCGGACTGGTGAAATTCAAGAAGCTGGTGGGGGGCGGCAATATGGCCATCGTGAACCAGACCGTGCCGCGCGCGCTCACCAAGCTCGGCTACTCCGACGAGGAGAACGCGGCGATTGTCGCTTACATCGACGAGAACAAGACCATCGTGGGCGCTCCGGGCCTGAAGGCCGAGCACCTACCGGTCTTCGCCTGTTCCATGGGTGACAACACCATCCACTACTCCGGTCACGTGCGCATGATGGGTGCGGTACAGCCCTTCATCTCGGGCGCGATCTCCAAGACCGTGAACATGCCCGAGGACGCGACGATCGAAGACGTCGAGAACCTGCACCTCGACTCCTGGCGCCTCGGCATCAAGGCCGTAGCGATCTACCGCGACAACTGCAAGGTTGGTCAGCCTCTCTCCACCGCCACCAAGGGCGGGGTGGGTCAGAGCGCGCCCGACCTCGTGACCGACGTGGACGCGGCGGAGGTCGTCGAGCTCTACGGACGCATCGATCGTCTAGAAGCTGCCCTGGAGCACGCGCGCGACGAGGGCGCCCACGTAGTGGTCGGCGCCATTCGTGAACGCTTGCCGCGTCGTCGTCGCTCCTCCACCTTCGCCTTCCGCGTGGCGGACTGCGAGGGGTACGTTACGGTGGGCGAGTACGAGGACGGTCGTCCCGGTGAGGTCTTCATCAAGGTCGCTAAGCAAGGTTCGACCTTGGCGGGCATCATGGACGCCTTTTCCATCTCCATCAGCCTCGGGCTCCAGCACGGCGTGCCGCTGTCAACCTACGTGAAGAAGTACGCCAACATGAAGTTTGAGCCCTCGGGCATGACCGATGACGCGGATCTTCGCATCTCGACCTCGCTGGTGGACTACATCTTCCGTCGCTTGGCCTTGGATTATCTAAACCCCGCCGAACGCGAGGAACTGGGAGTTCTCTCCACCAGCGAGCGCTTGCAGCCCACGCTGCCCGAGATCGCCGAGCAGGCGACCCCGACCTACAACCTGCCGGTACAGCAGTCCTTGATTGAGCTGAACGACAAGCCGACGACGGAGCCAGAGCTGCTCAGTCGCGGGGTGCAGCGTGACGCGCCCATGTGTTACTCGTGTGGCAACTCGATGCAGCGCGCCGGATCATGTTACGTCTGCTCGAGCTGTGGTTCGACGAGCGGTTGCTCGTAGTCGACTAGTCCGAACAAAGGTGGCGCCCCGATGTCGGTCGGGGCGCCACCGCCCTTTGAAGAGGGGGCGCTCAAGCTCTTATCCGAAACGAATTGGAGCGTAAGCAATCCCTCCACCATGTCCTCCGGTCGCCACGAGAACGCAGTTGTTGAGGCACGCCTCGAACGGACCGTTCGCAGAAAGCCCGGTCGCGGCCACACTCCTCGCGGTCACTACGTAAGAACCGTCGCCCGTCATGTTGGTGAGTCCGAACTCATCGAAAGCCAACTGACCACCGCACCCACCGGGGCTCGCGTCGCGTGCCGCGGCGCACTCAGAAACGAAGAATTTCGCGCCCAGGCCAAAGCCCTCGACCGTCACTCGAACCTTCTCGCCATTTCGAAACTCGACGAGGGGGTTACCGTCACGTGTGACGGCCGACCGACGATGCCGCGAGCACTAAATCGGCGAATGACGTCGACGGCCAACTGGCTCGCGCCGACCCGTCGACAGGCGGGCGGCTCGAACTCAATCGCGGATTCCTTGATGATGAGGGAGTGCGTCCATCTAGGAAAGCGAACGCTCACTCGCGAGTACCGTGCCGGGAAGCCACACCAGCGCATCTCGACCACCGCCCACGGTTGGGACGGCGAGATGAGTATGGGATTTGTCGGAGCCGGGAGCCGAGGAGTGAACTCGAACATCGATTCTCGAAGCGCCAGACGTCGATTCGATGAGGTGAATGCTTCTATCTTGGGCTGGCCGAAAAGTTCACACTTTCGTTGCCTACGTGGCTGGACAACCAGGGCGCCGGAGGGGTCGCCAGGGCCATTGAACACCAAGCTCACAGAGAGACCCTCGGCGCTGCAGAGCGGCACCGTCGATGCTCCGGCCGACGACGCGACGACCGGCGCGCAGGCCACGGTCGACGCCGCCAGGATCAGGGCGATCAGCGCACTGCTGAGCGAGCGCGGAAAGGTGCGGGCGCGACCCATAGGTGCACCATACAAAGGCGACTTGCGCAGTGGACATCGCGCGGGTAACCTACAACCAAATGGTTGTAGATACGATTCTTGATCTCGAGGCCGACCGGCTCTTTCAAGCCCTGGCTGACTCGACCCGTCGCGACATTCTTCAGCGGGCGATCGCCCACGAGCAGTCGGTGTCCTCACTGGCCGACCACTACGACATGAGCTTCGCCGCCGTGCAAAAGCACGTGGCGGTGCTCGAGCGCGCCGCACTCGTCACCAAGGAGCGCCGTGGTCGCCAACAGATCGTGCACGGACACGAGCCCACGCTGCAAAAGGCGCTGCGCCTGCTAGGGCGCTATGAGCAGATGTGGGTGGAACGAGCAAACCAAATGGCCAGTGTTCTGGCTGAAACGAAAGGAGTCACCCATGCCGGTGATTAATTCAAAGAAGGATCCCGCCAACCTGACCTTGGAGTTTGTGACGGAGTTGGACGCTACGCCCGAGCGGGTGTGGGAGTTGTGGGAAGATCCGCGTCAGCTCGAGAGATGGTGGGGACCGCCCACCTACCCGGCGACCTTCGTGCGCCACGACTTTGCGGTGGGCGGGGAGTCCCGATACTTCATGACCGGCCCGGAGGGACAGATCGCGCCGGGATGGTGGCGCATCGAGTCCCTGGACAAGCCCAAAGGACTCTCCTTCGCGAACGGGATAGCCGGCGAGGACGGGGAGCCGCGGCCCGATATGGCGCCGATGGCCGCTTCTATGACCCTCGAGGGCTTCGACGGGGGAACGCGTATGACCGTGACCAGTCGATTCAGCGACGCGAGCCAGATGGAGAAGTACCTGGAGATGGGTATGGAGGAAGGAATGGCCGGGGCACTGAGCCAGATCGACGTTCTCTTGTAAGGCTCGAGGCCGGCGCGAGCCACCGGTACGATTCAGTGGTCAATGAGTACTAATCGCGCACCGCGCCACGACGAGATCTCTCCCGAGTTTCGAGCGACGCTGATGAGCGGACTCGGCCTCGCCCCCGCGGGGGCGAACGTGGTCATGCAACTGTCACGCCTGCCGGTCGGTCACGGGGTGGCGAAGAGCCGCGTGGAGAGTGGCTCGCTCACCCGTCACCCCGTGAAGCGCACGCGCACCACGCTCGGGTACATCGCCGCCTCCCTCCTCGGAGATGAGGAGATGCGCGAGTACGTGCGACGAGAGGTGAACCGCCAGCATCGCGACGTGCACTCCCTCGACGGTGACGCCGTGTCCTATAGCGCCTTTGACCCCGAGCTGCAGCTCTGGGTGGCCGCCTGCATGTACCAAGGCGCCCTGGACGCGACCGCCCTGAGAGAGGGCGTGCCGTCAGAGGAGCAGGTGGCCGAGATCTATCGACACTGTTCTCGCTTCGCTACCACCCTGCAGGTAGCGCCCGGCACGTGGCCCGCGAGCCCGGCCGAGTTCGAGACGTACTGGCAGGGCGCACTGGACCAGGTCACCCTGGACGACACCACGCGCGCCTACCTTCGCGGGTTTGTGCGCCTGAGTTTCCTGCCCAAGGTATGGAGCCTCTGGCTCGGGCCGATCCATGAGTTCATGACGGCGGGCTTCTTGCCCGAGGCGTTTCGCCGGGAGTTGGGTCTCGCCTGGGACGAGCGCCGCCAGCGCCGTTTTGAGTGGCTGTGTCGAGTGGCCGTAGCGACGCACCGAGTTCTCCCGCGGGTGGCGCGAGAGTTCCCCTTCAACTTCGTCTGGTGGGATACCCAGCGTCGTTATCGACGGGGTCGCCCGTTCGTCTGACTATCGCGCCTGGTTGTACTTGACCTGGCAGGTGGCCCCATCGGGGTTGGTGATCGTAAAGGTGAAGACGCCATTTCGCGAGTGAGCTCTCACCCTTACGTGTACGTATAGCGCGGTCCCGGTGTCGCGAACGACGGTGGCGACGGTTCCGAGGTGGCTGGTCAGGTGGGGCTGACCGAAGAAGTGGGCTCCTATGACCTCGATGCTGACGGTCTTTCCGGCGACCACGCGTCCCACAACGCGACTGGCAATCGGCGCCGCGGGCGGCGGGGGAGGCGTGGCCTTGACGGTCAAAGTGAAGGCGAAGGTACCTTTGTCGCCCGTCGCGTCTGAGACGGTGCCGGCGACCTTATAGTTTCCCGCGGCCAGGGTGGCGCTGGTGGTCACGAGACCCGAGGAGCTGACGAGGACGTTGGGAGTGCCGGTTGTCTGCACGAAGGTCTCGGCGCCGAGATTGGCGCCCACGTCGAGTTGCTCGCGGAAGTTCGGTGAGTCACTCGTCGTCACGACGGCGGCCGTGGGCTGACGCTGGACGAGCGTGCCGACGGTGACGGTCAACTGGAAGGTGCCGGTGTCCCCGGAGCCATCGGACTCCGTACCGGTCGCGCTGTACACGCCCGCCGCCAAGGTGCCGCTGGTTGTCACGACGCCGTTGGAAGAGACGAGGAGCGAAGGGGCCCCGGTGGTCTCGACGTAGGTGACAGCCCCGGTAGCGCCCGTCACGCTGAGTTGCTGGGCGAAGGCCGCCGACCCGCTCACTTTGACCGTGGCGGTGATCTCGGAGCTTTGAATCAGTTCGCCGACGTCAAGGGTGAAGGAGAAGGTGCCCGTATTCCCGCTGGAGTCTGCCGTCGTTCCGGCCGCGCTGTACACGCCCGCCGCCAGGGCGCCGCTGGTGGTCACGAGGCCGCTCGAGGACACCGCCAGATCGGGGCTTCCCGTGGTCTGGGCGTAGGTCACGGTCCCCACGTTGTTCGAGGTGACGAGTTGATCGCTGTAGGTGGACGTCGCCGATAGCGCCACCGAGGTGGTGCCGGGGGACGTGACGAGGCCACAGACGTAGTCGCCGTCATAGCCCTGGGAGGGGTACTGGATCAGGGCGACCCGACCACCCGTGAAAGAGGTCGTGGCACAGGCCGCTTGCGCGGCGGCCAAGGTGGCGTACCCCGGGATCCAGACGGCGTTGGAGGCAAAGGTCGTGCCGGCGTTGCCGACGATGTCGTTCCACTGAGAAGGCGTGGAGTAGATACCCAGCGTGGTCACCCCCATGCTCTCGAAGGAGGCGACCATGCCCTTCAGCATGGAGAGGTCGTAGTCCTCGGTGGCGGCCGTTCGGCCAAACTCAATGGTCTCCCACTGGTTACCGGTCTCTACGTCGAGCCACCAAGGGGCCGAGGTCGCGGCGCTGGTGGGAGAGGTCGATCCGTCCGCGCTCTCCGCGTTGACGGCATTGGAAAAGGCGAGGCGGGCCGCGTTCCATCCGTAGTCGTAGGAACACGGCACGGAGTTAGCTCCCGAGCAGGCGTACGGGGTCGATTGGTTCTGGGGCCAGCCGACGCTGTACTTGGGTCCCCCGTTCCCGGTGTTGGCATAGAACGCGGCGTCGGTGTTGGCGGCGCCCTGCGCCCAGGAGAGTTCGCGGCCCAGGCAGTTGTTGATGGTGAGGGGCGACCCGTCGTTCACGCCGACTATCCCAAAGCCGGGGGAGACGGGCAGTGGGCTACTGCACTGGGGGAAGCTGATGTCAAAGCCGGTAGCGGTCGAAGCGAGAGTCGTCTGGGCCGTCGCGCCGCTCACGTTCGCCGCTAGCGCCACCATTGCGAGAGCTAGGGCGGCGAAGCACTTCGTCAGGGGGACCACTCGCACGCAGAGTCAATGCTACGACCGAGCGAAGCGCCGAGCAGCGCCAAGCGACTTACAATCCTCTGAGAGAGGCACGCGCTACCACCCACCGGGATCGCACCCGTACTGATCAGGAACCCAACCTCCGGTGACGCGCATCCCCACCACGATCTGGGCGTCCTCGGGGGCACGACCGGCGACCGGCGCAAAACGAGTCCCTCCGTACTCATCCCAGGTGCCATTTTGGAAACCGATGCCCGAGTAGGCCGGGCCGACCATCGACCAATTGCCACTGACCTCACAGATGGCCACGCGCTCCCACTCGGCTCGAAGGGCCACGACACCGACGCCGCGAAGGTGGGCGTCGCGGACCAGTTCGTGCGTTTCCTCCAGCGCGATGGCGCTCACGACGTGACGGATCACCCGAGGGGTCGGGAAAGGCGGGGGAGTGGGTTTGCTCGCCGCCCCCGCCGACGGAGCCAGAGCGGGGGTGGTGAGGAGGGCCAAGGGCGTGGCCAGAGCCACAATTGCGGCGAACAAAACTCTTCGCACAGCTTTTCTTCTCCTTGTTCTGCACACGGCCGTAGCCAGCGATTACTCAGCGCTGTCCACGCCCGGTCTTGATGGGTTCTATGTAGCGGCCCCACCAAGGGGCACAGTGGTTGGTCACCGATTCCACAGCTCTGTGGGGTGACGAAGGGAGCAGTTGATGCTGCCGGGAGAAAGCCTAACCCTGTAGGCCCATTATTTGAGCTACAAAACGTATAGTTATCCACAGGATGGTGGTGAAAATTCCTGATCAAAGGCGATTGGTTCGCCAATAAAAATTTTACTGAGAACGGCGCGTTTCGATCAATTTCGAACCTAAAACCGAGGGCGGAGACCCTCTACTTGTGAGTAGATAGGGCAGGGGTTGTCAATCTTGGCCTACTTGGTCTGTGGGGCCGCTCTCGCTCACCGGTGGCTCGGCGGCACGTCGGGCGACGACGTGGGTGGCCGAGAACCCGACCACGAGGAAAGGCGCGAGTGGTCATCTAGTCCCGACCCGAAGACCGGACAGCGGGAGCGGGGGTAGCGACCCTACTCACCGCTCGTTCGCGTCTCCTCCCTCGCCGTGTGCGATCGTCGGTGCTCAAGTTCGGAGTGGGCGAGCGTGAAAACTATGGATGTGGTACATATTCATTGTCTATTTTTCATTAAAAGAGGTCGTCGTTCAGCAGGTTCGTCGCGAAAGCGACGGGCCCCCCTCCTGTGACCGGCGCCCTTTAGCCAACGACGGACGGGGGGTCCATGGCAACAACGTTTGACTGGAAGAAGTTTTCGACGGCCGACAAGGTCATCACCATTACGGGACTGATTTCGCTGATCGCGCTGTTTTTGCCCTGGGAAGGTGTCAGCAGCGGCCCCTTTAGCGCTTCGGTAAGCGGATTTAGCACGAGTTACGGGTGGCTCGGAGCTCTTCTCATCGTGGCGGCCGGTGCCTACATATTCTTTTCGCGTGCGGGTTCTACCATGCCGAAGTTCTCTTATGGACCCGGCGTTATCGTGCTCGGTCTGTCGGCGATGGGAACACTCATCGTCATCATCCGCTGGCTGACGTTGCCGCGGGCCAGTTTCGACGGAGGCGCCTACAGCTACGGACCACGGGTGGGGATCTTCTTGGTGCTCCTCGCCGGCGTTATCCAGGCGATCGTCGCACTTCGACTGTTCCGGGCCTCGGGCGAAGCAGTACCGTGGGCCAATCGGAACAGCTGACACCACCAACGCCGAGCGACGAGCGTCCGAACGACGCGACGCGGACAAGTACGCGCGGCCCGTTCGCGTTCGTCGCTTCGTGGGGATTGATCTAGCGACCGAGGCTAAGCGTACGGGGGTGGTCAGCGTTGCTTTGAACGGCCTCACGGCGAGCGCATCATTGCCGGGTGAGGGCTTCGTCGCGGACGATCGTGGTTTGGTCGATATTGTCGACCGCGCGACGGTGGTCGGACTCGATTCTCCCCTCGGCTGGCCCGACGACTTCGTGTCGGCCGTGACGGCGCACCGGCTGAGTGCGCGCTGGCCCACCTTCGAGCATCGCAGCACGGACAAGATTCGCGAGAGCCTGCGTCATCGGGCGACCGACCTCTTCGTGCGCTCGCTCGACCTTGGCTCGACGCCGCTGTCGGTCTCCTCTGACTTGATTGGGGTGGTCGCCATGCGGGCCGCCTGGCTGCAGTCGGCCTGGGCTCAAAAGTGGGGTCAACTAGAACCGCGCGACGGGAGCGGCCGACTGATCGAGACCTATCCGGCGGCCGCGTTGCGCGCCTGGGGACTTCTCGCCCGTCGCGGGGTGCGCTACAAGGGCGGCGGGGTCGGCGAACAGCGGGCGACCCAACGCCATGAGCGCGAGCGCATCATGCGCGAAGTTGAAGAGCAGACTGGAGTGTGGCTGCGCGTGTCCGCGGAGCTACGCGAAGGCGCCGTCGCCTCTGATCACACCCTCGACGCGTTTATCTGTGCCTTGGTGGCCCTCGCCACCCGGGCAAAGTTGACCCACTGCGCGCCCGAGGAATCGCGCGAGGCGGCCCTTCGCGAAGGATGGATACACGTGCCCAAGGAGCCTCTAGCTCCTCTGGGCAAGCTGTTGCCCGTGAGCTAGTCGAGCGCCTTGTGCCAGGTGACAACGCCGCCGGTCTGGTAAAAGCCGAGCGCCTCGTTGACCGAGATCATCGCGGTATTGAGTGAGTTGTTGGAGGTCATGATCCGGCGCGTCAAGTACCTGCCACACTCCAGTTCTCGCATGGTGGCGACCTTCATGAGAGTGCCGAGCCGATGACCCCGATGCGCCCGTAGGACCAGTGTGTCCCACTGATACGCCGTGGCCGGCGCCTCGCGTGACACGGTCAGCTCGCTGTATCCGACGAGCTCGCCCGTGGCGCGATGCTTCGCCACGGCCACCAGCAGGTCTCGACCCATCTCATCGGTCTGTTGTTCGTGGTGTCGGACCCGCGCTTCGTCCCAGCGCTCTTGCTCCACGCCGTAGCCCGCGTCGGGAACTTCCACCGGCATGAGGGCACTCAGGTGCGCGCGACCCGTCAACAGTTCCTGCGGTGCCGCGCCGCGCCACGAGAGAATCTCGTAGTCGCTTGCTTTCGGGGCGAACTCAGATGTACGTCTCTCAAGTTCACCGGCCGGCCGTGGCCAGTCCAACTCACGCTCCACGTTCTCTTCGACCACCGAGTATCCGTGTCGTGGTGCGAAGGCCCGATTGGCACCGGCACCTCGCTCGTGAATGCCCTCCATGACCCAGAACAACAGAGCGTGACGCCCCAGCTCAAGGGATCGAGCTTCCAGATGCGCGAGGGCGCGAGAGCCGTAACCTTCGCGGCGACGGTCGGGTTCGACCCACAGTTCTCCGCGGATCCAATCCAAGTTGTCGTCACGTGAGACTTCGAGGGCGGAGATGGCGACCGGGTCAACGTGATCGACGTAGCTGTAGAGTTCGTGATGCACGGGCGCACCGGTGTCGAGGGCTCGCGCCCTCCACTCTTGGGGCCGCCATCCACCTCGGCGGGCTTGATCGCGCGCGACCTCACCGCGCTCCAGCACGCCGAACCAGGCAGCGAACTGCTCCTCGTTCCGCGCGTTTACGCGAACGACCTCCACGTCAGTTCGCGCGAACGCGACGACCGTCGGCCGCGGGACTGATGTGGCGGCGCAGATCCATCATCATGAGTCCGCCCACCAGTGCGGTGATGCCCGTCCCGAGGGGCCACCAGCCGCCGATGTGAATCGAAAAATAGAGAGCGGTGATGGCGGGCGCCAGCGTGCTCGAGATACCCCACGACGCGCCGGCGGCGGCGTTGTAACGGCCGCGCAGGTGTTCGGGCGCGATGTCGTTCACGATCGCTGAACCCACCGGTTGCAACATGGTTTCACCGACCGCGAAGACGCACATACCCAGACAGAGCAATGGTATGGAGGCGGCAGCGGGGAGAGCCAGGGTGGACTCCAAGATGATCCAGAAGAAGAACCAGAACGCAGCGACCACGCCCATAACGCGGGTGCGGCTCTTGCCCTCGATGCGGTTGAGCACCCACAACTGGGCGAGCACGATCGTGGTCGTGTTGAAGAAAAAGATAACTCCGATGGCGTGCACCGACAGTTTTAAGTTGTTGACGACAAACAGACTGAGGCCGGCGTCGAGGGAGCCGTACCCACCGACCATCAAGAACACCGAGGCGATCACGTAGCGGACAATTCGATTGTCGCGCAGGACGACACTCCACCCCTCGGCGCTCTTCACGGGGTCTTCGTGATGTTCCTTGACCGGTCCACCGTGTCTGCGAAGGGTCAAGTAGAAGAACGCCGTGAGCAGGGTAACGCCGGCGTTGAAGATGTATAGCGCAACGAACGTATCGGGCTGTCTCAGGTCCACCACGCTGGCCGAGATCAACGCGCCAAAGCCGATGCCCAGGTTGACCAACATGAAGTTGACACCGAAGGCGCGCTGACGGTGCTCGGGCGAGACGAGCCGACTGAGCATGGTGGAGCCCGGCCCCCACCCCGCGCCCCCAAAGACCGCGATCAGCAGGGCCGCCACAAAAGCCTGTTCGTGCGTGTGAGCGAAGGCCCAAAAGACGAGGGCGATGGCGTCAGCCCCGTAGGCGAACAAGATGACGGGAAGCGGCCCGAGCCGGTCGGTCATTGAGCCCCACAGCGGGGTGCTGGCGAGACCCACCACCGCAGACAGCGCCAGCAGCAATGTCGCGAAGGCCGTCGAGAAATGGCGGACGTTGTGCAGGTAGATCACGAACAGGGACAGGGTCAGCCCGTTCCCGATGCAGCCGATGAACGTGCAGGTATAAAACCGCCGTAGCGGTCCACGTATCGACGAACGAAAGTCGACCGGAACGAGAGCCTCGAGGAGTTTCACAGGGCTACCAGGCTACATGAGCGTTCTTGTGCGACCAATCACATGAGTGAAGAGTTCCATAGACGAGGAACGTTAAGGTTGAGGTGTAACGCGACGCGTGAACAGAGAGGCGTCACCACGTGAGCACTCGAGTGGCCAAGAGCCGAGTTGATTTGTTGGAGGAGATTACTCCCGACGTAGAGCGCCTCTACAACCGGCACATGGAGGCCCCGCGCCTGTGGTATCCGCACGAGCAGATCAACTGGGGCGACGGCGAGGACTTCAAGAAAAAGGCCTGGGCGCCCGAGCAGTACCCCATTGGGGACGGCGTGCGCAGCTCTATTTACGTGAACCTGCTGACCGAGGACAACCTCCCGTACTACACCGACAGCATCCTCGCTCACTCGCCGCGCGGACATCCCATCCGGGAGTGGACGTGCCAGTGGACCATGGAGGAAAATCGCCACGCCATGGTCATGCGCGACTGGGTGCACGTGTCGCGCTGCATCAACCCGACGCTTCTCGAGGACGGACGACGCGTGCAGATGCAAAAAGGTGAGGTCCCCCACCCGGCCACCTTCGCCGAACTCATCGCCTACGTCTCGTTTCAAGAGCGCGCCACTCAGATCGCACACCGCAACACCGGTGCCAAGTTGCCCAAGGACGACAAGATCGGCCGCAATGTCCTCGCACTCATCGCGGGAGATGAGACCAAGCACTATCTCTTCTACCGCGACCTCACGCTCGCGGCCTTCGCCATCGACCCCTCGGCCATGATGATCGCGGTCTCCAAGCAGGTGAGTACGTTCGCCATGCCCGGCACCGGCATACCGAGCTTCACCCGGCACGCGGTGCGCATCGCCAAAGAGGGGATCTACGGACTTGGTCAGTACTTGAGTGACGTTCTCACGCCGGTGCTCAGCCTCTGGGACGTCGAGCATCTAAAGGGTCTCACCAAAGAGGCAGAGATCGCGCGCATTGATTTGGTCAACGTAAAGGCGAAGATTACCGAGTCCGTGGAACGTATGGCTCATAAGGCGGCTTTGATCAAGTCGCCGCTCGGCGCGTCGCGCTGAGCGCCCTTTACTCCTTGGTGTTCGCCACCTGACGGATGTACTCCTCAAAGGCCTTTTGATTCAACTGTTGGGACCTCAGGTCGCGCTCGTGCATGGATCCGCCGCGCGCGAGGACATAAATCAGACTGCCGAGCAGCGGGAAGATCAAGATCAACAGGATCCATCCGGTCTTGCCGACACCACTCAGATCGTGACTACGAAAGATGTCGTACACGATGTGAAAGACGAGGATGATCCAAAAGAGGAATATCACGAGATACAACGTGGAGATGAAGACGTCTAATAGGGGATAACTGGTACCCAGCATGGCGGGTCCTTTCGCTGATCGGTTGAGATCAGGTTTAGGCGAAACCCCCGGGCGTCGCAAGGTCCATTGGGGTACGTCTCATCTGGCAAAGTGGAGGGGTGACAAGGGAATTCGCATCTCGAGAGCACGGGGGCCGTTAGTGCGCAGCTACGAAGAGGCAATGGCCGAGATCGGGGCCGCGGGCCAGCCCTTTGAGGTCGTGGTGGCCGAGCGTGACGGCGTGAGCGAGCGCGTCTTCAAGAACGCTCCGACGACTGTTCGCCAGTTCTTTGATCTGGCTCGCGGCGTGGAGACCACGTTTCTCGTCTACGAGGACGAGGAGTGGACCTTCGCCCAAGTGATGGATGAGGTCGACGCCCTGGCCTACGCGCTGGTACACCACTTCGGCGTGAAGAAAGGCGACCGGGTCGGTATCGCCATGCGGAACTACCCCGAGTGGGTCATCTCCTTCGCCGCGATTCTCTCCATCGGGGCCATCTCGGTGTCGTTGAATGCCTGGTGGACCGAGGACGAGCTCGACTACGCCATCAACGATTCGGGCCTGAGCGTCCTCATCGCCGACAGTGAACGGGTCGACCGCGCTCTCAAGCCCTGTAAGCGTGTCGGGGCTCGGCTGCTCGGGGTTCGTCTTTCGGAGGGATCTCTTCCCTCCACGGTCGAGCGGTGGTCGGACGTGGTGAAAAGAGGCGTCCAGATGCCCGGCGCGGAGCTGGACGCCAACACCGACGCGACCATTCTGTACACCTCGGGCACGACCGGATTCCCCAAAGGGGCCGTATCGACCCACGGTGCGATCTGTCAGACGATCATGGCCTTCTCCTCCAGTGCGACGATTCAAGCCGCGCGACGGGACGAGGCAGAAGCGGGCAGCGGACTTCCGCCTTGTTTCATTTTGATTGTGCCGCTCTTTCACGTGACCGGCTGCATCCCGGTCATGATGTCGTGCTTCTCTTGGCACTTCAAACTCGTCATGATGTATCGCTGGGATCCCGAGCGAGCTCTGGCCCTGATTGAGCGTCACAAGGTGACGGCCTTCGTGGGCGTACCCACTCAGGCGTGGGACCTTATGGAGTCGCCGAGTTTCGCCAAGTACGACACGTCCACGCTGGCCTCGGTGGGGGGAGGAGGGGCGCCCGCGCCCTCGACGCTGGTGGCACGGGTCGAGAGCACCTTTACCCACGGTCGCCCGAGCCTGGGCTACGGCATGACCGAGACGAATGCCTACGGACCACAGAACTTCGGGGACGACTACATCACACATCCGGCCTCCACGGGTCGAGTGCCCACCATCGTGATGGACGTCGATATTCGCGACGAGTCCGCAAACTCTCTTCCCGTGGGGATCAGTGGCGAGATTTGGATGAAATCGCCCACGCTCATACGCGGGTATTGGGATAAGCCCGATGCCACCGCCGCCACGATCGTCGAGGGCTGGTTGCGCACCGGGGACCTCGGTCACATCAGCGAAGAAGGATTTCTCTTCATCGAGGATCGGGCGAAGGACATGATCATTCGCGCGGGCGAGAACGTGTACTCAGCCCAAGTCGAGTCGGCCATTTACGAGAATCCGGCGGTCTATGAAGTGGCGGTCTTTGGACTGAGCCACGAACGTCTGGGCGAAGAGGTGGCGGCCGTAGTGATGGTGCGCGACGGGATGGAACTGACCAGCGACGAACTACGCCATTTTCTCTCCACGCGCCTCGCGGCCTTCATGATCCCGACGCGCCTGGCCTTTACTCGCGAACCGCTGCCGCGTAATCCGGCCGGCAAGTTCATGAAGCGAGAGATGCCCGAGGTCTATTTCTCGAGCGCGAGTTGAATGGCGCGGGCCGCGTACTCGGCCACGTTGACGTCGCTGAGTTCGTCCAACTTAAACCAGTGAACTTGGTCGGTGGTGCCGATCGCTTCGTCGCGGAGAACTCCGCCGTCGGGTGAGACGGTGTAGAGAACTCGTACGGTATGGATGCGGTCGCCGTTCGGGCGACGACGAATGTCACTCGCCACGTGCAAGAGCACGGGGTCTTTGATAGCCAGGCCCGTCTCCTCTCGAAACTCTCGCAGCAGAGTCTCTTCGGGCGACTCGCCAAAGTCGATACCGCCGCCCGGAAGCCACCACAGTGGGGGGACAATCTGAGGGCTGCTCGAACGGACGAGCAGCACGCTCTCCTCGTGCACGAGGATGCCGTACGCCCTCACGCTGGTGTGCTGTCTGCTCATGTCGATTCCTCACTCGCGGTGATGGTTGGCCGGGGACGTCCCGTGTAGGAACGTCTCGCGACAACCCTCGCTGCAGAAATAGTAGGTCGCCCCGTCAGGGCCAATACCCGAGACGTCGCGTTCGTTGACGTTCATCCCACAGACCGGATCGAGGAGATCTTCGCGACCCTCGATTTTGGGCTGGTCACCCGCGAGGAACTTGGCGCGGCACCCGAGGGAACAGAAGTAGAAGGTCTCAGCGTCGCGAAGGGCGGACGCGGGGGCCTCTGCGGGGTCGACCGTCATGCCACAGATGGGGTCGGTGGCGGCGTGGGCGCCCCCCTGAGCGCCTTGAGCCAGGAGCCATACCGCGAGAAGCACCACCGTTGCGAGCACGTTCAGAATCAACGTCGCGCCGAGAGGAAACTCACCCGAGAGCACCCTCACGTGATGAGAGCTTGGAATGAGGTGGGCCGAGTGAAAGAGGCCGTCAATGGCGAGACCGGCACCGCTCGCGGTCGCCCACAACAATGCGAAAAGTCGCCACGCGTTTGCGGTGCCGTAGTAGCGGCGATAGATGATGAGGAGCGGGAGAGTGACGAGATCAGCGAACAGGAAGGCGATGACGCCCCCAAAGGCGACACCGTGTCCCCACAGGGCCGCCGCGAGGGGAACGTTACCTACCGAACACACGAAGGCGAGAACCGAGACCAGGGGAGCGAGGGCCACGTTTTCGAGTACCGTCCACCCGCCGTGCCCGCTGAGAAAGATGTCACTCCACCACGAGTTTGCGACGTGCACACTGAGAAACCCCGCTACGACGAAACCAATCAGCAACTCCCTTCGCACCATGGTGAGATCACCCATGGTGTAGCGGGCAGAGAGCCCGAGACGATCGCGCCAACTCGGTGTCGTTGACGAGGGGCTCGAGCCAGCGTCCTCGGTGACGCGTGTCGAGAGGCGCTCCACCGTGTCGCGCCCGAACATCAGCGGGATGAGGGCGATAAGCAGGACGACCATCGCTATGCCGCCCACCAGCTGGGCCACCACAAAGGGCCAGCCGAGGAGTACGAAGAGCACCACCCCGAGCTCGATCACGAGGTTGGTCGACGCGACCATGAAGATGAGTGAGTTCGTCCAGGACGAGCCGCGGGCAAAGAGGGCACGTGACATGGCGCTGGCGGCGTAACTGCACGAGGAGGATAACGTCCCGAGCAGCGTCGCCGTGGCGTGAGAGCGAGCCGAGTTCGAGCCCAGTCGCTCTCTTAGTGCGCCGCGCGGCAGCGTTCCCTGCACCAGGCCCGCGAGCGTGAAGCCCAGAACGAGGGGCCACCACGTCATCCAGACCATGGCGAGTGCCTCTTTGAAGCCGCTGGCGAGCCAGGACAGCACCGTGGTCGACGCGATCACGAGAGCTCGCACCAAGAGATGTCCGTGACGGGCATGGGAACTCCTTCGCCTGGCCACCTTAATGGTGGACGTCGCGTGGTCAATTAGGATTTTGGCCATGTCATCAGCTGAAGAGAGCCGCGCCCTTCGCGGCGCGGCGTCTGTTGAACCTCGGGGAGACGGGCGATACGGCGCCACCCTCTCGCCGTTCTATTCGGTGATGGACCATCCTCACGGTGGGTACCTCCAGTGCGTCGTGGCGAGCGCCGCGTTGGCCGAGGCCAGTGCGCAAGGCTCGTCGCATATACACGTGAACGCCCTCACCACGAACTTCGTGAATGCCCCGACTCTCGGCGAGGCCGAGTTACGCGTGGAGGTGCGCAAGGTCGGACGCAGCGTGTCCTTCGTCTACGTCTCGATGAGCCAAGGCGGGGAACTCACTTTGGAGTCCCTGGTCACGCTGGGTACACTGCGTGACGAGTCCTCCGTTCGCTACCAGGCAGCTCCGGTCCCCGGCCTCGCCCCCCGCGAAGTCTCTCGCCAGTCAACGGGCCGCGAAGACCTCAACATCATGCGGGTGCTGGAACTGCGACTCGATCCCGCCACGACGGGGTGGTGGGAAGGTCAACTGTCCGCGCTGGGCGAGGTGCGTGGATGGTTGCGCCTCGACGACGGCGAGGCCTCGTGGGACCCGTGGAGTCTCCTGTTCGCCGCCGACGCCTTGCCACCGGCCACGATGCCCCTTGGTTCCTCGGGCTGGGTCCCCACCTTGCAACTCACCTCCTACATTCGTCGTGTTCCGCGGAGCGAGTGGCTGCGCGCCCGGCAGTGGGTGGTGGCCGTGGCTGATGGCTTCGTCGACGAGCGATGCGAGCTTTTCGACGACGATGGTCAACTCGTGGCGGCCTCGTCGCAACTGGCTCTCGTGCGATTGCCCGGCGGTAGTTAGGACGTGTCGAGTGGTCCTAGGACCAACGACGACGGTTCGATCACTGTTCGCGCTCGACTGACGATTCCCGCAGAGGAGATTGAGCTTCGCGTCACGACGTCCGGGGGGCCTGGGGGGCAGCACGCCAATCGCTCACTAACTCGAGTGGTCGCGTCGTTTCGAGTAGGGGACTCGCGCGCCTTGAGCGACGCCGACAAGCAACGAGTGCGGGACTCCCTCGGTCCGGTGGTGCGTTCGAGCGCCAGTCGATTTCGCTCGCAGGGTCAGAATCGAGCTGCGGCGCTCGATCAATTGGGCCAAAAGCTTGCGGTGGCCCTGGCGCCTCGGACCCCCCGGCGGGCCACCAAACCGACCAAGCGCGCGAAGGTTCGACGGGTCGACGAGAAGAAGGCTCGAGGTCGATTGAAAGTACAGCGGCGTCGTCCCGAGGACGAGTAGTTCAGGTACTGAGTTGACGCGACATCGCTTCGAGCGCCTTTTCGATCAGGTCATCGAGTCCGATGTCTTCGACTTCGTGGGGACCTCGTAGGGGCGTCAGCGACGCGTACCCGGCCGCCAGCAGAGCTCCGTCATCGTCTGCGTTCTCGTCGCTGACATCACCCAACTCGGGACTCGCCGCTCCGAGGCGAAGCGGCAACTCGCCTTCTTCACTGAGCTCCTCGCCCCCGGCCCGCGGTCCCGCGGCTTTGATGAGACCAGCCGTGGAGATGTGACCGCGGCGCACGCCCTTCAATTGGTGAATGGCCAGGTTAGGAACGTTGAGATTTAGCAAGGTGCGCGAGGGGGCGCGAAACAGCTCATCCAGCACCTCGATGGCCACCAGCGCGGCCGTGTCGTAGTGAACGTCTTCGCCCCACTGGACCGAGACGGCGAGGCCGGAGAGCCCGAGTTGGGCGCCGGTGAGGACCGCGCCGACAGTACCCGAGTGCAGGACGCTGCGCCCGACGTTGGCTCCCGCGTTAATGCCCGAGACGATCACGTCGGGGCGAAAGTCGAAACTCCCGAGCGCGCCCAGGATGGCGCACAGCGCCGGCGGGGCCTCCAGTCCGTAGGTGACGATGGACTCGGCCCCGGCGATGCGGTGGCGGCGGTACTTGACGGTGGGACGTTCAAAGACGTCGCCCACCGCACTGGACATGCCCGAGTAGTTGCGATTGGGCGCCACGATGATCGCGCCCCGCTCCTCGACGTCCGGCGCCGCCTCAATCCACTGGGCGACACTTCGTGCCAGAACGGCCATGCCGGGCGCCAGGACGCCGTCGTCGTTCGTGAGGAGTAATCGCATACCTGGAGGCTAACTGTCCTAGGTTATCTACCAGTGAAAAGGACGGTAAATCGCTGATGTTGCCTTCAGGAGAACAGATTGCCATAGCCCACGGGGATCAACGTGCGGTCGTAACCGAAGTGGGGGCGACGCTTCGCACGTACGTAAAGGGCGGGGTGAGCGTGGTCGAAGGATTCGCCGGCGAAGAAGTGGCGACCAACGCTCGCGGTCAGGTTCTCTACCCCTGGCCGAATCGAATGGGGGAGGGCGAGTGGAGCTTCTCCGGGCGAGACGCCCGACCACGAATCGACGACGTGGCGCACGCCACCGCCATCCACGGGCTCGTGCGCTGGCTCCCCTTTCGCATCGACGCGGTGAATCAGAATCGCTGCGTCCTCTCGCTTCTCTTGCATCCCTCGCCCGAGTACCCCTTCGCCAGCGAGATTCAAGTGGCCTACCACTTGGGATCGCTGGGCCTGACCGTCACCACCACCGTGACCAATCGTGATGGCGTACCGTTGCCCTTTGGGGTGGGCTTTCATCCCTATCTCGCGGTGACGACCCCCACCATCGAAGGCGCGTCGCTAGAGATACGGGCGAAGTCTTACGTCGCGGTGGATGATCGCCAGCTGCCCACCGGGGAAATCCTGCCCTTAGCGGGCAACCCCCTTGACTTCTCGACCCGCAAGTCGGTGAGCGGCCACGAGATTGACGTGACCTATACCGATCTCCTCCGCGACGACTCAGGACTGGCGGTGGTGACACTGGAGGACGCCCACGGCGCTCTGGTGGAACTGAGTGCCGATCGAAACTTCCCCTACTTCCAGGCGTACACCGGCGACAAAAATGAAAAAGGTCATCGGCGGACCTCGGTGGCCGTCGAGCCGATGACCTGCCCGCCGGACGCACTGCGCAGTGGCAAGGACATCGTGGTACTGGAACCGGGTCAACACTGGGCCGGTTCGTGGCGACTGCGCCGAGTGGCGCCATGAGTGTCGTCCTCGTCACCGGATCAACCAGCGGGATCGGACTGGCCACCGCGCGGCGTTTCGCCGGGCGTGGCGACACGGTGGTCTTCAACTCGGCTCACAGTGTCGAGGCCGGTGAGCATCTGGCCGAGACCACCCCTTCCGCGCACTACGTGCAGGCCGACATCTCCCAGGCGAAAGACTGCGCCTCGCTCGTCGCCGCCGTGCTCGAACGCTGTGGTCGACTTGACGTCCTGGTGAACAACGCCGGCACGACCAAGCTGATCGCGCATCGAGATCTCGAGGAAGCGAGTGTCGATGTCTGGCGCGAGATCTTCGAGGTCAATGTCTTTGGCACGTGGCAACTGAGTGTCGCCGCCATGGACGCGCTGAAGTCAAGCAGCGGATCCATTATCAACGTGTCGTCCATTGCTGGTCTTCGCCCCACCGGCTCGTCCATTCCCTACGCCGCGTCGAAGGCCGCGCTCAATCACATGACGGTTCTGCTGGCCAAGGTGGTCGGTCCCGAAGTACGAGTGAACGCCGTCGCGCCGGGTCTCATCGATACGCCCTGGACGCAGAATTGGGACGCCGTGCGTGGTTACGTGCAAGCCGTGGCTCCGTTGCGCCGCAGCGGAACGGCCGACGATGTGGCCGAGGTGATCGTGGCGCTCGCCGACTCGGCGTACGTCACCGGTCAAGTGGTCGCGGTCGATGGAGGATTGACAATCGCCACGTGAGGTGGAGGGGGCACCGCGAGGCGCATGGCGTAACACACCACCTGGGTCGCGGGTCGCACAATGAGACGTTCGCGCCACCCGCGTTGGCGCACGCCCAGTAGGTCCTGCGCGTAGGAAGGTAGCAGCGACCAGGAACTTCGCACCAACAGTTGGTAGACGAGACGTTGGGCGAGGCTCCGAGTGACCCGATGGGTGATGAAGTCGCGCGCGCTGACGCCGTCGTTACTCAGACGCAACTCGCCGCGAAAGCGAAGTATCGCGGCGTTAAGTTCCTCCACCGACTCGGGTGGATCGAGGACGCCGAGGATGCGAGCGAGGGGAGCCATCTCCTTCACGTAGTGGTCGGCTTCGTCGTCGCTCAATCGTTGTGAGCCGAAGCGTCGATAGGCGTTGAGAAACATGTAAATCTCCGCGCAGTGAACCCACAGCAGAAGATGGGGATCGTTGGCGTCGTAGGGAGCGCCGTCGTCGGCCACTCCGTGGACATAGCGGTGCACGGTTAAGACGCGGTCGATAGCTATCTGGGCGGTCTCCTTCGATCCGAAGGTCGTGGCCCCGATGAAGTTTGCCGTCTGCAAAACGCGTCCCAGCGGATCGTCCTGGTAGCGCGAGTGCTGAGCGACGCCGGCCATGGCGTGAGGATGGAGCATCTGAAAGAACAGCGATCCAACGCCGCCGACCAACATGGAAGGAAGTTCGCGATGTACCAGTCGCGCCACTCCGTGAACATCGCCGAAGGCGTCGTCTGGGTCGTCACAACGAGGCGGCGGTTCGTTGGTCAGTCCGACAGCGTGTCGGATGGAGAGGCTGACGCGTTGGCGCAGTCGCGCGGCCACGTCGCGTCTCTTCGTGCTGAGCATGGAGCCCCCTTGGCTATATCTACTGTAAGTTCTGCCACTTCCAATCAGCCCAGCGACCTGCGACACTGGGTGCATGGCGACGCCGAAAATTCTTCGAAACGCCACCGCCGAGAACGATCTCGAACAACGAGTCGACAGCGAGGTGGCGGTCGTTACCGAACGGCCGTGGAACGTCATTGTGTGGAACGATCCGGTGACTCCCATGACGGTGGTAGTGGCGGTCTTTAAGAGGATATTTGGCTACTCCAACAATAAGTGCACCCATCTCATGTTGACCGTGCATCACGAAGGTCGGGCGGCGGTGTGGTCGGGGCAGCGCGAGCGCGCCGAGTCCTACTGCGTCAAACTTCAGGTAGCCGGCCTGCAATCCAGCGTGGAGCGTGACGCCTAATGCCCGCCAAGCTCTTCGTGCGCCGCCGCGACGGGCGAGTCGAGGTACGCCTCAACGAGGTCGGACACGACATCGTGCGAGAAGTCTTCGCCCACGTGGTCGCCGCCGAGCGGGACCCTGAACACGAGTGGCACCTTTCGTTGAGCCCACCCATTAATCCCAGCAGCGACGACGACGATCCGCTGTCGACCCTGGCGCGCCAGAGTGAGATGGCCTCGAACGCGGAGCTCGCGCTCATGACCTTGCAAGAGCAGTTTCTCAACGACGCGGAGGCCTGGGCGTGGCTCTGCACGCTGCAGGTGGCGCTGCGTGCTACGGCAATGGTGAATGGCATCTTGAGTGATGAGAAACTCGAGTCGGCGTCACCCGAACTGCTGGACGAGATTCGTACTTTGCAACAGTTCCTTTTTGATCTTTCGGCGTGCTTTTAGACGTCTCTCACGCACCACGGTGGGAGATCGTCGGACCGGGATAAAGTCAAGGCCGTGGCCCCCTAGGCTCTAATGATGGCCTTCCCCCGACGCGTCCCCTTCACCCTGTCCCTCGTCGCACTATCCGGCGCCCTCGTTCTTGGACCTGCGCTCGCGGCCCAAGGCGCGACCAAGAGGCCCACGAGCGCCTCGGTGCTGTCCTCGGCGACCAAGTCTCTGAACAAGGAGTCTGGCGTGCACATCGTCGTCACGACCGTCGATAACAAGGTCAACAGCTCGGTAGTGGCCGACATTGGCGCCACCAGCGGGACCGAGACCTACCTCTCGGGCGCCGAGACCTTCACCATTATCGTGACGCCCAAGGCCGCCTACCTGTTTGGCAGTAAGACGGGCCTGACCAAGCTCATGGGGCTGTCTGCGACCGAGCAGTCGAAGGTGGGGGCTGAGGCCATCGTCATGAAGAAGGGAACGTCGCCCTACAGCACGTTTCACTCGAACTTGACCTCCAGCGCGTTCTCGCAACTGCTTCCCCCGGCGAAGGGCACGAGTCTTTTGGCCAAGCGCGACAAGGCCACCGGTGGCTACCAGCTGAGTTGGACCACGGCCAAAACCAGTTCCACCCCGAAAGAACTTTCGATCTTGACCATCTCCTCGGGATCGAAGAACCTTCCGTTGAAGGAAGCGGTCACCACGTCGTCCGGGTCGAGCAAGACCGCTTTCACTAAATGGGGCGAGACTGTAAAGGTTCACGTTCCCGCCAAGACGATTCCCTACGCCACGGTATTTTCGGCCAGCTAGAGTCGCTCCACTCTTTCAGCCCCCTAATCAGGGTTAAGAGACGAGACTGTCTCGTTCCGGAACGATGTGGTACCGTATCTATCGTGGACTTGGACGAGAGAATCACGCACGACCCCACAGAGAGTCACGGGGGACGGCCCCTAGACGCGACGAGAGATGATGCCCTTCGCGCGTCGGCCCTCAAACTGCTGGCCGAGATCGGCTACGACCGCCTCACCATTGACAAGATTGCTGCCCACGCCGGCGCGGGCAAGGCGACCATCTACCGCCGCTGGTCGGGCAAGGCCGAACTGATTGTCGATGCCCTCATGAGTCAAAAGGGGGCAATCCCCGATGCGCCCGATACGGGATCACTGCGGGGCGACCTCGTGGCCCTCATCAACCAGTCCGATGTAGAAGACGTTCCCCTCGACTCCGAGGTCATGATCGGACTGGTCAGCGCCCTGCCTCACGACGCGGAACTGCGTGACGTGTTTCGGACCCAGCTCATCGAACCGCACACGAGGGCTCTCGCGGTTGTGTTCGATCGGGCAATCGGGCGTGGAGAGATTCGGCCGGTCGCCAACATGGAGATGATTGTCTCGATTCTCCCGGCGCTCGTCTTTCATCGTTTGCTCGTCTCGGCCACCGTGCCGGATCGAGCCTTTTTTGAGTCAATTGTCGAAGGGGTGCTTCTTCCGCTCCTCGAAGCCGGCACCCCCGAATTACCACGTACCTAGCCCCCCAAGAGAAAGAGACTCGACGATGACCACCGAAGAGAGCGAACTTGAGCTCAACGAGGAAACTAAGCACCTGGGTCTCGCGCTGTTAGTGATCACGGCGGCGCAGTTGATGATCGTGCTGGACGCCACCGTCGTGAACGTCGCCATCCCCACTATTCATCACGCTTTGCACTTCTCGTTGGCCAACCTGGAGTGGCTCATTACCGGGTACTCGTTGACTTTCGGCGGACTGTTGTTGTTCGGCGGCCGCACGGGGGACCTCTACGGCAAGCGGCGCATGTTCATGATGGGCGTCGCCGTCTTTGCAGTCTCGTCGTTGCTGGGCGGATTAGCTCAGTCCGACGTGTGGCTTATCATCACCCGCGGGCTGCAAGGAGTCGGTGCGGCCATCGCTGCCCCCACGGCCTTAGCGCTGATCACCACCAACTTTCCCGAAGGTCGCGAGCGCAATCGGGCCATGGGTGTCTACGCGGCGATGTCGGGCGGCGGAGGTGCGCTCGGGCTCTTGCTCGGCGGCATCCTCACCAGTTACGTCTCGTGGCGCTGGATCTTCTTCATCAACGTGCCGATCGCGGCGATCGTTCTCTTCCTCTCGCCCCGCGCGTTGCACGAGTCCTCCACCACCTCCGGGCGCCTCGACGTCCCCGGAGCCCTGACCGGCACGGGCGGCATGCTTGCTCTGGTCTATGGCCTCTCCAACGCCTCAAGCCACAGTTGGTCGTCGGTCTCGACCATCGGTTTCCTCGGGGCCGCGGTGGTGTTGCTCATCACCTTTGGCTTCATTGAGCAGCACTCGGCCGACCCGTTGATGCCACTCAGTATCTTTAGCAATCGCAATCGCTCGGCCAGTTTCGCGATGATGCTCTGCATCGGCATCGCGCTGTTCTCGATGTTTTACTTCTTGACTCAGTTCCTCCAGAACATTCAAGGGTGGAGCGCGGTGAAGACCGGCGTGGGCTTCTTGCCCATGACCGCGGGCATCATCGTCGCCGCCGGCCTGACGTCTCGATTCGTCGGCAAGACGGGCATTCGCCTGCCCCTCATCGTGGGTCCGGCGATGACCGTGGTGGGGATGCTGTGGATCTCACGGATCACACCCACCAGCAGTTACTTGGAGATTCTGGGACCCCTGGTGATCATCGCCCTCGGCATGGGCTTCGTCTTCGTTCCCCTTACCTTGACCGCGGTGTCGGGCGTCCAGGCGAACGAGGCCGGACTGGCCTCGGCCCTGCTCAATACCATGCAGCAGGTGGGGGGCGCACTGGGCCTCGCCGTCCTGGCCACCATCGCCATCGACGCTTCCAACTCTCGGTTGCACGCCTTGCACTCATCTTCGACGGCCGCCTCGAATATTGCCACGACTCATGGCTACACCACGGCGTTCCTGGTGTCAGCGGGGATCGCGCTCGTCAGTCTCCTGGTGTCCGTGCTAGTGATCCGCGTCTCTCCTGAGGAGAACGCCGCCTTCGCCGCGGCCTCTGGCGTCGGAACTCCCTAACGAGGAAACCGCCGGCCACTTTCGTGGCCGGCGGTTGTTCGCAGTCGGCGAGGGGAACGCCGAGCGATCTCTTACAGGCTCCCCACCGAGGTGGCGTACTCGACCGAGTTGGAGTGGATGGTGTCGCGATACCACCTGAAGCTCTCCTTCTTTAGGCGGTCGCCCGAGGGAAAGTCCACCCACACGATGCCGAAGCGTCGTGAGTAGCCGAGCGCCCACTCGAAGTTGTCGAGCAGACTCCAGACGAAGTAGCCCTCGACATTCACTCCGGCGTCAATGGCGTCGTGAACGGCCGAGATGTGCTCTTGAAGGTAGGCCACGCGGTTGTGGTCCTTCACGTCACCGTTGGGATCGACGTAGTCGTCAAAGGCCGCGCCGTTTTCCGTGATGTAGATAGGCAACGTGGTGTACTCCTCACGCACCCGGATCAGCAATGAGGTCAAGCCCGACGCTTCAATCTCCCAGTCCATGGACGTCTTTTCTCGACCGGGCGTCTCGAGGGATCGAAGGCGAAGGTCGGGGAACTGCTCACCCTGCGCGACGAAGTAGCCCGCGACGCGCGCCTCTTTGGCGCGCGAGATGTCAACGACGGTGGAGGGGAAGTAGTAGTTGACGCCCAGGAAGTCGAGGGGCGCCGCGATGGTGGTGAGGTCGCCCTCTTGCACCACCGAGAATCCGGGAGTGAACTCCTTGTAGTGCTCGAGCATGTCCGGGGGATACTGGCCGTGAAAGACCGGCTCTAAGAAGAGACGATTGAGATTCCCGTCGGCCCGTTCTGCCGCCGCTATGTCCAGTTCGTGCTGGGATCCCGGTTGGAAGTCGCCGAGGTTGAGCGTGATGCCGACCTTGGCCGAGGGAATCGCGTCGCGCAAGATCGGTACGGCGAGGCCGTGGGCGAGCAGCAGGTGGTGATTGGCTGCCGCCGCTTTGCCAATGTCTTGAATACCCGGTGCGTGACGTCCGGCCCCGTAGCCGAGCCACGACGAACACCACGGCTCATTCAAGGTGATCCAGCGCTCCACGTCGCTACCAAGAGAGCGCGCGACTATGTCGACGTACTCGGCAAATCGCTCCGCGGTCTCGCGGACGGTCCAACCGCCCTGGTCCTCCAGGGGCTGGGGGAGGTCCCAGTGATAGAGCGTGACGGTGGGCTCGATGTTGCGCGCTCGAAGTCCGTCAACCAGTCGCCGATAGAAGTCCAGGCCTTTTTGATTGGCCGGGCCGCTGCCGGTGGGCTGCACGCGGGGCCAGGCCACCGAAAAGCGGTAGGCGGAGACGTTGAGCTCGGCCAAGAGGTCAAGGTCTTCGTCCATGCGGTGATAGTGGTCACAGGCGATGTCGCCAGTGTCGCCGTTCCACACGGCGCCGGGGGTGTGGCTAAAGGTGTCCCAGATCGACGGGCCGCGTCCGTCCTCGTGGACCGCGCCCTCGATCTGGTACGACGCGGTCGCGGTTCCCCAAAGGAATCCGGGTGGGAAGTCGAGGGAGGGACCCCCCTCGTGCGCACGATTTATGTTCATAAGGAAACTCCTGGTCGAGGGGATGATATAGAGACGTGAACGACTTGCTGTCCGCCAGCCGCCACGAAGGCAGACCGCATAGTCTTGGTACCCTCCACGCGCGGTTCCGCAGGGTTGAGTTGACGGAACCGCGCGTGGAGGTGACTTTCTAGGAAACAGCCGTGATGTGCGTCAGGATGTACGGCAACTCGGGGTCACCGGGGGCCGGGTCCATGTAGGGCGACGACGGCGTCGGGAATCCCGTGTAGTTGGCCGTCGAGTACTCGCACCACGTAGCTCCATAAAGCAACGGGATGACCGGGAGTTGCGTCGCAACGACCTTCTCCAAAGGTAACGTCGCCGCCTTTACCGCGGCCGTGTTGCTCGGGTTAGTCCCGGCCAACTTGGTTAGGTCGGCTTGCACCGCCGCGTTGTGGTAGCGACCATAGTCAGCGTTGGCCGACTTGCCGTTCGGAGCCGAGGATGTGTAGTCCAACCAGTTGTCGTACTGGGTGTACGGGTTGGTCCCGCCGTTGCCCCAGTGAATGATGGACGTGAAGCTTCCGTTCGCCGAGTCCGTGTACCACTGCGACGGCTGTACGCCGTAGACGGTGGCGTCGATGCCTTCGGACTTCAGTTCGGACGAGATGAGTTGCGCGTCCGCGTAGTAGTCCGAGTACGAGATCGGGTCCTCAATGCTGAACTTGATCTCCTTGCCCTTTTTCGCGTAGAAGCCCTTGCGGTTCTTTTTGTAGCCATCCGCTACCAGGATCTTCTTGACCGAAGTGGGGTTATTGGTGGCCTTGACGTCATTCGCGAACTGCGAACTCAGGTACCCGGACTGGTTGGGCAAAATTAGCCCGCTGAGCGACGTTGCTGGCTGTTCGTAGCCACTCTCACCCTTGATACCCAGCGCCTTGCGGTTGATGCCCGCGCTGATTGCGGCGCGAACTTTGGGGTCGTTGAGGGGTGCCTTGGTCACGTTGAACTCGAGGGTCACGGTGTTGCCCGGGGCGAAGAACGTGTGGTTCGTTGCCTTGTCCTTGTCGACGAAGATCGAGTTCACGTTGGCGATGTCGTTGCCGGCCCACGTCAAAGTACCGTCAGCCAGGTCTGTCGCCGCGTCGGCGTTGGTGTCCACGCTCAGAACCTGAACCTCGTTCGCCGCAGGCGCCGCGCCCCAGTAACTCGGGTTCGCCGTGTAGTTGACGACGGATGTCGAGAAGTTCGACACGACGTAGGGTCCGGTACCGATCGCTCCGGAATTGGGCACCGAAGTGGTGGCCACCGGGGAGTACGTCGTCCAATAGCTCGAAGGCACCATCAACTCGGTACCAGCGATCGCCGTGATGTTCGAGTACTCGGCCGTCGCGTAGTTCAACACTACGGTGTTCCCGCTGACCGTCGCGGGGCTCGCGAGAGTCGGAAGGCCGTACACGTTCGCGGCGGGGTTGTTGTTAGTACCGTTGAACGTCGCAGCCACATCGGCAGGCGTAAAGGCCGAACCGTTGCTCCACTTAACGCCCGTACGAATCGTAAAGGTGAGCGTCTTGCCTCCATTTGACCAGGCGTACGCCGTGGCCAACCAGGGATAAGACGTCCCGGCCTTGATCGTGTCGAACTCGAACAGCGGTTCGTACACGAGCGAGCACACAGCCTCTTCTTTGCAGAAGGAAGTTGAGTCGAACGGGTTGAAGTTGTTGGTGAACGTAACACCAGTGTTTCCCTCGAGGCACCAGTGGTGGGCTGGCGGCGGACGCGGCACCGAGGCCGACGCTCGCCACAATGCCCAAAGCCACGCAGGCCAAGGCTGTAAAGAGAACTCCTATTTTTCCAAACATTTATTTTCCTTTATATTGATTGTGTCTAGCCGGCTCTCGCCGACGTTTCTTATGAACCGTGTGTGGGTCCTTAATGAACTACGCGAGGCCGGTTGGACCCTCGCAATACGGTCGCCGCGGCCATCCCGTAGGCGCGCGACGAGGTCTTAGCCCGTGCTCATTTCCTCGTGGCGGCCCCCTCTCCTCGTCGCTTGGGAATGGCAATCTCTGCCGAGATCTCCGGCTGGTCCCGGTAGAGCCAGCACTTCGAGGTGTGGGACTCACCGACCAGGAACGCGGGGGGAACCTGAGCGCGACAGATGTCCATCACGTGGGGGCAGCGCGGAGCTGAAGCGACAACCCTCCTCGGCGAAGGTCGAAAGCGTTTGCTCTCCGAGGTTGGGTGCCACCGAAAAGGGGGCGGACGGGTCCGGCACCGAGGCGATGAGTAATTGGGTGTAGGGATGGGTCGGCGCGTCGACGAGCGCGCTGCCGCGCGAGTGCTCGACCACCTGTCCGGCGTACATGACGATGATCTCCTCCGCTAGGTAGCGGGCCGAGGCGATGTCGTGGGTGATATAGAGGATCGCAAGCTTGTCGTTATCACACAGTCCGCGCAGCAAGTTGAGCACGCCGAGTCGCACCGAGACGTCGAGCATGGAGATCGGCTCGTCGGCGAGAAGGACCTTAGGTTGGACGCACAGCGCCCGAGCAATCGAGACACGCTGGAGCTGGCCTCCCGACAGTTCGTGGGGGTAGCGATCGAGAAACCGCTCGGGCGGCTCCAGCGAAACCCGGCGCAGGGCCGCTTCCGCCAGTCCCCGCGCATTCTCTTTGGAGGCACCGTGAATCCGCAGCGGGCGGATGAGGTTGTGGTGGATCTGGTGCACGGGGTTCATCGAGCCAAAGGGGTCCTGGAGGACGAGCTGGACGTCCGAGGTATAGGACAACGAGCGCCGGGCCTTCGGGTCAACAGGCTCTCCGCGCAGGATGAGTTCTCCCGAGGTCGGAGTAAGGATCCGCGCCAAGAGACGGGCGAGCACCGACTTGCCCGAGCCACTCTCACCCACGACCGCGGTCACCTGGCCCGCGCGAAGATCGAGACTGATGTCGTCCACCGCCCGCACTATCCGCTTCGCGCCCAGGAGATGTCCCGGCTCACGCACTTTGAAGTGTCGCGACAAGCGCAGTGCTTGCAACTCGCTGACGCCCAGGTTCGCGTCACTCACCACGACCCCCTTCCTGCGGGGAGGTATTGAGTGTCCGTCGCAGCTCCACGGGAACGGCCGCTCTCGCGTCACCGACGTGAAGCCAACAGGCCACGGAGCGATCGTCCTCGTCAAGAGGCGCGAGGGGCGGCCTTTCGGTGACGCATCGATCCATCACGTAGGGGCAGCGAGGGTGGAAGGCGCACCCGGTCGGCAGATCTGAAAGATCGGGCGGCGCACCGGGGATCCCGGTCAGTTCGCGGCGTTCACCGCGCATCGGCGGGAAGGAGTTGAGCAGCCCAAGGGTGTAGGGGTGGCGTGGTGCGTCGTAGAGCGCGCGGGCGCTGGCCCGCTCCACCAATCGGCCTCCGTACATGACGACGATCTCGTCGGCAAGTTCCACCAACAGCGAGAGATCATGGGTGATAAAGATCATTGCGAAGCCGAATCGAGCGCGCAACTCAGCCAGTTCGCCGAGGATCTCGCGCTGAGTGACCACGTCAAGCGCCGTCGTGGGCTCGTCCATAATTACCAGCTTGGGATCAAGGGCCAAGGCCAGGGCGATCATTACACGTTGGCGTTGGCCGCCGGAGAGTTCGTGCGGGAAGCGCTGGAGACGATCCTCGGTCAACCCGACCAGTGCGAGCAACTCCGTGGCCCGAGCGCGCCGATCGGCCTTGGACATCCCGCGGCGATGCGCCTTGAAAACCTGTTCGAACAGGGAGCCCACGCGCACCACGGGGTTTAAGGCGTTGAGGGCGCTCTGGATGACGACAGAAATCTGAGACCAACGCACGCCGCGAAGCGCGGCCTCGTTGGCGGTGACGAGGTCGAGGAACTCATCTGGCCCACCCTCGCTCGCGGCGCCAACGTTGAAAAGCACGGAGCCGCCCGTGATCAGGGCGGGTGCGCGCAGCAACCGCGTGAAGCCGTAGACCAGGGTGGATTTCCCCGAGCCGCTTTCTCCCGCTACTCCGAGCACCTTCGAGCGATCGAGATGGAGATCGACGCTGTCGACGGCTCTCACCGCACCCGCGTCGACGCCGTAGTCGACGCTGAATCCGGTGATCTCTAGGACACGCTCATTCGCCGCGTGCCCGATTGGTGCGCTCGCCGCTTCGGTGCTCACGTCCGGCGCCGTGCGATGTTGAAGTTCGTCGGTGCTCACGTCGTCGCCTTCGAGCTCGCCACCGGTTCGGGTCTCCTCACTACCGTCGGGCGAAGGACCGGCGTCAAACCAAGGCGCACTCGACGAGGAAGACCGCGGCGTCGGCGCTGGCGCGCGCTAAGTCCGGACTCGCGCAATCGTGGGTTGATGAACTCGTCGATGCCAAAGTTCAAGAGCGCGAGCCCCGTGCCTACCAAGGCAATGCACACGCCCGGCGGTACGAACCAGTACCACTCTCCCGACAACTGAGCATTGTTGGCTTGCGCCCAGAAGAGCATGGTGCCCCAGTTCCACACCGACGTGCTGGTCAAGCCAATGTAGGCGAGGGTCACGTACGCTCCGATGGAGTAGAGCACCGTGAACAGCAAAGACGATGCCAGCACCGGTAGGAGGTTCGGCGCGATCTCGGTGAGCATGATCCGCCAGCGGCTCTCGCCGATGATCCTCGACGCCTCCACGAAGTCTCGGTTGCGCAGCGACATGGTCTGGGCTCTTAGGACGCGCGCTCCCCACGCCCAGCCGGTCAGAGAGATCACCAGCCCGATGACTAACGCGTTCGAACGACTCGTGGCGGGAAGGTAGCTGTCGATCACAATGAGCAGCGGCAATCCGGGAATCGCGAGGAAGACGTTGGACAAAAGCGACAGTCCGTCGTCGGTGAAACCTCCCAGGTAACCCGCCGCCACCCCTACGATCGTCGCGAGCATGGTTGCCACCAGACCAGCCACCAGCGCCACTACCATCGTGGCGCGCGCGCCGACCAACGTCTGGGACAGGATGTCCTGGCCGAGGCTGGTCGTACCCAACCAGTGATGCGCCGAGGGCGTCAGGTTGGGGGCGAACGAGGTGTTACTGGGGTTGAAGGGCGCCAAATATGGCCCGATAATGGTCAGCAAGAGGAAAAAGCCGGTGATAGCCAAGCCGAGCAGGACCTTGGGCGACCGGGGCACGCGCAACTTTTTCATGTTGCCGCCTTCGTTCTCGTGCGCGGGTCAAGGGCAAAGTAGACAAGATCGGCGATGAGATTGGCCCCAAGGACCGCCAGCGTGATGATCAAGAAGATGCCCTGGATGAGGGGATAGTCCTCGTTTTGCACCGCGTTCAAGAGGAGGTCGCCCACGCCGGGGTAGTTGAAGACAAGTTCAACCAGCAACGCGCCCGAGACTACGAGGCCGATGGCCAGCGACAGATTGGCAATGCTGGGCAAGATGGCGTTGCGGGCGGCCGTCATGATTACCTTGCGCCGCGGTAAGCCCATAGCAACGCTCATCAGCACGAAGTCCTCGCCGACCATCGTGATCATCATGTTGCGCATGCCCAGCATCCAACCCGCGACGGAACTCAGAACTATGGAGATCATCGGGAGTTCTCCGTAGCGAATCACGCTGGCCACGAACGCCCATGTCCACGACGGCGTCACGCTCAGGCTGTAGGCACCGAGCTCCGGGAACCAGTGCAAGTCGCTGCCAAAAATCAACAGCATCACGGTGCCGAGGAAAAAGTACGGTACCGCCTGGAAGAACGTCGCGGTCGGAATCAGCGAGTCCATCCGTGATCCGCGGGTCCAACCGAGAAGCGCCCCGGCGATCGTCCCAACGAAGAAACTCAACAACGTGGAGATGCCGATCAGTCCGACGGTCCAGGGGACCGCGCCTTTCAAGATCGTGCTGACCGGCGTCGACAGGGTGATTGAGACTCCGAGGTTGCCGTGGAACATCTGATCCAAGTAGGTGAAGTACTGATGGACGAGACCGCTCTTAAGACTTCCCCCGAAGGAGAGTCGAATGGACCTGACTTCGGCCGGTGTCACGTTTGAGATGAGCTTGCCGATCAACGTTTGAATGGGATTGCCCGGCATCAGTCGCGGCAACAAGAAGTTGGCCGTGATGGCCACCCACGCCGTGACGGCGTAGACACCCAGTCGACGAGCGATCGCGGCCATGTTCAGCTCACCCCCGCCACGTCGACGGCGCCAGCGATCGATGCCACCGGCTCAAAATCTTCGACGCAACCGCAACTCTCCCGCACGATCAGTTCGGTTGGAAGAACAATCGTCCTCTGGACGACTTTGGAATCATCGAGCATCGCGACCAGCGCGTCTATCGCCACCTCACCAAGGATGCTTCCCGACTGGCGGATCGTGGTGAGTGTCGGACTGAAGTACCGCGTCAGGGAGATGTCGTCGAATCCAGTTACCGCGATGTCCGCGGGCACTTGCAGTCCCCCCGACCTCAACGCGAAAATGACTCCGACAGCGGTTTGGTCGTTCGCGCAGATGAACGCTTCAGGCAGCGGCGTGTGATCCTTCATCCGAGCCAACATGGCCAACTCGCCGCCGGACGAAGTCCAGTCCGCCTGAAGACAGTCGACGTCGTTCAGCGAGCCACCGATGTCAGCAACGTATCGCCGCACCGCCTCGGCTCGAACCACGCTGTCGGGACTCTCATTCGCTCCCGTCACGAAGCCGAACCGGGTGACGGCGTGAACCTTGCTGAGGTGCTCAACGAGACTGTGCATTGCTTGCTCGTTGTCCACGCGTACAGTGATCGCCGAGTCGAGGCCGCCTCGGCCCGCGAGCAAGACAACCGGGATGCGCCGGGCGAGGTAAGCGACGTCTTCTTCCTTCAGCACTCGATCGAGCAGTATGAGGCCATCGACGGTGCCGGTGAGGTTGAGCAACGAGGTCATTCCCGACGGGTGTCGTTCGTCGGCACTGCTCAAGAGCAAGGAGTAGCCATGTTCCGCGGCGCGTAGTTCGGCCCCGCGGATGACGACGTCGGTATAGAGGAGGCTCGCCTCCTCGACGAGGGGCCCCACGTCATCGGAGCCGTGATTATCGGGATCGACAACGGCGCGCGTGAAGACCAGGCCGATGATCCAGTGCTTGCCGCTCGAAAGACCACGTGCCACAACGTTGGGCACAAATTCGAGTTCTTCCATGGCGGCGAGGACCTTGTCGCGGGTGGCGGGTCGAACGGAGGAAAGCGAGTTAAGCGCACGACTGACGGTGGCCGTAGACACGCCCGCGCGCGCCGCCACATCGTAAATCGTTGGTGGAGAATCGACCACCAAGCCCCCTCAATCTGTCCCCTACAGCGCCGCGATGTAACCGCTTACAGCGTTGTAACCGGTTTCACGGTACACGTCACTATTGACCATGTCAAGCCAGCCCGCAGCGTTGCGGGGCGAGCGCAGAGGCTACAAAAATACAGCGATGACAAGGCGTATTCCCTGTTCGGAGGAGAAAAGTCGTGGCCACTCAGCGTAAGTTACGGGACGAGCTGGTGAACATTTTGTGAAAGTTTTCTCAAACTACGCGCCTCCTCGCTGCGGCGTGAAGATCCGCCCCCGGGAGTCCGAGATGTCCTCGAAAGTTCCGGCGCGACGCGCGGATTTGAGCCCAGACGTAGCGCTCTATGCGCAGGCTGCAATATCTTTTCCGAGAGTCTTCGCGCCGTTGGCGAACTTCACCGAGTTCGCTTTGATGTAGGCCTCAAGTGACGTGAGGGACGTGTCCTTCGACTCATACTTCAAGATCGCAACCACTTCATTGAGCACCGTCTTTGAGGCGTCGTTGGGTGCCTCGGCAGCGAGTGTCTCGTAGAAGGGCAGAAGTGACTTGGCCCAAGCCCGGTATCCCGTGAAGGAAGTGGGTGGCGTAGCCTTGCTGGCGTACTTTGTCTCGTACGAGACTAGCGTCTGGCAAAATTTGCTCGAGCCAAGCGCCGAGCTACTGGGTACTGCGACTCCGAGTGACAGTATGAGAGATCCGCACACCACGGCCCCAGCGAGCGCGGCCCGCGTCCCGGACACGCACTTCTTAGCGTGGTTAAACATGGTGACCCTTTCCTCTATCAAGGAGAGCGGCGATAGCCGCCGCTTCCCCGTATTGGAACCTCCCTTTGGTGCCAACCTCGTCTGTTTATCAGGTTTCCTGGAAAGGATCCACCGCCGCCGTCGCTCCTTGGAGGCACTGTTTTCCCTGACGGGCGTGTGTTAGAGACTGCCCGAGGCAAAGAGCGCGATGGCCGCTGTGCTCATCATGCCAAACGTGATCCAACCGAGGGTGCGGGCCAACTTGCCGTTCACGAAGTCTCCCATCAGGTCGCGACTGCCAGAGACGCGCATCACCACAAAAAGAAACGGCGACGCCGTGATTCCGTTGATGACGGCCACGAAGACGAGGAGGGTGATGGGATTTACCTTCAACAGGCTGAGGGCGGTCCCGCCCAGCGTGCCAAAGGCGACGAGCGAGTAAAAGAACGGAGCTTGTCGAATGGTTTTCGAGAATCCCCATTGCTTACCGAGCAGGTTGGAGAGTCCAACCGACCCCGACGCGGCGAGTACGGGAATGGCGAGCAGACCGCTTCCGATAAATCCAAAAGCGAAGATCTCACTTGAGAAACTTCCCGCGAGGGGGCGCAACGCCTTCGCCGCCTGGGCGGCACTTTGAATATCTGTGACGTGGTGCGCGTTGAGGGTTTCCGCAGATACCGCGATGATCGCGAACATCACCACGTTGGAGAATGCCATTCCCGAAAACACATCCACGCGGCTGGTGCGTTGCTTCAACCGCGCGTTGGAGCGCGCGCGCTGGGTGAGAGGCTGCACCGTGCTACCCCCTGCCGACTCGTCCTTCATATCCTCCAGCCGGTGGGCACTCTGCCAGAAGAATAAGTACGGAGAGATGGTGGTTCCAAGAATGGCGAGGAGGAGCGCGATGTACCCCTTATCGAAGGTGATCTTGGGTTCCACGACGGAAGCGAGTAGATGCTCCCAATTATGAGTCACGATGATCGCAACGACGAGGTAGGTCAACAAACTGATGGAGAGAAGCTTGAAGATGAGCGCGATGCGATCGAATGAGTCGAGGGCAAGGAGAACAGTGATTGTTGAACCGGCCACGAGCGCCCATATCCAACTTGGCCCCGCGTGCAAAAGATTCATGCCCGAGCCCACGGCGACTAAGTCCGCCGCGACGTTGAGCGTATTCGCCCCTACAAGGACAATGAGGAGCGTGGCCAAGACAGATTTGCCTAGGCGCCCAAACTTGGTTGAGGCTAACTCGCCAATGCCCTTGCCCGTGGCGAGCGCCGTTCGATCACATATCTCTTGTACCGCCGCCATCAAGGGAAAGGTCAAGAGTGCGGTCCACAGAAAGGAGAAACCATACTTCGCACCCGCCTGTGAATAGGTAGCGATCCCTGACGGGTCATCGTCCGAGGCTCCGGTGACAAGACCCGGGCCCATGGCGCGTGCGTACTTGCGCCAACGGGCTTCATTCTTGGACGTACCACGAGACGAAGGAGCGGCCTTCTTCGTCTTCTTCCTCTTGTTTTTGGTAAGCGTCATCTTCGTCCAATGAGTGGCGCATTAAGTGTGAGTCAAGCGGCGACCCGGCTTTGACGCCGAGTCGCCGCTTGACTTACTTCTTGAGGGACTCCTTGACCTTCTGCCCGGCCTGCTTTACGCGGCCCTTGGCTTCGTCAATCTTTCCTTCAGCTTGGAGTCGGCGGTCACCGACAACCTTTCCTGTTGTTGACTTCACTTTTCCTTTGGCAACCTCCGCCGCATTCTTTGCGTGCGTCGCTGCCGTTCCTGCTGACTTCTGCACTTTCTTCTTATCAACCATCGTGACCCTTTCCAAAGCGTGAACTAGACAAACACTCAGAGGACCGATTCAACGGTTCATCTTCAATTGAATCGCTGCTCAAAATCAGCTATCGAAAGTAGCTGAACGGAGCACTGTCGACGTTAGTAATAGTGTCGCCGTCCTCCGATTTCGCGCCCCACGGATCCCATGATCCAGAGCACGACACCAATGACAAGCAAAATGACTCCCAGGGTCCAAAGGATGGGTATGCCCAACAAGAACCCGAGAAGAAGAAGTACTACACCAAGAGTGATCACGGTTGCCTCCAGCGTTGGTATTTACAACTGCATCAACGACTTTCGCTGAACACATCAATTTTAAAAAAGTGTGCATGTAACACTCAACTGAAAAGTCTGTGAAACCAATGAGTGATTTTCTCCGTCACAATTCAAAGGTCAGCATGTTGGAGCGAGCCAACTGCGGCTCGTACGAGGGTGCCAGGACGCGCAACCACACCCTGCAAATGCGCGTCATTTAATTCCAAACGACCTGTCACTTACTGCACGATGATGGTCGCCCTCTCGCGTCCGAAAACAGCAGTGAGATCAGGAAAAATAGCAGCCGTTAGCGGGAGAGCTCGATGTCACTAACTTGTGGCTTCGCGCACCACCACTGGCCGACTCTCTCGTCATGCTTACAAACTTCTGAGATGTTACAAATTGCGGTGCACGAGATTTGTTATGTGAACTGCGACGCACGCTTTGGTGAGCGATGGTCGTCGGCGCGTTGCGCATGTGATCACTCACGTTGACAGCGCACGACGTTTTTATTCATAATTTGCAACTAAGAATTCGTGCTGGGAGAGTGCGCGTCATACCAAAAAGACACTTGACATCACGTTGCGCTCGGCGGATACTGAGCGGTGAGTTACACGAATGGTCGGAACCGACCAGTCCGATTACCCAGTGAAAGGTGCCTCATGGACGTCACAGAGACTGAAGTCTTCGAAGTAATAGTTGTTGAGCCCACTGCCACCGACACACCAAGTGACACGGTCGGCGGTGTTGACACGCGTGATGAGGAAACCGTAGGCGCCGACGACGTGGTCACGATCGACGCAGTGGGCGGTGGCGACGCAGTTGATCGAGAGTCCGTGGGCGGCAACGACGATGATGAAGAAGAGGAAGAAGACGATGACATGGGCGGCGCGGACAAAGACGACCCAGAAACCATGGGCGACGAGAACTGAGCGCATGACGTCGCGCACACTTGTCGCACCGTGGTAGACGCAACGACACATATATCGGGAATATCTCCCAGGACGGAAGAATGGGGAACAACCATGGAAGAGTTTCTGACTGACGTGAAGACATTACGCGAGCGTGCTCGCGAGAACATTGAGAAGGGACCCGTCACGGATGCGTATGGAGCCGATCTGGAGCGCGTGATTTACGTTCTCAATCAGGCGCTAGCGACCGAACTCGTTTGTGTCCTCCGTTATAAGCGTCACTACTTCACCGCTGATGGATTGGATGCTCAGTCGGCCGCCGACGAGTTCCTCGAGCACGCGGGTGAAGAACAGGATCACGCCGACCAGATTGCGGCACGCATACAACAGCTCGGTGGAGAGCCAGATTTTAATCCCGACACACTGACGGGCGTAGCCACTCGGAGTATGACTCATCAAAGGAACTGGAAGCCATGATCCGAGAGGATCTGGTCGCCGAGCGAGTGGCCATCGCGGCATATACAGAGATAATCAACTGGCTGGGCGACGGGGACCCGACGACTCGACGATTGCTCGAATCGATTCTTGCGGTGGAGGAAGAGCACGCCGAAGACATGCTCGACCTTCTAACAGGCATCAGTTAGGCGTTCGACTCCTTCGAAGGCTGAACGACAATTGGCAAGACGGCGGTTGTTGGCCGTCGCGCACGATCTATTGAGGAGGTGGGCATGTCACGTACACACTCGCACTTTGTGCAGTCTCAATTCGAAGAATTTGTCAGCACCGACGCGAGCCGATCTGCCATTGCCGGGGTCGGGTTCGACCTGGGAGCGATTCTCTGCGCTCGCGCGATGGTCATCCGTCGACCTTTCCCTCGGACGGCTCTGCGAGGGCCACGGCGACGCCCTCGCCATCTTGGCCGAGGCCGATATGAAGCCCTTCGACATGCACGCCTCGTACGGGGTCTGGGCGGCGCGCGGTTCGCGCTCGACCACGACGGCCCAACGAGTGGGGCGGAGGTGGCGTCTCTCGGGATCTAAGGAGTTCTGCTCGGGAAGCTCGATACTCGATCGCGCACTCGTTACCGCGGAGACCTCACTCGGATACCTATTATTCGACGTCGCCATCCAGGGACGTCGTCGTGGCAGTTCACGATGACTCCTGGCCGACGACGGGAATGGCGAGTTCGATGAGCCACACGCTGGACTTCGGGGGCGTAGCGGTCGAAGATGTTCAGGTCGTCGGTCCCGGGAGTTTCTACACCCAACGCCCCGGCTTCTGGTTTGGAGGCGCCGGGGTGGCCGCGTGCTGGTACGGCGGAGCGGTCGGGCTCGTGAACGACCTTGTTGACTCACTCAGTGGTGATCCGAGTGAGCACGTCTTGGCGGATTTGGGACTCGCCGTTAGCTCCTTGGAGGCGATGCGTTGCGTGTTGAAGAGTGTCGCCCAAGGCATCGACGACGATCCCCTTGATGAGAGCCGGCAAGCGCAGTTCCGAGCCTTGGTAGCACGACAGGTGGCGCACGATTGTGCCACCGAAATTTTGGCGCGCGTGGCGAGCGCGGGAGGAGCTCGGCCTCTCTGTCACAACGAAAGTGAGTCACGCCGCGCCGCTGACCTTTACGTCTATTTGGCTCAACATCACGGCGGTGCGGACGCCGCGGTACTTGGAAAGATCATGGCGGGGTCACACTCATGCTGATTGTGGATCAGCAACATGCGGGGACCCGCGAAAGTGCCTGGGCATCGAGTCCATATCTGAGTGACCTTCCGCCCCTCGGCGAGTTACACGCTCGTCGATTGGTGGTTGTCACGCCGCACCCGGACGATGAAGTGCTGGGCGCAGGGGGGCTCATTCAAAGAGCGCTCGACGAGGGCGTGTTGGTAGAAATCGTTGCCGTAACCGACGGCGAATCGTCCCATCCCCGCTCCGACGTCGCCGCGAGCCTGGATCTCCCCGCCATAAGGACGCGTGAGAGTGAGATCGCGCTGCGCCGACTCGGCTGGGATAGGCCGGCTGTCACGAGACTGGGTTTGCCCGATGGTGGGGTGGACGCGAATCGCGCTCAACTAGACCTGGCGCTTCGCGACATCCTTCTTCCCGATGATCTGTGTGTTGCACCTTGGCGCTTCGATGGCCATCCCGATCACGACGCCTGCGGAGAGTCTGCGATGAATGCCGCGAAGTCTGTGGGCGCGAAAACCCTCTCCTTCCTCGTGTGGACCTGGCATTGGGCCGATCCGTGCGGCCAGGACGTGCCCTGGAACTCCTGTCGTCGACTCGAGATGAGTCGTCGCGCCCAAGCCCGAAAGCGCTGGTCGACCCTCGCCTTCGAGTCACAAATCTCGGCGCTCGGTCCCGGCAAGGCCGACGAGGCGATCCTTCCACCAAACATCCTTCGACGCTTTTGGCGCTCCTTCGAAGTGTTCGTGGATGAGTCGATGGGCGACATATGACGTCGACGTCTCGACATTATTTCGAATCGATGTACGAAAGCGACGTCGACCCGTGGCACTTCGCCACGAGCGAGTACGAGCGGCGCAAGTATGCGCTGACGGTGGCCGCGCTACCGCGGGAGCGGTATCACAACGCGTTCGAGCCCGGTTGCTCGATCGGCGTTCTTAGTGAACAGCTCGCCCGTCGCTGTGATCGACTGCTGTCGACCGACATCATCGGTGACGCGGTGAAAGCAGCCTCAGCGCGGCTAAGCGAGTGTCGAAATGTCGAAGTGGAAGAGCGGTCGATTCCCGATGAGTGGCCACGAGAGACCTTCGATCTCATCGTCTTGAGCGAGATCGCCTACTACTTCGACGAAGAAGGACTGGAGCAGGTCCTCCGTTCGGTCGTACAGACGACTGAACCGGGGGCGCACGTGCTCGGAGTTCATTGGCGCGGGGCAACCAACTATCCGCGAAGTGGAGATGAAGTGCACGAGCGAATCGAGTCCTGCCCGGAGTTGGGAAAGTTGGTCGGTCACGTAGAGACGGACTTTCGATTGGACGTCTGGGAGCGCCTCTAGTGAGACGCCATGCCCCCGTCCGCACCAAAGCTCTCGGCGTTGTCGTTCCGGTACATAACGAAGAGCAACTACTGGCCGGCGCGTTGGACGCTCTCGGCGCGGCCTTCGCCGACATCCGCGAACCCGATCTTCCTCAGTACCTAGTCCTGGTCTTTGATTCCTGTCGCGACGCGAGCGCCCACGTCGCTCGACGATGGCAGGAGACTCACGCTCAGCCCAGAGCCCTGAGCATGAGCGCGATCACCTCTGAGTCGCGCAATGTCGGCGCCGCGCGTCGCCTGGGATGTGCGACGGTGTTGGGCCACTGGCCAGACGTCGATCCCGAGCATGTCTGGATAGCCACTAGTGACGCGGACTCGCGAGTTCCACGAGCGTGGCTTCGCCAGCAACTGGAACACCATGAGTCGGGAACGGACGTCTGGGCTGGACGAGTTGCCATCCAGGTTGAGGGAGCGGGTCGCGAAACCTTGAGGCGTTGGCAACGGGAGTACGACCGCGAGGCCTATCCGATTCACGGAGCGAGTCTCGGGTTCAACGGGGCTCGCTACCTGTCTGCGGGCGGTTTCATGCCGCTCGAAACAGGCGAGGACCGGGCATTGCTCCGCGCCCTGGTGGGATCCGGAGCGACCACGCACTTTGAGTCGTCGCTACGCGTGGCGACAAGTGCGCGGCGCCGGGGTCGCGCACCGCATGGATTTGCCGAAACTCTCCACCTTTACGACCCGGTTTTGGACTCTATCGCGGACTAGTTATTCGCCGGGCCGACGCTGAGGAGAACGCTAACGGGGGCGTGGGCAAAGCACTGAGCGATCTCGAGTCGGCCGCGGCGTGCACCCAGATGCTCCCCAGAGAGAACGTCGACGTACGAGGTGGGGGCGCCCTTGGGCAAGCGAACCACGGTGTCGCCCCACTGGTCACCAATGAGGTAGCGACCGGTTCTCGCGATCGACACTGTCTGTCTCGCTACGCAGGCGATGACCCACTCGTCGTGGCAGGAGCGAGCGAGGGCCACCACGTGCCTCTTCAGAGTCCCCGTCACCTCCAGTCCCTGATAACTCCCCGAGGCGAAGAGCTCGCGATGGGCGCGGCGCGTATGCAAGAGGTTGCGGGTTACGTACAACTTGAGCGCATCGGCCTCGCCTTGCGTGAGCAACGTGTGAAGAGTCGGGGATCCCTCGCCGTGGTCGTCGAAGCCGGGGAGGCGCGACAAAAGCGACCGGCGTGAGGCGAAATCGATGGGTCGCCGGTTGTCGGGATCGGTCAACGTGCAGTCAAACAGCTCAAGGCCCTGATAGAAGTCGGGCACGCCAGGCGCCACGCACTTAAGGACCAGAGTGGCCAAGGAGTTCGTGATCGCCGCGGGCGAGATTGTGGCCATGAGCCGACTCATCTCCTTGACGAAGCGCTCGTCGCTCGCCAGCGAGGCCACGAATCCGCGCAGGGCACGCTCGTAGTGACCATCGGGATCGGTCCACGAGGTGCGATTCTTTGCCTCGCGCGCCGCTTTGACGGCGTAGTCCTGGATACGGCGAGTGAGGGCCCGGGTCGGGCGAGAGTCGGCCTTGGCCCATAGGCAGACGAAGCTCTGGTACACACGTAACTCGTCTTCGCGATTGAGGTACTCACCGCGCTGGCGGTGACGGCGATGCCACCGGCTCACCAGTGCACTCCACTCCACTGAGAGTTCGGACAGGACAAAGAGGCGTGCCCGGGAGTCTTCGCTGCGTTTGGAGTCGTGGGTGGAGGTGGCACTTAGTGATAGCGGGTAGGAAAGGCGGTCGCTGGCGAACACGTGAAACTCCGAGGGGTCATAGCTCGCGTGATCGGGATCGCCACCGACTTCGGCGTGACTCAGCAGGCCACGGTACCGATAGGTCGCTGTGTCTTCGGCGCCTTTGGCCATGGCCGCCGAGCTCAATTGCTGCCAGCGTTGAACGAGTTCCAGGCTCGCTCCGGTCGCTTGGCCAAGGACGTCGGCAATGAGGCCCACCGCTCGACGGCTCTCGCCGCTGAGCGTCTCCGCGGCCAGGCGAACGGCGCGTCGCAGCCGCTCGCGATCACCGTCATCGGGTTGGGAGTTGGAGAAATAGGTGCGATACACGTCGAGCGACACCGAGATCTCCGTGAGCGCGCGCCGTACGTCGAACCAGGACAGGTCGTGGCCGGGGTGGGACTCGTTGAGCGACAGTAGTGAGAGACGCGCCAGGCGCTCGAGGGCGGCGTCGAAGGAGTTCACAATCGCTGCGCGCTTTGCCGCGTGGCTGAGATCGCGAAACGTTGGGGTGTCTGTCGCAAGTTGACGTGCCCCTCGCTCGTCGACGAAGAGTCCGCCCACGCGGTCGGCAAACTCGTATCCAGTCGTCCCGTCAGTCCGCCACGACTTTTGCAATGCCTCGTCGCGGGCCACGATCTTTTCGATGAGCACGATGGGACGCGTATCGCGAGTCCCCGTGTGCACGGTGCCCAGTCGATCCAGGTACCCGCGCGGATCAGTGAGTCCGTCCACGTGGTCAACTCGCCAACCGGCAACCCGGTGGTCAGTGAGAGACGCGACGAAGCTGTGGGTGCGCTCAAAGATGTCGGGCGCCTCGACGCGTACGCCCACCAGTCCGTCGATGTCAAAGAAGCGCCGATAGTTTCCCTCGCGGTTACTGAGACGCCAGAACGAAGGTCGGTAGTGCTGACGCGAGAGAACAGCCCCGAGGTCACTGCCCGTGTGCGTGCCCGCGGCCAGCGGGAATGCTTGACCGTCGATTTCCACGGTGCGATCAGGACCTTCACCCACATAGCTGATCGAGTGGAGGAGATCTTCGAGCGGGCGGGGCAGGGTCGGAATCAGCACTCGTCCGACGTGTCGCGACCAGTCAATATCGAACGTTTTGGCGTACGGGGAACTCTGACCTTGTCGAAGCGTGTCCCACCACCACTCGTTCGCGTTGTGAGCGGCCATGTGGTTGGGCACGATGTCAATGAGCGCTCGCATGTCGTGCGCGTCGAGTTCATGGAGGAGCGCCTCGAACTCTTCGTGAGAGCCCAGGGCTGGATCCAATCGCGTGGGATTGATGACGTCATAACCGTGGGTACTACCCGGCGCGGCCTCCAGAATGGGTGAGAGATACATCGTCTCAATCCCGAGGTCGCTGAGATAGCCCACCAGCTGGCGCGCCCCCGAAAAGCCGAGGCCGTTTAGTTGAAGACGGTAGGTGGACCCGAGAGGGCGAGGGTCGGTCACTGTTGGGGCCGTTCCGTGTGACGAAGCAAGATCGTCGAGTGCGCGTTGAGGTTCACGGCGTCGGTGCGCACGACGCGGGTCCAGGGCCCGGGGCGCGAGGTGTTGAGTACCTCCTCCCAGACTCCCGGGAGCTCCATGCTAGGGAGCGTGAACGTGAAGGATTTGCTGGACGCGTTCAGTAAAAACAGCACCGACTCGGCACTGCGGGAGCGCCCGCGGCTGTCGAGTTCGTCCGCGGCCGGTCCAAAGAGCAGCATCCCTACACTCTGGATGCTCGCGTTGGACCAGTCACTATTGGTCATCTCTTTGCCGTCGGCGCGAACCCACGACACGTCCTTCGTCTCATATCCCGGAACCGGCTGGCCCGTGAAGAAGGCGCGCTGACGCAAGATGGGGTTGTTCCTAGAGATCTCGATCACGTCACGCACGAAGGTTCGCAGCTCCTGCTGGGCTTCGCTGATGTCCCAATTGAACCAGCTGATCTCGTCGTCTTGACAGTATGCGTTGTTGTTGCCGCCTTGTGTTCTACCGATCTCGTCGCCGCCCAGCAGCATCGGCACGCCTTGGGAGAAGAACAGCGTCGTGAGAAAGTTGCGCTTCATGCGCTCGCGCGAGCGAAGTATTCGCACGGACTCGGTGAGACCCTCGGCCCCCCAGTTACGGCTGTAGTTGTCGTTCGATCCGTCCTGATTGTTTTCGCCGTTCGCCTCATTGTGTTTATGCTCGTAGCTCACGAGGTCGTTCAGGGTAAAGCCGTCATGACATGAGACGAAGTTGATGCTGGCGTAGGTCTTTCGCCCGGTGGGCGCGAATATATCGCTCGACCCGGTGAGTCGCGACGCGAGTTCGGGCACCTGACCAGGATCTCCACGCCAGAATTTTCGCACGCAGTCGCGAAACGCGCCGTTCCACTCCGACCAGCCGGGGGGGAAGCGTCCCTGTTGGAAGCCGTCGGGGCTTGCGTCCCAGGGTTCAGCGATGAGCTTCACCTTTGACAGCACCGGATCTTGTTGGAGGATCTCGAAGAAGGCGCTCGGCGTCTCGGCGGTACCGCCGCGCACAAGTACCGGCGCGAGATCGAATCGGAAACCGTCGACGTGCATATCGGTCACCCAGTAGCGCAGGCTGTCGGTGACCAGCCCCATGGCGCGGGGATGCAAAGTGTTCAAGCTGTTCCCCGTGCCGGTGTAGTCGAGGTAGAAGCGTGGGTCGTCGGGCATCAGGCGGTAATAGACGGAGTTGTCGATGCCGCGCAGCGACAAGGTCGGGCCGAGTTGATTGCCTTCGGCGGTGTGGTTGTAGACGACGTCCAAGATGACCTCAATGCCCGCGCGATGAAACGTGCGCACCATCGACTTGAACTCGGTCACCTGTTGGTCGGCTCCGCTGGTGTAGCCCACGTGTGGCGCGAAGAAGCCGATGGAGTTGTATCCCCAGTAGTTGTCGAGGCCCTGCTCGACGAGGTGTCGATCGGAGGCGAAGTGATGTACCGGCATGAGCTCGACCGCGGTGACCCCGAGTCCGAGCAGGTGATCGATGATGGGGTCTGACGCCAGCCCGAGATACGTGCCGCGTAGGTGCGGCGCCACTGCGGGGTGGCACTCGGTCATGCCGCGCACATGGGTTTCGTAGATGACGGTCTGATTCCAGGGGGTGTTGGGAGGCTGGTCGTCTTGCCAAGTGAAAGCGGTATCGACCACGATCGACTTGGGCATCGCACTGGCTGAGTCCCGAGTGTCGAAGCTGAGGTCTTGACGCTCGTCGCCCACCGTATAGCCGTAGAGGTCGTCGCTCCAGCGAATCGGTCCGCTCACCGCCTTGGCGTAGGGATCGAGCAGCAACTTGCTGGCGTTAAAGCGGTGTCCTTGGCTGGGCTCGTAAGGGCCGTCTACCTTGTAGCCGTACAAGGTGCCGGGCCGCGCGTCGGGCAGATACGTGTGCCAGATGTAGTCGGTCCGCTCGCTGAGATTGATCGTCACGGTGGGTTCCCCCGAGACGGCGTCATCGAAGAGGAGCAGTTGAACCGCGGTCGCGTGCTCCGAAAAGAGGGCGAAGTTGACTCCCTCGCCGTCCCACGTGGCGCCTAGGGGGTGGGGGCTACCCGGCCATACTCTCATCCGGTCACCGTAGATCGAAAGATCCGGTAGCTCCACGGCTCGACCGTGACGACCCCAGAAGTACGCGTAGATTCACTCATTGGGAGAAGGTCGTGCCAGGAACCGTGCGGTAGCGAGACGCTGTGCCCGGCGGCGCCGACGTTGAAGAGGATTGCCACGTCACCCTCCTCGTGGGTGCGAAGGAGGGTGAGCACCTTTCCCTCCGCCCACGCGCGGGCGTGTGATCGTGAGGAACGACGAAGCGCGGGCGTCGAGCGTCGCACGGAAATGAGTTGGCGGTACAGATCGAACAGCTCGCGATGAGTTGGCTCTGCGAGCAGCGAGTGATCCAATCGGGCCGCCTCAAAGGTGGCCGGGTCGGAGGGATCGAAGAGTTCGCGGGCGTTCGCGATGCCCTCGAACTCGTGAGCCCGACCGACCCGAACTGCCTCGAGTAAGGCGGGATCGCTGTGATCAACGAAGTACGGGAACGGCGCCGTCTCTCCGTACTCCTCGCCCATAAAGAGCAAGGGAATGTCGGGGCTCAAGATGACCAGGGCCGCGACGAGACCGTAGCGCTCCGGGGGGATCATGGTGATCAGACGATCGCCCAACGGCCGGTTGCCGATCTGATCGTGGTTCTGGGCGAAGACGACGAAGCGCTCCGGCGCCAGATGCCCCGAGGGGGCACCGTGGCGACGTCGACGAAAGAGCGACTGCGTGTCTTGGAGCACGAATCCCTCGTCGAGGGAGCACGCGAGATCATCGACCCCGCTGTAGTCGACGTAGTAGCCGGTTCGTTCGCCCGTCATGGCCACGTGCAGGGAGTGGTGAAAGTCATCGTTCCACTGGGCGTCCATGCCGATGCCCCCGTCGGAGAGGGGCGTCACCACGCGCGGGTCGTTGGCTCCGCTCTCGGCGATCAAGTCACAGCGTCGGCCGAGCTCCTGGCCCAGATCATGGCACCGTTGGGCCAGTTCGGCCACGAAGGGTATAGCCGACTGATCGGCGATGGAGTGAATGGCGTCGAGCCGCAGTCCATCTACGTGGAAGTGCTCGAACCACTGGCGCGCGTTGTGCCAAAAGTACTCGCGAACGTCGTTGGAGTCTTCTCCATCAAAGTTGAGGGCGTCGCCCCACGGAGTCCGATAGCGGTCAGTGAAGTAGGGGGCGAAGTGGCTGAGGATGTTGCCCTCCGGGCCGAGGTGGTTGTAGACCACGTCGAGAAAGACAGCCAGCCCCCGTTGGTGACAGGCGTCGATGAAGCGTTGGAAGGCGAGTGGCCCGCCATAGGAGTTCTGCACGGCGAAAGGAAAGACCCCGTCGTAGCCCCAGTTTCGGCGACCGGAAAACTGCGCCACCGGCATGACTTCGAGGGCACTTATCCCCACCTCAATCAGCGAGTCAAGATACTCGAGCGCCCCGTCGAAAGTTCCCGCGGGGCTGAACGTGCCCACGTGCAACTCAGAGATGACGTGATCCCACAACGGACGCTGGCGGTAGTCCTGGTCCTGCCAGGCGTGGGCGGCCAGATCCACCACTTCGCTCGGGCCGTGCACTCCACCGGGTTGCAAGAGAGAGGCGGGATCTGCGTACTCGTGGTTGTCGATCAGATAGCGATACGTGGTGCCCGCGGGAGCATCGCTGGTCGTGGTCGTGAGGTAGCCATCTCCCTCATCTTCCAAGTCGAGCGTGATATCTGAGTTAAGGAGGTGCAGCGCGACGCGTTGGTGACCAGGCGCCCAGACCAGGAACTGAGTAGTCGACGCATCGAGGGGACGTGCCCCGGGGGCCCGATCGTGAACGGTCATTGTGGTGTTAAGAAGAGACAGCCAAGTGGTGGCACGGTAAGGGTCAGGGTGCGCGGCATACCGTGGGTGGGAACCGGATGGGCGTCGGCTCCGCCCAGGTTTCCGACCCCACTCCCGCCGTACTCTTGCGCGTCGCTGTTGAGAAGCTCCTTCCAGTAGCCGCCGACGGGAACCCCGGCCAGGCAGTTGTAGCGCACCATGGGCGTGAAGTTGCACACCACCAGCACCGGCGTACCGTCGTGGGCGAAGCGTAGAAAACTGAGCAGGCTGGCGTCGGCTTCGTTGGGCTGTGTCCAGGAGAAGCCTCGCGGGTCGCAGTCGAGTTCGTGCAGTGCCGGAACCTCGCGGTAGACGCGATTAAGGTCCCCGACCCATCGCTGGATGCCAGCGTGAGCAGGATTTTGCAGCAGCGCCCACTCCAGTGACCCCTCGTGATCCCACTCGCGCCCCTGAGCGAACTCTCCGCCCATGAAGATCAACTTTTTCCCCGGCTGGGCGAACTGGTAGCCAAAGAGCAGCCGCACGTTCGCAAAGCGCTGCCAGGCGTCGCCCGGCATCTTGTTGAGCAACGATCCCTTGCCGTAGACGACCTCGTCATGGGAGAGGGGGAGCATGAAGTTCTCGCTGTAGGCGTAGACGCTGCGAAAGGTCAACTCACCGTGGTGGTGGCGTCGATACAGGGGATCGCGAGCCAGGTAGTCCAGGGTGTCGTGCATCCAGCCCATGTCCCACTTCAAACCAAAGCCAATGCCTCCCACGTGCACCGGTCGGCTGATGCCGGGAAAGGCGGTCGACTCTTCGGCGATGACCTGCACGTCGGGGTGATCTTCGTAGATGCCCACGTTCAATTGACGCAGGAACTCGATGGCCTCTAGGTTCTCGCGGCCGCCGAACGCGTTGGGCAGCCACTCACCCGGTTGGCGGGAGTAGTCGCGGTACAACATGGACGCGACCGCGTCGACGCGAATGCCATCGGCGTGATAGGTGCTCAGCCAATGCTCGGCGGAGGAGGCGAGGAAGCTGCGCACCTCGTGCCGTCCGTAGTTGAAGATGAGACTCTTCCAATCGGGGTGAAAGCCCAGGCGCAGATCCTCGTGCTCGAAGAGGTGCGTGCCATCAAAGTTCGCCAGAGAGAAAGCGTCGGCCGGGAAGTGAGAGGGCACCCAGTCCAAGATCACGCCAATGCCCGCTTGGTGGAGGTCGTCGATCAGGGCCATCAAGTCCTGGGGGTCGCCGTAGCGACGAGTCGGAGAGAAGAACCCCGTCGTCTGGTACCCCCACGACCCGTAGAAGGGGTGTTCCATCAGAGGCAGAAACTCCACGTGGGTGAATCCGCTACGGGTGACGTGCTCAATGAGGGGCCCCGCGACCTCACGGTACCCACAGAGCCGACTCGGGTCCGTGGGATCGCGGCGCCAACTGCCCAGATGCATCTCGTACACCGACACGGGTGCGTCGAGGGCGATGCGATGACCGCGCTGACTCATCCAGTCAGAATCGTGCCACTCGTAGTGGAGGTCCCAGATGACTGAGCCGGTCCGGGGGGGAACCTCACTACACACGGCGAAAGGATCGGCCTTTTCTAAGGGCGTACCGTTGGCGGCGGTGACGACGTATTTATAGACGTCGCCCAACTTGGCCTCGGCCACCACGGCCTCCCAAATGCCCGACGAGCCGCGGGGCGATAGCGGAAGGTTCTCCGGATTCCAGTAGTTGAAATCTCCCATCACGCTGACCGAGCGCGCGTTGGGCGCCCATACCGCGAAGGACGTGCCGACGCCCGCGCGAAAGTGAGCGCCTAGCTTCGCGGCTAAGTTTCGATGCGTCCCTTCGTTGAAGAGGTAGAGGTCCTCCGCACTCAGGCGCGTGGAGTCGTACTCGATGGTCACGCGGCACCTCGTCGCAGTTGGTTGATGTGATCCAGTTCACCATTGATCCACGGAGCGGCGCGAATCTCCTCCAAGGTGAGCACGGCTCGTTGGCGCCAATTGCCCTCTGACGTTCCCGGGCGGTTCTGTGGCTCGCCCTCACCCATGAGTTCCTCGAGATCAACGAGGACGAGCAGCGCCGGGCTGGCGCTGACGTGCGCCAAGCACCCTTCGAGCGCGGCGTCAGAGAGCTGCTCTTCGTTCAAGACCGGGATCTTTAACGCGCGAAAGAGTCTCTCTCGATACAGTGCGCGTTCGGCGCGGCGGATGTCGGCGTCGCGGGCCGTCAGGTGGCCGAGTTTTTCCGCCTCATCGATGTCGTGTCCCCACAGGAAAGCACTGAATCGGGGTGTGTCATGCGTGGCGAGCGAGGCGAGTACGTCACGTCGAGGAGAGGGAAGCGGGTCATCCACCGTGGACGTGAACTCAAAGACCCACGAACGCAACATCCCATCGCGGGCCATCCGTTCATGGACTCCGTCGGGCAGCGTGCCGAGATCTTCGCCGACGACGCTCGCCCCGGCGCGATAGGCCTCGAGGCAGACGAGGGCGTGAAGTTCGTCAGCGCGATAGGAGAGGTAGGCGCCGTGGGCGGCGTCGTTCCCCTCGGGAATGACGTACAGCCGCTGCAGGCCCATCACGTGGTCGACTCGTACATAGGACGCGTGGCGAAAGGCCCGTGAGAAGACGGCGCGCAAGTAGCTGTAGCGATCGTCACGAATCCTCTCGGGATGGAGCGGCGAGAAGCCCCAATTCTGTCCGTCGGCGAAAAAGAGATCGGGGGGCGCGCCGCCCGACACGCCGGGAAGGAACGAGGTGGGTGACCAGTAAGGATCGAACCCCTGAGGGTGCACCCCGACCGGGACATCGACGTACTGCGGTAACGCATTGGAGGCGAGGTTCAGCTGCTGGGCGGCGACCCACTGGCAGTAGGCGTAGTAGTGGGCGATGGGGTCGCGGGCGAGCGACGACTCGTTCGCGCTCAGAGAATGTGAGATGTCTCGTCGCCCCTCGCGCTCGACGGCCGCTCGGAATTCGCTGTAGGCCAACAGCTCGGGACGCTCGGCCAGAAAGAGGTCAAACTCATGGCGACGACGCGAGGGCTGTTGGAGGAGAGCCTCGGCCAGGGGTTCGAGAACTCGTCGGCGTAGGCGCGCCACCTCCTCGTACTCGACCAGGGAACTGGATCGCGTTGCGTCGCGTTGAGCGCGGAACTCCGGGGAGCTCTCGATGTCGCGCGCGCGCTGGGACTGTTCGAACTCGGGCAGTGTGGCGGGGTCGATGTAGAGCTCGTTGTAGGCGAGTCGACTCACCGGTCGATACGGACTGGGATCGACCAACCCATCGAGTCCATCGAGATACGTCGGATAGAGAGGGAGGGCACCCATCAGGGACGCTCCGTGACTCTTCGCCCACTCGCCCAGGACGGTTAGGTCGTGATAGCTGCCCACTCCCCAGTCGTGTTTTGTGCGGAGGGCGTGCACGGGCATGAAGACGCCCCATCCGCGCGAGGGCTGGGGGCAGCGCGGTGCGCAGATCAGCAGCGAACGTGACGAGGAAGTCGAGTGACTCGCCGTGCCCGCTTCGACCGTGAGGTCGTGATACCCAAATGGAATATTGACGCCGTGCCTCGCTAGTTGAACTCGAAATTGGCGGAATCGTTCCCCCTCGATGTCGAGAGTTGAGTGAAAGGTTGCCGAGTTCTCCGCGAGCCGATCGTGGCGGGTCGTTCCGTCTTCGAACTCGAACGTGAGCCACACGGTGTTGGTCGACACTCGCTCGGGGACGGTGACGACGATGTCCGTGGGCTGGTCCTCGCGCAGCACAATGACCGGCTCCAGCATTCGTTGGGCCAGCTCGAGTCGGCGCGCTCGAAGGGCCGCTCCGCCATCCTGAGCGCGATCGATCCCCACCCCGAGCGCGCGAAGGACAGACAGAACGGTGTCTTTCTCCGCTTCGTGCGTCGCGTCGTCTCTGCCCACATAGGACGTAGCGACGCCGTAGAGAGCAGCCAGCTCCTGGAACGCCTGCTCGCCGCGACGGCCCCGTTTCACGGCGCCGTCTCCAACATGTCCAGCAGTCCGCGAGCCGGAATGTCGACCCAGGTGGGCCGCGCATTGGCCTCATAGCTCAGTTCGTAGACGGCCTTTTCGAGGAGGAAGAAGTCCAACAGGGCACCAAGGTCGTCGCGGTTGGTCGGCAAGTAGCTGGCGTCTCCGGCGGTGGCGAGATATGACGTGAGGAACGTGCCCGACACCCAGCGATGCCAGAACGTCAGCCAGGTGTCGAGTCTCTCCAGCTCGCCGTCTTGCATGGAGATACCCAGGTCTCGAGTCAAACGCAGCGCAGCGGCGCGGCTGGCGTAGTGAAGGGATCGGATCATTCCGGCCAAGTCGACCATGGCCGGTCGCTTCAGGCGACGACGATTGAGGGAGCGGAACGGCTCACCTTCGAAGTCAATGATGGCGAAGTCCTTTCCCGTCCAGAGCACTTGGCCGAGATGAAAGTCTCCGTGACAGCGAATCTTGGACGCGTCGCTGCTCAATGAAGTGAGGCGCCGCAAGCGCTCGAGGACCTGTGGTTCGCGGGCGAGAACCTTCAGCACGTTGGGCGAGGTCAAGTTCAGGGCGCGCACCTCGTGAAAGACCTGACGCGTGAGGCTACGCGCACCGTGATAGAGGGACTGGCGATCAAGAGAGGTGAGGGGTTCGGGGGCGAAGGCGGGGTCGCGCGGATCCGAGGTCAACTCGGCGTGAAGTTCCGCAGTACGCTGGCCGAGCAACGTGGCCCACTCGAGGTGAGCGCCCACCAGGGGGTGACCGGGTCCGAGCTCTTCGGCGTCGAGGCGCAAGAGGCTGCGCGGAGGGGTCACGTCCAGCTCGGGATCGTTGTGGTGGGCAATCGCGTCCTCGAGTCCGTGGGCTAGTGCGTCCACCACGTAGCGCCAACCGTCTTCTTCATGGGGAATGAACTCTTCGAGAATGGCCACCGTGGCGGGCGTCGATATAAACGCGTTGGAGTGATACTCGATGTTCCCTCCCACGCGGGGGGAGTAGGGATAGTGGGCCTGTTCGGTCAGGAACCGTCCGATCTCTACCTCAGGATTTATTCCCTCTTCGAAGCGTCGGATGAACTTAAATATCGCTGTATCACCGAGCAGAACCGAGCTGTTCGACTGCTCGGCCGACAGCGTCGTGACGGGGCAGTCATCTGCGATGCAATCGTCAAAGTCTCGTAGCGCGGGCGTGGAGAGTCCGACTAATCGACCGTTGGTCCCAAGGAGGGTCCGTCGTCGCGCTAATAGGTCGGCCATGGCGTGGACGTAGTCCGATGAGTAGGTGGCATCGAGCAGCACCCCGTCGACCCCGCCGGAGCGAAGATCGGCCACGACTCCGTCCGCGTGCCACTTGGCGAACTCGAGGGCCTCGTCGCCACTCAGATACGCGACTGGCAAGACATAGCGTTCGGCACTTCCGTGGTCGAGTTCGACATTCACGATCAGCAACTGCGCGAGGGGTGGCAGGTTACGGCGCGCCGCGGCGCTGGCGCCGACCGGTGGTACCGGGACGTGGTCGACCAGCGTGACCGAGGTGATGGTGCGCGCCTTCTGAGCAAACCATCGGCGTTGGGCGAGGTACCCGGGCAGGAAGTTCTCAAATTTCCGGCGGGCCAGACCGGTGAAAAGATCGTCCCACTCTCCGGCGACCTCGAACTTTGTTCGGGGCGCATCTGAGTCGGAGGACTCGGACTCGAGTAAGAACCAGTAGAAGCCGTGGGGACCCAGAGTGATGAAGTAGGGCAGCTCACCCACGGGCGGGAACTCTTGGTTTCCAAAGAGCTCCACCGGCACAGCCCCGCGAAACTCCGAGAGATCCAGCTCCGCGCACTGAACGTTGCGTGAAAGGTTGAAGACGCACAGGATTCGTTGATTGTTGTAGCGGCGAATGAAGCTGAATATCTTACGATTCTCAGGACGCAAAATGTCCAGGGTCCCCCGACCGAACGCGCGGTAGCGCTGGCGAAGTGCCACCAGACGGCGCATCCACCACAGCAAGGAGTTGGGATTTTGCTGTTGCGCCTCCACGTTTAGCGCCTGATAGTGATACTCAGGGTCGATGATGGTAGGTAAATAGAGACGCTGGGGATTGGCGCTGGAGAATCCAGCGTTGCGGTCACTGTCCCACTGCATGGGAGTGCGCACCGCGTCGCGGTCGCCTAGGTAGATGTTGTCTCCCATGCCGATCTCGTCGCCGTAGTAGATGATCGGGGTGCCCGGCAGCGAGAAAAGTAGACCGTTCATCATCTCAATGAGGTTGCGGTCGTTGCCCAACAGGGGGGCGAGACGGCGGCGTATTCCCACGTTGATGCGTGCTTGAGGATCCTGGGCGTAGACGCGATACATATAGTCACGTTCTTCGTCGGTGACCATCTCGAGGGTGAGCTCGTCATGGTTTCGAAGGAAAAGGCCCCATTGACACTCCGGGGGAGTGGTGGGGGTTTCCATGAGAATGTCCACCATCGGGAATCGGTCCTCTTGTCGCGCCGCCATGAACATGCGGGGCATCAGGGGGAAGTGGAAGGCCATGTGGCACATGTCACCGTCGCCCATGTAGCGCACCGCGTCTTCGGGCCACTGGTTCGCTTCGGCGAGGATCATGCGGTCGTCGAAGCGCTTGTCCATATGAGCACGCAACTGACGCAGGAAGGCGAACGTCTCGGGTAAGTTCTCCGACGTCGTGCCTTCGCGGGCGTAGAGATAGGGCACGGCGTCGAGGCGGACTCCGTCGACCCCCATGGAGAGCCAGAAGTCCACCACGTCCAACATCGACTGGCGGACCGAAGGGTTGTCATAGTTCAGGCTTGGCTGGTGCGAGTAAAAGCGGTGCCAGTAGTAGGCCTTCGCCTCTTGATCGTAGGCCCAGTTCGAGGTCTCGGAGTCCGTGAAGATGATTCGCGCCTCGGAGAACTTGTCTGGCGCATCGCTCCAGGTATAGAAGTCTCGAAAGTTGGTGCCGGGTTTGGCGAGACGCGCCCGCTGAAACCACGGATGTTGGTCCGACGTGTGCGCCAGGACCAGCTCGGTGATCACCCGCATGCCCCGTCGGTGCGCCTCGCGCAGGAACGTCCGAAAGTCGCGAAGCGTGCCGTAGGAGGGGTGGATCTGGCGATAGTCCGAGATGTCGTAGCCGTCGTCGCGCAGGGGCGAGGGATAGAAGGGCAGGAGCCACAGGGCTGTGACGCCGAGCGCCTGGAGGTAGTCCAACTTCTCGATTAGGCCCTTGAAGTCGCCGACGCCGTCGCCGTTGCCGTCGTGAAAAGCTCGCACGTGTATCTCGTAGATGACCGCGTCCTTGTACCAGCCGCCGTTTGGTTGGGCGTCTAACGTCTCTTCGCCACGTTGACGGTCCACGTCGTGGCGGATGCCGTCGTTGTTCTGCGTCGTGTCGCTGCGCACGTCAATGGCCACTAGGACACCAGCGTCAGTGAGTTGTTCTGCTCTACGCAGAAGATGTGACACGGCACGGCTTCGGGATCGAGCTTGACGAAGTTCTGTGTTCCGCTCCAGGTGTAGCGCGCGTCCGTTAACAGGTCGTGGACGACGAACGAGGCACCGGGGTCGATGCCCAGGGCGGACGTATCGAGCGAGATCCAGCCCGCTTGGGCGAAGTCGTGATCCAAGCTCACCACGACCAGAATGACGTCGTTTCTCTCCTCGGTCAATCGTGACTTCGAGTAGGCAATGATCTGATCGTTATCTACGGGATGGAAGGTCAAAGCGTCGTTGAACTGGAGCGATGGGTGTTCGCGACGAATCGTGTTGACCACGCCAATGAAGGCCGACAGGCTTCGCGAGTTCCTGAGGTCCCAGGAGCGAAGTTCATACTTCTCGGAGAGCAGATACTCCTCCGAGCCGATGGTGCGTGCCAGGTGCTCCTGTAGTTCAAAGGGGGGACCGTAGATGCCGTAGTTGGAACTCAGGGTGGCGGCCAAGACGAGTCGTGAGAGAAAACCGGCCCGACCTCCACGTTGGAGCTCATCGCTCAGAATGTCCGGCGTGTTCGGCCAGAAGTTCGGCCGAAAGTAATCGGCCACGGGGGACCGAGTGAGTTCGCTCATGTAGGTCTCGATGTCCCATTTCGTCGTGCGCCACGTGAAATAGGTGTAGGACTGGGTGAAGCCAAGCTTGGCTAGGTGTTCCATGACCCGGGGCCGCGTGAAGGCCTCGGAGAGAAAGATCGTCTCGGGGTGTTCGGCCTTCACCGAGCCGATCAACCACTCCCAAAACGCGAAAGGCTTCGTGTGGGGATTGTCCACGCGAAAGATGCTGACGCCCTGACCGATCCAAAACTGGACGACTTCGAGTAGTTCGTGCCACAGGGCGCGCCAATCGAGCCCTTCGAAATGCAAGGGATAGATGTCTTCGTATCGCTTGGGTGGGTTCTCGGCGTGGCGGATGGTGCCGTTGGGCAGACGGTAAAACCAATCGGGATGTTCCTGGACCCAGGGATGATCGGGCGACGCTTGGAACGCTAAATCTAAGGCGACGTCGAGGCCGTGATCTTTGGCCTCGGTGACGAGGCGGCGAAAGTCCTCGAGAGTTCCGAGTTCGGGGTGTATGGAGGTGTGACCTCCCTCAGCGGCCCCAATGGCCCAGGGACTACCCGGGTCGTCGCCCTCATAGGTCGTCGAGCCGTTTCGTCCCTTTCGTCCCGTTCGTCCGATGGGATGAATCGGAGGAAGGTAGAGGACGTCAAACCCCATGGCTTCGACGTAGTCAAGACGTGCAATGACGTCATCGAATGTCCCATGGCGCAGTGGCGTCGGCGCGGCCGAACGTGGGAACATCTCATACCAGGAACTGAAGCGAGCTCGCACCGGGTCCGCCGTCACAAAGTAGGTGTCCGACGATGTGCATAACTCCGGATCGCCTAGCCCGGTGAGGTGAGTGATGCGCGGTGAGGCCAGGGCCTCTCGCAAGTTGCGCGCCTCCGTTTCTCCGGTGACACTGTCGGAGACGGAGTTGTCAAGTGTGACGCCTTCGGATCGCAGTTGATTGACGACCTCGCCTATCCAGTGACGATCTCCGGCCTTCGCACGCCGCGCTACGTCATGAAGAATCTGCGCCCCCACGAGATACTCTTCGCTCACGTCTTGGCCAGCGTCAACGCGCTTGGCCAGATCGCGGCGCCACGTGGCATATACATCAACGCAGGATCGAATCATGAATCGATAGCGGCCCAGTCGCTCAATGGGTAACGTCGCGAACCACCGGTCGTTGCCAGTGTCGACCATCGATGCGTTGGACCACTTCACGTCGCTCTCGTGTCGAAATCGAATCTCGCAGCGAATGAGGTCGTGTCCATCAACGAAGACGTCCGCCTCCACTCGCAAATCGTCGCCCACGGTGGTCTTCGCTGGCCGATGCCCACTGTCGACCTGGGGTCGGACGTTGGTAATCACGGTACGAGCGAGAGTGCTCGGAAGCGGTATGGCGGTTGACACGCTCTGTGGGGGCGCGTCCTCCGAGGCATCCTTGATGGCCTGTTGGGTGCGGGGAGTCGCCATGTGAGTTCTCATCTCCTCAGTGAACTTGTGTGCCACGGTTGCGCGATCTACTTGCGAAGAACTTCACGGACAACGTCGATTATTTTCACTGTATCGTCGCCACTCTGTAGGCGTCAATGCAACGATCAGGGATCTGTTTTATTTCTTCGAGCATCGACGACGTGTTCATCACAAAGATGATGCGTATTCATCGTATGGCTGTTTTTGAATCCACAATCGAGAGGTGAGCGCTGCGCAGGGAGTGAGTGACGCATTCACAGCGCATTAAAAGACTCGCTCACCTTCATTAACTAAGAGTCACGATTGAGGAAGCAAGAGTGCGAGTGATTCTGTCCTCACATCTGCCACTCCTCGTCACAGTGTGTCTCGGTTACGCCCGATGGCCGCTCTCACTTGCTCTCTGGCATTGGTCGAGCATCGACACCTTGCGCGACTCGATCGGCGGCCGATGTTGGTGCGCCGCGGAGTATCCACGCAAAGCCCACCGCGATCGCGCCACCGGCAAGGGGACCGGCGATATAGATCCACACGTGCGACCAGTGGTCTCCGACGAGCGCGGGTGCGAGGGAGCGAACGGGATTCATCGACGCGCTGGTGATCGGACCCGCCCACAGTCCCGCTGCTGCGATGTAACCCCCGCGGGCGATGGCCGCATTCGGCCCCACGTTGTTCTCTCCCGAGGCTGTGCCCAGCGTTACGGTGACGAGCCCCGTGGTCAGAACGAGTTCGAAGAAGAATGCCGTGAGGCTCGACACTCCGGCGCCCGGTTGAGATGATCCGAGCTCTCCAAGATTGCCCAACGTCAGACGCAAAAAAACGACGGCACCGACGGCGCCCACAAACTGTGCGAGAAGGTAGCCGGGAACTCGCTGCCAGGGAAAGTTGCGGCGCAGCGCGTACGAAAAGGTCACCGCGGGATTGACGTGAGCTCCGCTCACACTACCGATGGAATAAATGATGGCCATGATGGCGAGCCCTGGGGCAACTTCCTGCGCAGGCAGAGGTACGGCGCCAGGGCTCTTCAAGTCAACGATGACTGCTCCCAAGGCGACCAGCACGAGAAGAAACGTGCCGAGTACCTCGGCAAACAGACGACGAACGTCATGTTCGTCGTTATGGAACTCACGAATCCACGGAGTCTCATCCGGCTCCGGTTCGCGGTAGGAAACTCGCCGACGATCCATCTGCCACTACCGCCTGGTCGTCTTTCGAGACGAGCCGCCGGCTAGGGGAGCCATGAGGTCGCCGAGTTTCTCGACGCGCTTCACCACGTCGTCAGCCTCGAAGCGCATCCAGAGTGGGTTCGCGCTCTTCGCGCACTTGGTGACTTCGGCCCAGGTGACGGGCGTGGACACCGTGGGATCCTCGCGGGCGCGCAGTGAGTACGCCGACACGGTCGTTTTGGAGGCCACGTTTTGACTCCAGTCGATGAGGACTTTGTTATTGCGAAGCTCCTTACGCATCACTGAGACAACGAGTTCCGAGTGATCACTTTCTACCGCTCGCGCTAGGTCGTGAGCGTCCTCCGTTGCTTTCTCCCAACTCCGGCGAGAGAGTCGCGTGTAGAGCTGTAAACCTTTCGAGCCGCTGGTCTTTGCGAAGATCTCTGTTGACAGGCGTTTGGCGATCCACTGAGCCACTTGGCAGCACTCCACGATCGTGGTGCCCGGGCCCGGGTCGAGGTCGAACACCATCTGGTCGGGGGGAGCGGGGATGGGTTTCCCCGTCGACACGCGCCAGAGAGGTACGTGAAACTCGAGGGCGGCGAGGTTGGCCGCCCATAGGAGGGTGGGTCGGTCACGGACTTCGGTGTACTCAATTGGTTCGTGTGAACCATCCTTCGAAGGGACGCTGATCGTACCTACCCACTCCGGCGCGCCAGCCGGCGAGTGCTTCTCGTAAAAGGACATGCCGTCGACGCCGTTCGGGAAGCGTTTGAAGGTGGCCGGTCGATTCCTCAGGTGCGGCAGCATGACCTCGGCGATGCGGGCGTAGTAGTCGAGCACCTGGCTCTTGGTAAAACCGCTCCGGGGGTAGAGCACCTTGTCCAGATTGGAGAGGGACAGCACTTTCCCGTCTACGGTCGTTTGCACTCGCTCAGGGCTCACGGACCACCTCACTCGCGTTCTTATCGGCTCGCAGTCCTCGCCAAGAAGGATGTCGGAGGTGCCCGTCACTCGTCCACTCAGAGAACTGCACTTCACCCACCAACCGCGGGAGCACGAAGTGGGCCCGTGCGGTCTCCGCGGGGCTCAGTCGTTCATGAAAAGGCGTGGACTTGCGGGCCAGTGGCACTAAGGAGTCCAGGAGCTCTTTGCGTGAGGTGGACGAGAAGCCGGTACCCACTTTGCCCACGTAAGTGAGTCCGGCGTCGGTGTGTAGGCCGAGCAAGAGCGCGCCGAGGCTGCCCGCGCGTTCGCCTTGGCCGTCAGTCCATCCGCCGATCACGACCTCTTGAGTTCGAAAGTTCTTGATCTTGATCCAGTCGCCGTTGCGGATGCCCGGCAGGTAATGAGAGTTGCGCCGTTTGGCGACGACGCCCTCCAGTCCGCGCTCCTTCGCGATGCGCGCTATCTCCGCACCCTTCACGCTGGTGGCAGAGGGGGGAGTCGCGAACGTCTCGCCCTGAAGCCTCAACGACTCCAGGGCCGCTCGGCGCTCGTCGTAGGTGGCCGAGAGAAGCACACGCCCTTCGAGGTAGAGCACGTCGAAGGCGAAGAAACTCGCGGGGCTCGACTTGGCCAGGCGCTCAATGGCGGTCTTTGACGTCAGGTGTAGACGGTGGGCGAGCGTGGCAAAACTCGGCCGTCCGTCCTTGTCTAACGCCACGATCTCGCCGTCCAAGATTGCCGAGCGCGACCCCAAAAACTCACCGATGTCCTGCAACTCGGGGAACGTGGTCGTTAGCGTCTTGTCGTTGCGAGTCAGTGCGCGAACACGGCCCCCGTCGACGTAGACCATGGCGCGAACGCCGTCCCACTTGAACTCATAGGCCCACTCTTTGTCGCGAGTCGGCAGCTCTCCAGTCAGCGCCAGCATCGGAGCGAGGTGATCCGGCATGGCTTCGTAGTTCGAGGGAGCCGGATCCATTCGATGGATCATCCAGTTTTTCTCACCGGTCGGGAAGAGGACGTAACGACCCTGCGCGCGCTTGCCGTGAAGAACGACCATGATCTCATTCGTTCGCCACTTCTCGGTCTCGTACGTTCCGTGATCCCAGATAGTGACCTTGCCTGCGCCGTACTCTCCCTTGGGGATGTCGCCGGCGAAGGACCCATAGTCCAAGGGATGGTCTTCGGTGTGAACGGCCAGGTGATTCGCCTTGGGGTCGAGGGGCAGCCCCTTGGGCAAAGCCCATGAGACTAATACTCCGTCGTGTTCGAGACGGAAGTCCCAGTGCAGCGCTCGGGCGTGATGTTCTTGTATGACGAAGGTCGGTTGAGGGGACTTAGCGCGTTGCCCTCCGCTTTTCTTCGCGCCCATGGGCTCGGGCGTCTTTTTCGGATCGCGCTTGGAGCGGTACTCGGTGAGTTTGGGCGATACGGCGGATCGGCGATCTCCTCGTGGACCGACCGAGCCGGTCATGACACGCGGCGGGCGGTCTTCTTCGCGGGCTTCTTCGCGTCGGCCAGGGCTTTGACGAGTTCCGGCTTGGTCATCTTGGCGTTCACGTCAAGCTTGAGCTTGGTAGCGCGCTCCAACAGATCAGCCTTGGTCATGGCTTCGAGTCCGAGCTTCTCGCGGTGGTCAGAGACCTTGAGGCTGGACGACTTCTTCGCGGTGGAGACCTTCGCCGCCGCCTTTTGGGGTCGACCCTTGGCGCTCGAGCGCTCGATGGACGCTTGGAGCGCGGACATGAGGTCAACGACGTTGGACTTCGGGCGCTCTTCATCGCCAAAGACCACGGCGTTACCCTCGCGCTTCTTCTCGATCAGTTCCTCGATGCGTGAGCGATAGGTGTTCTGGTAGCGAGACGGTTCCCACTTGTCGGTGAGTGACTCGATCAGTTGCTTGGCGATCTTCAACTCGCGGGGACTGGCGTTGCCGATCTCCGGCAAGGTCTCAAGTTCTTGCTGCGGGTCTCGGATCTCGTCTTGGAAGTACATGGTCTCCAACATGAGAACTTTCTCGGAGGGCCGAATGGCCACCAGGTGCTCTTTGTCGCGGAGCACCAGCGTCGCGATTCCCACCTTGTGGGTCTCGTTCATGGCTTCGAGCAACAACGCGTAGGCCCGGTCTGAACCTTTACCCTTCGGGGCGAGATAGTAGGACTGTCGAAAGAAGATCGGATCAATCTCTTCTAGATCGACAAAGTCCTGTATCTCAATTAGCTCCGACTTTCCCGGCGCGGCGCCGGCCATCTCCTCGCGCGTGACGACCACGTACTCGCCACCCCCCAGCGCGAAGCCATTGACGATGTCCTCGGTTGACAGCTCCTCGCCGGTATCTTCGTCGACCTTCTTGTAACGAACCCGGTTCGAGGTGCCCTTGTGGAGTTGATTGAAGTGAATTGTCTGGTCGGCCGTGGCCGTGTACAAGCCCACGGGGACGCTCACCAGACCAAAACTGAGAAAACCTGACCACGTCGCGCGTGCCATGTTGATTCTCCTCGCCGACTTAAGAACAACTCAGTGCGAGAAATTTATCACGACGAAGCGCCACGGCCCCAAAGATTCGGCTGTGAACCACGGTTCATCGTGACTCTTGGAGCGAGGTATGCCCGTCATTTGCACGGACATCCACCCTGATGTCGCACCCCCCACTTATCTTGGACTCATGGCACAAACTCAGTTGGCAGAAGCACCCGAGTGGGGAGTCTCATGCACGTATTGCGACGGCGACCTCGAGCACTGTCACGGCGTGGCCGTGGCGGGGGAGCTGAGTGCGATGTGTTCTGAGGATCCCGACTGCCGAGTGGCCGTCGAACTGCATCAGTTCGTCTCCCACGAGGAGTAGTTCAGCCTGTCTGGCACCACGCGATGCGTGAAGCACAGAGGTGCGATCTATATCTCGTCGAGGTCAGTCCCACTTCGAGTTCGACAGAATGAGAGCAAGCGTTGGCGTAGTAACTCGGTGTCACTGCGCCGGGTGCGCCGAAGTCGATGGAGTTGCCGACCGCGTCGATCGAGCCACAGGTTTCCCGGGGGCGTGAGTTCCGTCGGTGCCGACAGGAGCCACACCATGGTGTCCACTCCTTCGCTCGGTGTGCGCAGCAGCCCGGACATCGCGCGACGAAATCGTGGAAGTGAGCGACGAACGCCCGGGGTGTCTACCCACCCGGGATGCATCGCCGACATGCTGATACCCAAGGTGGCGAGCCGGGGAGCCCACACGGCGTTGAGCGACACTTGCGCTCGCTTAACGCGCGCGTAGGCGACTGTCCCGTTGTAGTCAGGCTGGGGATTCTCCAGCCACCCGACGTCGAGCGGCTGCGTGTACATTCCTCCCGACGTGACCCACACGACCCGGGCTTGACCGGCCTGCAGTTGGTCGCGAAGCAGAGTCGTCAATAGAAAGGGTCCCACGAGTTGGGTGGCGGCGGTTACCTCAAGTCCTTCCGATGTGACCTGGAAGTTCCTGGCGAGGGCGCCCGCGTTATGGACAAGACCATGAATGGCCGGAAAGTGACGCAACTCCGACGCCGCCCGTCGAACGCTATCGAGTTCGCCCATATCCGCGACGACTACCGAGACCTCGGGGTTCCTCGTCGAGTTCACGATGAGTTTGCAGACTCGCTGACCGGCCTCGAAGTCGCGGACGAGGAGAATGACGCTAGCGCCGAGGTCGGCGAGTTGCGTAGCGCACTCGAGTCCGAGCCCCGACGTTGAGCCGCTAACGATGATCACACGACCGATAAGCGGATAGCCCGTAAGGGGCGTCCAACGAAAGAGCCGGCGCCGGATCGCGGGACCGATTCGAGAGAAACTCCCTATGACCGAGATCTCCAGCGCCGCATCCACCCCCCGGCGCCCGAGGTCACGAAGTGGTCTCACCGCTCCCGCTTAGGACTCGTCGCAACGAGGCACTCGCTTGAGTGGCGAGGCGCCGAAACAAAACCGCGAGGAGGGGGCTGACCACGGCCGCGGGTCCGCTGAGCCGTAACTCGGCGTGATAGGTCATCTCGCAGCCGCCCGGCCGACTTTTGAAGGTCAGAGTATCTCGCGAGAGCAGCGCGCCCGTGGTCGATGAGAACACCACGCGGCGATGGGGTTCGAACTCAGTCACCTGGTACCGAAGGACCTTGTCGCGACCAACGAAGCGCACGGTTAACTCGAAGAGCGAGCCCACCGCGACGTCGCCATCGTCGATGCGTCGCGCGGTCCGAACACTCGGGTCCCAATACTGCGCGTTCGAGAAGTCACTCATGTAACCAAAGGCCCGTTCGACGCTCCAGGCGGACGGGAGGACCGCTACGTACTGTGTCATCGCGACCGGGGCCTGTCGTCTCGGAGCACGCCGACGACTCGTCGTACCGCGCGACATGGCTCCTTCACCGCGGGTTCTCCAGTCACGACAGGATGTGTCCAGCCTGAGGGGTACTCTCCTTCGCGAACACGAATTGGGCTACGTCGAGGTATCCACTTTGGAACCCACTCTCGCAGTACGCCAAATAGAACTCCCACATTCGACGAAACGTGGCGTCGAATCCGAGGCGTGCGACTTCGTGAGCGGCGTCGAGGAACTGCTCTCTCCACAGTCGTAAAGTAGTGGCGTAACTGGCCCCGAAATGCACCTCATCGATCGGTGTTAAAGCAGTGTGCACACGCACTGTGTCGAGGATGGCCGTTTCGGAGGGAATGATTCCGCCGGGAAAGACGTACTTATGAATCCAAGTCCATGAACGTTTGGTTGCTTGCAGGCGATCATGCGCCATCAGGATGCTCTGCAGGCCGATCCGTCCATCCGGCGCGAGACGTTGTTCCAGGGTGGAGAAGTAGACGGGCCACCATCGTTCTCCGACGGCTTCGATCATCTCAACGCTGACGACCGCGTCGTAGAGTCCCGTCACGTCTCGGTAGTCTTCAACGCGAATGTCGACCAGCTCATCAAGCCCCGCCTCGGTGACCCGTCGTCGGGCCAAGGCCGCCTGTTCACGCGAGATCGTGACGCTCGTGACACGGGCACCTCTTCGAGCGGCGCGAAGAGCGAGCTCGCCCCACCCGGTACCCACCTCGAGCACTCGACTGCCTTCGCCTACGTTGGCCGCGTCGAGCAGTCGCTCAATCTTGTAGGCCTGAGCCTCCGCGAGAGAGGCACCCTCGTGGGGAAAGAGGGCGCTCGAGTAACTCATCGTCTCGTCCAGGAACGTGGCAAAGAGTTCGTTGGAGAGGTCGTAGTGGCGTGAGATGTTTCGGGCCGCCCCTTCGCGATCATTCTCTTCTTGCCGGGGACGGCGCGACTCATACCAGCGACGAAGAACTTGGAAGGGTCGCGGTATGAGGGACTCGAGGTGTCGGGCCAAGGCAGCCAGCACGTTGATGAGCTCAGGCGACTCCCACTCGCGCGCCATATAGGACTCACCGAAGCCGATCTTGCCGGTCGCGCCCAGTCGGTCAAAGAACGCGTTGGCGTCGCGCACGGTGATGACCGGCGCGCCCGCGGGACCGAAGGCGCGACCGTTTGGGAGCTCAACACGGATGCCCGCTCTCGTCGCCACTCGTCGCAACACCACTCGGGCAATCGCTGCTCGAATCGGGACGGGCGTCGGTCGGGCTAAGTCGGGCCAGCGCCGAAGATCAATCGCGCGCCGATCGGGTCCGTGATCGAGGAGGCTCACCGTGGCTGCACCCGAAGGCCGCGCCGCCACAAGCGAAAGGCCTGCCAGCGAATGAGGAAGGCGACGCGCACGGCGGGCCGCCTCAGGGAACGGCGCATCAAACTCGCGAGGGGCGCGCGTTGTCGTTCGCCGCGAAGGGTGGCGATGAAAGGGGAGTCGCTTCCGCGTCGCAAGGAGACACTCAACGAGACCGACGGACCCGGCTCGCTGACGCGAATGTCGTAGTGCCCGTCGACGGGGTAAAAGGGAGATACGTACATCGCCTTCTCCACCGTGAAGTATTCGTTGCCGTCTGGTTCAAGAAAATAGGTATGACTCTCCCCGTACGTATTGTGCACCTCGGCGAGAAGGGCGACCCGCTGGTCCCCGGCGTAGCACCAGAACACACTGAGGGGATTAAAGACGTGGCCAAACGATCGAGCCATCGCCAGCATAAGAACGCGATCGGCCGCGACGCCCCGATCGCGCAGAAGAGCGCGCACGTCGCAGTGGTCGCTTCGTTCGAAGCGCACGAGACGCCCCACGAGGCCGCGACGTCGCGGCAAGTCGTCGTAGTCGACCAACCAGTAGCTGACCTTGTAGCGAAACTGATTGACCACCGGCGTTTGACGTGAATGCGTGACGATGGCGTCGTACAAGGCGGGAAGTCGTTGCTCTTCGCTCTCGCGGGCACCGTCCATTGCGCGCTGCAGGGCCGAGAGAGACCTCACCACGAGACTCCCAGTGCGCGAGCCGCCTCGACTCCTGATCGGCACCCGTCTTCGTGGAATCCCCATCCGTGGTAGGCGCCGGCGAAGGCCAACCGTGGACCGTTGAGCTCACTCAAGCGGCGCTGCGCTGCGAGCGACTCTGTTGTGTAGATCGGATGGTCGTACTGCATCGTTGCCACCACCCGGTCCGGGTCGATCCGCGCGCCCGAATTTAATGTGACGACATGGTTCTGTCGGGACGCGACACCCTGTAATCGATTCATGTCGTAGGACACGGTGGCGCGCTCGTCTCCCCCGACACACGACGGCAGCGAGAAGTTCCAGGCCGCTCGACTTCTCTCATTGCGTGGAAGGTTTGACGCGTCCGTGTGAAGACAGACCTCGTTAGGGGAGTAGTGGAAGGTGCCTAGAACCGAACGTTGCAGTTCACTCGGCCGAGCGAGAAGGGCGAGCGCCGTGTCGGCGTGCGTGGCGATCACCGCTCGCTGGAACAAAACACCTTTATTGTCGTCGGTGGCGACCCTGACGCCATCGACCTCTTCGGTGATGGATCGTACCGGAGTCGACGTGGCGACAGTGCTCAGATTCTTCGCGATGAGATCGACGTAGGTGCGAGATCCCCCCACGACGGTACGCCACGTCGGCGATCCCGAGAGAGACAGCATTCCATGATTCTTTAGGAATACAAAGAGATAGCGGGCTGGGTACCGCAGTGCTGTTCCGGGAGCAACCGACCACACGCACGACACGATCGGCACCACGAAGTGCGACGTGAAATAGTCCGAGTAACCGCCCGCGGTGAGGAAGTCGCCCAGCGACATCTCGTCGGTACCGCGCTCCACGACACGTCGAGCATCTCGATAAAAGCGGGGGACTTGGGAAAGCAGGCGTAAGAACGCGACGTTGAGAAGAGCGCGGGGCTGGGCAAAAACTCCGCGCAGACCCTTCGCGCCCGCGTACTCGAGGCCGCAGCCGCGGCACCTGACCGACATGCTCATCTCGGTGGTTTGTGTCTCCACGCCTAGCTCGGCGAAGAGTTGACAGAGCAACGGATAGGTTCGTTGGTTGTGCACAATGAACCCGGAGTCAATCGGAACGATTCCCGCGTCAGGTGTCACCACGTCGTGAGTGTGAGTATGGCCCCCGAGCCGATCGTCCCACTCATAGAGTGTGACGTCGTACCGACGTTGCAAAAGGTGGGCCGCGGTGAGTCCCGCTATGCCTGACCCCACGACCGCGACGCTCTCTTTTTTCATGGGACCGCACTCCTCCTGTCTAATACTTCGTAGTCGAGCTCGTTCTGTATGCCAGAAAGAGACTTGGTACGTGATTCGGCATTCCGACGAGAACTGTGGAGCCCCCTTAGAAACGCCTCTCGACCCCGTTGTCCCTTGAGATCGACGCCCGAGCAGCCGTAAATTGTGGGGCTGGTAGTCGAAACGTGGCGTAAGAACGCCCCGACGAGGACGTGAGGAGGATTCGATGCCCCAAGAAGCGTGGAGCAAAAAGCGTGAACGCCAATATGAGCACATCAAAGAGGGCGAAGAGCGGTCCGGCAAGTCAGAAAAGCTGGCTGAGGAGATTGCCGCCCGAACGGTGAACAAGGATCGGGCCCGTCACGGAGAGTCGCGAACCGCGAGTCGGACCTCGATCGATGACATCTCATCAGAACGCCGCGGCGGACTGCGCTCGCACCGCGGCGCGGGAGGGCGGACGATGAAGCAGCTCTATGAAGAAGCGCGCAAGAAGAACATTCCGGGCCGCTCGACGATGAACAAGCGAGAACTCGAAAAGGCGGTCGACCAAAAGTAGCCGCCAAGCCTGACCCGGCCCCGATATCTCGTGAGTGGAGTCGGAGCGAGATATCGGGGCCGAGCGGGCTGGGAGTTGTCGGACGACTAGGACTTAGTCTCCGCGTCGTGGGAAACAGGAGCCGTGGACATCTCCTTAATCTCTTTCGCGGACTTCATTCCCTTCTCAAACTCGACTTTCGATTGGCCCAAGTTGCGAGCAAACTTGGGAATGGCGGCGCCGCCAAAGAGCAGCACCGCCGCCGCGATGATAACGACCAAGAGGTCAGGTCCAAAAATCTCTCCTAGAAGCATGGCTTCTCCTTTGTTAGTGGTGGGTGTGATGCGGGGTTACGTACGGCTCGGATAGTTCAACGTCGGTGACGCGACCGCCGACAATGGTGAGGCGTTGGGAAGATCCCTCGATGGCGTACTCGCCCTCGGGAAGTTGCGGGTAGACGGCTGCGTAGGACGATCCCTCGGGCGAGCGGCGCTCGCGCACGACACTGTGCGTGTGCGGCAACGACCAGTCGTCGGGTACGAGGTCGATCTCGTGGTTCAGCCACTGGCTGGACGTGCGCAGCACGAGGGCCCCGACATCGTTGCCGATGTCGAGGACCACGCTGCCGTTCCAGCTGGGGAGGCCGATCTCGCTCATACGGGGAGGGACGTGGTCGCCGTCCCGGGCGTCACGCTGTAGCCGCTGTAGGGAGTCCCGAGATACGGGAAACTCGACAAGAGGCTGAGACCGGCGCCGGTGACGCCGTCACTCACGTCGGCGATGGCCGCGTCCGGGGTGAAGGTCTTGTCCACCAGTGGAATGGTCGCTCCCGCGAGGGCTCGCAACTCAATGGTTACGACATCGTCGGTGACGCGGCGGCCGTTGGGGAAGCCGGCCACGTCACCGCCGATGACGCCCAGGGGATTGGGGGCAGTCGAGGGGGCGATAGCAAGGTTGAGTCGCAGCATGTCGGCCGCAGTTGTTCCGGTGAAGGTGGAGAATGTGGGCGACACCACACCAGCGGGAATGCCGGTCAAGAGAATTGCCTCTAGGTCCGCGCGTGCCGTGGTGTAGGCCGCCAGGCTCGCGAAGGCCCCGGGGTAGAGAACGTTCAAGAGCGAAGCCAACTCGGGGTGTGCCACCCCCGCGACGTAGTCCTTGTCGTTTTCGGGGTAGGAGCTATTCCACTTGTCCTTCTGGGACAAGGGGACCAGCACCTCGTTGAAGAGGGGGTTGCCCAGTCTCGAAACTTGGACCCACGGACCCGTCTCGACGCCCATATCTCCGCTGTCATTTAGCACGCGAGCCTTGCGGCGATTCGCGGTGGTCCAGATCCCCACACTCGATGTTTTGAGCGCGGGGTTGGTGGGCACCGCGCCGTTGTAGGCGATGTCGGAAATCGGGACTTGGATGGCAATGGTGTGCACGTTGACCGCGGCGGTGGAGTTCACGCCCGGCATGGCGGCCAGGGCGGGCAAACCAAAGGTGGCGTGCAAGTTGGCAATCGGGCGAAGGACACCGAGATCAAAGATGGATCCGAGGTCGACGAAGAAGGCTTCGGCCCGTTGGCCCGCGAATACCTGTCTACCTCCCGGTAGAGCTGTCACCGCCGCGCTCGCGAGGTCGGCGTAGTTCGGCGTCGAGAGCGGTCCAATGTTGCAAGGCGGGCACGGCACATTGCGCGCAAGAACGGGCCCCTTGCGCGCGTTGTCGACGCGCGCCACGGTGTAGGTCTGACGTCGATTCCAACTAGCGCTCGTGAGAGACGTGATGGGTCCGTCGTTGTACAGAAAGGTCGAGGGGATGGTGTTCTCGCTTGAAAAGGTGAACTGGTACCTGATGTCGGCTACTCCGTCGCCGTTGTTGTCGATGTTGATCTCATAGAGCACGTCGTCGCCAAACTCATAGAAGTTGGGTCCGCCGTCAGGGAGCTGCAGCGGTATGTAGTTGGCGATGATCGTTACGGTGTCGGGCTTGTCGGGGCTGACGAAGGCGTAGAGGTCGGTGCTGTCAGCGACCGGGTCCTTGGCAATATCGGGTGCTTCGCGGTGGGACGACATTATTCAATCTCCTATCGGGTGGCGCGGACGAGGCGGGCGGCAACCTTGCGGTCGTGGAAGGTAACTTCGCGCTGCCCAATGAACAGGCTGATCTCTCCGGTACGGGAGTCCTTTACGTGGGCCACCAGACTCTCGTGTGAGGCGAGTTCTTCGTGGGGCGCGAGGGTTGGCTCGGAGTCGCGAGCGGAGAGAGCGCTGGCCCCGGCGGTTCCGGCCACCAGCGGGCTGGCGGCGGTTCCGGCAACGACCGCGACTGCGGCGGCGGCGCCCGCACGCTTGAAAAACATTCTTCGACTAACAGGTTCCATGTGCTCTCCTCGTAACTTTGCTTAGTAGTCATTCGGAGCCCGCGGGAATGCGGATGGCATTAGTTCAAAAAGTTTCCCAACGTGCTTCGTGGCACCCGGGCGGGGCTCGGAGCGGCCCCATAAAGCGAGCGAGATTGCGACTCAGAGTGGTTCTTGCCGTGCGCTCAGCTCTGGGGCCGGGGTGCGTCTTCGACCGGAGGCCCACCAAGGGTGGACCCTCCAGTCATCGATTCGCACGATCGGCTCTCTAGAGGGATAACTAGTTACCCAGTTGTCGATACCACAGACGCCAGGGGGTGCTGTGCCGTCGCCACACGTCGGGGCCGGCGCTATAGGGAGGTCCGACATGGCGACGGTTAGACGCTGACTTCTCGTCGAGTTCATAGGTGGCCAGAAATTCCGGAGCTCCTTGATAGGGCGGACGCACTTCTTCGACGAGCTCATAGCGCACCGCGCGAAGTGCGTGACGACGTTCTGCCACTTCCACCAAGTGCTCGTTCGTGTAAAAGTCATTAAAGATCTCGAGGTCCGAAGGACTGATGCCAGCGGGGGGATTTACCCCCAGGAGATAGATCGCAAACGGTCTCTCGAAGGACGGACTTGTTTCTGCGATGCGCCGGTACAGCGTTGACCAGGCCTGTCGCAGCCCCGGATACTCAACGCGCGACGAGGTCTCGCGGTCCTTTGCAGTATCGACGTCGGTTGAGGTCACAAAGTGCGGGGGGCGGAAACCTCTCGCGGCAACGGCGATGAGCTCGTATCGGTTTTCGGCGCTTGGATACGCGGGCGCCGATTCCTCAAAGCGCTCGGCGGCATCAGCTTGGGCGTGACTACCCGTGCGTAAATCCCACCCCTTCCAGAAGGCGTTTTGATCAAGAAGGGACTTGGGCATATGAGGAGAATAGGGGAACTGTCGCCACGGGCGTCGAGGGGGCCGTTCCGAAAAGCGAATTCCGCCAGACGCTCCCGTGCCCACAGTCGGCCCTCTCGGTACGAGCGCAGAGCTTCCTCCCCGAAACGGCGTCGCGCCTCTAGCCACCGAGGAGGAAATCGACCAGACGTGTTTGTATGGCGGCCACCATGTCGCTTCCGTCGGCGGTTTTGCACCCGGCGTCACGGGCAGCTTGGATGAAGGGAGTCACACCGTGCCCGGCGATCACGTCACCCACGAACATCGACGAGCTAAGTAACTCGGGGTCGACGGGATACGGGTCTCCTTCATCCATGCCCATCGGAGTCGCGCTGAAGACGAGATGGCAACCTGAGGGGTCAGGCGGACCAGGGGCCACACGATTGTTTCCGAGACGAATCGCTAAGTCGCACAGGTCAGAAACTCGAGACGCGGCGTTGTCGTGGATCACGAGTTCACCGACGCCTGCCTCAAGTAGAGCCAGAGCGATCGCCCGACCAGCGGCGCCGGCGCCAACGAGAAGTGCGCGAGCCCCCTCTATGTGAGCCCCGCGACCGCGTAGCGCATCCACGAAGGCAACGCCGTCAAGCATGTCACCGCGCCAGGAGAGGTCGGGTTCGCGTCGAAGGACGCTTACGGCTCCAAGATCCCGAGCTCGCTCGGAGACGCTGGCGCAGTGAGCAAACACTGCGAACTTGTGCGGCATGGTGACAAGAATGCCGTCCACGTTGAGGGTGGCAGTAAGTCCCGCGATGACGACGTCGAGATCGTCGGCCGCTACCTGCATTGGGATGCAGATTCCATTGTGACCCCGCTCATCGAAGGAACGAGTCAAGCGCCCGGGGGACTCGACATAACCGATGGGGTCTCCGATGATTGGGTAGAGACGAGTGGTGCCATTTAGTTGGTTGAACATTGAGCGTCTGACCACCTCTTCGCCCGTACGGCACGCGCGACGTACGTGCTGTTTCCGACGCGACGTGGGTGGCATGAGGAACTCTATAGAAGATCGGGATCTACGCCGTAGCGTTACAGCGCTCCGCGCGTGGGCAAGCCAAGTTCCTTGCGAATATAAAAGGCGTCGGTGTCCAGCGTCTGAGAATCCTCGCGGAAGGTCAGCTGGAATGCACCGTTACCGAGTGAGGAGTTGCTGTCAATCTCGCGCAAGTCTTCCTGCAGCGAGGATATGTCCTCTTCGCAGATAAATCGGACGCCCCCTTTCACCAACTTCGGCCACGACTGACTCAACAAGTTTCTCTGGAGGGTGTTCAGTGTCGCGAGCACCGCCGAGGCTTGACGTTCTCCTTCAGTGTCGGGGGTGGAGTTGGTCCACGCCTTGATCTGCGCGTTAAACGCTTTGAGGGCGACGTCAGCCGACGCCACGTCCTTCACGTACTGCCTTCCCGCGGCCCTGACGCCGATAGCGCCAGCCGCCGGTGCGGCGAGAAGAATGGCGCCGAAAAGTACCACGGTGGCAACGATTCTTCCTTTCACGCTTCACCCCCGAATCGTGAGATGGTCCGAATGTTACGTAGTTGCCACTCGATGCGTCAAGGGCCGGGCCGCCCGGAGTGAAGATCTGATTCGGGTCGCCGTGTGCACCTCGTGCCTGGCCCTCGGCGATGCCCGAGTTTCCGAGAAACTTGGCTTGACACTCACCTTGGGGGAGGTCGCATACTTGAAATGCTATTCATACCTCGATAGTGAGTGAGGGTGATCAGAGAAGACTCTTGAATTCGACTTTACGAAGGCGAATACTCGTGAGATGGAGATCTTAGTGAGGGGCCCTCAGTGTTGAAAAGCAGTTTCATCGATGACATTGCGCACGCGCCTATGGCGTGGGTGGGAAGTTCTCCTACCGTCGCGGAAAATGACTCGCCTGAGGGTCTTCGAGCGTCACGTCTGGACACTCGCGCCTCCGCGGATTCGCTCTTTCATGAAGAGACTTTCACATTCGATAAGAGGCTCGAAGTCACCCAAGGGCACCGTGCGACCGCGAGCGGCCAATAACTCTCGAAGGCTGAGGAAGTCGTATTTCCGCAGCCTTGCGCTCGCGATTGGAGCACTGGGACTCGGGTTCGTTGTGGTTCCTTCGGTCTCAGCAGTGAACGGCTCGACTACCACAACTGGTGCAACGAATACGAAGGCATTTGCCACGGTCCCGCCCCCGTCGCTTGGGCCCAACGGGATCGTCTCTCCCGCGATCATTTCGCAAAACCGGCTGCCAGGAACGATTGGTTGGAGGATCGGCGGCGATGTCTCTTCCACTACAGTTCAGGGCTTCGCAAATCTAACGTACGCTCGGCAGGGGCAGAACGTGGAGCTGTTCGTAAACTCTCATGCACGGTCGTACCGAGTTGTTGCGTATCGGATGGGGTATTACCAAGGTCTCGGCGCTCACCAAGTATGGTCTTCCCCTTTGGAACGAGGCGAGGTCCAGCCACCGTGCTCGGTCGCGCCAGCCACCAACATGGTGAGTTGTGCAAATTGGCACGAGTCGCTGATTGTGCCAATTACCTCCGCCTTCTATCCCGGGGATTATCTCCTCAAATTGATCGCCGGACCTAGAGCCGCGAGTTACGTGCTTCTTACGGTGTGGGACCCCTCCAGCCGGGCCACCTACGTGGTGATGAACCGATCGCTCGTCGAACAGGGATGGAACACCTATGGTGGTTTTTCGTTCTACTCCGGCACGGGCCCGTGCATCTTGGACGATCTCTCATACCCACCGTGCAACCGGGCACGAGTCGTGTCGTTCGACCGTCCCTACGACACAGGCGATGGTTCCTCGGATTTTCTCACGAACGAGTACCCATTGGTGCGGCTGATGGAGAAGGAAGGTCTCGACGTGACCTATATATCTGACGTGACCTTGAGTCAGTATCCGGGCCTTCTGGTTCGCCACAAGGTGCTGCTGTCGCTTGATCATGATGAAACCTGGACGTACTCAGAACGTGTCGCCGTTCAGAACGCGGTCGCTCGCGGCGTCAATGTCGTGTACTTCGGTGCCGCCGCGATGGTACGTCACGCACGTCTGGAACCGTCATCTCTTGGACCTGATCGCGAAGAAGTGGACTACCGTGATGCCGCGGAGGACCCGTTGAATGGTTCGGGCAACGTCATGCAGGTGACCGGAAATACCTGGGAGAGCCCCCCGGGAGAATGGTCGCCGCTCGATCAGATTGGAGAAGAGTACAGCGGGTACCTGAATCCAGATGTCTATGCTCCCATGGTCATCACTGACGCCTCGTCTTGGGTCTATCGGAACGCCGGTCTTCAGAATGGTTCGTCCATACCTGACGTCATCGCTTCGGATTTCGATCACGTCATTCCTGGTGCGCCCGCAAACATTGAGATCCTCGCCCACTCGCCCATTCCCACACGAGAAGCGACCGTGAGTGGTTCGACTTGGGGAGGAGACAGTTACTCCGACATGATCTACTTCACGAGTCCGAAGAGTGAAGCAGGCATTATTGACACTGGTAATAACGTGTGGATCGCGGACCTGCGCCCTTGCAGTTCCGTCCCCGCCACGGTCTGTTCGTCACCGATACTGACGAAGATCACCAACAACATCCTGCACGTCGTTGGCCAGGGCCCGGCAGGTCAGATTGAGCCCGTCGATCCCAACGCCACTTCGATGAGCGCGAATGGATTGTAGAAGTCCTACATAGAACTAGGGCACTTTGACCCGCGAGAGCGCGGTCGGCGATGCGTTTCCTTATGCGCGATCTCGGCTGGCTGATCTCTATGAGCATCGGGCCACCTTTGGTCCTCGAATCGAGGGCAGAGGCGACAGAGTGTTACAGATCAACGGTTACGGTGTGTCGCATCTGCCGTTACGAAGTCACAGGACTACCGCTATCGCGTCGAGGCATATATCAAGCGCGGTATTGCACACAAACTCGATTTCGACGATGATATCGCGGTCTCCTCGGAGTCGAAATCAAAGAGGGAATCGAAGAAAAGTGAGTCCTTTGGCTCTTCGGGAATGAGAAGTTCCGTAGACCTTGGACGCCCATTTGAGCAGGATCAATCGTGATAGCACCAGTCACCTTTAACGTCCATTCAATTCAGGGGTTAGGCATCAAGAGGTTGGAATCGACGCCCGGTTGGACGATGTCATGGGGGATTCCCCCCGCCAAAGACACCGGCAACCCCCAATGACATAGTAAATCCGCATCCGTAGTCTTGCTACGTGATGAAGTGCGTGCACCAAAGCGAGCCCGACCTGAACGTAGGCAGTCGTGACTGAATTCCTAGTTGGACCTTGGCGCGGCGGAGCCCTCTGGAATGCGTTGGCATACGACGCGCTCGGCGTGCCACTGAGTCTCCTCGGCGTGCCGGTACTCATCTTGGTGGGTCTCAGCATTGGACTCGCGGTGACGTTCGTGGTGGCCATCCCGATGGTGTGGCTCACCTTCTTTGTGACCGCCGGATTGGGTTCGGTGGAACGCTCGCGTGCGGCCGCACTTCTTGGGCTCAATATGGCGTGGCCGCACACGAAACCAGTGCCGGACTCGTCCTGGTCGATTCGCTTTAGGAGTCGCCTGACCAGCGCCAGTCGCTGGCGTGAAATCGCGTTCCTTAGCCTCGCGCTCCCCGTCACGGGCGCGCTCGGACTCGTCCTTCTCGCGTTGTGGTCACTCGGGCTGACACTGATTGCCCTTCCGTTTTTCGCGTCGTTTCTTCCTGGACATGCGGCGGACTTTGGCTTTATGCGGATCCACGCCGGCCCGCCTTCGATTGGGGCCCTCGCGGTGGGAGTTTTCACGTTAAGTGTCGTGGCGCCTCACCTGACGCTTGCGCTGGCCAGTGTCGAACGCCACACCGTGAGTTGGCTGCTGGGTCCTCGCAACCGTTCGGCGCTCGAGCGAAAAGTTGACGAGCTCGAAGTCAGTCGCGGTGCGGCGGTTGACAGTGCCGAGGCCGAGCGCCGTCGAATAGAACGCGACCTCCATGACGGAGCCCAGCAACGCTTGGTGGCACTCGCGATGGACCTCGGTCGAGCGCGTGAGCGCTTCGACACCGATCCTGCCGGCGCACGTCAACTGGTCGACGACGCTCACGAAGAGGCGAAAGCCGCGCTGAAGGAGCTACGAGGTCTGGCGCGGGGCATCCACCCAGCGATCCTGACGGATCGGGGGCTGAACGCCGCTCTCTCCGTAGTGCTGGCCCGCTGTCCCGTGCCCGTGACGCTGAGCGTCGAACTACCGATACGACCGAAGGCGGCCTTGGAAAGTGCCGCCTACTTTGTGGTCGCCGAAGCTCTCACCAACGTCGCCAAACACGCCAAGGCGTCTCGAGTAGAGGTCTCTGTCGCGCTCAAGAATCAGGAGCTGATCATCGAAGTGACCGATAACGGAGTAGGCGGCGCCGTGGCGTCCAAAGGCAGTGGGCTCGATGGGCTCACCGACCGAGTCAGCGCGTTGGGCGGTTGGATGAGCCTTGTCAGTCCGCCAGACGGACCAACCACATTGATCGTGAAGTTGCCATGCGAGTCGTGATCGCCGAGGATGCTGTCCTGCTACGAGTTGGTCTCATTCAAGTGCTCGAAGAAGCGGGCGAAGAGGTGGTCGCCGCCGTGGGCGACGCCGTCGAACTCATCACCGCGGTGCGCCAGCATCGACCCGACGTCGTCATTGTGGATGTGCGTATGCCGCCCGACATGACCGACGATGGACTACGCGCCGCGATCGAGATTCGCCGTGAGTCCCCAGGTACCGCAATTCTCGTCTTCTCCCAGTACGTCGAACAGGTCTTTGCGGCCGAGTTGCTGGCGACCGGCACGGTCGGTCTTGGTTATCTCTTGAAGGATCGTGTCGCGGATGTGGCCGAGTTCGTTGACGCGGTGCGGCGAATCTCGACGGGCAGCACCGCGCTCGATCCGGAGGTGGTCGCGCAACTTGTCGCGCGAAGTCGGCGACAAGATCCTCTCGAACGGCTCACTCCGAGAGAGAAGGAAGTTCTTGCACTGATGGCCGAGGGGAGAAGCAACCAGGCGATTGCCGAAAAGCTCGTGGTCAGCGCCGGAGCGGTAGAAAAGCATGTCAGCAACGTCTTTTTGAAACTTGATCTTCCGTCCGCGGATTCTGATAATCGCCGTGTGCTGGCCGTTCTGCAGTGGCTCGACTCATGAGCACCGCGACCATTGAGTCACCGGCGTCGGTTCCCGAGACACCGCCGCGGTCAGGCACGCTCAAACTTGCGTGGAAGATCAGCGGCTGTCTCTTGGCGATTATCATCGTGCTCGCGCTCGTCGAGACCCTGGTCACCGCCACCGCCGACCAAAAGATCCCCAATCACGAGAGAATCTTCGCGAGCAACGTGACCGCTCTCAACGTCAACACGGCCAACGGTTCCATCACCATCGTGCGCAGTCCGAGCCGTGCGACGTACGTCACGTCGTCGGGCTCTCGAGGGCTGGTGACACCGACCGACTCAGAGAAGGTCAATCACGGCACACTCACTATTCAATCAGTCTGTCCTTCAAACTACTTCGATAACAACTGCGCTCGAAACTATGTCGTACATGTGCCGGCTAATGCCATCGTCCATGCGCGAACCGATCAAGGTGGCATTGTCGTGTCGGGCCTCAACAGTGCCGAAACGCTGAACACCGATCACGGCGACATTGTCGTGTCTGGTAGACCGCTCAGCCTTTGGGCGACGACCGGCCAAGGCAGCATCAACGCCAAGGAACTCCGCTCCGCGTCCGTGTACGTCAACAGCCTTCAGGGCGACATCAACTTGAACTTCGCATCGCCGCCGACCACAGCCACCGTGCTGTCCGAGCAAGGCACCATCGAGATCACCGTCCCCAAAGGACCCGATCTGTACCACGTCGTTGCCAACACCGACCAGGGCAGCAGAGTGGTCGATGTGCCACAGGACACCGAAAGCCACCGCCTCATCAAGGCGAGCACCGTGCAGGGCGATGTGTTCGTTCGCTACAACAATGGCGCGAGTCCATGAACGCGCCCATCTCATTCAAAGGAGTATTGATGTCACTACGAATACGGCTCTTTGGAGAAAAGGCAAAGCTATGAGCTGCGTTGTCAATTGCGAGGCATTGACGAAGCGCTACGGCGACGTGCTCGCCGTCGATGACCTTTCCTTCAGTCTTGAGGCGGGGACGATCACCGGATTCCTCGGACCAAACGGTGCGGGGAAGACAACCACCTTGCGGATGCTATTGGGATTGGCCGATCCGACCAGCGGTCGCGCGACTATTTTTGGCGAGCCGTATGCCGCACTGGAGCGTCCCGCCCTCCGGGTTGGCGCGGTACTCGAAGCCACTGATTTTCATCCGGGAAGGTCCGGTCGCGACCACCTGCGCATACTCAACGAGGCCGCCAAGCTGCCCGACACACGGGTTGACGAAGTGCTCAAGTTGGTTGAACTGAGCGACGCGGCCAAGCGCCGCGTCAAAGGCTATTCGCTGGGCATGCGCCAACGTCTAGGACTCGCGGCGGCTCTCCTCGGCAACCCCGACTTACTGGTCCTCGACGAACCAGCCAACGGGCTGGACCCCGAGGGCGTTCGCTGGCTTCGTGATTTCCTTCGTTCGTACGCGGCGGAGGGGCGAACCGTGATCGTGTCGAGCCACGTGCTCGCCGAAGTCGCTCAAACGGTTGATCAAGTACTCATCATCAAGCACGGACGCCTCGTCACCGAGTCCTCGCTACAGGACTTAACAGCGCGCGTCGGCGGATCAGTCCGGGCGAGGAGTCCTCAGCTCAGTCAACTGGCCGATGCACTGCAGCACGAAGGGATCGAGACCACCATGAATAATGACCACGCCTTGCTGGCGCTTGGAACGACGAGGGAGCGAGTCGGCAACATTGCCTTCGCTGCGAACGTCCCGATTTTCGAGCTCGTTACCGAGGGTTCATCACTGGAAGAAATATTTCTCGAACTAACCGCTGTGGAGGCGTCATGATCGCACAAGTCAAATCCGAACTCTTGAAGATTCGTTCGACGAAAACTACCGTTGGTCTACTTGTCGGCCTGATCGCGCTCGAGATCCTCGTCACGCTCCTCACTGGAATCGTGGGTTCGACCAGGGTCTTGCTCACCGAACAAGACCAAAACAGCCTGCTGGGCAACGGCGGACTGTCGGGCGTCTTTTCCGCCCTCGCCGGCATCATGCTCGTCACGAGTGAGTACCGGTACGGGACGATACGTCCAACGTTTCTGGTGTGTCCCCTCAGGGGCCACGTGCTCTGGGCAAAGATCGCCGCGGGAACCATAGCGGGACTCGTTTTTGGCATCATCGGCGATGCATTGTCGACCGCGATTGGATTGACGATCCTCGAGGCGCGCGATCTTCCGATTTCCATGAGTGGCGCGAACTTTGCCCTTCTAATCGTTGGAACCGTTGGTGGTGTGGCCTTGTTTGGTGCGTTTGGTGTTGGCCTGGGGGCAATCGTGAAGAACCAAGTTGGTGCGGTCATTGCATTACTGGCGTGGGGATTCGTCGCCGAAAACCTTCTCTTTCAGTCCGTGCCCTCGATTGGTCGTTTTTTGCCCGTGCACGATTTGCAATCAATGACCGGCGATACCTCGATGCACTTCCTTTCACCGGCAACGGGGACAGCCGCGATGATCGTGTGGGCGGCCGCCCTTTCGTATGGCGGACTTCTCCTGTGGAAACAACGCGACGTCGCTTAAGCAAGTCTCGATAATCCCAATGCGAGTGGCCTGGTAGTTCATTCTGCAGGTGGTGGGGCCGCTTCGGCCCCTTCTCGAGCGAGCATCAGGCGCGCCCTTCATTGAGCATCCAACCGCAGTGCCCTCTGACCGGTGACGGTGGTAGTTCCACCAACCACACCACCGATCAGGAGACACGCTCAATGAAATCAGTAGGGAACGTATGGACATCATTTCTGCACATCGAGAGGTCGGCTCCTTTCACGGGGCCGCCATGATCTGCTCGACCACGCCCAAGACCGTGAAGCGCGTGGTCGAAGCGGCCCAGCGCAGTGAGCCGCGACCGCCACCGGCACAACTACGACAAGGTCACTGACCTCGTTGCCCAACGCCTCGAGAGCGCCAAGGGCCGCATCACCGCCAAGCGGCTATTGGCGATGGCCATCGCCGCCGGCTTCACCGGCTCGGACCGCAACTTTGGCCGACTGGTCGCCGACGTGAAACGCAACTGGCGAACCGACAACCACCGGGGTCGTCGACCGGGTTGCAAAGGGTGACCAAACCCTTTGATCGACCGGAGAATGTGTTTCAGATTGTTGTGTCGCGTTGCGCGAGATTCAGGATTGTATTCAGGACTGACGATCCTCGGTGACCTAGTCAGTTTTACTTCCTACGCCACTCAAGGCCATCCCTGTTCCAAAGTTGGTTCGTCAGGTCGAGGAGGCGAAACTGATTGAGAGCGCTTCGACTAAGGGCCCAGAGTTCGGCGCCCGAGTCGCTCGCCGAACGCATCAAGTGCGGCGAGAACTTCCGCTGATCGCCAAACACGTCGTCCTCGACTCGTCGATCCTGACTCGATCAGGATGCCCGCGTCCTCGAATGGTTGAAGGATGCGATCGACGTTGTTCTCGCCGACCCCGAGGCGTTGAGCAACCAGCTCCCGCGTAACGACGGGCTGGCTTATGAGCATGTCAGCTAGACGCCATGCCACGGCACCTTTTCGAGTCTTGATCAACTCGTCCCAGCTTTCGCGGATCGAACGGAGATCGCCGACGAGTTGACGGCCAAGGACAACCCCCTGAACGGATGACCGTGAGGTCGTCGAGATAATTGCTTCAGTGTCGCCAGAGCGATACCGCTTGAGCGCTGCAAAGTACTCGTCCGTATTCGAAAGAAGTCCTGCTGAAATCGGCACCGTTGCTTGCGTGGTGAGACCTCGGTCGCGAAGAATTGCGTGCATCAGCGTTCGACCGGTGCGTCCGTTGCCGTCAATAAACGGATGGATGGTTTCGAACTGCGCGTGCGCTACGCCAACGAGAGCGATGACCGGGAGATCGGTTCGACGCATGAAGATGACGAGATCGGCCATCAGCGCCGGCACGCGCTCGTAGGCCGGTGGTACGAACCTCGCCATTCGAGGACCGGCGTTGCCGGGACCAATCCAGCTCTGCTCTGTTCGCCATTTGCCAGCGATCGAGGGTCTGTCGTCTTCCATGAGCGTTCGGTGTGTCTGAAGAATCGATGTCTGGTCGATCGAGCCGGCCGCTTCGATTGCAGCCTGCATTGCTCGGGCATTCGCCACGATGACCTCAGCATTACCCTTCGCTCCGCCTACTCCCGTTTCTACGGTCGCGATCGAGCGCGCCGACGCGCTGAGCTCTTCGATCCTCGACGAAGACACCGCCTCTGTTCTCAGCAACACCGACCCGTACGGGCCGAGCTCTGAGCCAAATTCTGCGTCGAAGCGAACGATCTCGTTACTGGCCTCTTCAATCTCGGCGGCTTGTGAGGCGGGCAACCCAAGTTCAGCGTTGGTGATGAACGCCGGAATGGATCGAAAGTATGGGCCGGTCTGTTGACGGCGCTCGCGATTCGAATGGGGGATTGTCTCGTCGGGCGTCCAGTACGCCTCTTCTTCTCCCACAGCGGGCCACGGGGATTCGAAGGCAAGATTTAGCGTCGATTTCGGGTTCTTTGATCCCGCGAACTGGTCACCGTTCGGCTGGCCATTGACTTCGCGCTTCCGAGGTCCCATTGGCGCACTTTACCTCAGTTATGTAATAAGTGAGGTAAATCAGACGGTCCGTCCCTCAATTATGCGGACGGATCCAGTGGTAGCCATCAGCACTCAGTCGGTGAGCCGGCCGGGACTTGAACCCGGAACCTGTTGATTAGGAGGTCTAGGTGGCGTGTTTTGAAGTTTCGTCACGAACAGCAGGGAAACTCGTATTTGGTTGTCGGCCTGGTTTCTTGACGTTGGAGAAAAATGAGGCCTGAAATGTGGCCTGTGCCGAGTTGTTCGCGGCAAGAAAATTACGGCTTCGATTTCCACCCTCAGCCTGTTCGTTGTTCTCCGGTAAATGACACCGATGAGATTGTGTCAGGCTAACCTTTTGGTCAGGAGTTTTAACTGACTGGGCCGGGTATTTCATGGAGTTGAACAGATGTTCGCCACGTGGTAAAATAATGATATGGACATAACGATTACGGAGGCTGCAGAGAGGCTCGGGACGTCAATACCGCGTGTCCGACGCGCCATCGATCGACTCGATATTCCCACCCTGTCGACGCCTCATGGGGGAGGGCGTCCACCACGGACTCTCGACGAATCAGGATTCATGCGGCTACGCGACGAACTCGGCGCGGTGCCAACAAATAGTTCACTGAGTAGAGAGAGTCTCCAGGTTTTGGCTGCATTCAACATGAACCCATTTGGTTTTCGCTCGCGCCGCGCAGTTGCTGCTGCCGCAGGTATAAGCCCTACTACCGCGTCAGCCATCGTTGATCAGTTAATCAAGGAGGGCATCGTGCTGGCAGTACCGACAATGCTTCGAAACAGCGGCCGTGCTGTTAATGGCGTTGTCCTCGAAGCCAACCGCAATGAAAAGAAGTGGAGCGAGATTCTCGGCGATGTTCTAGCCACGTATCTTCCCATTCCTCGAACGACAACGGAGCCCAAAATCGTGCCGCGACGTTTCTGGCATCTTTTCTGGAACGCCTTGCCAGCTCAACTCCCTATTAACAAGCATGCTGACTTCATCGCTTCGCGGATGCTGCTTAGCAAGGACCCGTCAGCGGTGTCGTGGGCTACGACGCATCTTCCCGCCGCGTCAATCGAGAAGACCGCGACTCTCCGTGAGGTTAACGATCGCGATCGTAAGTGGCTGAATGGCGTAGTCAACGCTCGACGCATGCTTTTGGTGGCGTGACCCAACCGCGCGAATCCAAGGGCCAACCTTCTGGAGGCCGATTCGCATCAAGTTCTTCGCGCCGAGGGGATCCCGCGCCTACCGCTTATGAGAATGAAGAATATCTTCCAGACAAAATTCGGAAGATGCTGCCAGGGGGAACGGCGGAGGTTTGGGAACTAATCTCGCCTCTTATGCCGAAAAGTGCCTATCTGGTCGGCGGTACTGCTCTGGCGGTGCATCTCCAACATCGTGTGAGTCGAGATCTCGACTTCTTCCTCGAACAAAAAGAAGATCTTGACGCGCTCTGGTTGGCGTTCCAAGCGGCTGGCAACGCTATCGCGAGCGAGAGGACTGCCGACACGCTCAACTGTCTTTTGAACTCGACCAAGTTGCAAGTACTTGAGGCAACCACGCAGCGACTTATATCGCCAGCGACGGAGTTGGCCGGGCTTAGGATCGCGAGCGTCGCAGACATCATGGCCACGAAGATAAACGTGATATGCAAGCCCGGTGAACTGCGCGACTACTTCGATCTCATGCGAATCGAAGAACTGGCCGGGCTCCAGGCGGAAACTGGGATCGCTCTTGCCATACAGAAATACGAACCGCAGAACAGAGAGTCGTTCGTCTTGACCACGCTGAAAGCGCTCGGCAGCTTCGGTGACGTTGCCGACGATCCGAGTCTGCCGGTGAGCCGTCAGAAGATCGAGTCTTACTGGACTCGTCGTCATCTCGAAATAGCTAAGCGCATCGATTCATTTGGCGGCGCCTGAGTGGAACGTATTTGCGGTCTTCAGCCTGCCACACTCGGTCTGGGACTTCAACACTTCCTCGACCTGCTTGATCCCAAGGTCGGCTGCTTCCTTGTATTGCTGAACCTTCGCTGTGACGCCGGCCGGCACGTTTAACGTGTATGCCCAACTCGATGACACGGACGAGGAGGAGCCGACTGAAACCCCGTACGTTGCGCTCGCGGAGGCAAAGAGGATACTCGCGGAAACCGAGAAGTTTGCCGAGACCGAGTCGTTTACCTCCGAGGTGGTTGTCTGATTGAGCGTGGCGGTACCTGCCCCTGCCACATATGAACTGGAAACGTTCGTTGGCATCCATGACTTCGACTCAGATTTTGCAGTGAACTGATCACAGTTCCTGCTGGCGGGGTGCACGTGACAACACCCGGCGAAGCTGGCGGTGTCAGGTCATTTGAGTGCGCGCGAGGAGGCCGTTTTCCAGGGATGCTCTTGATGCTCTTGAGCGGCCGCCCTGTGGCATGAAGGAGACACTTTTGCCGAGATTGGAATTGGTGGCCGGGGGCGGTATCAATCCTTCGGGCCGAACGGCGTCTTCGTTAGTAAGCCGCCCCTCTTGAGTCTCAATTGGGCCTGGGCTGACCCTTATTATCGAAATACTCCCATCTATGATACGTTATTTACGAATTCGTCCCACCTAACGGGAGGAAAGTGTGGATAACGGGATTTTCTTCACCGGAGACGGGACCAGCGACGTATCGGCATCGGCGGCCTCTCGAATGGTCCAACAAGGTCGAGCCGTTCGCCTCGCCCCCGGCGTCTACACCACACACCTTACTAGGACGCCTGAGGCAATCGTAAAAGGGGAGTGGATCTTCATTATTGGGCGGCTCTTTCCTGGCGCCACGGTAACCGATCGATCGGCCAAAAGCTCAGGGCCAGTAAATGGAGTGCTGTATCTCGCCCACGACGCTCGTGATCGAGAACTCGCACTTCCGGGTCTCACCGTGCTTGCACGTCGAGGAGCACCGCCCTTTCCGGACGACATTGCGTTGCCCGGCGGACTGCACCTCGCTTCGTGCGCTCGCGGCATGGTTGAGAACGCTGCGCCCTCGCGAACGAGTAAGCGCCGCTCAGTACCCCGTCGCCTCACTTCGGACGAACTCGCGGCGTGGGTTGATCAGGTGTGTCAGTCAGACGGCGAAGACACACTCAACGCAATCCGCGAACGCGGGCGCGACCTCGCGCCCGCGTTGGGAGTGCAAGAGAGTTCTTTCATGGAATTCAACAATATGGTTAGCGCAGCACTTTCCACGAACGACTCCGTGCGGGTACCGCATATCCTCAATGCGCGCCGGTCCGGTCGTCCGTTCGATCAGCACAGCGTTGAGCGGTTTGATGCTCTGTCGATGGCACTGAGAGCGTCCGCCCCACAATCTCGTCCTACTAATCGGGGAGCGTATTTGCCTTTCTACGAGGCGTACTTTTCGAATTTTATCGAAGGCACAGAATTCACCGTCGAAGACGCGTCGAGAATTGTCTTTGAGGGTTTCATGCCTGCGCAGCGCTCCGCCGATGCTCACGACATCCTTGGCACCTACAAAGTCGTGAGCGACGAGACGGAGATGCGGCGCGTTCCGCATTCGGTAGACGAGTTCATTGAACTAATGCGCTCCCGTCACCGCGCGGTCTTGGAGTTGCGGAGCGACAAGGGACCGGGCGAATTTAAGGTCCAGCAAAATCGTGCTGGCAACACGCTTTTCGTCGCGCCTGAACTCGTGCTCGGAACTCTGACAGAAGGTTTTGCGCGCATCGAGGAGCTCGAGACACCTTGGGAGCGTGCCGTGATGACCATGTTTGTGGTGAGCGAAACTCACCCGTTCGCTGACGGCAATGGGCGCATCGCTCGTGTGATGATGAATGCCGAACTGGTCGCATCAGATGAGGCGCGCATCATCATTCCCACGGGCTATCGAGCAGACTATATCGGCGCGCTTCGACGCCTTAGCCGTGACGACGAGCCGAGCGTGTACATCAAGGCCATGCGATATGCGCAGAACTGGACGTACGGTGTCGACTTCTCCGATATGAAACACGCAGAGGAGGAAATGCGGGCCCTGAACGCGTTCGAGGAGGATGGCCCGCCTCTACGCCTGCCCGGTGCAGTTGTAACTGAAATTGCGCTCGAGAACACTTCGTCCGAAAACTTGGGAACAGGCGGATCGGTAGCGCCGTACACCCGAAGGGACGGAACGTATGTTCGGGGGCATCAACGAAGTCCGCGAGGCTGAACTACCTCCTCAAATTAACCGCTACCACGGCAACAACGACCACGACGACCACGACGACCACGACGACCACGACGACGCCAAAGACGAGACGGTGAACTTTATCTTGATACCCGCGAGTGCGGCCACCGGGGGGGGGCTTGAGGGGGTCGTCGGTCATCGGCACTGGACAACAGGCCCTTTCAGCAAAATGCGCAGTGACGTTGCGATTGACCTCTACGATCGTTTGCTTTGTGGGCATCATTGACTATGACCGGATACGAAGGGAACATCAATCTGGACTCGCCCCTATTTCCTGAATCGGGTGCCGAGTTTTCTTACGGGCTCCAGTTCCGGCAAATTCTTGATGCTCTTCTCAGCACGAATTAGTGAACTCGCTCGAGGCCGAGGTAGCGCGTCTGGATAGTTGGACCCTCGCGGAACGAACGGAGCTGTATCTTCGCGGATTAGTGATTCCTGAGTCGACTCGAATCGCTGTTGATGACGCATTTGCGCGGACGCAGAGGAATTGGGAAGCAAGAGCCTCCGCAAGGTTTGACACTGACCCGACGGATCTCGAGGCATTCCTGAGCGATCCGGAGAACTTCATGTTCGAGACCGGGGTAATGGAGGACTTGGTTATTGAACTCGGTTCCAAGATGACGGAAGTCGCAGTTCTCCCGGGAGCAACTGAATACTTTCATGCGCTGACTATGGCCGATACGACCACTTCCCGGGAACAGCTCTTTATGAAGTCGGCACTGATCGTTTTGGTGAGCGGCACTGCAGAAACTCGGCTTCGAAGAATTATGCGGAGATTTGTCGAGATGAAGGGGATACACCCCGATCCAGGGAAACGTAGGGAGTTTCTTGGTCAACTTTTCCGAGGTGGACTCGAAACGTGGGAAAAAACGTTTCGAAAAGAGCTGAGCCTTGAGATCAGAGACTGGTCGACTGAGTGGGATCGAATAACGGAGATCTTTGCACGCCGACATGCGCATGTTCACCAAGGCGGCGTCGTGGACGCTACTTACCGAAAGATCGCCCGTTCCGACGAATTGATTGGAATGCCGTTGCTCCTTTCGGCCGACTACTTGAATGAAGCAAATGATGTCCTCACCGGTTTGACGTTTGGGGCGCTTTACGCGACTTGGAGCGAAGTCAAACCCTCGATTCGACACCACGCAGCAACAATGCTCGACCAGTTTGTCCACGACGCTCTTATAGAGGGCTGTTTTTACCTCGTTGAGGAGCTCTCCTCGATTATCGAGAAGAACTCGAACGAAGAAGACGTACGGTTGCGAGCCAAGGTAAACCGGCTCCTTGCGCTCGAAGCACGGTGAGGAGAACGCAATCGAGGACGAGGTTGCAGTTTGGGACACATTAGGACTGCCTCCGCCTTATGGACTCGCCCGATTGGTTCTCCTTCATCGTGATGACGATCACCAACTACTTGGGGAACTGAGGTCTAGCGGTGTTCTCGGCGACGACGAGCTTGCGACCTGGGTCATCTCTAAGCGCTTTCGCGAAGACGGCAACTTGATGTAAGAGGCCGGGACCTGAACCCGCAATCTGTTGATTGATCACTAAATGTCGGAAGCAATTTGCAGGAAGTACCAGCAGTTTCTTCATTCGGCACTTCCTTCGCAAAGCATCAGACCTCTTAGTTCAACTCTCCGGGTCGTAAGGAAATCTGCCCTTAGGGATGGCCACGCTAAGCGAGACCTTCTCGACTCAAAAACGAGTAACGACATTCCGGAATTCGGTTATTTGGAAAATAGTTCAGTCGAGCGCAGAGATATCGGGATAGTCTGCGAAGAATTGTCGCCTACCAGCGAATGACCAAATATGGAATGAGAGGAATCTATGAAACGAATTTGTCGTAAATTCCCAGTCGCTGCGGCAGCTTTTGCCATGTCGTTCGCGGTGATTCTCGTACCTGCGGGCATATCGTCAGCCAGCGGGAGTAACTCTACCGTCGCCGCGATGCCGGTCCCCGTCCAGGAGGCACTTTCACTTGTGGAGGCATATCGTGGCGCGGGGCCCCTCGCGATTACTCTCACTGCGGGCAGCGTGTCGGCGGGAATATGGACCTCGAGCACCGAAGGTCAAAGTATCGGCGTATCACAACACTGGTCGTTCGCAGCTCAGGACAACTCGGGCGTAGTTGCAATAGGTGTGTTGGTTACAACCGCAGGGACCGAAGACGTCAGCGCGTGGGTTCCAGGCTCCAACTCGACCAATAATTGGGTATTCAACTCGGTGAACGATGCGGCTACGAATATCTATCAGGTGACAGTTCCGGCGTCGACCTACACAGTTTCGGAGGGCACAGGCTCGGGACAAACTCAAGCATCTCCCGATTCGGGCCCGAACGCATATTGCTCTGGAGCCGCGGCGATACCGTACAACTCGGGACCCACCATTTATTACAGCGGATCTGTGTACTGCACTGATGACGCCGCCATTAGTTCCAACTTGGAACTTTGGGACTATTACAACTCCTCCACTTACGAGGTCGTCGCCACCACGTCCTCCGCAGGTGTGGAAATTGACTACCCTCAGGGCGTCGCTTCATGCGTTGCTGGCTATGCCCCGAGAAATGCCTTTCATACCGAAATCAATGTGGTCATTATCTGGCCCCCGGGCGGATACCCAACGGAGACGACGTTTGCCGTAAACTCCAGCCCCGCGAATTTGCCATGCAATCAGTGACATTGTCGTACTAGTTGTTGCTATGACTGCATCGGATTGACGCCGATGCTACCTTTGGACTTCTTTAGTCGGTGGCATCGTCGTCGATTCCGAAATGACGACCCTAAAGTAAGTAAGAAAGAGTTCGAAAGTCTCAAAACGGGAGGTACACAACGTGGCGAAAATTATTCGAGTTCGTGCATTTCTGCGTGGCATAAGTTGTGTTGGAATTGTCGGCCTGGTTCTCACCGGCTGCACTGCTAATGCTGCGCAGACTCAACATCAACGTGTGGCACACGAAAAAGCGGCTTGCAAATTGGTCAATGAAGTTCCCAAGTACCCCAAGCCAACTCATTCCAAGAAGGTCGTCATTGAAATCAACGACTCTCTTATATCGGCTCTAAAGATTTCGGAGAACGCGCCGCTTCGGAACGTTGCGCGCGATCTGATGTCTGGGGCGGAAAAGGAGTCGAAAACGGGAAACGATTCTGAGATTGTTAAAGCCCTCGACAAGGGTAAGGCAATATGTCGCAAGCTCGGTGAATGAGAATTGGCAACCGCTCATTGTCGAAGTTGCATTTCATGCAGTTCTCAGGCTGTTGACTTGATCCGGCGCAGTAGCGCGACCGTAGTGAGAAGTCCCACGAAAAATCCCACACACCAGAATCATTCAGGACAACCAGGCCGACTTCAAACAACACGACTCGCTGCAATTTCAAGACCTGAATAACCAATACAACATTGCAATGCGCATTGGCGCGTACGGAGTCGGACATCTCGAGGAACTCGCTCTTAATCACCAGGTGCATGAGAGTTTTCCACGCCGCTGCTCACATCAAGTCGGTCATGCGGGTTATCCTCCTCCACTTTGGGGACAACGCACCGACCGCGGGTCGATAAAGCTTTGGCCTTTCTCTCAACGTAGTTATTGCTTCGTGTCAGCCGGATGTGTGCGCTTGGCTCACTGCTACGTGCGGGTGTGCCGGATGCTCCGCACGGCCGTTCGGCCCTCGAGTCTCGTAGTTGAGAACAGGTTCCGCTGGTCCTGCCGCCGCGAACTTCACGGTCTGAATGTCAATAGGTAGTCGCATGGTGCTCCTTGGGCAACTATTGGAAAGGAAATTTCGGCTACGTCAAAATTGTTTATTGAGTCCAGGAATTTAAACGATTTGATGATCACGAAGTAAGCCCATGGGTCCGACTAGGCGCTTCGCGCCGTCGGCCCCGGGCACGGTATTACCTAGTCACAGAGACGAGTCGAAAGGCAAATCTCATGAGCTCTTCATTACGTCTTGAAGCAGTTTATGTCGAGCCCAGGAGTTACATGCCGAACAGTGACAACAATAAGTGCGTCTCGCTGGAAGATCGTTTGACACTTGTTTTGAGCTCTGACTTTTCCTCGCATTGTCGCCGAGTAGACCTGTAATGCAATTCCGGAATGCTATTCCGACGATTTGTGGTCTACCGTTATCGCATGACGAACGAAGGGTGTGGAGTGACACACTTAAAACATCGAATCCTCCCATCCACTGCGCGGTACCTCATCGCGATGTTTTTATCTGTGCTCGGATTGGGCTTCACGGCGAGCTTGCTCACAGCAAGTGCCGCTTCTGCGGCACCGACGTGCTCCACTTCGGGCCACTGCTACATGTTGGCGGAATTGGATGTATCTTCGCCGGACGCATTTCATGGCCAAGTTAGCCCTATCGAGGCGACGTGCCTTTCGGTATCGAATCCTTCGTCGAATTTTGATACGGCTGAGACCTGGATGTCCAATACCACTGTTGACGATTACTGGATTGAATCCGGGATCGCGTACGGAGATCCGGAGGGTGCCTCCACGTACTTCTACTGGGCAGACGATCGTCCTGGTTCCGGCTATTACGAACACGATGACACGACGGACTCAGTTACTGCTGCCACGTACTACAACTCCGAAATGTCCGTGGACACTTCAACCAGTTACGATGTGTCCATGGGACCGTTCTATGGGGTCTCTTCGGGTTGGCCGTCTGGATATTCGTTTTACACACTTCAGACGGGCTCGGAAACCTCTGACGGTGCCACGGCAGCAAGCATTCTTGCGAGCAGCGACAGCCTTTATTACTACAACGCGTCAAACGTACTTACATACGAGTGGTCATACGGTGCCAATGACACTTACGCGCACACGGTGCCCTCAACGTGGGGAACGATAACGACAGTTACGGCAAACAATCATTACCGCTACAACACGGTTACCTCATGCTAGGAGTGTTATGAAACGAAGAAAATGGAAATCTCGCAGGTCCATGGTGGTACTAATCGCGCTAGCGGTTGCAGGCGCTGGCGGAGGTATTTCAGCCTTAGTCGCAGCCACTAGTGCAAGCGGGACTCAGTGGCACCAGCTGAATACGTCGTCTACTACTTCACGCGCAGTCGCTCCCACGGTTCCGACAATTGTTCAGAGTTTTACGGCCTTCGCAATTAGTCAATCTGCTAACGCCACAATCGCAGGAGTTAAATATGTAAGTGTGTCGGATGGTGCCGCAGTCATCAGCGCTATCTCTGGGGATTCGACGAACCAAGATGGACCAGTAATCGCTTTGGAAGCTTCCGGACAATTCGTCGCAAATGCTGCGAAAACGCCAGAAGGCGCGCCGACTCCGACCGGGACCGTTCTCACTGAGATCGTCAACTCAAACACGGGAGCGGTCGAAGGGTGGGGGGTGTCAAACAACACGCCAAACCTTTCCGCCTACGGGACTGTTCAACTTGGCCAGCAGGGATGACCGCGCCAAATTCGAACGATACCCGTCCATCTTCCTAGCCTCGCGAAGTGACTCGATGTTCGAGCCTCCGCCAGCCGGAGGTCGTCATTTCGAAGTGCCCAAGTAGTGCCCGGACTCAGACTGAGTTGCTGGAGCATTTCGCACATCGCATGAGATACGGGGTCTTGCTGACGCGGCCGAAGTAAGTTTTTCTACTTCCCAAACTGAGAGTGCGGGTTCCATTCTCTTTCGGGCCCCCATGTCGCCAACTCACGGTTTTGGTTACGATTTCAGGATGAAACGTCCCGCAGGGGGATCGATAAGGGGTCTGCTGTCGGTTTAGTTGACAGTTTGACCTGCGCTGGGTTTTGTTACCCCATTCGTTCTTGAAATCAGGCGGTCTTCTCTTCCTTGAACGACAGTTCGAACTCGACCGGTGAGACGTAGTCGAGCGACGAATGGCGACGTTGCCGATTGTAGAAGATTTCGATGTAATCGAAGATGGCGTTGGATAGTTCGAGACGCGTCTTCCACTTCTTTCGGTTCAGCAGCTCGTTCTGCATGCTCCACCAAAACGACCCCATCATGGCGTTGTCGAACGCGTCGCCGACCGACTCGAACGACGGCATGAGACCTGCGTCACGAATTCGCTCCGTGAAGGACCAGGAGGTCTGCCATGAACGGCCGAGTTCGTTTTGCCCCTCAAAATGCTCCACAAGTCTCGTCGCGCCCCTATGGAATCGTCGTCTCACGGAGTCACTGTTCCTGATCAAGTGGTGAGGCATCGCTTGAAAGTGTCTCGTGAAAAGTATCTGAACCCCTTCCCACGGCTGAGGTCGAGGGCCGAGAACTCCGGCGCCCACGGATCGTCGTCAGCGACATGCGTTAGACCTGGAGTTTCAGTTCGCGACGCAAGCGTCGCTTTCAGTGAATGCATGGCGAGAGATATTGCCCGACAACCCCGGAGAGCCGCGACCGTTGCGTTGCGTCACTCAAGAGTAACGACGTCGAGCCCGGGTCTTCTGTCGATGGTGAAGTTCGGGAAGATGTGGTTGGTGACATACTGTCAGCGAATCGAGGATGAATGGATGAGAACGAACTAAACAGGGTGCCAGGTGATGCAAGGCGTCTCGGGGGCCGACCGATCAGGGTTGACAATGGCGCCACAATAAGTCTCTCCGAAGCAGCATCAATCCTTGGCATTCATCGTACGACGGCGTGGTCACTTCACAAACGTGGCGAATTCCCCGTGCTGGTCCTGAAAGTTGGATCGAACCTGCGTGTCGTGAAAGCACATCTTCATCGCTTCATGGAGTCGGGGGAGCCGGTCGAACCAGGGACGCGATCCGGAGCGTGACCCCCCACTGCAAATTAACGAGGAAGCTTCGTGGTTTTCTTTTTCGAAGTAGGCTTCGCGACCGATACTGTTCTAGACGATGAAACCAGAGAGTCCATCACCTTTGCAGCCTCTTGGTCGCTCGCTTCAACGAAGTGGGAGTAGACCGATAACGTGGTAGACGGATTTGCGTGACCTAGTCGCCCCGAAATCATGCGCACGGGTACACCGGCCGCCATAAGTCGAGTGGCTGCGAAATGCCGGAGGTCGTGAAAACGCATGGTGTGGTAACCCAATTCGTCACGCACGATGGCGAATCGCTTGGTTACGCTGTCCGGCGTCCACGGTATGCAGCCGTCGGGCTCTCGTGAGAACATAAATGCGTCGGCAGTTACCTTGATTCCGATTTGAGAGGCACGTTCTTGTGCAATCAGGCGTTGCGCCTTCAGGATTTCAAGCGTGTCAGAGCCAAGTGCAATTCGACGATTCGAATGGGTCTTAGTGTCCTTCTCGAGCCGCCAGCCCGGCGCCTCAATGATTGACCTCTCGATAGTGAGCGTCTTGAGTTTCGTATCAAGATTGCTCCATCGAAGTGCACAAAGTTCTCCGCGACGCGCACCAGTGGTGGCGGCGATATGAACGAAGCGAGCGAATTCAGGATCTTGCAGATTTGCGAAGTTCAGCAATTTTCCGACTTGGTCGACGTTGGGAGGGGACACGTCGGCCTTTGATTGACGAGGAGGAGTGGCATTTGCCGCGGGATTGTTGACTATCCATCCCCACAGGACCGCCTGGCGCAACGCCCGACGAATGATGGCGTGGATTTGTCGAACGGTGGAGGACGACAGTCGCACCCGCTTCGTGAGGCCTTGGTAGAGATCGTCCAGATCGATGGTCCGAATATCACTGACCGGCCGAGCTCCAAGTGCAGGAAGAATCCGCTTCGAGAGAAGGTTCTTGTAGGTTCGCAGGGTTGTCGGACTTAAATTGTTCTCCACCAGAGTGAGCCACTTAATGCTCAACTGTTCGAATGTTCCAGATTTTCCAACTTGTCTTCCGGCGTCCGACTCGGCGACGAGCGCGTTGAGAACTTGCTGTGCTTGCCTCTTAGTGCCACGTACGTTGCGACTTAACTGCCGGCGGCGTCCCGTTACGGGGTCTCGCCCTGCATCGAATCTCACCTGCCAGATCCCCGGATACTTCTCTCGAAGGGTTCCGCTCATCGAAATAAACGCTAACAGTGAAATTGACTGTTGGCCTATTTGGGGCCTATTTGAGATTCTTCGATACCGGAGTATAACGGAAACCCTTTGATTCTTTGGTGCGCCGGCCGGGACTTGAACCCGGAACCTGTTGATTAAGAGTCAAATGCTCTGCCAATTGAGCTACCGGCGCGAGACGAGTCTAACCGGTAGCCGTGGGGCTTTTGATTCGCTACTTGTGCTGCACGGCTTTCACTTCGAGGAACTCTTCGAGCCCGTACTTACCGAGCTCACGCCCGATGCCCGACTGGCGATAGCCACCGAAGGGCGCAACGACGTTGAATGCCCCACCGTTAATCGACACTTGTCCGGTACGTATTTTTCGCGCAACCTCGAATGCCTTCTCGTCGGTGGACGCCCATACTCCACCCGCCAGCCCATACTTCGAGTCGTTCGCGATGGCGATCGCTTCCTCCTCGCTGTCGTAGGGGATAATGCAGAGAACGGGACCGAATATCTCCTCCTGAGCGATGGTCATGTCGTTGGTGACGTCAGAGAAGATAGTCGGCACGATGTAGAAGCCTTTTTCGCGGCCCTCGGGCGGTTGCACGCCGCCGGTGATCAGACGAGCACCCTCCTCCACGCCTTTGTTGATGTAGTCACGAACTCTTTGCTGCTGAGCCGCGCTCACCAGGGGACCGAGGAGACTTGCGCCGGTTATAGGGTCGTCGGGCATATAGCTCGCGGCCGTGGCGACCGCGATGTCTTCGACCTCGCTCAGTCGCTCGCGGGGCACGACCATGCGAGTCAGGGCCGAGCAGGTTTGTCCGGAGTTGAGGTAGCACTGAAAGACGCCGTCGCTGACGGCCGCGTTGAAGTCAGCGCCGTCCAGAATGATGTTGGCCGACTTTCCACCGAGCTCGAGTGAGACTCGCTTGACCATCTGGGCGGCGAGTTCCATGACACGCTTTCCGGCGCGAGTTGAACCGGTGAACGAAACCATGTCGGTCTTTGGATGCGTGACGATCGCCTCACCGACCACGGGTCCGGTGCCCGAGACCATGTTGAAGACGCCCTTAGGAAGTCCCACCTCATGAACGATGTCTGCGAAGAGGAAAGCGTTAATCGGCGCGACCTCGCTCGGCTTCAACACGACGGTGCATCCGGCGGCAAGCGAGGCGGCCACCTTGTTGGCGATCTGGTGCAGGGGATAGTTCCACGGCGTGATCGCCGCGACGACTCCCACGGGCTCGCGAACCAGTGTCGAGTTTCCTTCCTCCTCTTCCCACACGTAGTCCATCGCGCGCTGGGCGTTGTCGGCGAAGGTCATGGTGGGAAGGCCAACTTGGATTCCCTTGGAGAGCATGAGCGGCATTCCGACTTCGTTGGAGATGGCAAGCGCAATCTCGTCACTACGCTCGGCAAGCTTCTCCGAAATGCGCATCAGGAACTCACCACGCTCTTTCGGGCTGATGTTGGACCAACTGACAAAGGCCGCCGCCGCCGCGTCGACCGCCTGATTCGCTTCCTCCACGGTTCCGGCAGGAACGGTCGCGTACAACTCGCCGGTGCCCGAACTGGTCACTTCAATGGTCTCGCCGGAGGTGGCGGGCACCCACTCACCGTTGATGAAGAACGAGTCACGAACGATAGTCATGAGAACCCCCTGAGCGTCGCCGTATGTCAGGACACTTAAGCGAAATCTACACGTCCTCGCAGGTAGTGAGTCAGGGCGCGCGACGATACGAACGTCGCAACTCGGGGTGAGCGACGGGGGTCGAACCCGCGACCTCCAGGACCACAACCTGGCGCTCTAACCAACTGAGCTACGCCCACCAAGACACACCAGTATTGCACAGGCTTTCCCGGGCTCACCAGTCTCGCAAGCTTCGTTCACTACGCTTTGCTGAACGCCCCTGTAGCTCAACTGGACAGAGCAGACGGTTTCTACCCGTCAGGTTGCGGGTTCGACTCCTGCCGGGGGCACCGACTGGTGAGCCTCGAACAGTTCTCCCTCGCCCGCATCTTCTGCGGGCGAGGGAACTTCACTCGCTTCTAGTGACCGAAGTCGCCGGCCAGTTTCGCCAAGTTCGGAATACCGAGACCGGTCGCCTCGTTGTAGACAGTTCCCGGGCTGCCCGTGTAGAAGATATTGTCGTTCGACGTGCCCGGCGGGTTCAACGTAGTGAACGGTGAGTTCCACGAGGTCGCAAAGCGGTAGATCGAGGGGTTCCAGAAACCGACGCGGTGTCCTAAGGCGGCGTCAATCACGGCCGTCGATCCATTTAACTGCGGGGCCACGAAACTCGTGCCGCCCCAGCCGCCCTGCAAGAAGTTCGGATTTCCGGGCTCTCCCGCGAATGACGGCGAGTACTCCAGGTACCCCGTCTCGGGGTCGGCGTCAGTCGAGAGGTCGGGCTCCGCCCGTCCTGTTCATCGACTACTGCCGGGTAAGAGTGCGCCGAACGCTTGATGCGCTCACCGAGGACGCGGCGTCTCGGCCACTCCCCGGTTCCCATCGATACCACGGCACGCTGTACGGCGTGACTGTGGGCGGCGTCCCGCTACACGTTCTTGAACACGCCACGCAGATCCGCCAGTTCCTCACTGCTGCGGGAGTCAAAGTGCGACCAATGTTCGGCGATCGCGGGTTCGGTGAGCCGTCAGACCCCGCTGAAATCCGATGAGCCTCAAAACGTCGGGGCGCCGGGATTCGAACCCGGGACCTCCTGCTCCCAAAGCAGGCGCGCTAACCAAGCTGCGCTACGCCCCGTTACCTCGTACAGCCAAAGACGCTACTACCTCCATTTCGACGCTCTCTCCGTCGCTCAGCGTGAAGCGTGTTGCATATGATGAGCGAAAACGGGGGAGCGATGGCATACGAATGGATTAGTGACGCGCTCGACGAGACGTGGTCGACAATTGACCGGACACTGCGTTCGCGCGAACCCGAAGCGTATGAGTTTCCCACACCTTGCCCTGGGTGGAATGTCCGCGACGTACTCAGCCACCTTGTTGGCTTCGAGCTGTTGCTCCAGGGCAGTCCCGTACCGACTCACGAAGGTCCGTGGCCCTCCCACGTGAAAAATCCGATTGGTGAGTTCAACGAGTCGTTCGTTGATGCCTTTCGCGAACTTCCCGGCCCCGAGGTACTCGATATGTTTCGCGACACCACACGGGTCTCACTGGCGCGTCTGCGGGCGCTGAGCGACGAGGAGTGGGAGAAAGTGGGCTGGAGCCCCGAAGGCGAACGTCCCTACCACCGCTTTCAAGAGACCCGCCTCCTCGACAGTTGGATTCATCTGCAAGACATTCGAGACGCGCTGCTGGAGCCAACTGATGATCATGGCCCGGGAGAGGAGATTGTGGTTAACCGCTTTGAAGCGGCACTTCCCTACGTTCTCGGGAAAAAAGCTCAAGCCCCTCAGGGTACAGTCGTGCGGCTCAACCTAAGCGGCCGTCTGGCTCGCTCGGTCTTGTTGGGTGTGCACGATGGCCGGGCCAAGGCTCTCGAGATGACCACCGACGAGCCGACCCTGGAACTGACGACACCGGTCTCACTGTTTTGGCGCCGCGCCGCCGGACGTATCTCGGCCGATGCGTTTCTCAACGCCTCGGCAACCGAGGTGCGCGGTGACCGCGACTTGGCGAGATCGTTTGCCGAGGGTCTCGCCATCATGATTTAGCGATTTCGACGCCCCACGGTACACTTTTGTCGGCCACGAGACTCGCAAAAAGGGGAAATCTATGCGTACCGTCCGACTCGCTCTTGTCGGCGTTCTTGGGGCGTCGTTACTTACCGGCCTTACGTTGTCCTCGGACGCTCTGGCTCAGGCGGCGAGCTCAAGTGCCCTGGCCCGGTGCAAGAGCACGATCCTCAGCCAAGAGGTAACCAAGGGCACACTGACCGTCGCCACCGACAATCCCGGGTACACCCCGTGGTTCGTGAATAACACGCCGTCCAACGGAAAGGGGTACGAGTCAGCGGTCGCCTACGCCATCGCGGCCGAACTCGGCGTCAAGAAGAAGGACGTCAAGTGGGTGGTCGAGCCCTTTGACTCGAGTTATCTTGCGGGAAAGAAGTCCTTCGATTTCGACATCAACGAGATCTCCTACACCGCCGCTCGAGCTCGAGTAGTGACGTTCTCGGAAAGTTACTACGACGTGAATCAGTCGATCGTCGCCCTAAAGACCGACCCCATCGTGAAGAAGCACTCACCGTCAGAGTTGAAGACGTACCTCTACGGTGATCAAATCGGGACCACCGGTCTCGCCTACATCTACAACAACATCAAGCCGACCAAAGCTCCTCGGGTGTACTCTACCCTTGACCAAGCGGTTCTGGCGCTACAAACCGGCCAGATCGACGCGATCGTGATCGACACGCCGACGGGCCAGTACATGGCCTCGTCGCAAATCACGAAGAACAAGAAGCTCGTGGCCACACAGGTGGGACAGTTCCCGAGCACGGGCGAGCACTACGGCTTGCTCTTCTCCAAGGGCGACCCGCTGGTGGGGTGCGTGAACATCGCGCTCACCGCGCTGAAGGCGAATGGCACGCTCGCCGCCATACAAAATAAGTGGCTGGGGATCTACACCAGCGTTCCGCTCATTAAGCCCTAAACCTTGTGACGCTTCGCAACGAGACCGACGACCCCTTGTCGGACGGTCCGATAAACCTCTTCTCTTCGCGACGTAGTCGTCTCTTTGTCGGACCACGGGGAATTGTGGCCAGCACAATCTCCTCCTTGCTTATCGTGGCCCTGATCGTGGGGTTGCTCTACATCCCCAAGGGAGGCGCGACCGTTCGCTTCACCTTCTTCAACCCTCACTATCTCTGGCTGTCCTTTGTGGGCGACCCACGTCACGGCATCGACGCCATTCGCGACGGTCTCTTGACGAACATCTGGATGTTTCTCGTGAGTGAGGTGTTGGTTCTGTTCTTCGGGTTGATGATCGCTTGGTGTCGCATCAGTCAGTCGCCCGTTCTCTTTCCCTTCCGCGTTCTCGCGACTGCCTTCACGGACATCTTTCGCGGGGTACCGGTTCTACTCGTCGTCCTGTTGGTTGGCTACGGCTTGCCTCAGTTACAGTTCGGCTTCATCTCCGATCAGTCTCCGGCCGTCTATGGCGTGGTGGCGCTCACCCTCGGTTACAGCGCGTACGTCTCAGAGGTCATCCGGGCGGGCATTTACTCGGTGCCCACGGGCCAACTTCACGCGGCTCGCTCGCTCGGACTTTCACAGACCTCGACGATGCGACACGTCGTGCTGCCCCAAGCGATACGCAACGTGATCCCGCCACTGCTCAATGACTTCATCTCGCTGCAGAAAGATACGGCCCTCGTCTCGGTGTTAGGCGCTGTCGAGTCGGTCCGGGCCGCCCAGATATTCGCCTCTGCCGATTTCAACGAGAGTGGTCTCGTGGTGGCCGCCATGTTCTTCCTCGTTCTCACTATCCCCATGACGCGTCTCACGGACCGCCTGATCGCCCGTGACCGAGGGCGCAGGTTGGCGCTGATCGCATGAACGATGTCATCCTCCAACTCGACTCAGTGGTGAAGCGTTTTCACGACAACGAAGTGTTGCGCGACATCTCCTTAGAGCTGCGTCGTCACGAAGTGGTCTGTCTCATCGGAGCTTCGGGATCGGGTAAGTCGACACTTCTTCGCTGCGTCAATCTTCTCGATCGCATTGACGCGGGAGAGATCACCCTCTTTGGCCAGAGCTTGATGGATCCTCGTATTGATCCCAAACTGGTGCGGCGCCATATCGGCATTGTGTTTCAGTCGTACAACCTCTTTCCCCATCTCAGCGTGCTCGACAACATCGTGCTCGGCCCGGTGAGAGCGCAAAAGCGCAAGCGCGACGAGGTTCGCGAAGAAGCAATGGCGCTGCTCGAGCGCATCGGACTGAGAGATCGGGCGAACGACTATCCCGAGCGCCTCTCCGGCGGTCAACAGCAGCGTGTGGCCATCGTCCGTTCGCTCGCCATGAAGCCCGCGATCTTGCTGCTAGACGAGGTCACGAGCGCACTGGACCCGACTCTCGTGGGCGAGGTCCTCGACCTCCTGAGCGAACTGGCGCACCAAGGCATGACCATGCTCATCGCCACCCACGAGATGAGCTTCGCTCGAGACGTGGCGCACGAGGTCGCCTACCTCGACCAAGGGATACTCGTAGAAAAGGGAACGCCGGCGGAGATTTTCACCTCTCCGCGCGAGGAGTCCACGAAAAACTTTCTCAGTCGCGTTCACTGACCTTCGCCACGATCCCAGGGACGCCGGGCGACGAGGTAGGAGCACAGATCACCGGCGATAGGCTGGCGTCTCTTATGCACGCCACCGCCACCACTCTCGAAAACAACCACGTCAAACTCACCGTCGAGGTCGACGAGCCCGAGATGGACGAGGCCATTAACGCCGCGGCGGCCAAGCTCTCCCAGCAGGTCAGTATCAAGGGATTCCGCAAGGGCAAGGTTCCAAAGAACGTCCTGATGGCTCATCTCGGGGGGCCGAGCGCGCTGCGTAGCGAGGCGATACGCGACTCGATTCCCGACTTCTACGCCCTCGCTATCTCTGACACCTTGATCGACCCGATTGCCCAGCCCGACATCAACATCACTTCGGGCGAGGAAGAGGGCGTCCTGGTCTTTGAAGCGGATGTCGAAGTGCGACCCGAGGTGGCGATCTCCGGTCACGGCGAACTGCGGGTGACCATACCGTCGCCGGTCGTGACCGACGACGAAGTAAACGCACAGATCGATCGATTCCGGGAGGCGGACGCGGTGCTGAACGATGTCGATCGGCCGATCGTGAGCGGCGACCTCGTGACCATGGATGTTCACGTGCAAAAGGTGGCGAGTGACGAGGATCCCATCGACGTGCCCGACTTCATGTACACCGTGGGTTCGGGCTCAATCACCGAGGGGGTCGATGAGTTGATTGTGGGCATGAAGGCCGGCGAAGAACTCAAAGTGAACGGCAACGTCGGACAGGGCGAGGTGGCGACGTACGATCTCACGTTGAAAAAGACCCAAGAACGCGAACTGCCCGAGCTGACCGATGAGTGGGTCCAAGAGAACACCGAGTGGACAAGCGCGGAGGAGATGCGCGACACCATCTTCGACCAGATGCGACGCATGCGAGTCGCCGAAGCCCAACGATCCCAGCGCGACTCGGTGTTGGTGGCCCTGAGTGACCTCGTAGCCGTGGACAGCGTTCCTGACGCACTCGTTCAAGACGAGACCAACGAGCGACTGCATGATTTAGGTCATCGTCTCGAGCAGCAGAAGTTGAACCTGGAGACCTTTCTCCAAGTCACCAATCAGTCGTCGGACCAACTCTTGGAGACCCTGCGCGCTGATGCCGTTCGAGCGGTGCGCATCGACCTGGCCCTGCGGGCACTGGTGCGGGCGGAGAATCTGGAGCCGAGCGACGAAGAAGTCGACGAGGAACTTGAGAAGACCGCCGAAGCGATGAAAGTCGCCCCAGAGATCTTGCGCTCGAATCTGCGCGATACGGGACGCGTGGTGACGTTTCGTGCAGAAGTAGCCAAGATGAAGGCGTCAAAGTGGCTGAACGATCACGTCACTTACGTCGACCCCGAAGGTGTGACCATCGATCCGGCTCTGTTGTCAACGGACGAACCCGAAGAAGTTGACGCCTAAGGTAGTAGCGTGAACGACAATTACCGAGCCCAGAACTACCTCGTCCCTACGGTTGTGGAATCATCCAACCGTGGCGAGCGGGCCTATGACCTCTACAGTCGCCTCCTGCGCGAGCGCATCATCTTTCTTGGAACCCCGATCGACGACACGATCGCCAACTTGGTCTGCGCGCAGATGCTGTTCCTCGAGTCCGAGGACCCCGAAAAGGACATCAACCTCTACATCAACTCACCCGGTGGGGACATCACCGGTCTGCTGGCCGTCTATGACACGATGAAGTACATCAAGCCCGACGTGTCAACGTTCTGCTTTGGACAGGCAGCCTCCGCCGCAGCGGTTTTGCTCGCGGCGGGCTCCAAGGGCAAGCGCTACGCCTTGCCCCACTCCCGGGTTCTGTTGCATCAGCCCTGGGGTGGCGTCGGAGGCCAAGCCTCAGACATCGAGATCCAGGCCCGTGAGATCCTTCGCATGAAGGACATGCTGAACGCCATGCTGGCCGCGGATACCGGTCAGTCCGAGGAGAGAGTCAACAAGGACACCGACCGCGACTTCATCATGAGCGCCCAAGAGTGCGTGGAATACGGCCTGATCGACGAAGTTATCTCGGCTCGGCCGTAGGTACCGCGTTTCGGGTAGTGGGGATCGTAGGATGGGTCGACGGTAGGTCGGTTCGTCGGAGGGTGTCCGTGACAAATTTCGGAGGTAGTGGCGACCTCGTTCGGTGCAGTTTCTGCGCGAAGGGTCCCGAGCAGGTCAAGAAGATGATCGCAGGGCCGAGCGTCTTCATCTGCGACGAGTGCGTGGGTCTCTGCAACGATATCTTGACCATCGAGTTGGCCGATCTTTCGGGAGGCGACGGTGGCTAAGTTCGGCGAAGGCAGCGACCTCATCAAGTGCAGCTTTTGCGCTAAGGGCCAAAAGCAAGTCAAAAAACTAATCGCCGGACCCAGCGTTTATATCTGCGACGAGTGCATCGACCTCTGTAACGACATCATCGCTGACGAGTTTGGCGATCGTCCCGAGTTCGTTCTCGATGAGCTGCCCACCCCCCGAGAGATCTCCGCGTTTCTCGACGAGTTCGTCATTGGCCAAGTGGACGCCAAGAAGATCTTGGCGGTCGCGGTCTACAACCACTACAAGCGAATTCAGACCGGCCCGTTGCACGACGAAGACGTCGAAGTTGCCAAGTCGAATGTTCTCCTTTTGGGCCCCACCGGCTGTGGCAAGACGTTCCTCGCCCAGACATTGGCGCGAATGCTGAACGTACCTTTCGCCATTGCGGACGCCACCGCGTTGACTGAGGCCGGCTACGTCGGCGAGGACGTCGAGAATATTCTCTTGAAGTTGCTCTCGGCGGCTGACTTTGACGTAAAGCGCGCGGAGCGCGGGATCATCTACATCGACGAGATCGACAAGATTGCTCGCAAGGCGGAGAACCCTTCGATCACGCGCGACGTGTCGGGCGAAGGCGTACAACAAGCCCTGCTCAAGATCCTCGAGGGAACGGTGGCCAGTGTGCCACCCCAAGGGGGCCGCAAGCACCCGCACCAAGAGTTCATCAATATCGACACCGCCAACATCTTGTTCATCTGCGGTGGTGCGTTCGCCGGGCTCGAAGAGATCATCGAGCGCCGCCTCGGCAAGAAGTCGATGGGTTTCAATCAGCCCGTGCAGTCAAAGCGCAAGGGCGACATCGAACTCTTTCGCTACGTTCTGCCCGAGGACATGGTCAAGTTCGGACTCATCCCGGAGTTCATCGGTCGACTTCCCATTATCGGAGCGGTGCAGCAACTCGATCGCGACATGTTGATTCAAGTTCTCACCGAACCGAAGAACTCTCTGGTGAAACAGTTCCAGCAGGTACTCGCCATGGATGGCGTCGAGTTGGTCATTGAAGAAGAGGCGCTGGAGGCGATCGCCGACTTGGCTCTCGAACGCGCGACGGGCGCTCGCGGGCTTCGTTCAATCCTCGAGCACGTACTGCTCGAGCCGATGTACGACGTTCCGGGGCGCAGCGACGTGGTGAAGTGCGTGGTGACCGCGGCGTCGGTGCGTCAACACGAGGCGCCGACCTACGAAATGCGAAAGGCGACGCGAACTCGTCGCGCGAGCTAACCCGTGCGCTTCACCTCGTACGCGGAAGCGTTGAGTTGGCTTGAGTCCCACGTCGACTTTGAGCGATTGGCTCCCAATCACCAGTTGGCACCTAGTCTCGATCCGATCCGCGACACCCTGGCCCAGTTCGCCGACCCTCAAAGCGACTACCCCACGATCCACATCACCGGCACCAACGGGAAGGGCACTACGACCACAATCACTAGCGCGCTCCTGCGCGCCACGGGTCTGCGCGTGGGAACGTTCACCAGTCCTGACCTGCACGCGGTCAACGAACGGATCGCCGTCAACGGCGAGCCGATCGACGACGAGGCGTTCATCGGGTTACTCGAACGACTGTCCGACGTAGAGACGGTGAGCGGTATTACCCTCACTCGCTTTCGAGCTGCTGACGGTCGCGTCATTTTTGCACTTCTCCGATGAGGGCGTGGACGTGGGCGTCATTGAAGTGGGTCTCGGTGGCACCTGGGACTCGACCAACGTCATCGAGTCCGACGTTGCGGTGTTGACCAACGTCGACCTCGACCACACCGCCGTGCTCGGTCCCACGGTGGGTGACATCGCCTCGGACAAGGTGGGGATATTTCGGTCGGACGCCGTCAACATCGTGGCGACGACCAACGCCGTCGTCGTGGAGATCGCTCAGCGAAAGGCGCAGGAACTCGGCGCGACGCTCTGGTTGATCGGCGAGGAGTTTGCCTTGGACGAGAACGAACTGGCGCTCGGGGGTCGGGCCATTACCCTGCGCACGCCCTACGCCCAGTACGAGGAGGTCTTTGTGGCGCTGCACGGCATTCATCAAGGCGTCAACGCGGCGACGGCCATCGTCGCGGCCGAAGCGTTCCTGGGACGCGCCCTTGGCGACGAAGTCGTGTCGTCAACTCTGCGCGGTGTTCACATGCCTGGCCGGATGGAGATTGTGGCGCGTAATCCCCTCATCGTCGTTGACGGCGCGCACAATCCCGCCGGCGTGCGCGCGCTGGTGGCGACTCTGGACGGTGCTTTCGATGTTCGCGGACAACGCCGTTGCGTTCTTGGCATGCTGGCGGGACGTGAGCTCGTTGACATGGTGACCCCACTCGTGGGTGCGGGCTTCAGTGAGTTTTACTGTTGCGCACCACACTCTCCACGAGCCGTGCCCGCGCGTGAGGTGGTCGCAGTGTTAGAGAGCCTGGGCGCGACTGCCTTTGAACACCCCAGCGCCCGTGTGGCGCTCGCGCACGCACGCGAACGATCAACCGACGATGATCTCATCGTCGTCACCGGCAGTTTGTATCTGGTGGCGGAAGTGCGGGGTGAGATATTGCGTGTCGCGTCTCGGCACCTGGCGTGACACTGTTAGATTGCCAGGCGTGAAAAGAACTCTGGTCATCATCAAGCCCGACGGCGTCGAACGCGGCCTGGTGGGCGAGATCGTCGGGCGTTTGGAAGCGAAGCAGCTTCGCCTCGTGGCCGCCGAGCTGCGGACCATCGACGCCAATACGGCGCGGCGCCATTACGCCGAGCACGACGGGAAATCCTTCTTTGAGCCTCTCGTCACGTTCATCACACGTTCACCGTCGCTGGTCATGGTGATTGAGGGTCCCGATGACACGTGGCGCATCGTTCGCGCCATGATGGGCGCCACGAATCCTGGCGAGGCTGCGCCTGGCACGATTCGCGGCGATCTCGCAACCGCGACGAGTGAGAACTTGATACACGGGTCGGATTCGATCGAGTCCGCACTTCGTGAAATTGCGATTTTCTTTCCTGACTTGGAATAATGCCTCGCAGTGGTGCGTCACGACCATATTGGCCTAGCCTTGTAGCCAAGCGCGGGCTCACGGCTCACAAAGGAAATCTATGGTTGATGGTCGGTTCTCACTTTTGGGTCGTGACATGGCTGTCGACCTTGGCACCGCGAACACCCTGGTCTATGTTCGCGGGCGCGGCATTGTTCTCAACGAGCCCTCGGTGGTCGCCGTCGACGTCAAAGACGGCAAGCCTCTGGCCGTGGGCGCCGAAGCCAAACGGATGATCGGTCGCACCCCGAGCAACATTCAGGCCATTCGCCCCCTCAAGGACGGCGTCATCGCGGACTTTGAGATCTGCGAAAAGATGTTGCGCTACTTCATTCACCGCGTCCACCAACGTCGCTTCGCCAAACCTCGCATGGTGATCTGTGTGCCCTCAGGTATCACCGGCGTTGAACAGCGCGCCGTCATGGAAGCCGCCGAGTTCGCGGGAGCGCGCAAGGCGTACATCATCGAAGAGCCGATGGCCGCGGCGATCGGGGCGGGCCTTCCTATTCACGAGCCCACGGGCAACATGGTCGTCGACATTGGTGGTGGCACTTCAGAGGTGGCGGTGATCTCACTGGGGGGCATCGTGACCAGCCAGTCGATTCGCGTCGGCGGCGATGAGTTGGATGAAGCGCTCGTCGCCTACGTAAAGAAAGAGTTTCAACTCGCACTCGGTGAGAGAACTGCAGAAGAGATCAAGATGCAACTCGGTTCGGCGTTCCCGCTCGAAGAAGAGTTGCGCGCTGAGATTCGCGGTCGTGACCTCGTCACGGGTCTGCCAAAGACGGTCATCATCTCGACCGAACAGATTCGCGAGGCAATCTCTGAGCCCGTGCAGGCCATCGTCGACGCGGTGAAGGTGACCTTGGACCGGACGCCGCCCGAACTGTCCTCAGACCTTATGGAGCAAGGAATTGTCCTCACCGGAGGCGGCGCCTTGCTCGCGGGAATCGCGGCCCGCTTGGAGTACGAGACCAATATGCCGATCATTGTGGCGAATGACCCTTTGAACTGCGTGGCGCTCGGCAGTGGCATGTGTCTCGAAGAGCTTGACGTCTTCGCACGCATGTTGAAGACCAGCCCTTCGCGGTAACCCGTGGCCACGGACCGTTCGCGGCGACGCACGTGGACCTTCAGCGTGGCCTTCGTCGTCACGCTCCTCATTTTGTACCTAACGACCGGCGTCGCCTCCGGTCTTCGCAGCGGTGTCAATATCATCCTCACGCCCTTCAGCTGGGCGGTGAACACCATCGCTCATCCGCTTGGTCACATGTTGGCGGGCACGGTCGACTACAGCGACGTGGTCGCTCAAAACCAGAAACTTCGTTACCAACTGGCCCAAGCCAACGAGCGCGCCAACGAAGGTTGGGCCTTCGCGCGTGAGCTTCAACAACTTACGACGGGGCTCAACGTCCCCTTCGTGGGCTCTCTGCCGACCATCGCCGCGCAGGTCACGACCGACTCCCCGACGAACTTCTCCGCGTCGGTCAGCATCTCCAAGGGTCGCGACAGCGGGATTCTCGTGGGCATGCCGGTCGTGGCCAACGGGGGACTGGTCGGGCAAGTCATCTCCACCACGGCTACCGGAGCGACGGTTCGCCTGATCAGCGATACGAAATCACTGGTCGGAGTGACCTTTAAATCTGGAGCCACCACCTTGGTGGTGTCGGGCCGGGGAGTAAACAACGGACTAGGGGCGACCGCGGTCCCACTCAACTCCGGGATACAACAGGGCACGAGGCTCTCGACCGACGGACTGAACGGGGCGCTCTTTCCGGCTGGTCTACCGGTGGCTACCGTTAAGACGGTCTCGCTGACGCCCGGTGCGGCCACGTACAACTTGACGCTGCAACCGGCGGCCAACCTACGACACCTGTCATACCTGGACGTCATACTTTGGGAGCCCGCTGCGTGAGACGCGTTCTGGTGCCCGTGACTCTGGTGACCCTGCTTATCGTGGCTATCCAGTTGTCGATTTTCTCCAGTTGGCGGGTGAGCGGCGTGGTCGTCATGGTCGTCTGGCTCTGGCCCCTGGCCATGGGGCTCGCCGGAATGACGGCCCTGGCGCTCTGGTCCGCCATCGTGGCGGGCGTCTTTTTCGATACCCACACCGTAACCCCCTTTGGCCTCACCGCGGTGGTGGCCCTCGCCCTGGCCTACGGCGCCTCTCGCCTCGGCAAGGAGGGCGTCGGAGACCTTGACTCGGCGGCGTGGTGGGTGACCCCGGTGATCGGCGCGGCGGCCGGCTTTGTGGCGCCGGCCCTCTTTGTCGGAGCCAGTTTCTTCACGTTGAACTTCTCGCTGTGGCGCGACAGCCTCCTTACCGCGATGATCGTCAACGCCGTGGCCTTTGCCGTGTTGGCGAGACCCATGACGCGACTGGCGCACTGGGCGAGCAACGTCGGCGGAAATCGTCGATGAAGGGCTCGTGGCGTAATCGGCCCACCGGCTCGCGCTTTTCCCGGCTCTGGCGGCCGTGGGTCTCACTGCACCCCTTTCGTGGACGAGGTCTCACGATCAATGAACGAAAGACCGTGGGGATTCGCGATCTCATGGCTTCGCCCGATGAGGTGGAGTCGCGTCCGGCCCGACGATGGATCGTCATTGGCGGATTCTTTGTCATTCTCTTTGTCGCCCTCATCGTTCGACTGTTCTTTCTACAGGTGGTTGACTACCAGGCGTCGGTTCAGACGGTCGCCTCCAACTCACTTCGCCCGATCACGATTCCGGCCACGCGAGGCGAGATTCTCGATCGTCAAGGCAACGCGCTGGTCAACAACATCACCACCACCGAGATTCGGCTCTCACGCGAAGACGCCTCGCTCTATCCGTCCGTCAAGGGCTCACTTTCTTCCCTGACCGGCATCAGTGTCAACAAGATCCAGGCCGATCTCAACAACCAGCAATACAGCCCGTACCAGCCCGCGCCCATCATGGCCAACGCGCCGGCCCGCGATGTCGAGTTCATCAAACTGCATCCGGGCGAGTTCCCCGGAGTCAGTGTGCTCGATACGTCCCAGCGTCACTACCCCAATGGCGGCAACGTGGCGGCGCAGGTCCTCGGCTACGTCGGTCCCATCACCAGTCAGGAGATCACCGCGAACCCCGGAGCGGGGTACGAACCCGACTCCTCAATCGGCAAAACCGGGATCGAGGGGTACTACGAGTCGTACCTACGCGGCAAGCAAGGCAAGAGCAAGCTCGAAGTGAGCTCCACCGGACACGTGCTCGCCGCCATTGACACGACTCAACCCACGGTGGGTGACTCGGTGGTCCTGAACATTGACACCCCCTTGCAGAAGGCGCTCGGAAACTATCTCTCGTCGGAAATCCTGGCTGACCGCCACTCCATCGACCCGGTATCTCACAAGGTTCCCCAAGCGATCAATGGTGCCGCCGTTGTCCTCGACCCGAACAACGGAGAAGTTCTCGCCATGGCCAGTTACCCGTCTTACAATCTCAACTCCTTCGTCACCGGTCTCTCCAACGCCGAGTACTCAACGCTCATCCACGAAGGGGCGTTCAACAACTGGGCCATTCAGGGCCTCTACACCCCCGGTAGTACCTTCAAACTCGTCACGGCGACGGCCGCGTTGCAGACCGGTATCTTTCCCGCCAACAAGTACATTGATGACACGGGCGTCTTTAAAGTGCCCGACTGTAAGACGGCGCCGGGGAGTATCTGTTCCTTTCACGACGACGACAACTCGGCGGCCGGGAGAATTGATCTCCCGACGGCATTAACCGTGTCGTCCGACTACTACTTCTACAACCTCGGGTATCTTTTTTGGACTCAGGCGGCGCGCTATGGAAAGACGCCCATCCAGAATGTCGCGTCGGCGTACGGGTTGAACGAGAGCACCAACATTGACCTCCCCGACGAAGTCTCAAGCCGGGTGGACTCACCGGCCGTTCGCGCCGAACTTCACGCCGAGGCACCGGCCGCGTTCCCGCGCGAGACCTGGTACGCCGGTGACAACATCGAGTTGGCCTTCGGTCAGGGTGAGACCGCGCTGACGCCCATCGCGCTCGCGAACGCCTACGCCACCTTCGCCAACGGCGGCACTCGCTACGCCCCAGAGGTGGCCGCCGCTATCGTCAACCCGCACGGAAAAGTGGTCATTCGTTACACGCCTCGGGCGCTCGGTCACGTGAGCTTGCCGGCCAGCGTTCGCGACCCCATTCTTCAGGGCCTCGAAGGCGTCGTCAATGATCCCTCGGGAACGGGCTACGACGCCTTTCACACCTACGATCCGTCTCTTTCCAGTTTGAAGGTGGCGGGCAAGACGGGTACCGCGAGCAACGCGCTCAATGAGGAGCCCAACTCGTTGTTCGTGGGCCTTGGGCCGGTGTCGCACCCCGAGTACGTGGTGTTGTGCGTCATCGACGAGGGGGGATATGGCGCCGACGCGTCCGCGCCGGTCGTCGCGAAGACCTTTAACTGGTTGGCCACGCACCCCGTCCCGCCGGTGACGCTCAAGTCGTTGACCACGCCGAGCACGACAAAAACGCACTCCACCACCACCACGACCTCGCCGACAGGTCAATCCACCACTGCCTCGGGCCCCACGACGACGACCACCACGCATTGAATCAGCCGGGTTCAGCGTGTTCTGCGGTAGCCTGAAGGGGTTGGGCGTATTGACACACAGGGTGTCAGACGCAATGAACGTCGCGCTAGCGCAGGGTTATCTCCGTTACGCACAGTATTGAGGACATGACGTGGCAACCGCCAGTGCGTTACAGCTAGTAGGAACCGTCGTAGCTTTCCTCGTCTCGGCCCAACAGGTCTTTCGCTTTTTTCACCTGGTCGACGCCGGTATCTCGCCGCGCCCGACTTCGCGTGGCACTCATCGCCACGTCTTCATTCCCCAGTACGCAAGGAGTACCCGTCGTGAGCGACGAATCCATCCAACCCCTACCCTCATCGTCTAATCCAAGAATTGGTGACACCCGACCAGCCCCACAAATAGGCGATACTCGCCCCGGCGCTCGCGTTCCGACCCCCAGCGCACCGGGCACGCCGGGCGCACCCTCGGCGCCTGGTCAGGGCCGTCGGCGTCGCGGGGGACGAGGCCGTAGCGGCCAAGGCAACCGCGACAATCGCGAAAGCCGGGACCCGCGTGAGGTCTCGGCCAACGGCTCTCGTCGAAATCTGGAAGCGCCCGTGGAGGCGTCGGCCCCCGAAGCCAGCGACGGCGCTGGTCGCGGCAAGCCGCGGCGTCGCCGTGGGGGAGAGCGTCGCACCCGCGCTCAGGGTCGTTACCTCATGGCCGTTCACACGACCCCCGACGGCACCCATATCGCCACGCTGGAGGGGCGCTCAATGGTTGAGTACACGCTCGCAAAAAACGCGGACGAGACCAACCAGATTGACGGCAACATCTACGTCGGTCGAATTCAAAACGTACTGCCGGGCATGGAGCTCGCCTTCGTCGACATCGGCATTCCAAAGAACGCTGTTCTCTATAAGGGCGATGTCTCCTTTGACACCGAAGACGTGGACGGCGCCCCCCAGAGCAACAACAAGCGCATCGAAGAGATGATCCGCGCCGGACAGACCGTGCTCTGTCAGGTCACGAAGAACGCCATCGGCGCGAAGGGCGCCCGTCTCACCCAAGAAGTGTCGCTCCCGGGACGTTTCGCCGTACTGGTTCCCAACTCCTCGACCATCGGCATCTCCAAGCGCCTGCCTGACGGAGAGCGCCGACGCCTGCGCAAAATCATCGAGGACGTGAAGCCCGCCCATCACGGCATCATCATTCGCACCGCGGCCGAGGGCGTTACCGCCGACGACCTCGCCCGCGACGTGACCTCCCTGGTGGAAAAGTGGGCGGCTATCGAGGGCGAAGTCGCGAAATCCAATCAGCCCCGTCTCGTCTATCGCGACCTCGACCTCGCCGTACGGGTCCTGCGTGAAGAGTTGAACGACGAGTACCGCGCGGTCTTGATCGACGACCGAACGCTCTATGAGAAGGTGCGCGAGTACGTCATGGCTGTCAACCCCGAGTTGGCCGACCGCATTGAGTACTACGACCGCGAGGTCGAGGAGTTGCCCCTCTTTGAGCGGTACTTCGTGCACGAGCAGCTGCACCGATCGCTCGATCGAAAGGTATTCCTGCCCTCGGGTGGGTCGTTGATCATCGAGCGCACCGAAGCCCTGACGGTGATTGACGTCAACACCGGCAAGAACGTCGGCACCAATAACCTTGAAGAGACCGTCTTTCGCAACAACCTAGAAGCGGCCGACGAGGTGGCGCGACAGTTACGCCTTCGTGACATCGGTGGCATCATCGTGATCGACTTCATCGACATGGAGTCCAAAGCCAACCGCGACGCCGTCGCCTCAGCTCTGCGCCAAGCCCTCTCCCGCGATAAGACCCGTAGTCAGGTCTTTGACATCTCTGAACTGGGACTCGTGGAGATGACCCGAAAGCGCGTGAACGAAGGACTCTTGGAGTCTCTCTCGGTGGTCTGTAGCGTGTGCGACGGTCGCGGCTTTATCGTAAAAACGGGGCTCTAACGATCTCGCGCGAAAGTGTCGGGTCGCGAGGCCCGTGTTTGGTCCGCTAGTATGGAACCCTTATGTACGCCGTTATCCGTGTAGGCACATCCCAAGAGCGCGTTACCGAGGGCCAAGTGGTCCGCGTTGACCTGCGCCCCGAGGAGATCGGTGCCGATGTTGAGTTTCTGCCTGTTTTGCTCGTCGACGGTGACCAGGTCACTGCCGGTCCGGCTCTGAAGGGTGCCACGGTGACCGCGAAGATCATTGGTGGTGAGAAGGGCCCGAAGATTCGCGCCCTCACCTACAAGGCGAAGTCCATCCAGCGTCGTCGCTGGGGGCACCGTCAGCACTACTCGACCGTCGAGATCACCAAGATCTCGGCCAAGGCCTAAGGAGAATCAATGTCCAAGACCAAAGGCGGCGGTTCCACCCGTAACGGCCGCGACTCCAACGCCCAACGCCTCGGCGTCAAGACCTTTGACGGCACGCTCGTCAAGTCGGGCAGCATCATTGTTCGCCAGCGCGGTACTCAGTTCCACCCGGGTCGCAACGTCGGCATCGGCAAGGACGACACGCTGTTTGCGCTCGCTGAGGGAACCGTGAAGTTTGGTTACCGGGGCGGCAGAAAACTAGTTGACGTTCTCGCTGACTGAGTTTTCCTCCTAAAACTAAGAATCCCCCGGGCCTTCGCCCGGGGGATTCTTAGTTTGCAGCAAGAACTACGCGCCCTTGACGGCCTTTTTAAAGGTCGAACCAATCGACACCTTCGGGGCCCTCGAGGCCTTGACCTGGATGGCCTCGCCGGTTTGAGGGTTGCGGGCGGTGCGGGCCTTACGCTCAACACGCTCGAAAGACAAGAATCCGGACAGCACAATCTTTTCACCCTTGGACACGTTGCCGACAACGACGTCCTCAAAGGCCTTAAGAACCTCAGCTACGACGTTCTTCGTGGCGCCACTCTCGGCGACAATTGCTTCTACCAACTCGGCCTTGTTCACCGGTCGACTCCTTACTCTTATTGAAACGGAACTGGGCGTTCCCAGCAACCACCGTCAGTTTTACCGTAAAAAAGGGAAAATTTGCGGATATCGCCTAAGAATTGGCAGTGTTCATATGACGTTCCGATGACGCAAAACACAAATCCCCTGTTCACTGGGGCATTCAAAAGGTGCTCGGGGACCGAGAATTGTGGACTCGGCGGCGACAGCGCGTCAAATACCCTAAAAACGGCGCATTTGGCCCTCTCGCTCCCGCCCGGTGAGGTGGGACCCCAGGATTGCGAAATAGTCACAAATCTCCCGAGAAGGGGCCCTACCTAGGATGTATTGGTGTCCACCTTCGTCGACAGCGCTCAGCTGCACGCCAAAGCCGGTGACGGCGGGGCGGGGTGTGTCAGCTTTCGCCGAGAAGCCCACGTGGCCAAGGGCGGTCCCGACGGAGGAGACGGGGGAAAAGGCGGAGATGTCTGGCTGGAGGCCGACCACAATCAGGCCTCACTGCTCGGCTTCAAGGATCACCCCTTTCGCCGGGCCACCGACGGCCAACACGGCACGTCCAAGCGCCAGCACGGCGCGCGCGGCAAAGACGTCGTGGTGGCGGTGCCGGTGGGCACCATGGTCTACAGGGACGGGGAACTGCTGGTTGACCTGAAAGGGCCCGGTGACCGCTGGCTCGCCGCCGAGGGAGGGCTCGGTGGTCAGGGAAACGCGCGTTTTCTCTCCAATCAACGTCGGGCACCGGCCTTCGCCGAGCAGGGAGAGGTCGGAGAAGAGCGCTGGTTCGACCTAGAGCTCAAACTGCAGGCCGACGTCGCCCTTATTGGATTTCCCAACGTCGGCAAGTCGACCTTGATCTCACGCATCTCCGCCGCACGACCGAAGATCGCGGACTATCCCTTCACCACGCTCGTTCCCAACCTGGGAGTCGTGCGAGTGGGAAACCGTGCGGCCCGTCGCGGAGACGCCACCGAGTTCGTAGTCGCGGATATTCCGGGTCTCATTGAGGGGGCCGCCGAGGGCCGAGGACTCGGTCATGACTTCTTGCGCCACGTAGAGCGCGCGCGAGTGCTCTGTGTCTTAGTGGATCTGTCAGAGTTCGCGTCGCACCCTCCCGGGGAACAGCTGGAGATTCTGCTGCGCGAGCTCGGTGACTATCAGGCCGACCTGCTCGAGCGACCACGGGTCATTGTTGGTTCCAAAGGTGACGTCGCCGCCTCTGAGATGGAAGGTGTGGACACCATCTCCGCCCTTACCGGCGAAGGACTCGACCCGCTAGTAGGGCAGTTGGCGAGACTGGTGACCGAGGCGCGCCACGACGAAGCCGAGACCCTGGAACACGAAGTCGTCGTCCACCGCCCCGTTCCCGAAGAGATCACCGTGGTGCGTGAGAGCGAGGACCACTGGCGCGTTGAAGGTCGAGCAGCGCGACGCGCCGTTCGATTTCAAGATCTCACCGACGACCAGGCGCTCGCGGAGATTGTGCACCGTCTCAAGGACCTGGGTGTCGATCGGCTCCTCACCCGCGCCGGGGTGCGCGACGGGGACGTCGTGGCCGTCGGTGCCCTTTCCTTTGAGTGGTGGCGCGACGAGGTGGGCACGGGCCTCGATCGCGGCGAGCATCACCGCGCGACACGACGCGAGCGACTGGCTCGACACGGGCGCCTAGACGGAGTGGACGATGACGAGTCGTAGCGTCGTGGTGAAGGTAGGTACCTCGTCGGTCACCGACGCGAGCGGTGGCGTTGACGAGCGGGTGCTCACAGATATCGCCGGAGACGTGGTGGCGTTGCGCGACGACGGCTGGTCGGTGGTCGTGGTGACTTCGGGCGCCATCACCGCCGGATGGGCCGACGTGGGCGGGGGTCGCCCGCGACCCCGCGACGCGGCGACCCTTCAAGCGGTCTCGGCCGTGGGACAGCCCCTGCTCATGCACGCGTGGCGCGACGCGTTCGCGCTGCACTCGGCCCGGGTGGGCCAAGTTCTTCTCGCACCCCTGGATTTCTCTCACCGCGGTCAGTACTTACACGCTCGGGGAACAATCGAGGCGCTGGCCGAGCTCAACGTGGTGGCCGTCGTCAATGAGAATGACGCGGTCGCCGATGAGGAGATTCGCTTCGGGGACAACGATCGACTGGCGGCCCTGGTAGCGAACCTGGTGGGCGCTTCGCACCTCGTGCTCTTGACCGACACCCAAGGACTCCTGACGGCCGATCCCCGACTTGACGACACTGCCACCTTGATTGAAGAAGTCACGGCCTTTGACGCTGACTTGCTCCTGGCGGCTGGCACCAGTCGTTCGGGCGTGGGCAGCGGCGGCATGGCCTCAAAGTTGGCGGCCGCGCACATGGCGGCTTGGTCGGGAGTGACGACGGTGATCGCCCCGGCGCGCGCTACTCACGCGCTACGTCTCGCGGTCCAAGACACCGTGGGATTTGGCACGACGTTTCATCCCCGCCCCGAACGGCTCTCGGCCCGCAAATCATGGATCGCCTTTGCCGTCGCTAGTCAAGGGACTCTGGTCATTAACGAAGGCGCCCTCGAGGCCTTGGAAAACCACGGGCGCAGCCTGTTGCGGGTGGGGGTCGAGTCGCATCACGGCACCTTTGTTGAGGGTGATGCGGTCGATGTCAAGGACCTCCGCGGCGAGACGGTCGCTAAAGGATTAGTCCGCGTATCGGCCGAGTCATTCGCCGAGGGCGAGGACGTGGTGGTGCACCGCGACGACCTGGTCCTTCTACGGCGGCGTTAACGCGGCCATTACGCTACAGAGATGGCAAACAGCGCTCTGACGACTCAAGGCGCGGGCGTCAAGCGCGCGGCCGCCCAGTTAGCCCAGGCGTCCAACGAAACGCGTCAGGCGGTGCTTCTCCAGGTGGCCGACCGACTTCTTCAGAGCGAAGCTGAGCTTCTCGGCATCAATGAGGCCGACCTCGACGCCTATCAGGAGTCGGGTCCGGGACGGGACCGTCTGAGGTTGGATAGTCCGCGCATCGCCTCGATGGCGAGCGCGCTGCGCGCAATTGCCCACGGGAGTGATCCCTTGTTCGAGGTCGAGGACCAGCGCACACTGGCGAACGGTCTTCGCGCGGAGCGCCTGCGGGTGCCTCTCGGGGTCATTGGCGTCGTCTACGAGAATCGGCCCAACGTCACGACCGACGTCGCGGGACTGTGCGTGCGAAGCGGTAACGCCGCGTTCCTTCGAGGGTCGGCGAGCGCGCAACGAACGAATGAGTTTCTGGTCGAGCTTTGGCGAGACGCGTTGGAAAAAGAGGGCCTCTCGAGGGACGGGGTGGCCTTGGTGCAGGACTCGTCGCACGAGAGCGTCATTGCCTTCATGCAGCTGAGCGACGTGCTCGACTGTCTCGTTCCTCGCGGTGGCCCCAGCCTCATCGCGGCGATGCGCGAGCACGCTCGCGTGCCCTACGTCCTCGACGGGGATGGGAACTGTCACATCTACGTCGACGCCTCAGCCCAGTTGGATCAGGCGCTCAACATCGTGCGCAACGCGAAGACGTCTCGTCCAGGCGTATGCAACGCCGTGGAGACCGTGCTCGTCCATGAGTCGGTGGCGTCCGCGTTCCTGCCGACCCTGGCCGACGCGATGCCCGAGGTGGAGCTGCGCGCCGAGGGGCGCGCGCGCGCGATTCTTCCTCGGGCCACGGCGGCGACGGATGACGACTTTGTGCGCGAGTTCTTGGACTTGATACTGGCCGTCAAGGTGGTGGACTCGCTGGATGAGGCGATTGAGCACGTGGCGAAGTACGGAACTGGCCACAGTGAGGCCATCCTCACCGAAGATTCCGCGAACGCCGACGCGTGGGTCCGGCGCGTCGACGCGGCGGCAGTATTGGTGAACACCTCGACGCGTTTTATCGACGGGGGAGAGCTGGGACTTGGCGCCGAGGTGGGAATCTCGACCCAGAAGCTGCACGCCCGCGGTCCCATGGGTGTGCGAGAACTGACCTGTTTGAAGTGGGTCGTACGAGGAGAAGGACAGATTCGATGACCGCGCTCGACCCGAGGGAAGAACTGGCCCAGCGTCTCGGTCTCGCCAGTGTGCCACCGGTGCGCTTCGAGTCTCCGGCCGAGGTGCTCCGCCTGCTGGCCGCGCACGACTACCTCGCCGATGACGCCATCGCCTCCGTGGTCTACCTGGCGGATCGACTGGCCAAGCCCGTTCTCGTCGAGGGACCGGCGGGCACCGGCAAGACGGCTCTCGCCAAAGCGGTGGCCGACTCGGTCGGCGCCCGGCTCATTCGCCTGCAGTGCTATGAGGGGCTCGATGAGTCAAAGGCCCTCTACGAGTGGAACTACCGCAAACAGCTCCTGCGCATTCAGGCCGGGCGACCAGAGGGGGCTAGCGCGGAAGAGTGGCACGACCTCGAAGAGGACATCTTCGCCGAGGAGTTCATGCTGACGCGGCCGCTGCTCGAGGCGATCTCGGCGAACGATCCCGTGGTGCTTCTCATCGACGAGGTCGACCGCGTGGAACTGGAGACCGAGGCCCTGATGCTGGAGATTCTCTCGGAGTATCAGGTCTCGATCCCCGAGCTCGGCACCATTCGCGCCCAGCAGATCCCGATGGTCTTTTTGACCTCCAACAACACGCGAGAGCTCTCCGAGGCCCTCAAGCGTCGCTGTCTGTATCTGTATGTCGGGTACCCGAGCGTGGAACGCGAGCGTGACATCATCCTTTCGCGCGTACCGGGCATCACCAAGACGCTGGCGGAACAGATCGCTCACGTCGTGCGATCGCTGCGCTCCTTGGACCTCAAGAAGGCGCCCTCGGTGTCAGAGACACTGGACTGGGCGCGCACCCTGGTGGTTCTTGGACGTGACGAGATCGGCGACGAAGACGCGGCGGCCACGCTGCACATCTTGTTGAAGTATCAGTCCGACATCGAGCGCGCCACCAAAGAGTTGCTCGGTCGCTCGAGGCCCGTTGCTTAACCTGCTCGGCGACTTTATTGGGGAACTGCGCGCCGCGGGTATCCCGGTGTCCATGAGTGAGCACGTCGATGCGGCGCGGGCGGTCGAGGTCATCGACCTCGGCGACCGGTCGCTGCTGCGAGCCACTTTGGCCGCCACGCTGGTGAAGGACGGCGACCACCTGCCGGTCTTCTACAACGCCTTCGACGTGTACTTCTCGATTCGCTCCTGGGACGGCACCGAAGATCTGCTGGGCGATGAACTGGCATCAGCGCAGGATCGAGACGGCGTCCCGGGGGCGAAGGGCCAAGGTCCGCGGGGGCGTGGTGGGGGTGGAGGGTCGATGAGCGCGGCGGAGTTGGCCGAGATGCTCTATCGCGCGCTGCGTGACGGTGACCTCTCCGCGTTGCGAGCCGGAGCGAGCGAGGCGGTCACCCGCTACGCCGGGGTGGAGCCCGGTCGCCCCGTGGGCGGCACCTACTACCTCTATCGCACGCTACGGAACTTGGAACTTGATCAGATGCAGGCTCGTCTGGTGGGCGAGTCGCCCGCGGGCGATGAGTTACGTCGTCGCCTGGCCGAGGATGAGGCGAGAGGTCGCATCGAACAACTGAAGGCGGAGATTGAGCGCGAGATCCGTGAGCGGCTGGTGGAGGATCGAGGAGCCGAGGCGCTCGCCAGGTCCGTGCGCAAACCTCTCCCTGAGGACCTGGACGTCATGCACGCCAACCGCGACGAGATGGCCCAGCTAGAGCGCGCGCTTCGACCGCTCAGTCGCAAGCTGGCGGTTCGACTGGCACGAAAGCGCCGCCGTCGTCGCCGGGGACCGGTGGACCTTCGCCACACCGTTCGCCGGAGCCTCTCGACGGGTGGCGTGCCCCTTGACCTGCGCTTCAAGCCGCCGCGACCGGCCAAGCCTGAGATTTTCGTCATCGCCGACGTGTCGGGATCGGTCGCGTCCTTCGCACGATTCACGTTGCACCTGGTGCACGCGATCTCCTCTCAGTTCTCCAAGGTACGCAGCTTCGTCTTTGTCGACGGACTGGATGAAGTGACCCACCTCTTCGAAGGGGTAGAAGACCCCGCCGACGCGGTGCTACGAATTAACGCCGAAGCTGACGTCATCGCCTTTGACGGACACTCAGACTACGGTCGCGCCCTCCTGGTTTTTCACGACAAGTACGCGCGCTCGCTGACCAAGCGTTCCACCGTGTTGATTCTCGGGGACGCGCGCAACAACTACCACCAAGCCCACGCCGAAGTGCTGGCCGACATCCACTACCGCGCGAAGGCGGTGTACTGGTTGAACCCCGAGCCCACCAACTACTGGAACAGCGGCGACTCGGTTGTCGCGCAGTACGCGCCGTACTGCGATCGGGTCATCGAGTGTCGCACGCTGCGCCAGCTCGAAGCGTTCGTGGGAGAACTCGCGTGAGTCTGGCCGATCGACTTCCGCCCGAGGGTTTTCGCCAGCGAGGACCGGTACCGACGGGTACGAGGCTGGTGCTGATTCGTCACGGTGAGTGCGTGGCCAACGAGAGAGGCCTGGCCGGTGGTCCGCGCGGCGATGGAGGACTGACCGAGCTCGGTCGCGCCCAGGCGCGGGCCCTCGCGCATCGACTGGCCCTCACCGCAGAGTTGCGATCGGCGACCTCGTTCTACACGTCGACTCTGCCCCGCGCCATCGAGACGGGCGACGTTGTCTTTCGCGCCATCAACCCCGATCTCATCCCACGGCGGGAAGAGGACGTGGGAGAGTTGCGCGTCGGTGTCGCCGACGCCTTGACCTGGCCAGAGATCGAGGAGCGCTTCGCCCTGCCGAACTGGGACGTGGACCCGAGTCAGGTCAACGTTCCAGGTGGTGAGTCCCTGCTCGATTTTTACGCCCGCGCGGTCGCGGTCATCGACAAGATTGTCGCCGCGCACCCGAACGAGCTCGTGGTCATCGTGTCGCACGGCGGATTCATTGAACAAGCGATGAAGCTCTATCAGGGGCTGGATGGTTCAGTTCGTCTTCGCCCGCGCATCGAACACTGTTCGATGACCGAGATCGAGTTCCACGGTGGTGCCCTGCGACTCCTTCGTTACAACGACCTCTCACCGATTGGCGTCACGTAGCGCTGCAGGTACTCGGCCACGTGAAAGGCCATGTCGAGGCTTTGCGTGGCGTTGAGGCGCGGGTCACAGATCGAGGTGTAGTTGACGTCAAGGTCGGTCTCGTTCAGTCGGGACCCTCCGCCCAAGCACTCGGTCACGTCGTCGCCGGTCAGTTCGACGTGTAGTCCGCCGGGCCACGTCCCGAGCGCCTGGTGCAGCAGGAAAAACTGCGACGTCTCAGACAGCACGTCATCGAAGCGTCGCGTCTTCTGGCCGCCCGAGGCGACGAAGGTGTTGCCGTGCATCGGGTCACAGGTCCACAGCTCGTGGCGTCCGTCTTCGCGCATCGCCTCCACCAAGGGAGGCAACAGCTCACTGATCCGCTCGTGGCCCATACGCGAGATCAAGGTCAGCCGTCCGGGCACGTTGCCGGGGTTCAACACCTCAACGAGCTGGCGTAGTTCGTCGACGGCCATCGACGGTCCGACCTTCAGACCCAAGGGGTTCGACACGCCGCGCAGGAAGTTCACGTGGGCCCCGTCGAGTTGGCGGGTGCGATCCCCGATCCAGAGCAGATGGGCCGAACAGTCATACCAGTCACCCGAGAGTGAGTCCCTGCGAGTGAGGGCTTGCTCGTAGGGGAGAATCAAGGCCTCGTGGCTGGTGTAAAAGTCCACCGCCTGCAGCGCCTGGTCGTCGGCCAGGTCGATCCCGCAGGCCTTCATGAACTGCAGGGCGCGCTCGATCTCATCGGCGATCACTTCGTAGCGCTTGCCTTCGAGGGAGTTGGCGACAAACTCTTGGTTCCACGCGTGCACCCGCGAGAGCGCGGCGAAGCCTCCGGTGGTGAAGGCGCGCAACAAGTTGAGCGTGGAGACGCTCTGGTGGTACGCGTCGAGCATCCGTTCGGGATCCGGTCGTCTCGCCTCGGCGCTGAACTCTTCGGAGTTAACGATGTGTCCGCGGAAGGCCTCGACGCGTTGGCCGTTGCGCTCCTCGAACTCATCGGTGCGCGGTTTGGCGAACTGTCCAGCGATGCGCCCCACTTTGATGACCGGTACGCCCGAGGCGTAGGTGAGGGCGACGGCCATCTGCAAGATGACCTTGAGCTTGTCGCGAATGGCGTCGGCGGAACTCTCGTGAAACGACTCCGCGCAGTCGCCGGCTTGAAGAAGGAAGGCTTTGCCCCTCGTCACTTGAGCCAACTGGTCTCGCAGTCGTCGCGCCTCACCGGCAAAGACCAGAGGCGGTTTCTTCGCCAGTTCCGCCTCCACGCGAGAGAGGTGGGCCGGGTCGGGCCAGACCGGACTTTGCGCGACGGGGTAGTCTCGCCACGAACGTGGCGTCCACTCAGGTGACGGCGTTTCCATCAACTAACAGTAAGCGCTCCTCGCGCACGAGAACAATCAACGTAGGATTCGACGGTGAAAGATCGTCACCTCGGTCTCTTTGGGGGCACCTTCGACCCGCCGCACCTAGGGCACGTGGCGGCCCTCCAGGCGGCCTCGGCCAGTGGACATTTTGATCGGATTGTGGTCACGGTGGCGGGCGACCCCTACCTGAAAAGCCCTCGGGTGGACGCGGCGAACGAGCGTCTCGCTATGGCTCACGCCGCCTTTGACGACATTCCTCTCGTCGAGGTATCCGACCTCGAGGTGCTGCGCCGCGGACCCAGCTACACCATTGACACCGTGCGTGAACTCCTGGCGAACGCTCAAGCGATTGACCTGATCGTCGGGGCTGATCTCGCGAGTCAGCTCCACACGTGGCACGACGCGGATACCTTGCGTGAGCTGGTTGAGGTCGCCTTCGTGCCCCGGCCCGGCGCGTCGATACGATCCCTCGAGGGATGGCGCTGGTACGAGATCGCTATGCAACCGGTCGATCTATCTAGTACTTTCATAAGAGACATGTCACTGAGCGACGCAGATTTGAAACAGTACCTGCCGGCGGGCGTTATTCCTCTCTTTCTGAGAGCCCGAGGCTAAAGTCGAGGCAATGGCAGTTCGAGTCTTCGACCTGACGGAGCCCCAGGCAACCCTGGAGGCCCTTGAAGTTGCCCCCCGTCGTCGACATGTTCGACGCACCAAACAGCGATACGCCGTCCTTGGAGTGGTGTCGTTGGCCGTTCCCTTTTTCGCCGCCCTGGTCGTACTGGGAGTGGCCCACTGAGTTCCTTACGCGGGGTGGCGCGCTGAGTGACACCGTGACGAGCGGCGAGTTGTCTCGCGGCACCTACTCGACTTACGTAACGACGTTGCTCAACGCCGCGGTCGTGGCGAGCGAAGAGAAGCTGGGCATCGACACGGTCGTGTTGGACCTACGTGAACTGGTGGACGCTTTTGACGCCCTGGTGATCACGTCGGGCCGCAGTGATCGCCAGGTTCGCGCCATCGCCCAAGAGGTCGAGCGATTGGTGGATCTCGCGCTCGGCGTGAAGCCCAACCACGTCGAGGGTCTGGTGGGCGGTGAGTGGGTGGCCCTGGACTACGGCGACGCGATCGTGCACGTCTTTGATGAGAGCGCGCGCGACTACTACGACCTCGAACACCTGTGGAGCGCCGCGCCCGCGCTGCGGCCCCAGCCCACTCGTTAGGCGTTTAAGAGGCTCTGAAAATCACCCGCTGTCACGAGCGTGGCGTGCTTTCCGTTAGGCAACAGCACGTTCTGGGTCACGCCGGCCACGCGAATCTCCAGTCCTCGCTTGGCGCCCACCACGTAGGCCGTCAGCACCAGCTGACCGATCGCGAGGAGCTGTTGGGGGGGTGGCAGCTTGTTCAAGGATGAGGCGAAGTCGATCACGCCGATGCCGGTGGCACCACTGATCTTGGCGGAGATGACGACCAGCGATTTCGGCAGGGCCGAGGTGTAGCCCGCTGATTTTTCGATCGTGGTTGGTCCGAGTAGCAGTTGTTCGATGACGGTGGCGAGGGCCGGCGGCTCGGGCACGATTCGGCTCGACGGTGCGAGATCACCGGCCGCGTCGACGATGTAGACGGGTTGGGTGATAAAGCGCACGCGCAGGTGGTTGGTGCCGGGAATTGTCGGGCTGAGGAGACTGAAGGGCACCGTTTTCACGCGACTGGGTGCCGAGTTCGGCGACACCAGCGTGCAACTGGAGAGAGCGAGCGCCCCGAGTAAGGACAAGAGAACCGCGCGGTACTTCATTCAGGTGTCTCTTCCTCATAGGGCATCAGTATCTGGAATCGCGCGCCCCCGGCCGGACTCTCCAGCACGCGGATGGTGCCGCCAAAGGCGCGGACGTGATCGCGCACCAAGGCGAGCCCCAGCCCGGTGCCCCGGGCGATGCCTCGGTCGTGTGCCGCTCGGCCGCGAAAGAATCGCTCGAAGACGGTGTCACGCTCGTCGAGGGGCACCCCGGCGCCCGCGTCGTCGACGTTGATGGACAGCTGATCGACTTCGAGGTCAATGCACACCTCGGTGGCTCCACCGGCGTAGTAGTGGGCGTTGTCGATGAGGTTGGCGATCACGCGCTCGAAGCGTCGACGGTCAACCGTGATCACCGGTGAGTCGATCCCCTCATTGACGTTGACGGGCGGCTCGTCGAGGCCGTGTCGGCGAGCCGCCGAACGAACGGACTGGCGAACCAGCTCAATGGCGGGGACGCTCTCCATGACCAGGGGAACCGCTCCCGCGTCGCTGCGCGCCATCTCGAGCAGGTCCTCCACCAAGGACTGAAAGATGGACAGGTCGGCCGACAAAAGATCGAGACTCTCCTGGCCGGCGGGGGAGAGCTCAGCGCGGTGTTGCTGGAGAACGGAGGCGGTCGTAGCCAGCGTGGTGAGCGGTGAGCGCAACTCGTGACTGACGTCACTGGCGAATCGCGCATCTCGCTCCAGGCGATCGACCAGTTGGCTCACCATCTGGTTGAACGACTCGGTGAGCTGGAACACCTCGCGGTCCGCGCGCGTGACCTGGAGACGGGTGGACAGGTTTCCCTCAGCGATGGCGCCGGCCGCTACGGAGACCCGTTCCAGGGGGCGAACGGCTCGTCGCGCCACCCAGAGCCCTCCGCCGATGCCAATGAGGGAGGTGGCGAGGGCTCCGAGCAGCAAGTTGTGCAGCAGGGTGCGGAGAGAGTTCTCGAGCGAGCTCATGGGAAAGACCTCGTAGAACTGAGTCTCGACGGCCGGAATGGGAATGCCCACCACGAACACGATCCTGCCGTTGATGTTCAAGATCTGCGAGGTCGCTTCGCCCTTGGTCACCAGGTCCAGGGTCTCGGTAGGGACGTCTTTGATGGACGCGCCCTCGCTTTGGGAGAGCAACTGCTTGTGCGTATTGACGAGCACGGTCGAGTCCGTGGCGTGCTCAATGGAGTTGAGGATGCTCGCGAGATCGGGCGGTGAGGTATAGAGCGTAGTCCTCACCAACTCGGCGTTCTCAAAGCTCTCGTGGAGGTCGGTGTGTTGAAGGTCATTCACCAACTCGTGGTGCACGCCTTCGTAGGTCAGCGAGGCAAACAGCGCCGAGAGGATCAAAGCCCCCAGTCCAAAGGTGATGAGGAGCCGAAAGCGCAGGCTCCCTTGACGCATTAGATGACCAGCTTGTAGCCCGTTCCTCGGACCGTCACGAGGTAGGTGGGACTGGCCGGATCGGGCTCGATCTTCATGCGCAGTCGCCGGATGTGTACGTCCACCAGTCGGCTGTCGCCGAAGTAGTCGTACCCCCACACGTGCTCGAGGAGGTCTTCACGCGACAAGACCTTTCCATTCGCGGCGGCCAAATCGGTCAGTAGTCGAAACTCCGTCGAGGTGAGGTGAAGCTCCGCTCCGTCACTGTGGCGCACCACGCCTTCGTCGGGAATCACGCGCAGTTCGCCGAGTTGGAACGCGTTGGTGCTCTTGTCGGGGCGTCGGCGCAGGTGAGCGCGCACGCGGGCGAGAAGCTCTTCGGGCACGAACGGCTTCGTGACGTAGTCGTCGGCCCCGGACTCGAGGCCAAGAATGACGTCGGCCGTCTCGTCGCGCGCGGACACGATGACGATGGGCACGTCGCTGGTGGCGCGGAGCGCCTCACAAGTCTGAAACCCGGTCATCCCGGGCAGCATGACGTCAACGATGGCCACGTCGGAAGTCATGCGCGAAAAGAGCGCCACGCCTAGCTCGCCCGTCGGCGCGTCATCAACGCTAAAACCCTCGCCCTCGAACATGAGTCGAAGTGCGGTGCGAATGTGGTCGTCGTCTTCCACAATCAAAATTCGAGGCATCCCAACTCCTTTGGAAACATGCCAAGACTACAGAGCCTCGACGAACAGGCCAAAGGTAACTAGCGTGGGGGCGTGTCGGCTCTTCCTGATGAACGGCCCACGTCGCGGTGGCGCCTAGAGAACTACGGCGATACCTTGCGGGCGGCCGACCGCTCTCCGGCCACCACCCGGGCCTATTTGAGCGACGCGAAGGCCTTCGTCACCTGGGCCCAGGCGCGAGATCGGACCGATCCCTCCTTCATCACCAAGAAAGATCTGCGCGACTACCTGGTCCACATGACCAACCGCGGTGACGAGCGAAGCTCGGTTCTTCGCCGCCGAGCCTCGCTGCGCAGTTACTTCTCGTGGCTCCTCGAGCGCGGGCACGTGGAGAGCAATCCCGCCGCGCGCCTGCTCGCGCCCAAGGCCGCGCACCATCTGCCGAAACTGGTGGTGCGCGAGCAACTGGACAATCTCTTGGACGACGACTGGGGCGAAGACGAGTGGGCCGTTCTTGATCGAGCGGTGTGTGAGGTGCTCTACGGCGCGGGACTACGCGTCTCTGAGCTGTGCGACCTCAACCTCAACAGCATCGACTTCGCAAGCGGCCTGGTGCGAGTCTTGGGTAAGGGCCGAAAGGAGCGCTTGGTGCCCCTTCACCGCAAGGGTCTCGAGGCCGTCAAGCTCTGGATGGAGGACGCCCGCGAGGACGTACTGCGCGAGGACTCTCCGCGCGACGCGCTCTTTTTCAATCGTCGAGGCAAGCGTCTTGGACCTCGCGACGTGCGCCGAATCTTGGACCACCGCGTCGAACACGGTCACGTCCATCCCCACGCTCTGCGCCACACTTTCGCCACCCACCTCGTCGAAGGGGGAGCGGACCTTCGCGTGGTCCAGGAGCTTCTCGGCCACGAGAGCCTGACGACCACCCAGATCTACACCCACGTCTCGAAGTCGCGCCTGCAGAAAGTGCACCACGACAGCCACCCGCGCGGCCAGTAATCCAGAACCGATAACATAGACAGGCTCTCCCAGGGTGGGTGAGCAGTGAGTTGTCCCCGTGGTTTCGTACGGTCGCCGTTCGCGGTGCTCCACGGGGTTGAAGCAACCATACGAAAGGAAACTAGATCGTGGCTCTCGTCACTCTGCAGGAACTATTGGACTCGGGCGTGCACTTCGGGCACCAGACCCGTCGTTGGAACCCCAAAATGCGCCGCTTCATTCTCGGCGAGCGCAACGGGATCTACCTGATCGATCTGCGAAAGACCCTCGCGGGCATCGAGTCAAGCTACGCCTACGTGCGTGACCTCGTCGCCGGCGGTGGCGTGATTCTTTTCGTCGGCACCAAGAAGCAGACCCAGGGTCCCATTGAGGACTACGCGAAGGCCTGCGGCATGCCCTTTGTCAACCAGCGTTGGCTCGGCGGCATGTTGACGAACTTCACGACGGTCGCGGGGCGCGTGAAGCGCCTCGTCGAGCTGAGAGCCATGGAGCGGGCGGGCGACTTCGCCAACATGCCCAAGCGTGAAGCCTTGCGCCACAGCCGCGAACTCGAGAAGTTGGACCGCAACCTGAGCGGTATCGCCAACCTCGACCGCGTGCCCGACGCCATCTTCGTTATCGACACGAAAAAGGAGCACATCGCGGTCACCGAGGCGCGCAAGCTCGGCTTGCCGGTCGTGGCCGTGGTCGACACGAACTGTGATCCCGACGTCATCGACTACGTCATCCCGGGCAACGACGACGCGATTCGCGCCGGTGCCTTGCTGTGTCGTTTGATCGCTGACGCGGTCACCGAAGGACGCTTTATCCGCCAGAACCGCCCCGCGGTCGCGGTGACCCCCTCGGCCACCGCCGTCGGCGCGTAACCCCCACCCCACTCGAAGAGGAGAACTTAAGGTGACAATCACCGCCAAAGACGTACAGAATCTGCGCCAAGCAACGGGCGTCGGCATGATGGACGCGAAGAGGGCTCTCGAAGAGAGCAACGGCGACATGGAAGCCGCCATCGTGTTACTGCGGGTCCAGGGTCTCGCCTCGGCCGAGAAACGGGCCAGCCGCGACGCGAGCGAGGGCGCGGTCGCCGTGGTGCGTGACGGCAACGTCGCGGCCATCGTGGAGCTTCGCTGCGAGACCGACTTCGTGGCAAAGTCTCAAGAGTTCGTGGCCCTGGCCGACGAGATCGCCGCCGCCGTGGTCGCCGACGGCGAACAGTCGATTGCCCACTTCAAGGAGAACATCGAGGTGATGTTGACGACGCTGAAGGAGAACATCTCCATCGGTCGCGTCTATCGCCTGGAGGCCGGTCCCGGTGAGGTCATCGACACCTACCAGCACATTCAGGCCAACCGCGGCGTGAACGCGGTCATCGTGGTCGTGAAGGGGGCGAGCGAAGAAGTGGCCCACGAGTTGACGCTGCACATTGCCTTCGCGAGGCCCGAGTACCTCAGTCGTGAGGACGTGCCCGCGGCCGCCGTAGACGCCGAGCGAAGGACCATCGAGGAGATCACGCGCAACGAGGGCAAGCCCGAGGCGGCGATCCCGAAGATTTTGGAAGGTCGACTGAATGGCTGGTACAAGGACCGCGTCTTGTTGGACCAGCCCTACGTGCAGGACGAAAAAGAAACGGTGGCTCAGTTCTTGAAGGGTGCGACGATTACGGCGTACGCTCAAGTAGTCATCGGGGGATAGGACCAACGTGCGTCGAATGGTGTTAAAGCTCTCGGGCGAAGCATTGGCTTCGGCCGCGAGCGACGAAACCATTGACGCTTCCACGGTGGACTTTCTCGCGGTAGAGATCGCCGCGGCCATGGAGCGGGGCGGCTTGGAACTCGCGGTCGTCGTCGGTGGGGGCAATATCTGGCGGGGTGCGACCGGCGAGTTGGCGGGCATGAACCGCGCCAACTCCGACCTCATGGGCATGTTGGGCACGGTGATCAACTCCCTCGCCTTGCAAGACGCGATCGAGAATCACGGACGTCCCACTCGCGTGATGTCGGCCATCGACATGAACCAGGTGGCCGAGCCCTACATTCGCCGCCGAGCTGTTCGGCACTTGGAAAAAGGTCGTGTCGTAATCTTCGCGGCCGGCATGGGTAACCCGTACTTCACCACTGACACGCCAGCCGCCCAGCGCGCCGCCGAGATCGAGGCCGAGATCGTGCTGAAGGGAACGCACGGGGGCGTGGACGGGGTGTACTCAGAGGACCCGCGGGTGAACCCGAAGGCCGTCAAGTTCGACGAGATCTCCTTTGACGAAGTGATCGCGCGAAATCTACGGGTCATGGACATGACGGCCATTACGTTCTGCAAGGACAATCATCTGCCGCTTCGCGTTTTCGACCTGATGGCTGGTGGTAATTTGGGCCGCGCCCTCGACGGTCGCCCCGTCGGTACGCTGGTGAAGTAATGGAAAACGAACTGGTTGACCTCGTGATGGATGACACCCGCGAGAAGATGGCGCGGGCCATCGAGCACGTGAAGAACGAGTTCAGTACCGTGCGAACCGGTCGGGCCTCGTCCACCTTGGTGGAGGGGCTCTTGGTCGAGTACTACGGCACCGATACGCCGCTCAAACAACTGGCGAACTTCTCGGTACCCGAGCCAAGACTGCTCGTAGTGTCGCCCTTTGACAAGCAGTCCATCCCGGCCATCGAAAAGGCCATCGGTAACGCCAACCTCGGCCTGACCCCCTCCAGCGACGGTCAGGTCATCCGACTCAACTTCCCAGCCCTCACCGAAGAGCGCCGCAAAGACTTCGTGAAGATCGTGAAAACCAAAGCGGAAGAAGGTCGAGTGGCGTTACGGGGCGTTCGTCGTCACGCGCGCCAAGAGCTCGAGAAGCTGGAAAAAGAAGAGGGGCTCTCGAGTGACGTCATCGAGAGAATGGACATCGTGCTCGACAAGATGACCCAAGACGAAGTCGCGATCGTCGATGCGCTTCTCGCCCACAAGGAGCAGGAACTTCTTGAAGTCTGACGACGACGGTCCTTTCGACGACGAGCCAACCGGCCAGTTTCCGGTGGCCAGGTCCAGCGACCCTCGCGTCACCATCACCGGCGCCGAGATCGCGTCCGAGATCGTCGAAGAAGCTCCGAGCATCGACCCGAACACCTTGCTGCCGCACTGGACGGACGCGCCGACCGGCCAGGTGCCGATCGTGGTGGCCCGGGAGACCGCGAAAGATGACGATCCCTGGTCCGCGGTGCCCGCCCCCGCCTGGCGCGAGGGCGAAGCCGACTGGGTAGCCCACGAAGGCCAGTTCGACGCCTCGTTTCTGGCGGGCGAAGCGAAGGTTGACGATGTTCGTCCTTGGGAGTTCTCCCTCACCGAGGAGACCACGGTAGAAGACGATGACGACCCGGTGGTCGAGGCCCCGCGCCCCGCGCCCCTGCGAAGTCAGCGCACCCGTCAACGCGTCTCGAGCAACCCCTTGGCCGGCCGCGCGGTGCGCCAGGGCTCCAACAACGTCTCGCTCGCCACCGCGACGGGCATCGTGTTGGCCATCGTCGTCTTTGGCCTCTTCTTCGCCGGCCCGCTCGCTCTGACCGTTCTCATCCTCGTCGCCCTCGGCTTTGCCGCCGCGGAGGCCTTCGCGGGCTTTCGCACCGTCGGAGCGCACCCGGCCACGATCCTCGGCATCGTTGCCGTCTTGACGCTGGGCGTCGCCGTCTACAACAAGGGCCTGGTGGTCATTGGTGCCGTCACGGTCTTACTCATCATCTTTGGCTTCATCTGGTACATGAGCGCGCCCACCAAGATCGACGTGCTCGACGGACTCGGCGCGACGATCTTTGTCTACGTCTGGGTCGGCGTGTTGGGATCGTACGGCGTCTTGATGCTGGCGCCCCATACCTATTCGCACCGCCACGGCATGGCCTTCATCTTTGGCGCCTTGGCCCTTACTATCTGCAACGACGCCGGCGCTCTGTTTATCGGCCGCTGGATCGGAAGTCGACCTCTCAACGCGACGCTGTCGCCCAACAAGACCGTTGAAGGCACCATCGGTGGCACGATCATCACCTTGATCGCCGGGGCACTGTTGCTTCCGCTGGTGCACCCCTGGAACATCACTCACGGTCTCGAAGCGGCGGTCACCCTCAGCGTCGTGGTGCCCCTGGGTGACTTGTTCGAGTCGATGGTCAAGCGCACTCTCGGACTGAAGGATCTCGGACGACTCTTGCCGGGACATGGGGGACTCCTCGATCGGATCGACGGACTGTTGTTCGCCCTGCCGACCATGTACTACCTCCTGCACGTCATCAAGCTGGGTTAGCGATGTCTCTCTCGCGTCAACGCGTGGCGCTGCTGGGCGCGACGGGGTCCATTGGCGTGCAGACTCTCGACGTTCTTCGTAGCGAAGGCGAGCGTTTCCAACTCGTCTCGATCGCCGGGGGCGAGCACATCAGTGAGCTGGCGGCCATCGCGCGCGAGTTCCGCGTTCAACACATCGGCGTGAAGACCGAGTCGCACCGCTCGACCTTGGCCGACCTGCTGCCCGGCGAGGTCACCATCGTGGTGGGCGACCCAGGGCTGGAAGAGCTCGCGCGCGACGCCGACATTGTCGTGAACGCCGTGATGGGTTTCGCCGGCTTGCCCGTAACCTTGGGCGCGCTCGCTGCGGGAAAGCGGCTGGCCCTCGCCAACAAGGAGTCACTCATCGCGGCCGCGCCGCTCGTCGCGAAGGTTCGCTTCACTCCGGGTGCGGAACTGTTGCCCATTGACTCAGAGCACTGCGCCATTCATCAGTGCTTGGCCAGCTCGCCTCATCGCCCCGGGTATCCCGACGTGCGTCGACTCTTGATCACGGCCTCTGGCGGTCCCTTTCGTGGTTGGTCGCTCGATCAGCTGAAGGGCGCCACCAAAGACGAGGCGCTGCACCACCCGACCTGGTCGATGGGGGCGAAAATCACCATCGACTCCTCCACGCTCATGAACAAGGGTCTCGAGGTAATGGAGGCGACGGCGCTGTTCGGTATCGACGTGGAGCGCGTCGACGTGGTGGTTCACCCGCAGTCGATCGTGCACTCGATGGTGGAGTACGTGGATGGCTCGATACTCGCTCAGCTGTCCAACCCCGATATGCGTCTGCCCATCGCGTATTGCCTCGGCGCGCCCGATCGTCTCGATCACGGCTATGGCCAGCTGGACTTCTCGACGGCGCTATCACTCACCTTCGAGGCGCCGGACCGTCAGGCCTTTCCCGCGCTCGATCTGGCCTACGAGGCCGCGCGACGCGGGGGCGCGGCGCCGGCCTGGCTGAGCGCGGCCAACGAGGTCGCGGTGGACGCGTTCTTAAAGGACGAGATCAACTGGTGCGACATCGTGCCGGTCGTGGCCTCGACCATGGATCGCTATGACGGAGAACAGCTGGAGTCTCTGGCGTCGCTCTATGAAAACGACGACGTCGCGAGGCGAAGGGCGAGCGCTAGCCTTAAAAAGTAGCCATGGATTCCGTGCCCTTGCGCCAATCGCCACTGGCACTCTTTGTCGGTGCCCTCGTCTTTGTGGGACTTCTCACGTGGCTGGTCGGCTGGGCGCTACCGCTCGTCATCTTCCTCATCTTGTTGATGGTGATGGGACACGAGTTCGGCCACTTCATCACCGCGAAGCGCTCGGGTCTCTTGGTCACCGACTTCTTCGTCGGCTTCGGACCCATCGTGTGGTCCACCCAGCGCGGCGAGACGAGGTATGGCATTCGCGCGCTACCCCTCGGCGGGTACGTGAAGGTCCCGGGCATGACCTGGGGGACCCCCGTCCCTTCCGACGAGGAGGCGCGCACGTATCGTGCGGCCTCGTATCCCAAGAAGGTGCTCTTCGCCTCGGCCGGCTCTCTCATGCACGTGGTCATGGCTCTCGCCCTCGCGTGGGTGGCTCTCACTTTTATTGGCACGCCGTCGGCCACTCACGTCGGGGTGCAGGCCTTCACCCCGTGGCAAGGGCATAAGCAGAACGCGGCACAGATCGCCGGTCTGCACGTGGGCGACCAGATCATCAAGATCGACAACACCAAGATCGCGAGCATCGATCAGCTCACCACGGTCTTGCATAACTCGGCGGGCAAGCACCTCACGATGGAGGTGGTCAGAGCGGGGCACGACCTCACCTTGCACGTGACGCCGGTCAATGGTCGCACCATCAAAGAAAGTGGACAGCGTTTGCCGGCCCACGGCTATATCGGTATCGAGGTGGCCGACCTCACGGTGCACACCTCGCCCTTCGCCGCGATCCCCGACTCCTTTAGCCAAGTGGGCGGGTACGTGGGTGACGCCGCCCACGCCCTGGTGCACGTATTCTCACCCGGTGAGTTCGCGAGCCTCTTTCATCAGGTCGCGAACGCGAAGGCCGCCACCAATCCGGTGAACCAAAACTCTCGGCCCGACTCGATCGTCGGTGTGGTGCGCATTGCCACCGAAGGAGCCAACGCCGGCGCGCTGCCCTTGATTACCATCCTCGCCGCCGTCAACATCTTCATCGGGGTCTTGAACATGCTCCCGATGCTGCCCTTGGACGGGGGATACGTGGCCATCGCCACCTACGAGAGGTTGCGCACGCGCCGCGGACGGGCGAGCTACCACGCCGATATCAACAAGCTGGCTCCGGTCGTCTACGCCTTCATGAGCGTGCTCCTGGTGCTCTTCGCCTGCACCTTGTATTTGGACATCGCCCACCCAATCCCCAACCCCTTCTGAGCCGGCGCTCGGTGAAGGTCCTAAACACGGCAGACTAGAGACATGGATGTCACCGCCACTTCTTTAACGCCCCGCCGCGTCACGCGCCAGATCAGTGTGGGATCAGTAAAGGTGGGCGGTGACGCGCCAATCTCCGTGCAGTCGATGACGACCACCAAGACGGCGGACGTGGAGGGGACTCTCCAGCAGATCTACGCCCTGGCGGCCAACGGCGCCGATATCGTTCGCTGCACCTGCAACGACCGGGCGGCGGCCGAAGGGCTAGCCCAGATCGTGCCGCGTTCGCCGGTGCCCATTGTCGCGGACATCCACTTTCACGTGGAGATGGCGCTCGCGGCCTTAGAGGCCGGGGTCAACGGCCTTCGCCTCAACCCCGGGAATCTGCGCAAGCCCGAAGAGATCAAACTCGTCGCGAGCGAGGCCAAGGACCGCGGCGTGCCGATTCGCATTGGCGTGAACGCGGGCTCGCTGCACCCCGACATCTACGCGAAGTATGGCGGCGCCACCCCCGAAGCGCTGGTGGAGTCGGCGCGCATCGAGTTGGCCTACTTCCAAGAAGTGGGCTTTGACGACGTGAAGATCTCGGTGAAAGCGTCGTCAGTCGCTCTGATGATCGCCGCCTATCGTCTCGCGTCCGCCACCTTCGACCACCCGCTGCATCTCGGGGTCACTGAAGCCGGTCCCCTTCCCAACGGACTGCTCAAGGGCACGGCCGGCATCGCCACCTTGCTCGCCGAGGGCATCGGCGACACCCTTCGCTACTCGTTGACGGCCGACCCGGTCGAGGAGGCGCGCGCCGGACGCACGTTGCTCGAGTCGCTCGGACTTCGCGAGCGCAAGGGGCTTGACCTCATCGCCTGTCCCAGTTGCGGTCGCGCGGAAGTCGACGTCATCAAAGTGGCCAACGAGGCTCAAGAAGCCCTGAAGGCGTTGAACGTGCCGCTGCAGGTGGCCGTGATGGGTTGTGTCGTGAACGGCCCCGGTGAGGCCAAGCACGCGGACCTAGGGATCGCCGCCGGAAAGCATCGCGGCCACCTCTT
>CAVWNE010000009.1:0-67324 GCA_963756325.1 uncultured Acidimicrobiaceae bacterium
CATCCAAGGGCAGATCATTCGCGTCGTGCCCGAAGACGAGATGGTCGAGGCCCTCGTCGACGAGGCGAAGAAGATCATCGAAGAAGGCGTGGAGGCTCGACTCGCCGCGCGCGATCAAAGCGCCGAGAGCGAAGCGGCGGCCGACCGCGCGGCGCTGTTAGATGATCGAGGCGCCGACGCCAACAACGCTCAAGTGAAAATCGACAAGATTCGTCGCCAGGTCGAGCACTAAGCCAGTTAGTAGGCTGATCCGAATTATCAAGGAGAGCCGTGGCTTCACAGAGTGTTCTGACCCCCCAATCGCAAGACTTCCCCCGCTGGTATCAAGACGTCGTGGCGAAGGCCGAGATGGCGGAGAACGGTCCCGTGCGCGGCACCATGGTCATTCGCCCCTACGGGTACGCCATCTGGGAGCGCATGCAAGCCGAGATGGATGTCCGCATCAAGAAGACCGGTGCGAAGAACGCCTACTTCCCGCTCTTCATCCCCGAGAGCTACTTCTCCAGAGAAGCCGAGCACGTCGAGGGTTTTAGCCCCGAGCTCGCGGTGGTCACCCACGCGGGAGGTGAAGAGCTGGCCGAGCCCGTTGTGGTGCGCCCCACTTCAGAGACGGTAATCGGTGAGTTCATGGCCAAATGGATTCAGAGCTACCGCGATCTTCCACTCCTGTTGAACCAGTGGGCCAACGTCGTGCGCTGGGAACTGCGCCCGCGACTGTTTCTGCGCAGCTCCGAGTTCCTGTGGCAAGAGGGTCACACCGCGCACGAGAGTTACGACGACGCGTCTCGCTACGCGCGACGGATTCACGATGACGTCTACAACGACTTTCTGCTCGAGGTGCTGGCCTGTCCGACCTACGTGGGCATCAAGCCCGCCAGCGAGCGTTTCCCGGGCGCCATCAACTCCATGACCGGCGAAGCGGTGATGCGCGACGGCAAGGCGTTGCAGATGATGACGACCCACGAACTCGGTCAGAACTTTGCCCGGGCTTTTGATATCTACTTCCAGAGCGAAGCCGGTCAGGCCGAGCTCTGCTACACCACCTCCTGGGGTGCGTCGACGCGCCTGGTGGGGGGACTCATCATGGCCCACGGCGACGACAACGGCCTCATCCTTCCCCCTCGCCTCGCGCCGACCCAAGTGATCATCGTCGCCGTGCGCGACGAGGCCGAGGTCAATGAGACGTGCGAGCGACTGGCGAGTGAACTCGCCGACGCCGCGGTGCGCGTCGAAGTTGACAAAGGACGGGGAAGCTTTGGCCGTCGGGTGACCGATTGGGAGATCAAGGGCGTGCCGCTCCGCATCGAGGTGGGCCCGCGCGATCTGGCCCAGGGTCTCGTCACGCTGGTGCGTCGCGACACTGGAGCAAAGACCACCCACGGACTGGGCTCACTCGCGAGCGACGTGCCGGCCGAGCTCGAGCGAATGCAGAGCGATCTGTTGGCGCGCGCCGTTGCCTTTCGCGACGAGCGGACCGTCGACGTGACGTCGATCGACGAAGCGCTCGAGGCGGCGAAGGACGGCTTCGCCCGTCTGGCCTGGGACCTCGTGAAGGGGGAGGGCGAAGCTACCTTGAACGCCGACGCGGTGAGCGTGCGCTGTATCCAACGTCAGGACGAATCGATGCCCGACAATGAGGACGAGGGTGGTCTGATCTGCTTGGTCGCGAAGTCCTATTAGGCAATATTTAAAATGAATTTAATTGCATGAGAATGAGTATTTCTTCGTACCGTCTCCGATTGTGAAGCCAGTGTTTCACTGCTACAATTGACGTCTACAGTCCGCTCAGGACGTATGGACTCGTTTAAGCGCGGGCCTCGGGCCCGCGCTTTTTCAATGTCCGGACGGCTCTGGGCGACAGCGAAAGGAGACGGACATGGAATGGGACACCACGCTACGTCCGCTCGTAGAACCGCTGGGACTGGAGCTCTATGACGTGGAGTTTTCCGCAGGAACCTTGAACGTGGTCGTCTCGCGACCGGGTGGGGTCGACCTCGAATCGCTCACCAAGGCGAATCGCACGATCTCGGAGTGGTTGGACGCTCACGACCCCATTGCCGGGCGTTTCACCCTGGACGTCTCGAGCCCGGGTCTCGAACGGCGTCTGCGCACCGCGACGCACTTCAAGAGCGCGATCGGCGAAGTGGTGACGCTGCGTGAACGTCGCGGGGACGAGCCGACGCGACGCCTCGAAGGGACGCTCACGAGTGTCACCGATTCCTCACTGACGCTGAATGAAGAGAAGCTTGGCGAGGTCACCGTCGCGCTCGACAAGATCGAGCGCGCTCGCACGGTCTTCGCCTGGGGCGCCACCAAGCCGGAAAAGGCCGCGCCTCGCATCACCAAGAAGAAGACGACGACCACCGGCGCCCGCACGCCATCGACGAGCAAAGGAAAGGCTAATCATGGCTAACTTCGAATTTCTTGAGGCTCTCGGACAGATCGCGCGCGACCAGAACATCGATGAGGGCGAACTTCTGATCGCTCTGGCCAACGCCCTGTTGGCGGCCTACAAGCGCCGTCCCGACTCGGCCGAAGACGCCGAGGTCGAGATCAACCCCGAGACCGGGGAGATCAAGGTGTGGGGCCTCGAGCTCGACTTAGAGGGCAACGTCACGCGCGAGTGGGACGCCACCCCCGAAGACTTTGGTCGCATCGCGGCCCAAACGGCCAAGCAAGTTCTGATGCAGCTCATCCGCGACATCCAGCGTCGTCAGATGTACGAAGAGTTCGCCAACCGCGAAGGCGACATCGTCTCGGGCACCGTCCAGCAGAACGACAATCGCTACACCCTGCTTGACCTCGGTCGGGTGGAGGCCCTGTTGCCCCAAGCCGAGCAGATCGCCTTCGAGCGCTACGAGCACGGCGCGCGCATCAAGGTATACATCGTCGAGGTGCGAAAGACCAACAAGGGTCCCCAGATCGTGGTGTCCCGCACTCACCCCGCCCTGGTCGCCAAGCTCTTCGAGATCGAGGTGCCCGAGATCGCGAACGGCATCGTGGAGATCAAGGCCCTGGCGCGCGAACCCGGCCACCGCTCGAAGATCGCCGTCGCCTCCAACGATCAGATGATTGATCCGGTGGGTGCGTGCGTCGGAGCCCGAGGGTCTCGCGTGCGCAACATCACCAACGAACTTCGCTCCGAGCGCATCGACGTGGTGCCCTACAGCGACGACCCGGTTGAGTTCATTCAGTCCGCCTTGCAGCCCGCGCGCGTGCGCGAAGTGCGCCTCGACGAGGTCGAGGGGATCGCTACAGTGATCGTCCACGACCAGCAGCTCTCGCTGGCCATTGGCAAAGAGGGCCAGAACGCACGGTTGGCGGCGCGCCTCACCGGTTGGCGCATCGATATTCGCTCCGAGAACGAGGGCCAAGACGAAGTCGTCGAAGAAGTCTGGACTGAGGGTGACGTGGTCGTTGACGAGACCGTGGCCGCAGTCGTGGCCGAAGACGGTACCGTCGAGGCGGTCGTGGTGGACACCGTGAGTACTGACGCCGAGGGTGACGTCGAAGAGGTAGTGGCGGTGGAAGCGATCACGGAGGAAGAGGCATAGCCCCGACACGGACGTGCGTGGTGTGTCGCCGTTGTCGCCACGACGAGGACATGGTGCGCGCGGGTCGCCAGGCTGACGGAACGTGGTACCTGGGGCGGGGCGAAGGGCGAGGAGTGTGGTGGTGTAGTGACCGCGCTTGTGGGAAAGAAGTTCGCCTCACCCACCTCGCGCGGGCTCTGCGGGCCAGCGTCGCTGAGTCGGAAGTAGCGGTGTTGCGCGGTCTTGCGACCGGGAAAACGCCGCAGTTGTGAAAGAATAGGAAACTGTGCCCGCCGAACGTGCGGGAACACGAAGTAAGGGAACGTTTTGGCTCCAAAGAAAATACGAGTGCACGAGCTCTCCAAAGAACTCGGGCTCACCAGCAAAGAGTTGCTGGCACTCGCTCAAAAACTAGGCATCGGTGCCTCGAGTCCCTCGGCGTCGATCGAAGACGCCCAGGCGGACCGCATCCGACGGCGTGCCGACGCGGACGGACTGCGTCGCGAGGTACCCGCTGACGCCCAAAAGGCCGAGAAAGCCTCGAAGGCCGCCAAGACGACCAAGGCCAGCGCCACCCCGAGCGAGGCGCCCGCCGCGCCCGCCCCTCGACCCACTCGGGTGGCGAGCGCTCCCGCTCTGGAAGCCCCCGTCACTGCCCCCACCTCCTCCGAGGTGCCCTCGGCCCCCGCCGCGGTGGCCTCTGCTCCCCTCGCTGAGACCCCGACTGTTCGACCTCCGGTCGTGCGCTCTCGCGTGGTGCCACCCAAACCCGCGCCCTCGCGCAGCGTCTCACCCGACGGACCCACAACTATTCGCCCCACGGCTCGCCCGACGGGAGAAGGCGGGCAACGTCCGCCGGTCAGCCCCAACACCGGTCGTCCCATCCCGCCCCCGCCCGGTCGTCCGATGAGTCCCTCCGGTCGTCCGATCCCGCCGCCGCCGGGCGTGCGTCGCCCGATGCCGAGCGGTGGCCCGGGTCGTGGACCGTCGAGTGGTCGACCTCCCATGGGCGCGCGCCCGAGCACCGGTGCGCCGCGCACCGGCGGCCCGTCACGCCCGGGGGGCGGAGGTTTCAGTTCGTCTCGTCCCGGTGCCCCCGCCGGTGGTGGCGCACCGGCCGCCGGCGCTAGTCGCAGCGGTGGCCCCGCGCGCGGTGGCGGTGGACCGCGTGGATCCCAGCGCAAGGTAACGCGTCGCCGTCGCCGTAACGTCGAGGAGCTCGAGCCCACCCAGATGACGACGTGGCAGCCGAGCAGCGCCGCGGTGCCCGAAGGCGAGATCATTATCGAGCGTGGCTCGACCGCCAAAGACGTGGGTCCCAAGCTCAACCGCAGCGCCGCGGACATTCTTCGCTTCTTGTTTCTCCAGGGCGAGATCGTGACTGCGGTGCAGAGCCTCAGTGATGACATGATCGAGCTCTACGCCGCGGAGCTCGGCGCCGAAGTTCACTTGGTGGACCCGGGTGAGCAGAAAGAAGCCGAGCTGCTCGCGAAGTTCTTTGACGAAGACGACGAGGACGACCTCATCGCCGCGACACCTCGCTCTCCGGTGGTGACCGTGATGGGTCACGTCGACCACGGCAAGACCCTGTTGCTCGACAAGATTCGAAAGACCAACGTCGTCGCCGGCGAGGCCGGCGGGATCACCCAGCACATTGGCGCGTACCAGGTGCCCTGGCACGCCAAGTCCATCACCTTCCTCGACACCCCGGGCCACGAGGCGTTCACCGCCATGCGCGCCCGCGGCGCCAAGGTCACCGACGTCATCATCCTGGTGGTCGCGGCCGACGACGGGGTCATGCCCCAAACCGTCGAGGCCATCGAGCACGCCAAGCTGGCCGAGGTGCCCGTCATTGTGGCCATCAACAAGATGGACCGTCCCGACGCCAACCCGGATCGAGTTCTTCAACAGCTCTCCGAGAACGGTCTGGTTCCCGAAAAGTGGGGGGGCGACACCATCGTCGTCGAGATCTCCGCCTTGCAGGGAACGGGTATTGATGATCTCTTGGAACAGGTGCTGCTGGTCGCCGAGATTGGCGAACTGTCCGTTCGACCGACCGGTCGCGCGGTGGGCACCGTGCTCGAAGCGAACCTCGAAGTGGGCCGCGGGCCCGTGGCCACCGTGATGGTGCAAAAAGGTCTGTTGCAGGTGGGCGATCCGGTCGTGGCCGGTCCGGCCTTTGGCAAGGTGAAGGCCCTCATTAACGATCAAGGCAAGCAGGTGAAGAGCGCGGGGCCCTCCACGCCGGTGCAGATTCTCGGCTTCAGCGAACCGCCCTTCGCCGGTGATGAGATGCGCGTGGCGCGCGATCTGGCCCACGCTCGCTCCCTGGCCGAGGCGCGCGCGCAGCGCACGCGATTGGTCGGCCAGCAGCCGGTGGCCTCCTCCAGCGGAGCACGACTGGAAGATCTGTTCGAGCAGATTCAACGCGGCGAAACGGCCACGCTCAACATTGTGCTCAAAGCTGACGTCCAAGGCTCACTCGAAGCCTGCACCGAGTCGCTGAAGAAGCTCGAGCGCGAGGACGTGAAGCTTGTCATCGTGCATCGCGGGGTGGGTGGCATCACCGAGAACGACGTTCAGCTGGCCAAGGCCTCCAACGCGACGATCATTGGTTTCAATGTCCGCCCGGACAAGCGCAGTCGCGAGCTGGCGGCGAGCGAGGGTGTGCAGATCCGCACCTACGAGATCATCTACAAGTTGATCGAAGAGATTGAGGCCGCCATGTTGGGTCTCTTGACCCCGGTCTACGAAGAGGTGGTCACCGGCGAAGCGGAAGTGCGCGAGGTCTTCCGCATTCCCCGGGTGGGCGCGATCGCCGGTTGCTTCGTTCGTGACGGTGTGATCACTCGTGGTTCCAAGGTGCGATTCCTTCGCGAGGGCACGATCATCTGGAAGGGCACGATCACGTCGCTTCGTCGTTTCAAGGACGACGCGCGAGAAGTGGCCGCAGGCTTTGAGTGCGGAATCGGACTCTCGGACTACCAGGACCTCAAGTCTGGTGACATCATCGAAACTTACGAAGAGCGCGAGATTCCGCGCACGGCATAAGCCATGGCGCGGTCCTCTGGTTCGAATCACCCCTACCCGCGTTCGGCGCGGGTGAATCAGATCTTGCGTGAGGTCATCTCCGATGAACTCGTGCGGATCTCCGACATCGATGAGCGGCTCGGTTTCTTGACCGTAACCGGGGTTGAGACCGCACCGGATCTTCGCCACGCCAAGGTCTACTTGGACTCGGTGTCGGACGAGGCGAAAGAGGCCTTAGAAGAGCGCCGCGCGCAGATCCAAGCGTCGGTCAACGCCCAGACCCGCCTCAAGCGAACACCGAAACTGGCCTTTATGGTCGATCCCGCGATCGCGAGCGCCGAGGCCATCGACGAACTCCTGCGCCGCCAGCGTCACGATGACGAGTAACGGGCTTCTCCTCATTGACAAGCCCCAAGGGGTGACCAGTCACGACGTGGTGGGTCACGTCCGTCGCGTGTTGAACGAACAGCGCGTGGGACACGCCGGCACGCTCGATCCTATGGCCACGGGCCTGTTGATCCTGGGCGTGGGACCTTCGACTCGACTGCTTCGCTTCGCACAAAGTGAGGTCAAGCGCTACGAGGGGGTCGTCACCTTCGGCGAACGCACCGACTCTCTGGACGCGGATGGGACGGTGATCGAGACCATGCCGGTGCCCACCCTCACCCCAGAGATCGTCGACGCCGCGGCCGCGAGCCTCTTCGGTGAGCAAGAACAGATCCCGCCTATGGTCTCGGCCATCAAGGTAAACGGTCAGCGCCTCCACGCGCTGGCGCGCGAGGGAGTGGTCATTGATCGCAAGCCTCGCGGGATCACAGTGTATGAGTTGTCTCTGGCGCCGCTCGACGAAACCCACTGGTCCTTTGACGTGACCTGCTCGGTGGGCACCTACGTGCGGGTGCTCATGAGTGACCTGGCGGAGCGACTCGGAACGGTGGGACACCTCAGTGCTCTTCGTCGGCTCGCAAGCGGCTCTCATCACGTGGGGGACGCCTTGACGTACTACGAGCTCGACAATCGCATCAGTGAAGACGCACCGGTGCTTCTGGCGCCGCGCGCGTTCGTCGAGCATCTGGAGTCCATCAACGTCAGCGACGAGGACGAGAAAAAACTGCGCATGGGCCAGCGCGTCCCCTTGGAGCCACGAGAGGGTGAAGAGATCGCCGCGCTCAATGACGCCGGCCATCTGGTGGGCGTTCTACGACGCCGCGGAGACGCCTGGCAACCCGTTGTGATCTTGCCCGCCGCGAGTGAGACCTCCGAGTAGGTTGCCAGAGATGAAAGTCCTCCACGACGGCGACGCGACGTCCCACCAGCCCAGCCTGGTGGCGGTGGGCGTCTTTGACGGCCTGCACTTGGGGCACCAAGCGGTACTCGCTCAACTGCTCGAGTTGGCTAATCAGTACGGGGCCACGCCGACGGTCGTGACCTTCGATCCCTCTCCCGCGAGCGTGCTCGCTCCCGATCGCGCTCCGCGACAGTTGGCCACGATTGAACAACGCCTCGACGGGCTCCGCGCTCTCGGCGTGCAAACAGTGCGGGTGTTGACGTTCTCCAAGGAACTCGCCCGTGAGTCGGCGCGCGACTTCATCGAGCGAGTCTTGGTCCATGACCTTCAGGCGCGCGGTGTCATTGTGGGCGAGGACTTTCACTTTGGCCATAACCGTGAAGGCACCCTCACGCTCTTGCGCGAAGTTGGTGCGCTACGGGGATTCGACGTGGTGGCGGCGCCGACCCACGGTGACGGCACGAGGTGGAGTTCGACCTTGGTGCGTCAAGCTCTCGAGAGTGGGGACGTGGTCGAAGCGCGACGGGTTCTGGGACGACCCTTCGTGTTGCGTGGAGTGGTCGAGCACGGTGATAATCGCGGAGAAGCCTTGGGCTTTCCTACCGCCAACGTGAGTGTGGCCACCGAGCAGGCGCTGCCCGCCGAGGGCGTCTACGCCGGGGCGACGTTTCTCGACGGCGCCTGGTGGGCCGCCGCGATCTCGGTCGGCACCCGACCGCAGTTCTATGAAGACGGCGCGCTATTGGTAGAAGTGCACGTGGTGGGCTACGACGGAGAGCTCTATGGCCGCACGCTGGATGTGGTGTTTCTCGCGCGTCTTCGCGACCAGACGACCTTCGCCGGCGTCGAAGATCTCATCACGCAGATCGGGCACGACGTCGAGCAAAGCCAGCAGATCTATGACGCCGAGTCGCTCGATGAGGCGATTCTGCTAAGATAGATGTTCGGTCAGCGACGCTGATCATGTGGGTCGTCTCGTTGGCGGCTCGCAACGGGACCCCCGACTCAAATAAGGCACACACGTTATGACTGAGAAGCAACAGATCATCGAGGACTTTCGAGCCCACGACACCGACACCGGCTCGCCCGAGGTCCAAGTCGCGCTCTTGACAGCCCGGATCTCGCATCTCACCGAGCACCTCAAGGTTCACAAAGGCGATCATCACACTCGCCGTGGACTGATGAAGCTCATTGGTCAACGCCGTCGACTGCTGGACTACGTGCAAAAAGGCAACGTAGAGCGCTACCGCGCGTTGATCGGCCGACTCGGCATTCGTCGCTAGCCGCACAACGCACGTCGACGCCGTCGACGTGTTCAACATCCGAGGCCCCGAAAGCCAGTGGAGGACAGTCGCCGACGGCGAAGGTTGCCCACTGGGATTCGGGCGGGTGTTGCTACATATAGGAGCAATCAATGACTAACGCCATCCGCGTCAGTAGTCCCATAACGGGTACCGACAAAACCATGAGTTTTGAAGCCGGTCACCTTGCACAACTAGCCGACGGCGCAGTCCTTGCCCGTATCGGCGACACCATCCTGCTCGCCACGGTCGCCGCGGCGAAGACAGCCCGAGAGGGGATGGACTTCTTTCCCCTCACCATTGACATCGAGGAGCGGGCCTACGCCGCGGGGAAGATTCCTGGGGCGTTCTTTCGTCGCGAGGGAAAGCTCTCCGACCAAGCCATCCTCATCTGTCGACTGATTGACCGACCTCTGCGCCCGTCCTTCCCGAAGGGCTTTCGCAACGAGGTCCAAGTAGTCGGCACGATCTTCAGCGCCGACCAGGAAAACCCGCACGACATCCTGGCCATCAACGCCGCCTCGGCCGCGTTGATGATCTCGGGCATCCCCTTTGACGGTCCCATCGGTGCCGTGCGCATGGCGTACACCACCGAGGGTGAGTGGGCTCCGCACCCCACGTACCAAGAAGGGGACGCCTCGGTCTTCGAGCTCGTGGTTGCCGGTCGCGCCCTGAGCGACTCGTCCGAGGCCGATGTCGCCATCATGATGGTCGAGGCCGGTGGCACCGAGGGCTCCTTCGAGAAGTACCTCGACGGTGCTCCGAAGGTCACCGAAGAAGTGCTGGCCGCCGGACTCGAAGCCTCCAAGCTGTGGATCCGCGAAGCGATTAACTTGCAGCGCGAGTTGGTCCGCGACTTCATCGCCGACCGCGGTCCGCTGCCGGTCTTTCCCTACGAGACGTTCGCCGACTACCAAGACGACGTGTACGCGCGCGTCGAAGCGGTGGGTAAGCAGGCGCTCACCGAGGCCAACAAAATCACGACCAAGGCCGCCCGCGCCGAGGCCCTCGACGCCGCCGCCAAGTCCATCAACGAGCAGATTGGCGTCGAGCTCGAAGGTCGCGCCAGCGAGATCAAGGCAGCCATTCGCTCACTCACGAAGAAGCTGGTGCGCGAGCGCATCATCGATGACGGTGTGCGCATCGACGGTCGCAACCTCACCGACATTCGCCCGCTGTCGGCCGAGGTTGACCTCTTTCCCATGACTCACGGCTCGGCGCTCTTTCAGCGCGGCGAGACCCAGGTCATCAACGTCACGACGTTGGGCATGCCCCGCATGCGCCAGCAGCTCGACACCATCTCACCCGATGAGTTCCGTCGCTACATGCACCACTACAACTTCCCGCCCTTCTCTACCGGGGAGACGGGACGCGTGGGGGCACCCAAACGCCGAGAGATCGGTCACGGCATGCTGGCCGAGCGTGCCTTAGTTCCGGTCTTGCCGAGCGAAGAGGACTTCGCCTACACCATTCGCGTGGTGTCGGACATCATGCAGTCGAACGGTTCCACGTCCATGGGCTCAGTCTGTGGCTCGACCCTGTCGCTGATGGCGGCCGGGGTGCCCATCAAGGCGCCGGTGGCCGGCATCGCGATGGGCCTCGTCTACGAGGGTGGAAACTACGTGACCCTGACCGACATCCTCGGCGCCGAAGACGCCTTCGGTGACATGGACTTCAAGGTCGCCGGTACCGCCGACGCCGTCACCGCCTTGCAGCTCGACACGAAGATCGACGGCCTGCCCGCCGACGTGTTGGCGAAGGCGCTGCACCAGGCGAAGGACGCTCGACTCACGATCCTCAAGGTCTTGACCGACACGATCGCCGAGCCTCGCAGCGAGGTGGCCGAAGTCGCTCCCAAGATCGTCACTATGGAGATTCCCATCGACAAGATCGGTGAGGTCATTGGACCCAAGGGCAAAGTCATCAACACCCTCCAGCAGGAGACGGGCGCTGACATCGCGGTGGACGACGACGGCGTCGTCGGCACGGTCACCATTGGTGCGAAGGACGGACGCGCCGTGGAGGAAGCTCGACGTCGTATCTCGTTGATTCTGGACCCGCCCTCGGCCGACGTCGGTGCGGTCTACCAGGGCCGTGTCGTTTCGATCGCTAAGTTCGGGGCCTTCATCAACATCCTGCCGGGACGCGATGGTCTCTTGCACATCTCGAAACTGGCGCCCCTCAATGGCGGCAAGCGCATCGGTCAGGTCGAAGACGTGCTCGAGTTGGGTCAGGCCCTGGAAGTCAAGGTCGATGACATTGACCCCCAAGGCAAGGTCTCGCTCTCACTGGTCGGGGACTTCCCCGACGTGGTGGAGGAGCCGCGCCGCGAGCGCTCCGAGCGCTCCGAGCGCCCGAGCCGCGATCGTTCCGATCGTCCCGAGCGCGCGAGCCGGGAGCGTTCCGAGCGCCCGGCCGCGGCGAGCAGCCCGTCCTCATCCTTTGAGGCGAGCTTCGAGGCGGAGTTAGCCGGCGAGATCGGCGACCTCGGCCCCGGCGGCCCGACCTTCAGTGACGGTGATGGTGGTGGACGCCGTAGTCCTCGTCCGCGTCGACGCTAATTAAGTAACGAAGGACCGTGTCGCGACGAGACCTGCGCGACACGGTCCTTTGGTTTTTCCTAGCGTGGGAACAATGAGCACCGATCTCGAACCGTCGGATCTCACGCCCTGGTGGCGACCGCTCGCCCCCAGCGACCGCCGGGCGTTGGCGTGGTTCGTGTTCATTCCGTCCCTGCTCTTCATCGTGCCGGCCCTCTTCGGGCATCCGGCGATCGACGCGGACAACCTGATTCAAAACTTTCCCCTTCGGGTGCTGGCGGGCCGCCAACTGGCCACCGGCCACCTGCCCCTACTAGATCCCTTGACCAACTCGGGCACGCCGCTGCTCGGCGGGTTGAACGCGGGAGCGCTCTACCCCCTCACGCTCCTGTACGTCTTCATCCCGCCCCTCGTCGCCTGGGTCTTCAACATGATCGTGATCTACGTGACCGGGGCCGTCGGTATGTTCGCCCTGTTGCGCTGGCACCGAGTGGGCGCCGCGCCAGCCTTCGTGGCCGGCATCAGTTACGCCTACTGCGGGGCGATGATCGGCCAAATGGTTCACCTCGGCGTGGTTCAGGGCTACTCGTTCGTTCCCTGGGGGATGTTGCTCATGGTGGCGCTGTCGGGCCGACTGAGACGGGTTCACCCGGGCGCGAGCATCCCCGAACTCGCCCGGGTGGGACTCCCGTGGGCGCTGGGGGTGGCGGGGCTCTGGGGCATGACCTTTCTCTCCGGGGAACCCCGCAGCATCTCCTCCATCGAGCTGCTCACTCTCGTCGTCGTTCCCTGTGTCTTGATTCTGCGCAGTTCGTACTGGTTGAACTCGTGGCGGCTGCGCGTGGCCTACGCGGTCACGCTGGCGGTCGGTTTTGCCTGGGGGGTGGGCCTCGGGCTGATCCAGCTCTTGCCCGGATGGTCCTTCATCAACTACTCAGAACGCAACTCCATCAGCTACGCGTACTTCGGAGCCGGTTCGCTCGCGGCACGCTGGAGCGCGCTGCTCTTCACGCCCGACCTCTTTGGCGGCAACGGGGCCTTTGGCCAGCAGGGATATTTCGCCAACTACAACCTCGCCGAGGTGACGGGCTACGCCGGGGTCTTGGCCCTGGTAGCCGGGGTGGCCTTTCTCACTCGCGTGAGGTGGCGAGGGTGGCGCGGTGACGATCGCGACTACATGATCTACGTCGTCATCTTGGTGGTGGGGCTCTTTGCCACGTGGGGAAGCTTCACCCCCCTCGGCCACATCTTTCACAAGATTCCCCTCTACGGCTCGACCCGCCTCCAGAGTCGAAGCGTCATCTTGGTGGACTTCCCCCTGTCGGTCTTCTTGGGCTGGTGGTTGCAGCGCATCCGCGAAGGGGCCGCGTCGCGCGCGGGTCTCGGTCGGCGCTCTCGCTGGGTGAGCGCCGCCCCGGCCCTCGTTATCGTCGCGGGTTCGGCGCTGCTGCTCGGATGGGGACCGTGGGTTCTGAACAAGATCCATATCTCGGGCGGCAACGTCAATCTGGAAGAGGGCCTTCAGCTCTCCAATATTCTTCATCTGCTCATCGCGCTGGTGGCCGCGTTCGCGGTGTTGTTCCTCGTCAAGAACGTAAAGCGCCTCTTCGCGGTGTTGATGGTCGTGCTCGTGGCGGACCTCATCGTCTTTCTGCTCTTCACCTCCACCGGTCTCATCGGAGGTCCCGGTCCCCGCGAAGCGTCGGAGTCCTTCGCGCATCAACTGCTCGGCACCAGTGGCCGCTTCGCCCTCGTCGACGCGGCGGGCGCGCACACCGGCGTCTATCGCCAGCTGGGCGAGCCCAACATGAACGTCTTCACCCACTTGGCCAGCGTCCAGGGATATGGCTCGTTGATCTCGAACCTCTACGACGACGCGACCGGCACGCATCCCCAGGCGTCTCTCAACGCCTGCCATCTCGCCGCGGGCACGTTCACTCAGCTGCGCTTGAGCGCGATCGCCATCTCTTCTTCACAGCTCATGACCTCGACCTCCTTCACGCGTTCGGTGCCCCCCACCTGCGTAAAGCAGAAAACCGCACCCTCGCTTCGTCGATACTTCGGTGAAGTTCTTCCGGTGGGGCGTATCCACCTAAGGGGCGTCGCAGACAACGAGATCTCCTCGAGCACGATCTCGATCCAGCTGCTCGACGCCCAGGGACACGTCATCACGGGACACCGCTGGACCTTGCCCGGCGGGCACGTCCGGGGCGTGGCCGATTTCGAGGGCGTTCCGGCGGCCGGAGTCCTCGTGTCGTCACCGACCGGCGTGACCGTGGGTGACACCGTCGTCACGCCCTCTCACTCGACGAAGAGCTATCGCCTGGACACGAACTACCAGCTAGCCATCGCCACCTCGCGGTGGAGACTGACCTCGACCGAGGACACCTTTTCCGTCTTTAAAGCGGTCAGGGTGCTTCCGCGCGCCTGGGTGGTGAAGGCGAGCGCGGGAAGGGTCACCCGGGTGCGCACCGCGATGTGGGGTGACGCCTGGGTGAGCGTCACGTTGAACTCACCGAGCGCGCTCGAACGTAGCGAGGCCTACCTGCCCGGTTGGCGGGCGACGGCCGTCAACGACGCGACGGGCAAGCTGGAGCAACTGAAGGTGGTGCGGGCGGGACTCATCGAAAAGGTCGAGGTGCCGCGAGGTAAATGGGTAATTCACTTTCACTATCACGCGCCATACATTGAAGTCAGCACCGCGGCGTCGGCCGTGTCGGTGATGCTGTGGCTCGGCGTGTCGGCGGGCCTTCTCATTACGAGGCGCCGAAAGCGCGGCAGTAAGGTTCTGACGTGAAATCACTGGCAATCGTCGGCGGTGCGGGACGGATGGGTCAGGCGCTCGCGGAGGGACTGGGCGCCACCGGTCGGTTCACGGTCGCTGCCCTCGTCGACGAGCGCGAGCCACGCGAACTCTTTGGCGCCCGCTACGTGACTGCGCTTGACGATCTGGAGGCGGGAGCGATAGACGCGGTGGTGGACTTTTCCTCGCCCGAAGGCGTCGCGCGTTCGGCCACGTGGTGCGCCGAGAACGTGGTGGCCCTGGTGGTGGGGGCGACCGGGCTCTCCGACGAGCACCGCCAGACCTTGCGTGACGCGGCCCAACACGTCAGTGTCGTGGTCGCGTCGAATTTCTCGGTGGGCGCCGTTCTCGCCGAACGTTTTGCCGCCGCCGCGGCACCGTACTTCGATCGCGTCGAGATCGTGGAACTGCATCACGATAAGAAAGTGGACGCGCCCTCAGGTACCTCACTCGCCACCGCTCGAGGGATCGCCGAGGCCCGGCGCGCGGCCCGTCAGGCGCCGCTCGTCGATCCGACCACTCGATTTAGTGTGGAAGGCTCGCGAGGCGCCGACGCGGTCGACGGCGTCAAGATTCACTCGGTTCGACTTCCCGGACTGGTCGCGCACCAAGAGGTGTTGTTCGGCTCGCCCGGAGAGGGACTCACCATCCGTCACGACTCATTCGATCGCCAGAGTTTTGTTCACGGAGTCGCCGTGGCCCTGGACGTCGTGGATGCGACGCCCCGGTTCCTCGACGGCATCTCGTCCTTGGTCAACTGAGGGTCGGCTTCTGGCTGGGGGGAGTCCTGGTAACTTCAGAGCATGAGTGAGCCGCGTTTTGGACGTGTTCTAACGGCCATGGTCACCCCATTTGACTCCGACGGCGCCGTTGACTTCACGGTCGCCGCGCAACTCGCCACCTTCTTGGCGGGCGAGGGGAGCGAGGGACTGGTGGTTGGCGGCTCGACCGGCGAGGGCTCGTCGCTGAGTGACGACGAGAAGCTGGATCTGTTCGCCTGCGTGGCCGAAGCGGTCACCATCCCGGTGCTCGCCGGCAGCACGTTCGCCAATACTCAGGCCTCGGTGGCGCTGACCACCCACGTGAAGGCGACCGGGGTGGCGGGAATACTGGCCACGACCCCGGCCTACGCCCGCCCGAACCAGGCGGGAATCGCCGGTCATCTCGGGGCGATTGCCGAGAGCACCCCGCTCGACGTGATGCTCTACGACGTGCCGATTCGCACCGGGAGAAAGATCGCCTCCGCCACCACCATCGACCTGGTGCGCAAACACAAGAACATCGTGGCCATGAAGGACGCCTCGGGAGACACCAACTCCGCCGCCCATACCAAGTCGGTGCTCGGCGACGGCTTCGATCTGTACAGCGGCGACGACTCGATGTTGCTGGCCTTCATGGGAGTGGGAGCGGTCGGCGTCGTCTCGGTGGCGGCCCACTGGGCCGGCCCCGAAGTGGCGGGCATCGTGCACGCGGCCGTTCGGGGCGACTGGGCCGAGGCGCAACGACTCAACGAGGTCGCGGCCAAGAGTTTTGCCTTCGAAAGCACCGAGGCTTACCCCAACCCCATGCCGTCCAAAGCGGCCTTGCGGGCCCTGGGGATTCGCGTGGGGGAGTGTCGACTGCCTCACGGCCCGAGTGACTCCGACCTCGACGCCGCCGCGGTCGAGGTCGTGGCGTCGCTAAAGTCTGCCCGTGCCTGACACGCTGCGCGTCACCTTTCTCGGTGGCTTGGGCGAGATCGGCCGAAACTGTGCGGCCATCGAGCAAGACGGTCGCCTCGTCGTGGTGGACGCCGGGCTCATGTTTCCCGAGCCCACCATGTACGGCGTCGACATCATCCTCCCGGACTTTCGCTGGCTGATTGAGCGGCGCGACCGCGTGGACGCGATCGTTCTCACCCACGGTCACGAAGATCACACGGGCGCCCTCCGCTACCTGGTGAAAGACGTCAACGTCCCCATCTACGGCTCGCCACTCACCCTGGGCTTCGCCCGCCACCGACTCAGCGAGGCCAAGGTCGCTCACGATCTGACGTTCATCGAGGTCGCTGACGGCGAACGTCGTCGAATCGGGCCCTTTGAGGTCGAGTTCATACCGGTGACGCACTCGGTGCCGAGCGCCCTGGCGATCGCCTTTCACACCAAGGTGGGCATTGTCGTGCACTCGGGGGACTTCAAGCTCGACCTCACGCCGATCGACGGACGTCGTACCGACATCAATCGTCTGGCCGCCCTCGGGGACGAGGGCGTGGCCCTGTTGCTGGCCGACTCCACCAACGCCGAAGAGCCGGGGTTCACGCCGTCCGAGAGCAGCGTCGGCGCGGCCCTGCGTCGGCTCTTCTTGGAGCGTCCGAAGCCGCCGAATGGTCGTCGCCTGTTTCGCGAGCCATATCCACCGCATCCAACAGATCTGCAACGTGGCGCACGAGACGGGTCGCAAGATCGCCTTCATGGGGAGATCGATGGAGGCGAACGTCAAGTTGGCCCGCAAGATGCACCTCTTGAAAGTAGACACCGCCGACATCATTGACGTGGAGAACATCAGCCGATTCGCCCCCGGCGAAGTATGCGTGATCTGCACCGGGAGTCAGGGAGAGCCGCTCGCGGTGCTCTCGCGGCTCTCGCGCGGCGACGCCCGGAACTTCAAAGTTGGAGCCGACGACACGATCATCCTCAGCTCGCACCCCATCCCGGGCAACGAGTGGTCGGTCGGTCGCGTGATCGATGACTTGCATCGCGAGGCGACCGAGGTCATCGACTCGAGCCAAGAACCGATTCACGCGTCGGGTCACGCGCGCCAGGGCGAACTGCGCACCTTCCAACAACTACTTCGACCGAAGAACTTTGTCCCGGTGCACGGCGAGTATCGCCACATGGTCCATCACGCGGAGCTGGCGGTCTCGATGGGACTGAGCCCCCGTCACGTGTTGATCTGTGAAGACGGTGATCAGATCGAGGTGTCGGAGAAGGGAATCCGTCGCGCCGGGAAAGTGCCCGCCGGTTTTCACTACATCGACGGCAACGACGGTGATTTCGACGAACGCCCTTTGGAGGAGCGACGGATGCTGGCGGAGTATGGAGTGCTCCTCATCTCGGCCGGCGTCGATAGGGACCTCGCGAAGATCGCCCAACCGGTCAGTGTCAGCGCGCGCGGGTGGTTTGAGGGAGCGAGCGACGCCGATGTGCTCGTACACCTCACGACTGAAGTGCGCAACGCCCTGCAAGAGGCGATCGCCGATGACAATCTTGACGGTGACTCGCTCTCCAAGGTCGCTCAACGTGCGGCCGGTCGACTGCTCGGACAGCGGTATCGTCGCCAGCCGGTCATTCTGTCCTCGATACTGGTGTTCTGATGAGGGGCGAGTTGCCCGCGGAGAACCAATGAAGGTAAGGCCGGTCGAGGCGTTGTACCTGCTGGCGATGATCGTCGTGATCGTCCTGGCGGATGTTCTCTTCTTGCGTCACCACTTCGCGGAGCGACTGATCACCAACGTCGCCATCGTCGTCGTCTTCGTGACCTTCTACGTCACGGTGCTGAAGCGTCGCTAGCGTCGCGCCTCACGACTTGTCGGGTTCTCCGTGCTCGGCGTTGCTGAGCCCGCTTCGCCAGTAGGGCTTGTGACTGATCTGTTCGGGCGCGACACCTCGGTCCGTGACCGCCGTGAGCAGGGCGCGTACGACGTGGAACTCCCCGAAAAGATAGACGTGGCCGAGGTCGGGGGGAAGCTCGAAGGCGGCGAGTCCACTGAGCAGGCCGGCGGGATCATTGAGATCGCGCCCGCGGCGCTCGACGAAGATGCCGGTGACCCCGAGTCCCTCTTGGAAAGTCGTGCCGAGGGCGTCGTCGCCGGCGTCGATCTCGACGATGAAGATGGCCCGACCGGGAACCTCGATGCTGGCGGCCATCCGGTACGCCGCGGCCAGGGCGCTGACGTCCCCCATCCAGAGGTGCCAATCGGCCAGGGGATCGAGCGGGATCTTGCCGCGCGGGCCAATGACGTCAATCTCGTCGCCGCTCTTCGCGTCGAGAACCCAGGTGCTGCCCGGCCCCTCGTGATCGGTGGTCACCCACAGCGTCAGCTCGTCCTTCTCGGCGTCGACGTCTCGTACGCTGTAGCGGCGACTCACCAGACGGCCCTTCGCGTCGCTCAGGCGGATCATGACGTCGTTGCCCGGTACCCCGGCGAGGGCCACCGCATTACCTCGCAGCGCAATCTCCATGAGTGACGTGCTGAGTCGCTGGGTGGAGACGACCTCGCAGCGCACCGCGTTCGCGCCGGTGCGTTCGGCCAGTTTGAGCGTGGAAGCGTCCGGTTCTCTGTTCACGCGATCAGCCTATGGCGCGGCACTAGCCCGTCACTACGTCTCGTGACCGCTGTCGAGGAGGGCCACCGTGTGGGCGTCGATGGAGCGCTCAATGTCACTCAGTTGCGCGGCGCTGGTCGGGTCCAGGCGGCGTAGCACTCGAGGTTCCGAGCGCGCGGAGGTCACGGAGCTTCGAGCGTTGGCTACGGCGCGCAGGGCAATACGACGCAGCTGATGGCGCCGAATGGGGCTGTCCACGTCCGCCTCCTCGCCGTAGCGCTGCGACGCGGCGCGGGCGTCCGCCAGCTGCTGGGCGGGACGCAGCGACGGCGCCGTCGTCCATAAGAGAACATCGAGGAGAAGCACGATGGCTGCGCCAATGGCGGTGTCGACGATGCGCACGCCGAAGAGGTTCTTGTCGGTGCCGAGCAGGCCGAGGAAGACAAAGACCACCGGTGTAAAGGTGATGACCGACAGCGTGTGTGAGCGGCGCTGGGCCCACGGTTGGATGGCCGCCATCACGCACGACAGCACGATGAGTTCGACCACGGTGTTGCCGGTCCAGGCCACGATCGCGGCGATGCCGACCCCGACCGTGGTACCGACCGTTCGAGCGATCGCTCGCGTGATGACGGGGCCCACGTCGGGGCGCAGAATGAAGGCCACCGCGAGGGGCAGCCAAAATCCGTGGGGGCCAGTGAGCGCGTGGGACACACAGAGACCTGCGGTCACCGCGACGGACAGGATAAGAGCAAAGCGCAGTCGCTGTCCGAGGGGAAGAAGACCCTTGCCGGGGTAACGAATCACCGTGTAGGGATCGGCGATGCTCAAAGTGGTCTGGAAGGCGTGCGCCACCACGGGCGTTAGCCCCGTCGCTGAGGAGAATCGGTCCCGAACCTCCACCAGGGTGGCGAGCGCCGCCGTCGCTCCGTCGCTCTCCAACGTTCGTGCCACGTCGCGTAGGGCGTTCGAGGCGCTCGGACCGACCTGGATGTTTTTCCCCTCGAAGTACGAGATCGCCTCGCCGCAACGAAGTGCCACGATGAGGCATTGATAGAGCGAGCGCTCCTCCACGCTGGAGGTCTTGAGATGGATCTCACCCACCACGTCGCGCGCCCGATCTATGGTGGCGACCGCCCTCGCGCGCACGCCAAAGAACGTGGGCGCGCCGAGGGCGTCGACGGTGGTGGCGAGTGCGTCAAAAGCCCGGGCCAGGTAGATCCGTTGGGTCTCCAGGTGAAACACACGGTTCATGAGCAGGGCCACGCCGTACACCCATAGCGCACCAACCATGATCGCGAGAGCTGACTGCCACTCGTGCCCCTTGAACTCGAGACCGACTCCGAGGATGGTTCCAATCAACAGATACGCGCCCGCCGTGGCGTGGTTGGAGGCCTCCACGAACCCGGCGAAGAGAGCAGTCGCGCCCACGAAGCCAATGGTCTCCCACGCCGCGCTGTAGTGGTCGACGAAGGTGCTCCCGAGAGCCACGCCGATCCCTCCGGCGGCGACCACCCATAAGAGGCGATGACCGCGCGCGGGCCACGCGTCAAGTCCGTCTTGACTGATCGCCCAGAGCGCGCCGATGCTGGCGACGATCGCGTACAGGCGTTGGTGGACGATGAGCCCGACGAGCAGCGGGACGCTGATGCACACGGCCGCGCGCAGCGAGAGTCGGGCTTCTGGGCTCAACCGAAGTCGGGCCTGGGTGTGCTTCGTCACCGTGGCTCGCTCGCGCTGGCGCAGCGATGACGCATCGCCCGCGAGCTTCACTGAACGTCGCCGCGCGAACATCGGCTCATACTACGTGCGAAGCGTCCAAAATCTCGACGGGAATTCCAACCGATATAGAGCAATCGCTCAAGTGGTTCAGGTTTTGAACAAGTCGTTAGTAAGTTAGATGGTTGTGGTACAAGCGCGACACAAAAAGAAGCCGGTAAAAAAGACGGCCACTCGTAGTCGGGCCAAAGGTAAGTCCGCACCGAACCTGTGGCAGCGTCACCTGCGCGACCTCTCGATCGTCGCGCTCTTCGTGGTGGGTCTCTTTGTGGCCCTCGCCGATTTTCGCGCGCTCGGTCCGGTGGGCCACGACGTGGCGCGCGGGCTCTCTGACGCATTGGGCGCCGGTCGTTACGCCCTGGCCCTCATTCTTCTTGCCGTGGGCGTCGTACTCGTCTCGGGAAAGGTCGAGTTCGATCAAGCTCGGGTCACCTGGGGCGGAGTCTTCGCACTGGTCGCGGTGAGCGGCATCGCCGACCTCGCCGGAGGTCGCCCCGGAATCCACGCCACGACGCCCGCGCTCGGACACGCCGGGGGTTGGCTCGGCGTCGGTACCGGGGGTGCGCTCGCCAGTTGGATTGGCGTCGCGGGGGCCACGATCATTCTTCTCGCCCTGATCGTCGTCGCCATCATCGTGGTGACCGGAGTCGGACTACGAGCACTCGTGCTGGGTGTGGGCACGGTGCTCGTCGCGATCGGTCGGGTTCTTTCACGGTGGTGGACGGCACGCCCCCGCCACGAGGAGGATGACGAGGCAGAAGAGCCCGCGGTAGAGGAAGGGTCCTCGCGACGAGCGAGGTTGCGCTTGGTGGAACCCGAGCCAGAGTTCGAGTACGACGAGTACGACGAGGGTGCTGAAGAGGAAGAGGAAGAGGAAGAGGAGGAAGAAGAGGAAGAGGAAGAGGAATACGACGAGGAGGAAGCTGAGGACTTCGAAGAGGAGACCGCGAGCCCTCGCCGGATGTACGTCGCTCCGCCGAGTGAGTGGGAGTTGCCCCCACTATCGCTGTTGCAACGAACGCGCGATCAGAAGCTGGATCGCTCCTTGACCGACGCGGCGGGCGAAGAGTTGGTCGACGCCCTCGCCGCCCACGGTGTCGAAACAACGCTGGTGGGCTACACCGTCGGGCCTACGGTGACCCGTTTTGAGTTGGAGCTGGGTTCCGGTGTCAAAGTGTCGCGGGTGACCTCCCTCAATAAGGACATCGCTTACGCCATGGCCTCGCCCGATGTTCGTATTCTTGCCCCGATACCAGGCCGCTCCGCCATTGGCGTCGAAGTTCCTAATCGCCAGCGCTCCCTGGTGGCGCTGGGTGACCTTCTCTCTTCTGAGGAAGCAACGCTGGCCCTACACCCTCTTGACGTGCCGCTCGGTCGCGATATCGCCGGACGCACGGTCATCATGAATCTCGGCGAGATGCCCCACGTACTGATCTCGGGAGCGACAGGCGCGGGTAAGAGCTCGGCCATGAACTCTCTCATCACCAGCCTGGTGATGCGTGCCACCCCCGACCAGTTACGCATGTTGCTGATCGACCCCAAGCGGGTGGAGATGGGCCAGTACAACGACCTGCCTCACCTCCTGTCTCCGGTCGTGGTCGATCCCAAAAAGGCGGCGGGCGCGCTGCACTGGGCGGTAAAGGAGATGGAGCGCCGTTACGACCTGCTGGCCGAGAGCGGCGCGCGCGACATCACCAGTTACCAGCAGATGATCGCCCGCGGCGAGCTGACCCCCGAACCCACATCCCAAGAGCTGGTGGCCGACGCCTTCGAGCGCGCGACGGGGCTCCCCTCGGACGCCATTCCCCTCAGCCCCGAGGACCTCCCCTACATCGTGATCCTGGTGGATGAGTTGAACGACCTCATGATGGTGGCCGCCCGTGACGTGGAGGAGTCGGTCGTTCGTATCGCCCAAATGGCCCGAGCGGTCGGCATCCATCTGGTCCTCGCGACACAGCGCCCGAGCGTCGACGTCATCACGGGGGTCATCAAGGCCAACATCCCTAGTCGTATGGCCTTCGCCGTGTCCTCGCTCGCCGACAGCCGAGTGATCTTGGACCAGGCGGGCGCGGAACGACTGATCGGCAAGGGCGACATGCTGGTCGTGACAGCCTCGAGCAACATTGCCCGTCGTCTGCAGTCGCCGTGGGTCTCCGAAGAGGAAGTTCGTCGCGTGGTTGAGGCGTGGCGCCGTCAAGGTGGCCGTCGCGAGTCAGTGGTCGCCCTCGACATACCGGCCTCTCGGGGAGGTTCGTCGGGCTCGGGTGGCGACGATGACGATCAGATTCTCGCTCAAGCGAGAGAGATGGTCATTCGCAATCAGTCCGGCTCGACGTCGATGCTCCAGCGCAAACTCCGAGTGGGCTTCGCCCGCGCCGGGCGAATCATGGATCAACTCGAGCAAGAAGGAGTCGTCGCTCCGGGTGACGGTTCCAAGGCCCGCAAGGTGCTCGTCTCGCTCGAAGAGTACGACCAACAGACGTCGCTGTAGTTTTGTCGCGTCACTCGGCCGCACGTCATCCACGGCGACGTGGTCTTTTCGTTCGCTTGGTCGGTCTTCTCTTGGGTCTGGTCGTCGCGGCGGCCCTCGTCGTCGCGCTGCAAGTCCCGCTGCTGCATCGCCCCCCGCGCACGTACGTCGCGCTGAAGAGCGTCTCGACCACGCCAGTCTCGGCGTCGCTCGCCTGGCCGAAGGTGGGAGAAGCCGCCATCGACATCCCGGCCCTCGGGGTAGAGGGCGCGCACGATAACTACCCCGTTCCGATCGCCAGTTTGACCAAGATGATGACGGCCTTCGTGGCGCTGCAGCATCTGCCCCTGTCGATCGGGGAGAGCGGACTCTGCCACGTCGTGACCGACGCCGACGTAGAGAGTTACAACGAGCTGATCGGCCAGGACGCGTCGAGTGTTCCGGTCATCGTGGGCGAGCAACTGTGCGAGAGCGATCTCTTGAACGGGGTGCTGGTGCACTCGGCCGCCAACTACGCCGTCATGTTGGCCAATATGGTCTCTGACAACAACCAGTCCTTCGTGGTCCTGATGAATGCGCAGGCGCAGACGCTCGGACTCACCGACACCACGTACGTGGACGTCACGGGCCTGTCCTCCGACGATGTCTCCACGCCCCTGGACCAAGCGCGTCTGGCTGTGCTGTTGATGAAGTCGCCGCTCGTTCGCTCGATCGTGGATCAAACAAGTGTCACCCTGCCCTTCGCCGGCGTTGAGAACTCCTTCACGCCCGACGTCGGTATCGACCACGTGATTGGCGTGAAGTCGGGACGGACGCTGGCGGCCGGCGGATGCGACGTGATGGCCATGACCTTTCAGGACGGCACCGAGACCCGTGTGGCCTACGCGGTGGTGCTCGGTCAAGAGGGTGGCGACCTCCTCACCCCCGCGGGGGAGGCGGCGCTGGCGCTTGACGACTCGGCCGTGGGCGCTCGTCAGCACTACACGTTCGTGGGTCATCGCGCCATGGGCGAGTTCGCCTACGAGGGACGCCGTGTGGCGTTCGGTCTCACGAACTCTCATGAGTATTGGTGGTGGCCGAGCGCCGGTCCGCTGCACGCGCGAGTGAGCGTTCGACGCGTCACGCGCACCATTCGCCGAGGCGAAGTCGTCGGTCACCTCATAGTCAGCGGACCGGTGCACGTGACGCTGACCCTTCGCGCGTACGGCACTCTCGCCCCGCCGACATTGCTGCAGCGCCTACGCTGAGTCAATGTTTTCGCGCGCTCCGGCCACGTCGGCGAACCTGGGACCGGGCTTCGACTCTCTTGCCGTAGCCCTTAGCCTCTACGTGGAGGTGACCCTTGAACTCGCTGAGGAGTTCAGCATTACCAGTGAAGGGTGCGGGGCTGGACTCTTCGACGACGAGAACCACCTCGCCGCCCGCGTGGCCACAAGCGTGCTCGGCCACTCGAACTTTTCGCTCCGCGTGAACTCCTCGATTCCCCTTTCGCGCGGTCTGGGCTCCTCGGCGGCTCTCGCCGTGGCCGCCGCCGCGGCGGCGGGGTCCACGGATCCGTTGGCCGTCGCCGCCGATGTGGACGGGCACGCAGAAAACGCCGCCGCCTCGGTTCACGGGGGACTGATGGTGGCCAGCCTGGACGACGACGGCGTGGTGATCGCCCGGGATCTTCCCCTGGATGAGGTCTGGCGCTTCGTGGTGGTCGTGCCCGACGAAGAACTGGCCACCAGCGACGCTCGTCGAGCGTTGCCCGATCTCATCGCCTTTAGCGACGCGGTGGCGAACCTGGGCGCGCTCGGCCTCTTGATCGCGGGTCTCGGCGACCATCGAAAGTTCGTGCCCTCCGCCATGAACGATACGTTGCACCAGCCCTACCGGGCGCCACTCCTCGAGTTTGCCGACGACTTGCTCGAGGCGCTGCGCGTAGCGGGAGCGGCGGGCTCGTGCTGGTCGGGTGCGGGGTCGTCGATGCTGGGTCTGGTAACCAGCGAGAGCGCCGACGACGTGGCGCGGGGGGCTACAGAGTTCTTGCGCGCACGCTCGATTCCTGGAGAGGTGTACAGGCTCGACGCGGATCGCGCGGGCCTGGTCACGCGTTGACCCCAAGGGACTCGACGTTCGACGCCCGAACGCTCGGTGGTGCCGGATTCATGCTGGCTGGCGTCGTGCTCGTTCAGTGGAGCGCCGCTCTCGTGTTGCCCGTGTTTGCGGTGCTCGGCGCCTCGGCCACCAGCGCGTGGCGTTTTTTATTGGGCGCGGTGGTACTGCTCATCGTTACTCGTCCGAAACTTCGACACTGGACGCGAGGTCAGTGGCTGGGGGCGATCGCGCTCGGTGTGTCCACCGCCTTCATGAATCAGTGCTTCTATCAAGCCATCGCGCGCATTCCCTTGGGCGGAGCCGTCGCCATTGAGTTCCTCGGTCCGCTGTGTGTGGCGGCCTTTGGCAAGCGCACCTCTCGTCACCTCGCCTACGTGGTTCTGGCCGGGCTCGGAGTGGTCGCGTTGACCCACCCCGGTAATGGGCTCACCTTGGTGGGCGTTCTCTTTGCGGCGGGCTCGGGGCTCGGCTGGGCGCTGTACGTCCTGGCCGCCGCCCGGGTCGGAGGGTTGACTCGCGGTTTCGAAGGCCTGGCGGTGTCGATGTCGATTGCCGCCCTCGTGACGTTGCCCTTTTCGCTCGGCGAGACTGATCGGCTCTTTTCTCATCCCGACACCCTCGGGCGGCTCCTGCTCGTGGCCGTCATGGCCATTGTGCTCAGTTTTGGCGCGGATCTCCAGGGCCTGCGGCGTCTGACACCGTCGATCGCCGGGGTGCTGCTCGCCTTTGATCCCGCGGTCGCTTTCCTAATCGGATGGATCCTGCTCGGTCAGTCGGTCAGCGTCTGGGACTTCGTGGGTCTTGGCTGCGTGATGGTGGCCGGTGTAGCGGTCACCTACGGGTCCTCGGTGGGCGAGGCGGGAGTGGGTTCCTAGACTAAGGAAGTGCCAAAGCCCCGTACTTTCGCCATTCGCACCTTTGGCTGTCAGATGAACGAACACGACTCCGAGCGCCTGGCCGGACTGCTCGTGGCGGACGGCCTCGTCGCGGCGAAGAGTGACGCCGAGGCGGACGTCGTCGTCCTCAACACCTGCACCATCCGCGAGAACGCCGACCTCAAGCTCTACAGCGCCCTGGGCCAACTGAAGGCGCTGAAAGAGTCGCGTCCCGGTATGCAGATCGCCGTCGGAGGCTGCATGGCCCAAAAGGATCGCGGCGCGATCATGCAGCGCGCCCACTGGGTCGACGTGGTCTTTGGAACTCACAATCTCAACGCCGCTCCCTCACTCCTTCGACGATCAGTCAGCGAAGGTCCCCTGATCGAGATCCTCGACGCGCCAGACCCGGTGACCAGTCGCGACATGGCTCCCGCGCTCTACGCCGTGCGTGAGTTGGGATTTGCCGCGTGGATGACCATCCAGACGGGCTGTGATAATACGTGCGCCTACTGCATCGTGCCGAGCGTGCGCGGAGGGGAGATCAGTCGTCCGATGGAGGACCTCCTCACCGAGGCGTCCCTGCTCGCCGCCTCGGGGGTAACCGAGATCACCGTGCTGGGTCAGAACGTCAACTCTTATGGACGCGACATCACTGGTCGGCGACCACTCTTCGCCCAACTTCTGCGCGCTCTGGGTGAGGTGGAGGGCATCGAGCGAGTGCGCTTTACCAGTCCCCACCCCAAGGACCTGCGCCCCGAGACGATCGCCGCCATGGCGGAGACGCCCAACGTATGCAATCAGCTGCACCTGCCTCTGCAGTCGGGCTCTGATCGCGTGCTGGCCGCGATGCGCCGGGGATATCGCGTGGAGCGCTACCTCGAGAAGCTCGCCGCCGCACGCGCGGCCATTCCCGACCTGGCGGTCACCACCGACCTCATCGTGGGCTTTCCCGGGGAGAGCGACGCCGACTTCGATGAGACGCTTGAGGTCGTCGCCGCCTGTGAGTTCGATCTGGCCTATACCTTTATCTTCTCCCCACGCGAAGGAACCAGAGGGGCCGAGATGACCGACGACTTCGTGGCGAGTGACGTCATCAAAGAGCGCTTCGAACGCCTGAAGGACGTCACCGACCGTTCCGCCCTTCGCCATCACCGGGCCCGGGTGGGACGGCGCGAAGAAGTGCTGGTCGAGGGACCCTCACGCCGCAACGATCAGATGCTCTCGGGTCGCACGCGCCAGGGAAAACTGATTCACTTTCCCGTCACCGAGAACGCGCTGCGCGCGGGATCGCTGGCCAGCGTGGACGTGACCTACGGCGCGCCGTACTACCTGCTCGGCGAGCTGCACGAAGCGCTGCGTGCCCCACGTCACAAGATTCGCGTGCCGCTTCTCTCGTTGTGACGGCCCTCGGGGGACCGGCGGTCGCCTTGGTGGGGTCCACCGCGTCGGGTAAGACCGCCCTGGCTCATCGACTGGCCCGCGAGATTGGTCACACCGACATCGTGAGCGTCGACGCGATGTGCGTCTATCGAGGCATGGACCTCGCCACCGCGAAGCCCACCGCCCGCGAGCGCGCGGAGGTGCCCTATTACCTGCTCGACCTGGTGGAGCCGAGCGAAGAGTTCACGGTGGCGCAGTTTCAACGCGCGGCGCGCGGCGCCACCGACACGATCTTTGGCCAGGGTCGTCGCGCACTGTTCGTGGGCGGCACGGGACTGTACGGGCGCGCCGTGCTCGATGACCTAGAGATCCCCGGTCGCTACCCCGAGGTGCGAGCCGCCTTGGACGAGCGCGCGGCGCTCGACCTCGAGGGACTTTACTGTGAGCTCGAAGCGCTCGATCCACTGGCCGCCACGCGCCTCGAGCGCACCAACGAACGCCGCGTCGTGCGCGCCCTGGAAGTCACGCTGGGCTCGGGTCGACCGTTCTCCTCCTACGGCGAAGGGCTGATGACCTACGGACCGGTTCGTGTCGTGCAGGTCGGACTCGAGGTTGATTTCGCGGTACTGGATGAACGCATTGAGGCGCGTTTTCGGCGCTGGATGGAAGAAGGTCTGCTCGACGAAGTGCGGGCCTTGCTCGAACGTCCGGGAGGACTCGGGCGCACCGCGCGCCAGGCCGTGGGGTACCGCGAGTTGCTGGGTCACCTTGAAGAGGCGGTGCCCCTGGAGGAGTGCGTGCGCGACGCCATCACCCAGAGCCGGCGCCTGGCGCGGCGTCAGCGTTCGTGGTTTCGCCGCGACCCGCGAGTGGAGTGGTTTTCGCACCCCGACTCGGCTGCCCGTCGCCTGAGGGAGGTGCTGGGTGCTGGCGATCGGTCCGTGTGAGACTTAAATGGTGACTGTGAGATCGCTCCAAAAATGGCACGGTGCGGGGAATGACTTCCTGGTGGACGTGCGCGACGCGGGTGACGCTGAGCCCTGGACGAGTGACCTCGCGCGCGCCGTGTGTGCTCGCGCGACCGGCGTGGGGGCCGACGGTCTCATTGTGGCACGTCTCGGCGATCCGATCACCATGACGCTCCACAACGCCGATGGCTCGTTGGCCGAGATGTCAGGCAACGGCGCGCGCTGCCTGGCGGCCGCGGTTCGACGGAGCACCTCGTCCGATCGGGACGAACTCCTCGTGCGAACGGCGGCTGGCCTGAAGACGGTCCGACTTCACATGGAGAACGAGACGTCGGGGTACGGGAGCGTCGACATGGGTGAGGTGACCTTTGGCGATGATCTAGAAGGCGCGTGGGGCGTGGCGAACGTCGGAAACCCTCACGCCGCGGTCATGGACAGCGAGGGCTGGAGCGACCCGGCGCGCGAGGAGCGGGCGGCGAAGCTGGCCGCTCAGCTGGGCGGCGCCAACGTAGAGTTCGTTACCGTGCTCGGTCCCGACCACCTGAGCATCCGGGTCATCGAGCGCGGAGTGGGGTGGACGCTGGCCTGTGGCACGGGTTCTTGTGCCGTGGCGGCCCTCGCTCATCGCGCCGGGCTGTGCGGCGACAGCGTCACCGTCGAAAATCCGGGTGGGACTCTGGTGGTGGAGCTCACGGGGGCGAAGGCCACCCTGAGCGGACCCGTGCAGTTCATCGCGGACGTGGAGTGGCTCGACGCTTGACGTATATACCCGACACCCTCATTGATCGGACGTTTCGCGAGAAGATCGTGCTGGTCGGTGTGCTCTTTCCCGGAGTCAGCGAGGACGAACTCGAACGTCAACTCGACGAGCTGGCTCTTCTCGTCGATACGGCGGGAGCCGACGTGGTGGCCCGCGTGGTCCAGCGCCGCGACGCCCCTGACGCCGCGACGTACCTTGGTTCGGGCAAGGTCAAAGAGCTCCGCGACGTGTGTCTGGCCCTCGACTCAGACACCGTGGTCTTCGAAGACACGCTCTCTCCCGCCCAACAGCGAAACCTGGAGAAGATTCTCGGTCGCACGGCGATAGACCGCACCGCCGTCATTCTCGACATCTTCGCTCAGAACGCCCGCACCCCCGAAGGCAAGGCCCAAGTCGAGCTCGCCCTGTTGCAATACCGCCTACCTCGACTGCGTCGGGCCGGGGGATCTCTCTCCCAGCAGGCCGGTCGTATCGGGACGCGCGGGCCGGGCGAGACCCAGCTCGAGGTTGACCGGCGACGCCTGGTTCAGCGCATCCACAAAATACGTGCGGAACTCAAGCAGATCGACCGGACCCGCCAGGTGCAGCGCCAGGGTCGCGACCGCGGACGGCACCGCGAAGTGACCTTGGTGGGCTACACCAACGCGGGGAAGTCGTCGATGCTCAACGCCCTCACTCACGCGGGCGTGGAGGTGGAAGACCGCTTGTTCGTGACCCTCGATCCTCGCACGCGCCAGCGTCAGCTGCCCGGCGGGGAGACCGTGCTCTTCACCGACACGGTGGGTTTCATCTCGAACTTGCCCCACGATCTGGTCGAGGCCTTCATGAGCACGTTGAACTCGGTGAAGCTAGCCGACCTGTTGGTGCACGTCGTCGACGGATCCAGCGACCACGCCGAGGAGCAGATCGCCGCCGTGCGCGACGTCCTCATCGAGATCGGCGCGGAGCACGTCCCAGAGCTTCTCGTGTTCAACAAAGCCGATATTCCCGGCTCACGGGCCAAGGACCTGGCGAAGATCTATGACGGCGTGTGGGTCTCGGCCACCACCGGCGACAACCTCGATGAGGTGATCACCGTGGTCGGTGAACGTCTGCGCTCGCGCGACCGCGTCCTCACCTTGCAGTTGCCGCTCGATCGCGGTGATCTGCTCGCCGCCGCGCATCGAGAAGGTGACGTGCTGGACACCTCGGTCAACGACGACGGCGTCTTGATTCACGTGGTGCTCGACGCCGTGGGCGCCGCGCGCTTTAGTGAGTGGCGGGTCCCGGCGTGAGCTTCGAGCCACCGGCGTACCCCTACGAGCGCCTCGACGGTTTGCGGTCGGTCGCCTCGGCCTTCGACGGCGGGGCCATCGACTGCTCGATCGGGACACCCATCGACCCACCACCGGACTTTGTGTTGGAGGAGTTGGCCCGCGGAACCGGGGCCCGGGGATACCCGCCGTCGGCCGGCACGGTTGACTTTCGCGACGCGGCCTCTGGTTGGCTGTCGCGGAGATTTGACCTCGAGGTCCGCCCCGACGACCTGGCGGCCTGCGTCGGGACGAAGGAGTTCGTGGCCTCCCTGGCGGGGTACTTGCACCTGCGCAGCCCCGAACGCGACACCGTGCTCTATCCGGCGATCAGCTATCCGACCTACGCCATGGGCGCGACACTGGCCGGACTGCGCTCGGTGCCGGTGGCCTTGGTGAACGGCCAGCTGGATCTTTCTTCCATCGATCCCGACGACGCCACGAGAGCGCTCGTTCTCTGGGCTAACTCGCCGGCGAACCCCACCGGGTTTCTTGACGATTTAGAAGGCGTCGCGACGTGGGGGCGCTCGAAGGGTGTTCTGGTCGCCAGTGACGAGTGCTACTGCGAGTTCACGTGGGTCTCGCGCCCGCGTACCGTCCTCGAGTCTGGCCGCGATGGGGTCCTCGCGGTCCACTCGATCTCCAAGCGTTCCAACCTGGCCGGCTTTCGCGCGGGCTTCTACACCGGAGACGCCGAGATCGTGAAGTACCTGCGCAGTGTTCGCCAGCACGCCGGGTTCATGGTGCCTGGACCCGTTCAGGCGGCGGCCGCTCTCGCCTACAACGACGACGAGCACGTGACGCTTCAACGCTCGCGCTATCTCTCTCGCCTCGAGCTGCTCTCACAAGCGCTGAAGTCGATCGACGTGCAGGCTCCACTGCCCGAAGGCGCGTTCTATCTGTGGTGTTCGAAGGTGGGCCTCGATGGGTGGGGGCTCGCCGCGCTCTTGGCCGAGCGTTCGGGGCTCGTGGTAAGTCCCGGTGAGCTCTACGGCGATGACGGTCGTGACTTCGTGCGTATCGCCGTCGTGCAACCTGATGAACGCCTCGAACTCGCCGCCTCTCGGCTCGAGGGCTCCTAAGCGTCAAAGTACGCTGGATTCGTGAGTGATCTCGAGACGCGCATTGGACAGTGGTACGAAGACATCGCCGAGATGTCGCCCGACAACGTAGCGGCGAGACGCGACGTTGAGCTGGTCATCGCGAAGCTCGATGACGGTCAGGTGCGGGTCTGTGACATCGCCGAGGATGGATCAATCGTCGTTCACGAGTGGATAAAGCAGTCGATCTCCCTGCTCTTTCGTTTGCGCGGCCTGGAGCCGAGCCACGCGGGGCCGCTTGAGTACCTGGACAAACTCGATCTCAAGATCGACTACGAGCGACGAGGCGTTCGAGTGGTGCCGGGGGCTGTTGCTCGGCGGGGGAGCTTTCTCAGCCCCGGGGTGATCCTCATGCCGAGTTTTGTCAACATCGGGGCCTGGGTGGGCCCGAACACCATGGTCGATACCTGGGCCACGGTGGGCAGTTGTGCCCACATCGGGGCCAACGTGCACCTGGCCGGAGGGGTGGGCATTGGCGGGGTGCTAGAACCGGCGAACGCGGTACCGGTCGTCATTGAAGATGACGCCTTCATCGGCAGCCGGTGCATGATCGTAGACGGCGCGCGAGTTGGCAAAGGCTCGGTGCTGGGCGCGGGCACGATTTTAAATCCCTCCATCCCGGTCTTGGACGCCGAGAGTGGGGAAGAGGTGTCGCGCGGCTACGTGCCGGACTACTGCGTGGCCGTGTCGGCGAGTCGGCGGCGCGAATATCCCGGCGGTGAGTTCTATCTCCCCTCTGTCTTGATCATCAAGAGAATGAGTGAAGGTGAGCGCCACAACAAGGTGGCGCTAAATGATGTGTTGCGTGATCACGGGGTCTCTACGTGACTCGTCTTGAGGACGTCTATCAGTTGGTGTCGATCAGTTCGCTCAGTCGCCACGAGTCCGCACTGGCCGCCCACGTCGAGGAGGTCCTGCGGACGAACGCGAACCTTGACGTGGAGCGCGTCGGCGACAACGTCGTCGCTCGCACCACCGGCCTCCACGCCACGCGGGTCATCGTCGCCGGTCACCTCGACACCGTGCCCGGAGATGCCAGCCTCGCGGTACTGGAAGGCGACGAGCTCACGGGGCTCGGCGCGTGCGACATGAAGGGTTCGCTCGCCGTCATGCTGGCTCTGGCCGTCGAGGAGACGCCGCGGGCCCACGAGGTCACCTGGATCTTTTACGCGAGAGAGGAGATCTCCCGTCGCGAGTCGGGCCTCGTCGAGCTCATCGAACTGCGACCCGATCTGGTGGGTGGTGACGCGGCGATTCTGGCCGAGCCCACCGCGGGGGCGGTGGAGGCCGGATGTCAGGGCACCTTGAAGGTGCGAGTTGAGGCGGCTGGTCGGCGTGCACACACCGCGCGACCTTTCGCGGGTCGCAACGCCATCCACCGAGTCGCCGAGATGATTTCTCGCGTTGCGGCCTATGAGCCGAGGAACGTCGTTCTCGATGGCGTCGAGTTCGCTGAGCAGTTGCAAGTGGTCTTCGTGGAGGGAGGAGTGGCCGCGAACGTCGTTCCTGACGCGGCGACCATCACCATCAACCATCGCTTCGCCCCCGATCGTTCGCACCACGACGCGGCGGCGTGGTTGCGTTCGTATCTCGACGATTTGATCGAAGACGGCGACGAGTTCGTCGTGGTGGACTGGGCGCCGAGTGCCCGGCCGATGCTCTCCAATGAGCGTCTCGAGGCTCTGGTCACGTTGACCGGGACCCCCGCCCGTGGAAAGTGGGGATGGACCGACGTCGCGACGTTTCAAGAGCTAGGTATTCCCGCGACCAACTTCGGTGCGGGGGATCCTCTTTTGGCTCATCGCAGCGACGAGAAGATTACGGGTAAGGAGCTGGATCTGTTCGAGGAACGACTCCGGGCCTGGCTGTCCTAACCCCGCTCGTTAGCGGCGTGGCCTCCGCGGGGATTAGTAGTGGCGCAGTACGGAGATGACACGTCCGAAGATGGAGACTTCTCGAGAATCGAACTCCATGGGTTCCATCGCGGGGTTTTCCGGCTTCAGAATGACTCGTGACCCTTGGGAGAAGAAGCGCTTGACCGTCGCTTCGTCGCCGGGAATTCCCGCCACGACGATCTCCCCAGAGCGCGCGGTCTGTTGACGCTCCACCACGATGTAGTCCCCGGCCAGAATGCCCGCGTCGACCATGGAGTCACCGCGAACCTGGAGCACATAACTGTCGCCGCGGCCCGCGAACTGTTCGGGGATCGACATCAGCTCGTGGGTGCTCTCGAGCCCCAGCACCCCGGTCCCCGCGGCGACGTCACCAACGAAGGGGATGTGGCGGATGTGCTGTTCCGGCGCAGGATTGGCGGCGTCGAGTCGAACGGTGAGGGTGCGCGGCTGTTGAGGATTTTTCTCGATGTAACCGGCATCTTTGAGGACGCTGATGTGATTGGCCACGGTCGCCGAAGAGGACAGCCCGACGTGCTCGCCAATCTCTCGAATGGTGGGAGGAAAACTGCGCTCACGCTGACAGGTCACGATGAACTCTAGGATCTGACGACGCATCGGGGTCAACACTTCAGCCATGAATGCTCCTTTTGGGCAACGAACAGTTGTTCGTAGGATACACGGGCGCGGAGCCGGACTCAAACACCTGTTCGCATTTTCTTGGTGTTTCCTGCGGATGAAAACTCCAGGGGCGCACCATTCCTTGGATTTGCCTGCTGCTAGCGTTCTGCGCAGGCCAGGTTGGCTTATACATCTCCAGGGGAATTCTTCAACATTTCTTAATCGAAGATTGAGTGACGGTTGTGAACCAATGGTGAGAAGTGAATGAACAACACAGTTAAGGAAGGACGTAGCGATGAAGCTTCGTTTAAACAAGACGGTGGCTGCGGTGGCTTCAAGTACCCTGCTTTTGATGGCAATACCGGCGGTCGGTATTGCGTCTTCAGGTGCTGCAGCTAAGCCGAAGCCAACGTACGTCATTGGATATGAGGGCCCGCTCTCCGGCGGGAACCTACAGCTCGGTCTGAACATGGTGTTCGCAGTCGAGTTGGCGATCAACCAGGCCAACGCGTCGGGCAAGTTGCCCTTCAAGTTGCAGATTGCGCGCTATGACGACCAGGGCGACCCTACGATTTCGCCCACCCAGGCGCAGTCAGCCGTTGCTAACAAGAAGTTGATCGCCATCGTCGGTCCGGCCTTCTCTGGCGCGACCGCGGCAGCTGAGCCTTACTACTCGGCGGCCCACGTGGCGACGGTGAGCCCTTCGGCGACCAACCCGACCTTGGCAACCAGCGGATGGCACAACTTCTTCCGTGACGTTGCTGACGACAGTGTCCAAGGACCCGCTGACGCGGATTACATCGTGAAGACCAAGGGTCTCAAGACGGTGTACGTCGTGAATGACGGATCGTCCTACGGCTCGGGCTTGGCTTCGGCCTTCGCGGCGCAAGCCACGTCTGACGGCGCTACCGTCAGCACCGCTACCGTTCCTGGCACCTCGCAGTGCTCCGACGGTACGGCGTCGGCGACTGAGTACTCAGCCGCCGCTACCCAGGCGGTTGCCAGCAAGGCCTCGGCGCTGTTCTACGGTGGTTACTACTGTGACCTCGGCCTGTTCCTCGGCGCCCTTAGTTCTGCTGGCTACAGCGGCACGATCATGTCGGGTGACGGATCGGACTCACCTGCGTTGATCCAAGGCACCACTCCCGCGTCCGCGGCCAACAATGTTCTGTTGTCCTGTGCCTGCTCGGTCTCGACCAACAAGACCTTCAACGCTGGATTCCAGAAGCTGTCGAACTTCAGCGCGGTGACCGCGACCTACGCGCCCGAGGCGTACGATGCGACGAACACCATCATCGCGGCGATGAAGAAGTTGAAGAAGATCACCCGTGCCAACCTCGTTGCTGAGTTGCACAAGATCAGCTACAAGGGCATCACGAAGACGGTCAAGTTCCAAAGCGATGGCAATATCGCGGGGAACGCGATCTACATCAACAAAGTCGAGAGTGGGAAAGTCGTCCAACTCGGCCTAGGTTAAGCGTTACCTGTAGTTCTCAACGCCAGAAGTCGGGGGTTTGCGCCCCCGACTTCTGGCGTTGACTACACTTTGACTTCGTTCGGGGAGGAACACAGTTGGGCGGGTTCGGCCATTATCTAGCGGCGCACTTTGACACGTTAAAGCTGGAGTTTTGGTCGTTGTTCGTCGGTGGTGTCGCGAACGGACTGCTCTACGCGATGATCGCCGTGGGCTACACCTTGGTCTATGGCGTGCTGCGCCTCATTAACTTCGCACACTCTGAAATCTTCATGTCCGGTGGTTTTGCGGGGTACTTCGTTCTTCGGGCTCTGGTTCCCGCCGGCACGACGCCGTCGGGGTTCGCGAGCTTTGGCCTGATCCTGCTGGGCATCCTGGCCGGCGGCGCGGCGGGAGCGGTGATGGCCACCCTTTTGGAACGCGTCGCCTATCGTCCTTTGCGCAGGCGCAACGCACCAAAACTCGCCTACCTCATCAGCGCGATCGGCGCCTCCTACTTTCTCTTCAATTTGGCCGGCAAGGAGTTCGGCCACCTCGCCGTCTCGACGCCGCAGCCCTACATCAATCACCCGGTTTTCTCGATCTTTGGCGCGCCGGTACAGATGTACTACATCGTGGTTCTTATCGCGGGCGCGGTAATGTTCCTCGCACTGGACCGGGTCGTGGCCAAGACTCGTCTGGGTCGAGGGATTCGCGCCGTGGCCCAGGATGCAGAGACCGCCTCGCTCATGGGAGTCAACATCGACCAAACGATCATGTTGACATTCATCATCGGCGGGGCGCTCGGCGGTGCGGCCGGCTTTCTCTTTGGACTCAATGTCGGCGTCGTCTACACCATGGGCTTCGTGCCGGCGCTGAAAGCCTTCACCGCGGCCGTGTTGGGCGGCATTGGAAACTTGCGCGGCGCCATGATCGGGGGCTTGATTCTCGGCATCTTCGAGAGCCTGTCCGCGGTATTTGTCCAGGCGGCCTATTTTGATGTCGTGGCTTTTGGCATCTTGGTGCTGGTGCTCCTCGTGCGACCGACCGGTATCCTTGGCGAGCGATTAGGGAGGGCGGCCTAGATGAAGGAGCTTCTCGCCAGGCCCGCCACGCGACGCTTGCTCATCACTCTGGCGGTGGTGGCAGTGGTTGAACTCATGACCGGTCCCCCGGGCAGTATTACGACACCGGTGTACGGTTTCAGTCACTCATTTGGCGAGGCCGCGTCCTTCTTCGGATTGTTTCGCACGCAGCGCTGGGTGCTCTTCCTGGTGATTGCCCTGATTTTCTGGGGAATCGCGAACTTCTGGATCGACAAGGGTGCCACCATCAAGAGTTCGACGCGCGAACTGTTGGCCGGGCCACGCAAGATTGTCGAGCGCAAGCCCGTGCGCTGGGGAGCTCTTGGGGTGCTTCTCTTTGTGGCCATCATTTTGCCGCACATTGAGACCGCGCCGTTCTGGCAGGCCGCGATGGTCGAGCAGATCTCGATTTACGTCCTGCTCGCGATCGGCCTCAACGTTGTCGTAGGATTCGCCGGCCTGCTCGACCTGGGGTTCGTGGCTTTTTACGCCATCGGGGCCTACACCACGGCCTGGGTCACCGGCTCGCTTCCCACGCCCGCGCTCTTCCATCACCCTCTCAATCCCTTCTGGGCCATCCCGATCGCCATCGTCATCGTGATGGTCGCGGGCATTTTGCTCGGCGCGCCGACCCTGCGACTGCGCGGGGACTACTTGGCGATCGTGACGCTGGGATTTGGTGAAATTGTCACGATCTTCGCCAACAACCTGTATGGCATTACGGGTGGTTCCCTCGGCTCCAAGCCGATTCCCCATCCCTCCTTGCACGTCGGCCCGATTCACTACGTGTGGGGACTCGCGCCCGTGCCGTACTACTACCTCACGTTAGTTTTCATCGTAATCTTCCTGGTCGTCTTCTCCCTACTCGAACGTTCGCGGGTCGGGCGAGCCTGGACTGCCATACGCGAGGACGAAGTCGCGGCCGAATCGGTCGGTATCAATCCGCTCAAGTACAAGGTGATGGCCTTCGCCATCGGTGCCGCCTCGGCCGGTTTCGCCGGCGTTATCACGGCCAGTCAGTCCAACTACATTTTCCCTTCGAGCTTCACCCTGCAGTTCTCGATCAACATCCTCGTGCTGGTCATCCTGGGCGGTATGGGCTCGATCGCTGGTGTGGTGCTGGGCGCGATCGTCATCCAGACCATCACCGAGTTCCTTACGCACTCGCCGCCTCCTGGCTATCAAGCGTCTGACCTCTACATCTACCTTGGCGCGCTGTTGATCGTGATGATGATCTTCCGTCCCGCGGGACTTATTCCGTCCCGACGGCGAAAGCGAGAGATACAGCTCTCCGAGGTGGAGCACGAGGGTCACCTGGACGAGGTCTTGTCAGGAGACGACACGTGAGCGATCGCATCTTCGACGTCGACGACATAACCCTTCGATTCGGAGGTGTGGTTTCGCTGAGTGGGGTCAGCTTGCATCAGGACCGCGGCGAGATCTTGGCCGTGATCGGGCCCAATGGAGCGGGCAAGACTTCTCTGTTCAACTCGCTCACCGGGGTCTATCAACCGCAAGAGGGCAGTATCACCTTTGTGGGCAAAAATGGAAAACCCGTCTCGATCATTGGCCGCAAACCCCACCGTGTGGCGAACGCCGGGGTGGCTCGTACTTTCCAGGCGTCACGAATGTTCAGTGCGTTGACCACCTTCGAAAACATCAAGATCGGTGCAGAAAGTCATCACGGCATCGGCGTTGTGGGTGCGATGTTGCGCGGTCCGGCCACTCGTCGCGACGAGCACCGCTCGGACGTGCGAACCCATGAGCTCCTGCATTTCGTCGGTCTCAACGAACGGGCCAACGCGACCTCGGCGTCGCTCTCCTACGGCGACCGTCGGCGCCTGGAGATTGCGCGGGGCCTGGCGACCGATCCCCAGGTCTTGCTGTTGGACGAACCGGCCGCCGGAACGAACCCGTCGGAGAAGTTGGAACTCACCAGGTTGATTCGCCGCGTGCGCGACGAAATGGGCGTGACGATCTTGCTCATTGAGCACGATATGAAACTTGTCATGTCCCTGGCAGAACGGATCTACGTGTTGAATTTTGGGAGTGTCATTGCTGAAGGCACGCCGGAGGAGATTCGATCCAACCCCGTCGTGATCGAGGCCTACCTCGGCACGCCCCACGAAGCGGACAGCGCATGATGCTCAACGTTGAGGACGCGGTCGTCAAGTACGGCGCTATTACCGCCCTGCATGGCGTGACCTTCAGCGTCGAACGCGGCGAGATCGTGACGCTCTTAGGCGCGAACGGCGCGGGCAAGTCCACGACGCTAAGGATGCTCTCGGGACTACACGCGCCCTCAAGTGGTCAGATTCTCTTTGACGGCCAAGACGTCACCAAGACTAAGGCGCACGACTTTGCGGAGCTGGGCATCTGCCACGTGCCCGAAGGTCGACGGATCTTTCCCCAGATGACCGTGGAGGAAAACCTCGAGATGGGTGCGTTCACGCGCAAGGGCGCCTACAACGACGACATGGACCGGATGTACGCGACGTTTCCCATCTTGAAAGATCGCCGCAAGCAGATCGGTGCGAACCTCTCCGGCGGCGAACAGCAGATGCTGGCAATTGGTCGTGCCCTGATGGGAAATCCCAAGCTCCTTCTTCTGGACGAGCCATCGATGGGCCTAGCCCCCATGATCGTCGAGACGATCTTCTCGATTATCGGACAGATTCGCGAGGCGGGGACGACCGTCTTAGTGGTGGAGCAGAATGCCACGATGGCCCTGCGTCTCGCGGACCGCGGATATGTCATGGAGAACGGCCGCATCGTCTTTGGCGGGTTGGCCCAGGACTTGCTGCACGACGAGCGGGTTCGCGCTGTCTACCTCGGCGAGGACGTAGAAACCTAAGACTCATCACTCGCGACCTTTGGGTGGTTTCCAAAGGAGGATGTGGTGCAAGACGTTCAAGAAGCTCAGTCGTGTTGGCGCGACTTTTGCGATGTGTTGTCGGCGGGAATCTCGCGCGTGTTGTTGTACGGACCACCGGGTACGGGGAAGACGTTCGCGGCCCTGCACCAGGGAGCGGGCGACGCACCCGCCGAGCGCCTGGTCTGTACGGAGGACTTGACGGCCGGCGAGATTACGGGCACTTGGATGCCGAGTGGCGAGCACCGATTCGAGTGGCGCGAAGGACCGGCCATTCGCGCGTGGCGCGGGGTCAAAGGACGCGGCGGGCGGCTCGTCCTCGATGAGGTCGATCGCGCCTCGGGCGACGCGCTGGCCACGTTGCTCGCGGTGACCGACTCACCCGAGTCGGCTCGTTGGCGCAACCCCGACACGCTGGAGTGGGTGCGGCCCGGAGAGAACTTCTCGGTGGTCATGACCTCCAACATCGAGGACCTCGAAGAGATTCCGCGCTCCTTGCGCGATCGCTTTCCGATCAGCATCCGTATCGATCGACCCCAGACAGAGGCGGTGGAGCGTCTCAGTCGCGACCTGCGCCCGGCGGCCCTGGCGGGCTCCCTCGGTCCAGAGGGTCGACGGATCTCTCTGCGCAGCTTCTACGCCTTCGACCAACTGAGGATGCATCACGGTCCCGAGCGCGCGGCCGAGTTGGTCTTTGGCGATGTCGCGCAAAGCGTGCTCGATGCTCTCAGCATTGGGGCACTCACGTGAGCGTGATCTTCCCCGAACTGGTGAGTGGCCGACACGACGACGAGTCGCGCGCCTGGACGATTCACGAGGGATCGACCATGCGCGGTGAGGCCAGCTGCAACCTGCAAGAGCGGATCCTCGAAGTACCACTCAACTCAACGGAGCAGGCGCGCGTGGTGCGCGCGCACGAGCTCATGCACGCGAGAGTCAGTCCGCGCGCCGACTACCTGGTACGAGCGCTCGATGAAGTGTCACCGAGGTCTCTCGAGTGCGCCGAGGAGCTACGAGTAAATACCTTGATCGCTCGACTCGGCTTTGACGTGACGACTCTGAGTGATGGGACGGAGAAACTAGGTGCGCGTCGCCTGGCGGAGGCGGGGGAGTGGGGCGAAGTTCTGTGCTTCTTGATGGCCGTGCTCGGCACGGGCGCCGAACGAGAGTTCTTCAGTGGCATCCGCCAAGGCTGCGCTCGGTGGCTGCCCGCGTTGCGCAATCTCCGCAAGCGCGCCCTGGAGATGTTCTCCCTGGACACGCGAGTCCTGGGGGCGACGCATCTGGACGAAGACGGTCTGCCGAGCGGGTACGCCTGCTCGACTCTGGTGCTGGCGCGCCTCCTGACCCAATCAGCCGCCGCGCGAGTACCCATCAGCGCCGAGGAACTGAGAGCCTTTCGTCGCTCGCTCGAAGTGGGCGGTCGACGCCCGCCCACGGGCGTCTTCGCGACGCTGGTGATGGACGAGGCGACGATCCCCGAGCGCTCTCAGCATGGACCGCGTGATCGAAAGTGGCGAGCCGGCACGACGGGTACCGCCATGCGCTATCCCGGGCGGCTCCTCACCGACGATCAACGTCGGGCCTTCGCTCACCAGGTGCCCCGTCACGGCGGAGTGGTCGTGGTCGACCAGTCCGGCTCGATGGACATCGAGTCGGACGCGCTGCGAGCGCTCGTTCGTGAGGCGCCGCACGCGCTGGTGATCGGCTACAGCCATCGCCCGGGTGATCGTGGAACGACGGCGAACGCCTGGGTGCTCTGTGAGCGCGGTCGGTTATCGACCCGCTGTCCCTCGGGCAACGTGGGCAACGGCGTGGACGGTCCGGTCCTTCGCTGGGCCGCGTCACAGCGGCGCGCCGGTGAACCCTTTCTCTGGGTGACCGACGGCCAGGTGACCGACTCCCACGACTACCCCGACGCGGAGCTCACCCGACAGTGCGCGACCCTCGTTCAGCGGTACCGGATCCGACTGGTTCGCGAGTTGACGGGGGCAGTCTCGGTCCTTCGCACCAACCGCCCGAACTCTCTCTCGGACTGGGCCTCGTTTGGGCGAGTGGGGCAGGTTCTGAGGGAATCTGCATAAATAGAGGGATTCTCTCGGGACGTTACAGGCCCTCGTCAGGATGATTGTGGAACATGTGGCGAGCGTCCGGCGAGGGTATTTCCTCGAGAAATCACTTGCAATCGAACACATGTTCGCTTTAGGATGACGAACAGGTGTTCGTAAAGCAAGGGAGTGTCGGAGATGGCCGCAGTCGAACTACTAGAGACCTACGACGTCGAGGCGGGGCCCTCACACCTTCGATTGGTGAGCGCGGACGCCAGTCGCCGTCTCTTTCGAGAGGGTCCCTCATTGGCGCAACGCCGCCGGGTGCGCGCTCGAGTCCGCCAACGTCGCCGGCGCCTGGCGGCAGGGCTGGTGTTGGCCGCGGCTCTGACGATTCTCGCCATTCCCGGTCACGGCTATGGGGCGACGACGGGTGCGGGACTCTCGACTGATCTGGCGAACTCCTCGGTGTTGGCGTCGGGCATGGATTACGTGGTTCAGCCCGGTGACACCATCAACTCCCTCGCCCACGATATGAATCCGATCGACCCCACCGAGGCGCGATCGCTGCTCATACACGAACTTGGTTCGACCGTCGTGGTACCCGGCGAACACGTCCTCATCCCGTAAAAAAATGGGGTCTTAAGGTGTATCGTGACATAGTGCGGTGCCCCTTTTGTTCGGCTGATGACGACCGCGTGGTCGATTCGCGCCTCGCCGAAGACGGGGTGGCCATTCGTCGCCGTCGCGAGTGCGCCAACTGCTCCCAGCGCTATACGACCTTTGAGCGAATCGAAGAGATCTCCCTCTTCGTGGTGAAACGCTCGGGGGAGCGCGAGCCCTTTGCCCGCGAAAAGATACTGAGCGGCGTGCGTTCGGCGGCCAAGAACCGCCCGGTCGACGACCACGTCCTCGAAGGACTGGTTCTCGGAGTCGAGGAGTCCGTGCGTCTGTTGAATCGCGACGTGACCAGCGAAGAGGTCGGCATGGCCACTTTGGAGGCGCTGCGCGACATTGACGACGTGGCCTACGTGCGCTTCGCCTCGGTCTACAAGGGATTTGAAGGGACCGAGGACTTTGCGCGAGAAATTGGCATGTTGGTGAAGACCACCGCGCCCAAACAACGCGGCTAGCCGTGCGCGCCCTGCGGCTTCAGCCCCGCTCCGCCCTCGCCATCTACGCTCACCCCGACGACGCCGACGTGGCCGCCGGAGGAGTGATGGCCCAGTGGGCGAGCGACGGGGTGGATGTGCACCTCGTGGTCATCTGCGACGGGGCGAAGGGCTCGCACTCTCCCCATCGGGAGTCCTCCGATATTCGCGAGACACGCCGTGAAGAGCTACAGAGCGCCGCGGACCTCATGGGCGTGGCGAGCGTGACGTCACTCGACTGGCCCGACGGCACCGTCACGAACTCGAGCGAGTTGCGAGAGACGCTGGTGGGACTGGTGCGCAGCCTGCGCCCCGAGGTGGTATTGGGTCCCGATCCGACCGCCACCTTCTTTGGCGAGGTCTACGTAAACCATCGCGATCACCGCGAAACCGGGTGGGCTCTCTTGGACGCGGTCGCTCCGGCCGCCGCCATGCCTCTCTACTTTCCCGATCAGGGCCCGCCCCACCAGGTGAGCGTTCTCCTGCTCAGTGGAACCCACGAACCCGACGTGGTGGTGGACGTCTCGCGCACCATCGACATCAAGGTGAAGGCGGTTCTGGCCCACGTGTCCCAGGTGGTGGGCGACGCCGACGCCATTCGCGACGTCGTCCTCGAACGTGCCGAACAGGCCGGGCGCCCCATTGGCGTCGCCTACGGCGAAGCATTTCGCTGTGTCGAACTCGCGTTCTAACACTCCGTCGGTCGACGACGCCCCGATCCTTCACGTCGACCTTGACGCCTTCTTCGCCTCGGTCGAAGTGCTGGACGATCCAACCCTGCGCGGCAAGCCCGTCGCGGTCGGCGGGGCGGGCGAGCGCGGGGTCATCGCGAGCGCCAGTTACGAGGCGCGCAAGTACGGCGTGCGCAGCGCCATGCCGAGCATCACCGCGCGACGCGCGTGCCCTCAACTCATCATCCTGCCCGGACGGTTTGACCGCTACGAGGTCTACTCACGGCGCTTTCACGACATCGTGCGCGATCTCACGCCGGAGTTCGAACCGCTGGGGCTGGACGAAGTCTTCGCCGACCTGCGCAGTCTGCGCCGACTCGGCGTGCGACCCCTGGAAGCGGCCGCGCAACTGCGTCGTCGCATCAACGACGAGTTGGAACTCCTCTGTGGGGTCGGACTCGGACGCAACAAGCTCTTCGCGAAACTCGCCTCCAAGGAGTCCAAGCCTCACATCGTGAAAGGCAAGCTGGTCGACGGCCCCGGCGTCTTCTGGGTGAGCCCCGAGACCGAAAAGGAGTGGCTGGCCGTCTTGCCCGTGCGCGCGCTCTGGGGAGTGGGACCGGCGACCGCGGACAAGCTCGCACAACTCGGTCTCACGCACGTCCGCGATCTCGCTCGCGTTGACGAAGCTACGTTGGCTCAGCACTTCGGACCGGCCATGGGGGCCGTCCTCGCGTCGTACGCGAAGGGAGAGGACACTCGCGAGGTACTGGTGGACCGCGAGGTGAAGTCCGTGGGTCACGACCAGACCTTTGGGACGTCACTGGTGGGACTGGGCGAGGTCTCCACCCAGCTGCGCGTGCACGCGGCCGTTGTGGCGCGGGCTCTTCGCGAACGGGATCTGGTGGGGCGCACCATCAGCGTCACCGTGCGCTACGACGACCTGACGAGTGTCTCGCGCTCTCAGACGTTGCCCTTTGGGATGGACGACGAAGAGGCGATCGCTTCCCTCGCCCACGCGCTCGTGGCCTCGGTCGATCTCTCCAACTCGGTGCGTTTGCTCGGGCTATACGCGTCAAACTTCCTCGAGCGAAGCCAGAACCACATGCAGCTCACCTTCGGCCTGGAGGCCGTCTCGCGCGACGAGACGTTGAGTGGGGTGTACGCCTCTCGGGAGCAACAAGTGGACCGCGCGGCGTTACGCGACGCGATCGATGAGATCCGCCGCCGATTCGGTCGTACCTCGCTTGGCACGGCCAGTGAGCTCAATGAACACGGGGTCGATGTCGTCACCCAGCGCGGTCGTCACGCCTTTGGTCCCGAGCGAACGGCTTAGCGTGGGCGACGAGGCTGAGGAGGAACCATGCACGTGAATCGAATCATCGCGGATCTTCATGTCGACGATATCGAGAAGGCGAAGTCCTTCTATGTAGACTTTCTCGGTCTAAGTAGTGAGGCGTTCAACATGGGCTGGGTGGCGCGTTTCTCGTCGCCCGACTCTGAGGTTGTTGTCCAACTGGTGAGCGGTGACAAGACGGCGCCCACGGAGCCCGTGATCTCGGTCCTCACCGATGACGTGGACGGCGCGTACGAGGAGGCACAGCGCCGAGGCTATGAGATCGTGCATCCGCTCACCACTGAGCCCTGGGGAGTACGCCGCTTCTTTGTTCGCGCGCCTGATGGCAACGTCCTCAACATCGTGAGGCACAAGAACGCTCCCGCTTAGTCGTGAACGGTGACCAGGGTGCCGATCGGGGTGTAGGGAAAGACCGTCTGGGCTGAGGCGAAGGGCATCTCGACGCACCCGAGACTCTGTGGGAAGCCGTACGAGGAACGGATGAACCCGTGCAGCGCGTCGCCGCCGTTGAAGTACGACACCCAGGGGATATCAGGGTCGTGGTACGTGGTGCCGTCCGGGTTGAGTCCGCTCATGGTGGTGGTGACAAAGCGCTCATAGACCGGGTAGGTGCCGAGCTCGGTCGGCACCGGCTCAATCCCGGTGTTTACCAGCGTGGTGAACTTGACCTTGCCGGCAACGTAAAGGGTCAAGGTCTCGGGCAGCTGCTCACTCACCGCGACGTAGTTGTACGTGGCGGGGTCCAGGTGGTTCGCGTTGACGGCGTTCACCAGATCATTCCAGGTCGTGGGATCGGCCTCACCGGTGACCGGAATGTTCGATTGACTCTGGAAGGTGTCGAGCGCTCCGCGCAAGATCACGTTGTTCGATCCCACGTTCCACTGCGAGGTCAAGATGCTCGGCAAGTTGTAGGCCCAGGTGAAGGTTCCATTCACTTGCTCACTCGGTGAACTCTGGGGCGTGCCCGGCGTGAAAGTGAGAGGAAGGTAGTTCAACTGGGCGAGTAGCTGTGCTTCCCACGCCAGGTTGGTGCTCACGCTGGCGACACTGGTGGTGTAGCCGAGGAAGGAACAGGTCTCTCGGCATCGCATGGTGGTGGGCGTGCGAAAGCTGTAGTTGGTGAGCGGTTTCAGTGACGTCGTGGAGACCGCCTGCACGTCGTTCGGGCCGATCTGCTGCCACTTGGTGGATAGGGCCGGCTTGCTCACGAGCGGGGGGAGCGTTGTGGCCTTGGTCGGAACGCGGAAATGCAGGCGCAACAAGGGCAAGTTGTCCGAGAGGGACGGCGAGACCGTCACCGAGACGCGAGACACGTGAAAGATCGTGGCGCCCGAGGAGGCGACAGTCGGGATGATCGATGTCGCAAGGAACATTGTCAGCGCGCCCACGAGGGCCAAACGGCGAATCACCCTTCCAGGTTACTGAGCGCTTTCCTTGAATCGGCTTACAATCTGTTTACGAAAGAGGGTGAATATGGCCGTAGTGAAGACAATGGGCGTGATCATCCTCGTCCTCGTGGCGCTGTGGATCATTTTTGCGCTGGTGGGAGTGGTCGCGGCACTGCTGCGATCGATCTTTGTCGTGCTCATCGTGCTCGCCGCCTGTTACGGGCTCTATCACTATTTCAAGCACGAAGCCCGCGCCAAGTAGGCTGGCTATTTCTGGCGGCGTGGCCGAGCGGTTAGGCAGGGGCCTGCAAAGCCCCGTACTCCGGTTCGAATCCGGACGCCGCCTCCAGGAGATCTTGGCCTCCACGCGTGCAACCACCCTCATGGCAACTGGGCCGAGCTTGCATCGATTCCGAGAAGCGAAGTCGCAATAATGGTGACGTGAGCAAGACGTTCGAGCAGATTGACGACAAGTTAGCCACGTGGTTGATGAGTCAACCCCTGTTTTTTGTGGCCACCGCGCCCCTCGCGGGTGACGGCCACGTCAACTGCTCGCCTAAGGGAAATCGTCGGGAGTTCCTCGTTACCGGACCGCGTAGCGCCGCGTTTCTCGACCAGACCGGTAGCGGCGTGGAGACGATTGCTCACCTGAACGAGAACGGTCGTCTGGTGCTGATGTTCTGCGCTTTTGAGGGACCGCCTCGCATCGTGCGGCTTCACGGCCGCGGACGGGCCATCGTGAAAGAGTCCCCAGAATTTGCTGCGTGCGTGGCCCCCTTCGCCGGTGCCGGCGGTGTGGGCGTTCGATCGGTGGTCGAGATCGAGATTGAGCGAATCTCTGATTCGTGTGGCTATGGCGTGCCCTTCATGAACTTCGAAGAGCACCGCCCGACGATGGATCAGTGGTCGCAGCGCAAGGGACCCGAAGGTATTCGTGACTACTGGGCTCAAAAGAATTGCCGAAGCATCGACGACCTCGATGGATTCCACTTCTCTTAGTCAGTCGATTCGGGGTCTGCAGCCCGTATTGCGGTCTCTGGGCCCGACGGATATGACCAAGTCGGAAGTCGGCGCGCGCCGATTCCAGCTATTTGATCAGAGGGAGAACCTCGTCGAGGTTGCTCTCACGCTCGTCCACGAGGCTGGTGTCGGTAAAGTCACAACGCAACTCATACAAAAATGACATCGAAACAATCATGGGTGTCTCGGAGGGTGAGTCGCCCGGTCGTGCCGCATTTCTCGCGAGCAACCCGAAACGGCGCGGGCGCTCCGGAATTGACGGCTTTGGCAACCAGGCGGAGTTCGGGTACTTCTCACCAGCGTGCATTTCAAGTGCGTACCTATTCATAGGTCAGCTTTTTATCAGCGGCCTGTGACACACACGAGACAAGGGTGGAGCCTCTGAGGGCCATTTTCCAGCCGCGTGAAGGCTTAGTGAGGCGGTCCCGATCTCGCCTTCCTTTCGAGCGCACCAATTCGTCGGTCCCACGCGGCGGCGTGGTCAACGAGCCATCGAGACGCCGATTCCGTTCCTTGGGCCACCGCGATGTAGCGGACCTCGCGCCCATCGCGAGTGGGCTCCGCGAGACCGGATCGTTCCAGTACCTGGAGGTGCTTGACGATCGCTTGACGCGACACACTGGCTGACTCCGACAACTCGGTAGCCGTCAGTCCCGGTACGTGGGTCAGAAGCTCTTCGTAGATGCCCCGGCGGGTGTCGTCGGCGAGCGCGGAAAAGACCCCAGAGAGGGCGTCTTTCATCGAAGAGCGAGCGACGCCCTCATCGTTGCCCGCAACGGTGACTCAACGATGTCGACTCGGGTCCCCTCGCCGAGGGGGGACAGGGTGATCTCCACTCGGCTGGGCTCGTCGGTGAAACTTGCCCAGCGATAGGCAAATCGCTCGCCTGCGACGACTTCTTCGACCAGCATCCAGCGTGTTTCGTCTCCCTCGCGAACCCATCCTTCGCCCCCCTCGTGGGCGTCCACTTCTCCTTCGTCGCCGAGCCACGAGGGATCAAGCACGATGTCCCAGGTCTCTTCGATGGGGCACGGTAGTTCGACGGTGCGGTGCAGTATATCTCTCATGCAACCAGTCTATTGCACAAGGCGAGCGCCGCGGGTATGATGCAAGCATATGGTTGCACATCAAATAGATTATCCCACGGAGAACTACCTAGCCCCGAGCTTTTCGCTGGTCCCGATGGTCCTCGAGGAGTCCTCGCGCGGGGAGAGAGCCTTCGACATTTACTCCATGCTGTTGCGACAGCGCATCGTCTTCCTGGGACAAGAGGTCGACGACCAGATCGCCAACCTGATCATCTCCCAGATGCTCTACCTAGAGGCGCTTGATCCCGAGGCGGACATATCCCTTTACATCAACTCACCCGGGGGACTGGCCTACGGCGGCATGGCCATCTACGACGTCATTCAACACGTGCGGCCCGACGTCTCAACGATCTGTGTGGGAATGGGCATGTCGGCCGCGGCCATGGTGCTCTGTGGGGGAGCGACCGGCAAGCGATTTGCGTTGCCGAGCGCGCGCATCATGATCCACCAAGGAAGCGCCGGCACCCGTGGCGCCCCGAGCGACATGGAGATCCAGTTGCGCGAGGTGATGGCCCTCACCCGGCGGATGGCCGAGATCATCGCTCATCACGCCAAGCGCCCCTTGGAGGAAGTCCTCCACGACATCGAGCGAGACAAGTTCATGACTCCCGAAGATGCACTGGAGTACGGACTGATCGACGGAATTATCGCGCCGAGACGGGGACTCGCCACGATGGAGCGAGGGGCGTTGCCCTCGGCTCCGAGCGGTGAGTTGGAGATTAGCTAAGTCGCTCCGGCGCGCGGAACGTCGCCCGATTGGGACCTTCATCGTGATCCTTAGACTGAAATGTCCAAAACGATGAAAGATCCGCTATGAACAGCTCCTTGGAAATGGGCCTCGACACCTTTGGCGACGTCAGCGAACGCAGTGATGGCACACCAACCTCCCAGGCACAGGTCATCCGTGACGTGATCGCCGAGGCCGTTCTCGCTGATCAACTCGGAGTCGATTTCTTCGGGGTGGGCGAGCACCACCGCGACGACTTCGCGGTCTCCGCTCCTGAGGTGGTGCTTGGCGCCATCGCCGGACAGACGCGTCGCATCCACTTGGGTTCGGCGGTGACGGTGCTGAGCTCGGACGATCCGGTACGGGTGTTCGAGAGGTTCTCCACTCTCAACGCCGCATCCAACGGCCGAGCGGAGGTGATCCTGGGCCGCGGTTCGTTCACGGAGTCCTTTCCCCTGTTCGGATACGACCTTTCCGAGTACAACGTTCTCTTTGAGGAGAAGCTGGCTCTCTTCGTAGAACTACTGAAGGGTGGGCCGGTCAATTGGAGCGGCACGACTCGATCGGCGCTGCACGAGCAATCGGTGTTTCCCGTTCTTGAGACGCCGCTCACGACGTGGGTCGGCGTGGGCGGCAGCCCCGAGTCCGTGGCCCGGGCCGCCCGCTACCAACTTCCCCTCACGCTCGCCATCATCGGCGGTAACCCTCTGCGCTTTGCCCCCTTGGTTGAGTACTACCGCAAGACTCTTGACTCGGCGGGGGCCGAGCAACTTCCGATCGCCGTGCACTCACCGGGCTACGTCGCCGACACCGATGAGATGGCGCGCGAGGAGTTCTTCCCCTACATGAAGAAGGGGCGCGACCGTATTGGGGCCGAACGCGGCTGGGGACCCATGACCCCGGCGAGCTTCGACTTGGAAGTCGCGAATGGCTCGCTCTACGTCGGATCACCCGAAACCGTCGCCCGAAAGGTCGCGGCCTCCGCCACGGCGCTCGGGATCAACCGCTTCGATATGAAGTACAGCGCGGGCGAGCTGCCCCACGAGAACCTGATGCGCTGCATTGAGTTGTACGGCTCCAAGGTGCTACCTATGGTCCACGACCTGATGGGGGAGTGAGACCGCTCATTTGGCGTGTGTGACACGAGCCTGAGAGAGTGGAGACGTGGCGAAGAAATACCTCCAGGTACCCGAACTCGTCCTGGGCTTCGACACCGAGACCACGGGACTGAGCGTCTCGAACGAGCGAGCTATCTCCTATGGCTTTTGTGCGTACCGCTTCGGGGTACCGGTCTGGAGCGATCACTTCTTCGTCCTACCGGATCGACCCATCAGCCCCGGCGCCTATCGGGTGCACAAGCTCTCGCGGGAGGACTTAGAGGCGAAGCGCGGACAGTTTGCGGTTCACACGGTGGAGGGCGGGCTGACCCACGCCATCAGGGTCCTTCGCCACTTTCATCAGCGTGGTGCCTACGTCGTGGGCTCCAACGTCAGTCGATTTGACCTTGAGATGCTGCGGCGAAGCTCCATGTCGGTGCTCGGAAACGCTCTCGACACCCCGTACTTCGACGTCTCATTGCTGCGAATCATTGACGTCGTAGAGCATGATCTCGCGATCGAGCCCAGCCGCGCGCTTCGACCCCGGCGTGGCCTCACGTTTCTCTCCAACCACTACGGCGTCGTTCCCGGCGGACACGACGCGCTGCAGGACGCGCGGGCCGCGGTTGAGGTCTTTATGGAGCAGGTCAGCGTCAATAACGCGGGTCAGGGCACGCTTCTCTTGTCGACCAACGTCGATGAGTTCAGCGCGGCGCTCGGCGACTAATCACTACGCGCGAGGGCGGCGCCGCTTGGACGGCTCGGTCAGTGACGGCGGAGTGTATCCGGCGTCGCCCGGATTGACGTTGGTGCCCGGGGGAACCAGTTCATCGATGCGGTCGAGCACCGCAGTCTCGAGGCGAATGTCCGCGGCGGGCAACTGCGACTCGAGGTGTTCCATGGTACGTGGTCCAATGATCGCCGACGTGACCGCCGGGTGTTCCAGGACAAAGGCCAGTGCCATCTCGATCAACGTGAGATTCGACTGGTCGGCCAGTTTCGCCAGCTCGTTGACGATCTCTAGTTTCTTCTGATTCTCGGGAACACTGAGGTCGTAGCGAGCGGGTAGGCGGGCGGAGCGTCGACTGGTGTTGTCCTTGCCTTCGCCAAAGGCGCCCGACAACCAACCTCCCGCCAGCGGGCTCCACGGCAAAACCCCCATGCCGTACTGCTGGGCGACGGGAAGCAGGTCGCGCTCGATTCCTCGCACCAACATCGAATAGGGCGGCTGCTCGGTCGAGAAGCGCCCGAGGTTGCGAGTGAAGGACACCCACTGGGCTTGGACGGTCATGTCGGCCGGGAAGGTGGAGGATCCGAAGTAACGGATCTTGCCGGCCTGTACCAAGTCGGTCAGCGCGCCCAGGGTCTCGTGGATGTCGGTCGTTTCGTCGGGCCGGTGAATTTGGTAGAGGTCGATGTAGTCGGTGCCCAGCCGACGCAGACTGTTCTCCACTTCGGCGGTGATCCAACGGCGAGAGTTTCCCTGAGCGTTGGGGTCATCCCCCATAGGAAAGTGGACTTTGGTCGCGAGTACCACCCGCGAGCGATCCAGAGAAGAGAGCGCCTTACCCACGATCGTCTCTGACTCGCCCTGGGAATAGACATCGGCGGTATCGATGAAGTTGATACCCGCATCAAGTGCGCGGTGAATGATGCGTACAGAGTCCTCGTGATCGGTGTTGCCCCAACCGCCAAACATCATGGCGCCGAGGCACAGGGGACTGACTTTTACTCCGGTACTGCCGAGGGTTTTGAGTTCCATAGGCCAACCTTATGGTCCCGAGAGAGGTCCGCTCGCACCTCTCGGTACTGCGTCAATGAGTGAGGATGATACGAAAAGAGGCTTGACAGCAGGGGTCGTTCTCTCAAACAATGTGTCGAAACGACGCGGCTATGGAACACGCTCATCAACAGAAGGAGGAGCACCATGCAAGTGACCACGCTGGATGACGGTGTGACGGACAGAGAGATACTTGATGAATCGAACACGCCCCACGAGGGTGAGCGGGACGCTCGAGAGTCCGAGCACGGTGAGGGCGGCGGAAGCGAAGGCCAAAACGATGGGAGCAAGGAAGAAAAAGAAGCCGAAGAGTCAAGCGGCGAACGCCCCTAATGAAGTACGGCTACATGCTCTCGTCGGAGGGAAACGACCCGCGCTCGCTCATTGAACAGGCGATCCAGGCGGAAGAGTCCGGTTTTGAGTTTCTCGTCATGTCTGATCACTTTCATCCCTGGTTGAATGAACAGGAGCACTCGGGATTCGCCTGGAGCACGCTGGGTGCCGTGGCTCAAGCCACCACGACCATCGAACTGGCGACCATGGTGACCTGTCCCATCATTCGCTATCATCCCGCGATCGTCGCCCAAGCCGCTGCCACCATGGGCGTCATCAGCAATGGACGTTTCACCCTGGGAGTCGGCGCGGGAGAGAACCTCAACGAGCATGTGGTGGGCCACGACTGGCCGCCCGTCGTGGTGCGACACGCCATGTTGAAGGAGGCCATTGAGATAATTCAGGGCCTCTGGCGTGGCGAGTACTTCGAGTACTCCGGCGAGTACTTCAAGGTCTACGACGCTCGCGTTTTTGACCTCCCCGATCGGCCCTTGGAGATGTTCGTGGGCGCGAGCGGAGCTCCCTCAGCGGAGTTGGCGGTGCAAGGCGGCGGAGTATGCGTCACCACCCCCGATGGCGACACCGTACGGGCGTTCACCGACGCCGGAGGTGATCCAAACAAAGTGTGGGGCCAGATTGTCACTGCGTGGGCGCCCACCAAAGAGGAGGGCCTGAACGATCTGTATCACAACTTTCGCATGTCGGTCCTGGGCTGGAAGGCGCAGTCAGAGCTTCCCAATCCCGCCAACTTCACCTCCGCCACTCAGATCGTCACACCCGACGATCTGGAAGAGAAGAATCCGGCGGGACCTGACGTGGAACGCTTTGTGAAGAGCATGAGCGAGTATCGAGACGCGGGCATCACAAGGCTGGCGGTGACGTATCCCGGTCAGGACTTCGATGGGTATTTCAAGTTCTGGCGAGACGAACTTCGCCCCGCGCTTGACTGAGCTCAGGAAATACCTGACACGTTCTTTCCTACGGCGTCGCGATCATGTGGCGTCGGGCACTTCTCCGGTGTCAACCACGTACTGAGCGACATTGCGAAGTTTGAGGTTGAGGTGTTGGGATGTCTTCTTCAGAATCTCGTACGCCTCTTCCGCGGTGATTCGCTCTCGCTCGATCAAGATGCCTTCGGCCTGTCCGATCAGTTGACGAGAGGCAATAGCTCCTTCGAGATTGGCAGCCCGCGCCATCTCTACGTTCAACTGCGCCGTCACGTCGTGCAAGTCGCCCACCGCACGTAGGGCGACCCCCGCGTGCGCCGCGAAGATCACGGCTTTGGTGCGCCCGAGCGAGTCGTAGGCGTCAACAGTGGTCGCGTACAGGTTGAGCGAGCCGAATGTCTTTTCCGTGGTGAGCCGACAGGCGAGCAGGCTCTTCATGCCGCGGGACACCGCCTCGGGTCCAAATCGCGGCCACCGGACGTCGTCGAGCAGGTCGGGACAGTATTGCAAGGAGTCTTCGCGGGACGCGTCCAGGCACGGGCCCTCGTTCAACAGGTATTGGAATTGATCGATCTCCGAAGCGATGTCATCGGAGCAGACCGACGTGACGAACTCGTCGCCTACCTTGGTCGAGATGCTCGCGGCGTCGCACCCATCGATAGTTGTTCGCGCGAAGTTCACGATCCGCTGAAGGGTACCCTGAACGGTTCGATCCTCGAAGAGTAACTGCGAAATCTCGGCAAAAGTGATGGCCAATTCCGCGTATTCTGCTTCCCTGGTACTCACTGTGGCCCCTTGATCCTTCCGAACATACTTACAGGTCTGCGTCATCTTTGGGCTGCGATCTGATAAATTGTAGACACCTTCAAAAGCGAGGGTCCGCCGGATGCAGTGCGCGTCCAAAAAGTGTTGTGGGTGGAACCGTGAATCCTCGCTTGTCAGAGACTCCTTACTTCGGTCGTTGGCGTACGCCGGCGATCGGCGGAGGTGAGCTTGCACCGTGCTCTCGGGCATTGTCCGCAGTTAGTCCGTCACATGGGCGGATGCCGAGATGACGATTCAACCCAGAGCACGGAATGCCCGGGCGACCGCCAACGACGCGGCCATCGCCAGCGCCGCAGTGGGCGAGGTTCTGCGGGTGGGGGTGGACCGGGTCTCGCTCCGCGAAGTGGCTCAAAGGGCCGGACTTACCCACGGAGCTACGTACGCTCGATACGAAGACGTCAGCGAGCTCCTCATCGATCTCTGGCGCTCGAAACTGTGCGATAGCGCGGTTGAGCTGCTTGAACTCTGTCGTGGGGCCGTAGAAGAACCGGGCGAACCGGCCACTCGGGCTCTTCTTGAGCGGGTCCGAGAGCCACGGCCCGAGGACGTCGCCATGGTGGAGATTCTTCTCGTCTCGCGGCGCATGGACATCTTGTACGAAGAGATGGAAGTGTTCATCAGAAAGAACATCTATCTCGACGAGAGCCTGACCGACGACTCGAGAGCGCGGTTCGTTCGCTCCCTCTCGCTCTTTGGACTGGCTATGGCCAGCGTTTTCGACGGCCACTACTTCAACCACGACAAGAGCTATCTCAGCGTCACGGAGAAGGTGCTCGCCACCGCGTTGAGGGATGGTCCGACCGAGTTCACTCCGAGCGACGTCGTACGTGAGGAGGTGGCCCGTCCCGATGATCGAGACGACGAGAACCTCCGAGCGCGACTGGTGTACGCCACCTTCGTCGTGGTGGCGAAGAGCGGCTATCACGGGGCGACGGTCTCTCGGATCGCGCGGCGTGCGGAGTGCTCGCCGGGAGCCATTTACAAGTTGTACCGGTCCAAGGAAGAACTCGTCTTGGACTCGTTTCGAACGATCTTCGGGATCGCCAAGGGGTCAGCCACGAGCCCCCACGGCGCTGATGGTCTCGAGACGCTGCTCGGCCATGATCGTCCTCAACAGGTGGGACATCGAGTCAACTTCGCGATGGAGACCACGATCGCCGCAGCCCACAACGACACTCTGCGGGTGGCCGTGGGAGCGTACCTCGCTGACCCGAGTGGACTCGTGGCGCGCTTCGGCGAGTTCGATGACGCACAGAAGACGCACGTCGGCGAGTTCGTTCACGCGAAGGCGGCACTCGCGCACGGCACCCACTGGATGTCCGCCGTGATGGCGACCGAGGCGCCCAATTTCGACGAGTTCTCAGAATGCTTTCAGATAGCACTCTTGAACGAGTTGTCGTCGACTGGTATTTAAGAAGCCGGACACGACGTGTTTCCCAAACAACAAAAGAAATGAGGATATCGAAATGCCCCCCACCAAGAAGTCGCCCACGCAGCCTGCGGGAAAAAGGGCTCGAGTCTCCAAGGGAGCGCCGGCGGATGCGGTAACACCGACATGGGCTCAAAGTGGTGATCGCCTGACCACGGCACAGGGAACACCCGTTGACAGCACGGACAACAGTACTCGGGTGGGCGAGCGAGGTCCGGCCCTGCTAGCCGACGTGCATCTGCGCGAGAAGATCATGCATTTTGACCACGAGAGAATTCCCGAGCGCGTGGTGCACGCCCGAGGGGCGGCGGCCCATGGAACGTTCCGGTTGACTCGATCGATCGAGCACCTCACCTGTGCCTCGGTCCTGACCGACACGTCGCTCGAGACGCCGACGTTCGTGCGCTTCTCGACGGTAGCCGGATCTCGCGGCTCGGCTGACACGGCGAGAGACGTCCGCGGCTTTGCGGTCCGCTTCTACACCAGTGAAGGTAACTGGGACCTGGTCGGTAACAACATCCCCGTGTTCTTCATTCAAGACGGCATCAAATTCCCGGACCTGATCCACGCGGCGAAGCCCGAGCCTGATCGCGAGATTCCTCAGGCCGCCACCGCGCACGACACGTTTTGGGATTTCGCCTCCTTGACGCCTGAGTCGACGCACATGTTGATGTGGGTCATGTCGGATCGGGCGATTCCTCGTTCGTTTCGCACAATGGAAGGCTTCGGTGTTCACACGTTTCGTCTGGTCAACGCGAAGGGTAAGTCGACCCTGGTTAAGTTTCACTGGAAGCCCGCGGCGGGTTTGGCCTCACTGGTCTGGGAAGAGGCCCAGAAGCTTGGGGGCATCGATCCCGACTTTCATCGGCGAGACCTCTTTGACGCCATCGAAGCGGGCGTATTCCCCGAATGGGATCTGGGCATTCAGACCTTCCCCGACAACGCCGAGCAGATGTTTAAGGGAATTGACTTGCTCGACCCCACGAAGTTGGTTCCCGAAGAGTTGGCGCCGGTGCAGATCATCGGTCGTCTGACGCTCAATCGAAACCCGACGAACTACTTCTCGGAGACCGAACAGGTGGCTTTTTGCACCAGCCACATTCCTCGCGGCATTGACTTCACCGATGATCCACTGCTGCAGGCGCGCAATTTCTCGTACCAAGACACGCAGCTCACACGACTGGGCGGTCCTAACTTTGATCAGTTGCCGATCAACCGTCCCCAGAGCCCCGTGAACACCACCCAACGCGACGGGTTTGGACAGCAAGCAGTTTTCGAGGGCGTCGCTGCGTACAATCCAAACTCCCTCGGCGGAGGTTGTCCTTTTCCCGCGGGGGCGGAAGGATTGGTGATGGTGCCTCGGAACGTCAGCGGCGCGCTGCAGCGCAAGCGCCCCGTGTCTTTTGGCGATCATTTCTCGCAGGCCACACTCTTCTGGAACAGCATGAGCGAGCCGGAGCAAGATCACATTGTCGCCGCGTTCTCCTTTGAGTTAGGCAAGTGCCTGAGCCCCGAGATCAGAGAGCGCACCGTGGCCAATCTCGCGAACGTGGACAGTTTGCTCGCCAAGCGGGTGGCGGCGAACCTCGGGCTGAAGGCCCCGCGGGCGCGTGCGAGCGAAGGTAAGAGAGTCACGTCGGCCAAGCTCTCTCTTCTCTCCTCGCCCTCGGACTCCATCGCGGGCAGAGTCATCGGCATCTTGTGCGCCGACGGTGTTGACGCGACCGGCGTCACGCTGGTGAAGAAAGCGCTGGAAGCCGAGAGTGCGACGGTGGTCGTGATCGGGCCCCATGGAGGCGAACTTCGAGGAAGTAAAGGCTCCCTCGCGGTCGACAAGTCGGCTCTCACCACGCAGTCCGTGGAGTACGACGCGTTGATCGTTGCGGGCGGCCCCGGTGCTGAGGTGGTGGGGTCTGACCCCTGCACCGCGGTCAATCTCGGCGAGGCCTTCCGTCACTGCAAGACGATCGCGGCGTGGGGCGAGGGCCGAGCGGTGTTGGAGTCATGTGGCGTGGACGAGGGAACCGAGGGAGTGGTCACGAGCCCCCGGGCCACCCGTGAGTTTGCGAACCACGTGATCACCGCGATCGCCGCACACCGACACTGGAATCGTTGACCTGGCACGCAGGCTCGAACGTTGAGGAGTTGAAGAAGTATGGCTGGGCAAGGCCGGCGTGGAGTTGAGCGAGGACGCACGTGATCAATCGACTGATGCGCCACCTGGACCGCTTTCAACAGCGCCACCTGGTCCCCGCGTTTGTCTTCGGCGTCTTTAAGAAGTATGGCGACGACAACGCGGGGAACCTCGCGGTGCAGGTGACCTACAGCCTCTTTGTCACCATCTTTCCGTTGCTTCTGCTCTTGGTGACGATCTTGGGCATCGTGCTGGCGAACGACCCCGCTGATCGCACGAGAGTGCTGCACTCGGCACTGGGTGAGTTTCCCATCATCGGACAGCAGATCGGACACAATATCCACGGCCTCAAGCGCAGCTCGGGCTTCGGACTCACCTTTGGGATCCTTGGTTTGATCTACGGCACGACGGGACTCGCCCAGTCCGGGCAGTACGCCATGGCCCAAGTCTGGAATGTCCCCGTGGCGGCGCGACCGGGCTACGTGCCCCGGATGGCGAGAAGCGCGATGTTCCTCGTCATCCTCGCCGTGGGCTTGATTCTCTCGACGGCTCTCGCCGGATTTGGAACGTTCGGACGGCACAACATCTTGCTCGGTTGCGTCGGTGAGGTGTTGGCCGTGGTCGTCAACATCGCGCTGTACCTAGGTGCCTTCCGCGCTCTGACCCCCAAGCAGATAGCCACGCGGTGGCTTATTCCCGGCGTCATCACCGGGGGAGTGGCTTGGACCATATTGCAGGCCGTGGGTGGCTACGTGGTGGGACATGACCTGAAAGGATCAAGCGCGCTCTACGGTCTCTTCGGACTGGTACTTGGTCTCGTAGCGTGGATCTATCTCGGGTCCGAGGTGACCTTGTACTCAGCCGAGCTCAACACCGTTGTTCACCATCGCCTGTGGCCGCGCGGCCTGGTGCACCCGCCTCTCACGGAGGCCGACCAACGTTCCCTCGCATTTCAGGCCACGGAGAATCAGCAACGACCAGAACAAGTGGTCGTCACTCGCTTTTCGGGACGGCCCATGACTCAAGATGAGTACAACGACCCCTCGTCAGAGCATGATGGCGCGGGCATCGAGCGACGAAGTCCTGAGAATCCACCGGCCAAGGACCCTGCCGACTCCGCCTGAATCCCACGCGATGAAGAGGAGCTCGAAAGTAGGGTAAATCGGGTCTTGTTGTTCTCCCTTGTTAAGAAAGCGAGCTCATGAAGCTACTTCGCCTAGGACCCCTCGGTCAGGAAACGCCGGTCGTCGAGACCGATGCTGGTGAGTTTCTAGACCTCACACCTCTCACCCGGGAGATCGATGGCGCTTTTCTCGCCAGCGAGGGAATCGCCCGGGTTCGGGACTCACTCGACACGCCAGGACTCCTGTCTCCACTTCGCGGAGCGGAGCAACTGAGAATTGGCGCACCCGTTGCGCGCCCGATGGCGGTCCTGTGCATTGGTCAGAACTATGCGGCCCACGCAGCCGAGTCGGGAAGCACTCCGCCCTCGGTGCCCATACTGTTCTTCAAGCATCCGAATACGGTTGTCGGGCCGAACGATGACGTGCTCGTCCCGCGTCGCGCCCAGAAGCTCGACTGGGAAGTAGAGCTAACCGTCATTATGAAAAAGCGAGCGAGCTACCTCGAATCGCCCGACGTTGCCCTCGACTATGTCGCGGGCCTCACGGTGGGTAACGATGTGTCAGAACGAGCATTTCAAAGAGACGAGTCTGGGGGGCAGTGGTCGAAGGGAAAGACTGCCGCGACCTTCAATCCATTGGGGCCGGCGCTAGTTCCGCTCGACGAAGTTCCCGACGTTCAAAACCTGCATATTTGGTCCAAGGTGAACGGGGAGCCACGTCAAGATTCCAACACCGCGGACATGATTTTCTCCGTGGCGCACCTCGTTCACAATCTCTCGCAATACCTTGTCTTAGAGCCGGGAGACATCATCAACACCGGAACTCCCGAGGGAGTGGCGATGTCGGGACGGTTTCCGTACCTGAAAGCGGGAGACGTAATGGAACTGGGAATCGACGGACTCGGAACTCAACGGCAACAGTGGTCCCCACCGACCTCTCGCGCCAATAGATATGTCGCGGACTGCCGGCAACGCGTTCTCGACGTGTCGTTTGCCGCAACTTTGCAGGTCTTTCGTATTTTCCGTGAGTGGTAGAGTTGATGCCTTAGGGGCCGTTGGCGCAGTCTGGTAGCGCACTTGCATGACACGCAAGGGGTCGCAGGTTCAAGTCCTGCACGGCCCACTGCACGGCCCACTAAATTCCCTGATTATGCCTACTTTCTCTAACAAAAATTCGAACTAAAACTGCGTCGCGTGGCGTCCGTCAGCAACGCCGTTAGCAACGCTCGGGAAAGTGTCAGCGACCCGTCAGCAACGCGTTCGCTCAAAGAAGGCCCAAAATTCCCTTTGAGCCGACTGGGGTTTCGATCTCAGCGCCCTGAGACCTATTCGATTCCGCCGGGTTGACCCTTTGGTCGCTTCTTCTCGGCGCTCGAGGTAGGTCGTTCGTCGGTTACGGATAGGGAAAGACAGCTTCTATACGAGGTCCACTGCTCGACCAAAAGACTTTGTAGGGGTGACGTCCGGGCACCGCCAGGCGAAAACGAATGCCATCCTTCGTGGTCAAGGCGCTCGAAAGTGACTGGGCCTTATCGGGGTGGTCGAGGATGAACTCGCAAAGGACACAGACGTCGTTGTAGAGATTGGCGTCTGACAGCTCGATCTCATCGAGTTGCTCGTTGGCTATCTCGGAGTAACCCGAGACGCTGCTCACTTCGAACGGCGAGGACGTTGAACGGTTTTTGAAGCCGCAGCGCGTGACAAGAGCTCTTGAAGTTCGGGAGTCTCGTCATATTCGAGTTGGGCTTCGGTGACAACGCGAGCAGGCTGAAGGAGAATGCTGCCATCCTCGTTTTCTCTGACCACAAAACGCTGGCTCGGATGTCCTGTTAAGACCACACGGCTCCGATCGTCAGTTTCTATAACCGTCATTTTCCCTCCAAGTTCCGTAGTTCAATATTATCCCATTTTCCCATAGTGGGCATAACAACTCCTAAAGAAAACTAGTGGACGCAGGAACATGAACCTGGAGCAACAGAACGAATGACGCCCACGAGGTCATTTTGTCTCGTGGCAGATGTCGATGGCACGGTCGTCGGATTCACTACCGTCGGTCTGATTGAGCACCCCGTTTCGCCAGGCATTCATGCGGAGATCGAAGAGATGAAAGTTGACCGAGCGCATCGCCGCAGAGGTATTGGTTCGGCGCTTGCCAACGAAGCTCTCCGCTGGATCGAAAACGCTTCAGTTCGAATGATCCGAGTGCACGTCGAGAACGATAACTTGGCAGCAATTCGTCTCTTCGAAAGCGTTGGCCTGGAGCAGGATCAAGTTACCTTGAATCTATGGCCGTAGCGTTCATCACATCACTGTCCGCAACTGTTTCTCGCCGATCGTTATTCAGAACTAACTGCGGAATTTGCGCCACGGCTTTGAAGCCACTCGATCACATTGTCTCTTTGCGTGCCACGGCCTTGAGCCGTATCGAGCGGTGTTCCCTCGGCATAATCGGGGACCCAATTCAAGTCGGCACCCCGATCGAGTAATAATTCCGCGGCTTGACGTCGTCCCGCAGCGCACGCATGCCAGAAAGCCTGGCTTACTTTCTCGGGAGTTGCTAGCGAAGTATCTGTGAGCAACTGATTCAGTCGATCGAGCATGCCCAGCGCCGAGGCGTGCCACAGCGCATCGACTTTCGCGCCGCTTTCAACAAGGAGTCGGGCCACGTTCCAACAGGCATACCCGATCGCGTTGTCAAGCGGCGTGCCAATGGATCCGTTAGCAAGTTCAATGTTCGCACCACCTTCAATTAACACCTTTGCGACGTCAGCGTCATCGCTGCTCGCCGTCCAGTGCAGGGGCGACTCGTCGTGTTCGTTGTCCGTACGAGCATCGACGTCTGCGCCAGCGTCGATTAACGCTTTCGCGACACGAGGTCCGTTGGGAAAAAAGCCGGGCCAGTCGCTAACTATGTGAAGTGGCGTGCGCCCCTTCGCAATCTCAAGTCTTGACGCTGCAATCTCGGGATTGTCAGCGAGGATTCGTTGCAGTTCTTCCAGATCGAGCGACGTGGTAAGGAAGTCCTACTATCGGTGAAGGCTTGTCGAATGCGTTAGGAAGCGCGTCACCGGAGGGTTGAGCAGAACAATGGATGATCACCAGTTCTCTGGCAGGGGCTGGTGGCTCGTGCTCAGCGCCGAAATGATTCAGGTTGATCTCAACACAATCAGTCTGATGCACGATCGCTTAGCGAATACGAAATTGAGCGTTAGGAGGAAGTGGTTTCGCCATGTCCTCTTCCGTGGCAGTGAGCGGCTCGGCCCATTACGCGGTTGCACAAAAGTTGATGCGCTCGCACTGTCTTCATGGCTCCGATATTGGGAGTTGCTTCCGGATCTAAATGATGCGGCAACCAGGATGCTGGAAGTAGAGAAACTTTTCGCCAGTCGGCTGCACCAACGGCGGTGGATCTCGGCGGAAGATGTTGATCTGATCAAGTCTCATAGTCCTGCAAGTGACTTACTCGAGGAGAGTCTGTCACGAGGTTTCGAGAACCTTCTGTCAGTCGAACAACTAGAGGCGACAAAATTCGTGGCCACTGAGCTCGAGTCCAGGGTTCAAGTTATCAACGAAGAGATAGTGGCTAGGGAACTGATTGAGCGGAGCACGTTCTTCGACAGCATCGAGCAATCCTCACTTTCCGACGAGCAAGCGCGGGCCGTCGTCTGTTTCGACAATCGAGTACAAGTACTCGCGGCCGCGGGTTCAGGGAAGACGTCAATCATCGTGGCAAGGGCGGCCTACGCGGTCGAGCGAGGATTCGTGCCGCCCGAGCGGGTGCTGCTTCTGGCCTTCAACCGAGCCGCGTCGAGCGAGCTACAGGAACGCATAGAGTCTCGTTTCGCTGCTGCGGGAATTTCATCGAAAGGAGTCAAGGCGTCGACGTTTCACGCGTTCGGCCTTGAGGTTATCGGTAGTGCCACTGGCAAGAAGCCGCGGCTCGCACCATGGCTGGAACAAGGGGATGACTTGGCCACGACCATCGAGATCGTCGATTATCTTCGGGACGCGTCAGAGGACTTCCGCTACAACTGGGATCTGTATCGACTTCTCTTCGCGAACGCCTCAACGCGATTGGATGGCGAATCACCCGACGGGTACGACAGTGTCTCTCGTACAACGGGCTTCCGCACCTTTTCGGGAACGCTCGTCAAGAGCCAAGGAGAGCGCCTAATTGCCGACTACCTCTTTCTCAACGGAATTGACTTCGAGTACGAACGTCCCTTCGCTCACGATGTCGCTGACGCCACGCACTCGCAGTATCGTCCCGACTTCTACTACCCCGACATCGACGTATGGCATGAGCACTGGGCTCTTGATAGAGACGGGCATCCACCAAAAGAGTTCACTGGCTACGCGCAGAGGATGCAGTGGAAACGAAGCCTGCATCCACGGTTCGGGACGAAGTTGATTGAAACGACATGGGCTGGCGTGATGTTCGAGGACGGACTCAAGCGGCTCAAGGTCGAACTGATTGACCTCGGCATCGAGTTCGATTGGAACCCGGACAGGCCAAGTGTGGATCCGTGGGCTAAGCCACTGAAGCATACAGACCTCGCTCGCCTTGTTCGGACGTTCATGTGCCACATGAAATCCAACTCTTGGTCCGAAGAGGACCTCGAACGCCGTCTCGGCGGGGAGATGACCGGACTCGATGGCTTCCGCACCCGACTGTTTTTGTCTTGTTATTGGCCAATACACGAGGAGTGGCAAAAGCGTTTGAGAGCGGAGGACAGTGTCGACTTCGAAGACATGCTCGTGAATGCGGCCGATCTATTAGAGGGAGGCGCCGTTAGCTTTCCGTACGAGCTCGTCCTGGTTGACGAGTTCCAGGACTCCAGCCAGGCTCGAGCCCGGTTCGTCAGGGGACTTCTAAAACTGCCAGGCCGCTACCTTCTGGCCGTCGGCGATGACTGGCAATCGATTAACCGTTTCGCCGGTGCGGACGTGTCTGTGATGAACAAATTTTCGACATGGTTTGGCCGCGGTCCGCAACTTGCCTTGACGACCACCTATCGCTGCTCACAAGAGATCTGCGACGTTGCCCGGAGCTTCGTGGCGAAGAATCCAGCCCAATTAGATAAGTCCATGCGCTCGGTCGCAACCTCGCCCGCCCGTCCGGTCACGGTGGTTTCGACCGACGACGAAAGTCGTGCCGTCGTTCAGATTCTCGAGCGATTGTCCGCGGAATCTCGCGCGAGTCCGTCCAGCGTTGATCCATCGGGCTTCACAACAGTGAACGTTCTCGGCCGCTACAGGTTTCAGCAAGAAGTTCTCCCGAAGCAAAACTGGGATGGCTTGGACGTCAGGTTTAGGACTGTGCACGGGTCCAAGGGGCTAGAGGCCGATTTCGTCATCATCGTGGGGATGTCGGCAGGTACTTTCGGATTCCCATCCGATGTCACTGATGATCCGGTTCTTGAGTTGGCAATGCCGACGGCCGACCCGTACCCTCATGCGGAAGAGCGCCGACTGTTCTACGTCGCTCTAACGCGCGCGCGTCGAGGGGTCTTCGTCCTCGCCTCGTTCGCGCAGCCGTCCCCATTTGTGATCGAGCTCTTATCGGATCCGCAAGTAAAGGTCGAATCTCCCGAGGGTCGCTCCGTCATTGTGTGCCCATCGTGCAGTAAGGGAACGCTGGTGGAAGTGCACGGACCGTACAACCCATTCTGGGGTTGCACCATGTTTCCCGCCTGCCAGTACAAAGGCAAAGTCATGTGTCCAAAATGCGGCAGCGGGACTCTCGTGCGAAAGCACGGGCCCTATGGTCCCTTCATCGGATGCAGTAGCTACCCAATGTGCGACTACAAGGCCAAGTTCAAGGTGAAGCAAACGTCATAGCGTCGCCCAAGAAGTGCGTCGCGGTGAAGTGCTCGTGCTTAACGGCACATCTGCAACCAGCGAATCGCCCCTCGATACTTTCGAACAAGAAGATTGCCACGTGATTGTTCGCGCGATTATCATCTGGCAGTCGAAGAAGTCTTGGGGTCCGTCGAAAGTGGTTGTAAGCATTGCGTGATTTCTACGCCTTGCGTATTTTGCAACGGCATTTTGTCAGCAACGGCGTCAGCAACGTCAAAGAACTCGAGGAGTTTGTCTGACAGTCAACGATTACACAGTTGTCGTTGACTTCTGTTAGCCGATCGTAGGGAGTCTGCCCGCCTAGAGGCCAACGTCAATGAGCCGGCGGGCACGAAGGTCGATGTTCGCGCCGGCTGACCTTGGTCTCGATACGGCGCCCTGTTCGGGCGCCGTATCGCGGCCACTTCTCGCTCGAGGTGACATTTTCCAGCGCGCGAATGCGCCGATACTCGCACAATCGGAGAGCCAAAAAACGGCGCTTTCGATTCATGAGATGACGTCTTGGGGGGTGAATGGGATAGCCTTCGAGCGGGCCCGGCGGTAGTGATTAGCGGCTCAAGTTATTCTTAAAAAGGGGCGCCACCGTGGTGGGAACACATCGAGGACCTCGATCGCGATTCCGGGTGCATGTCGTATTACTGCTGGTCATTGCCCTAGCGATTTCCGGCCTGCTCGTCACGGCGAGTCCACGTCCGGCTTGGGCTGACTGGCCACCGTGCTCACCCTCGAGCGGCGGCGCGGGCGACTGTGTCCCCGTGTATCCGAGCGGTGGCATCACCGTTGGCGCGAAGCTTGCCGGTCCGACGTCGCTCTCGGTGTCGCCGGCGAACTGCCCGAAAGGCAGTTTCGCTGCGCAGAACGGTTACTCGTGTTCAATTCCGGTCACATACAGTTTGGCCATCCCTAGCGACAGAGTCGGCGTCTATAACATCCACTTCAACGGTCCCTTGTCCGAGACGAATACCAACATCGTCTATAACTTTACCAACGTGACGCCGGAGGCGAACGGCTACTCCATCGGATGGTGTGATATTGACCCGACGACTGCTGGCTGCAAAGGAAGCAATACCACCAGCTTGCCCCTCTACCTCGTCGTAGTCCATCCCGCCCCGAGCGACGTTGCGCTGACGTGTGTCATAGGCCAATATCCTAACGATGGCGGTACCCTTGGAGGCGACGAATTCGGAGGCTGCATCCAGATCGACGTCACCAATACCCCGAAGAATTCAACAACAACGACGACGACGATGCCCCGAGGGCATACCATCACCGGCACTATCGACTACTACTACGCAGACGGCGACAGCTTCGCGCGCGGGGTGAGCGGCGGCCCAACACAGATAACTCCGTCGAGGGAAACGAAGGTTGAGGTCCTCGGTTCGAGTAAGTCCTCGTGCTCGACCGATGTGCTCGATTCGGTGGACACGAACGACAGTGGTAAGTACACGAGCGCAGTGTCGGCAAAACAGAAGTACGTGTGCCTCAAGGTAATCGCCGAGACGATCTACTCCGAGATCATTCCCTACTCGAGTTCCGTCGATGTCTCGGGCGGTGCGGTACTGACTGATGACGCCTACGCCAGCAAGGCGCTTGGACCTATAAAGATCTCCACCTCGGGCCCCACCAAGTTCTCGTGGAAGCCAACGGGCTACAGCGAACCGATCGACCAAGCGCTGGACATCGATAACGCCCTCATCGCCGGGGCGCTGTGGCTCAGTGACTACGGGATGACGCCGAAGTTCGTGAACATTCTCTATCCCTACCCCGAGAGCACGACGACGAACTTCAATCCCGGAAAGTTACGCGGCGAGATCAACCAAGACGACGCCTTCGACTGGGGTGTCCTGCTTCACGAGTACGGTCACTTCATCGCGTCCCAGATCGGCATTCTTAACACCACTCGGCTATCGAGTTCGGATCACTCTCTCGCGTGGAACATGGCCAACGCCAACCATGAAGCTGACAAAGCTCAAGGTTTGGCTATTGCGTGGAATGAAGGTTTCGCAGACTTTTTCTCTCAGATGGTGCAGAGTGTCATGGGCACGGCCTCCCTCGGTCTCACCGACGTCGGCGGGTCACCTCCTATCTACGTTGACTACACGTCTAGCGACACCACCGAATTTCAGCTGAACGTCCCCGGTAACTCGTCGCCTTATCCCAGTCTGGGCGAGGACAACGAGGCGGCCGTCGCGCGAGTGCTGTGGTACCTCTACAGCCAGCCGATCTATCCCGGGGTCGATGGCAGCGTCGACTTCGTCAAGACTTTGGCCAACACCATGACGTCAAACGACTCTCGTACCCTCTACGGTGCGGTGAGTGCACTCCTCGCTGCGGCGAAGGCGACGCCCTGGGTACCCAGCGCCGGAGATAGTGCGACCAACGAAGAGGTTCCCGCCAACTTCGACGAGGCAACGTCGGCCAAGACCTACGGAGAGATTCTTTCGATCCAGAACGTGGCGCCAACCATCACGGCGTCAGGCGCCTCGGGGAAGTCGGTCACGCTCTCATGGACGACAGGGCAGCCGTCAACGGCGAAGGATGAGTTGAACGTGTTTCTTGTCCAGTTCTTCAACAGTTCGTGGACGACACTGCTCAGCGAACAGACCGTGATGGTCTCCAGCCGAACGAAAGACAAAATGCATCTCTTCACCGCGACAAAAGTGATCCCTTCAGACTGGACGAAGGGAAACATCAACGTAGTTGTACTCGGCTGGAACTCCGCAGATACGCATCAGCCACTACAGAACTTAACGGGAACAAGTTTCTTGACCGGTCCGTACATTAGCGCGCCGGTGTCGGTCAACATCGGTTAGGGGGCAACACCAGTGAGCCAGGGCCCTTCGGCTACACAATCGAGGGCCGGGCAATCAGAACGTGATATCAAGGTTCGCCGGG